>NZ_CP170177.1:0-162840 GCF_020806305.2 Vibrio sp. F13 | reverse complement strand
ACAAAGTGACACCATGAAAAAGCAATAGAATCAAACATCGAGCAAATAGGCGTACTGTGGTACTGAGAGCGGTATTGGCGACCGCTTGCGGTCGAGCCTTTGGCTCAAATTCTTTTAGCGCGAGCGTTGAAGCGTTCGGACAAAAAAAATGCCTCTAGGATAAGAGGCATTTAAGAAAACATATTTGAATATTAAACGTTGATATGACTGCCAACCCAAAACGCGGCACCGGCTACCGTCGCAATCATAGCGAAGGCTGTTGCAATAATGAGATTTTTAAGGGAACTCACTTCATTACGAACTGTGTCGATTTTATCTGAAAGCTCATTACGAACTGTGTCGATTTTATCTGAAAGCTCATGACGAACCGCTTCGATCTTCTGATCGAGTTCTTTACGCGTATCATTTAACTGCTCTTGAGTGGCAGCATGAGCGGTTAGGTTGATCAGCTCTTCAACGCTTAATGTGACTTTGCTTGATTCAGACATAGTAGAAACCTTATTTAATTGCTTACAGTTTATAGCATTATGATGAGGAAGTCATTCACGCCAGAATAGGCGTAAATGAGAGACATGTTTCACTAATGGCTATATCCAACCACGCTCCACAAACGACACCACATCTTCAAAAGACACCACGAAATGATCGAGAACTCGAATATCAACCAAGGCTAACGCGTCGGTCAGTCGTCGAGTAATACGTCGATCGGCTTGACTGGGTGTGGCATCACCGCTGGGATGGTTATGATAAAAAATGACCGCGCTTGCATTTGTGGCCAGTGACTCTTTGACCACTTCACGCGGGTAAACGGATGCGGTGTCAATGGTGCCGTTAAACATCTCTTTTGTGCGTAAAACTCGATGCTGACTATCAAGAAAGATCACCCCAAACACTTCGCTTTCATTGGAAGCAAGTGAAGCCTGACAAAATGACTTCACCAATTCAGGGGAATTGAGTGGCGTCTGCTCTGACACAAACAACTTAGATTTTAAAATGCTCGCGGCATGGTGCAAGATATCTTTTTCTTCTACAGAGAAAAGGCTGTGATTAGAGTAGTTAGCAAGTACAGACATAATAGATCCCTTTTAATATTTAAAGTCGTGATGGGCGGCGCTCAGTCCGTGTTATTGGCCATACAAGATAGTCAGAAGATCTTTCGCTCTCGCTTGATGCTTAGCGGTCGTTTCAACGTTTCTCTCTTCTTTTTTCGCATAGGCGTAATCTTCTCGCATCTGTTTCACAGTCGTAGCTCTATCACATACGCCAATACTCACCCCTTTTCCTTTATTTCCTTCCTCCAAGATCAAAGAGTCGGTATAACCAAACTCATTAAGTAAAATCTCATGCACTTTAACCGCTCGAACGCTCGAATTAAAGTCCGTTGAATTCACCCAAATAAGTCCCTTTGAAACAGTCGCGGAAACGGTCGAACGCACTGCACGTTCAACGACCTGGCAGGAGATATCATTTTTTGGTGAGCTTTCGTGCCCAGCGGCGAAACGCTGGTCGCTGAACATCGATTTAGAGAGAGTTGGGCTTGAGTTTCGTTGTGCCATGAGGAGTTTCCTTTTTGTTTGAGTATCACTTTTATGGAGCCGCTTGGCTGTCCGGCAAGCGCTCATGGTTCTCAATAACAAGGGCGCGAAGCGTTCATATACCCTTGTTATTGGGGCTCTGAGCGAGCACGGTAAACAGCCTGCGAGCCCCATCAAATGATGCAAGTCGAAAGGGAAATCGGCACATAAGGCAACAAGCCCTTACTCGAACTTAATGGAGGTCAGTGAAATGAGTGAGGAGGTACGACGAACAGCAACGAGGAAGACTGACGAGGCGCAGGCGTTTAGGGTTGTACGATAGGAGCTTGTAGAGAAGCACCTTCTGGTGCGGCACGCAGTGGCTCACTAGGGTGATGCCAATCTAGGCCATAGATGAAAGCTCCAAGAGAAAGCCTTGCCCGAAGGATCACGCCTAAGGAAAGAGCACCTCATTATTTCTCACCCCACGTAAAAAACTAAGAAGCAATAAGCTAAGAGATAAGAAGCCAAGAATGAGGATTATTTAAATACATTTACCCGTCAGTAAGTCACTAGAATGGGTATATCGATACTGCCACCTTGCTCACTGTAACTCCCTTTTGAGAGCCAAAGGTCAGCGTCCCTTTTTCAAAACGAGCATTAATGGTCTCAAGCGCTCGATTAAGCTCTAACTTGTTAGAGTTAGCCCCAAATCAGTCAAGCCAGTTTCTAAGTTAATGTATATACGTCTATAAGTAAGGCAAACACTTGTCGTATTTTCCAGTAGGAATAAAAACAGATATCGTCCTTACCTCACTTTTTTGAGACCTCACCTTAGTCATCACTTCAGCGCTGTGATGTACTATTTCTCCAAATAGCACATCCGTTTCTCTTAATCGGTCCCGATAACTTAGTTCAACTGATTTACGCAACAAAGAAATATCAAAATCCTTCATACGTGGTGCGAGCCATGTAAATCCAAATCAAACGGTGATGAAAACCGTGCGGTGCTTTATTAAATTATTCATATGTGTGCTCTACCCTTTGCCACTTAGAGTAGTTATATCAAGATATTTAGTTATAGTGCGTTAATGACACAATGCCTTTCTAGCGTAAATCAATTTTAATTAAGCCAAGAAATTATTTACACCTTCGCAATAATTATTGGCTTTGTTGCGTAATTCAGTTTAGAAACAGAGTCTCCCCGTTTCTCATGCTTTTTAGTCAATACGACAAGTTTCAGGCATACCTAACCCAGTAAGCTTGTTCAACGGTTTTATCATCGCGTAAGTTTCACCCACCTGTGAATTGTAATTTCTTAAGCTCAATCGCCCTCCTAACAACTGTTTTACTCGATACATCACTGTTTCTGATAGTGAACGTCTGTGGTATCCATACCGCTCTTTCCAATACTTATTTGAGCCGTATAACTTCTGGCAACCCACGGCGAGATTTCGAGGGTGACCACGCTCCCAGAAGGCTGCTCCTTCTCTTGGGGGAATAAGCGCAACGGCTCGCTTAATCTTAATAGCAGCGTGGCACACTCTCGTGTCGTACGCGCCATCGCCAGACTCTACGCTTGCCATCCGTCTCGTGTTTTTTGACTTTTCATGAGTGCTGTCGTGATAGCTAAATCACTGAATCGACGTGGCCTACCGCGCTTATTCTGTTTGCTTTGCGCCCAACCGCTTATTGCCTCTTCATCAATCCAAAAAGTCAGAGAGCCACGGTTAATGAGCGATTGGTTGTATTGCTTCCTGTTGGTTGTTTTGTAACGAGGTTTAGACATAGAGCTACGAGAGAGAGTGGACGTAGCTGATCATATCGTAGGTTCTTGATTTAGTTCCATTGAATTACGCAACAACAAATCCACCTAGCTTTATTATTTATATTTAATAGATATAAATAATAAATATATATCTTTTCAACCCTAGAACCATTGTTACATTATAACAATTAGTGTTCTATTTGAGGTCGAGGGAATGAAAGGACACCTTTTAAAAGTAAAAGCACTTTTTTTGGCAACTTTGGCTTTGGGTGACATGGCCTCTGCTTCTACAGCTCTTCAGTTCAAAGACGTGCTCGGTAGAAACATCTCTTTAGAAAAGCCGGCAGAAAAAATTTTCCTAGGTTTTTATTTTGAGGATTACCTAGCGATCGCTGGACCAGATGCTTACAAAAAAGTGGCTATTTTCCCAAGACACTCTTGGAAAGATTACCGTCAATCTCAATGGACCACCTATAAAAAAATCATTCCTGAGTTAGAAACGATTATTGATTCAGGTTCTCTTTATACAGGTACTTTTGATTTCGAAAAACTCTTGTTAACTAAACCTGATGTTGCACTTCTTGCGGCGTGGCAATATCAATCCCTTGGTGAAAAAGTTGAAATACTTGAAAAGAATGGTATCAGAGTTGTCGTTGTAGACTTCAATGCTCAAACGCTTGAAAAACACGTCATTAGCACACGTGTTATAGGCAGAGTAATGGGGACAGAAGGACGCGCTTCATCGATTGCAACGGAATACGAAAACACAGTAAACATGGTTAAACAACGTGTTACGAGGCATCTGGAAAACCACACGGCACGCCGTGTGTATGTGGAAGCAGGTACAGGTGGACCAAATGAATACGGTAAATCTTACTCGACGACAATGTGGGGCAACCTTTTGACAATGGCGGGGGCCGATAACCTTGCCCATGGGATGTTTGAAGGTTCTGCCCACCTAACGCCTGAATATATCTTGAGTCAAGATCCAGAAGTGATCTTTATATCCGGTGCTCACTGGGTTAAACATAACGACAGCGCCCTGCTTGGTTTCAACAGCACAATGGAAGAAGCGCAAACTAGATACCGCCCCTACCTAAATCGTGCTGGCTGGAATCAACTGACGGCAGTTAAAAATGGTGACGTCTACGGTATATACCACTCAGGAACACGTACTATTTACGACCACGTTTTCTTGTTGTATCTAGCAAAGTCTATTTACCCAGAAGCATTTAAAGATATTGAACCTAAGAAATTGCACCAAGAATTTTTTAGGAACTACATGCCGCAAGCGCTCAAAGGCACTTTCATGATTCAGGTGGGCGTAACTCATGAATGAAAGCATGAAAGCATCGTCTGACCTGAATCATTCCAGCGGCGCTATTTATCAAAGAATGCAGAAGCAAAGAATTAAGATTTTGCTAGGCGCTTTTCTGGCAACGAGTTTTTCCGCTTTATTCGATCTTGGTACTGGCTCATCGTGGCTAGGCATTGAACAAGTTGTTGAAGCCCTCCTAGGTGGTCCCTCTGGTGACAGCTTATCAACACTTATTGTCTGGCAACTTCGGTTACCCATCACTCTCACCTGTCTTATGGTTGGCGCCTCACTCGGCCTCGCTGGCGGTCTAATGCAAACCCTCTTAGCCAACCCACTTGCCAGTCCGTATACCCTTGGTATCTCTGCTGCTGCTGGATTTGGTGCAGCCATAGCTTTTTTAACCGGTTTTTCAGTATTTGGTTTGCATTGGTTAGGCGTGCCGTTTGCCGCTTTCTTGACATCTGGATTAGCGAGTATGGCGATCTATATAATTGGTCGCAGCCGACATATGGACGCAAAAATCCTGATTTTGGCAGGTATTGTCGTTCTCTTCTTTTTCCAGGCTTTACAGTCATTAATTCAATATTTGGCATCACCAGAAGTGCTGCAGCAAATTGTTTTTTGGTTATTTGGCAGTCTACTGAAGGCGAGTTGGTTGTCCTTCTTTGTTTCAGGAGCCGTTTTCCTGTTCGGTTTGGTCTTTGCGTTATCTAAGGTATGGGCACTCACCGCCCTCACTTTAGGCGAAGAGCGTGCACTCGCCTTGGGAATAAAGACCAGCAAGTTAAGACTACAGATGTTTTTACTGTGTTCCTTATTAACTGCAGGAGCAGTGTCGTTTGTCGGAACCATTGGTTTCATTGGTTTGGTTGCTCCTCACCTAGCAAGAATGCTAATAGGCGAAGATCAGCGTTTCTACTTACCTTTGGCGGCATTAATGGGAGCGTTGCTTTTATGTACCTCGTCTCTTGTTGCTAAGTTGATTGTCCCAGGCACTATCATACCAATTGGTATCGTCACCTCCTTAGTCGGTGTGCCGATCCTTCTTTATTTTCTGATAAGCAGGAGGTTTATCTAATGACGTCGCTTTCAATAGAAAATCTTGCCGTTCCAATTGGAAGAAAACTCGTTTTAAAGAAGGTAGATGCCCACTTTTTGGGTGGCAAATTTACCGCCATTTTAGGGCCCAATGGCGCAGGAAAAACGACATTGCTCAAAGCTATCATGGGCATCATTCCTTCTGATGGGAAGATTAATTCAAGTGGGGAGGACGGGCTGAGATTACCGCTACAATCCTTCTCGTACCTATGTCAACTCAACAAATCTCCCTGTCAATTAACGGTTATTGAGTTTGTCTTACTGGGCTTGGTTCATCAACTGAGCTGGAACATCACATTTGAACAAGAACAAAAAGCAGACGCCATCCTTGATTATCTAGGTTTGAGAAATCTCGCCCTTAGACAGTTTTCTCAACTAAGCGGTGGTCAGCAACAGCTGGTTTCACTGGCGCAATCTCTTGTTGCTGAGCCCAAGGTATTGCTCTTAGATGAACCAACAAGCGCCTTAGATCTCAAGCATCAAGTCCAAATTTTAGACCTTGTTCGTCAATATACCCGAGCCAAAAATATCATCACAATTGCGGTCCTACACGACCTCTCTCTCGCTGCTCGATACTGCGACCATCTTCTCTTAATGAATGATGGTGAAGTTCAATATTGCGGTAAACCAGAAGACGTGCTCGATTCTGAAAGGCTGGGGAAAATCTATCAGATTCATGTGGACGTAGGTTGTTGCGTTCATGGACATACCCACGTCACCCCAGTTCGAGCCCTTAAAACAGATTAGGCATTCTTATGGCAATGAATAAAAGGCAATATCACTTATTAGTTTCTCTATCCACGTTTGAATCTCAAATTCAAACCCTGACTCATTACAGCCTTGAAAATTGTGAATGTTTTGTCCTTTTGCAAGAAAAAATTGATGAGTTTTGCGCTTGGATTTTGCAAGAAAATTTTAAAACCATTAGCGATGATTTTGATATGACCCCTGAGTACGATCGTTTAATCAAGCAGCTTCGTGAAACTGCTGTAAAAGCTCTGTGTTTATTGGAAAAACATCAGTCTCAGTGTGCCAGAGAGCATCAAATCGACATCAGCGAATATTTATACCAACTTTCTGAAAACACAAAAATTGAACTAAAAAAAGCAGGAATTGAAAGCAACTCTCGAGTCCTGTTTATTGGCTCAGGGTCCTATCCGGTTTCTGCTTTCACTATATCTCAGAGCACAGGCGCTCTCGTGCACGGTATAGATCTTGATGAGCAGGCAGTGAAAATGGCCAACCAACTCAACTTGTCAACCACTTTTAGCTGCAAAGATCTAATCACTGAGTTTGCCTCTTTCCGGCCAACTCATGTTGTAGTAGCCTCTTTAGTGGAACATAAATGGGAACAACTCAGACAGCTTAGACCTCATCTTAACCACTCTCACCGAGTATTAGTTCGATTCGGTAATGGTTTAAAGTCCGCCTTCAATTACCCTTTCAACCCAAACCTAATGGATGGGTGGGAAACACAACAGATCCATAACGATGCAGCGATATATGACACCGTCTTGATGGAGCGCGCAAAATGACTCTTTCATTAGGAAAAGTGTTAATCGTTGGCACAGGGCCAGCCGCATTTCAGACAGCAAAAATCATCAGAAACCAGTGCGAGCAACTTGGGTTAGTAAACCGCTCATCAGAGCGCTGGCAGCCGATGTTCGAAAGCTTACACAACGAACGTATTGCGCATATTTTCGCTGCCAAATCCTCTTTGAAGCGAATGGCTGGGCAGGTGATATTTGATGCGGTTTTTGAAGATTTACGCGATGTAAGCGGACAATGGGATACGTTGGTTCTGGGCACCCCATCTCATGCTTATTCAGCGGTTCTATTGGCTTTACCTAAATCGTGTTTGAGTTCCACAAAAATAGTAGTCCTCATTTCATCCTTATTTGGTGGGCACCGGATTGTAAAAGGCTTGTTTTCAGAACTGAATTTAACCCCCAACGTACTGATATTTTCCAATTACTTTGCGGCCACTAAATTTATAACGGAACAAGCTGGCGTTCGTGTCCTTACCAAAGCGGTTAAAAAACGTATTTATGCTTACTCAAGTAAAGAAAAATGCCCTGTCCTAGAGCTACTGACTCAAACTTTAGCGGATATCGGTGTTGAAGTTGTCGAGTTGGAAAATGGGTTTAGCGTAGAAGGACGAAACATTACCTCTTTCGTTCATCCCGCATTTTTTATGACCCCTTTCTCGCTCAATCATATCTTAAGTGAGACGAGAGAAGTTAAGTACATGTACAAACTTTTCCCTGAGGGACCGATCACAACCGAAACCATCCACATTTTGGTTGAGCTATGGCGCGATATATCAAGATTGATACTTCACTTTAACGGAACACCATTTAACTTGTTACAATTTCTCAATGATGACAACTACCCTGTGCATCCAGAAACCATTCGTCGTCGTCAAATTGAGCAGTTTATGTCGCTCACTCCAATAGCGCAGGAATATTTGGTTTACGTACGATACAGCGCGATTCTGATCGATCCTTTTTCTAAGCCGGATGAAAATGGGTGCTACTTCAACTTCTCTGCCGTGCCCTATGCCAAAGGTAAGGTGGAAAAAGGCAAGTTGTCTTTACCTCGAATACCTAAAGAAGATATACAGAATCTTTACTGGCTTCAAGTCTTAGGCAGAGCGCATGGGATTGCATTACCGAGCGTTAACCGTGTGCTAGGTATATTCGAATCTTGGTTAAGTAGCTCTCAACTCCCTCACCATTTGATTGAAGAGTCCCGCACTCAAGCGCACCAATACCTTGGTTGGGTGCGTCTATCATACGACCTTTAAAGAAACCCATCATGAACAACGGTGTAGCGTTAACTATATTTTCTGCGTTCATTTTTAGTGTCATGAACGCACTTATTAAAGCGGCCAGTTTGACGATTCCAAGCTCTGAAATTGTCTTCTTCCGAAGCGCAATAGGAACCGTTCTGATTTTAGGTTTAATGTGGAAAGCGAGTATCAGGTTTTCTACCACGGGCATACCAATGCTTTTGCTTCGTGGCCTGTTTGGGGCGTTTTATCTGCTCGCTTTTGTGTACGCGATTACCCACATGCCGCTAGCGGACGCCGTGATTTTGGCTTACCTGTCCCCGTTCTTCGTTATATTACTTTCCAACCTAATTTTGGGAGAAAAAGCCCCTAAAAAAGTAGCATTCCTTTTTCCGCTCACTTTGGTTGGAGTTACCTTAATTGTAAATCCATTTAGCTTCGACACATTTAATTTGTATGCCCTCTCAGGGGTGGCGAGTGCTTTTTTTGCGGCGGCTGCCTCTATCACTATTCGCCACCTGAGTAAGAGGCACCATATTTACGAGATTGTGTTTTATTTTCTTTTCACTTCGATGTTGGTATCCGGTTACTTGATGAGGGATGAGTTTGTGGTTCCACAGGGAATTGCGTGGATTTATCTAATTGCCATTGGTCTTGTTTCGCTCATTGGGCAAATTTTCCTAACAAAGGCATTCAGTCATGAAAACGCCGCTGTAGTTGCAGTCACCCGCTATATCGGCTTGGTCTTCAATATACTTTGGGGGGTTATTTTTTGGTATGAAATCCCTAGTTGGATGAGCACATGTGGCGTTCTTATAATAATAACAACATCTATTTCCCTCTCGCTAAAGAAAAAAAATATTATTCAATGATTCTGAGTACCACCTAGAAAACAAACTAATCAAAGAGAGTAGGGAAGGCTTTGTTGCGTAATTAAATTTAGAGATAGATGCACCCCGTTTCGCATACTTTTTAGTCAATACGACAAGTTTCAGGCATACCTAACCCAGTAAGCTTGTTCAACGCTTTTATCATCGCGTAAGTTTCACCTACCTGTGAATTGTAATTTCTTAAGCTCAGTTGCCCTCCTAGCAACTGTTTAACTCGATACATCGCTGTTTCTGAGAGTGAACGTTTGTGGTATCCATACCGCTCTTTCCAATACTTATTTGAGCCGTATAACTTCTGGCAACCCACTGCGAGATTTCGAGGATGACCACGCTCCAAGAAGGCAGCCCCTTCTCTTGGGGGAATAAGCGCAACGGCTCGCTTAATCTTAATAGCAGCGTGACATGCTCTCGTGTCGTAAGTACCATCACCAGACACCTCAAGGATACTTCGGCGTGTTTGTTTCAGTAAGTTCGAGAGTACTTCCCCATCTCTAACCGTCGATAAACTTAGCTCGGCTGCAATAATTACATGAGTGCTTGTATCGACGGCAATATGAAGCTTTCGCCAGACTCTACGCTTGCCATCTGTCCCGTGTTTTTTGACTTTCTATTCACCTTCGCCATAAACCTTTAGGCCAGTCGCATCAATGGCTAGGTGCTGTATCGCTCCTTTCGTTTTTGTCTTAAATGAGACCTCAACTTGCTTTGCTCTACGACTGATGCAGGTGTAATGCGGACAGCTTAATGGAACATGGGCCAGTCTAAATATCGAGTTGATAAATCCTTGCAACGCTCTCAGTGGCATAGAAAACACGCGTTTCACCATGAGTGCTGTCGTGATAGCTAAATCACTGAATCGACGTGGCCTACCGCGCTTATTCTGTTTGCTTTGCGCCCACCCGCTATCGCCTCTTCATCAATCCAAAAGGTCAGAGAGCCACGGTTAATGAGTGATTGGTTGTATTGCTTCCAGTTGGTTGTTTTGTAAAGAGGTTTAGGCATAGAGCTACGAGAGGTAGTGAACGTAGCTGATCAGATCGTAGGTTCTTGATTTAGTTCCATTGAATTACGCAACAAAGCCAGTTAACGCTACTTGGAATATCAAAAAGAGGAAATAAAGAACTGAGAACGCTATTTATCCATGCCGCAAGGTCAATTTTATGGAAAGATAAGTCGGTCGAAAAATATTTTGGTTCATGGCTTATTGAGCTTAAGAAGCGAAAATCTTTTAACTTGGCTGTGTGGTGAAAAATTGAAAATACAGGGGCATTTTTTGGAATACTTCCCGATTACTATTTGTTTTCGCTAAGAGCCTAAATTATCGATGAAAAACGCCCCTCTTGAAAGGGGTGTAGATTTGAACACACTGTTTTTACATGAACGCCAAGTTACTCTTATCCAGGAGCACTTTAACTCCAGAATACAGGCTAAAAATGACGAAATTACAGTTAACGGCGATTATCGCTAAAACGCCTCTGTCGGATAGGCGGCACCTGTTCCCAGATGCCTCCCTCCTCAGAACCGTACGTGCAACTTTCACTGCATACGGCTCAAGCCTCCACAAAGGCATCGTTAAGCACCCAGTAACAAAATTACCTTTGCGATACACACTTAAAGCTTTAAAACTGCCCCAATGGCCATTTAATGAATAAGAAACCACGGTTCGCTGTCAGAAGACGCACTGATTTTATTCGAAATCATCATTTGTTTTTCTTCTTTAATAAAGTTCTTCAAGCTATCTCGCAACGGGAGACCAGTTAGAAGTCAGCTCGCTTTCGCGCCAGATATAACCTGTATCTACTTCATTACAAAGTAGCATTCGCTTTTTCTAACCTCCTTTACCTGCATACCTATCGGCAACCTTTACAGGCTGCTTTCCCATAGGGAGATATACAGGCTTGCCCTGTTCCGTATGCCGCATAAAATGTCAACTTAGATGCCCACAATGGTGCGGAGAGTGCAATGACCACGAAAGAGTAATGTCCAATCTCTTCCCGACTCTCGTTGCCTTTTGGCTACAGCGTATTAACCACTTCCGCTGCTTCATCATATAACGCGCCTTAAATGGATTCATTATATTCATCATATTGCCCCCCTAGCACTCACCCGACTTGTGGTTGTCAGGAGGAACGTCCTCTAACGATTCTTCCAGCTCAGTCAACAACCAAGCTTCGTTACATTGTCAGAGCCGCTTCTTTATTCAGGCTCCTAGGGGCATCTGGTAGTACAGATGGTTCACCCTTCGTGGTGAACAACGTTTCATACGACTTCAGGTCGCCCGGACATTTCTGAGTTACACGTTTTATTAAATTAATATTTCATGAATTATTTAAGGTCTTGTAAAACCTCTAGCCTAGTGGCCAAATTTACTCACCTACAACACGTTAAAACGAGAATACGGAAAGTCAATAAAAACCCTTATAACATATGGGATTTTATTAATTCAATTAATATTGAAAGTTATTTTGATAATAAATAATCATTATTATTTTTTTATATTTATCTAGCTGAGCTATAAAAAGACTTCATTTTTAATATATGGACGTCTTTCTAAATGCCTTTTCAAATACTCTGCTCTCAAGGACGTGTCGCGGACAGAGCAGATCGTATGCTCGAGGGCGCAAAGCTCACAGCAAATAAACTTGCTCTATATTATGACATTACACCTAACTACGTAGGGCAACGATCGCCTACGAAATCGGATGATTGGAGTGTTGCACTCCAGGAATCTCGAAAGACCCTCGCTCTGTTGCAGACAAAAATCTCCCATTTACTAGCCACTGGCGATAGCCCTGTCCTATTTGCATCAAATACCTGCTCAGCGAGCTTAGCGACACTGCCCGTTGTTGCATCGACTTTTCCTGACATAAAGGTCCTATGGATCGATGCACACAGTGACTTTAATACCCCTGAAACGACAGAAACCGGTTATCTCGGCGGGATGGTATTGGCTGCTACATGCGGCCTGTGGGATAGCGGTTTTGGCGCGGGAGTTAAACCTAATAATGTTGCTTTAATTGGCGTACATGACATCGATGAAAAAGAACTTAACAACGTTAATAATGCAGGTCTCATGCACTTTCCCCCTTCAACTCTGACGCCAGAGTCAGTCATCAAATTCATTGGTGATTCCAAAGTCTGGGTTCATGTGGATTGGGACGTTATGGACCCGGGGCAGATTTCCGCTGACTTCAAAGTCGAGGGAGGCTTGAAAGTCGCCCAATTATTGGATCTATTCGAGTCACTTCCTAACAACCAAATTATGGGCTTAGAACTTGCTGAGTTCTGTGCAGATAGCCACTCGTCAGTAGCCAATACAGAAGGACTAGATCTCATCATTCAAGCCGTGGATGCGCTATTCAAAAAAAATAAGAGTTTATAGTCATGGAAATCATCAAAACTAACCCTGCGGCTCTTGCGCCTAATGAGCAACATAAAACCTTGTATACACATGCAGAACTGTTGCAAGAACTGAATCAGTTTTCAAACTGGAAGAAGGAAGCGTGGGAAGAATTCAGTAAGAGAGTCAGCGCCCCTGAGTTCCCTTGCCTGTTTAGCCGCAGAGCGTGGAACTCTAAGACTATCCAAGTGCTGTTTTGTGAGTCGGATGAACACAACACTTACTACCCGTTTTTGCATGGACTGATTGCTTATACGGACATGTTGAATTCCACTCCAGTTAATAAGCGTATGTTCTCGCCATTAGTGGTGTTTTTTTCTCCGGACCTTTCACTTTCAATGGCACCGCACAAGCTTGGTTGGGAAGTCTTAAATTGGACGCATGAGCACGATGTCGCTCAATGGCCTAGGCATATACCTATCGACCCCGAGGCATCTAAATGGACATACTGCTTTAATGGTGTCGAACTGTTTATCAACATGAGCTCAGACAAGCATCAAGTGCTTAGAAATCGGAATCTCGGCTCACGCCTTAATTTTGTGATTAACGCAAGGGAGGTCTTTGACATGGTCGCTAATGGTGAAACGAAAGGTGGCAGGCAGGCTCGAGAGCGTATTCGAAATCGTGTCAAAAAATACAACAACGGAGTGATGCCAACTGAGTTGGGGTTTTATGGAGAAGAAGAAAACCTCGAATGGCGTCAGTATCAGTTGCAAGAAGCTAGTGTGAAACGACCAAGACTGTGTCCCTTCAAATAAAAACTAACGAGAGAACGTAGATGCCTTTATATAACTCAATAACAGAAACTGTTGGATGCACTCCAATTGTCAAACTAAACAATCTTGCTCCAAAGGGAGTCGAGGTTTATGTCAAAGTGGAGTCTTTCAACCCAGCTGGTTCAGTCAAAGATAGGCTTGCACTCTCAATCGTGTTAGACGCTGAAACAAAAGGTTTGCTCAAGAAAGACGACACAATTATTGAATGCACTTCAGGTAATGTTGGAATTGCCTTGGCCATGGTTGCCGCAGCCAGAGGATACAAATTTATCGCCGTAATGGGGGATGGATATTCGCTAGAACGCAGGAAGCTAATTCGCGCTTACGGTGGTGAAGTCATCTTGTTCCCAAGTGAACAAGGTAGTAGCGGCGGTAATCGAATTGCCGACCAGCTTGCAGCTCAGAATGGATGGTTCAGACCCCGCCAGTTCGATAATCCAGCTAACCCTGCTTATCATCGTGAAACGACAGCAAGTGAGATACTCAGTGATTTTTCTGGTAAGCGTTTGGATTACTTTGTCACAGGCTTTGGTACAAGCGGAACTCTTACGGGTATTGGACAGATGCTGAAGGTGGCACGACCGGAGGTTGAAATTGTCGTCCCAGAACCTAAAGGTGCTCAGATCCTCGCAAAGGACCAATGGAAAGTTCACCCCATCCAAGGTTGGACCCCAGATTTCATACCAAGTGTGCTGGATAAGAGTGTGGTGGATAACCTTGTCACTGTTGATGGAAATTTGGGGATCACGACGGCACGTGACTTAGCTCGTCACGAAGGCATTCTTGTTGGTATCTCTGCCGGGGCAACGGTAGCTACAGCTTTAGAAGTGGCTAAATCTGCATCTAAAGGAAGCGTGATATTGGCAATGGCACCAGATACAGGAGAAAGATATTTGTCTACTGAGTTGTTTGATCAACTTGGTAATGAAGAAACGGACCCTTTTATTACAACTTGGAGCGAAGAGTCTATAACAGCTGAATGTAATGCATAGTTCACCCTCTAAATACTGGATTTATGTTAATAGTACACGTGACATGTAAACGCTATCAACGATAATTATCAACGAAAGGAATACTCGTATGGAAAAACGAATTTCATTAAGTGTGTTGGCGTTGGTCATGTTCTGTGTGACCTACTCTGTAAACCTTCAAGCACCTCTTTACAGTGTTTATGCCGAAAACAGTAACATGGGCCCCGCGGCGGTCGCCATCGCCTTTGCTGCCTATGTATTGGGTCTATTGCCTACTCTATTAATGCTAGGGGGTATTTCAAATAAAGTAGGTAGGAAGCAACCCATATTCCTTGCACTATTGTTAAGTGCGGGGGCAACGGCATTGCTCGTCATTCAGCCAAATTGGACCTCGTTATTTGTCGCAAGACTGCTATTGGGTGTTGCTACCGCCTTAACCACAACCTCAGTCTCAGCGTATATATACGACCTTATTGATGAACGAGAACAAAAATTTGGTACGTTGCTAGTGGCCGCGTCTACGTCGTTGGGGTTTGGTAGTGGTGCACTTGCGACAAGTGTGAGCCTAAACGTAGCTGGCATGACAGTGCTGCCATACAGTTACCTCAGTCTATTTCTACTCGTTTCTTTGTTGTTGTTGTTGCTGGTTCGATTGCCGAGCAACCAAACCATAAAACCAAATCTCAAACTCATTACATTGCCTTGCTTCCCCACCAACACGTGGTCGTATGGTTTAGGCATGATGTTAGCTTGGGCTACAACGGGTATGGTCATCGCAATCGTACCAATACTTCTCAATGAGATGGGTTTAAGCGATTGGACTGGCTTAATGGTTTTCCTATCTATTTGCACTGGTTTTTTGACTCAACACATTGCTAAACGCTTGCACCCAAACTCAAGCCTAATATTGGGATGTTTCTTTACGGTATTTGGGTTTAGCCTCATAGCACTTGGCTACTATCATGAATCTATCACGATCATTCTTTTCGGAGCCAGTTGCACTAGCCTTTCAAGTTATGGTTTCACATATATGGCGGGGCTACTTAAGTTTACGAGTAACCATAACATCGACAAGGCAAGCTCTACGGCTGGCATGTACATCTATTCTTATGTCGGATTTTCGATACCTGTAATTACGTCCGGATTCATAGCGCAGCGCTTCGGTAACTGGATGGCGATACTCAGTTTTCTAACACTTCTACTGGCTCTTTGTTTCATTATTGTCGTCGGAAAGTTGATAGAAGGGAAGAAACAAACTCACTTTATGAAAGTTAAGAGCTAGGAAGGCTGAATGTCAGACTCACAGATTTCGCTCATTACAGGAGCAAACAGAGGGATCGGTTTTGAAATTGCAGCAGAACTTGGCAAGCAAGGTCATAAGGTACTGCTTGCTGGTAGAAAAGCAGCAGCAATTAAAGAGGCTGCTGCTAACCTGAACCTCCAAGGTATCGAAGTCTATTGCTTATGTATGGACATTACCGACGACAAATCTATCAAAGAAGCCGTCCATATCGTTGAAACCTTGTTTGGTAAGGTCGATATACTTATAAACAACGCAGCAATAAGGGTTGAAGAATATGGCACACCGCCGTCTGAACAACCACTCATAAAATGGTTTGAAACGTTCAATACAAATTTGTTTGGTACGGTAAACGTAACCCGCAGCTTTTTACCTTTACTCAAGCGCTCAATGAAAGGAAAAATCCTCAATGTATCGAGCTTATTGGGATCGGTGACGTTACATAGTGACACCAAATCATACGCATACACGGATGAATTCAAATCTCTACCAGCGTACAGTGCCTCAAAAAGTGCCCTCAATTCTTGGACTGCTCACCTCGCCTATGAGCTTCGAGATACCTCGATAACGGTAAATAGCATCCATCCCGGCTATACAAAGACCGACTTAAACGATGGCGATGGGATGTTAACCCCAAAAGAAGGAGCCCTCACAGCGATAAAAGTGGCACTTGATGCTGACAGCTTAGTGAGTGGTCAGTTTATTCACATGGAATCCCTTCTTCCCTGGTAGTAAAAGGAATAGTTAAATGCTCGCAACAAAGAAAGTCGCTTTAGTCTCAGATAGTGATAGCCTAGCTGTCGACTATGATATGCCTTATATTCTGGACGCTTTTAAGCGTACTGACGTGGAAGTTGATGTGATATTTTGGGATAGCCCCAACCACGATTGGGCTATGTATGATGTGGTTGTCCTGCGATCACCGTGGACCTATATGGAGAAAATTGAGCCATTCATTGAATTTTGCCAACAAGTTGAAAATTGTTCAGTACTGCTCAATCCTCTATCGGTGATCAGATGGAACTCAGACAAGAGTTATTTGAAACAACTCGAGAAGCAGGGTGTCCCAATTGTCCCGACAGAAATCATCTACTCAGAAACTGAGATTCAAGCAGCCGTTGCTAATCTTCAAGATAACTACTGGAAAGTTCACGAAGTCGTGATTAAACCAACAGTTGGTGCCTATTCATTCGGTGTCATTCGTCTGTCCATCGAAGATTTAGACAAAATAACTCAGCATGTGCGTTACCTATTAGGACTAGGTAAGGGCGTCATTATTCAACCATACCTACATACGATTGAAGAGCATGGTGAAACGAACATGATTTACTTTGATCATACGTACTCACATGCGATTAAGAAGGAACCTTTGCTCGCACAACGTGGTGAGACTAAAACGCCGGACATGGAATTTCGCAAGCTAAAAGAAGCGAATAGTGAAGAGAAGGCGTTGGCGAAGCGTATATTGAGGTTAGTACAAAGCAATCTTGGTCTTTCTCAACCACTTCTGTACGCGAGATTAGACTTCATTGAAGGTAAAAATGGTCGGCCGCTGCTGCTGGAACTTGAGATAACCGAACCATCACTAAGCCTACCACTTACGCCTGA
Source organism: Vibrio sp. F13 (assembly GCF_020806305.2). Taxonomy (NCBI): domain Bacteria; kingdom Pseudomonadati; phylum Pseudomonadota; class Gammaproteobacteria; order Vibrionales; family Vibrionaceae; genus Vibrio; species Vibrio sp. F13. The sequence goes on along the minus strand of NZ_CP170177.1, from coordinate 145,406 downwards.
ATGCGTTGATATATTTGTGCAGTCGATTATTGATAAAGCCCCAAAGCCTGTATATATAAAGGATTCTTTGTAACTGCCCTGGTTACCTATAAGCAGTTAATCGGTCTTCGAACATAATTATAAAGCGGTTCAGAACTTGTCGCCATTTGCTTATATGGGCATCGTCCATTGTACGGAGACATCCTGGATCGCTAAGAAGATCGTCTTCCCTGCCACTTCATCCGTTGGGAATAGCTTACTTTTGTTGACGGCTTTCGAGATAAAAAGTGACGGATAAAAATTTAGCCTATGAAGTTTCTGGACAAAAATAAATCAGTACCTTTGCTAAATTAGAAAGTCATGAATAACTACAGGTATGGAAAGTCACTTAATTTGGTGTCCAGTCTTGGCTGTGCAGATCATTGTCTATCTTTACCATCCTGTTTAATGTATTTGCGATAGGCTCATTATGGTCGCATAACACTCGGTAAACACACATAATGAAAGGAATTTATCTATGATATTTAAAGGAATCAGTGCTTTCCCGATCACCCCGATGTCGGATGAACGAATCGACGTGACCGCTTATAGTCAGATTCTTGGCCGTTTAATTAACGCAAGGGTTGATTCTATATGTGCCTTAGGGTCAACAGGTTTATATCCGTATTTAAACGCATCAGAGAAACATAACGCGATTGCTACAGCAGTTGAAATGGCAGGAGAAATTCCTGTCTTGGCTGGCATCGGGTCGCTACGATTAAGGGATGTGCTTGCTAATGCTGAGCAAGCAGAGCAGCTCGGCGTAAAAGGTCTTTTACTCGCGCCTATTTCTTATCATCGGTTATTCGATGAAGAAGTCTATGAACTCTATCGACGTGTATCGGAGAGCGTTTCGGTACCTATCTGTGTATACGACAACCCAGCTGCTACCCATTTTACCTTTAGTCACGAACTCCATGCTGAGATTGCAAAGCTAAAAATGGTGCAGTCAATAAAGTTCCCTGGTGCGCAATTTGAAGATCAGGGTGGATGCCGAGTTCAAGCTCTCAGAAAACTACTGCCAGGCAATGTAACGATTGGAGTTAGTGGTGACGTATTCGCTTCAAATGGCATTCAAGCAGGATGTGACGTTTGGTATTCCGTCCTAGCAGGTTTGTTCCCACTCACCGCTCTATACTTATTTAAGCAAGCCAAAATTTCTTCCCCTGCGCAAGCGAAAGAACTCTCTCTAAGATATGACAGACTGTGGCAATTGTTCTCAGATAATCTCGGTGCCATGAGGGTGATGGTCAGTGCGGCAGAAATATTAGGCTATGCTGAATCCCCATGTTTACCAACCCCTTTGACAGGATTAGATAGTGAATCCAAGCTCATTCTGCAAGAAATTATCTCAGAGTTAGATCTCGCTTAACACTATATGTAGAGTGAAATTTCTTACGGGATTTTTCGACCCAAAATCAAGATGGCAAGCTTTGGAGCAAAACCGTGTCAGTGTTTTTACTAATCTAGCTGCCACGGGTAAAATGTGATCTACCCTGTCAGCACGAAGCTGGACACTTCTGAGTTACGAACCATAGAACATCCTGACTTTGCGGATTACTTCTAGTATTACAACCATACGACCACCCTGCATGTTGTTGGCCAAATGCCCTTATCCACTACAGATGGCAATTGCCGACAACAAAAAACTTATACCTAATAAGTCAAAACCTAAAACATCCTCTTTTAGAAGGTAATATCCAGAAACAATACCAATAATAGGTATAACCAAGATATTTAAGTTAGCTGACATCATCAATATACTTCGGCACTTCTGGTAGGTTATTTCATCGAAGAAGACTACCAGTTCATCTCAATATCTATCTGCCTAGGTTTTATCTTGATAACTAACTAATGTATTAAAGTACCTGCCAAGCACTTTATTAAAATCACTAATATAACCACCTACCGAGGTAGGTGGTTTTGAGAGAGAAATCTAAGACTCAGACGTTTGCCGCTAAGGAACAGAGACACACGATGCGTAAAGATAGTCGTCGCTCGGCATAGTGAGCCCAGAGTGACCATTTCTGAGAGATATATTGGCATAGCCCGGACCACGAGACGTTGATGTCCAGTAATTTATCCTGACTGCCCAGCCACGAGCAGTAAACATATTTCCATTTGTGTTGAATAGTCCCCTTAACTCATTCACAGTAGCTAAACGCCAGTTGGTTCGTCCTGCAATACTCTTGGAATTATATGTGTCACACAATGAATCTGCGTTATTCCAATCGAAAATATAGAAATCCCCAGTAGGACCTGAAGTTCCTATTTCTTGTGTAAAACCTTTATTTGTACTGCCTCCTCTACTATCTAGGAACGTTTTGGATGGTGAATTTGTAAACAATTTCCCACTACCAGTATCGAAGATGTCAAGACATGAAGCTCCCGTACTCCTACATGCATAGACCTCCACGTCCACTGTGTTACTGGTGACTCCGTCTAGGAAAGCCTCAACCGTCGTGGTGGCGACTGTGTCCCCAGACAATAAACCAGTAGGCGTGACCGTTGCTGTCTGTGGTTCATCCGGTGTCCACGTGACCGAACGGCTGACATCTGATGAGGTCCCATCACTGTAGGTCGCTGTTGCAAGTAACTGTTGTGTTTGACCTTTCGCGACTAAGACCTGTGAAGGCGTGACGGTGAGCGAGGTGACGATGGCATTGGTCACCTCCACGTCCACTGTGTTACTGGTGACTCCGTCTAGGAAAGCCTCAACCGTCGTGGTGGCGACTGTGTCCCCAGACAATAAACCAGTAGGCGTGACCGTTGCTGTCTGTGGTTCATCCGGTGTCCACGTGACCGAACGGCTGACATCTGATGAGGTCCCATCACTGTAGGTCGCTGTTGCAAGTAACTGTTGTGTTTGACCTTTCGCGACTAAGACCTGTGAAGGCGTGACGGTGAGCGAGGTGACGATGGCATTGGTCACCTCCACGTCCACTGTGTTACTGGTGACTCCGTCTAGGAAAGCCTCAACCGTCGTGGTGGCGACTGTGTCCCCAGACAATAAACCAGTAGGCGTGACCGTTGCTGTCTGTGGTTCATCCGGTGTCCACGTGACCGAACGGCTGACATCTGATGAGGTCCCATCACTGTAGGTCGCTGTTGCAAGTAACTGTTGTGTTTGACCTTTCGCGACTAAGACCTGTGAAGGCGTGACGGTGAGCGAGGTGACGATGGCATTGGTCACCTCCACGTCCACTGTGTTACTGGTGACTCCGTCTAGGAAAGCCTCAACCGTCGTGGTGGCGACTGTGTCCCCAGACAATAAACCAGTAGGCGTGACCGTTGCTGTCTGTGGTTCATCCGGTGTCCACGTGACCGAACGGCTGACATCTGATGAGGTCCCATCACTGTAGGTCGCTGTTGCAAGTAACTGTTGTGTTTGACCTTTCGCGACTAAGACCTGTGAAGGCGTGACGGTGAGCGAGGTGACGATGGCATTGGTCACCTCCACGTCCACTGTGTTACTGGTGACTCCGTCTAGGAAAGCCTCAACCGTCGTGGTGGCGACTGTGTCCCCAGACAATAAACCAGTAGGCGTGACCGTTGCTGTCTGTGGTTCATCCGGTGTCCACGTGACCGAACGGCTGACATCTGATGAGGTCCCATCACTGTAGGTCGCTGTTGCAAGTAACTGTTGTGTTTGACCTTTCGCGACTAAGACCTGTGAAGGCGTGACGGTGAGCGAGGTGACGATGGCATTGGTCACCTCCACGTCCACTGTGTTACTGGTGACTCCGTCTAGGAAAGCCTCAACCGTCGTGGTGGCGACTGTGTCCCCAGACAATAAACCAGTAGGCGTGACCGTTGCTGTCTGTGGTTCATCCGGTGTCCACGTGACCGAACGGCTGACATCTGATGAGGTCCCATCACTGTAGGTCGCTGTTGCAAGTAACTGTTGTGTTTGACCTTTCGCGACTAAGACCTGTGAAGGCGTGACGGTGAGCGAGGTGACGATGGCATTGGTCACCTCCACGTCCACTGTGTTACTGGTGACTCCGTCTAGGAAAGCCTCAACCGTCGTGGTGGCGACTGTGTCCCCAGACAATAAACCAGTAGGCGTGACCGTTGCTGTCTGTGGTTCATCCGGTGTCCACGTGACCGAACGGCTGACATCTGATGAGGTCCCATCACTGTAGGTCGCTGTTGCAAGTAACTGTTGTGTTTGACCTTTCGCGACTAAGACCTGTGAAGGCGTGACGGTGAGCGAGGTGACGATGGCATTGGTCACCTCCACGTCCACTGTGTTACTGGTGACTCCGTCTAGGAAAGCCTCAACCGTCGTGGTGGCGACTGTGTCCCCAGACAATAAACCAGTAGGCGTGACCGTTGCTGTCTGTGGTTCATCCGGTGTCCACGTGACCGAACGGCTGACATCTGATGAGGTCCCATCACTGTAGGTCGCTGTTGCAAGTAACTGTTGTGTTTGACCTTTCGCGACTAAGACCTGTGAAGGCGTGACGGTGAGCGAGGTGACGATGGCATTGGTCACCTCCACGTCCACTGTGTTACTGGTGACTCCGTCTAGGAAAGCCTCAACCGTCGTGGTGGCGACTGTGTCCCCAGACAATAAACCAGTAGGCGTGACCGTTGCTGTCTGTGGTTCATCCGGTGTCCACGTGACCGAACGGCTGACATCTGATGAGGTCCCATCACTGTAGGTCGCTGTTGCAAGTAACTGTTGTGTTTGACCTTTCGCGACTAAGACCTGTGAAGGCGTGACGGTGAGCGAGGTGACGATGGCATTGGTCACCTCCACGTCCACTGTGTTACTGGTGACTCCGTCTAGGAAAGCCTCAACCGTCGTGGTGGCGACTGTGTCCCCAGACAATAAACCAGTAGGCGTGACCGTTGCTGTCTGTGGTTCATCCGGTGTCCACGTGACCGAACGGCTGACATCTGATGAGGTCCCATCACTGTAGGTCGCTGTTGCAAGTAACTGTTGTGTTTGACCTTTCGCGACTAAGACCTGTGAAGGCGTGACGGTGAGCGAGGTGACGATGGCATTGGTCACCTCCACGTCCACTGTGTTACTGGTGACTCCGTCTAGGAAAGCCTCAACCGTCGTGGTGGCGACTGTGTCCCCAGACAATAAACCAGTAGGCGTGACCGTTGCTGTCTGTGGTTCATCCGGTGTCCACGTGACCGAACGGCTGACATCTGATGAGGTCCCATCACTGTAGGTCGCTGTTGCAAGTAACTGTTGTGTTTGACCTTTCGCGACTAAGACCTGTGAAGGCGTGACGGTGAGCGAGGTGACGATGGCATTGGTCACCTCCACGTCCACTGTGTTACTGGTGACTCCATCTTTAGTGGCTGTGATCTTTATAAATCCTAACGCTTTGCCAATTAATTGTCCCGGTTCTACAAAATATCCAATGTTCTTGTTATTAGAGCGCCAAATGCTTAAATCAGTTAGCACCTTTGAAGAGTGATCAGAATAATAACCTACTGCGACGAAAGCTTTTTTGTTCCCCTTCCTCATCGTTAATTTACTTGTTCCCCGAATTCCTGATGAGGAGACGCTAATATCGATCCGTTCTAATGTTATTGCTGGTTTTACATCAACCTCTTCTGACAATTCTAAATTACAACCTGCCAAGAAGAGTATAATTAATATATAAAGGGAGATAATTTTATTCATGGCTATAGCTAGTATGGTTATAAATTAAAAATGATTCTTATAAATTCGATTAATAGCAGAGGAAATGACAATCATTTAAGATAATTAATCAATTATTTAACATAAAGCAATGATTTTATATTTTTAATTAATTATCTTTATTTATAAATATAATCATGAATAAACCCTGTATTTCGCTTTCAAATAGTACTAACTTTAGCGTTTAAAATTGGCAGATAATTAATTAAAAATAAATAATAAAAATCCCCCCCCCCCATACAGTATTGATAGTGTTAACGTATTTTAACTAAAGAGAAAGAACTAAGCTGAGCTCAGCTGCAAGGAGATTATCAACAATGGTTTATCAATGGGCAGTATTTCGTCATCAGCATCCTATTTTCGGGGGAGGATGTGAACTATTTGTTGTCCTGCTCGCTTTTTTATCAATAGCCTTACCTCTAATATGTGAAGAAAGCTTATTAATACTAGGAATATCTTTAGGACTTGCCATCATCTGCTTTACTCTATTTTTACTTTTTGCCCAAAGTGACAAGATCCGAAGGTCTATGCCTAGCTAGAAAAATGCTATTAAGTCCTTAAAAAACTAGGAGCTCTTCCCTCGTTTGCTTGGGTTTTCAGCATATCTATCTAAGTGACTACTCACCGCCTATTGGGCGATGCTTCTTATTTCGTTAGCCATTGCTCGATAGTATCAAGACTTACGCAGCTTCCATAAGCAGAGACGATTATCCAACCGCCTTTAATTCTAGAAGGCCTTTATCACGGATATTAAGGGCGGCGTTTAAGTCACGATTTATGTCTGTAGTGCCGCCTGATGGACAATCCCACTTGCAAACCGATAAGGGCATTTCTTCCACTTTATGACCGCAACAACAGCACGTTTAGAGCTTGCGTCCCACTGATTTAGTTTAACTAGATATTTGCCTTGCTCTTTTAGTTTGTACTCCAACTTAAAGACAAAACTATGCCATGAGGCGTCCGCTATGTGTTTCGCCAGTTTGCGGCTTTTCATCATGTTTGTTGATTTCAATGTCTCAATTATCACCGCTTGGTTTTCGTCAACGAGAGTTCGAGAAAGCTTATGTTGAAAATCAGCACGAGCGTTAGCCACTTTTTCGTGGCATTTGGCAACGAGCAATCTAGTTTTTGCTCGATTGGCACTGCCTTTTGCTTTTCTAGATAGCTGACGCTGCTTTCGTCTGAGATTCTTCTCAGCACGTTTTACAAATCTTGGGTTAGCTGTCTTTCTACCGTTCGATTCAATAGCAAAATGAAATAGACCTAGATCAATACCAGTTACCTTGCTTAACGTAATGCTCTTAACCTTGCCTACAATCTCACGGTGATTATTCGCCTCTACAGGCTTTATTTTCGGGAGTTTGATGCACCATCAAAGACTTTTACACCAACACAGTGATAGCTCGATTGCTTACCGTGTCTACGTTTGAATGTGGGTACTTGGCTTTCAACTTCGGATTAAAGAAGTTATCAAAGGCTTGGTGACGATTGAGTACAGATTGCTGCAAGACGGTTGAATCATCTTGCTTCAACCAGTGGTATTTACGCGATTTCTTGGCAACTGCAAGTAGTGGCTTGATGTCCTTTTTAGGATTCAGTAAGTTTTGAAAAAATCACCACTCCAAGACAAAGTTGCTTGGTAGTTACAATACGCATAATCGCCTGGTGCTCACAAAGAGCAAAAGCGTTGCTCGTATAACAAACCCGAACCGATTGAATGCCGAAAACGACTGGAATATCGAAACAAAATTCAGACCTATTGATGGCCTTACCTTATGAGGGTTTGATGCCGTCGCGCATCAGCCGACCTTAATCGTTATACAGACAAGAGAGTAAACCTTTGGCCGACGCGCGATGCTCGGAGGTTGTTTCTGTCGTCTTTTCCGTTTTCTTCGCATAGGCGTCGTCTTCTCGCATTTGTTTAATGGTGGTAGCACAGTCACACACTCTGATACTCACCCCTCCCCCCGGTGCCTTTAGTATTAAGAAGTCGATTGAATTCACCCAAATCACGTGCCTGGATATGTCAGAGGAAACCGTAGAACGTATTTTCATGTGACCCTCTAAACGCCAAAACGCACATCAAAACAAAACCCTGAGCACTTAAACGTCCCCTCCTCCGTTTGCACGAATCGCAACGCTGGAAACACAGACCCGTAAGTGGTGTACAGAATAATGTGATCCGCTCGCTCGTGAAGAAACCATTCACCAAAGCCAGCGCCATTTAATTCAATGAAAAAGTCACGGATTTCATGGAAAGCAAAACGACGCGACACCAATTGCGGAAACTGCTGCTTGATAGCTTCAACGAACCCTTGGCCTTTTAACGACGCGATATCAGCCTGTTGCTCTGGCGACTGACGACGACTGAACATTTTTAAACGCTGGATTTTGGAAACCCAATCAGACTTTCTTTTCGCCTCATCACGACACTTTTTGACTTGATAGCGCAACTTCAAGACCGCCAAAGATCTAGAGACATCATTTTTTGGTGAGCTTTCGTGCCCAGCGGCGAAACGCTGGTCGCTGAACTTTGATTTAGAGAGAGTTAGGCTTGAGTGTCGTTGTACCATGAGGAGTTTCCTTTCTGTTTGAGTATCACTTTTATGGAGCCGCTTGGCTGTCCGGCAAACGTTCTTGGTTCTCAAGGACAAGGGCGCGAAGCGTTCATATACCCTTGTCATTGGGGTTCAGAACGATCACGGTTAACAGCCTGTGAGCCCATCAAATGATGTGAGTCGAAAGGGAAATAGGCACATAAGACAATAAGCCTTTACTCGAACTTAATTAAAGTCAGTGAAAGGAGTGAGGAAGCGCAAGCGTTCTGGCCACGCCTTCGAAATAGGACGTTCTTCATCTCAAAGCCAGCCTCAGACAATTCTAGAGGGGTGATGAGGCTACCTTTTGCTCCGGTAAAGTGATTAGCTAAACAAACGAGGTCTTCCACGATCACCTTGCTTGGTCCGTTGCCATTGTTGGATCACTTTTTCATCAATCCAAAATGTCAGCCGACCCACGATTGCAGGGGTTGGGGTGTAGATTTAACCACACTGTATTTACATTAATATCAAATTTCTCTTTTACAGGGGTCCTGTCACCCCCAAAATACAGGCTAAAAATAACAATAATCTAAACTTTCTTATCTTGCTATCGCTTCAATTAATGCCAACCCACCACCTAATCGCAAAATTTTTGATTTAAAAGACTAGTAAAATCAAAGAAATGTCATTCTCAATACTCGATTGGACTCACTTGTAAGGAAAACATAATTGATAGTTAATTTATTAGTATTCGGTCTGCATTAAGAGTTAGGTGGAGCCTCGTTTAACTGATTTTAATCAAAGGTAGTAATATATGTACACAAGGACAAGAATACTGTTCTATTTGAGTTGTTTTTTTCTCTCCTTTAATGCTAGAGCGATCGATTTATCAAATAGTTACGTGACATTTTATGAGGGACCACAATTGAGTGATCAAGCATTTCTCTACCCTATACTTAGAGAGAAAGATACTCGGGAGCTCACCTATCTTGATGACCTCATTTTAGATTCTCTGAGAGGTGGGAAGTTGGGTTATCAATATTTTGATTCCGGTGGAACGAGCGCAACTTGTCAGGGGTCCAGAGGTGGTTTCATACCAATAGGCAAGAAAACCACCGTAAGAAATCTTAGAGTCCCGTCTTGCTACAACAGCTTAATCATGCGTACGCGCTTATGTCTTTATGACAAGGACAACAAGTATATTGGAGGAAATTGTACAGACTCTTACTATGGCCATACTTTTAATCCTTTAACAGAGAAGCCTAGTGACTATAGGTACAAGAAAAATGGGACGTTTGAGGGATGTGAGTTGAACCCGGTAAAAGTAAAGCTAAGTGACATCTATGAGGATTCGGCTTTAGCCCCTGAGGCAATACATACGTACTTTCCTATTGGAACTTGTCGCGCGGTGCATTTAGAAAGTCCTGACTATAAAAGTTTTACCTCGATTCTCTCTCAGATGCATCCTAAAATATATAAGCGCTTAGGACCTAAGTGCACAGTTCTAGAAACTGAACCAGTGTCTCTAGCCCATACTAATGGGACAGTTATTCATCCTAGTATCAAACCTACAAAAGTAGGTTGCTTATAATTTTTTGCTATGTGTAGTGGTCAACTGAAATTGGCCACGGTTTTAGAGGGTACCCAAGACAATCTCTCTGATTCATTAGGTGTGAGGCCACCATTATAGTGATGTGGCCTCAATTGGCTGTAATAGCCAATGATGTATTGGATAATTTATTGTTGAGCCTCAGAAAAGCTACGATAACCTACTGTTGGGATCCACTCCGTCTTTAAGCTTCTAAAGAAACGTTCCATTGGAGCAATCTCCCAGCAATTTCCTCGTCGAGATAAACTTTGTTTTATCTGAAAACGCCACAGTAACTGACGATATTTTCTACTCATCTAGTGACTGTCTTGCTCGCTGTGGAATGTAGCCCCTTTAGGCTTTCCTCTACTGATGTCTCGGTAATTGACAGCTAATCGAACCAAGCGTTTTCATTAGCTTTGTTGCTAGATAACGGCTCAGAGCTACGCCTTGATTTATCACCAGATCAGCAATAGTTCTCGCTCCCGAAGAGCCATTGCTTACCGCTGCGGTCCTCACCTCGCTTGCGGTCACCCCCTCATAAATTCCGTTGTGGAAGGTCATTAATGGCGACGGCAACATACAGCGATAACACTTCATACGATGTAAGCGATTCCTTGACGTGGACGTCGAATGAGCTGAGCACGGCAACGATGACACCTACTGGCTGGTTGTCAGGGGTTGCGGTTGGCAGCACGACAGTCACGACAGCTGAAGATGGAGGCATCACCACTCACACAATCGACGTGAATGTGTTCACATGTAGAGTTACTGGATCTTCATGTCTTGAGAGCTTCGATACTGGGAGTAGGAAGATGTTTATCAACTCACCATCAAAAATATTCCTAAATAGCCTCGGCGGAGAAAATATTGGTTTTACAAAAAAAAGGAGTTAAAAGGGTTATTTAATACATACGGTAATATGTTTATCGTGCGAGTCTAGGCGCTCAGGATAAATTACTGGTCAGGGACGAATCGAGGTCCTGGTTTGAGTGTAAGACTCAAAAATGGCAGCGAAGGAACCAGTATGCCAGCGCCCCCTGCGTCTCAGACCCTTCACGGTTGAACCCTCGCGCTTGTGATTCTAGCCCTAAACCACCGACTAAAGTAGGGGGTTCTTTGTATAGTTTTGATGTCTTCCCAACCTCGCCCCTTTTTTCATCCCAGTCTTCATAGCAACTAGAATCAATAGCTCTAGGGTGACCACGTTCCAAGAAAGCGGCGCAATCTCGCGTCATAAGCACCGCCTCCAGCTCCCCGTATTTGTTTGAGTAAGATCGGGAGCACTTATCTCTACGCACGTTTTTGTCTTGCATGAGACCTCGACTTGCTTTGCTCTGAGGCTGATACAAGTATAATCCGGACAAATGAGCCAACCTAAATGTTCAGGCGTCCTAAGTGAGACTTTCGGAGTTTTTCCTGGCGTTTTGCTTTTAGTTGGCGAACCCACGTAGACTTACCCACATCCATGAATTGGGCTGCTTCAATGACCGATTCAAAAAATTAAATTTTTATTTAATTACCTATAATTAAATAATTAAACCATAGAAAAAACTTTAACATTCCATTCAATTTATTTGGGAAGATAACTCCTTTAAAACCTAAAACATTGGTTTCGCTCTCCAGTTAAATAGAGGGGGAATTTAACTATGAAATTATTAATTACTCTTCATAAGGTTGGAAAATTTGGGGGGAAACCCTAGGCCGTGGGATTAAAAGCTAGATCCCAGATTCGCTTGATAGAGTGCACCTCTCTTGCAAAGGGCTCGTTATAGTGAGCCTTACCAGCGCAGCACGTTCGCGAAGTGAGCTTAAACGACCAACATGATAAAAGCGGCAAGAACTGCCTTATGGTTATTAATTTTTTGGAGTTTACGATGCGGTTAATGATTTCAGCTGTGGTGGTGGTTTACATAGGCTATTTCTTTCCAAGTTATGTCCTGCTTGATTACTACCTGAGCATTACCCGAGAGTGGGCATTAAATCCGACTTTGGATCGAGCACTCTACTCTGCTTTCGCCTACTATTTTCTACCTGTTATCGCTTTTTTCGTGCTATTTGTTAGTGCTCGGCGAGATAAGCATTGGAAGCAGTACTTAACCTCTTGGCCCAGAAACGTATGTACATGGGGTGAAGGCGCGTTGATATTGATTGGGGTGATTTCATTAAATTCCGTATCAAATTATCTTCAATATATTATTTTTGATTGGTTTTCCCCGGGATCTTGGCAGGCCCAATCCTACAATTTTACCCCTTTATTTTCGGCCTCTGATGGCGTAATTGATTGGTCGAGTGTGTTGCGAAGCGCTCTAGACGGTGTGCTCATTTCTCCCGTGATAGAGGAGCTCCTGTTTCGTTATTTGTTGTTTGTTATTTTCAGGTCCATTTTTGGGGTTACTAACGCCGCATTACTCTCAAGCTTAATATTTGCTTCAATACACCAGTGGGCGCTGGACGCATTTATGTCTGGGGCGTTTCTATGTTGGGTCTTTGAGCGATATCGCCGCCTAGGAGTAGTCATTGTCATTCATGCTTGCCATAACCTGTTTATTTTACTTTATGATCTTGTCTATTATTTAAGCACTCAGCTTCACTTTAACCCTTGGGAGGCGGTTGATATTAGTATTATTGCGTTGCAAGTGGGGTATCTAGTGATTTTTTCACTATTTATTGATTATCAGCGTAGAGGGTTTAAGGAGAGGTAAGGTTTATACGGGGCGGTCTACTTTACGCCTTTATTTTAAATTCACTTGGTTGAGTTTTAGCGTGCTTTGGTTGTCAGCCACTTTTCTCCTCCATCATAAAAGTGAAATGAACGCTACGCGATTTTCACAATGAAAACAGTGCTGCCAAGAGGGAGTAAGGAAAGGATATTTAAAAGTTAGTGAGTGGTCTAAGCAAGCAATTGTCTTGCCTAGCTTCTCCGTTCCCTTCAAATCTCATTTTTAATTATAGTTAAATAATAAGTGTTTTTTTACCCAATCCTATAGCTTTGTTGATTCATCAAAAACCTATGGTTAAATAATATGCGAAAAATAATTGAAACTCAGTCAGCCCCTAAAGCTATTGGCCCATACTCTCAAGGGGTGATTTCTGGAGGGCTAATTTTCACTTCCGGACAGCTACCGCTTCACTCACAATCAGGCTTGATGGTTAAATCCTGCCTTGAAAAACAAACGACTCAATGCCTAGAGAACATGAGAGCCATTTTGCTACATGCGAATACTGATGTGTCAGACGTAGTGAAAACAACCGTTTATCTTACCGATATGGTGAGCTTTTCAATTGTGAATGAAATTTATAATGATTTTTTCATTAAACATGGTGCCAATTATTTTCCCGCAAGAACCTGTATCGAAGTGTCAAAACTCCCTCTCAATGCCATGATTGAGATAGAGGCCGTTGCTGTCGCACCTTAGCCGTTAACGTTTCGTAATTTTTTAGCTCCAGGGTGCCTATGTCGTAATTGTCATCAACAGCGCGAAAAATCCGAATGAGAGCATATTTGGTACGCTTAACTACTGAGCAAATTGATTCCTTAAAATCAAACTTAGATAGTACCTTCTATTGGTTTCAAGAAGGTACTGTGCTCAACTTCCTTGCGATAGCAAAATTAAAGAGCATGTTGTAGAACTACTAAAACATCGAAAATAAGACACCTAACAAGGCCATCTATACCTCAGGAGGAAAAATGGAAAAGGTCATCCGAGAACTGGCTAAAGAAGTAGGTCGAGTTATTCAAAAACCAGAAATGAAAACTGACTTTGTAATCAAAGGTCTCGGCATACGAAGAGGTGAAGAGGCGTTAATCTATCGTATTCCCTCTCATTCTAAAAAAGCGTCTTTCTATGAAAAAGGAGTGACTCTCTCTGAATTCCAGTTCGCTTACGTACATTTAAAAGAATCGGGTTATTTTACGAGAGCTTGGTTTAATAAAAACCTCTCTGCTTGTGCAAAAGAAGGGGCGTGCAATTTTACAACAATAGGCGGGGTTTTTAGCATTTTAGGTGTGGCAGAATACACCTCAAAGGCGACCTATCAATTAAAGGCATAACAAACTGTTTAGTGTAACTCCCAACGCTTTGCATTTCTCTCCACTAAACTTACTAGACTCAAGTGATTCAATAGTATCACTTGAGTCTTCTGTTGGAGTCCTTCTCATGAAAGTCGAGCTTGTTACTTCCCTTAAGCGTCAAGCGACCAAAACCCTCACAGACCTAGCCAGTGCTGTTCACCGAACATGGGACCCCCTCTACGTATCTGGTTGATGTGGACACCAGTTTATGCAAAACCGTTTGGCTATTCTCGAAGGGCTTGCTGGCGGTGAACTCGCAATCTCAAAGGCAAAGCACTGGGTCCTGATGAAGCAAGGAAAAATGTCAAAATGGCTGAAGGGATTTGGAGTGAGCCCGCGTTATCGACTCTCAATAATTCGCGGAATACATTGCCCTTGAAAACCTGCTCGCTGCCAAACAACTCGTTCAAAACATCTTCGAAAGAGTCGAACGCCTCAGCTAATTTCCCGAGTCTGGGCGTCTTCCTCCTGATCTTAAACACCTCAATTCTCGTGAATTCGTGGTTAATCCTTGCCGTGTTTTTTACCAAGCTAAAGGTGTGCATCTTTAGTTCAGCTGAACTAACCGTTGAACTAAAAACGTCTCAAGACGCTCTTGAAGTACTCGACCGTGATCAGTTTACCTTAATGAACGACCCCACGGCTATACGGCTGAGACGGGAAAAATTATCGTTATAAAACAAGGCAAAGTGACGTTTTCTGTTGAGGCCCAGAGGCTCATCAGCCCGTTATTAACTATCACGAACACCACCGCTGAAAATGTGTTGCTCACTTAATGAGACGGAGCGGAACAATACGAAAAGCGATTGCTTAAAGTGATAGAAGGCTTAACTTGGCGACACAAACGGTAAGTATTTTAGTTCTTCCCCAAGTTTGGATTTTAAAAAACTCAATTATACCGTTAATGAGATGAAATATAATGTGGTGCGGTCTTACGCAAAAAGCATTCAAGCGCTAGAGTAGAATGCCCCGATGGACGGACATTATGCAAATTTTCGACAACAAGATGGTGCGAGAAAAATGACAGTGTTGGTAGACAATATGACCGTTATTGCAAGGATTTAGCAAAGCTAACCGTCCCCGAATTAACTGCGCTCACCAAGGAGCATGGGGAGTTCTATTCATACTTCCCAACGCTTCATTTCTTTTGGACGTCGAGTAAAATTGCGCCAGAAATCACCACGCAATCCGCCGGCGCTTCAGAGTTTCTGTCTATCACTTGGTTCTCAAGAATTTCAAACATCCATAAGAGCCATTCTTCTCTGGCCATCTGTGTACGGAACATTCAAGTTCCGTCGGCAACGCTATCGAAAGGCCGAGGGCTGGCTCGGCTTTTCAATGTCTTTATTAACGATGTTTACTGGGGCTCCAAGGTTTCGCCAGAGCGATGAAAACGCTGGAAATTTACTTCTTTCTAGGGCCACTCTGTATGAGCCTCAGCGATCCGAGGGATTTGGTTTCCATGAATTGACCCATTGCCGCCCAATGGGCAATGGTTTGGGACGGGGTCAGTCCAGAGCTTTTGGCGGCTCTGAGTGCTTGTTTGAACAACACTTGATCGATATAGACACTCACTTTCATCACTAATCCTTCTTGTTCATGCTTACTTTATTTAAATTTACTCGGAACCCAAGATTTTGCCGCTAGAGTTTATTTTAAAACCGTCCTAATAGGGCTCGATCGGCAAATAACCACGCCCCTCAGCGCTCGGGTTGCTCGTCCTTGACCGTGATTTGAATCTTTTGGATGGGTAATTTTAAAATTAATAAGGCTAGACGCCGTCAAAAACGGGCAGCGCTTCGAACAGGACTAGTACGTTGATAACGATGATGCTCACACCGTAGATAAACACACCAACCAACACCAACTCTCCTCCAGGCACTTGGTAAGCCTTCGATTTTTTCTGATCTTCTTCACTCTCTTCAAGGTTGTTAAACGCTGGTCTTTGTAGTCTCGATTTCCTTACTAACAATGCCGGTACGATACATGCCCAAATCGCAGCGGCAGACGCTGCATAACCAATTGCGCTAAGAAAACCAAAAGGAAAAAGAAGAGAAAAAATAAGAGGCGGAATAAATGTAACCGCCCAGGTCTTGGTTCTTCCTTTGGAGGTAGCATCAAATTGAAAAAGATCGGCCAAAAAATCAAACACACCCAACCCTACCCCAATAAAACTCGACAAAATGGCCGCCGCTGAAAAAGCACTAATGACATTTGATAGGGTTTCTTCAGCCAACACTGCTTTTAAGCTGATGAGTAAGATGTCTATATTTCCACCTTCTGCAATTATAGGGCCGAAGCTAATTCTTGGTAAATTACCATAGATACTTAATAGCCAAATGGTGTAGATAAAGAACGCCATGAGCGTTCCGCCTACAATCGCCCTTTGTGCGAGCCTTTCATCAAGGTAGTAGTCTCGCAGAGTGGAGACGCTGTGCTGGTATCCAAATGAAGTTAAAGCAATAGGGAAAAACCCCCATACGTATTGCGCATACTCAAACTTTAAGTGAGCAGTATCCAACAAAGTAACAAGATTAACATTAAACCAAAGGCCAGCAGTCCCAAAAATAAAGCTGATAATCATAAATAGCATCAACACCATGGAAATGCGGTCAACTGTTTTTGTTGAATGCCAAACTAGTCCAGAAAAGATAAGCACAAAAAGGATAGAAGCTAGTTTAGGGGAAAGGCCAAAGTACTCCTTAATGATCAGTCCAGATGAAGTGATGTAAGCGTACAGTAAAATCCCTCCCACAAAGTAGATCATTAAGTTATTAAAAAAATTAACCTCTTTTCCTAACAAATCTTTTGTGATGGAAGAAAAAGACGACCTGTATGGATAATCTTTTAAAACTTCGAGTAACATACAACCACTGGTTGTCATAATGAGCATAGTGAAGAGCAAAGCCATTAAAGCACCGATGGTCCAGACCCCAGCCCCTGCAGCGGGAAGTCCAAGCATACCAGCGCCGACGCAAATACAAGCGACAATACAGGCTCCTCCAATCATTGAAGGCGGGGTTGTGCTCCTTACCTGTTTCATACTAGACATAAATAAATACCTTTCTTTCGTTAGTTCAATTGCTCTTTTAGACTGCTCCCCTTACAAGCTAGGAGGCACAAAAAAGCGCTAGAACCTAGAATCTAGAACTTAATTTTAGGAATGACATATTAATTAAATTCTAAATTAGCCTAATATTTCTACCTAGTTAACCTAACTAAAAAATATTGTTTCGATGTTGAGTGCAGAAGGTGTCAAAATCGGGGGGGATTTAAGGTTCGTCAGAGAATGCGTGAAGCTGGTTAATGAGTAATCAGCCAGGTTCGCATCGATATAAACATGCAAAATTGGAGAGGCTAGACGCGATGATCTTACTTAGATTGGGTCTGGTTCGAAGTAGACCTACTTAAGCCGACGCGTTGTGGAATGGTCTTTATCAGATAAGCCTGATGCCACAATTTCAGGCAAGGAAAGATATGAGCTATTACTTGATGAGTTACTACAATCGGCCTCGGCCTCAGCACGCAACTCATGGGCTGTCGCCAGTAAATGCCGAAAATAGGCTTAAATCAGTGTCCGAAATGTTGACCACTTACACTTAACAGAATAACGTCTATCTTTTGGGGGGTCAGCGTGGTTTTTGTCTACGAGAGTTCGAGAGAGTTTGTGTTGAAAATCAGCGCGAGCGTTAGCGACTTTTTCATCGCATTTAGCTAATAGCAATCTAGCTTTACGAGATAACTACTTCTGCTTACGTCTGAGGTTCTTCTCAGCACGCTTTATAAATCTGGGGTTAGCTGTCTTTCTGCCGTTCGATTCAATAGTAAAGTGAGACAGACCAAGATCAATACCTGTCACCTTACTCACTGTATGAAGCAAACTAGGCGCTTCCACTCCATCATCAACAAGGATAGATGCGTAGAACTTACCTGTTTTACTCAACCTGACAGTAATACTTTTAACTTTACCTACAATTTCACGGTGAATGTTCGCCTCTACAGGTTTCATTTTCGGAAGCTTGCGGTACATATGCGACTTTAAATGTAGAGCTTTGTGGTTCGCAAAACGCACAACGCCAAACTGAGCTATTAAAAACTCAGATTGCTCTTACGTTGGGTAAATGCGTGCCTTAGTTGCTCTTAACACTCAAAATCCTTAACTGTATTCATGAACAGTCGTATATCAACTGCTTCGGGCTGTCTATCTTAAAGTGCTATCGCACTTTCGCCTTATCTCCCCGCCCTCAGAGCTGGCGAGGGTTTACGGCGTGATTGCTAAAAAATCAATTACTCCCAGGACTGTGAAAATTCTTGATCTTTAAAGGCAGCAGCGAGGCCTGTGACTTGCTGTAATCGTAGAACTTCATCTTTATCCATTCCCAATTCGTAACAAATTTTATGATTTGCCCATCCCATCTCTTTGAGTTGAATAATCAGATCTGCAATCAGTTCAACTTGGTGTGAGCCACGCGCCAGGTTATGGCGAACAGAAGTCGATATGCAATTTTCTTCAGGCAAATTAAGGACCACCGCGGGGATGTACCCCGTTAGGGTTTGCAGCTCTGGGTGGTTCAATAATAATTGATAACGATGAAACCCATCGATGACAACGTATTTTTTGACCGAAGTATTCAAACGATTAACCAAAATAGGCATAGTTAAACCATTTTTCTCCATCGACGTTTTTAGGAGTTTGCTTTCTGGAGGCGCCATTTTATTTGGGTTGTATTGATTAGCTTCTATTTCATCAAGTGGGATCATTTCAACATGACAAGCTGGCGGTAAATCAGGAATAAGCTCGATGAGTACTTTGGCTGCTTTATTGTAAATTGCGACCTTATCAATGACTTGTTTGTCCGTGTTATTGATAGATTTCAACGGCTTCTTGGTGCGATGCTGATAAGCTAGAGTAGGTTCACTTTCCATTCGTATCACTCTTCTTCTCCATAGAGGGCATGGTATTGTTTTGCTAAGGACTTGTTGTACCCAAAAGAGAGTCCTCGGCACCAATAGTCATTTTTAATCAGTACTTTACAAATTCTTCTCCAACTAGGAACTTGCTTCCTAGATTCCAATTTACTCTCTGCGTAATCAGGGATGCAGGTCACTCCTTTTTGAGGACCGTTTTTACGCCACCACTGTAAGAACTTAAAAATTCGGTCTCGGTAATGTTTTTCTACATGTGGCGGCATGGTTTTCAGAAGGTATTTACTGTATTGCCGGTAGCTAAGCCCCGGTGGTAATTCAAAGCGATAATAACCAAGGATACGCCCCTGACTTTTTGAGTATCGAGCACCAAAGTTACATCCTTCTACTCTGGCAACTAATTTTTGCCAGGTATCAGGTTCTAATATTTGATATAGCCACAGCCCTTTTCTTTGCTCATCGCCAAAAGGTTGGCAAAGCCGCTGCTGTGAAAGAGGGACGCCGGCCTTATGCATTAAGTCGTAAATACGGTTGTAATCCCAACTAAAGCGGTAATTCGCAACCCAAATATCTTTAGTTTTCCAATCGTATAAGGGATAAGCCATATACACATTTGGCTGCATTTTAGTCGTCCAATATTTATCTGAAAATTTTTTTTTGGACCTATTTTTAATGGTATTGAAGCGATGTAAAGATTCATCAGCACGTATACCGATTAACACAGCGATTGGCTCACCCCTTTCCTTTTGGTACCAATGAGCAAACTTAAAAACAAAGTCTTCAAACTCCATCCCGTTTTGGAAAAAAGGGAATACATCCGGGTTTGAAATCACGCCTTTATGCGGTGGTCGGTCCCTGACCCATTGCGCTTCTTTAGCAGGATCCCAACAAAGCCATTTAGGCTGAAACTGTGAGATTGAATTCCTTAAGCTGAGCGGTAAACAAACCCAATAGGGGTTAATTTCTCCGTCCAGTACCATGCGCTCAATGAAGGCATGAGTTTCATGATACTGAGCTTCAAAGTCCACGATGAGTACATCGACAGGTAATCGACCACGCTTTTTCGCTTCTTGAATAGTCAGATTTAAAAGGACGCCAGAGTCTTTCCCTCCAGAGAAGGAAACATAGAAATGGTTAAAGTTGTCGAAAAGATAGCAAATTCTTTGTCGAGCGCCTTCAAGCACATTGTATTTTTGCTGAATTTTATCTCGAGAGAAATCGCCTTCTCTTCTTTTTTTACTGGCAATCATGATTTCCACAATGTCATTAACTACTCAAATAAAAATAAATAACTTTTGCATTTTTTATAAATTAATTATTAATAATTAATTTATTTATAAGGGCAATATTGAAGAAAAGCTCTTCCGAATTTCAAGCTCGGGAGAGCTTTGAGAGACTAGAAACTAAAGTGAAGATTACCTCTTAAACCAATAATCCAACTGTCATCAGCTTCTGAGTTCTTCGGTAAAGAATAAAGATATTGAACATTAGGAGTTAACGAGAGCGCACCCCAGTTCATTCGGTAATAGATTTCAGAGTTGTAAGAGTCATCAGCTACATTAGCAGAGTTGGGCTTAGCCCAACCCAAGGCGATGCCTAGCATGCCAGGTCCTGCCTCATACCCAGTACCAAACACGACCGAAGATTTGTATAGAGCCTCAGGTCCTTGCGCGACACCGGCTCTGAAAAATGGTATCCATGAGCCGGTTTTATATATGGACGACCAATTTGCGCCATAGTTTTCGCTAGCTTTCTCTTTTCCATCACTGTGCCAAACTGTTAGGTGTGAATTCTTCAAATAAAAATCGTCTTTCGACTCCACCCAACCTATTTCTAGGGACTTAAAATATTGATTATCATTGATGAACTGTTCAACACCATCGAAAGGCTTAGTCGAATCAGCTTTTGCATCAGAGAAACTTGCATAAAAATAATAGTTTTCCGACATCATATGGCGTAGAACGCCGCCGAATGTTGATTCATCTGGGATTGGGATAGAACCGGAACCGGTACTAAACTGTAAGTTAGAAAAACCATAGTAAGGGTTACCCAACTGATAAGTATCAACATAATCAGTTGCATCTAAAAAACCAACCATCATATCAGTAGATTGTTTATTAAAGGTTTGTGTCCAATAAAGATTCGTTAACCTTAAACCTATATCACTAAAAGCTGGTTGGATTACACCAAACCCTCCGACATTCTCCATGACAAATTCAGAGGGCGTACTCTCTGTATAACCGTGCTTATGATCAACCCTCAGCTGCAAAGCTCCGGTATCACTCTCTTTTTGGTAAGCTCGCCAATTCAATGTAATCCGTGCAATACCAGCTGCCGCACTGCTGTCTTTGTTCGGCAAGCTCTCACTGGACGTTAAACCAAAAACATAATAATCCACAGCTCCCTTTAAATCCTGGTCTTCAGCCGCATGAATCAACGTTGGCGTAACAAACACAACCGATCCCACAAGCGTTAGCCAAAAACGCTTAGTCTTTTTCGTAAATGCTACATTCTCAATCATATCAATAACTTCCTTTTTTTTTCATCGAAGTTGTACGACTCAGCTCAACTTTCATTGTTAGTCAGGAGTTATTAAGAGGGATTTGAAAAATGAATACTCGTAATTAATAGGTAATTTAAGCGCTCTCCTTTATCAACCTGTCACAATCATTTATTTAAAATCGAAAACACCTCAATTTTTTATACCAACATCAAAAATTGAGGTATATACTATTTCTTATCCCTACCCGGAGGCAGAAATGGATAATCAAAACACTACAAACACATTTCAAGCGCTTAAAATCGGTGCAGACGCTTACATTCAGCGTCGTAATCAACGTTTACTGGCCAATCATCGCAAAGAGCTGCGTAACTTTACCCGAGCAGAAGCCTCGGCCTACCTTGGCATTGATGCAAAAACGCTTGATCGGTATGTTACCGCCGCTGCGATAGATCCCCGTCGTCATGAAGACTCACAATGGTCGATCGATATCGCGGAAATGTACAAGGTACGTAACTTACTACCAGATAATCTACGTAAAGACGCTAAGTTCATACGCAGTGAGCAGCAAAAGGCGCAAGTGATGGTTATCCAGAACCAAAAAGGCGGTGTTGGTAAAACCGTTTCTGCCGCGACTATCGCATCAGGTTTAGCGACCGAGTTTCATCAAGAGTATCGTGTTGGTCTAATCGATATGGATGGCCAAGCCACGCTATCGATGTACTACGCGCCCGAAGCCGAGCAAGAAGGTAACTTGTCTGTTGGTGACTTGATGATGAAAACGTTCGACCTCGATGAAGGCGAAACCGTTGATCAAGTCATCTCTGAAGCCTTTCTTGAAACTACCATTCCAAACCTGCGCATTTTGCCTGCCGCGCAAAGTGACCGAGCGATGGAAGGCTGGTTTCATGAGCAAGTATTCAGTCAAACCTTAAATTCACCTTATTCACTACTTAAAGACATCATCGATAGTGTAAAAGATGAGTTTGATATCATTATTATCGACACCCCTCCTTCACTAGGTTATGCAACCTTCAATGCGTATTTTGCCGCAACGAATGTGGTCTTCCCATTGTCGATTACCGAAAACGACATTGATGCTACCTGCTCTTACTTCAGCTACATTCCTCAGGTGTGGGCCCTGTTAGAGAACGCCAACCATGAAGGCTACGACTTCATGAAGATCTTACTGACTAACCATCGTGATAGCTCAACCACTACCGAATTAATGAACAACCTGTACGACAACTTCTCTCCTTACTTGTACTCAAAAGAGTTTAAGCATAGTGAGGCCGTTCGTCAGTCATCTTCCCTACTCTCGACGGTGTTTGATATGTCGAAAAGTGAATACCCGAAAAGCAAAGCAACTTTCCAAAGCGCGCAACAAAACAGCTATGAAGTTACAAGTCAGATCTTGCGCGATATTCTGAACGTTTGGCGTGAACAGGAGAACAAATAATGGCGAAGAAACGTGGCGGGAGCCCTTTAGGCAATGCTCCTGGTTCAGCTCAAGCGCAGCAATCAGCGGCCAAAGCAAATTTAGACACTCTAACAAGTCAACTCAGCACCGAGCTAGAGAAAAGCGGGCAAAACGCTGAAGACTACCTTAGAACTAAGTTTGGATTAGAGTCTGTTGGCCAGAAAATGGTTTGGCAATTAGCTTCTGGTTCAACTGCCACTTTCAATGAAGTTACACTGTCACACGAACAAGTTAAGCAGAACTCATTTGTGACCTTTGATGTTAATGGTCGTGACCAGTCTCTGTTAACCAAAGAATCATTGGAAGATTTGAACTCGTTAGAGTTTCAGCAGTTCTATCCAGCCGTTGGCCGAGAAATTAATGGTCGCATTGATATTCTTGATGGCTCTCGCCGTCGTGCTTGGTTTTTATTTCAAGAAGGTCGTGTAAAAACATTCCGAATTCTAGTCACTCAAAACGAGCTTTCTACCACCGATGCCAAAGCGCTGGCTAAGCAGCTGCAAACCGCCAAAGAGCACAACCAGCGTGAAATTGGTTTGCAATGTCAAACTCTGATGAAGAACGGTGAGCTAACTCAAGAAGATGCGGCAAAAATCTTAAATATTAGCCGTCAAGCGGTAGGTCGAGCGCTGAAAGCAGCCAGTATTGACAGTAAGCTGATTGCCCTATTCCCTGTCGTTAACGACTTGTCTCATGCTGATTACTCCCTCTTGGCTAAGGTGATGAAAGCGTTCGCCGATGACAAGAAAGCCTTGAGCAGCTTCATTAAAAAAATAGCCGATAATGCTGTCAACGCTCAGGCTGAGCAGAGCCAAGAAGACGCTAAAGACGCTCTGATTGCTTACATTAAAGTTGAGTTAAAGATTGTTGAAGCCAAGCAAGAATTAGACAAAGCTGTCATTACTCCTCTAGCAGAGTTCGACAGTAAAGGTATGTTTGCTCGTAAGCGTGTTAAAGGTCGAAACTTTTCGTATGAATTTGGTCGCTTATCAAAGGATGTCCAAGCTGAACTCGATAAAGCTATCCAATCAGTGTTAGGTAAACACCACCAATCAACTTTATAAAAAGATAAAGGCTCTCAAATTAGGTAATGCCGTTCACTTGTGAGTGAACGGCATTTTTGTTCTTAGCATACCGGCTGTGGTCTAGGCTTAACTGTTCTAGGGAATGTTCTTTCCCTTCGCCCTTCAAGTATTAAGCTTTCAGCCATGTTGTGAAACCCCTTTAACTGACGAGGTATTGCTCCTGGTCTTGAGTAAGGTAAGCCTACAAGTAACGCCGATACATGAGCTAATGTGCCGTTAAAACTCAGTTGATAAGGAAGGTAATTTCCCTTTAAATTGAAGCAGAGCTCGACCATCTGATATCGGATTAAATTGTAAGTAAGCAAGATGCCCCATAACTCCTGCTTGACCAGCTCTGGTAAACGACTTCGCAGCGTAAGACGGTTTCCAAGCATGTATTGTTTTTGCTCTCGGTAGCCCAGCTCTATTTCCCAACGATGCTCATAAAGGCCTGCAATATCTTTTGATGGGTAACGCAGGGAGTCCGTCATGGAGGTTAATACTTGGTAGTCTTTTCCTTTAATTTTACGAGTGACAAGTCGAGCGGTTATCGACTTTGGTAAATCAGGCCATAGCTTTCTAGCTCTTGGATTACTGTGTAATTGAACAAGTTTGTCATTTCGCCCTAAAGATTGAACAATGTCATATTGTGTATTTTTCTTGAGGGGGATAAGCCAATGGCGCTCTGAGCCAGAGTCTTGCCATTTATGTAATAAACCTAAAGAATAGAACCCCTTATCGAAAATTGTTACGCTATGGTTTGGTGTTGTTTCTATTAGTTTTTCAGCTAATATCATTTCGTTTGTATTGTAATTATCAAATGCACTGGCCGTAATAATGTGACTGCTTAGTTCCATTTGGCAGACCATTCTCACTTGCGGATATTGCGTCCCTTTTTGTCGAGAAAATGCATTTTCATTTTGCGGGTTATCGGGCGTTCGCCAAACAACGCCATCGACACCAAGAAGCGTTAACCCATTCCACTAGGGTAACTGTGCGCTTTTCAACCATGACGTAGTCATTCGCTCAAAGACCGCTTTTATTGCGTCTTCACCCAACGTCTTTCGACGTTGAGTCAACGCACTTGGTGCGACAAAAGCTTTACCTGTACGGTCGTACAATATCAAGTTGGTTAACTAAATCTTTCATGGACTTATTGTTATAGATGGCCATTCCAACAAGCAGCCACACCATGGATTCTAGAGTTAACTTTCTCTTTCTCATCGTGACGGTATCAGTAAGAGAATAAGACTCGTCGATGAGTTCAATTGGAAGCAAGTCAGACAAAGTTTCAATGTTGCTAGGTTTCCAATCATTAATTATGTTTAGAGCTTGAGAAACATCCATAAAAAAATCCAAGTGCATTAAATACACTTGGATTTTGACAGCTCTGGAGGATCGTTCAACCGATCACTTTGGCTTTAACTGATCGGCATTACTCATAAGAGCGGCTTTCTTTTTAACGACTGATTGGTTGGTGTAGCACTACTGTTGTATTGAGAGAGCGAATGCCATTGAACGACTCTATCTCATTACATAAATGGTGTATTGATTGCAGGTCAGGTGCTTCAATCAAAGAAATAATGTCGTAGGTACCACCAACAATGCTTGTAAGTCTGACTTCAGGTAGTTCTTTTAACGCATTACTTACATCATTTTTCTTACCTTTTTCACAAGAAATCAGCAAATAACTTGCCGCTTTTCTCCCGTCATTTTCTACTCTTATTTGTGCCGTATACCCTTTGATAATACCGGTTTTTTCAAGTCTGTTGATACGTTCAGCGACTGCTGTTCGCGACAAGCCGATGTTGCGAGAAAGGTTAGCAATCGATTCTCGCCCATTGGAGAGTAGATTCGATAGAATTTTACGATCTAGTTTGTCTAAGCCTTGTAAACTAATGTTGGACATCATGTGTTCTGCCTTTTCTGAATTATTATTATATTTGTATTTCTCTCAAATTAGAGCCTTTATCTTTCACCTAACCCGTCCTAAATAAGGTTGACACATATCCAACATGAAATTAGAGAGTTACAAATACAATTATGACTCTTATCAGAACGCACTTGCGGAAAGGATAATGGAAGACTAAAGATAGAATACTCACTGATGATGCAAAGAAAATGGTCTCCAAATCAGTAAAAACTAAGCCCTACAATGAGTTTGGCCTCGTCAAACTCTACCCCCCCCCCCGCCGATGAAGTACCTCCATCATTTTAATTAACCACTTGTTTGTCACCTCCCTCTATCGCCAAATCGAAAAAATAGGATGACTACAAGCGACTAAACCATCAAGAACAAGTTGGCTTGGGAAACTTCCTTCCTTATTCTATTTGACCTAGGGTAACTTCATCCTTATAACCCAAAAATTGGCTAAGTGCAGAGTGTTTGATTCTAGGTGAACCTAACAATCGAATTATTATCTTAGCCAAATATAAAGACCATTAATTTATTATTAATAAATAATGATAAGGCTTAATTCTTCTCACGTCCAAAAGGCTCTCTCCTGTAGTGGCATCCTGATCCCGGACCTCATAAATGAGGGGTTCAATGGCAAAACGACAAAGACGTACATTTTCTACTGAATTCAAAAATATATGCTGCAAGCTTGGTTCTTGACCAAGGGGACTCCATCCCTGAAGCAGCTAGCTCTATGGAATACGTGAAACAGCTTTACGA
This sequence comes from Vibrio sp. F13, assembly GCF_020806305.2. Lineage (NCBI taxonomy): Bacteria > Pseudomonadati > Pseudomonadota > Gammaproteobacteria > Vibrionales > Vibrionaceae > Vibrio > Vibrio sp. F13. The sequence continues at coordinate 118,870 of NZ_CP170177.1, read as the reverse complement.
CACTGGGTCGAATAACTCAAAATTGAGCAAGGTGGGGTTACTCCAACGACCAAAGCCCTCACGTCTGAGTAAAAGAAAATCCAAGAGTTAGAAGCCCATATTAACCGATTAGAACGAGAAAAATCCGTACTCCAAATAGTGTTTGGTGCGGCGATATTACTTATCTTAGGTCTGGTTCGAAGTGGGCCTACTTAGCAGTAGTGCTTGACCTATTTAGTCGACGCGTTGTGGGCTGGCCTTTAGCAGATAAGTCCAATGCTGAATTAGCATCTAAAACTTTAGGGCTGGCTTAGAAGAAACGGGGGCGGCGAAGAACATGATGTTCTATTAATATCAAGGATGCCAGGACAACTCAAAGCATGAGCCTTCGTGGTAATTGTTGGGAAAACACTCCCATAGAAGGTTATTTAGAAGCTTGAAAGCCGAGTGGGTACCAGAAACAAGCTACCTGGAACAAGCTCAGGACAAGAAAGACAACGGCTATTACCTGATGAGTCCTTACAATCGGCAACGCCCTCAAGAAAATGATGGGTTGTCACCAGTTAATGGCCCTTCAGCCAGTGTCCTGTACTTTTGACCACTACACCCCCTAGAACAATCAATATTCCGCCGACCATCAAAGACCATAAGCTAACCTATTTTATTTTTTAGTGACCCAAGTTCAAGCTAGACGCCCCCAAAACGCAATGAAATCTGTACTACTAAACATTAGATTAGTAAGTACACCAAAAAATGAATAGCTGCAGCTCGATTAAGAGTTCCGATTCTTTCGTAACGAATTGAGGAATAAAAGCAAAATAACAGGCTCAAGGGATCTCGTAGACAGAGAAGAAGCAACTATATAAAACAGGAAGAATGAGAGTATTAGTCAAAAATTTATTGTTGTTTAACCCTCCAAAACCCCAGTTTTAAAAAACTAAAATATCACTATAAATAGATGATTTTTTTGATAATTTATTTATAAATTATCAAAAAAATCCTATGAGGAATGGCCTAAATTTTAGCCATTGCCAAATGGGTAATCTAAAATTATTAATAATCATTTTTTATTAAAATTCATTCATCTACACAGATAAATTAGAGATGTGTATATGAATAAATTTTCAAAAGGACTACTAATATGGAAACACTGATCTGCCGCTCTTTTCAATCATTTATAGATTTCTGCGATAACGATATTGTTAAAGGAAAAAATATCCACTGCACTTTTAAGGCCTGTAAGGAGAAGGACTGGCGTTGGATGCAGTTTTACCTAAACGACAAAGGAGGAAAAGAGCTGACCTTTAGCTTCATATGAAACAAAACGCCTTAACTAATATTTCGTTTAACTTCAAATTTATTCAAAATTTTGCAAATAGTATTCAAAAAATGAGCCATTATATAAAGCACTAGAAAAACTAACTGTCTTAACCATCGCTCTCTAGAAATATGGAGAAACACTATGTTAAAAGCGCATCTCGAAAACCTACAATTACCTATAGGTAATTGTATATTACACAGGGATGAATCAGGGGCTCAATTGATGCTTAGCAATCAAAAGTCATTTTCAATTACCCTACCTGAAAGCTGTATCCTTGAAACTCTGATTAAGAAAGAACAACTCATTTCAACCAAAGAAGAGTTAATTATTGCCGCTTGGGGGAGCCCAGATATCATCGGGCCTAACTCTTTACCAGTCGCGATAACTAACCTAAGAAAAGTTCTAGACCTTGATAGCATCAAAATCGTCAACATCCCAAGAAAAGGTTACAAGATTCATATTCCTGAATTTGAAACCTCACTAGACCCGCCGAGAGATATAAAGTTACCACGTCACTCTAAGTTTTCGTGTCCTCTCAAAAAAGCAACCAATCATCTAAAATTATACCAATGGACTTTCATCGGCTTATCTTCAACAACCCTCGCGGTCCTACTAATCAGTTATTTCTATTTTCGATACGAACTTGAAGTTGTTAACGTGAACCTTAATAATCAATCAAGCCAAATCTGTTTAACAAAAAAGGATGAACTGAAATTAATCCTCGCCTCTTCCCAAGTTCAGGCAAGCAAAAAACCTTCAATAAACCCCTAACACCTCGTCAATTTAGTTATTAATAACTAAATCCCCCCTTATTCACAGCAAAGGGGGGTACAACTTAGAGTGCAGGTTCTAACGTAGCGTTAAAATGTCTCAATACTTTAGGTTCATAAGTAAACTTCAAACCTGAAATAGATGAGGCGCGTTTTTTCACTTCTTTAAAAGCAGCAATAATGTAATCAAGGTGAGCTTGCGTATAGGTTGCTCTGGGAATGGCTAAACGCAACAGTTCCGCTGGACAAGGCAGTTGTTCACCAGTTTCAAGGTCACACCCTTGCAATAAGGACCCTATTTCAGCCCCACGAATACCCGCCACTTTATAAAGCTCACAAGATAAAGCATGCCCAGGGAATTGTTCCGGCGGAATATGAGGTAAGAGCACACCTGCGTCAATAAATGCAGCATGACCGCCAGCTTGCTGGCAACGAACCCCTAACGCTTCAAGACCATTTACTAAATATTCAACTTGCTGAAGACGGGAAGCTAACCAATCTTCTTCCATCCCATCATAGAGTCCGACAGCTAGGCGCTCCATAGCACCGCCTTCAAGCCCGCCATAGGTTGGAAAGCCTTCCAATAGCACGCATAATGTTTTGCATTCTAATTGAACATCTAACAAGCTTTCATCTTTGAAAGCAAGCAATCCCCCAATAGGAACCATCGCATCTTTTTTCGCTGACATAGCAAAGATATCGGCATATTTAAAAGCTTCGCTAGTTATCTCTTGAATGCTCCATTCAGCATATCCCTCTTCGCGTTGCTTTACAAAATAGGCGTTCTCTGCAAACCGTGCACAGTCCATAACTACGGGAATATCATAAAACTGCGCTAACTCATAAACAGCCTTCAAATTGGCAAGAGAAACTGGCTGACCACCTGCAGAATTGCAAGTAATCGTACTCACAATATAGGGCACATTTTTAGCCCCGATCTCTTCAATGCCAGACGCGAGCGCTTTCAAGTCAAAATTGCCTTTAAAATCTCTCTTAACTTCAGTATTAAAGGCATCACGAGAAGGCACATTCATCACACGACAGTTATTTTTTTGAGTGTGCCCTTGAGTGGTATCAAAAAAGTAATTTGAAAATGCGGCCATCTTTTCTCGTTCTAGCCCCTTATCTCGTTCACGCTTATTGATCAAGGCAGGTACATACAACTGTTCAGCGCCACGTCCTTGGTGTGTAGGGATAGTAAACTGATAGCCAAATATATCTTTTACCGTTTGGCTAAGCGTCCGATAGCTTCGACTGCCGCTGTACGCTTCATCACCTCTCAACATTGCGGATTGCATGGCCTGCGTTACTGCCCCGGTGCCACTATCGGTCAGTAAATCGATAAACACTTTATCGCTATCTAACAAAAAAGGATTGTACCCCGCTTTCATTAACGCCAGCTCTCGCTCTTGTTCTGTTGTTCTTTTAACTGGTTCAATAACCCGGATTCGATACGGCTCCGGCAAATAGTGTGAATCCATAGGCTGTTCTTGATTGTTGCTAATTGCTGACATAGGGTTCTCTCCAAACATTTTCCAACGATTAAGGGTAAGTTGGTTAGAAATAACTAAAGAAGCCCATTATTCGGACACCCAAACCTCTCCTTCCCAACTTAAATAAAGATTAATCAAATAAATAAAATTTGGTATTAATTTCAGCGTAAATTAAATATTAATAAACATATTAACAACACCTAAAAGCCCTCTAAAAAAGCATCATAGCCATGAGAAAACCTGACCAAATGACATCACCGTTTTTTTAATTAATAAAGATAATTAAATAAACAATGGACTTAGAAAGTAGCACTATAAAAGTAGTGGTATGAGAATGAAAAATATACCTAGAGCATATAAATTAGAAGGAAAATGGAAATATGGAGAGCCCATTATGATACTAGGGAACACATTGGTTGCTGGAGCGGGGCCGGTCGGCATTCAAACTAGCCAAATTATGGCTCCTCTTAGTCAAAAAATAGCCCTCATCGGCAAAAGCTCCCCTCAGTGGGAAAATAGGCAAAGATTAATCAAACAACACGGATACGTTGTTTGTTGTGAGGTGAATGAACCACAATTAGCGACACTAGTCGGATTAGTTAAGTTTAATGAACTTTATACAGAGCTCTCTCCCCTTCCCTCCTCTTGGGATACGTTAGTTTTAGCCACTCCAGCTCACGCCTATTGTGATGTGTTGTCTTCCTTTTCTGAAATTTTATTAAAGAACTTAAAACAAATCATTCTTATGTCCTCAATGCTCGGTGGGTGTCTTATTTTAGAAGGAATGTTAAAAAAGAAAGGAGCCTCTCCAAATATAATGCTCTTCTCTAGCTACTTTGCGACGTCTTATTTTACTTCTAACCCGACGGACAAAAATAGGGTCCTCACGGTCAGAACCAAAACAGTAAAAAAACGAGTTTATATTTACCAGTCTAAATCCAATGATGGTTTATTGAGCGCCTTGCGAAACGCTTTAGAAAAAATTGATGTTCAAGTCATCCCTTTAGATAACTCGTTCAGTGTGGAAGGCAGAAACATTGCTACTTATGTACACCCTGCTTTTATTATCAATACGTTTTCATTAGATCACATTTTATCTAAGGAAGACGAAGTTAAGTACATGTATAAACTGTACCCAGAAGGGCCAATCACCATGAGTTCGATTAGGGATTTACTACTGCACTGGAAATCAGTTTCTCGCCTACTTGAACATTACTCAGCTCAACCGATTAATCTACTGCAGTTGCTAAATGATGAACATCACCGAGTACATGAAAAGACTATCCCCAAGGACAAAATAGTCTCTTTCAACGAGCTTGATGAGATAGAGCAGGAATATCTACTCTACATACGATATAGCACAATCCTGATAGACCCAGACCCGTTTTCAAAAGGTAAAACCTTTGAGGTTTCAGCCAAACCTTATATCAAAGGAAAAGTTAGAAAAGGAAGACTACTACTCCCCAGAACTCCTCTAGAAGACCTACAGACCCTTTATTGGCTTAACCACTTAGTTCAAAGCTCAAGCCTAATCTCTTCTGTCACATTTCCCTCAATAGAAGTGTTTGAAAATTGGATAAAAGAAAGAAACCTACCAAATACGCTAATCCAGGCTTTAAAACAACGCGCAAAAGAATATTACGAATATGCAACCCCATCTATTAGCCCCTAGTAATTACTAGGGGACACACATATCTTTTAATTCGCATTTTAGCGTTTTGCTTCAAAAAGATAACAGGAAAAAGGAGATTAAGGTGTTAATAAGAAAAGCGACGCTCAACGACATATCCTCTATCAATGCTCTGTGTCACGAGCAACTAACAGGCAGCCACAGTAAAATTAGCCATTACAAGAGAGAGCAGAACGAATACAGCTTAAGTGATTACAATTTCAGTAAAATCAGAATCATTGATCTAGTTTTTACGGAATCAATGATGAAGGAGAAGCTAAACAATAAAAATATCTATTTTTTTGTCGCTGAAACAAAAAAGAATAAACAAGTCATAGGTTACCTAATGGTTAGTGTCCATCCTCCTAAAAAAAGGCCGGCTCTCCAACAACGTCTCCCATCTTTCTACGCTTACATCGAACGATTTTATGTGTCGTATAAATACCATGAACAAGGTATTGAGCTTGCCCTACTCAACAGCTTTGATTATTGGAAAAAATACAAATCAGCACACTAATCATTATCTTTCAAAAAACCATGAAATTTGTCAATGCTCAGGCTGAGCATTGACAAATTTTCCCACAATCAAATCAATCTAAAGCTGTTTTTCTATAAAAGCCCATCAAACCTTCTTGATACCCAATCAAAAAGAAAAGGGCGAAACTAATATTGCCAGTGAGTTGCGAAAAGACAAGACAACACACACCACTACGACCCAAGCTAAAATAACGTATTCAATCGGTCACCAGTTATAAATTGCCCCAAGCCCCCTGGTTATCCCAAACCAAAGTAAAGGCGAGACAGCGAGTAACCAAGGAGTTTGGACCTCGATTTTTTATATGTCGGTTGCACCAGAAAAAAATAGCAACATGAAACGTCGATACCACAGCGTAAATCACACCGGTAATTAAGGTGTGACTGAGACACTACATTGTGCTTGGATACTGGTAGGAGGGCAGGGTAGGAGAGTATTAGAAGAGAACAGTTCATCTGCTTGGCATATGTGGCTTCAAACATCGAAATTAAAGCTAAGCGGTGTTCTGCTATTCGCTAGACAGATCTACGAGAGAAAGCCCTAATGCCTCACCTATGACATCTGGACAACTAGAAATTCGTGAATTTTAAAAGAAGGTATCTCGTCTTAAATAGGTTGACGATTTTTAGCAAGCCTGTAACGGAATTTTTTGTTTTTTCATACATATTATTTGGCCTGTTCATCTTACGAATGAAGGCGTCCGTTGACAATGACAACTAATGAACGCCCTCATCAGATTGAACATAAGTCATGTAGCTCACCAAAAACTCCTCTACCTTTGAAGAAAACATTTATTTTACCAAATTCGGATGCTTTTTCATTCAATGCCTTTTTCATTGTTTTGGTGTAGCTCCATTTTGGCTTAACCAGCAACCGCTCTTCTTGAAGGTAGTTAAACTAAACATCGCGGCCCAGCTTTATTCCTTTAGCTATCAATTGAGGTTTTAGTAAGAGAAGTGAAGCTTGTGAGTTCCTAGTCGAGACATGAAGCGCCTTAGTGCAAGCTCACCTTGACAATTTTTCTCTCTGATATACACATTAAAGATAAATATCGCGTAACGAACAAGCCCTAATTACGCTTACTTTCTTTTCGAAGGCTTCTTGCCGCCCTCGGTGATTTCGGCATCGTGCTCTTCCTTGAACTGACTAAATAATCCATTTCTCCTTTTTCAATGGTATCCACAACCTGTATTTAAAGCCTAGTATGTAATCTCGCTGAGTGCACTTAACGTAGTGTTTATTTGGGATGGTCATAATTAGTCCTCAATGTATAAACACATTTCAAGACGGGGAAAATATTAAAAAAACCACGACTCTGCTGATGGTTTAACAGTCGGACAAGAGATAAAGTTTATCGATGGCTTACAAGCTCGTCGGAAACCTAAAAATATCATGGACCGCAGCGGCCAAGGCTGTCACTAAATAAGTGGAAAGTATCATCAATTACTGCGGTGCTTCCAGATAAAAAACTTATCTCGACGAAAAAATTGCAGGGAGTAGGTGACAATCGAACGTTTTTTAGAAGCTTAAATACTAAGTAGATTCCCGCAATAAATTATCGCAGCTTTGCAGAGACTCAAAAAATCATCCAATACATAATTAGATATTCCAGCCAACTTAGGCCATATCAGTATAATGATGTTCTGACACCCATTGGCTCAGAACGATTGATTGTCTTGAAAACCGTGACCAATTTTATTGGACCACTATACTCTTGCCTCTAAAGAAAGATAAAGCCCCATTAAGCGATAAACGTAATTTCCCATCTAAGGGTTGATAAAGATTGCTACAAAGTTAGCGTGGTTGCATGACATTGGTATTCCTACAACGTTCGCGAGCTTGTTCGGTTGTGGAGTGGAACAGCACCTACCGACAATTTCAATTTAATACTCAGTAATTTCAGAGCAAGCTTCAGGAACACATTCGTCAAAGTTGGATTTCATTCACGCAACAAAGTTTAAGTCGATTTTAAAGTTAATCTTCTCAGGGACGACAGTAGAAATAGCCTCTGAAGCCAATTTCTATCCAAGAGTGAGAGAAAGGGGCGGTAAATTATAATTATTGACTTAACCTTTGAAATTCGAGAGTTCGTAATATTTGATTTCTGGCGTTGGCACTTAAGGTTCTTCCCAAGGCAAATTAATCCCACTGTCATTAATATAATCAGCGCTCAACACACACAACTCATCACAACACGAATCAACCTTTGTCCAATCCTAAATCTATAGGCCTCATCATTTGCTTGAGGAGGCTATTGCCGATTGTAGTAGCTCATCAGGTAATAGCGACTGAGCTTGTGTCCACTCGATTTTCAAATTTATGAATAACTTCTCCATGGGAGCATTGACGATCCCATGTCAATACTTACATCATAACTGAAAAATCTTTCAATATAATGGAGGGAAATTTACAAACGATATAGCGTTTCAAAAATCTTTGTGTTTCTCTTATCGAAAGTCCCTCTGCTTCTCTTCGCTACATATAGTTTTGTCTTAGGATCACTTCTCATTCTATCAAAACTACTGTCATCAGTGTCAGGATGTCTTTCCTGATGAAGTTTGTAACGAACTCACTTCAAAGAGGTTAGGTAAATGCAGACTCTTTGTCTAACCTCTGTAGATTAGCACATGCTGTAACCAACAATATCGCAGCTACACATGATCCACACCAAAGTGTTCCATTAATGTTGAAGCTCTTTCTTTAGTTCGCATGAGAGAAACTTTTCGTAAGTAGATTTAAATGATAAATAGGTTTGACTGCATAAAAAGTCGAGGAGACATAGCAAGCTCGTTTAATTCAGTCAGGCGCAGTGACGAGTAATGCATGAAACTGATTTACAGCCTGGGATGATCTAAAAAACGAAAAGATCTTCACCATAAGAGCCCGTATTAATAGTAGCGATTAACCACCTAGTTTAGTACCTAAGATCATTAGACCACTACAAACCCAACCCGTTTATCAATTACATGCAATTGGTAAAAAATATAGCTAAACATTAAAAGTAAGACATAAAATCATTAGATAACTAACATTTACCCAACAACTAACATCAAAAATCTCTCGAGATTTGATGTTAGTTGTTGGGTTACCGACTGAGCCTAAGTGAAGTTGGTATATCTTGAAACTAGATCCTAAAGTTTCTAGTTTCTTAGAGTTCATCTAAATGTATCAACATCTACCGATTCAATATCAACATCTACCGATTCAATATCAACATCTACCGATTTTATATTGATATTAAACGATCATACATATAAACATTTACCGAAATAAGATTTTTTAGTATTAACATTAGCCGATCTAAAAGGAAGGTAAGATCATTAATTTAAGTTAACTTATGATAATTAACCTAAATTGGTTATAAAACGATCAAAACATTAGATAAATTATGAATTAAATACATAGTTTGATCATTGTGAAGTAACTAAACATTTACCGAAACAAGTAGTTATTTACCGATATTTATACATAATTTATGTGACGAGCTATAGATATTTACCGAAATAATATAGACATCTACCGAAGTTGATGAGTTAAGTAAGGTTATCTGTTAAAATGATACTATCTCATTCTTAGGTAATGATCATGACCTTATCATCCAACTCTAGCCTGACGGTTATTAATGAAGAAGACCGAAAAAATCGGTTTATCTCATCGATTCTGTTCTCTCGAGCAACTATTTTTCATCCTGCTTCTCGTTTGACTTCAACGATGCAGTCAAAATTGATTCAAATTGCTCAGAGTGGTGGTACAGATCCAAATCACCCATTAGAGAGTGTTAATATTAATAGCTATGGGAAAAGCTTCAGGGTTGATCTACATGTAGATTATCTCCTACAACCTCATCGCGATATCCTCGAGACTATGCTGGCCTATGCTCAAACTATTCAACTCGACGATGCTTCTTATGAAGCGGGATCTCGTTTAAATTGGTCCCAAGTATATCAAACCATTTCTGATGGTGATATTTCTGACACTCAACAAGATGGTTTCGACTCTTTTATTGACCGGGATGCAACCGTTTTATCGATGAGTATGTATGAGCTAGCAACCCGAATGGGAATGGCGACAACTCGTCCGAACTACGATCAAATTGAGCGTCGTATTACTCAATTGGCAACGGCTCATTTGGTGATTAATGAACTCGATGAAGAACAGAACGTTGTAGGCAAAAAGCCCTTAGAATTTGTGCAAGATTACCGTTTCTATTGTGATCGAAGTAAATTCAAAACCGGCCGTAAAAACAGTAAGAATCTAACTAACCATGTATTCTTAGTGCCAGACATGCGCTTGCTACAAGCGATACGCGACCATGGTTACTATTATCGATTAGAACAACACAAAATGACCAACTATAGTAAACCGTCAGTTCGCTCATTCTTAAAATACATTACCACGCACAAAGCAGAATTTTTACATAACAAAAAGTTTGAATGGGCGCTCGATAGTTACATTCAGTCTATTGCTTCTAAAGTCAGCCATAGCTTCCGTAGCGATCTAAGAAAAGATTTGTTGGCCAATGCCGTGCAAATTGAAAAAGATTTTAGTCTTCAATTTCGCGATGTTGGTAATGGTATACAGATCTTTTATATTGGGGAGGGTAAATCATGATTACTCAATCTCTTGATAGCTTGATGTCTTCACCTGCGAGCCAAAGCCTAGAGTTCAGTATAAAAGGCTTACTCAAAGGGCATGTAGGTATGTTGATTGCCGCACCGAATGTCGGTAAATCTCACCTTGCACTTTGTATTGCGATGGAACACGCTTCTTCAATGTCTTTACTAGGGATGAGCGCGGCCGACAAACCGGCTAAAACCTTGGTACTGAGTTCAGAAGACGGGGCTGGCGTGATTCAATCTCGAATGAAAGAAAAGCTGGTTAATTGCACTGCCACCATTAAGTCAGAGCTAAAAAAAAATCTACATTTTTTAACGGACATTGAACCGATAGTGCTCCCGCCCGACAGCTCTGCACAAGAAAAAGTAGAACATAAGCAGTATTTAGAACAACTCAAACAAATTTTCTCTGAATTCGATTTAGTGATAGTAGACACCGTGACTGAGTCAATAGGCCGTTGTGAGGAAGTCAAACACGATCGCTTAATCAAAAATGTCTTCCAAAGCCTTGCCAGTGAATCAGGCGCTAGTTTATTGCTTGTTCATCATGTGAATAAAGAGGAAATTCGTGGTAATCAAGAAATTACCATGGCATCTGGGGCTGGTTTAACGTCGATAATGCGATTAACAAAGTGCTTATTTACGTTAAAGAGAAACAAGGATTTCCTGTCGATTAAGTACCTTAAGAGTAATTATTTACCTGAAAATGAAAATCAAGAGTTTGCGGTTGAAGTAAGACAAAACCTTACGATTAATCCACAGGTATTCAGTTTGAAATCCAAGACGTCTAAGTCTGTTCGATCGGTGCAAAGTATTAAGCAAAATCCAAAAAAAATTACGCTGCCTGGAACTATCCCGGAACAAGAAGAAATTGAAGAGCGTAAAAACCTCAGAGACGTTTTGTAAGCTAGCTCTCACATTTTCAAAAAGCACCGAATTTCGGTGCTGTCTTTTTGTCTGACTCTGTTCGCACTTTCTTATATCCGTTCACTTTTTTGTCTACCTTAGATAATCTTATTTAAGGTGAAAACATGGTGAACTACGCATATTTAGGAGTCTCTTCAGACAACCAATATGTAGCAAACTAAAAGCACGGGCTCTATGACTCTACCAAAAAGGTTGGGATAGGTAATTTGGTGTTTGTAGAAGTCAGCCGTATTGCACGTCTTACCTCACAAGTGCTCAAAGCACTCTAAGTGAGCATGGAAAATAAAATCATCGTCTATATTGCTAATCAGAATTTGCAACTGGATGGTTCAATGCTGTGTCGGATAATGGCAACAGTACTAGGCGCCAAATTTGGTTTTACTCTAGGCTTATTTCATGAAAATTGTCTATGTCCGTGTCAGTACCCAAGACTAAACGTCCGACGTTCAAATTTAACAGCTAAACCAGTTGTTGGGCTTTGCGAGGGAAGGGGACATTATTCACGTTACCAAAGTCGATTGAATGGCGCGTAATACCATCGATGCATTGCAAATTACCGCTCAGCTCGCGCAAAAGAAAGCCGGTTTGGTTTTTCATGATTTGTGCTATTTGGAGCTCAATAGCTATGTAGGCCGGATCATTTACACCACCAAGATGGAAAGAAAACACATCTTGCAGCGCTGTAATGAGGGGGTTGGCACGAAAATAGGGCTTGTTTTTTCCAGCTTTACGTTTCATGAAAACGGTTGAGGGGACGTTTAAGTGTACTGGGTTTTGTTTTTATGTTCGATGCAGTTTTTAGGAGGCCGCATGACAGTTTGTCCCACAAGATCCGCCGAGACATATCTAGGTGAATTCGACCGATTTTGACTCCACCGTAAAGGCGGTTTAGGTACATGAGGTGCTCGTTAAGGATTTCGAATCTACCGACTCCATAAGACTAGAAGACAATCTAGGTTAAGGTGTCAGGATTATATATTGTGACGGCGTAACAAGTTTTGAGCCGATGCGAGAAGATTACGTTTGCGAAGAAAGTAGAAAGGACGAGAGAAACAACGTTCGCGTATCGGCCTCTTCTCTTTATGACGACTAGGAACAGGCTCTTAACGTCGATATCACGTTAAATAATCGTTAATATTTACTTCATCAATTTGCTCAGGCTGTAAATAGTCATCAGTAAGACGTTTACAAACCCTCGAACTTAAAAAAAAAGCGAACAGAGCAGGGTCAACGCTTCAAAGAGATCGGCAATGGCCATGACTTTTGTGGTAAGAGGCATCTCTGAGCCCGTTAAGCCCATAGGTTACACTTACCATTAATTTTCTCATGGTGGCCTCCCGCAATTTTTGCCAAGTTTCGAATATGTTGTGGGAACGGTAGCTACTCCAAAATATGGATGGTTTGAACAATGTGATCGTTGATGATAAACCGTTCTTTCTCTGTTAACGTGCCGCTCTGAATACCTAAGTTGTGCATTTATCCTTTATTCGCCTGATATTGCTTCGGCTGGGTATTTATCTTTTTTCGTGTACTGCTTCATTTCTTCTGAAGATGTACCGAGTTGTTTACTTAAGGTTAGAGTCCACATTCGTGAGATGATATTAGGTTCAGTTGGTGTGATAAACTCTGCTCCCAAATTAAGCTGAGCTAAAAATTAAAAATATTGATTCAACTGTTCACAATTTTCTATTAGTTGATCTCACCATCCAACTGGATACGCTTGCACCAAAGACTTCAATTTCGTAATTTCTTCCTCACGTTTAAGAAGCTTGAAGCGTATTCTTACTTCGTGGATCCGGTTATAAATCGCTTCCAGTTTTGTTGCTTTTTTGACCACACCTTCGGGTGTCGTGATTTTTCCACAGTCATGTAGCCAACTCGCCATTTTCAACTCTTGCCACTCTTTTTGAATTAAGAAAAAAGTGGTCAAAAGGCGGTAAGGTAGATTCTTGAGCTGCGCGAGTTAACCACTCGGCTAAGATTGGAACACGTTGGAAATGGTTTCTGTATAAAGGGATTTTTTGTCTAATAATCCTGCAATAAATTTGATGAATTGGTTAAGGAGTCATGTATGGTTTATGGTGTGCACGACATGGAAATTTGATTCGATAGGGACAGCAAGGAGTGCCTTGAAAAGACATTTATTGCCAGAGTTTGTGTGCTATCCCGTCAGTAGCCTTGATTCATACCATGTACAACGTTGATTTGATGAATTTAGTTGACTTAGGCTGGCGCTGCCAACCGTAACCTTGATGTGCTTCGTTCTATTTTTAAGTATGCTGTTCAGCAGCGTCTTGTATGGAGAATCCTTGTGATGGCATTAAGCAAAACCGTAAAAAATAGCTTAATCACACATCTTAAGTATGGAAGAGCCAAAGCAGCTTAAAATCGTTTTAAGGTGCTAAAATTGCTCCTTTTAATGGGTTGTCTAATTTAAGAGGTGACGGGGCTGAGATGGTCTTTTGTCAAAAATGATGAATGGCACCGCAGTTGTTAGGTCATAAGCGTATTCCGTCAACGCTTCGTTTGCCCATGTGAATGATGCGCAAGTATCGCTATCTTCTGAGGCGATAGGGGAAGTCATTCGTGGAATATTATCAGGTCAGTTTATGAGTAAACCTAAAAATCGAAAAGTGAGAGCATCCAAACCTAAACAGACGAGCTCCCAAGCGCAGAGGAAGACTTATCAAAGCAATGCCAACACGTACTGATGAGGAAGTTGAACGGTTTAGGTATCTGTGTTGATATTAGGATGTTAATTGAGTCGATTCTCGGGCGATAACTCACTCTAGTAAGGGCTAATTTTCAAAGTGATAGACGCAGAAGTGTCTTAATATTAACCAACAATAGTCTGGTAAGTGTGTTACCTTGGTTTTTATCCCTACCGCTTAGTAGGGACTTCTTTTCTTTTCCGAACTCGCATCTCGGCACTCCTTAGTTGCCCTTCTAAGCCTCACCGCAGGCTTTAATTATGTCCATTTCAACCCAAAAGTTAAGAAACATCTTCAAATTCACTAGAATTGAAAATTTCAAAACCAACTACAATGTAACTCATATCGCTCCTTGGCTACCACTTGCTCAGAAAGTGAAACCTGTCATCCCTTCGGCAATTATATATTGCGAAGGTAATTTCGGTGAAATTGATGGTAAAACCGCTAATGGGCTAGTGAGGCATTCATTAAGCTATCGTATTCTATCGGTTATTGATAGTGTATCTGCCGGCTTAGATGCTGGAGAAGTACTTGATAACAAAGCCAATGGAATACCGATCCTTGCCAATGCTGAAGAAGCTATCATTCACGCGGAAAGCATTCCTGATTACTTCATCTTTGGCATTGCGCCATCAAGTGGTTTTTTATCTGACTTAGATAAAAGCATCATTTTAAATGCCATGTCACTAGGAATGAACATCGTAAATGGCTTACATGAATTCCTAACTGATGATCCTCTATTTTTAGAAGCTAGCTTAAAGAATAACGTTCGAATATTCGATACTCGCAAACCCAAAAGTAAAGGCGATCTGAAAACGTTTAGCGGGAAAATACATAACGTTAAATGTCCGAGAATTGCTGTAATGGGGACGGATTGCGCGCTAGGAAAACGAACAACAGCAACAATATTAGCGAATGAACTGACTAGAAAAGGCCTTAACGTCGTTCTGATTGCCACTGGTCAAACAGGTATTATGCAAGGCGCACAATACTGCGTTGCACTCGATGCTGTCCCTTCACAATTTTGTGCCGGTGAGTTGGAATCTGTCATTGTACAGGCCTATGAAAAAGAAAATCCGGACCTGATTATTATTGAAGGGCAAGGAGCCTTGAGTCATCCTGCGTTTTCAACCAGCGCATTTATCTTACGTGGCAGTTGTCCAGCGGGTGTGATATTGCAACATGCTCCTAAACGTTTATATCGTAGTGATTTTCCTGATTGCCCAATGCCTTCGATTGCTTCAGAAATCAATCTTATCGAAACGTTTTCTAATACCGATGTTATTGGACTAACACTGAATCATGAAGATATGTCTTTAGATGAAACCTGTCGTGCGATAGACAGCTACACTACCGAATTTGGTATACCGGTTACTGATGCATTATCACAGCCTGTCGAACATCTACTGCACATCGTAACGTCAGCCTTCCCTATGATAGCAAGAAAACTGGCCGCAAAAGGGTGAACTGCCCTAGATTAGACATTGATTGTGGGAAGATTCACCATAACGCTCAGTACCTGATCACTCAGCTCTCACTAAAAAATATATCCGTTACACCTGTAACAAAAGTCTTCCTCGGCCACCCTATCATCGCACAAGTTCTTATTGATGCTGGCGCAACAATGTTAGCCGATTCAAGAATGGAAAACCTTCAAAAGATGACTGAATCAGGCATTGCTATCCCTAAAATGCTGATACGTACGCCCATGCTAAGTCAAGTGGCGAGTGTAATAAAATACAGTGATATGAGTTTAAATTCTGAAGTTGAAGTAATTCAGAGGCTTTCACATGCAGCGGAACAACAAAATTGCCGTCACGGTATCATTATTATGGTTGAGCTTGGCGATCTCAGAGAAGGTGTGATGCCGAATCGCGTGATTGATTTTATCCGAGAGATTATTTCTTTACCGAACATCACGATAAAAGGAATTGGTGCGAATTTAGCCTGTCGGTATGGCGTCGCTCCAAATGAACAAAATATGAATATTCTTTCTGATCTTGCCGATGGAATTGAAGCTACATTTGGGGTCAATCTAGAAATTATTTCAGGGGGTAATTCTGCTTCAGTTAACTGGGCTCTTCAGAGAACAGGCTTAACTCGAGTCAATAACCTTCGTATAGGAGAAGCAATTTTTTTAGGCTGTGAGCCTTTAGAGCACGAAAATATCAAAGGCTTACATACGGATGCGGTTTCTTTGACCGCTGAAGTGATTGAATCCAAGATTAAACCGACTTTGCCTTGGGGAAGTCGGGGGTTAAATGCTTTTGGTGAAAAAGAAAACCTTCAAGATAGAGGGGAGGTATCACAAGCTATTCTGGCATTAGGCCGCCAAGATGTTTGTGTCAGCGGGCTTAAGGCTCCGAATGGGATTAAGATCATGTCTTCAACTAGCGATCACTTTGTCCTTGAATCCTCACAGAAACCACTACTTGTAGGGGAAAAAGTCACATTCAGTTTAGATTACAGTGCGCTCTTATCTTCTATGTCTTCACGTTATATCCATAAATATTTTAAGGCACCTAAAGGGAGAAGAAGCGCATAATGCTACGAACAACAGTAATTTTCTTCGTCAGTGTCATGCTTAACGGTTGTCAGATAAGCCCAATAAAATCTAATGGGCTTGCCGATTATAGAGCGACGGTTATCTCAAGCCAACTGCCACAAGAGTTAGGCTCAATCACACTCGTAAATGCTCAGTCAGAGGGCAATAGTGTCACTCTTATTTTCGTAAAAAAGAAAACTTTGAATATGGACAGCTTAGTAGAAAAAGTCGCCGTTAGTTTTTGTGACAACATCGAAATAAGACCACTATTAGAGAGGGGGGTCTCTTATCGAATCATTACCTTAGGCAAAAATGATAACGTAGAAAGCCTTAACGTCATTTCTCTAGCTAAGTGCTCTAATTGAATGCTCAGCAGTCGAATGGATAAAAGCCAATACGAGTTGTTCAATGTACTAAATGACACTATTTTATTAAGGTTTGACCGCCTTACGCCTTGGGAAAAAAACTTTATCACGGACCTACACCACAAAGCTTTAACTAAGCAGCTCATTTCAACGAAACAAGAACAACTTGTCTTAAAAATTTCAATGAAAGCCTACAAATCAAAGAAGAAAATCGAACATTCCAACTTTTAATTTAAGCCTGTATATACTTAATCGGTTGTTGCTTTCGCATTTGGCTTGGAAAAGAAAATTGCTGGCTGTTGGAAGTCATCAAAATCCATTTCATGAGACTCTGTTGAGTTCTTGTCTTTTTCTCAAATTGAACTTCAAGGTCTGTTTTTCTCTGAATCTGCTTAACACGGCTAAATATCCTATTTTGCGAAGAGACCTCGCAACCCCGGAAGTAGAGAAAATCACTCGATCTTAGTTTGTTATCAAGAATGGCTCAGTTAAGTAACGCAAGCTACATCCAACTACTATCAATCTCTAGTTTGGTTTTGATCCGCCAAATCTCTTCAAGCCGAAAGGAAATGTCGGATAGACGGCACCTGTTACCAGGTGCCACCCTCCTCAGAACCGTGTGCAACTTTCACTGCATACGGCTCAAGCCTCCACAAAGGCACAGTGAAGCACCCAGTAATTAAATCGTTATAGGACTAGAGCGAGACCAAAAGTTGATCGCAACATTAGCTCTTCGTGTTAATTACCTTTGCGATACGCACTTGAAGCTTTAATACCTCGCCAATGAGCACTCAGTAATTGAGAGACCACGGTTCGTTGTAAGAAGATGCACTAATTTCATTCGAAATCATCATTTGCTTTTCTTCTTCAATAAAGTTCTTCAAACTCTTTCGCAACGGGAGACCAGTTAGAAGTCAGCTCGCTTTCGCGCCAGATAAAAATCTGTATCCACTTCATTACAAAGCGGCATTTGCTTTCTCTAACCTCCTTTACCTGCATACCTATCGGCCACCTTCACAGGTAGCTTTCCCATAGGGAGGTATACAGGCTTACCCTGTTCCGTATGTCGCGTAAAAATGTCAACTTAGATGCCCACAATGGTGCGGAGAGTACAATGACCACGAAAGAGCATTGTCCAATCTCTTTCCGACTCTCGTTGCCTTTTGGCTACAGCGTATTAACCACTTCCGCTGTTTCATCACATAACGCGCCTTAAATGGATTCACATTACATTCATCATATTGACTCCCTAGCACTCACCCGATTTTGAGGTTATCAGGAGGAACATCCTCTCACGATTTTGCTCCCGCACAGCCTAACGACCAAGCTTCGTTACGTTGTCAGAGCCGCTGCTTTATTCAGGCTCTTAGGGTCATCTGGTGATACAGATGGTTCACTCTGCGTGGTGAACAACGCTTCATACGACTTCAGGTCGCACGGACAATTATGAGTTAGATAAATTGCAGTACAAATAAAAAGAGGTCTCCTTTACCTGTATTAGTTCCTATTAGCTCTGATAGGTCCCGAGGCGATAAGTGGGGGGACGTAAAGCAAACAGAACCAGCGTGGTAGGTCACGTCGATTCAGTGATTTAGTTATTACTACCACTGCGTTAATGGTGAAACGAGTCTTCTCTATGCCATTGAGATCGCTGCAAGGGTCTATCGATTCAATATTTAGGCTAGCTTCATGTTCCGTTGAGCTGCCCACATAACAAAAGTATCATTCGCCATGCAAAAGAGGTAGATATCTCATCTAAAACAAAAGCAAGAGGCGCAATGCTGTGCCTAGCCATTGAGTAGAGAGGCATCAAGGTTTATGGTGAAGGTAAGTAGGAAGTAAAAAACCTTGTTCAGATGGGAAGCTTAGAGTATGGCGAAAGTTACACTTAGCGGTCGATACCAAGACGCCGGAAATCCTTGCTGCTGAGTTAAGTTTATCTAATGTTACCGGTGGAGAAGTGCTCCCGAACTTACTCAAATAAACACGCCGAAGTCTCATAGAGGTATCTGGCGATGGCGCTATGACACGAGGTCTTGTTACTATGCAATTCAGATTAAACTCGCGTTTGAGCTCATCCCCCTCCCGAAATCTCGCGGCTGGTTGCCCGGAGGTGTCCGGTTCCAATAAGTATTGGAAACAGCGGTCTGGTTATCACAAACGTTTACTTTCATAAACTTAGACATGCTCAAAGCGCTGTAGAAGCTTGGGATGCCTGAAACCTGTCGTATTGATTAAAAAGCATATCAAACGGTGAAAAATGGTCTCTCAACTGAATTACGCGACAAAGCGGCCGTGCTTTATTGTCTTCTATTTCACCCATCCTTCCAAAGCGCATCAAATTCTTGGGCTTCAAGGATGTCTTCAATGCGGCGACGAACTTTGGTCTGCTGCTTTAATTTTTCTGGCACGGTTTTACTTGGATATGGTAAGGCGTGGTTGGGTTTAAGCGGTATTTCCATGCGCTGATGGGCTGGTACGGTTCTTTTGTCCATGAGGTGTTCTCCTTATTATGAATCAATCCCACTATTTTAATATTTTGGCTGATGTCGTTCTCTTCAAGTTCATTCTGGGTGCGTGCTTGACGGGGCCAGAATGAACTTGAGGTGTAATGTATTTGGCGATGTGGTCAATTTCTTTTTTAACGACTTTGCTTTGAGTGGACGTTTTCAAAACAAGGTCTTCTGGATGTCTTGGAACCAATCCAAATTCAATTGAACTTCTGCGAGTCGCTTTTTGAGGATAAGGGTTTGACGAGCGTTTAATTGCGGTTGTTTCAAGGTTCGTTCGTAATATTGACATACCGTGAGGGTGGTTTTGATGCTGAGGTCTATCTCACGGCTTAATTCTGTTGGTGCGAGAGAATGATTCATCAATTTTATACAAAACGAATCTCTATGCTGACAGGTGGCCACCGGTGTCGATAGCCAGTTAATTAGCGCTTGTTTACCAAGTTCGGTGATAGTGAAAGCGTTGCCTTTTGAAGCACAGTTCGCATGCGCTTCTATCCATCTTTCTTTGTGCAATACCTTAATCTCTCGATAAGTATGCTGTAGGACGGCGCTCCAATAATGGGATTTGTTGATTTCTTTGGTGACGCTGTAACCTGAGTGGGGGTTTTCATTTAAATACGTCAATATGACGTAACGTAGTGACATCTTTTTAGTTCCTTCAATTATTACAATGCGGTCGGCTTGAATGCGCTGAGATGTTAAGTGAAACGACTTTCATCATTATTGGGGCGATTATTAACCTGACGTCTTTATGCTTCTTCTTGTCAGCTATCGCAAGAGGTTGAAGGGTAATTAATAATTAATAATTATCCGTTTTTTGATTTTGAGTTGTTGATAGGCTTTGTGGTAACCATACCGCTCTTTCCAATATTTATTTGAGCCGTATAACTTCTAGCTGCCCATTGCGAGATTTCTAGGATGGCCACGCTCCCAGAAGGCTGCCCCTTCTCTTGGGGGGAATAAGCGCAACGGCTCGCTTAATCTTAATAGCAGCGTGACACGATCTCGTGTCGTAAGCGCCATCACCAGATACCTCAAGGGTGCTTTGACGTGTTTGTTTCAGTAAGTTCGGAAGAACTTCGCCATAAACCTTAAGGCCAGTAGCATCAATGGCTAGGTACTGTATTGCTCCTCTCGTTTTAGTCTTAAATGAGACCTCAACTTGCTTTGTTCTACGACTGATGCAAGTGTAATGCGGACAACTTAATGGAACATGGGCAAGTCTAAATATCGAGTCGATAAATCCTTGTAGCGCTCTCAGTGGCCGCGTTTCACCATGAGCGCTGTCGTGAGAGCTAAATCACTAAACCGACGTGGTCTCCCGCGCTTATTCGGTTTGCTTTGCGCCCACCTGCTTATCGTCTCTTCATCAATCCATGAGGCTAAGAAGGAGAGTGAATGTAGTTGCTCAGATCATAGGTTGCTGACTTATTTCCATTGAGTTGCGCAAAAAACCGAGGGGAATAAATTAAATCATAAATTAATTGTTTAATTGATGGGTTTTAAGCATTTTATCAAGATGACTACAGTCGTCACATTTATTTTAGTCATTATTATAGTTTCAAAGGATATTTGAGTGAAAACTCCAACTAGTTATATTTGTATTGTTATCGTTGTTCTGGGTCGCGCCTTAAGAGATGACTGCAAAGGTATATTTTTCAGACGTAATAAATTGTTTATTCATTTGCAGATAAATTTGGATAAATAGTTATCTTCCCTCATTAAAAAACGGAATTTAAGCGTTATTCTTTGATTTTTATAAACTCGAATCTAGCATGAAAACTTTAATTTATGAGGATACATTCATCATGCAATATGGACAATCAAGGATTGACGCTGCTTTTCAGAATTTTATAGACAGTTTAACTCAAGCAGATATTTGTAAGCTTCAATCCCAATTTTCAAAAAAGCCTCTGGTTTGCATCGCCGATATACTGCCAGAAAATTTGTGGCTTGAATTGAGTGAGGAAGCATCAAACTTAGTGGAACATTATGGCAAGCGAAAAAGTTTGGTTGTCAAAGAAACTTCGGATACCGAACGTAACATGATCACAGTAGGAAATACCATCTGCCGTGAAAATTCGCCTTTAATTGCCGCCATTTATGATTCTAGACCATTCCGACGCTTTCTCTCACATATAGCTGGTGAAATCGTTCACCAATGCCCAATTGAAGATGAGCAAATTGCAATCTCATTACTTGAGCGGAAAGGTGATACTCATGGGTGGCATTGGGACGATTTCAGTTTCGGTCTTGTTTGGTTAATTGATATTCCGGACGCGTCGTGTGGTGGGTTCACGCAATGTATTCATAATACTAAGTGGGATAAAAAAAATCCCGCGGTTTATGACGTCATTACTAATAATGCCATTGAGTCTTATCATTTCAACAAGGGCGGTTTTTATTTTTTCAAATCCGGAACGACATTACACAGAGTGCACCCTCTGACAAAAGATTCACGTCGATTGATCGTTAATATGGATTGGGCTTCAACGAGTGATCTTGAAAGAGAGCTGTCCATTGAGACAACTCTAGATATCTATAGTTAGGGACGACATTATGAAGCACAGTAACAGATCACGTCACACTATTATCAAGGAGCTCGCCACTTACATTTCGGGTGGAGCAAATTCACCAGGGCGAAAATTCTCTGAAGTAACCACGCCAATGATCATAGCTGATAAAGCGAGTGGTTCATATATTTGGGATTCTGAGGGTACTCGTTATGTCGATTTTATAATGGGGTTAGGTCCCTGTTTGCTGGGTCACTCACCCGATTGTGTGGTTGACGCGATCAAAGAGCAGGCATCTAGGGGATTGGTACTTGGCTTAACTCATAGGAGTGAAGCTGAGCTTTCAAAGATAATAGTTAACTCTTCAAAGCACATAGACAAAGTTCGTTTCACCTGCAGCGGTACTGAGGCTGTAATGACTGCCCTACGTATAGCTAGGGGGATTACACAGAAACAAATAGTGGTGAAGTTTTCCGGTGGGTACCACGGTCATTGTGACACTATATTAAGTGGTGCTAATAAGAAGGAAATTTCTGATAATTTCGGCACGGACGGCATACATTCAAGTTTCAAAAACGCCACAATTACTTGTCGATATAATGATATAGAGCAGATTAAATCGATTTTTAGCCAGTACAGTGATGAAATCGCTGCAGTGATCATTGAGCCCGTTGCCACTAATATGGGGTTAGTGCCAGCGCAAATAGAGTTCTTAAAAACACTGAGAGTATTATGTTCTAAACAAAATTCACTGCTGATTTTTGATGAAGTTGTCTCTGGATACCGATTTGGGTTTGGTCCGGTTTCAAATGAGTTGGGAATTTATCCAGACCTTACAACATTTGGCAAAATAATAGGTGGTGGTCTAGCAATTGGCGCATATGGCGGCTCAGATTCTGTTATGGCGCAAGTTAGTAATGAAGGTGGTGTATTCCAAGGTGGGACCTTCGCTGGGAATCCACTGACAATGACCGCAGGGATTAGTACGTTACGCTCATTAGAAGATGGAAGTGTCTATGAAGGACTTGACGCGATTACTGACGTTTTTACAAGAGAGTTGAGTTACAAATTTAAAGAGTACGGTATCAACTTCAATGTTGTAAAGAAAGGACCATTGGTTAGCTTAATACTTGTTGAGTCGTTGACTAATCTCACCTCTTTGGATGACGTCCAGAAGCAAGATCAAACCATTTTTTCCTCGCTACATCAAAAACTCTGTGAGCAGGGCTATTTAATTCCACCAACGATAGAAGAGCCACTGTTCTTCTGTAGTCAACACACGGAGCAGCAAATACTTGAGTTAGCTCAATTAATAGCCTTTCATTTAAACACCATATGCCACGAGTAAGTTATGTCATCTAATATTGTATTAAAAAAAATACTACATCAATCTCAACTCTCCCCTGATGCTGTAGCGATTAAACAAGGTAGTAAAAGCATACGTTACGTTGATTTAATATGCCATGCTCAGGAATTGTCAAGTGAGTTACTAGAAGCTGGTCTTTCCCCAAGAACTATTGTGCCTATTATTTCACAAGGGGGAATTGACTATGTTATTTCATTGTTGGCGGTTTGGATGACCGGTGGTGCTTTTGTTCCCTTAGATGTAGATACCCCGAAGGCCAGAATGGCCAAAATGTTAAAGACTATTGATTCCGAGATAGTTATAGCTACTACCAAGCAATATGCCTGTCAGACGAGTATATATTACGACCATACTGTAAATTTGCCAACCCAGAATATTACGTTTGAATTACCTGAACCTGGAGCTATCTCGTATGGTTTTTTTACATCAGGAACCACTGGCGAGCCAAAGTGCTGCCTAAATCAGCATGCAGGGTTAGCCAACCGGTTTGACGTCATGTCCAAAGCTTTTCAACTTGAGCTGGGTGATGCAGTTTTACAAAATAGCAAACATACTTTTGATTCATCACTTTGGCAATTGTTGTGGCCGTTAACGACTGGTGGCAAAGTAGTTATTCCAATGCGAGAAGGGATTCTTGATATACAAGCAACATTGGATACTATCAGGGAAGAGCAGATTGTAATGGCAGACTTTGTCCCTTCTGTTTTAGGGGTTTATCTACAGTATATGGCTTCTAGGGCCAGAGGGAGTGACTACTTTAAGTCTTTTAGGAATATTCTTGTTGGGGGAGAAGAGGTATCTCTCAAGTTGATAAAAACTATTAGGTTATTGTGTCCATGGATCCAAGTCACTAATACATATGGACCAACAGAAGCTTCCATTGGCTTCGTGTTTCATCACTTTAACGGGAACGAGGAGAATAGTGTTCCACTGGGTCTTCCTATAGCCAACACTAGTTATGTAGTGCTGGACGACCAACTCAACGAAATAAATAAACCAGGTGTCTTGGGACAAATTGCTGTGTTAGGTGTTGGTTTAGGGCTCGGTTATCTTGGTCTTCCAGAATTAACAACTCTCAAGTTTAGAAGTATTAGGCGTAGTTCAGGCGATTATGAACCCTGTTATCTAACGGGTGATATAGGAAGCCTTGAGAATGGGGTCTTATTTTTCCATGGGAGAGAAGATAGCCAGGTCCAATTGAATGGAGTTCGTCTTGAGTTGACAGAAATTGAAATGGCGCTCGAGGCTATTCCAAGCATTTCATGCGCTAAAGTCGCCGTAGATGAAAATGCTAACTCTAAACAAATTTTGGCGGTGGTAACTGGGAGTTCGGCCGTAGATGAAAAAGATGTACGCCAAACGTTGTCTGAAAGTTTACCTTCGGAGTTCATACCCCAAAGAATAGTAAAAGTAGATGATTTTCCAAGAAACAACAACGGAAAGATTGAGAGAGCCAGTCTTCTGAAGCTTTTCAAGGACACTGAAGCAGAGTGCAGCCTTATCCCCGAACTTGTTAATATTCTGTCCAACTATTGTGTCTCTTCTGACATCGCGCCAGAAAAGAGTTTTGAGGAACTAGGGATTGATTCAATCAATCTGCTCTGCATAGCCATAGATATTGAAAAACAGCTAGGGAAAAGGATCTCATCTAAAGACATAGCCAGTATATTAACGATTAGTGAATTGGAATCTTCGGTTACCAGTAGCTCGACTAAAGAATTCAGGACCAATATTGAAATGTATTCAGGACCAGTTAGTCACCTATCATTTACTGAATCCGTTTTTATTTCTGGAGCAAGTGGTTATTTCGGGGTTCATTTATTATGTGAATTGCTCGTAGAGAGTAGTCATAAAGCAACTTGTTTGGTGAGAGCAAGTTCTGACGAAAACGCAAAGTTAAGGTTAATTGATTGTGCAAAACAGTACAAAATTGAGAATCAAATTGATTGGAAGCGTGTAACAGTCGTAGCTGGTGATATCACGCAAGATAAGATGGGATTATCTTCGGAAAGGTATGATCAGTTGGCTCTTCATACTTCTCATATTCTTCATACGGCGGCAGTCGTTAACTTAAACAAGAGCTCAGAAGCATTACGTTTAACTAACGCAGAAGGTGTAACAGAAGTATGCAAATTTGCTCTTCGTGCAAACGCACGTAAATTTCACTACGTGTCGAGTCTGGCTGTTGAAAAATTGATAAACAATAATTCGAGCGCTGAAGTGAGTGGGTACGCCCAGACTAAGTTTGAAGGAGAAAAGCGAGTCACAGAACTCACTAAGTTTAATATAGAAGTATCGATTTCGAGAGTAGGGGAATTGATGCCATCAGACAAATATAAAGTGCCGAATAGCAATTCTTTATTAGTTTCCTCTTTACGTGTCTTTAAGTCGCTAAACCAACTTGTTATCAACCATGGTAATGTATCTTATACGCCAATCGATGTAGCTTGCTCGGCGATAGTCTCAATCTTTAATTCTAAATTAGAGATTTCTTATCCCCCCCAAATATTGGCTCTTTATCCTAGTAAAAAAGTCGATTTTAGGTATCTGCTTGAGAGCCTTCTTCCAAGTCAGGTTTCTATACAATACAAAGAACCCCAAAATATTATTGATCAGATAATCACAAAATCATCGGTTTCAACCTTGGAGAAACACGATATTTTGATTCTTGATGCGTTGATGAGTGCCAACGAAAACGAACAGTGGCACCTGTTCGATAAATCTAGTGAGCACTTAGAACCGAGAAAATCAGCGCATTATTGGCCACTTATTGATAATGATTATTTACATCGAAACTTAAAGGAAATCTGATAATGATAATTGAATACACCTGTAATACTCTTCCTGAACGTCAGGATGTCTTTGAACTTTATCAATCTGTAGGTTGGAGTTCGGCACATAAACTTGATGAACTTATGCTCGCCCTTAATGGGGCTCACACACTGTACTGCGCCTACTCAGAAGGACGCTTGGTCGGTCTAGTAAAAACTATTTCCGATGGCTATTTAGTTGTGTACGTGAGCCATTTGTTAGTACTTCCAGAGTATCAATCGAAAGGTATTGCCAGTGAATTGATGAGCAAGACCATGAAAAAATACCAACACTTCCATCAAAAAGTTTTACTTGGTGATAATCAAGCATTTAGATTCTACGAGAAGTTTGGCTTTCATGTTGCAGATATTAAACCTATGTGGGTTTACGTAGGCACAGACCATTAAAAGGCAATGGCATGGACATTACCACAATCTTATTATTTACAGCTTCAATTACGCTACTATCAATAGTACCTGGTCCAAGTGTGTTGCTAGTGATGATTCAAAGTATGGGGGTCGGGCTTAAGTCGGGTTTAATAACGACCTTAGGAATTGTCATAGGTGCTATGTTATTTTTTAGCATTGCATATTTTAGCATCAATACGGCACTTGCTCAGAACGGCGTCCAAGGAATCTATCACTTCGTACAATTTGTTAGTGCCATATACTTAGGGTGGATAGGCTATAGTCTAATTATTGCGGCTTCTCCTCATTTAAGTGAAACCGATATCTCAACGTCTGATTTCTCAACAAAGGAATTTTTTGCCGGGCTATCTATAGCTATGGGGAACCCAAAAACTATCCTTTTTTATGCTTCTATCTTACCTAGTTTTGTTGACCTTACGAATAGTAATATCAGTGATTATATGATCTGTTTGGGGATTGTCGGTATTTCGACGGCACTAGTGCTTTCGATGTATGCTGTCATTGGTTACTGGATGCGGGCACATATAGTGTCAAGATACATTGAACAGTGGGGCAATAAAATTGCAGGATTTTTCTTTGTTTTAATGAGCCTTTACCTTATCTATCTTTTTTCGACGAGTCTATAAATTGGGGAAGCGTAACTGTTTGTAGAGTCTTTTCTTTCACAAAAATTTGGTGAGGGAAAAGTTGTCTTACCTTCATATGAATAAGTGTTTTCCTATTTGATAAGGGTGCTCTACACTTGTCAGACTGACTGGTTTGCTAAGTGACAAGAAATTACTGGACTTAGATATTCAAGTGCACTGTGCCTTCTTGTTCGGTAATAATTAACCTCGATGTATTCGAAGAGTGCTTGGCGCAGATCTTCTCTCGTCATTATCGGCTCGTATTGGACGTTCTATTTTCATTAAGTGGAAAAACTGGCGTTGACGCCCCTATATCAACACTTACGTCATAACTGAAAGGTCTTTGAATGTAATTGGGTAAAGTTAACGAACTATATAATGTTTCAAACACCTTTGTATTTCCTTTATTGAAAGCCCTTTCCGCTTTACTACATATAATCTTGTTTTTGACTAATATTGTTCTAGCTGCATTTTCAACCGCAAGCTCTTTCTCACTTAACTCAGAGTCAAAAACTCTTGGTGTGGCTCATGCTTTTTCCTTGAATTAGTAAAGATGATAATTTTTCAATATAAATAAAACATAAATTATTTAAATGTTCTTATTGATTGATTGAAATAGTCTATTGTCAGTTTTACCAATTTTTTAATTCCATCAAAATTTTCAAAAAATCATATTTTAGGCGGGGGAATGGACAATGAAGTTTAAAATAAGCACTATTGGACTATCAATCGGAGCGGTATTATTTGCCAATAGTGCTAACTCTTTCTATTTTATTTTGGATGAGGGGGAAGCATGTAAAACTACAACTCTTGAAAAAGAGGTTGATGATTTTCAAGAGGACATCTCACCGATATCAGAAAAAGAAACTCCCATTGGCCAAAAGATTACTAATGAAGAAATTGGTGAGGTTATACCAGAATTTGAAACCGGAGCAATGGAGTTGGCAGAGAAAATTGGTGGAGCTATTGGCGTTGTAAGTGGTGGATTAGAATTGCTTGACGGCATAGAAAATAAAAATGCTGATGAAATCACTGGTGGTGCCGTTCTTTTGGGCTCCTACATAGCCCCGGAAATTGCAGGGGAAGTTATCGGCTCAATTTTCTCCGAGTCAATTGCGGAAGCTATAAACCCAGTTATAGGTGTTCTCATCGCTGAAGGGATTGCAATTTATGGTGATATAAAAATGGCTGGGGTCATCAACAAGATGGAAGAGTCCGATCGCACTTTGATGGGTGTCTACTCAAAAGCAATTGATAAAACAGACGCATCACTACTAAAGCTTAAAAAAATAATCCGAGGTGATAATGATGAGATTTATAATTATGAATATAAACATTTTGGAGAATTAACAGTTGAATTATATAAAAACAGTTTCCACAAATTAGCATATAGATTGATTAATGATAATTACTCTAATAGAGTAGATAAATATTTCAAAGATAACACAGTATCCACCCCAATAACCACGCAATTCGTTTCAAGTGAATTACCAGTAACTATTAGCCACCTAATCGGATTAAAGGAAAATTTAAAATACTGGTATTCAACCTCATTGACAGGGAAGAAATACATAAGCAGTTTCGGACATGTCCCATTAAATAATGCAAATTTCCATCCATCATATGAAGGCACAAACAGCATCCGATTTTCAAAATCGATAAAAAATGTTGCAATACCAAATATGCGTTGGTTGAATGATGTATTTTTCCCAGTTTTAGAGAGGACATTAGATGTAATATATGACAATAGCGATCATCTTGTTGTTGAATTCAAAGATATGCTTACAGATACAAAATTTATCCATAGTCTTCAGGAATCAATGATAGCCCCATATAATGATGTTCTAAAAAAATACTATTCTTGGTTATATTTTGGGCATCATATTTTGAAAAACCTTGATTATTCAGAGGTAAAGATTGAAGAAGGTTTTCTTATTTTTATATCGATATTTATGCCAATTGAAAGCTCAATAATTCAAGGCTCTGTCATGAATGATATTAAATCCAAAATTGATGTTGCTCCATTTATTTTTGCCATAACAAAGTCACTAATTAGCCAAGGCGTCGATGTGACTGATGAGACCAAGTTTACAAAATTAATTAATGATGCATATTCGAAAATTGGAGAGGAACATTCCACCCTTAAAAACAAAATTATGAGTTCTTATCATGCAGCTAAAGACCTGGTTAATACTAAATTAGTAGATAAATCAGAAATTTCATTAAAGCCAATCAGTCAAGAAAAATTAAATTCGCTTATTGAGAAAATCGATAAACATGTGGCTGATGGAAGCCTAAAGAAAAAGGTAGATGTTGCATTAAATGATGCTGTTTCATTAATGAGTCTACAAGGTGGTGATAACTATGAGACATCATTACGATTCATTGATTATGCTCAAATGACTAGCTCTATTCAAAATAGTTACTTTAACGTTGTGGGCGCATTAATCGATAATTACGTGAAGAAGCTACAAAAGTTAAGTGATTGGGAAAATGAAGCCGCTGCTGTAATCTTGAGCGATTTACGTGACGACCTGGTTGCGCTAAATAAAAACAGTAAACTCGTAAATTACTCTTCTCAAGAAGTACATAAATATTCAAGCGGAAACTTTGATTGGCTAGCGTTTAACTCAACTCCTTTTTTAGATGAAGATAATAATAAAATAATTAGGTACCTTGATGACACTATCAATTTATGGGTTCCTGTTTCTCAAACAGGACCACCCATGCGCCTGCATCACGCCAATTAGGTCGAATATTGTGATGGGAGCAGGGAAAAAGTATCTTAGATAAAGTTTTAAAAATGATTTTTTTGAGTTGATTAACTAAAAATCAAGACTATAGGAAGAGGCACTAGTTTAATTAAATCAAAGGATAATCCATTTTGATGTCTAACGTTCGAGCGACCTAAGGTTAAGAGCAAGCGTATTTCTCTTGCGTCATGTTATCCAGACAACATTGTAAATACTAATGTGGTTCTTAAAGGTGCAGTGCTAAACAGATAGAAGTGTGGTGAGAGATTTTAAGTCAAATAATCCGAACGTTAGGTGAATATCCGCTTTTGTAGTTTCTGATGTTATTGAGGGGAATTACAATGGGTTTGCTTCTCCTTTCCCCGGATTACCATAGACCAATTACTCCTTGAAGAGGTGAATCATGATGGGAAGAAAATATAAAATTAAATATCTTATAAATACATTTTTGATATTGCTACTCTCTGCAATTTCATTTAGCTCGATGTCTGGGAGTCTTGAAATTGATGTAACTAAAATAAATCCAAGTGAATTAGACTCGATCAGGCCGAAAATAATAATTCAAAATGGGGAGGCAAGGCTTTCAAAAGTCGGTTTCTCTACTGAAAAGTTAGTTTTAGATAAACCCTTGGAACATTCAGAAGCTAGGAAAAAGCTATATGAGAATGTAAAAAGTATGCTTGAAAAGAACAAAAATATTTTGGCTGATATTGAGGAAGGTAAAATACCATTTCCAAATGAAAGTACTAAAAGTAGCGTAACAGAGGCTTTGCAGTTCAATGACGATTTTTTAGAAAGTGCCTCTGATACCTTGGGCTCAGATGTAATAGATTCTAATAAATTATACTTTTCAACTTCATATAAAGGTGAAAATGTAGTGATTAGTGAGGTTAAGGATTGGACTGCATTAGAAAAAAGAAGCATATCTCAAGTGATGTCAGACCCCGATAACATTGTTAACACTAGGCTTAATAGACCGGGAGCGGTTAAAAGAGCGAGTGTTGAAAATGGTAGGGAGATAATTCGAGATTTAAAGAAAGGCGGAGGTGAAATAAAGAAGGTTACTGCTTTTATGATCTCGGATGTTCTTGAGACTAATTATCGAAGGATGGGTTTTTCAACACCTAACTGCTTTTAGTTAGGCATTACATGGCGCAAGAGGTCGCTAAAGCCAAACTGAAAGAGATAATTATGATGTCAAAGCAAGCAGCAGAAATATATAGATAACTCGCATTAAAATTGGATTTTTATGACAGAATAAAGCCCACCCATAGCACATATATATTGAATCAACTTGAAGGTGCAGGTTTGAGTACCTAAAAATTATCATTAATCTGAGATGCCAAAGAGCCTGCGATCTCTGGAAGAGTCACAGAAAAAATTGGTCTATCGCCGCCTTGAAGTCTCGTTTAGTTTTGAAGTAAACGTTGTTTCTCGACTTCTCGTGGCTTTGTTGCAGTACTCAACCCACTTTGTCTTTTGACATCATTAAGCGACTCGGTAGCTGTCGGGCATACCAAGCTGTGTAAATCATGCCGCTAGCATCATTTCCTGTTGTTGTTTTCAAAGTCTCTACTGTGTAATTGGGGACCTAATGCAGATACGCCACTAAATTTCTCATCCTTTTAGGATTGCGAGCGTCGACAGCAAGCAGATTATCTTTGGGAGGAATGATTATATCGGCTTCAGGAAATTTGCTCGATAATGCGTCCTAGACGTCCTCGGTATCGTCCATTTTATCCGCTGAAACATGGTCTGCATCTATATCAATTTTTTCACACAGTGCCCCTACGGCCCCTCATTCGGTTTATATGTGGATTTGAATGCGGGCTTCTTAAGACCTAGTTGAGATAAGCGCTTAGAAGGAGAGGTATAGTCTGGACAGGCTAGATCTGCGTCCCCCATTCTTTTTAATAGATTATCGATGAGACCTTGAAGTTGGCGTAGGGGCTGTTTGAAGACCAGTCTCAAATAATGTCACGCTCTTATTGTGCTATCAGGGTATTGGGGATGAGCCTGTTCCATCATAAGTGCGTTGCTCACTCTGCCAATTATCCATAATGTCGCCTGATAATCAGATATCAATCCGCCCTCGGTCACGCAATATAATTGGTTTGTCGGTAGGTGTGTTTTTTTGAAGTGTTGACGCCTGGATTGATTGTGTTTGTAAGGTATGATTATGAGAGTGAATACATCAAGGTATGATAAGAATATAGGAAAAGGCTCTCAACTCAAAAATTGGCGATTAAATGAGCGCTTCAACAAAGCCGCTCAAGAGCGACAAGAAAACTTTGGCACATTGAGAGCCAGAGTCCTGGGCGTTAGACGTTATTTTCAAAGAAGATTAGCAACGTTGTATTTATGCAGTAGGCTCGGTGCTGAAATTAGAATTCAAGGTTATTCTTTTTTTAATATAATTTACATTAACTTATTAACTTATTAACTTATTAATTAATTTTTTAAATGTAATCATAATTTAAAATTAATTTCTTTTGTTTAATTTTAAGATTATTAGTAATAAAATTAGGGGTTTAATAATGAAACGAGTTATATTTGACAATCATCCTTTATTATCGCAAGAAGAATTAGAAATGTTAGCTATGGTTGTAGGTGGTCGAGGAGAGGAGGGAGGGGCAAGTCGCCTAGGTCGGATTAAAAATGATCGTGATTTAGAATCGAGCTGGAAGCAGGTGGAATTTGCGGCTTCGTTAGGAATAAATTTTATAGGATAATTTTGAGGTTCTCAATTTCCAGTTAGCAATTTCTCCGTAAATCCTCGCCCGCTTTTAGGGCGAGGATAGGCTTTGTTGCGTAATTAAATTTAGAGATAGAGCTACTTCGTTTCGTGTGTTTCTTAGTTAATACGACAAGCTTTAGGCATACCTAACCCAGTAAGCTTGTTCAACGCTTTTATCATCGCGTAAGTCTCACCCACCTGCGCATTGTAATTTCTTAAGCTCAATCGTCCTCCTAGTAACTGTTTAACTCGATACATCGCTGTTTCTGAGAGTGAACGTCTGTGGTATCCATACCGCTCTTTCCAATACTTATTTGAGCCGTATAACTTCTGGCAACCCACGGCGAGATTTCGAGGATGACCACGTTCCCAGAAGGCAGCCCCTTCTCTTGGGGGAATAAGCGCAACGGCTCGCTTAATCTCAATAGCAGCGTGACATGCTCTCGTGTCGTAAGCGCCATCACCAGACACCTTAAGGATACTTCGGCGTGTTTGTTTCAATAAGTTAGGGAGGACTTCTCCATCTGTAACCGTCGATAAACTTAGCTCGGCTCCAATAATTTCATGAGTGCTTGTATCAACTGCAATATGCAGCTTTCACCAGACTCTACGCTTGCCATCTGTCCCGTGTTTTTTGACTTTCCATTCACCTTCGCCATAAACCTTTAGGCCAGTCGCATCAATGGCTAGGTGCTGTATCGCTCCTTTCGTTTTTGTCTTAAATGAGACCTCAACTTGCTTTGCTCTACGACTGATGCAGGTGTAATGCGGACAGCTTAATGGAACATGGGCCAGTCTAAATATCGAGTTGATAAATCCTTGTAACGCTCTCAGTGGCATAGAAAACACGCGTTTCACCATGAGTGCTGTCGTGATAGCTAAATCACTGAATCGACGTGGCCTACCGCGCTTATTCTGTTTGCTTTGCGCCCACCCGCTAATCGCCTCTTCATCAATCCAAAAGGTCAGAGAGCCACGGTTAATGAGTGATTGGTTGTATTGCTGCCAGTTGGTTGTTTTGTAACGAGGTTTAGGCATAGAGCTACGAGTGAGAGTGGAGGTAGCTGATCAGATCGTAGGTTCTTGATTTAGTTCTATTGAATTACGCAACAAAGCCTATCGGCATAGCCTGCAGGCTTTTGAATGGCGAGGAAGTAGATATAGCCAGAGAGTTTTTCGTTACAGCTGGTACGCACAGATTTGAGTCGGTTGAAACTGTTATAGCTATAAAGCGTATAACAAAAAAGCGTATAACAAAGCTCTACATTTAAAGTCTCATATGCACCGCAAGCATGGTGTCACGCTGAATCCTAAAAAGGACATCAAGCCACTACTTGCAGTTGCCAAGAAATCGCGTAAATACCAATGGTTGAAGTAATATGATTCAATCGCCTTCCAGCAATCTGTGCTTAATCTTCACCAAGGCTTTAATAACTTCTTTAATCCGAAGTAGAAAGCGAAGTAGAAACGCGACAGAGGCTCCTTCGGGGCGAGTCCAATACACGGCAGAGGGACGAGCCTAATACTTAGTGGGAGAATCTGCTAGTTCTATGCCAGAGGAAGACATAAGTCGTAATCGAGTGAGTGTTACCACCCAACCCTCAGATTTCTTCTTTTCGAATCAGGGCAGGTAAAGCTCTCTCTAAACTTGGGGCCAGTTCAATTAGCCCGCTTGGGGTTTTCCGACCTAGAATTAGGTTTAATTATGCCGAAAAGTTATGCAAAAAGGAGCGTATGATTTGCCTTTTGCCGTTGTAGAAGACTAAGAGCTATAAAGTTTATCACGTCTGACGTAGGCTAAGGTCGCCCTTTCACGAATTAAGGAGGGCGTTAAAGGGAGAGGTTCTAGGCGGGATCGGCGAAGTTAAGGTGAACACCGTAACAATCTGAGCATGTGTGAATGCCAAATCAAGTGATGTGTTCTGCTGGGGTTCTGAGCAAAATAGGAAAAAGAAAAAAACGACATATGAGATCGTTGATGGTTACTGTCATGGAAGCTGGCCGGGAGCAACTAATGAGAAAATAAAACACTGCTCTCAACGGATCTTGTGGGACTTCCCTTTCGATATCAACCTCTAATCCATCAAGTAACGAGCTTAAAACCTAAAGAACATGAGTACTGCTGAGGACATTTTTCTGTTGAGATGTAACCAGTTCCGCTATTGGCATGCAAGATTCCCAAATCGTCTACTAATTAGATGGAGGATGAATTTTTCGGGGAAATGTGTTCAATACCCCAATCAGCTGTAAATCGTAGAACGATTAACAAGGATGCCGTGTTCGGCCAACGTATAACTTAGATTGGCAGAGCTCAAAGTCGTAGAGGCATACCAGCGAACACACCAAAGAAGGAGGTTAGGGCGAAGTTTTGCCATTTGAACTCAAAGTTGGCCAGAGGGCGGGATTCGTTAAAACTCTCTTCTGTATATACATTATTACTGCGCTTTTCTAAATTTTTCATTATAAATTATAAATTATAAATTAATTATTATAAAAATAATGATTAAATATATATTTTATCATTGTGGTCAAATATGGGATATAATATATGAAATTTCTAAAAACAAATTCATTTAAAAAACTATGTTTACTCGCTTTTTTATTTAATATTAATAGCGCTTTTTGCTCTTCCACTGGACCTAGAGAGGAACCTTTTTCGAGGCTTTATCTTGAAGGCACCTATGTGAATTTATCGCCAAATTCTAAAATATACGCCAATAATAGAATGCAGGCCGAAATTGAAATTTATTATCAGTTGAAATCTAATTACACGTTTGACAATGCAAGTCTCAAAAAACTCTATACGGCGGAAACGATTGACTCGCTCTCCGTCTCAGATTCTCACAGCGGGTATGTATTAGATATCAGGCTTGAGGATGGAAGTAACCGAAACAGACGAAGAGAAGGCTATAGGAGTGTTTCTAAGTTTGTTTCAGGTAACCGTGCAGATGTTTATCATCTGTGTGTCCAAGCGACGGCCACCAATAATATCACTGGTGAATCTCTTACCCAAAATACTTGTAATGGAACCACAAACAAATCTTCTGCCATCGTCGAATTGTTGACCCCAAGAACCTTTACCAGTTCAGATTTTACCTACGAAACAAGCAATAGCGGATGGAGTGATGGGGCCATTCTTCATCTCAATAAGTATAAGCCTAACAATTTTACGCTCCAGAAAGTTTGGCAAGAAGGGGGGCTGAGATTTAATAATGACCACCATAGGTTGCTGGGGACTTATAGCAACAGCCAGTCCTCTTCCGCCTTATACTGGATATATGATACAGATGCTGGCCATATCAACATACCATTTTCAACTACCTATGACACTGGCTGGAAAGACCGGGTTGTCTATGGCGATCTCAATACAGATGAGGCCATTATATTCGTCAGCTCATTTGGGCGCGGTATTTACAGCAGCAACTCTGCTAACATCTCTAAAGCATTTCCTCCCTATGACTGGAACCAAAGTATTAGTCCTGATGGAAAAATAGTGTATTTCGAAGATAAATTTGGCAATAGAGGATACTTTAGTTTTTCAAGAACTAGCTACAATGATTATTTCGAGGAAGGGTACTATTTAAGAAGAATACATAGTGAACATAATTAATAGGTGATTAATAAAATGTCTTTTTTATCGAATGCACATAACTTCTCAATTATTAATAATTCAGGTGTCAATCCTAGGACTGGGGCTTATATATGTTCAATAAGGCTCGCTGATTTTATATCACATAAAACCGTAGGTTCTCCCATTTCCTTGGTATTAAACTATCGTGCCGAAAGTGTTCGAGATGAAGGGTTTGGGAGAGGCTGGCTTCTTTCTTTCAGTCGTTTTGACAAAGAAGATAGTATTATTTACCTGAGCTCAGGACAAAATTATAAAGCGATTTATAATCATCAGACTAATGAATATAAACTCCCATACAGAAAAATTAAAGATATTAAGTTACTCTATTCTCTCAGTAATAATGAAATTAATGTTATCTATAAAAGTGGGATTGTAGAATCGATAGACTATGAAACGGGAGCCTTGAAAAAGATCACCTCCATCCAAGGCTTGGAAACAACATTCCACTATAGAGAGAGTGACCAAACTAGCAAATTGTGGAAAATAACGGATGGCTCAGGAAGAGAATTACGGATAGATTATTGGTCTGAAGACTTAAAAACAACGGTCACACAGGTTGTAGGTGGAGAAACCTATCAAACACTGGTTGTTGATAAAGAAAGCAATGGTATTTATAAAAGATTAACAACGCTTCATTTACCTGATGACGAGTCGAATATCACTTTTGAGTACGAATACCTGAGTAATATTAACTATGATCTCCTGACAGTCTTTTCTCATCCCAGTGGCCTGAAAGAAATCCTCACTTACCAAAATGAAGGGCACAGCTTTCCGAGCGGTGGGCCGGTCAGTAAAGTCCCTTATGTGACTATGCATCGATTTGTCGCTGGGAATAATCAACCTGACCGAGTAACAAACTATACTTATTCAGATAAAAACTATCTCGGTTTTGCTAGTGAAGCCGCGTTCGTCAATGGAGAAGATACTCTATTCAAATCTAGGAGTGACTATGAGTATAGTAGTGTCGAGAAAATAAATAGCACGCAATCCATAACACGGTCTTATAATAAATATCATTTACAAAAATCTATAGAATATCGCCACAATGAGGTTCTTTACAGAAAAGAAGAGTACGTTTATTACGCGGAGATAAATACCAGTATTGAGCATCAACCAGCCAATTACTCATTTCTGAAGGAAAAACATGAAACTCACTATGAAGATTCTGATTCTAGAACGTTTGTCCATAAGTATCAGTACGATGATTATGGGAATCAAACCTTAATTCGAGAGATAAATGGTGATCAAACGAAGCGAGTCTATTACACCTCTTCAGGAGAGGGTCAAGCATGCCCTCCAGAGCCTAATGGGTTTGTTGCCTTCCTGCAGGAAGAAACTTTCCAGCCAGCTTCCTCTATTACTAGTCATGAACAAGAGAGGAAAAGTGTCTTCACCTACCAATCCTTACCCCGCATCGGAGGAGGCAACTTTGTCGTCCTTAAACATGAAGAGAGCTCTCTGAGTCGTGTAGATTATGTTTACTTTAACAATGTTGAAGAGCTTACTCATGGTCAATTACAAAAAACCTCTACTTTTATCAATGATTTTGTTTCACGAAAGGACTTGTCGTACCGTTATACCGACCAAGATGTTGAAATTACAAGCGCACTAACAACACATGATAATTTAGTCGTTACCACCCAAGTCAAGCATGATTTAAAGAGTGGTGAAGCCGTTCAGTGGGTCGATAGTGAAGGAGTTATCTCAAGTTGTCGATACGATCTTCTTGGTAGGCGGACTCGAGAGATAAAGGCGGA
Organism: Vibrio sp. F13; assembly: GCF_020806305.2. NCBI lineage: Bacteria > Pseudomonadati > Pseudomonadota > Gammaproteobacteria > Vibrionales > Vibrionaceae > Vibrio > Vibrio sp. F13. The sequence goes on along the minus strand of NZ_CP170177.1, from coordinate 80,804 downwards.
AGGGACGGATTATGAAGCGGTAGTGAAGTATGTCTATCGTGTTGGTGATGGGCTCAATCAATTGAAGAGCATAGAGCCTACCGGTATCCAAAGCGTCGAAGACTACAACAATGCAGGCAAGGTCATTAAGACAAAACGAAGTGATCTTAATGGTCAACTCATCGTGTTGAGTGAACTCAGCTATAACAGCCTGGGTCAATTGATTGAGCAGCAAGAATTTGATAACTTTTCGACCAGTTCTTCAATGGTAACTAACTACGAATACGATGCCAGAGGCAACCTTAGTAAAATCACCCACCCAGAGGGAAGGATAGAAGTCATCAAGCAAAACCCCGTCAAGATGACTATAAACTATTCGATACAAGGTTTGCTTTCAGAAATTCGTTCTTTTGATTTAATGGGTAACTTATTAACAAAGGAGCTGCTCAACAGTCATGGGAAACGGTTAGCGTTTTTCCAGAATACTTATGATGCCTTAGGCAACTTGGTGTCGAGCACAGACCAGAAAAGTCATACTGTTGAATACACCTATGATACCGCAGACCGAGTTGTTTCAACACGTCAAATCTACGATGGTGAAACGCTTGAAATATCAAAAAAATACGTCCGTTACAGCCATGATCTTTTGCCTGTTGAAACCAGTGTTAATAATAAAACCATTGGGATTAGGGTGTATGACGGGCTATCTCGCATGGTATCTGAAGTGTCGAGTTCTGGAACTGAAAAACAGTCTTTTAGCGGGGCTTCTCCAATTCCCACGAGGGTTGTTATGGCGGATGGTAATGAACTCGAGATAACGTACAATAAGTATTTGAAGAAAGCCACGGCCTATAATGTTTCAGGCAACGAAGCGTTGAATGTCACCTATCACTACGACGCAAAATCTGGTCATCTAGTACGTGCAGAGAATAAAAATCTCATCAGTGCTTATGTGTACTTTAAAGATGGGATGACGAGAGAGGAGATGGCGTTTTTCCCCAATACGTCTGTTAGACTTTTTAGCTTTGAACAATATCACCTTTCAGGCAGGCTGGATTTTAAGCACGATTATTTTGGTAACGTCGTTAGATACAGCTATGACCGCTACGGAAGAATGTTTTATATCGAATATATTAAGCAAGATTCGAATAATGAGAGTGTCCATACATTCAGCACTTTAAATTATGATCACTATAGTCGCTTGGTCGGATGTGATACTTATAGGGGAAATGATCACCTTCAAATTAAACTAGAATTAAACGATGTCGGACTAGAAACGAAAAGAAGTGTTCATCTAAACTCTCAATTACAGTTTTCTTTGCAACAAGTTTATAACGATGAACTTCAAATCAGCCTAAAGACACTCGAAAGAGACAACAAAACAACGGTTGAAAAAATGTCATACGATGATTTCCATCGACTAGTTGATTATCAGTGTGATGGCTTTGAACACCCCAAAGATACATTTGGCAACAAAATCATTCGACAGCAATATAGTTATGACTTGTACGGCAATATAACCAAACTTATCACGTTTTTTTCAGACGGTACCGACAATATTTGTACATATACTTATGATACTGATGACGTGGTGCGTCTTACGTCAATCTCTAATACCCACATTAGCTACTCTGAATCGGCTAACTTAACTTATGACACATCAGGAAACATAACTAAAGATGAGCGGGGGGCGCTTTATCATTATGACGCTCTTGGTCAATTGAATTCAACTTCTCTGCCTATTAACAACAAGTCTTATCAATTCGAATACGACGCTCAAGGGCGTGTAGTGGCGCAAATTGGGCAAGACGAACCCAAGATGGAGCTTTATTATCAAGGTGACCAGATAGTCAACGAATTATACGATGGATGGCACACTTGTTACCATAACGTGGGTGGTTTATGGACGGACCGTACTATTTCTTCGTACCTCAAGTTTAATATCAGCCCTTCAAATTATGATACCTCGGTGCATCTTGCTGAACATCAATACTTACTAGGAAACGCCCAACATAGTGCTATCGCTACTCTAACCTCACACCATGGCGATGATACTATTTCGACAGAATACAAAATGTACACCCCCTATGGACAAGGTTGAGGTGAAGGCGTGATTTATAGAGGAAATGTTTATCATGAATAAGAATTATGGTTCATCCGGTGTTAATCAAAGATATATAGATCTATCAAAAAGAACTTTTATCAAGTATTCCACCTCATTGGCTGCTTTATCCCCGTTTATTTACTTTACTCCAAGATTTCTCTTAGCTGGCGAAGCCTTTAAATCAAAATTTGAATCTTCAGGGTTAATTGTGCCTGTTAAATTTTCTCAGAGTCGGTTAGGTTTTAATGGCGAACGTGAGATTAGCGACATTGGTTCAGGGCTATATCATTTAGGCAATGGTTTTCGGATTTATAGTTCAGGTTTGACTCGCTTCCATTCTGCAGATGTGTTGAGTCCTTTTGGAGAGGGAGGGAGTAACTCCTATAGCTATTGTTTTGGCGATCCTGTGAATTTGCGTGATCCCAGCGGAAAGTTTGCGATATCCAGTTTAATTATAGGGGCGATTGTAGGGGCAATTCTAGGGGCGGGCATCTCCGCAACTGCAGAAGGAATTCGTGCGATAGTGACGGATACGCATTTTGAATGGGAACAAGTTGGGATTGGGGCCGCACTTGGCTTTATCTCAGGAGGATTTGGCGCGGCAGCAACGGGAGCAAAAACCAGTGTACAAGTGGGCCTCGCGATTGCTGATGCTTCTGTGTCAAGTGCAGTTAGCTTTGGTCTTGAATTGGCGACTGGCTCAAGTGCCAAAGATGCCGCTTTAAATGCGGGAATTGGGGCGGTAATAGGCCTTGTAACGTTTGGGGCAGGAAGAGGGATCGGGGTGGCTCGTAGCAGAAGAGCATTGATGGCTACACGACGCCAAGCGATGGAGATGGTTGAGTTAAGACATTGGTCCCCTCTTGAAGATCTCACGACCATAACAAGGCAGCGCTCACCAGGTTATCAAAGAGCAGCAGCTATCTACAGGAGCGCCGACGATTATGTCTACAGCCATGGGGGGATTGGGTTAACCATGACGCCAGATGGTTTTAAAACAGCTGGACGGCTTGCGGAGTATCTACCAGAGGGCGCGCGAAGCGTTCAGAGGTTTAATTTGCAAACCTGTTTCGGGGCGACCGGAGGAAGCATGTTTTCTCAAGGGCAGGCTTTAGCCAATCATCTAAATACTAGAGTGGTTGCTTGGCCAGGTAACTACGTCCGCAACCTACCCGCAACTTCAGGGAGAGTGTTCAGACCTCAAGCCCCTGCATTAGCCAGGGTGACCAATAGCTTCAATACCGCGGCTGGTAACCTGAATAAACTCGTCATTTATGGTAGGAATCCGTCTTGGTTATGATAGTTAGAATGACAGTAATTTTTAACTAATGTGCTTTTTTACAAAAAATCTAGAGGTAAGTTGGTGGGGATAGGGGTTGTTGCCAAATTTGGGTAAAAGTAAAAAACTTCTGTCTGGCCTTTTGCCGAGTCCCGTCCTATGGCTAACTTTTAGTTCAAATGGAAACATAATATTCTCCCAGTCTGGTTGTTTATTTCATTATTGTAGCGGATTACTACAGGTGGATGCCGGCATTGCAACTGAGCTTGAAGCAGCAGCGAGTGAGAGCGTCCGGTTATTGGTTCTTTATCATCGAGGGGGAATTCACGCTCAAGCGATAATGTAACACTCTTCTTGTCTGGGCCTTCATTAGTATTAGAAGTGCTTATCTCACTGGCATATGACACTTTTAACATTGAAGGTTGCAACCCGATCGCTGTCGCATTCGCAATGAGCAACCCAGGCTCGGTATCACCTTGTTGAACAAAACCAGCAGAACGGGCTGGTAGGAGTAACTCTAACTCGAGGGGCGAGTCGTTGGGGATGATGCTTAAAATCGGTGTGCTTGGCTGCCCACTTTGGCTTGATAGGCAAGATAAAATGGCGACCACTTAAGTTAGGTGTGTTAGTAGAGGGGATGACGAGCGGAGATTGCATTGTGTTTGCTGAAGTCAGTCGAATTGCACGTTCAACGTTACAAGTACTAGAGGTACTCGAAGTGTGCATGAAAAAGAAAATTAATGTCTATATTGCAAAGGAAAACTTACAGTTATATGGCTCGAGGCAATCTCATATCACCGCTAAGGTGCTAGGAATTGCGGCAGAAACCGAGCGTGAGTTGATCTCGCTGAGAACGAAGGAAGCGCTCGCCGCCAGAAAGAAAAACGGAATGATTCTCGGAAGACTGAAGGGCCAAGCCGAGAGGGTGAAGCGCCGAGTACGCTGCGTGACTATATGAAGCTAAGGGTTAAGAGAGTTGTGAAAAGTGCTTGGCGGGAGACATGTGCTTACCAAAAACGGCTGCAATAATGAGGAGCTCTTGTTTTCGAATGTAGTAAATCACATGGTGCTTCAAAGGAAAGCGGAAGTAGTCTTGGCCCAACTCTGAAACTTCTATGCCGATCAACTTATTGCTAGCCAGTAATTCCATTGATTACTTTAGTTCTGAAAAGTAAGTGGTCCATTGTGTTTGCCCCCATCGCTCTAATGTATAGCGACGAATATCAATGAGATCAGACTGCGCTGCATAAGAAAGCTTATATTGCGTCATTAATCAAATTTACCTTGGTCAAGTGCATTCATGAAATCGTCACCGTCGACTAGGTTATCTGATAGAACATCGGCCTCTGCTTGTTCGAAGCGCGATTTCACCACCATCAATTTCAGGGCTTCAAGTTGCTCATATTCTTCACAAGACATCATCACCGCAACCGGTGAACCGTTCTTATTGATTTGTACGGGTTCACGTTGAGCCTTCATTAGTAAATCGCCAAATTTAGTTTTAGCTGTATTAGCAGTAAGTGATTGCATAATATTCTCCTTTTCGTTCATTATAAACGAATCGAACGCTTTAACTGATTTGTATGATTTTAGTTATACGGTTAATCCAATGGCGTGTCCATAAAGGTGTAATTTAGTGGATACGACTTGTTACCCCTCTCAGAACTGTCCAGTTAGTCTTTTAAATGTATATGTACACTTAATTAAAACTATCTTAATGTTCACTTGGCTTTGTTGCGTAATTAAATTTAAAGATAGAACAACCCCGTTTCGCGTATTTCTTAATCAATACGACAAGTTTCAGGCATACCTAACCCAGTAAGCTTGTTCAACGCTTTTATCATCGCGTAAGTTTCACCCACCTGGGCATTGTAATTTCTTAAGCTCAATCGTCCTCCTAGCAACTGTTTAACTCGATACATCGCTGTTTCTGACAATGAACGTTTGTGGTATCCATACCGCTCTTTCCAATACTTATTTGAGCCGTATAATTTCTGGCAACCCACGGCGAGATTTCGAGGATGACCACGCTCCCAGAAGGCTGCCCCTTCTCTTGGGGGAATAAGCGCAACGGCTCGCTTCATCTTAATAGCAGCGCGACACGCTCTCGTGTCGTAAGCGCCATCACCAGACACCTCAAGGATGCTTCGACGTGTTTGTTTCAGTAGGTTCGGGAGTACTTCACCATCTGTAACCGTTGATAAACTTAGCTCGGCGGCAATGATCTCATGAGTGCTTGTATCAACTGCAATATGCAGCTTTCGCCAGACTCTCCGCTTGCCATCCGTCCCGTGTTTTTTGACTTTCCATTCACCTTCGCCATAAACCTTAAGGCCAGTTGCATCAATGGCTAGGTGTTGTATCGCTCCTCTCGCTTTAGTCTTAAATGAGACCTCAACTTGCTTGGCTCTACGACTGATGCAGGTGTAATGCGGACAACTTAACGGCACATGGGCTAACCTAAATATCGAGTCGATAAATCCTTGCAGCGCTCTCAGTGGCATAGAAAAAACTCGTTTCACCATGAGTGCTGTCGTAATAGCTAAATCACTGAACCGACGTGGCCTCCCGCGCTTATTCTGTTTGCTTTGCGCCCACCCACTTATTGCTTCTTCATCGATCCAGAAGGTCAGAGAACCACGGTTAATGAGCGATTGGTTGTATTGCTTCCAGTTGGTTGTTTTGTAACAAGGTTTAGGCATAAGGCTACGAGAGAGAGTGGTGGGAGCTGATCAGATCGTAGGTTCTTGATTTAGTTCCATTGAATTACGCAACAAAGCCTGTTCACTTTAGGGTTCATTTCATGAAAATTGGCTATGTCCGTGTCAGTATTCAAGACCAAACGCTCGACGTTCAACTTGAACAGGTTAAAGCTATAGGTTATGAAAAATTCACCAAGAGCAAGCGAGGGGGGGGAATCCCCAGAGAGAGAACTGCTTAACCTGTTGCTGGACTTTGCGAGGGAAGGGGATGTTATTCACGTTACTAAAGTCGACCGTATTTTGATCGTAATACCATTGATGCTTTGCAAATTGCTGAGCAGCTAGCGAGAAAGAAAGCCGGTTTGGTCTTTCATTACTTGGGCGATTTGGATATTAACAGTGATGTGGGCAGAGCGCGCGCTCAGAAGGGAGGCACCTCTAAGACGCTCACCAACTCATTCAAGAGATTGCAAACCAAGGCATGAATAAACTGCGCTCAGTAAAGAGTTAGGGTGTAGTCGGACGACTGTTATAAGGTCTCGGGATAAAAGTGTAGGTGAATTTGTAAAAAATCGTATTTTGCAGGGCAGCAGGAAGATATATGTTAACTTCAAATTAAACCTTTACAAAAACGAGATAATGGATAATAATGTTATCGCTCTGTTGTTCAGAGTTATTAAATGAAACATCAAGTTGTAAAAGTAAAACCCTCAGAATTCCTCGTTATTGTTGTTTTCCTCAGTGTTTCCCTTAGCTTCATAGATACATTAAATAATTCCAGCTCTCAGCGCATCGCATTTTGCGATTAATTTTTATCTTATATAAGGGACACAATATGTCTAACAAAACAAATGGCGTAGTAAAATGGTTTAACGAAGAGAAAGGTTTTGGTTTTCTAACTCAAGACAACGGCGGTGCTGACGTATTCGTTCACTTCCGTGCTATCGCATCTGAAGGTTTCAAGACTCTTAAAGAAGGCCAACAAGTGTCTTTCGAAGTAGAGCAAGGCCAAAAAGGTCTTCAAGCTGCAAACGTTGTAGCTGCATAAGATTTAAAGTAGGCGCGAGCGGAGATACCGCTTGCGTCACTTCCCCCCATCTTAGAGTACTTATTTATAACTCCCCACGAAAATATCCAATATTATCCCAATACTTTTTGTATTTGTCGTTACGTTTCTTATTTACTTCGTTTTTATAAATAAAATTATTAATATATCTCAATAGTAGTATCTCTAAAAGACTGCTAGCTTCGTTATATCTAACGAAAATAAATAAGGATCAACCATGTCTCGAACAACAGGCCGTAAACTTTTTTGGTTTCAACAACAAAAGAAAAAAACGATAAATAATAAATAGGAATAGTATGAAGATCACATTTAATTTATTTAAAGATAACCTCTCTTGGGGTGGGATTATTCACCAACTTAATGGTGATGTTTTAAGGCGCCACGTGTTAGTGAGCGGAAACGTGGATGATATGAATATTAAATTTTCATACTGCGAAACGACTTTAACAGGCAGCATTACTGATCAACATGATTGTGTACTTGGTGATTTTAGTATTTTGGCTTAAATCTAAAGCACAGGCTTGTAATTAAGCTTACTAATAATTGATTACACAGTTGTCCGACTGAACCCTAACTCTTTGCTGATTGTGTGCTTGATATCTTGCTCCGTAGGCTATTGACTACTTTGGTAAAGCGGCTTGTTAGGAAATCGGTAGACATGCATTCCTCGGCTCGTAATCGCCCCCTGATTTCATTGTAATACAGCAAGATGCGCTTCTTCATATTTCAGCGGAGGCGGAAATTGTGGTGTAAATGACTCTATATGCACCTCTATTTATACACCCTAGCCCTTAAAGTGCTTTATCAAATACTTCGGGCGTAATGTTAATATACCAATCTAAATTTACTTTCTTGCGCCTGATTAGCCCTCGCTCCTCAATAATTTCACAAGATACGCGGAAGTTGTTTGGAGGGACCTCTCTCCTAAGAAGTTGGTTAATAGCATGGTTGACCACCGTAGACTTACCTTCTTTGACTCCCTTCACGAATCCCTTTGCCAAACAACTTAATATCTCTTTTTGGATTTGGCTGAGTCTTTGATTTCTCATTTCATATTTTTATTATTCCTTGTAGCAATGATTAAACTTTAAATTTGAGAAGGAGGGTATGTTGTTTGGGTATACCTTATTGTCACTAGTTGAAAATTGCACCTAACCATTAAATGTCATAATATAAATGACATACCTATTTAAATCATAACCTAAAAGTCACTTAATCAAAATTATGTACATATTTGGATACTTAAGAGCATCAACTATCGAACAAGATGCAGAAAGAGCAAAAAAGACCTTATCAGAATTTGTTGAACAAAAAGGACTTCGTATTGCTGCTTGGTATGTTGAGCAAGAATCTGGCGCTTCGTTGCAAAGACCTAAATTACTGCAATTATTAAGTGATGCTAAAAAAGGGGATTTGATCATGATTGAGCAGATTGATCGACTCTCTCGTCTAAATGAATCTAGTTGGTCTAAATTGAAAGAAATGCTGTACGAGAAGGAATTGAAAGTCATTAGCTTGGATTTACCAACTAGTCACATCGCCATGGCTCCTGAAATATCCGATGAGTTCACGAATTCGATGATTAAAGCGATCAATAACATGATGATGGATATGCTCGCGGCGATTTCTCGTAAAGATTACGAAGATCGACGTCGACGCCAAAAGGAAGGCATAGATAAAGCTAAGACAATGGGCAAGTATCGAGGAAGAAGGCCCGATTTAGAGTTGCACGAACAAATCTACAAACTTCGAGTTCTTAAGGAGATGAGCATCAATGAAACAGCTAAGTTTGTGGGAGTGTCACCACGAACGGTCGTTCGTGTCGTCAAAAGAATGAGAGTTGAGCGTAACGAGAGCTAGGCATGTCTCACATCAAGTTGGTCCGGAATCGAGCAATTTTATAGCAGAAAGCGAAGTGATAGCGCTATTCGTGAGGGTTGTCTTCGTAAAGCAGGAGCCTCGCCCTTAAACTAGCAAGGCTTTATACTTTCTCGGCTAATGAGAAAGTTGTGCTAGTTCGTCTTTATTCAATCCTGTGACATCCATAATGGCTTCCTGATCTAGACCATTAAGCATCATCTTGCGCGCCATCTCCTTGAGGGCTTCTTGGCGTCCTTCTTGGCGTCCTTCTTGGCGTCCTTCTTGACGTCCTTCTTGACGTCCTTCTTGACGTCCTTCTTGACGTCCTTCTTGGCGGCCACGTTGCTCGCCTTGTTGGCGCAATTGTTCTGCAATAGTCATAAGTGTGTCCTCGTGTTTCGGTACTGATGAGGCTAGTGACGTAATTAACGCCTCTAGGTTGTTCGTTTCACCCACTTGGAGTAAGTAGCTCATCAATGACTGTACTTGCTTATCTGTAGTGTAATCGGTTAAGAGCAATGTGACCAGAGGCTCAAAGAAATCCATGATATCCCGATGCCTTGCGTGCTTTTGGACAAGCTCAAGCAATGCGATGCGGCGATGCTGCATTATCTCATCATCGGAGATGACCGTGACATCGACTAATGGAAAATCTTGAGTATAGAGCGCTTTAGCTATAAGAGGGTTAACGAACCCTTTTAACCAATTCATCTCATACGGGTAGGGTGAGACCTTACCATGGTAAAACTGCAACGGGATCACCAGAGGTAAACGCTCATGGCCAGCTTCAATATGTTGCTGCATGGCGGCGATAGCGTAACGCATTAGTCTGAATGCCATGTGTTTATCTGGTCGACTCTGGTGCTCGATTAACGCGTAGACGTAACCTTCCCCCTGAGACGTTGTAAGAGAATAAAGGACATCCGAATAGTAAGGCCGTAAACTTTCTTCAATAAAGCTGCCTGATTCGAGTTTTAGGGTCGTCAAATCACAGATTTCACGCAGCTCAGCAGGCAGGTGAATATCCAATAAGTCCTTAGCGGTTTCTGGATGAGTGAGAAACTGCTTAAAGAGGGCATCATGTGGGGTTGGCGTGGTCTTTTTCATTTTATTATCCTAACACCAAATGAGTTAAATCAGTATCACGATAGGGATTCTGCGCTAGCTTAATTTCTGCTCACGCATCAATTTAGATTATTTAATGTGATTCCCAAGGGAGGTTGACGGGGGAGTGTAAAATGAGAGCAGAGTGCAACAATAGTTAGCCACGCCTAACATTAAGTAGGCTTTCTAACAAAACTCTATTAATCGATTAGGTTTGTAGTAGAAAGCCCCTCTCAATTAGGCCTTTTTCTACAGCGAGATTTATATGCTATAAACGCTGTAACAACAATGGTTAATTGACTAACATGTATCGCTCGGGGATGTTTTAAAATCATCAAATTTTAAGATTAGGTTTTTTGGTGAAGTTTGTGTTTTGGGGAGTCACACTTGGAGTTCTGTAAATAAGTGTACGTTATGAAGCCAAAGTCAAAATACCAAGGGTAGCGAGTAAACAAGAGACTATTTTCGTTTTAAGGTTCGTGCGCTCTTTTAAAAAGAAGTAACCAAAAAGAATATCGAGGATGAAGGCTCCTTGGAATAAAACCATGACTAAACTAAAAGCGCTAGTGTTAAGCACTTTTAAGAGAAAATAGTAGCTTGCTGTTCCGCAAGTGGCTGTTATTACGGCGTTAAATAGAACTTTTTTGATTAACCTATAATGAACTTTAAATAGTAGAGGCGTCAAAAAAGCGGTTCCAGAAAAACCGATAAAAAGGATAACGCTAGTAGGTAAGTACAACGTAAGTACTTTATCAAAACCAATGGCTAGAGTGAGAAAGATTGGCGCGAGCCACGCGTGTAGATTGTTTGAAAAAAGAAGATTCATGTTGTTACTTGTGCTGATGAGCAGTGAAGCGACAAGTATCAGTATAACGCCAGTCATTTGAAGGAAAGTCAGTGTCTCATTTAAAAAGCTAACCCCGAACAGAGCACTCCAAATGATCTTTGTTTTAGAGATTATCGAGACAACGCCTAATTCAATTGAAGCACGAGCCCTAAAGGTTGAGTACGCAAACCCAAGCCATGAGAAAACACTGAATATACTTAAAAGCAACAGCTCCCAAAGTTCACTTGTATTGTCGAATTTTGTAGGGATTTGTTCGATTTCGAAGATAACAAACAGAGCAGCGAGTAAACTGCATGTGATTTGATAGGCTAGTAAATATTCATTACATAAAGGATTTTTCTTAAGAAAGACTCGTGAAATCCATTTGTCTAATGAACTTAAAGTCATAGCTAGAGCTAATATAGTGTAGGAACTTATCATTGTTTCTCAATGTGAATCGAGGTCTTGCATTTTATGAGTTCAAATAGTTTTCGGTTATTGGGGCTACTCTCTTCTCCTTTAGTAATAGCAACGTGATTATAATCAGTTTCAATTTTAGCTATGACATTTGGAATGACGCTTTGAAGCATGAGTAATTCGAAAACCAATTTACTTAAAGGAGTTCCGGGGAAAAACTCTTTCTTTTGAAACTCACCCGGCCAATGCGCCCATCCCCAATCTTCTATGATGTATATCCCACCTGATTTTAGATAAGGGAATGATGTCAAAAAGGCGGCTTTTGTTGGTTCATATAAATGGCTGCAATCATCAATAATTAGGTCTACATTTTTTTTTGGGGAAGTGTAATTCTAATATTTGAATGAGCTTGTCTGTATGATCTTGCTTTACTCCACAATAAGGCTCTATTACCGAGTGTGCTGAAGGCCCCTTTCGGTATTGACTTAAGGCTGGATGTTCTCGACGTTTGTCTATGCCTATGATGGATTCAGGGGTGTAAATCTTATCGAGTAAAACGAGACTCGCCCCGTGATATACCCCAAACTCAATAATGTTTTTTGGACTCCCCCAAGAAACCAAATGAAATTCAACTTCGTCATCAATGGAGAAGTGTTCTTCATTATGCCAGCGTATTTTATCTCAAGGGTCATTATAACTATTCATACTTAGTATAGGCCTGATAATTTCCATAGCCTGCAATGCTACTGTATGTAAAGATTTGATATTAATAAATTATTAATTAATTATTAATATAGTTGATATTTTTAGTTTATTCTCCTTAAATCGTTTTACTTTATTTAACGCTTCTTTCGAAAATTCAAAGATAGAGGGAACATAATGGATAAGTCCGAGCTAATATTAAAGACCACTAAGGAATTAAAAGACATAGCTGAATCAGGGGCTAATAAAATTGCATTGGCCATGCAAGAAGCAAAAAAAGCTAATTACATAATTTAATCATTAAGGTCGCCTATATCACCGTAGTGACCGATAAATAATTAGTGGTGGTAATTATTTCCTATTGTTAGTATCGGGTTTATTCTTTTTAAAACATTTAATGACTTAACGCTCAATAGCGACCGAGGGATTCATGAAAAAGACTAAAAGAAATTTAACTCTCGCTTCTATTGTGATCGTAATTATAATTATGCACAGCCAAAGAAATACGAAACCAAATTTTACTTTCCCGGAGTGCGAAGAAGAAAGAAGCGTTAATTCCAATGTCACCTTTTATATTGATAATCAGATTGGTAACAAGGAAGAGTTAAAAGGCAGATTGCAAGAAGCGGTAAAGATGTCTAATACGATACTGTCTAACTCATGCATCCCTATAACTCGTGTGTTCAAGGATAGCCATTCTGTATCAATATCTCATGACAGTATGTCTATCTCCTCTGTGCATTCAGACCTAAAACAAGCAATCAGTTCTTCGAAGGTAAACTCGTTTTTAGACGCTCCAAAAGAGCAGTACGTTTTGGTTTTAAGTGATAATCATCCATTGGTCATCGAAGAGGAGATTAATGGGATGACAATGGTTAACTTGAACGACAGCTTTGTACTGCTTGCGGAGGACTTCCCGATTACCGTGCTAGAACATGAGCTAGGACATTTAGGGTGGGCAATGCATGAACGGCCTAACTCTGAAAGTGGAGACTTTTGGATCATGGAACAGGTCTTTGCTGCAAATAGAAGTAAAGTAAAACCTTATTCTGGAGCTTTTCATTGTTCTAACTACGGGACAGTCATGAGTTATTCTGAAAAGGTTGTCCCTGCTTATTCAAGCCCTCTGAGCAGCAACAACGGTGAACCATGTGGTAATGAAGAGTACGCGGACAATGCCAGAGTTATGCGCGAGTATGCGAAAACTTTGCAGTGAAGTGTCCACCTCTTCATCGTTAGAGCAGAGGTTGTTGAACGCTCCCCTAGTAAATGCACTGTATCAATATATTTTTTGTTCTGTAGTGGCTAAGTGAATTTGACCACTATTAGGGGTTTTGCTGTACCTAAAGTAATCCGTTAAATGCTAATTTAACAATACATATAACACGGAATTGTCCAGAGACGTGTTATGCCGCCATGCATTGGGACTGTGCTCTGGGTGTGCTCTGGGAAAAGATCGCCTTAGTGTTCACTTTTTGGGAGTGGTGTGATTACCGAAGGAGGTTGACGGTCTAAATAGAAATTAGATAGATTTACCGATGATGAATAATGTGTTCAAAGCAAAAAATGATGAGAGGATATTGTACTTCTCAAGCTTTATTGTTTCTGATGTTTTTAGATAGAAGCAGCGTAACTCCGCTCTTCAATACTACAAAGTACAGACTGGATACCGTTGAAGAACGGAAGTTCCAGTTGAATTTCTTTCAATAGGTAAATTAAATGCATTTAAGTGAAAAGAGCTTATTAGGAATGGAAAAAGCAAAAAACCAGTCTTAACTGAGGTTTTTTAATGAAACCAAGCCAACACCAATGTCCCATTTCATAATTGTCTCCGTAAATACTTATAAATATTGAAGCCGAGAGGGATAGAATGAAGCATTATCATGCGAATGATATGACTAAGCATTATTAATGCAGGCTCTAGTCCAAGATAAATGGCAGCGACAGTCATAGACTCCACACTGCCCGGAACCCACGACATCAAGAGTACGATGAACTCCTTATCAATTAGCTTGCTGAATATATATGCAAAAACAACTGTGACTGTAAGACTTAACGTTGTAGCAATAATCCCAGCTCGCGCATAAGAGAAGATATCTACAACGGTTATATCTTTTAGACGAATCCCAATTAATGCCCCTAGAGCGGATGTTGCAATAAAAACAAGCTCTGTCGGGACAAGAAAGTTGTATGACGGTAACTCAGAGTTCACAAACATAGTTGCTAACATCCCAGTCACCATATACGGTGCTGGAGTACCAATTTTATCGAGAAGCAAACCTGAAAAGTAGGCGAGGAAAAGTGGGAGAAGTATCCAAAGGTTGTCTAAGGAAATAGCCGGCCCAGGAACTGGTGAATTGTCCGCTGAGACAAGAAGAGCGGAAGCTATGATTAAGAAAATGAGTCGAACTGTGTGAGTGAAAATCACTTTACTAGAAGGTGAATTGTGATTTTCATTAATGACAAGAACCGCGGCCATCGCTCCCGGGACCGCCCCAAGTAGGCTTTCATATTTTGACCATTTCTCTCGCTTAGAAAGCCAGAGATACGAGGTGAGAACTTGTGCGGACATACAAAGGACGAGTCCCACAAAAAGTAATATCGGATAACCCTTGGAAAGAGTCTGCATAGGGACGATTGAGCCCACTGTGGCACCAAGGATTAACTGTACTCCGGTCAATGTGCTTTTGGGAAGAGCTAGAGTAAACCCTGTTTTTACCGTTAACAAAAGAGCAATCAGGGCACCGAACATTACACCTAGTGGTATCTCGAAATATGTAAATAAGAGCGAGCCAACCAAAGCTATGAATGAGGCTAGATACATGTTTTGGTTTCCCCTTTTTTTAGCTTGAAGGATGACAATAAAGTGGAGATTTGGTTATTAATCATATCTATGTTATTGACTATGTAAAAATCACCACAAGTTATCCGCCCAAGAGCATACAAGCCCATTTGAATATCACCAGTTTCTGACTTAGCAGGCTATCAAGTACCGGATTGCTTCTATCGAGTGAACGTTGTATTCCTGTAGCATTGATGATGAAATCAAAGAAGTACTCCTTTTCTATCTGTCTCTACACAATATTGACCATTGTCTAATCGTTGAGCAAAGTCACTGGCAAGGTAAGATGTATCAGTGCCCGGAATGGAAACCTGATGAGGAAGCTAGTTCCACCCTTGTAGGAGTGGAACTATGGTCGATAATTAAAATGGACAGCTCATATAACCCTGAAGGATTATCTTTTTGGGAGACATTTTGCAGACAGCAGCCTAATTGCCTCTAAAAATCAGTGCGCATGTAGTGCAACTAAACTTTGTGACACAACGAGTAAGACAAGAGTACGAAGAGATATTAATGATGTTAGTGGTCTTTATCATATATACCAATGTCTTTTTTTAAATGGTCAGAAAGGTGTCTCACATCGAGAGATGCATTTTTATTTTTTCCACTTTTAAAATTATACCTTTTAAATTTAATCCGCAGATAGCGTAAATAGTCTCTAAACTTCGATTTTTTTTGAATTGTTTTCACTGACTTTTCATTTTTCATAGCAACGCACTCTTTTTTATAAGAAAAACCATAATTTTAACGACCAAAATTAATTGAAATTAAGTATCTTTAAACCCAGAAGCTTCGTCTTCATGAGAAAGTTGATTTGATACTAATTATGTTTACTTTAGGGACTGCTGCTCCTTTTCTCTTCAGTGAAAATAGTTTTATTTGTCTTTCCATGAAGAATTCCCTTATTGTTTTGTTACTTATTGCCAGAGTAAGTAGATAGTTACTTATTATTTTATAAGTTAACACAAAGGCTAAGAGCTAATTATTTACATTTAATTTATATTCGTTAAGGGTTTATAATGAAAATCAGGATTAGATACTGTTCACGAAATGCCTCCAGTATATAAAAGGATATTTGATTGGTTTGATGCGATGGTGCGTTCTAGAATTTTTTCATTTCTAGCCTGTATTTTTGGGGTGAAAGTACCCCTGTATAAGAGTAACTTGGCGTTAATGTAAAAACAGTGTGGTCAAATCTACACCCCAACCCCTTCCAATAGGGGCGTTTTTCATCGATAATTTAGCCTCTTAGTGAAAACAAAGACTAATTGGAAAGTGTTCCAAAAATGCCCCTGTATTTTCAATTTTTGACCACACCCTACGCCAGTATTGCCATTCAGTCGAAGGTGAACGTGATCGTGCTGAGTCGTCTTTTGGGGCATGCTGAAGCGGAAACGACGCTAAAGTATGCGCATTTGGGACGTGAGGACGTGTGTCAGGCGGCCTCTCATGTGTCGGGTGTACTCGTTAAGGGGATGCGCTCATGAAGTCACTGTTATTCACTTCTAAAGTGATTCAATCTCTTCATTCAAAAACTCGAACGTATACGGTGTGGGATACCAAAATTCCCGCGTTAGGGGTTAGAGTCTATGCCGATGATCGCCGTTTCTATGTGACTTATCTACCCATTCCCAATAAGACGTTAGCGGCCGTGGGACAATTCACCCTAAAACAAGCCAGACAACACGTGCAAGCTTTACAGTCTTCTTTTTTAGAAAAAGAGACGAAACCGATACGGTTAATTCGCTTTGATGCTTTGGTGAAAGAAGAATGGACGGATAAGGTCTGCAAGGGATGGAAACTGAGTACACAAGGGACAGCGTCGAGCGCCTTAAGAAGGCATTTGTTGCCCGAGTTTGGACGTTTTCCTGTCAGCCGTATTGATTCGTTTCATGTGCATCGTTGGTTTGATGAACTCAGCCAGAATTACGCAGGGGCTGCCAACCGTAATCTTGATGTGCTTCGTTCTATCTTCAAATATGCGGTGAAGCAAGGTTATTGCATGGAAAACCCTTGTGAGGGTCTCAAGCAAAGTCGCAAAAAAAAAGCTCAATCGTTTTTTGAGTTTGGATGAGTTAGCGCGATTGGATAAGGCATTAACTGTGGTCAGCCAGCAAGGTAATCTGGAAGCGTGCTGTTGTCAGGTGCTAAAACTGGTGCTGTTAACGGGGTGTCGAATTTCAGAGGTAACAGGCCTACAATGGTCTTTTGTTAAAGGCAGGGAGTGGCACTTGCCGGACAGCAAAACGGGTGCGAAGGTGGTGTATGTGGGCAAGGAAGCGCAGAAACTCCTTTCAGACATACCAAAGCAAGCATGGACACAGCGTAGCGAATCACACGATGATGTGTTTATGCCTTTGCGTCGTTTTGTGAGTCGGTCGACTAAGGTTAGTATGGTCTGGCAACAGGTGCGAGCCTTAGCCCATATCGAGGATGTTCGCATTCACGATTTGCGTCATACCTTTGCCAGTTATGCGGTGTTAGAGGGGTTCCCTATTCCGATGGTGTCGAAACTGTTGGGTCATACGCGTATTTCATCCACGCTTCGTTATGCTCACGTGGATGATGTGCAAGTATCGCAATCTGCTGAGGCGATAGGGGAAGTTATTAGTGGAATATTATCAGGCCAGCTTGTGAATAACCCTAAAACTCGAAAAGTGAGAGCCTCCAAACCTAAGCCGACGAAATCTCCCCCTAAACGCAGAGGAAGACCTATCAAAGTAATACCGGAACTGACCGAGAAGGAGGTTGAACGGTTTAGATATGAAGTGGATTTTTGGGAATGGTGATTAAAATATCTGTCGGAATAACATAAGTACATCAAATTTTAAGATTAGGTTTTTTGGTGAAGTTTGTGTTTTGGGGAGTCACACTTGGAGTTCTGTGAATAAGTGTACGCGAGAACTAACGCTTTTCTCTAAATATTAATTATTAATTATTAATTATTAATTTTAGGCCATTCGATAAAGACTGATAGGTTCGACGCTCTTTGTTTAACATCATAGGGTAGGCAGCTAATCAATGGACAAGAGTAAAGGATTGACGAGAGAGCAAATAAGGTCTTTTCGCCGAGATGGTTATTTAGGACCATTACCGAGGTTCGCAAATGTCGAATTAATTCAAGATGTTTTAACGGAAGTTAGGGAGATAGCTCAAAGCCCAGAGCCGCATCCCCTGTATGGTCGTTATTCTGTCAGGGATTGGCATTTAGTATCGACGAAAATTAAAGAGTTGCTCACAGATTCAGCTTTGATCCCAAAGCTACAGTCTCTGATTGGAGACGATTTAGCTCTTTGGCGCTCAAAAATTTTTCACAAGAAATCTGGAGAAAACGGTACAGGTTGGCACCAAGAGTGGGGAGATTTCGATGATGAAGAAATTGGCAATAATAAGCCTAGTTTAAGGCCTAAACATGAAAGGCGGGATCGTTGGTGGAATTTAACTGTTTGGGTCGCCCTTACTGATGTTGAGCTTGATTGCGCTCCGTTGCGTTTCATTCGTGGTTCACATAAAAAACAATATCCTAAAACCATGGTTCCAATGACAGAATCTGAGTTTTGGCATGATCCATTTATTGACTGTAAAACAATCGAAGATGTTGTCGAAAGGGCGAACAATTACACACTAGTATTGGACGTTGATACCAGTGGGCTTTTTGAAAATTATCAAATTAGTGGGAAATCATTCGAGGATGTTAAAGCCTATGTTCGAGCTGAACTTGCAAAATTACCTGCAAAAAAAACATTGGGTGTAGACGAGAGCCAAGAAGATATAGTGACGATCCCTATGAAAAAAGGGGAATTTGTTATTTTCACGGAAAGAACCATGCATGGTTCTCTTCCTAATACATCTTATAATGACCGGTTTGGCATTAATTTTAGAGTAACGGCAACGGATACGGAAATTTATCCATTTCGACACTTGGGCGACTTTATTGATGGCTCAAACATAGATATCACAAGACATTCGAGCTTACTGCTCTGTGGTAAGGATCTGTCTAACACACGTAACAGTTATACGTGAGAAGGGAGGTTAGAAAGTGATTATCAGCAAACAAATGCATGACATGAATATTCTGAATGATGCTTCTGCCTTACTTGGGTGTTCGACTTCTAAAGAGCTCTATCAAAAATTAAGAGCTTTAATAGAGCGACACGAGACTGTGAGAGTGAAGACAGGAATAAACCTTTTGGCAGCAGAAGGCCCTATGAGTTTACAAGCTCGGGGACTACTAAGTTGTGACTTGGGGTCTAGAGCCTCAGGCGGTTCTATTGGGCGAAATAACCGCTTTTTTACGGGGCTTGATCAAGCTGATGAAATAGAAGCACTTTGCATAGTATTACTTAAGGAATTATTTGAATGCAATCATGCAGACCCTAGGCTTTTAGGAGGGCTTCATGCTAATACGGTTGTCTATGCAGTTCTCAAAAACCATTTCAACGTATCAGATATGTCCACCCTCAATACATTTTATGGTGGTAACTCAAGTAACCATAGTTTAGGCCCCCCGGGGATCTTGAACTATTCCATTTCAGATCTTCCTGTGGATCCGAATACCCTCGAAATTGACTTAAACGCCTTTGAATACATGGCTAAGTTTAGACACCCGAAATTAGTGAGTTTAGGGGCAGGTCTCAACCTTTTTCCCTTTCCTGTAAAAGAGATAAAAGACATTATTTCTCGTTGGGGAGGGATGTTACTTTTTGATGGCTCACATCAAGCAGGGTTGATTGCTGGTGGAGTTTATCCAAACCCTCTGTCTTTGGGAGCTGATATCTACACTGCATCGACAGGAAAGACGTTTAGTGGTCCTCAGGGAGGAGTAATTTGTTGGAATTCGGAAAAGTTTTCTTCTCCGATTAGCACGACTATATTCCCAAAGCTAACTGGTTCACATCAACTTAATCGAATTGCTGCCCTGACGGTCTCATGCTTAGAATTAAAGGAATATGGCCTTGAATATATGGCTCAAGGGATACTTAATGCTAGGCAACTTGCTAGTAATTTACAGGCGCACGGGTTGGAGGTGCTCTGTTCTGATGAAGGCTTTACTGAAACTCATCAAGTTGTTGTGAAATGGACTCGAGAAGAAGGTGCGCGTTTAGCATGCTACCGTCTAGCTGATGTTGGGGTTTTTGCTAATGCAGTCCCACTTCCTGAAGATAGAGAGTTGTTATCTGGGATACGTTTTGGTGCAACAGAAATTACTCGATTAGGGGTTACACAAAGTCAAATAGTTGTTTTAGCTGAGGTAATCGCAGGCGTTCTACAAGGTAATTACAATTTGAAGGAGGCGCGTAATGTAGTAAGTGAGTTAGCCTCAACATTTTCTGGCTTTAAATATAGCTTGGAGGGTGGACAATGATTTCAATTACAGAACTGTTTACTTACTTATTTGTTACGTTGCTATATGCGTTTATGCCCGGTCCTGCAATGCTTTACAGTATTGCTCAAGCTGTGTCAGGAGGGAAGAAAGTAGGAATTATGGCAGCTTTTGGCCTTCATATAGGAGGTTATTTTCATGTAATTTTAGCTGTATTAGGTTTGTCTTCTGTGCTTTTAGCTAATCCTTCTCTCTATTCTGCCATTCAAAAGCTAGGAGCTCTCTATCTTGTTTGGTTGGGTTTCCAACGTATCTATCTATCAAAAAAATTACGTATTACTTCTTGTGAAAGCAATCTTACCTCTCCTAAAAGAACGTTTATTGATAGTGTCATTGTAGATATTCTGAACCCTAAAGCCGCAATTTTCTATCTTGCTTTTCTCCCACAGTTTGTGAATGAAGCAGGAAGTGTTGCTGTTTGGCTCCAACTGCTTATTTTGGGAGTTGTTACGAATTTATTGTTTAGTAGTGCTGATCTGTTAAGTGTTTTGATGGCGAGTCATCTACAGAAAAAGTTTCAAGCAAGAAGTAACTGGGTTGATTTTTTCTCAAGGTGGTCTGGTAGTATTTTTATACTGTTAGGTGTTATGGCCTTGGTAAACTCCTCGTACAATTAGGGGAAGGGACACACTTCTCGGATTTTTAATTCAAGTTGATTTACGATGTAATGACTTAGGTTAGACGGTAGTGTTACTCGTTACTTAATTCGGAGTTAGCTGCCACTCATGTTGTGAGGAGGAGTGATAAATGGAATATCCACTTATAGGAGCATGTCAGTGCGGGCAAGTGACCTATGACTTGTATGAAAAACCACTAATGGTCTTTGCTTGTCACTGTACAGAGTGCCAAAAACTGTCTACCAGCCCATTTAGCATTACAGCAGTTGTCGATGCCGAGAAAATAGAGTTTTCTGGTCAACTGAAAACTTGGGAACGTTTAGCTGATAGTGGCAATCGTAATTGCGCGATGTTCTGTCCAAATTGTGGAAACAGAATTTACCATTTCAATCCAGATGCACCGCAAACGGTTAAATTAAAGTTAAAACCAACTGATATGTCGGCAGCTGATATTTTCGAACCTCAAGCACATGTTTGGGTTAGTGAAAAACTAGATTGGTACCAAATACCAACTAATGTAAAGGTTTTCCCTGAGCAGCCGGGGTAGCGGTGAGCAAGTGTTTAAGATATTAAAATACTTGTTCTAATCTATTGAGGTTTAGGGAGTTTCATTGCATTAACTTACTTTTGGCCAGAACTTTCATAGGTTGAATCTTTATCTGTGGCACTTTCTAACTCGAAAGTGCCCCATTATTGGCTAGACCTTTTACTCATTCACACCCTGTTCATGGGTTTTTACCATATTAAAACTTATCCACTCTTCTCATACTGTTAATCCCCGTGATGTTTCACGGGGGTAGATTCCACCTTTCTTTCAGCGTTAGCTACCTTAAGTTCTTTTTCAATCAGTTTGTAGGTGTTTGAGGGGTATAAAAAAAGCCTCGCGCTTGGCGAGGCTTTGGTTATCTAAATGTTCTGGATGCATCTCGATAAAAGTTTTCATGACTGCCCAACGCCATTAAGGTCAGGACTAACGTCCCGTATTCATCGTAGTTGTACCCAAGCAAGGTGAGCTGCTTGTTCATCTTAAACTTGTGCACCCTAAGAAAAGACAAATCGCCTTTCTTCATCACGCCAATAAAAGGGTTTTCTATAACCTCTTTCACTGTTTTATCTAGATCTTGTTTTTGGTTTTTGTGTAGCTTTTTTACTGTCTTGGCAAATGTCGTAGTTTGCTCAATCTTTGTTACTTTCGCTAAATTCATAAGAGGTCGTATTCCCGTGCTCTAATTCGGCTTTAGCGATGATTGCCTGCAGTACGAACTCGTAGGTTAAGTCAGGGTTATCCTCCATGATCTTGCCTATTTTCGCCCAATGCTCAATTTGCTTGGGGGTCGTTCGATTTAAAGCTGTTCCAATGGTTGCAGCTCTATCTACTAGGCTCTCATCAAGTCTAACGCTTGTAGTAGCCATATGTATTACCTTGGTCATTTGTTTGTTGATGTCAATTGTAGCGCATTGCATCATATGTGGCAACTTGCAACAAAAGCCCTGCTAGTGGGCTTTTTCACTTCTCATAAGTGACAATGAACTTAACCTCTAAGGTCGTGCTCTTCTGATGGCTCCTCCATACCGGAGATAATGCATCATTTACTAAATTAGAAAAAGCTTCTGTCCAAAGGTGTGCCATGAAACTCGAAAATGCCCCATTAGAAGTTACGACCGATTGATTACTCATTTCAGAAACCTGTGATTTGGCTTACTTTTCCTTATGCAAACCACATCTACTGTATTGATATAAGTGTAACGGACCTAGGTATATTAATGTAACGCCAGTCTCTATAGCGGCAACTTGGTCGGCTCAAGGGTGGTATGGGACTCGTTGCACTTGGCGTTAATCTCTTATATTTTAGTAACTTAAAATTTATGATCAAGGAGTAGACAATGAAGTTGAAAATAAGGGAAGCTTTACCAATATGTGCCATCATGTTGCTAACGGCATGTGGTGGTGACTCTGATAGTGCCGATGATGTAAATGCAGCAACACCAATCAATTCACCTACAGATGCTTTAAGTCAGTTAGTTTCGTCAGGAACGTACCCAGACTTAGACACTAGTGATTCGCTTACAGGTTCAGTCACCAATAACGAAGCCATTCGAGACGATATATTGGCATATATTGAAGCGGCTAACTTATCAGCAAGTCAAAAGACACAAGTTAAGAGTATTGCCAGAACTATCCAAGAAGCTGTCCTTGTTGATCATTCTGATATCGATGCAGTCCTCCAAGTTGATGAAGAGTCTACTGTAGCTATCGGTTGCTTGAGTTTAGCTTTTGATAACCCTGCCGATGCACATCAAATTCTAAAAGCGATAGAACATTACACAGCAAACACTCGTGAGCGCGCAGCGGCATATTCAGCGTTCAATGAAGCTCTTGATGGCACTGTGACGCGCCTACCATCTAATATCGATTGCGTGGAATGATGTATGAAAAAAATTATTATAACCGCTTTAGCTGCGTCAATCTCTTTCAATGTAAGTTCTGCAACAGTTTGTGAAGTACCAGGGTATGTCGTTGGCTTTTTTAATGGAGTGTGGAATACAAAAAATGAAGCGAAATTAGCGACATTTGAATTCCAAAAGCAAATTGGAAATGAGTACAATTCAGAGCCTGTAGCATACGAGACTTTTTATAACGTAACTGGTTCATCGGTTAGTGCATCAGCGTTTCAAGATATAGCAGAAGTATTTATTCAGCGAGCGGAAGAAATAGACCCCGATCTCGGCGGTAGATTTGATATCTTTTGGTCAGCAATTACTGGTGGTGGAGCTGATGGTTTCTTAGATAAAGTCTACAATATTGTCAGCGCCCCTAGTGACTTGGTGTTGGGGCTACTTACTGAGCTTTACGACTGGGCATCATCCCAAACAGTTGCACTTGTTAGTCATTTGTTTTCTTCACCGCCAACAGCAAGCGATTACGCTCGTCATAACACGAGGATTCAGACGTTAGGCACACAGGGCGCAAAAATGCTGTTTATCGCCCACTCCCAAGGTAATCTTTTTGCTAATAATGCCTACAACGCAGCATTGGAATTGGATAACCTAGATGAATCTAATCTTGGGGTAGTCCACATTGCACCAGCTTCACCACAACTGAATGGACCTTATACACTAGCCGATCTCGATTTGGTGATAAATGGTTTAAGAGCTGTAGGGACAGTGCCCGATACAAATGTCTCGATACCAGTCAGCCATTTAGAGGTTGATCCATCTGGTCACACTCTCATACAAACCTATTTAAATACTTCTTTACAACCAGCTGGAATGATAAGAAACGATCTCCAATCGGAGCTGGCGTCATTACAAACTCCTGAAGCAATCGCTTCTACAGGGTCGTTCACAGCAACACTCAGTTGGAATGGTCTAGGTGATGTTGATTTGCATACGTTTGAACCCAATGGGATGCAGGTGTACTACCAAAATAGGGTAGGTAACGTTGGTGAGTTAGATGTTGATAACACCAGCGGCTATGGGCCAGAGCATTACTTCGCCACTTGTGACAGAGACAGCCTCGAACTCGGGGTATATAGTATCGGTGTGAATAACTACGCTCGTGCAGAAGGTCGAATTGCAACTGTTCAAATATCGACAGGTAGTATTTCGGATGTTCTAACTAAGTCAGTTACACTTGGGGAAGCTCAAGGTTCATCAGAGAATGCCAACCCATTACACATGATGAATGTTGTGGTTTCTGAAAACGACAGTGGTGGCATTGAAATAGGGGCTTTCTAGTAACCTTAAAGGGCCGTTTACCTATAGTAATATAATCTGATAGCCCTACTAAAACATCATTTGATGTTTTAGTAGGGCATTGCGTTTGGTCTACCAATTTCCGATACATTGTATGATTCGGAGTAGTAAATTTTGTCCGAACGACTTAGTCGCCAATCTGAACGTAACTCGGAAATGTCCAGAGGCTTCATAGACCTGAAGTTTTACTCGTCGTCGCGACTCAAGGCGAGTTCCAATGATATATTTTGTAACTGCAAGCAATTAGCTTTGTCGATAAGAGCTGATAACAAAGAGAGCCAAAGCTGACTAAATTGATTAACCAATAACTTTCAATGTTTTTGGTTATAGTATGTGTAATACAAATCCCAATAATACTTGAGTTATTTCAAATGAAACAAGAAGTACATAGGTTTGAGCTATCAATAAATAGCACTATCTCTGAAGTCTATGGCCACTTTACTAAGGCAAATAGTGACCAAAGCCTCGATAGAATGTTTGAAGGTCTTCAAAAAAAACTCAGGAAAATTACCTGCTCAGTGAGAGAGAGGGAGTGTACTCTCATTAATGTGTACATTGCATACGGCAGAAGACAAGAGGACTTTGATGGTAGAGGGAAGACTTGTAATTCTTTTCCTACAAGGAGAATCGAAAGTATAATGAACACCCATTCTAACCTTTCGCCAGAAGACCTGCTAGGTGAGGCTTTACGATCTTTAGAGCACTGAGCTGGAACTTTAACGTTTTCTAGATTAGCGCATGATAGCTGAAAATATGAGCAAAAAAATTAAGAGTAATTACACCATGACAATGCGATAGAGTCAGACCATGCTCTAATCAAAAAGCTCATCGAAGCGATTCAAGGTCTTTAAAGGTTACGGATATTGAACAAGAGTCAATTTGATTTTTGGTTAAGCCGTGACCGGGCAGAGGTGAGAGTGCACGAGGGATCAGCGTTTTTGAATGAACTCTTCAATACATTTACAGTTTAAGTATAAAATGAGGCGGCCAAATAGCCGTCCCAGACACACCATCTGACTTGTTTATTCACTCATTCCTTTAAGCCAAAAATTAATTCAATTTCATCATCAAGTCTTCTGCCCGTTGGTATAAAACCAAGTTTTTGATAAATAGAGAGCGCATTGCCTTTTTCTTTATCCATCGTGGTCAGGGAGACGCCTTTTAAACCGATAATGGAAGCGTATTTCTTACTGAAGTTAATCGCTTGACTCCCCAATCCCTTTCCTTGGAAACGATGGTCAATCATGACGCGCCATACATATAAATGCTCCTTTTGAAAGTGTTCATCGTGTGTGTCCAGTATTCTAGGGTCAATCAGAGAGATCAGGCCCGCAGGTTTATCGTTTAAGTAAATACCATAGTTGATACTATCGTCGTTAAAACTGGCTTCTGCAAGCCACTCTGCGTTGTTAGCAATGAGTTGTTTTTGAGACTCTTCCACTGAGAGAGCAATAATGTCATCGATAATGGTATTGTTTATTTTTAAAAAGCTAATTTTATTCATGCTTATTTACCTTGGGTAGGTATTTCATTAAAAGTAACTGGCCAATGTAAGGATCTTGATAAGCTAATCTTGAGTTATCAAAATGGTAATGCCGCTTTTGTTCCTGTCATTTAACATAGGCTCTTCAACTATCTTATAGATCTCTTTATCTGGCGCATGCTAGAACTCGCCAATCGTTTTTCATTAAGGTATATAGTCACAGTAGAGTATGCTTTCTCAAACAATGAGGATGGAAGTTCTTGTTTCCTATTTTGTCTGCACCCATGACAGAAATATGAGTTCCAAGCGTTGCCCACGATGATTAAAAAAAAGGGTCCGTACAGTATTTTTGCAACAGTCCCGTTACAAGAACCAAAACAAAATCCCTGCTAGAGTGCTTACTAGTGTAATGAAAGAGAGCTTTAACGTGTTCTAAGCCAGTTACATGTTGTATGTCACTTATCAACTAAAATGGTGGCTCTTCTCTTACCGCCTTTGCACTCAACAGTGACGTTCACTCCATTGACGAGTGCTTTCTCATTATTCGCTCTGGCTCTCACATCGAGTTCAAATTTGGACAACGAGTTCGGTAAGCGCAAAAGAAAGAGTGCTGGTTACCCTTTTGCTTTGGTACAGGCCAAATCTTGATGTTATCGAAGATGGCCAATCGCAGTGCTAAAATAGACAAAACTCTGGAATATTGCAGCTAATGTTATCGAAAGCTATTCTGCACTATTTTTGTAGTTTGCGTAATTGGTGTAGCCAAACTCAACACCAATGATACGAACCGCCATATAAGTTTTAGCCCAGACCATTTGACGTATTATTCCGGAATCTTTTGTCTCTTACAGTATGACTTTGTAAGTAAAATCATTACATAATGAAAGCGTATTCACTAGGTTGCTAGTTCAAACCTTGATGCTTTGGTTTTTCTAATAGCGATAAGATGTCGCTCCTAATGAATTGATAGCAGAGTAGTTTCTTACGTCTAAAGCGGGACTTGATTGGATGAACCAACGATAAATATAGGACGATTCACAATAATGCCGTGCTTGGCCGACATATCACTCAGATTGACATTACTCATGGGCGTTGATTAAGCGACTTTCCATACTTGTTAGAAGAATATTTATTACTTCTAAATCGTAGTCAATACAATGTTTCTAAAAATGACGTACTCTCTTACCTTTATCGTTTGGGTATAAAGAGAGTCGATTTAAAAGTGGGCAGTAAAACGTTGAATATTTTATAAAACTTTGACCAGAACGTTATATAAGGGCTTCAAGGAAGGTAATAACCTTAGTCTTTCGGTCTTTTTTATGACGTTGTCACAATGAAAGTTGGGTGAGGCGATAATTCCCCTCACTCAATTAGTACCTGAATATGATAACAATAAGGCCGATGGGTAGGAAAAGTCTAAAAGTTTCGTACAACGTCATACCATCCGGATGAAGGTGGACGTTAAGTGGGAAGGTGATGAAAGGGTTCCACATGACTCCGCGTTTAATCGAAGAAGGGACCTGTCGTATGACAAAAGAAAGTGCCCGCGCCGTTTTTTTTTCTTATCCTTATTTTTTATTGATTTAACTATTTATCTCCCCACGCGCAGTCCTTTATTGATGGCCATTTACTTGCTCGGCTAATGAGAAAGTTGTGCTAGTTCGTCTTTATTCAATCCTGTGACATCCATAATGGCTTCCTGATCTAGACCATTAAGCATCATCTTGTGCGCCATCTCCTTGAGGGCTTCTTGGCGACCTTCTTGGCGTCCTTCTTGGCGACCTTCTTGGCGTCCTTCTTGGCGTCCTTCTTGGCGTCCTTCTTGGCGGCCACGTTGCTCGCCTTGTTGGCGCAATTGTTCTGCAATAGTCATAAGTGTTTTCTCGTGTTTCGGTACTGATGAGGCCAGTGACGTAATTAACGCCTCTAGGTTGATTTCTGTTCACGCATTCATTTTAAGATTGGCCAATGGGAGAGATATTTAAAGTGAGCTGACTGCCCTATAGAAACTAACCTAAACAAGGGCTCTGTTAGTTTCTATATGAATTCTGGGCCTCTTAATTGAGGGGGGTGTAGTGAGGGTTTTGAAAGAAGCGACTATTTCGCGATCAAGAAATCCTCAATTGATTTTCCAGCATCAAGCTGTTCTTGAATTATGGAAGGGGTGCGACCTTGACCGGTCCAGGTTTTTTCTATGCCGTTCCCGTCTGTGTAACTATATTTAGCAAGGCGAGGCTTACGTTTACCTTTTATTTTATTCTTTGATTGACCTGCTAGAGCTTCTATAAGAGCTTCAATATTAACACCATCGACCTTGATTTGCTTTGCGATTTCAGCGACTTTGGATTCTTGTTCAGCACGAGCTTCGCGCTCTACTTCTTCGCTCTCTTGGCGTTCAAGAAAGACGGTCGTTAACTTATTCAGTGCTTCTTCAAGTTCCTCAAGTGTTAATTCACGAGAGAACGCACGAAGCGAGCGGATATTAAGTAAAGTTTTTATCATTTCGGTCATGTTGAGTCCATTTACATTTAAATTGAGATAATATTACAAATCAATAAGATACACAAAAATTGTCGAAACACGTTTTCTCCAAAAATAGCGTTGTGAATATTCCCTCTTAGGCATATTTTTCTAAATATCAATGAGTTATTGCCTATCTTCATCCGAGAATGATGCTTTTTTAGGGTAAATAGTTCGAGCGTCGCTAAAGCTTATGGATTTAAAGTGGCTGTACTGAATATCTTTGATTAATTTAGTGTTCAAACTTTCATGAGTAAACGCACAGTAAATATGCAAGTTATTGATGGCTATAGAGGATAGAGCACTCTCAAGTTGAGTTTCAGTAACCATGTAGAGCAAAGGGGGTATTTCGGAACATCTCATATAACCATCAGCCTCGTCATAGCATGTTGATTATTGCATGTGTCTGCATAAAGAAAAGTATGAATAGTCCTAAACTCTTATTGTGTCTCTGCATTGAAAACTGGCGTCCGTAAGGTTTGGGTGAAATTTTCACCTACCACTAGGATGGAAGGCTCCGTGTCACAAGGTGAGTATCGCAGTATATTATACTAGACCTAAATCCGGATTTAGGTGGAAAAATGAAGAAGAGAATTGGACCCTATGCGCAAACCTAGCCTAGCTAATGCCAATTTTAAAAGGTTCATGCGTAAGCCAGAGTTGCGTATTGAAAAGCTCTCTCTTTATGACCTATTTGGTCAGACTGGCTTTGGGTGCGTTGTCATATGGGAAAGCTTTCAGTCAAGGTTGAAGATGGGTATTTAGTCGGACATTGTCTACCCAAGGTAAAACCGAGAAATAGAAAGGCACTATTCAATCGTATAATCGTTATCACTCTCGGTGCAATAAAAGGTGAATGACTTCATCTTTCTCTTCAGAGTCAACTTCAACGCGATAAAAGCCTTTGGCTTTTAGCGCTTCAATTAACGCTTCCAACCGATGGGTTTTCACCGTCATAGCCAGGGGTTTTATCTGGTTATTGTCTTCATCAAACCCTTGCTCTATGCTTTTTTCTTTCATGTAAAGAGTATCTCGTTCCATTTCTTTTGTGGGGTCTTCCAACATAGTTGGAAACTGATGCTGCTCAAATAATTCCGTTAACATGATATAGAGTTCATCAGCCTGTGAGAACTTGGCTTGATACCCGAGATTCAGTTGATTTACCTCCCACATTTTTTGTTCGAGGTTGCCTGTTACACTTCGGCCAATACTGAGCATGGTTTTGAGTTCATTTTTACATGTCGAGAACTGAGGCCGTTTTACTTTTGGTTTGATGAATTTTACCAACAGTTCATTTCTTATTTTCGTTGTCCAATATCCACCTTGTTGACTCATGGTTAAATACAGTGCGAGAAGCGCATTCGTCACGATCTCATCAAGGGCTTGATAGTGCTTAAGGTTTCGACTCATGAATTTATTCTTTCTCTTTAATTGAAGCTTCCTAGCTGTTTTTCACGATTTTAAATTGAGTGCGTAATCAGCGTGTATTAAGGCTTAAATAATAAGGCGCATTCAAAAATTAACGGGAAACGCGAACATATACCTGCTCAAACTTTAATGGCACCGCTCGTCGCAATCCCGTAGCTGGCGAAGCCAGTCGAAGGGTGAGCAAGCGGTATTTCGAACCTCTTAAACCACCATGATTAAGCCTCTTTTCTAGACACAGAATCAATAGAAGGTAAGAGATCCTAAATATTTTTTTAATTGATTGATACTGTTAACTTTTCTTATTCTTTTTTCAAGCGAGACTATCGAATCATCAATCATTTTAAGATACTTTTCCATTTTGGCTTGCGTCTTCTTCTTGCTTGGTGCTGAGAATTGTCTCCAGACTTGAGACTTAACTCCTTGTTGGCTAAAGATGTCACGGTGGGCCCGATTTAAATCCAGGAGCTTCATTTCGAGCAAATGCTCCATTCTCACTAAAGTTGTTTCATCAAGAAGGTGCTCAGAATCGGGGACATATTCTGTCAGCATTCGGACTAAGGTCATCACATCATTCTCTCGTTTGGCCACCGCCAGTTTCTGCATTAAACGATGTTTCTCTTCTTTCTTTAACGGGTCAGACTCTTTATCTGGATGGATAACACTCGCAATGCGTTTGTACATTTTGTTGAGTTGAGTACCTCGGAACATTTCTTTGATGTTAAGCGCGTCGTCGTCTTCACTCTCAAAATAATCGAATTCAAAATCGTCCCAATCGTCCTCATTTTGGGCTCGTGGTGAAAATGAGTCGTTATTATGTTTAACAAAAGAGGCCCATAAGGCACTGATAAAAGCTTCAATGGCGAATGGATCACCAGAAGCCAGAATTTCACGGATTTTTTTGTGGGGTAAATCAATATCAGCGCCGAACATCTCCTTCATGCCGTTTTCAAATTCTCGACAAGCTGCATTGAGCGCTTGCTGTTTCTCTTTCTGAAATACTTTATTATGATAGGTTTCATACTCTTCGCATAACGCCTCGACTTTGTCTCTATCATTGATAAAAGGGCGATCAAGCAAGTCAATTAACTCCTGTTCAATCGCTTGCATCAAGCGATTGCGGATATTGGTTTTGAGTTTTTTTGAGGTCAAAAATGACATCAAGTGCTTAACCCAGGCACAGTGAAGATGGTCGAGCTTTTTATCATAGGGAGTCAGTTTATCTTTGTATTCAGAAAAAAGCTGATTGACCTTGATCTCGGCCTTTTGATTACGCCGTTCATTTTTTTCAATCTTCCTCCAGAGCTCAGATAAATAATCCGACTGAGAATGTGGAACGTTGTTTGAGTGAAAAATAGGAAGTGTCATATCCGTCCTTTTCTCTTCTAGTAACCCATGTGTTTTTCTAGGCTAACAGCGTAAGAAGAGAAACACCTCGAAGTAATACTAATTTATGTTCCTTGAGTTTGAATTACCCTCTGACGCTGATAAATCGAAACGCTAATCTTAGTATTCAAGGGGCCATTCATTTTGTAAAGCAGTAAGCTTAAGCGGCTGAATAAGAACCGTGACCATTTAATGAAATTAAGAAGAAAGCCTCTCACAGCGCCATACTGCTCTTTTTAGGCTGCAATATTGACAGCACTAAAAACCCTCGCCCTGCTAAGCCATACCATCCGGATGAAGGTGGACGTTAAGTAAGGAGATGATGAAAGGGAGCCACCTGACTCAGCGTTTAATCGAAGAAGGTCCCTGTCGTATGACAAAAGAAGGTTGCCGCGCCGTTTTTTTTGCTTGTCCTTAAGTATTTATTTTTCTATTGATTTAATTATTTATCTTTATACGTAGTGTTCATAAGCGCAGCCCCTTATTGATGGCCATTGTAGCGGTCTTTTTTATCCTTCCTTTCTTGCACGGCCTTTCTTATAAAAAACCGTGAATAGAGAAATCCCTTCCGAATGAGACTGCGTGCGCAAGATAACCCTGAATAACCTGTTGGGAGAAACCAGAAAAATGAGAGATAGAGCAGGGTAGGCTAAGGTTCAGACGTGCTGATCCCTCCGCCTTCGCGGAGACGAACGTGTCTTTTTAATTAGGGGCCAGGTCCGGTTGATACTCACTAAAGAAGGCTGAGGTTGATTGCGCATAGGTGTTTAACGTTGACGCATTGAAGATCTCTTGTATCCCTGACGCTATCTTACGGAAAGAGAGCCATTGAAAGCTCAGTCCTTTTTTTGTCTGGCGTTCCCGTGTTGCGAGGATCAATTCGCTGATGTTGGTGTAACGCACGACTTTTAAGTCATTAAAGAAGCGAGGTGTAAACTGTTTGTACGCGGGTGCACTGCGTATCGTCCCTTCGTCTTGGTCGACACACACATTGATCCGCTCACTGTGAAAATAGCTGGCACGCTTTAGATACTTCACCGCTTTAGCAAAGGACTTCGGCGAAATAAACTCTCCAAAGCGCAACGCATAATCTTCTTGAAGCTGGTCGTAGCTGATGGTTTTCAATCCCGCTTCGGTGGGCAAACCGATGCGCCCGCCAATGAGGTCTGTGTTCGGCAGAGTGCACGCTAATACTTTCGCAATTAAGGTGCGACATTGGACATTATTCACCGCTTCACCGCCCCATGCATTGAGTGACGGGAAACGATTGGGGTTGGTAATAAATTCTTCACACCCTTTTAAGATCCGCGCGTATTCTGGCGGCAGGGTTTCTACCTTACCGCTTCGGAGCAACCGGCGAGACTTAAATCCGATCTCAAAAGGCGTCTTAGGGTTCCGCGCGTTCTCTTCTTCAATGACGCGTTGATACAATTCAATCAAATCCAGTTTGCGAGCCTTACGCTTACAGCGATACTGCGCATCGTAACTCGATTTATCGAACGGGGGAGGGGAGGAGCTAAACGTTTTCATAAGACTCACCGTCCACGTTTAAAACACACCTCGCTTCATCCTGAGGGACAAAAAAGGCGGTGTTAGGCAGAAAGTGGATTCTCCTGAGCGTTAGCCCAAGCCAAGGCTGAGTCAAATGCGTCATATTTTGAAGTCCAAGAGGTTTTTGGGGTGTTTGGATTGGCCGTCCAAACGGTGAAATTTCAACCTATCTCAACCGGGAAAAGAAATCAAATGCCGGTTTTTTAGACACAAAAAAGCCGACTACTCTTGGAAAGTCGGCTTTTTTGCGAGTGCTATATAGTCAGAGTACCACCTCTAACACACTCTAAATCCTAGAAAAAACACACGACATTGGACACTACAGGAGTAAGCAATGTCGTGTGTTTTAACCTTATAGACCTCAGGTAAGTATAGCGTGTCGTCGCCTGATATTTCAAACGCTAAGTGTGCCTTGGGATTTTTCCCTTAACATAACAAATATAATACGCACCAAATTAAACTTTTGATTTTAATGGTTATTTTATTAAATTTAACGTTGCCTTTGTTTTTAATTTTAAATAATTAATCCATTAATTATTTTTATTGGGATTCTTTGATGTGCTATAAATTTTTCAAGGTTATTTGTTATCTCATTGTTATTTATCTGCTATTTTTGGTTACGCATTATATTTGTTATGTTAAATTGCAAGATTGAGAGGCCCATCACAAAAGCAAATAAGTTTAATAATTCTGGGTCACTTTTGAACGATTAGAGGGTTCAGCGATATTTCAGTTTGAACTCGGTCGTTTCGGTTTTTCTTAATTGAAAAGGATTTTGTATGAATTTGAAATCAGAATGTAGGGTTGATAACAAGGAAGTCGGTATCGCTTTTAGTCTTTCAGCAAACGCGAATAAAACGTTAACGCTATCGGCGAAAAGAGCAGAACGGGCCAAAAAGCGCGAAGGGAAACTTCGATTAGAAGATCATCTCAAACGTTTTCCCAATTGGTCGCTGTAACGAATGATATTGCCGTCTGAGATCTTATTTCAGATGGCCTCGAAGGTGGGCTGCCTTCACGATTGCAAAAAGCGCCGCAGAGGGGCGCAGGCCTGCGTAATATGCCTAACAAATTCAGGAGCCCTCTCTGGGGCGACGTCCAAGGCTGTTTTTCTACTCAATTAAGCACGCTGGTTGAGTGGTGAAATAGAGTTACTTGGGAATACCAGACACCACACCCTTTGGATGTGCGCATTCTACTACAAGAATGCTCAAGCCAGTTTGTAGCACGGCTCTTGAAAGAGAGCCCATTGTTTTGCTTTTTTAAAAGAACAAAACAATGTCCTAAAAAGGAGTGTGAACGATGCAGATTATCTACGGACATTGTCGTACAGATGAGGCGGCGAATGTATTAGGCCACTTTGTTGAACAAGGGGATTTTGTCAGCGTCAAAGAACTGGGAACGGTCGGGCGTGAACACATGGCGTTTGCCGCCTTACTGTCTTTTACTGGACACCTTTCATTCCCTTTCTATTGGAAGGGTGTTCATTTTGTTGCGGTTCAAAAACAAGTTCAATCAGTTAACCGTCTCACTCTCCCAGCTTCAAAGAATGCTTGTAAAAAACGTTATCGGAAGCTTAAGAACACCATCATTAGCGCTCAAAATTGGAAGCAACATGTGAGTCGTAATCGCGGTTTGAAGTACGCGAAATCTTCTCTGTTTTCTTTATGATGCGTGCCTATACCTGTCGATTTTAACCTTTCTCCCCACGCGCCGTTTAATTTGCACGTTGCACGGTCTGCCTAGGACAACCTAACCCTTCTTCCCAGCTTCTCAGGCAAGGAGGTCTTTTACTCCATCATGACCAAACACTTGATAAATTTATCACTCAATAAGGATATTTATTATGAAAAAACGCACCCAGCGCACCCTCCTTGTCGGGCTTGGCGTTGCTGTCTCGACACTTCTTATCACTCAGCCCGCTCTGGCTGCCGATATCTTCGCGTCAGGTAAACAAGCCATGAAAGACTCGGCGGGCAAAGGCTCTGCGGTTGAAACCGCGATGCTGGGGACTGGGCTTGCGGGGGCGGTCGTCACTGGACTGATGAGCCGTAACTGGTTTGCGGCCGTTGGCGGGTTCATTGGCGGCTCAGTCTTGTGGAATGTTGGAGCACCACTCGTCGGCTTAGGCTAAGGAGTCACAATGGAAGACCCTCATCAGTTTTTTTCTATTCCAAAACACATGAACAAAGGTCGTCGCTGGCTCGGGTTCCCAGTTGATGAACTCGTGCCTGCCCTCTGCATTTTTGGCCTCTCATTCTGGCTTAAACACGAAATGATAGGGCTGACGTTATCGCTGGCTTGGTTTGGGGGATTACGTTACATCAAAGCGCAATACGGTGACAACATAGTTACCCTGTCACTTTATTGGTGGGGGGCTTCCTTTGTCCATCCCACCCTCTTTAAGCGTACCCCCTCAGCCTGTCGTCGTTACTGGATTTTCTAAGGAGACCCTTCATCATGGATCCGTTTGTTAAACGGGATAAGCTGGCCGTCAAAAGCCTCCTCAATCTTTTTTTGAGTGCAGGCTTTCTTGTTATGCTTATCACTAACCTGGTGTTGGGTTACACCAGTTATCAAGCCCTTACCCATCAAAGCCGAACCCTAGTCCCGCCCACCCTCTCTCAAGCCTTTACGGTTTCGGATGGCGCGGTCGATGAACCTTATCTTGAGCAAATGGCGGATTATCTTCTCTACCTGAAACTCAACATCACGCCGGCAAGCGTTGGACGTCAGTTTGGTCAGTTACTTGAATATTTAGACGAGACAAGCTGGTACAACGTTCAACCTAAGCTGCTTCGAGAAGCCACGGTGGTTAAAAAAGATAACATCAGCAGCCAATTTTCTGTCGAGTTGGTCCGAATTTCTCTCGACACTCTCCAAGTACAACTCTACGGGAAACTCCAAAAGCACGTAGGCCAACGCGCACTAGATCCGGAGATGAAGTGGTATCAAGTCAACTTTAGCTATGACCAAGGCGTCATAGGTTTACTCTCCATTGAAGAAGTCGAGGTCAACACCGATGAATCTTTATGAGCAATCATTCACCCCATCGCAGCAATGGCACCCTTATTTTTTATCCATCGCGCTTTGGGTGGTCTTTTTCATCCCCTCTTTTGCCCTGGCTGAAAATGCCGCCATGGTGAGCTATGAGTTTGACGAAGGCGACACGATCCCCTTGTCACTCTCTTCCATTAACGTGAACCGTTTACTGGTCAACAATGACCGTATTATTTCGATCGTCTGCCCGAAAGGGTTTTGCACCTCAACGGGCAACCAAAAAGACGCTTCCGGCTCCATCACCTTAAAAATTAACCTTCCCTTACCGTTTACCGCGCACCTGACGACAGAGAAAGGGCGATTGTTTGCGCTGTTTATTACCCCCAAAGCTACACCATCTTTGGTCACGGAGTTTGTTTGGTCGCAAAATTACAAAGAGCAGCAAAGCCCGATTGAGCAGGCGGCGGATTATCCCGCCGCCATGACAGCGCTCACCAAAGCCATGATACGTTTTGTCCATGATGGCGCTCCCATTGCTGGTTTTAAACGTCACGACGTTGACCCCAAAACCTTACCCAAAGATGAAGCGTCACTGGCCATCATCCCTCAAACGGTCTTCGTGGGCCGTCATTATTCTGGGGTGGTTTATCAGCTCAAAAATCAAAGCCGCAGTGACATGGCGCTGACCACCGCGCAGTTCTACAGCTATTCCGCACGCTCAGCCGCGCTCGATGCCTATCAATTAAAACCTGGGCAAACTACCACGCTCTATCTCATTACTGGAGGAGGCGCCACCCATGCTCGATAAACAAAAAGACGCCTTGGGCCGTTTTAAGAAACGCGTCTTCAAAGACACCGACGGGGACTTTGAAGACGGCGGCACGATCAATGCCGTGACAAGAAAGCGCAATCGCACCATTACGCTCACGGTATTGCTGATATTGACCGCCCTGGCTTTTGTTGTTTGGCGGTTAACACTGTCTCCCCAAGCGCCAAGCAAGGGCATTCAAGATGTCGGATTTGGCGCTGTCGTCACCGATGATTTTACCGACAAAGACAACCAGTCCGCCCTGACGTTTCAACAAGACAAAATCAACCAAATAGAACAAAGCTTAGCGCGGTTTGAAGGCACATTAAGTCGCTTTGGACAAAGCTTAACCTCTGAGTTAGAGAACATTAAAAAGGCCAATGAGCGCGATACAAAATCGCAACTGACAGAGCTTGAGCAGCAGATGCAACAAAAGCTCGATGAAGTTGACGCGCTCAAGGCGCAGCTTGAGACGCAATTAGCCTCAACCCTCAAGGCAGGCGATCCTTCGACTCAACACGGCATCGAGACCAACCAAGGAGACACCTTTGGCCAATACAAACTGCCCCCAAGACCGGCCATTAATAGCAACATGGATAACGCCAAGGTGAATGAGTTCCAGTACCAAGAGCAAGATGATGTGGCCTTTAGTGGTGATGCCTTTGATAGCTTTGAATTTCACTGGCAAGCCAGTGTCGAGGAGAAACAATCCCGTCGCACGACCGATAACTACGTGCCAACCGGCACCTTTGTGACCGCCGTAATTACCGGCGGCGCTGATGCTAATGGGGGCGTCTCTGGACAAGGGGATACCTCACCGATTGTCTTTCAGACAGTCAATCAGGGGGTCTTACCCAACGGTCAGGCCTCTAAATTGAAGGATTGCACGATCACCGGCGCCGTCTACGGTGAGATCTCATCCAGCCGCGGCGTCGCTCGCACCAGTAGAATGAGCTGCATACAACCCAATGGCGATATTCTCGATATCCCCGTCAATGCGACCGTGTTTAACTTTGGTCGCAATGGTATTCGCGGTACCACCATTTTGAAAAACGGTAAGATCGTTCAAATGGCCGGCATTGCGGGGATCTTGCAAGGCGTAGGGGATGCAGGTAAAGCGCTGGCACAAACCACGACACCGACGGCGCTCGGCCCAAGTCAAAGCATCAACAGCGATAAAATTGGCTTGAATCTGCTTGGCGGCGCCACGGAGAGCGTTGGCAGCAAATTGGCGGACTACTACATCAAACTGGCCGAACTCTATCATCCGATAGTGGAAGTCAATCCTGGTGCCATCGTCAATATTGTCTTTTTGGAAGGCTTTCCATTAGATCCATTGCTGGCCGATGAATACGAAACGCGTATGAATGAGCAGCGTGAGCAAGTCTCCAACAGCAATCAACTGTTAGATGTCATTACCAACACCCCCTCTCTTCCACCAACCACTCAAACCGCCCCCATCAACCCTTTAGCGCAAAAAATCACCCAACAAGGGTTAAGCCGCGTGGGCTTTGGGCGTGAGGAATCACCATGAATAGGCACGCTTTGTTTTCACTATCGATACTCTTAGGTCTGACCGGTTGTAGCGCGGGCTTTGAGAGCGAATACAGTTGCGATCAGGTCGGCGGCGTTTCAGGTTGCGTCACCATGAACGAAGTTCGAGACAACCTATACGGTTATACCGGAGGCAGTGGTAACGCCACGGTCTCTTCTCAAGCGCGTCTCGCCCCACCTTCCGCCTTTACCTTACTGCCAAGGCGCAATCGAGAGGGGGAGCCAGAGCGAAGCCAAGAAGACGTTAAAAAACTCACCGTCTTCCCTTTCATCGACAAAGACAATCACTACATCGATACGATGGATGTTTACTTTGTCTTAGACGATAGCCGTTGGTCTGGGCGCCCTGCGCGCGCGATTTGGAAAGATTGATTAGGAAAAAAAGAAACGAAGCTTAAACATCATTTTTATCATGGGCGCGCGACATTCAGTCTCAGCCTTCTCTCAATGAGGGGGGAATCCATCAAGCGGTCCAAGATTGTGTCACGCCCCCTAACATTAAAATAGAAAAAGGGATCCCCCATGTTTTCCTCCTCACGCAGTGGCTTATCCGCCTTATTTCAAGAGGCCAAGCAAGCCCAAAACCACCTTCACCATGAACTGCCGTATCGAGATTACGATCCCATTGAGCGGGTGTTCGACAATCCCCACTCTCGCGGTTTTGGCTTTAAAATCAGTGTCCTTGGGGGCGCTAACGACGATTTAATTCAGTCGTTAAGCCACCTCATGGGGGATTTGCCAGCAGGGGATAAATGGGACTATCAAGTGCAGCTGTTTGGTCACAACCGAGTGGCGCACTATCTCGAAGGAAACCAAGCTCTACTCAGTCAGCGAGGCGGTATCTGCCAGAAGCTGGCTAACGATGACGCCATTTACGCCCACTACGCCGCGCAGCACGGTTTTTTACACCGACAAAAAAACAATCGCTTTGATTTGCGCGATTACGACGCGTTCTTTTTTGTCTCCACCACGGAAAAAGACCCACAAGAGCTGCTTGATGCGCGAATGACTCTAGAGACAGGACTGGCGCAGCTTGGTTTTGATTTACTGCCCGTCACGCCTGAGATGTTGCTGACCGATGTGAGTGATATCTTAAACTTTGATAAACGACAAGACCGGCCAAAGGAAAAAGGCTACAACCCGTTAGAGCCTTTGAACCTGCAAGCCCTCTCTCCCGATACCGAAGCGTTAACGCATCGTGGCCATATCGCCACCCGTCATACCAATGACCAAGGGGAGGAGGTGCGCACACGGCTGGTCAATTTGGGACTTTCTCGTCTGCCTGGGGATTATCGCTTGTACGCCTTACCTGAGGCCTTTTCTTCTCTTCGCAACGTTTCTCGTAATATCACTTGCCCTCACCGCGTCACGTTGAGCTTTCGTAATGAGCCAACCGGTAAGCAAAATGCGGATAACGATAATAAGATAAAAGACTTAACCAAGACGGTGAACAGCCAAATGGCGCTGCTGGCTCCAACAGCGGAAGATGAGCTCAAAGAGCGAAAAGCCCTACAAAAAGGTCTGTTGTCTAAAGAGTTTACCATTGCGTCTATGGTACTCACGGTCTCCCTGTTTACCGATAAGACCCACCAGAAAAAAGACACCCAAGCGGCGAAGGAGTCATTCAGCCATGCTGGCCTTGATATCATTCCCCTGAAAATGAATCAGCCACAAGCGCTGCTTTCAACGTTGCCTTTTATGATGAGCGAAGGGTTGTGGGGCGATTGTAAAAAAGCCGGCCGAGTTCGCACGTTAAAAAGCTCTAATCTGGTGAACCTCTTCCCTCTCATCATGGATTTTTGTCAGTTAAAAGGCGGCGTATTGCTGCCCACGATGCGCCAGCAAATTTCTTTCTTTAACCCTTTCACCTGTGGCAGTGATAACCAAAATATCGCTCTGACCGGAGGCTCAGGCGCAGGGAAAAGCTTTCTGGTTCAAGAGATTGCCGAAACGGTTTACGCCATGGGCGGTAAAGTGTGGATCCTCGATAAAGGGGCCAGCTATAAAAAATTGACGCTCAGCCTTGGGGGGACGTACATGACGCACGCCAACATCTTCTTAAATCCCTTCACGCATTTAGGCGCCATGCAAAGTGCTGAGTTTGAGTTTGTGGATGATGACGGTAGACCGGTCGACCCCATGATGGAAGCGCTCGATAATATCACGGCGTTGTTTGCCACCATCGCGTCACCCTACGTCCCACTGACGGCGTTTCAACAAAGCGTCTTAGGCGATGCGATAGTGACGGCATGGGAGCGTAAAGGTAATCAAGCCTTGGTGGATGATGTCAGAGACGCCTTGATTGAGATTGCTGGAGAAGAAAGCGACCGACGCATCAAAGACATTGCGGTGCAACTGAAAAAGTTCTGCACCGACGGCATGTACAAAGATGTGTTCAACAAGCCCTCCATGCTCGACCCCAGTGTGGAAATCACCACGCTGGAGCTGGATGGGTTTCCGCCTGCTGTGCTCAGACCCGTGATTTTTGCGTTGATGGTTTCGATTAACCAGCAGATGTACCTGGCTGGCTCTCGCTCTACCCCAAAGCTGTGCATCATTGAAGAAGCCTGGAGCCTCCTCTCTGGGGCAAACGAGCAAGCGAGGGAGTTCATCAACACCGGTTATCGCACCGCCCGTAAGTTCGGCGGCGCTTTTTGTACAGTGACTCAAGGGATTGAAGACTTCTTTAGCAACGAGGAAGCCAAAGCCTGCTACAACAACTCCGATATCCACATCATTCTTCGTCAAGGGGAAGGGTTTGATGAGTATCTGACCCAAAACCCGGATGCCTTCTCACCGTTTGAGCAGCGCCTCATTAAAAGTTTCGCTCCGTCTGCCGAAGCGGGATACAGCAGTGCGCGCATCAAAGCGGGTGGCCATGTCACCTATCACCGCTTTTTCGCCTCTCCGGTGAAACGCGCCATGTTCTCAACCGAGCCTAAGGAGTTTG
Source organism: Vibrio sp. F13 (assembly GCF_020806305.2). Classification (NCBI taxonomy): domain Bacteria; kingdom Pseudomonadati; phylum Pseudomonadota; class Gammaproteobacteria; order Vibrionales; family Vibrionaceae; genus Vibrio; species Vibrio sp. F13. Next base: position 39,490 of record NZ_CP170177.1, on the reverse strand, counting down.
AGTATTGTGAAAATCTTTATAAACAAGGCCACTCACTGGAGCGCGCCATTGAGCAAACCTCCAGGCACTTTTATGGCAAAGACATTGACGCCTTTAATCAAGCCATTGGGGCGAGCGCTTAAATCCCCCCTTTTTCTTTTGGTCGCTGGACTGGCAACGACAAATGCCGCTGGAAAGAACTTGGGCCAAGTGGCCCCTATCTTCCCCATCGGTGAGATTGACATGCTGGAGTGGATTGACCAAAGACTGAAAGGGTTTGAGGCCAGTGGTCAATTAGCGGACATGCAAAACGAGTTCACGGAGCGCGCCAAGCAAAGCATTGAAAACCCACCGCCCGTTGCAGGCTTAACCACCACGATCAACCCCCGCACCTTTTACGTTGACCCAAGCATCACCCTCCCTAAAGACATTATCGCCCCCACTACAGGAGCCGTGATTGCCAAAGCGGGCACCAGAGTGAACCCCTTTGATACCCGCACTTGGCCAAAGGTCGACGGTCAAAACGTTCTACCACAATTTGAGTTAAGTAAGGTGCTGGTCTTTTTTGATGCCAGAGACGCGCAGCAACGAAGGTTCGCTAGCGAGTATCAAAACGCCAAGCCAATCAAGTGGGTACTGACAGGAGGCAGCCCGAATAAAATGGCGACCTTATTGGACGCAAGAATGTATTTTGCGCAGCAAGGCCACTTAACCCAATCGCTTAACATTACTCACGTCCCAGCGATTGCCTACCAAGAAGGCACGCGCTGGCGCATCGATGAGGTGAACGTATCGGGTTTGCACCCCTTGGCGATAGAGCAATAACAATGACATCGCATTGGAAGTGCGCACCTCCCTTGATCATGCTTCCAGTATGACGCTTTTTTCTCTTAACCAAGCTCGCTTTTGGCGGCGATAATGGGGCGAAGCCTCTTGTCGAGACAAAAGGAGTACCACGCTCGGCGTGGAAAAAGGACACCCCATGACACAACGACACTTTCGTTTACTGTTGTGCTGCCTATTGGTTTTTATTGCCCCATCAACCCTAGCAGCCAGTGCGGCGTGTAAAAGCCGTTTTATTAACCCCATGACCGATATTTGTTGGGATTGCTTGTTTCCGATGACGATAGGCTCAGCCACCGTCATGCCCTCTAAGTACCCCGATACGCCCAATCCCACACTGCCTATCTCTTATTGCCCTAAACCGCCGCCTATCTTTGTGCAAATAGGCATCAACATTGGCTATTGGGAGCCTTATGCCTTAACCGATATCACGCGCGTCCCTTACTGTATGGTGAACATGGGTGTGCAAATGTCCGGCGCTAACACTCAGCGTATCGGTGGGCGCGTGACCGCCCGTGACAGTGACAGCAGTGACGGAGGCTTTTATCACGCCCATTGGTATAAGTACCCCGTCATTTATTGGCTGCAACTGATGCAATCCACCGCCTGCATGGCCACGGACGTTTTTGATGTGGCCTACATGACGGAAATTGACCCACTTTGGGACGACGATGAGTTATCCCTCATTCTCAATCCCGAAGCGTTACTGTTTGGTAACCTGGTGGCGCAGCTTGCTTGCGTGCCCGAAGCCCTGTTGACCTCCACTAATACTGCCTTACCTATTGATGCGTTATTTTGGTGTTTAGGCTCACAGGGCAGTGCCTATCCGCTCACCGGCACCACCAACTATCGAGACACGCCCATCCAGGCGGCGACACTCTTGATGGAAAAGCTGAACTACAAACTGCACCGGCAAGGGATCATCTGGGAGACGCGCGGCGAAGATGGCGCGATTTGTTATCAATATCCCGATCCTATTTTGCCAAAATCTCGTTATCGGTATCAAATGTCGGGACCTATTCCCGATGCCGCCTGGTGTCACCCGTACACCACGACAACCACACTCTGGGAAGCCGGCCATGACAACCCGGTGACAGGGGATAACTTTGGTTTTGTACAATGGCGAAAGCGCAACTGTGTCTTTTTATAAGGTGACGCGATGATGCCCATTCTTCCCCACAAAAATGAAACGGACCTATTTATTGCCAGTCACCCTGACTCCCTTACCGATTTTTTAAAAACAGAGCTCGCCAACAACAAGCACATTTACTGCTGTTTCCCGCTCTCGCAGTTTTGCTTCTCGTTTTGTCGCGATCTCAAGGCTCGTCAGGTGCTGTCAATCAGCTTCCAAAACGCTCACACCCTCTACCCACCCTTTCAGCGGCCATAAAGAAGAGGTTACTATGACCATTCCATCTTTTGAGAGCGCCTTTGGACGCTCTCTTGTTTTTCTGTGTTTTTTTATTGCGTTACCCACCCAGGCTTACACTGAGCAAGAGCTCAAAGCTTTTGCCAAGCTTGAGCAAAAAATGACTCAACAACCGGAGGCGGCGAAGACGTGGCCTACGGACGACATACAAAATAAAGCCCAGGCTTATCGAGAAGAAGCGCTGACTCTCAGCCGCAAGGTTCAAGATTTGATACAAGAAGAGAGTCTTTCCCCTTTATTGGGGCGACAAAAACCCACGCGCCACCCTGACCAAGCCCCAAAAGGGGTGATGGTGTTTGTGTCACTCACCATGCCCAAGACCGCGCTCAAGCAGCTTCTGATGCAAAGTGCCCACTTAGGCGTGCCACTGGTGATACGCGGTGTCTTACCTGAAGGTTTTCCGGCCACGGTCAAGCGAATCGAGGCCTTGATACGCTCACCCAATAAGGCGCCCATTCAAAGCGGCTTTTCCATCAGCCCCGATTGGTTTAAGCAATTTGATATTCAGCACGTACCGGCCTTTGTTTCGGTCAAACAAAACCGCTGCTTACCTAAGCAGCCTTGCAAAGCCAGTGACTACGACATCCTTTACGGCAACATTTCACTTTACCAAGCTCTGGATTACCTCGCGGCCGGGGATGCGCAGCAAAACATTCACCCACTGTTGCGCACGCTCTATGCCCAATAACCCTCTCTCACCCCAATTTTTGATGAGGTGCTCTATATGCGCATTGACCTCTGGGCTGCGCTCACGCTCAGTTTTTTATCTACTCTCGCTCTTGCCAGCGAACAACACACCTTTACCGAGAGCGCCAATTGGGCGAAGCAAACGGCAAGCCAAGCTCTCACGCCTCATGCGCTTCCGCTCAATGTCGATGACTATTGCAAAGACGCCACGTGTCGACAAGAGATCCGCAGTCCAAAAGAGTCAAGACTGTCAGACGGTGATATCAATGCACAAAAAGGGACAGAGTTTGTGACCAATGGATTGGCTCAAGACATCAACGCGAACTTCAATAAAGGTCGACCCGATGTTAAAGACGACCCGGCGATGCGCTTTGCCTTACTTGGCCAAGAGAATGCTTTTGAAATCACTCATGGTATCTCAAATGCCTATGTGGATTGTGAGAGCGGCTCCCAATGCGTCATCGATAACATCACAAAACAATGTCACCGACCGACTCACAACCCGGTCCCGTGTGACAAAGTCCCTGTCGCCTCCGTGGTCACCAGCAAGGTGATCTACCGTTGTCCATCCGGCTGGACAAAACAAGGGATTGATTGCCAACGCCCCTTCCCACAATGCCGATACAATAATAAACATTATGTGAGGCAAACGAGAGGTGATGGCATTTTCTCATCGTCAGGAACCACGTATTTATGGGGCGGGAAGCAAGTCTCTCCCAACCAAGGCTACACGCTTGGCGAGTTAAAACAGACCGATCACGTTAATTGGCAAGCGAGCGAACACTGGGATAAACGCTACGAGATTTGTCGACCCACCACACAAACGAAAAAAGCCACCTTGAGCTGTTCAAACGGATTATCCTTATCCGGAGGGAACTGCATCAAAAACACCATGACCTGGCGAACACAATGCCGCCTGATGAACTCGTGCAAGGTCACTCGCCAGCAATGTATTGAAGGTCGAGCCACCCGCACCATTAATGGCATTCCCACCACGCTCAATTGTTGGAAATATCGGATAGACCATCATTGTGACCGCCCTAATACCTGCGCAACCCTCCCGAAAGACTGTACGACTCAAACTCAACATTGCAGCCTTAAGCAAAATGGGGTGTGCATCGAGCAAGAGGTCACAAAGCGTTGTGCTGAGAAGACATGCCGAGCCACTGATCTGCAATGTGGGGAGCACTCCTTCTGTCTTGACGGGGAGTGTTACGAGGAGGCGCCCAAATTGAATAACAATTTTGATAAGTCCGTTGCGGCACTGGCAGGGCTTGCCGAAGCCGTGAAAGACATCGGCGACCCACCCAAAATATTCACGGGAAAGCCGATGAAGTGCAGTAAGAAACTCGCGGGCTTCAACGATTGTTGTAAAGACTCAGGATGGGGGCAAGGATTGGGAGCGAAATGCAGCGAAGCGGAAGAAGCGCTGGGGGAAGCCAAAGAGAAAGGCTTAACCCTGTACGTGGGGCAATACTGCGCCAAGAAAGTGCTGGGTGTCTGCACCCGTAAAAAGCGCAGTTACTGCGTTTACGACAACAAGCTGGCCAAAATCATCCAAGAGCAAGGGTCTCTTCAGCAACTGGGTAAACGGTTAGGCAGTGCTAAAAATCCCACCTGCGCCGCTATTACGCCCGAAGAACTGGGTCAAATCAATTTTGAATACATTGATTTTAAAGAGTTCTACCCGGAAATGCGTGCCAACACCAACCTCCCCAACTTTGATGAAATCAAGAAACGACTTCAAAGTGCCACGGGCGGATAACCGCCTCCACGGAATCAAGGTCTATGATGATGAAAAAACCTCTGCTTTGCGTCATTACCCTAGCGCTGCTTACTCCCCTCCATCCAGCTCTTGCTCAAGAAACCCCTCCTGGGTGGCGCTGGTACAACGAGCCAAAGGCAATGCCCGTAACGCCCAAACCTAAGCCGCTACCAAGCAACACTCAAACCACCGTATCAAGCCCTAAAACGTTATCGGCGACCGAACAGATGGCCTGGTTTCACTCTGTGCATATTGAAGCGCAAAACGACGCGGCCATTCATCCCAAAGATAAAGACAAGCTCGCGAAGTTTTTAGCGTTAAATCATTTTATCACGGACCAAACCGACCAATTAGGCATGACCTTTAAAGCGCTGCTGCTCGAAAGACCTGAGTTTTCTTACACCAAAGACCATCCGACAGAGCAAGCGGCAAGACAAGTGTATTTAACACTGGAGGATAAGAAGAAAACCGACGCGGTTGAAAAGATGAAACAAGACGGATGGGGCTTTTTCTTTGTTTATGAAGGAAAAGATACGCTAAGCCAGCAACTCGCCCCGTCCATTCAAGCGTTTGCTGACCAATACCATTTTGAGCTCCTTGGGATCAGTAATGATGAAACCTTCATCACTCACCTCAAAGAAAACCGCCACAACCAAGGAAAAGTCACGGTGCCTTTTACGCCCGCCTTGATTTTGGTGCATCCAAGCACTGGAGAGATGAAGCCACTGGCGTACGGCTGGATAAGCCAAAATGATTTAATTGGGCGCTTTTACAACGTCGCCACCCACTTTGAGCAATCGGATTTTTAAAGCCACTCAATCCATGTAAAACCACCCAAACGTAAGGAGGCGCTATGCCATTTCTTCGTACCCTTGTGCTTGCTTTTTTGATTCATGCCGCCAGCGCACACGCTGCCATGCAAAACCAATATGCCCTAGTGTTCTTTTTTGAAAGCACCTGCCCGTACTGCCATAAGACCGCCCCTAAAATCACTCGTCTTGGCGAGCGATTTCAATTGCCGGTTTACGCCTTCTCTGTTGATGGGCCGGGCCTTCCAGGGTTTGAGGTCCCTATCCCTGTCACACCAGAGATAGGCAAGACCTTTTTCCCAGGCCAGGGAAAAACGGTCATGCCTGCGACCTTCTTAATGAACGTGAACAGCCGTAAGTTCTCACGTCTGAGCATTGGAGACGTACCAGAAAGCACGCTTGCCCAAAGCATTCAGAACGCCCTTAACGATCCGCGAGTGCAGGAGGCTCTCCAATGAAGCGCTCACTTTTCCACCACTTGTCCACCGTTGCGGTGAATAAGCGAGTTATTCCTTTATTTCTCATCAGCTTATCAGGCGTAAGTCACGCCGACACCAACCACTCGCTGGCCCGCTTTTTTGATAACTCAGGGTACAACGCCAACGTCTCAACCCCGACGGCTTACCAAGGGCAATCGGCCAACTACTACACCGGTGGCAGTTTGTTTGTGCGTAATCAAATTGTCGATGCACAGTTGGTCAGCGTCACTGTCCCCTCCATCAGTACCGGGTGCACTGGCATTGATATGTTTATGGGGGGATTTTCACACATCAGCTCAGACCAACTGGTGAAACTGGGCAAAGCCATTATTCATAATGCCCCTCCTTTTATTGTCAACTTAGCCCTGCAAACCTGGGCACCGCAGCTCAAGCAAAATCTGGATAATCTCCAAGCCAGGCTCGACAAATATCTCAATCAATCGGTGAACTCTTGTGAAGCCGCGCAAGCGTCCATCGGTGGACTGGCCGCCTTTGCCGCTCCTGCTACCAAAAAGCATGTCTGCGCGACGCTTGGTACACAAAACAACGCCTTCTCAGATTGGGTTCAAGGGCAGCAGGAATGTGGCGCAGGAGGCAAAGCAGCGGGTCAGCTAAAGGACGCCAAAAAGGATCCAGCCCTGAAAGACATGACCCAAACCAATCACAACGTGGTCTGGTCTGCGATCATGAATAACGCTTTTTTGTCCTCCGACAAAAATCTAGCGCAATTCATGATGAGTTTGTCAGGCTCTTACGTGTACGACAAAGACGGCAATCCGCGTTATTACCCTAGCCTTTTGACCGACAACAACAACCTCGTCAACGTGCTGCTCGAAGGGGGCAAGGCTGACGTTTATCAGTGTCGCAAAACAGGCCCAGATGCGTGCATTACCATTACCAAGCGTAATAACTTATCCATAAGTCAAACTAACGGCATACAAAACCAGATACGCAAACAACTGGAATCGATACTGCAAAAGATAGCCACCGACCAAAGACTCACGCGTCAACAAGAGGGTTTTCTGGAGCTGATTCAAACGCCGGTACTCAAGTTCTTTATTGACGACTTATCCGCCAATCAAACCCCCGATACCAGCAACTACTCGCGAATGATAGCGGTGGAGCTGCTTAATCAGTACCTCGTGAGCATGTTAAATGTTGCCCGCCAATCCTTGGCCAACACCAACAACAGCCAGGATGACATCGCCCTCATCACTCGTGATATCGATAACGCCAAACGCTTTACCGCGGGGCTGGCTGAGAATGCCATTGAGGCGCTCAACAACCGCAATCAACTGATTGACTCGCAAAGAAAGACCACGCAGCAAAGCACAAAAGAAATCAGCACGACCACCAAACCTACCCCGGCTTATGGGAACTGACCTATGATACTCGAATATTACACTTACACTTCCGGCGAAGTGGTCAACAAAGCCTTTAATGCGCTGGCCACTTTTTTTAGAACCAATACCTTTGGGGATTACTTACAGATGTGCATGATGCTGGGGCTTATCACCAGTTTGTTTATCTTCATGCTGTCACGTAACCCCAAAGACCTCATCAAATGGATGGTGGTGTTCTTTGCCGTACCCCTGTTTCTTATCAACATGAAAGCCGACATGCTCATCATTGATAAGACGCAACCGGGTAAGGCTTACAAGGTGGATAATGTCCCTTACCTCGTGGCCGTGCCTACTTACTTTTTCTCTTCTATCATGGTGGGGATGGCCGAAGGTGTGGAAGGCATTTTCACCACCTCCGACGATGAGCGTTATGGTCGTACTGGGATGTTGTTTGGCTCGGAGCTGTATCAGCTCTCAAGACAATCCAGAATCAATGAGCTGGCACTACAAAAACTCTGGCGAGACTACTTTCATAACTGCATGATTGGGGATGTGAGAATCAATGGGAAATACACCTGGGATGAACTCTTTACCGCCCCTGATATTTTTGCCTTTTTAGACGGCGTTAGGCAAAGCCCGTTGCGCGCCCTTTATCTTGATGAGGGCGGCGGCCGAAGCACCTACAAGCGATGTGAAGAAGCTTACCCTATCATCAAGCAGCGCTTTGATGATGCCGCCAATAAAAACATGAGCTTGTTAGCGCATCAATTGCTTGGCAAAGACGCGGACCGTTATAAGCCGCAAGTGGTGCAGTCACTCACCCGCAGCTACGACAAATTTTTTAGAATGAGTACCAGCGCGTCCAGCACCATCAAACAAAACATGCTGATGAACGAGCTACGCTACAACCTTGATAGCCTTGACCCAACGCAAGCTGCGCTCAATTACGCTTATACCACCAATAAACTGCAAACCACCTCAATGTGGGCGTCATTAGGTTTGATGGCAAGAGAATACTTGCCGATGCTCCATACCATGATGTTTATGTTGTTCGCGTGCCTAGGCTTCTTTGTTGCAGGTGCCGCGGTCATTCCTGGCTTGACCATGATGGTGTTAAAAAACTATTTTGGGACGTTTGCCTTTTTGGCCACGTGGCCAGCCTTGTTTGCCATCATCAACGGCTTTCAGCTTTGGGGACTGGAATCTCTGTCTACGGATGTCTCGGGGAAGTTCGGGGGGCTAGTGCTTTCCAACGCGAATGCCGCGGATGAGCTTCACAGCCGCTTCGCCTGGATCACGGGTATCTTGATGATAGGCGTCCCTATGATAGCCAAAGGCATTTTAAAAGGCGGTCAAGAAGTCATGTCGAGCATGAACTACCAGCTCTCGAGCATGATTAACTCGACCAATGCCAGAGCGAGCGCTGCAGCGTCCACGGGTAATCTGGATTTTGGCAGTATGCAGATTGACAACCACAGCATGAACAACACCCATGCCAATAAGTTTGATACCAATACCCTCGCCAACCAAGGTCACAGCTACACCCAAAACCCAGACGGCTCGGTGACCACACAACACGGAGATGGGCGCACCACCTACGACAGCTCACAAACCACCAGTCGCGGCAACATCAGCGCCAACACGCAAAGCATGCTGCAAGAGAGTGTGGCGAATGCCCGCAATCAAACGCAGCAAAACCTTGAACAAACCAGTACCCAACTGAGTCAAACCCTCCAAGGAGGCGCGGCGCTGAGCGACCGCTGGCATGATAGTGTGGGTAAAAACCTGGCTTACGGTGAAGGCAGCACCAGTGGCTTTAATACTCAAGTCAGCCAAGGTATGAATGACATGCAAACGGCGGTTGACAGCGTGATTCAACAAACGGGTTGGACGAAAGACCAATCACAAGCTTACCTGCAAAGTGTCTATGGCGGCTTCGAGGGCGGCGTAGGCACCGGTAAAGGGGCATCGCCATTCAATTTAGGCGCCAGTGGCGGCGTGAAATGGTCTGATGATGAACGTACGGCTTACAGCAAGATGAATACCGAGCAAAAGCAGCAGCTTGAGCAAGCCACGCAGCAATACACCGAAGGGGCCAATGCCGTGACCAGTGCCGGCACGCAGGTGGACAATAAAGACACCCGAACTTCGGTTGAGCAGTTTGCGCATGACTTTGCGATTAACGCCAGCAACACCAAGTCTCTTGGTGTAAGTGCCATGCAAAGCCAATCGGACTTGAACGCCCTCTCGAATACTCAAACGCGCCTCGACTCTGGCAGTGCCAGCTTTACGGCCAACGCGATTCAAGGCTTCCAGAATTACTTGGAAAAAGACATAGGATTAAACCAACCAGACGTCCAACGCCTAATGACCGCTTACCAACCGGAAGATATTGCTGATGCTAAAAAGTCTTGGCAAGAATACACACGCACTGAAGAGTTCACCACCATGGCGGGACTCGATGGTGACACGGCGAAGATTGTGGCAACAATGGAGAAAGCGCATGAAACCACCACCCCAACCCAACAACCAGAACTGACACCCGAGCAAAACAACACGATGGAGAAAGGATGGGCTAGTACCGTCGATACCGTGGCACACACCCGCACCGAGATGCTGCATACCAAGGGAACGGGCGGACTCTTTAATCAAGCGCGCTTTGATGGGGTTACCGATGATGTAAAACTTCAACAAGAGGAAGCGCAGAAACCCATCATCAAACCTGAGCCGATGATTGAACTGACAGTCAAGTCGCAGGTAGAAAAGGAGATCACTAGACCCGAAAGGACGGAATACGTCACCTCCGACCAAGCCTATCCTGCGGTGCCAAGATACACACAAAACTCGAAAGAATAATACTTAACTAGGTGCATAAAAAAGAACTTTATGTACCGCCTAAATACTGGTATTATGATCAGGTATCTAGAGGGAGAATGACCATGAAAACAGTCTTACCATTACTGCTGCTTACCTGTGCGAGCGTGCAAGCTCAACCCCACTCTCCCGAGCTCACTCAACTGCTGAGCGAGATACACGAGCAGTACGAACTCGCAATGATAAATAAAAGACCATATTCCCAAAACCTGCCGGACATCACCAAACTGCCCTACTTCTTGCAGCACATTGACGAGACGGACACCGTGGAGTCCATACGCTTAAACGCCTACCTACAAGGTTTGCATACTGCGTATTTTGACAATGCCTATAATCAAAAACAGCTAGGCGGAGGAAGCTGGTTCTGTATGCGCGATACAATGGCACTCGATCCAAGGCGCCACCCTGAGTTCCTTGAAGATATGATCTGGATGGTACTTGAGAAAACCGCCAAAAACGATCCGCAGAAGTTCAGACGAGCAAACTATGCAGGGTCCTTCGGCGTTGATATTTCAATGATTATTAACTACGGCTTACAAACCGAATACCCTTGCTACAGCCCTATCCCTAAATCGTTACAATTTAACGGCTGGAAATATTAATCTCGGCATAGGATATCCATCGAGAGTGAATGTAATTTCAGGTATAAGGCCAGTACGAGAGAGTAGGAACGGGTTAAATGTCTTTATTCTAGACTAGGTATTCATTGGCCGCTGCTTGGGCACAAAAACGTTCCTTTAACCCCTTATATAGCCCAAGAAAGTATTACGTTCCTGTTTCCATGAGTAGCAAGCAATAAAGTATCCTCTTAAAATGGCAGCGATCGCATCGGTACGCTGCTATTCGTTCTAATGAATCATTAGAGTAGTAGCTCTAGCTCATTTCTGCCCGTGCGACCTGAAGTCGTATGAAGCGTTGTTCACCACGACAAGAGTGAACCATCTGTATCACCAGATGACCCTAAGATCCTGAATAAAGTAGCGGATCTGACAATGTAACGAAACTTGGCCGTTAGGCTGAGTGGGAACAAAATCGTGAGAGGATGTTCCTCCTGAAAACCACAATTCGGGTAAGTGCTAGGGAGTCAATATGATGAACGTATGTGAATCCATTAAAGGTGCGTCATATGATGAAGCAGCGGAAGTGGTTAATACGCTGTGGCCAAAACGGCAACGAGAGTCGGAAAGGAGTTGGGCATTGGCCTTTCGTGATCAAAGTACTCTCCGCACTAGAGTGGGCATCTAAGTTGACATTTTACGTAACATACGGAACAGGGTAAGCCTGTATCGCTCCCTATGGGAAAGCCCTTGTGGCCGATAGTGATGCGGGTAAAGGAGGTCGGAGAAAGCGAAGGCTGCATTGTAACGATGCAGATACAGACTCGTGTCTGGTCACGAAAGTGAGCCCACTTCCGACTGGTCTTTCGTTGCGAGAGAGTTTGAAGAACTTTATTTAAGGAGAAACGCAAATGATGATTTCTAAAGAGATTAGTGCCTCTCCTGACAGTGCTCAATGGCAGTCTATCGACTGGAAACCTATTGAGTCGCATGTATTAAAGCTTCAGATGCGTATCGCAAAGGCAACTAGAGAAGGTAAACACGGTAAAGCGAAAGCCTTGCAGTGGATACTAACCCATTCTCGCTCAGCCAAGCTTCTTGCAGTAAGGCGAGTATCTCAAAATAAAGGTAGTAAAACGTCTGGAATAGATGGTGTCATCTGGAACACAGATGCACGCCGCATAAAAGCAGTTAATCAATTGAGTCGAAAGGCGTACAAAGCCCAACCGCTCAAGCGTATCTACATCCCTAAAAAGAACGGCAAGCTCAGACCATTAGGCATTCCATGCATGATTGACAGAGCGCAACAAGCCCTCCATCTTCTTGCATTAGAGCCTATATCGGAAATGCTTGCTGACCCTAATAGTTATGGATTTAGGCCAAATCGCAGTACTGCCGATGCAGTTGGGCAGTGTTTCAAATGTTTGGCATTAAAGAAATCAGCTAAATGGGTACTTGAAGGGGATATTAAAGCTTGTTTCGACAAGATTGGCCATCAATGGCTTCTTGATAACATCGTTATTGATAAGAGAATGTTGGAACAATGGCTAAAATCTGGCTTTATGGACAAAGGTCTGTTTTATCGCACCGATGAGGGAACACCGCAAGGTGGGATAATATCACCAACCTTGATGCTAATGACTCTTGCTGGACTTGAGCAGCATATTAAGTCTACGGCCCTCAAAAAGGGTAGTAGAGCCAATTTCATTGGATACGCCGACGATTTCGTCGTCACCTGCGCTTCAAAGGAAGTGTTGGAGAACGATATCAAACCGTTGATCGCTGAATTTTTAGCGGAAAGAGGCTTAACATTATCCGAAGAGAAAACGCACATTACACACATCGATAACGGCTTTAACTTTCTAGGGTTCAATCACAGAAAGTACAAAGGGAAATTGCTCATTAAACCGAGTAAATCTAACACATTGCTGTTCTTGAGCAATCTGCGCGAACTCATCAAAAAGCATGCAACAACCTCTGTAAACGATCTTATCAAACTGATAAATCCGAAATTAAGGGGTTGGGCTAATTATTATCGCCATTGCGTGGCTAAACAGGTATTCGGATATGTAGGTCATAAGCTATTTCTTGCATTATGGTACTGGGTAGTGAGGCGTCATCCGACAAAATCCAAAACTTGGGTGGCCCTTAAATACTTCGTCAACCGAAAAGGCCAATGGCATTTTCATGGTTGGCAGAAGATCATGGATATGGATTGCCAGTTCAATCTCTTCCAAATAGCCAAAGTACCGATCGAGAGACATGTAAAAAATCCGAAGTGCAGCGACACCATATGACCCTCAACACCAAGAATACTTGGCTAAGAGAAAGTCAAAAAGGCAAGCTCGCAACTCTTGGAAGGAGCCTACTCTCGCTGCTTTATAAGTTGCTGGGTATCAAACGATGCCTTCGTGAAGGCTTGAGCCTAGTGCAGTGAAAGTTGCACGCTGGGTTCTTAGGGGGACGGCACTTGGTAACAAGTGTCGTCTACCCGACCTAAATTGGTTTCGCCAAAAAGTCTGCATTCACAGTCGAGTGGTTTTTGGCCTAATAGAACTAATCTGACACCCAAACTCAAAAAGAACGTAAACTGGGTATCAGAGTGCAGTTCTTAGTTCAAAGCAACTCGATGACTTTTGCTCTACAAACCGATCTTAAAGCGTCACAAACTTACAAGGCGTTATGGAAGCATACCGCCTTGATCAAGTGTCTAAAATCTTCGCTAAGAGCGTTTGAGGTGGTCTGAGGGCTGTTTCTGATAGCAAACTCGCACATTTACCAAATAGTAATAATAAACACCGATTTTTGTGAGGTTGTGTTGCAACAATTTTAAAGCCGTCCTCCGCAATCTAAAACTTGCGTCAATAAGAATTAGCAATTTCGCAGTAAAACCTCGCCCGATGAGGATGATCACAGGGATATTAAGTGTTCTTTACTATAAGGATAAGGAGCGCCATTTTATAAACTAAATAGCGGCCTTGCCCCTGGTTGAATGCTGTTTTTATATACAGTATATTTGGCTGGTTTTTATTCCCGATTTATACGTTTAACGGAGCAAAATATGAGTAACACAGGTGAAGATCTAATTTTAGCTATAGAGAATAATTCAAAACTGATGCAATTGAGTAATTGCCCATCTGTACCAGTTGAATTTAGTCGTGCTGTTTACGGTTCTGTTCAGAACGATTCTGGCAATGGTTCTGTTATTGAAAATAAAGGAAATATGCAGAGTCAAATAAATACGGCTCTTGCTTTTTCCGGAGCAAACTCAGAAACAGAAGTGTGGCATTTTTTAATGGGGTCAGCTGTTCACCATTTTGTAGTTGTTCCATGGTATAAACAATCAGCGCCTCAAGGTGTTGTATACACTATTTTTATGGCTTATGAAGATAAGTACAAAGTAGATAATTATGTAAATAAGAAAAGTCCAGCTCCTACAGGGACTAAAGGTTATAAAAAGGTTTGGACAACTAGCGATTTGAGTAATATGTTTTCTGAGTTACTAACAAGTAGCGATGCTTGGGAAAGTTACTTTGGAAATGTTGGAAAAAATCAAGCAACTAAAATTACTTATTGGAAGTACAAAACAACAACTTTATCTTCTGCTATCACTAATGTTAATAATTATTAACGTACCCCAAATTAGCGTTGAGGTATGATGGTTTTTTGATCAATTAGCGTTCATGCTAAACCCTGTTATTTATGGCAAGGTAAGCATAGCGTGAGCTTGAAAAGCTCATTATTTCGGTATCCGTGGAAGCCTCCTCCTTTCCATTACGTTGGCTCTTAATACGTTATGGCGCGTAGAGAGGGGGAGGTAGTTTCACAGTAGTATTTAACGTTGCTGAATACACATTTACCATAACGACACTTAGTGCGAACCCAGATTTAGATGCAAAAAAAACCTCCCAATCGGGAGGCTTTTTCTTAGAGAGTGTCATGAAAGCTAATCTTTACTGCATTATGAGTATAGATCAGGTTTTAGATGTGTGTGATTTTGCCTTAATTTAATTTAACGGCACTTAGTGCGCACCTAACCCAATACTTTTGCTAGCGCGATGCTACTCACCGCACTAGCACTTCACAAGTAAATTTGCCATACCTGTAGTTATTGATGGTTTTCTAATTTAGAAAAGGCACTGGCAAGGTTTCCCTATCTGGCAGGGTAGTTGTCACTGTTAAAATTTAACCAGTTTGGGCGATAAAGAGTAATTGTGTCTCGTATCTCAGTAGAAAGAAAAGAAGCTATTACCTCCCTATTCGATGTCAGTGAAAGAAGTGTCGGAAGAGGAAGGAATTAGCACTGCGACCCTGTATCATTGGCGCCAGCAACTCAGAGGTTCAGGAGCCGCCGTGCCAAATAGCAACACTTCATCAGAGCAGTGGTCTGCTCAAACTAAACTCGCCATTGTTGCCGAGACTTACTCGATGACCGAAAGTGAACTCAGCCAATATTGTCGTGAAAAAGGTCTTTTCCCTGAACAAATCCAAAGTTGGCGCAGCGAATGTATGCAAGGGTTTAAGTCGAGTAAAGAGCAGGAAGCTGAAGCAAAGAAGCAGGCTAAAGCTGACAAACTTGAAATCAAAGATTTGAAGAAAGATTTACGACTCAAAGAAAAAGCACTCGCTGAAACGGCCGCCCTCTTGGTACTAAGAAAAAAGCTGAGAGCCTTTTACGGGGAAGAGCCAGAGGACGACTAACCTCAACCGATGAAAGGCAGACCATAGTGACTCTAATCCTTGAAGCGAAGCAATGCGGATGCCGTTTACAGCTAGCTTGCCATGAAGTTCAAATTGACTTGAGAACCTATCGTCGCTGGTATCAGCAAGGAGAAGTTCAAGCTGACAAAAGGCCAATATGCATCAGACCTGAGCCTGCTAACAAGCTGTCTCAGGAAGAGCGTGATGCGATTGTCGAGGTGTGTAACCGCTCTGAGTTCGCAAGCTTGCCTCCAACTCAAATCGTCCCGACACTGCTTGATAGAGGTGAGTATATCGCCTCTGAGTCGAGCTACTATCGAGTACTGAGTACGCAGGGGTAACTTCACAAGCGAGGTCGTCAGCGGAGCAGACAGAAGCAAGCGAAGCCAACCAGTTACACAGCGACGGACTCAAACCAAGTCTATACGTGGGATATCACTTACTTACCTTCAAAGGTTCGAGGCCAACACTATTACCTGTATGTCATTGAGGACATCTACAGTCGAAAAATTGTTGGTTATGAAGTGTATGAGCATGAATGCGGTGAGCTAGCGTCACAACTTCTGCAACGAACGTTAATGCGAGAGCAGTGCTTCAATCAAGCACTGGTTCTTCACTCAGATAATGGTGCGCCGATGAAGTCGTTGACGTTCAAAGCAAAAATGGAAGAGTTAGGTATTACTTCATCGTATAGTCGCCCAAGAGTCAGTGATGATAACCCGTATGTTGAGTCATTGTTCCGCACGGTAAAGTACATGCCAAGCTGGCCAACAAAGGGCTTTGAAACAATCGACAGTAGTCGAAGTTGGGTTGAAGCCTTCGTACGCTGGTACAACACGGAGCACAAGCACAGTAAGCTGAATTATGTCACGCCTTCAGAGCGTCACAATGGAAAAGATAAAGAGATCTTGAAGCGCCGAGCGGAGGTACTACTCGCTGCAAAAGAGCTAAACCCTGAACGCTGGCCTGGTGATATCAGAAACTGTGAACCTGTTGGTGACGTTCACCTAAATCCAGAAAGAGAAGCTGCTTAATAAGTAAGCAAATGATGACAACTACCTTGAAAAACACCGTTATTAATCAATAAAGAACCACACGTAGGAATAGTTAGATTCATATTATTTCTCCCCAAAAAGACCATAAATGTGACTTTCATCACTGAAATTTTATAAAGCCTAGTCGTAAATTGTTACATTTTTGTGAATAACGTCACATAGTGCTGAAATTAAGAACTTTTCAAATCTTTTAACATTCAAATTATTCTGTTTGACTATAGAATCCTTGAAAAATATAAATAAAAAACAAGCGAGGCTAAATTTATTAGTTATCGCTAAATTTCGATTTCGTTATATATACAGTTGGATATCAAGATTATGTTCTCCTCAGATTTCACAAGACGGCCTATTGACGAAGAAAAGCCTAGCGGAACTAACCCAAACGCATTAGATGATTTTACAGAGATAAAACGTCAAATTAATAACCTTAATAAGGTGACAGGGAGAGTCTCTTGGAAAAAGGTTCAGTCTCTTTCAAAAACGATACTTTCGAAAAACAGCAAAGATTTCCGTTGTAGTTGCTACTTTACTGTCGCAGCAACACATAATGATGGCTTAAAAGGTTTAGCTGAAGGACTCAGTTCTATTCTGGACTTATGCGTCGTTTATTGGTTTACCGCATATCCAGAAGTTACAAAATCAAACGCAAGGATTGGGGCGATAGACTGGATGGTTGAACACACAGAAAAACGAATAAAGTCGATTAAAACAAACCCCGACGACGTACTGCTGATCGAAACTTGCCATCGCTTATGTATGAGAATTGAAGAAGAACTAAGACTACATTACGGTATAAAAGCACCTTCATTAGGTGGGGTACGTCGAATCTTAAAGCAATGGGTTGATGAACATAAAGAGACCGAAGCAAACCTGCGCGAAGCAGAGAATCAACGAAAGTACCGAGCTCCAGAAGAAAATAAACAACCAACACCAGTGGCTCAACCATCAACCATTAAAATTGATGTGTCAAATAAGCAATCTGCAACAACATCGAAAGTCGACGATAAAACACCCTCTAATTATTTAGTCGTCTACCTGTTAGCCGGATTTCTTGCTTTAGCATTGTCCTCTCACTTCTTTTATAAGCAATACCAACTAAAAGATCTGACTAAACAAATCATCACATCTGATATCTCACAACTTAATGAAATAGCACATTCATTAAGATATGAATATGCTCCTATTTCTCAAGATGTTAGACCTAATGTCGTAAACCAATTAGACACACTAATGAAAGGTTGGGTTGCCGATCCAATCAAAGTGTATCAGATCGATATTTTAGACCGATTGACGCTTGATTTGACCAAGCTGTATCCGGACTCGTCTTCTATTCTACGATTACGCCAAGAGTTCACCAATGAACAAGAAAAGTTAAACACAGATTACGCCCAACTTCACCGACGCTTTTCTAACGCCAGGACTGTATTTGCGAATGTAATTAGAGGAAGTGAAAGTAAAAAGACAGCACGAGCTTATGAGTACAGTAACTCTCTTTTTCCATTGATTGGCCGCATTGAATATGCAGAAAAAGAACAACAACAAAAAGAACTACAGAAATCTCTTCGGATACTGAACGTCTATTTACACAAAATAAAAACCTTAGAATCAGATCTGTCAGCAAATAAACCGTAAAACTCATAAAACCGTCTTAAGACTCGGTATTACAACAAACTCAAAACAACGAAATAGGCTTATGTTAAAACACAAACTAATGAGGAACCCTGTTGTTATATCAACGGCCATTTTCCTCTTTCTTGCTGCTACGATCGCTGCAATCTATATCCTTTGGCTAGATATAACAGACAAGTTTTACCTATGGATTGCTTTAGGTGCTATAACAATTTTCTATTCGTTGTTTCAGGTAACGTTGTGGCTAAAAAAGAAAAACAACACTAAAGCCCTAAAGCTGGAAACAGAAGAAGAAGCATTAGCCATGGTCATCCGTCCGCTTCTTTCTGGTTCCAATAAAAAGTCAATCTATTTAATGATTGGCAATAAATACGCGGGTCGAACTCAGTTTCTACTTAACTCCAGTGCAATCAAGCCAATGGATCAGACTCGTACTGCAAAGAATGATTTTTTCGAATGGTATGAGTCAGACTCCGCCGTGTATATCAAACCGGATCAACGCCTATTGTTTCAAGAAGTATCAAGTAACGATAGCGCTCTGTGGAACACATTTGTAGATGAGGTCATTAAACACAAGCCTAGAAAGCCATTTTCTGGTTGCTTGTTTTTTATCGATTTTGAATTTCTAATTGTCTCTGAAACCGAACAAATCGATTACACGTTAACCGCGCTTAACCATCGATTAGAATCAGTAAGTGAAAAAACATCTTCAGCGATCCCTTTATATTTAATGATGTCTAAGCTCGACAAGCTAGAAGGATTTAAGGAATACATACACTTTAGTTCTTTAAAGACCTCGGTTGAATTTCTATCAATTCCATTAAAGGAAGCTAAAGGTGTATTTGTTGAGTACTACCATGATAGCTTCCGTAATTTAGTAAAAGTAATGGAGAGCAATGCGTTAGATTCGTCGTCTCACTCTAATGAAGTTAACGAGAAGCAAGCCATATTAGCATTCCCTAAACAATTCGAATTGTGTCAGTCTGAAATTGCTTCTGTGATAGAACGACTTTCAGAACTCAATACTGGGTCTTATTCTCTTGATATCCGTGAAGTGTTTTTTATATCGAATATCCAAGGTGGTAGAAAATACAACCTATTAGCTAAGAGTTGCAGCAACTACTTTAACTTGCCGATCATTGCGTCGGAACATACTCAGTTAACAGAAACGCCCTATTTTACGCGTTTCTTAATGGACTCTCAGATCCTGCCTGAATCTGATTTCGCAGGTGAAAACAAGACTTACCTTAGGATGATCCAGAGGCAGAGCCGTCTAGCCGTTGCAGCTTCCATTATTTTACTAGGTAGTGGTGCTTACCTGTTTTCAACGACTTTAGATGACAACCTGAGAGTGATTAGTCAGCTTATTGGTATAGATGATTCACAATCGTCTTACCCAAAAGGCAATTCTTTTGAAAGTTCTCTTTCAAGTGCGATCCAAACTGTACAACCATCTTATCAAGCATGGCTTAGTGGCTCACAAGCGCTAGATAATGAACTTGTGAATATGAATGTAAGTCGTCTCGATGAAAGTACGAAAATCGCTTATAACGCCCTCATAATGCAAATTAGAAACCACTTAATGCCAGTAATTGAGCAAGGTTATCGTTTGCAACTAACACAAAATCAAGACAACGTTAATAATGCACTGCCTTTACTAAAAGGTTACTTAATGTTGAATGATCCTACAAAACGCGAGATAAAATTTCTACGTCAGCAAACGATGTCAACGCTCCAAAAACTCAGTGATCAACCAGACACGATCACGACAGTGATGAAATATTTGGACGCATATTTCCGCACTGATTTTGAACCTGTATCGATCAACATGAATATGGTGCGTGCGACAAGACGTTCTCTACTCTCTAGTTCAAATGTAGATCTTGTGTACGCCAGCTTGTTACAACAAGCAGGTGACATTGATTTAGGCACTTTGAATTTACAGCGAGCAGTCGGTTTCGACTTTAATAATGTCTTCAACGACAACTTGGATCCTCAACGATTAGAAATCGATAAAGTTTACACATCTACAGGCTTCAGTACGTTTTACCGCCCTCGCGTCGATTTAATGTCGCAACAAGTCATCACCGACAACTGGGTATTGGGTTTGTCAAACCACGTAATCCCAACAGACAAAGAACAAGAGACATTCAAGAAGCAAGTAAGAAAAAAATATACGGATGACTACATCAGTTATTGGCGAAATGCTTTAAGCGAACTAAAAGTAAAGCGTTATAACAATATAGGGGAGATTACTAACGCCATTGATCTGATCTCTGGTCCCTCTTCTCCTATGACAACCGTTCTAAAACAAGTTTATACAAACACTCAGTTTTCCCCGGTTGGACAACAGAATGCATTAATGGCCCAGGTTAACCCTAAACTTGCTGGTGCCGTAAATGCAGCACCAGAACTCGTTGAAGAACTTGTAAAGCCTGACTACTTATTAATGAAAAGAGTTGAACAAGCTTTCCACATCTTGAATCAATTACAAATTAACGAAACCCCTAACTCCCCTACACCATGGGATGAAACGATAACTGCACTGAGCAGAGTTCGTACGTATATGAAAGATATAGCAGACGCACCGGCCCCTCAAATGGCAGCGTTGTCTGCAGCACAACACCGGATGAGTAGTACGGATGCCGATCCTCTGATTCGTTTAAAACAAATTGCACAAAAATCTCCTGAGCCAGTAAGAAGTTGGCTTTTAGACGTAGTTAACCAGAGCTGGTCCGTGATGATTTCTGAATCATCAAAAGGAATACAGACTCTTTGGTATAGTGAGATCTATTCTAAGTTCAAAGAGTTAGGTTTAGGAAGGTACCCTTTTGATCTAAGTGCAACAGAAGAAATTTCGATCGAAGACTTTGAGCTGCTTTTCGCATCGGGAGGCTTGCTTGATGCATTTATCGATAAAAATTTCGCTCCTTTTTATGACACAAACCTATGGACGCCAAAACAAGTAGAAGGTGAAATTATGCCTCTCTCACCAGAACTACTTGTTCAGTTAAGAAATTACAATGTCATCAGAGATACACTAATCAACAAGAGTACAAACCGTTTGTACCTTCCATTTAGTGCGAAGGTACTTGATCTGGATTCGAGTGCGATCAGAGCAAGCTTAAAAATAGCGGACTCAAATATCAACTATTACCATGGTCCCAGCAGAATTCGTGAACTTGAGTGGCCTCCTCAAAATGGAGATTTCAATATCAGTATAACAATTCAAGATGTAACAGACGAAGGTAAACAACATGTACTGAGCAAGAATGGTCAATGGGCTATCTATCGGTTATTTGGTGACTCAACGTTAACAAATACCCATAACGGTAGCTTCGTGAGTGATATAAAAGTATCAGGCAGAGATCTGAGCTTGCGAATCACTCCTTTGACTCAGAAAAACCCGTTTACGTTAGCGGAGCTGTATAACTTCACTCTACCCGAAGCCATATAGTAAAAATACAAATACAAATACAAATACAATAATAATTCAGAAAAGGCAGAACACATGATGTCCAACATTAGTTTACAAGGCTTAGACAAACTAGATCGTAAAATTCTTTCGAATCTACTCTCCAATGGGCGAGAATCGATTGCTAATCTTTCTCGCAACATCGGCTTGTCGCGAACAGCAGTCGCTGAACGCATCAACAGACTTGAAAAAACCGGTATTATCAAAGGGTATACGGCACAAATAAGAGTAGAAAATGACGGGAGAAACACCGGTTTTGTCCAAAACCTTCACAGGCTGAATTTTTACCTATGGCACTTTCTAACTCGAAAGTGCCCTTTTCTGCGTTAACGTAATTACTCAGTAGCAGATCACGCTACTGAAATCACCGTACTTTTTCTTATATGCCAAAAGTGTTAAAAAGATAAGAGAACATCGAATGATGCTCTCTTAAATATCGGGGAGAGTACAGCTAAATAGTAAACACATTTCAGACGCGAATGAGTGTATACAAAAAGGCCGCAATCAGCGGCCTAGTTTAAAATCTACTAATTCAAAGTTAAAGCATCAATTTGAAGCTCTTTAAGTGTGAGATGAAGCTTGGGAGTCTCTGCTTTTGTAAGCAAGCTAAGAACTCATCTTGGCTCATTGGTGGCCTTTTTAATGAAGCTCTTTGTTGCTGAGCAGCCTTAACGCATGCGCTACTGTCCAATTCGAACATATCGCACAGGAACTCGTCTGGATGTATTGCTGTTAGACCTAAAGGCTCGAGTTCGCAAGAAGGAAAGTCTTTTAGGTTGAACGTAATGATAGACTCAGCCTGACCTTTAATGGCGGCAGCTACAACATGTCTATCATCAACATCGGGTAAAGTAAGGCCATCAATTAAAGACTCATACCCTTCAATCAAGCAGTCTGGAACATTTGCGTTCATTAACTGTCGAGTTCTTTGCAGTTGTTCTGCATTTAGCTCTGGCCTATTTTTCAGTAGATTTCGAGTCCATTCATCATGTATCTGTTCTGTCCATCGCGCTCTAAACAGGCCAGTATTGGCCAAGTACATTAGGTAGCTTCGGAGTGGAGCTGGGTACATTACACATGCGTCTAGAATTACCGTATATGACGCCATTAATATCCCATATCCATTTCTTGGTCTAATGCAGATAGTTCAGCAAGAGCAGCTAGTCTGTTCTCTTCTAGGCAGTTCTTGTACTCCATAAGATCAGTATAAGCTACCTTTCTACGGTTGCCAGTACGGCTAAACGGAATATCACCTGAATCAAGAAGCTTAATGAAAGTAGGACGAGACATGTTTAGCATATCAGCACCTTCTTGCGTTGTGAGTTCCGCATGAATAGGTGTGATGCTAACAGAGTTGCCTTGACCTAATTGAGTAAGCATCTCGATCATCATATTTAATGCGCTTGCTGGAATAGTTACTTCGTGAGTCTTACCAGACTTATCGACAACGTTAATCCTTTGAGCTTCACCATTAATTTCTATAACGGCTGACAACTCTTGGCTACCAAGCTTAGCCAGTGCCATTTCTTCAGCGCTTGGCAATTTTGTAGCAGTATTCATCGTGTTTCTCTCTAGTTTTTAGTTTCTGATGTCATGGTATACAAATCTTCTCACCATGACATTATCCGAAATATTCGAAAAAAGTCAACATTCGAAATATTCGAAAGAAAGAGAGTGTCACATTATCGTTGGACTTAGTGCTCATAGGCGGCCTAGTTCAAGGTCTATCAACGCATGCTTAACTATCTTTAATCATAGTACTTCAATATGTAGTGTATGAGAGGAATTGGTCAGCCAGATGTAGGCTAGCTGAATGATTATAATATTAGAAGTAATTCGAAAGGTCAGAGTGTTCTATGATTCATAACTCGGAATTGTCCGAAGATTAGTTTCAGTTATATCTGTCATGTTAAAGCATGCGGCAATCGTTTACGCCTCGTTATTCATTCGTAACTTGCCATCTTTCTTGTTGTGCCTGTGAAGTTGTCTGATACTTCGATACGTTTCATTTCGATGTTCATGGTGGGTTCGATTTTTTTAAGACGTGCTATATCACTGGCGATTCGTTTACAGCCTAAAAACAAGATGCCATCGAGTGGTGTTATGACATCTCCAGCCTTGAGGCAATCAACGAGGGAGGTGGCAGAGAGTGGTGTTTTTGTCCCAGCAACGTAGCGGGTTGCCACAAACTCATTCGTATAGTGGATTTCTCTTGGTAACATTTGTTCGCTTTTGGCGTAAATCATTCCGCTTTGTTTACCATTAATAACTCGATGCTCTTTATACACTCGTGTTTCCTCGCCTATGGTGGCCATAGCTTGTGGTGCGCGTGTGATGAATAAGCGAAAAGGTAGATCTTCACTTGTGATGTAATCGACAAGGTTAAACGCTAATCTTGCTCTCGCGATCTCTCCGAGTGGTTTGTCACGACAGATTTGTAGAACCTGATCCCATTGGCTGGTCAGTCGAGTGCTTTCTTTATCGCTTCTAACTTTAACCTTGAGAATATCGTAGTGAATTATCTTTTCCATGGTTAATTTGGCCTTCCGTTTTGCTTGCTTCGTTAAATTCCAACCTAACATTATTTTTTTATAACAAATTAAAGCAGTTATCCACAAAGTTGGGGCGTAACCTGTCTAAAACCTTCGTCGGTTGAGTTTATGCTCATGGTACCAAATAGATCGAAATCACCTAAAAATGCCGATAATTGTTTTCAAATTGAAGTAAAAAGCGCCAATTATAAAACTTATCGCGACACTAAGAGGCGGGTATATTCGTTGACTTCTAAAAGAGCCCAATGATGGTTACTTTGCAATTGGAGTAGATTACCGCCAGTGCTCCTTGAAGCGAAAATTAGAGCAACTACCATTGATTTCTTGAGAGGTCATGGGGGTTGGTTAATCTCTGCACCCTCGTTAGGGTACCAATAGGCGGATACCTACTTATAAGCTCTCATCCTATCCAAATTCACGAGTTGTGATCTGATTTAACTTTTTGGTGAAATTACCTCTGTTAATCCCTAAAACCCTAGCAGCCTTAGACTGATTACCGCGCGTATGAGTTATCAACTCAGTAAACAATATTTCAAACACAGCAGGAGTCACCCAAGACATATCAGGGCTAACTGATTGTTTATCAAACCATGTCGGTTCCAGTTCTGCTCGGATAAGTTTTTTTAAATGGTCTTTGTTGATTGGGGTTAGTTGGTCATTCATAGAAGTTGAAGGTCATTAAGGAACTTTATCATTCTGACAAATTTACCATGAAATCGCCTTGAAATCAGCCGACGCGGGAAAATACGAATACGATGGATAACTGTCCAGCGCAATAAGCAACGAGGACATTTTTAATCATAAGCTCAAAGCCATTCGTTTCTAAAAACACTCGACCAATCCCTGTCCGGTGATGCCCATCATCAACATAAAGCTCACCATCTCTATTACACAGAGACCAATTTCGCTTTTCTTCTTAAAAAGAGTAATCAGGATTGCTTTGAAGGTTTCGAGCATAACGCTGACCACATTCGAGACCGTGAGGATTATCAGCGCAAGGAAATAAACCACCCAAGTTTTGCCAGCATGTCGGGGCTCTAGACCCCCACCCCGTCGGAGAGGTGAACATCCGTGACTTACCTTCGGCATGCGTAAATTTTTTTCATATCAGAGCCCTACACCGCAATACCATTAGCCAACAACCGTTCAATTGTTGGCCAGCTCATCTGCATACGCAGGTAATTACCTAAAAAAGCACTGCATTTCACTCTCAAGGAACCACGATGCCTAGACCTAAACGCGCGTCCGGCAACCACTTTACCCGTGGCGGACAAATTACTTTTCACTCCATTCGGATGTTCTTTCAAGTCAACAATACCTTAGTCTACGCCGCCATTTGGTCGGTGATAGCGCTCACTGGCGTTCTTACCTGGCTACGCGCGCCCGATAACGCCTTTTGGTCTGTGTTCTACTACTGGCGCAATCATATCTATGCCAGCTTTGGGCACAATCTTAACAGCGAAGTCACGACGTTCTGGAGTGGAAAACGCTACGTTGGCACGCTCGCCTCCCAACTGGAAAATACCCAACTCATCAGCCTTTATGATGACGTCATTCGCCAAGCACAAATCAACTTCTTAATTGCCATCTGTATTGCCTTCGCTATTTTGATGCTCGCCATGAGTTTCTTTAAACGACAAGGCGAAAAGCAAAGTGAAGATTTCCACGTTCGAGGCTTTCAATACGCAGAACCCAAAGTGCTCACAAATGATTTGAAAAAACGGGCAAAGAAACTCAAAAGACAGGGTGTAGGCAACGGACGGATTTCTGATTTCAAAGTGGATGGGCTGGCCTTGTTTAAGCGTGAGTTTGAAGTTCAGCATATGCTCATCGACGGCACCACAGGGGCAGGTAAATCCGTCATGCTTCGTAAACTCCTGCGCTGGATACGTAAACGTGGGGATAAAGCCATTATTTATGATAAAGGCTGCACCTTTACCAGTAAGTTCTTTGACCCTAGCCAAGATACCTTACTCAACCCCTTCGATGAACGCTGCGCCAATTGGGATGTCTGGTGTGATGCTAAGGATGCCCCTGATTTTGAAAACATTGCGAACGCGCTTATCCCGCAACATGGTGAAGGTGATCCGTTCTGGGTTGATTCCGCACGGACTATCTTTTCTAGTGCGGCGTATCGCATGAGTAAAGATAATAAGCCCTGCTCGACCGCTCGATTGCTCAGCCTAATTTTAACCTCAGAGCTCGAAGCGTTGGGTAACTTCCTGCAAGGCACAGAGTCTGCTTCCCTAGTCTCCAAGGACATCAAAAAGACCGCCATCTCGATTAAGTCCGTTTTGGCCACTTACATTAAGAGTCTGCGCTTTTTAGATGGACTGGATGAAAAAGACGGTCAAGGTCAACCCAAACGCAAGCCGTTTTCCATCACCGCTTGGGTACAAGATGATAAACAAAAAGGCTTTTTATTCTTATCCAGTAACGCGCAGCAACACGCTTCACTGCGTCCTTTAATTTCAACTTGGCTTGCCATTGCCTCTAACGCTATTTTGGGACTCAAAGCCGATGAAGACCGCCGTATCTGGGTGATTATGGATGAGATGCCTAGTCTGCATAAACTGCCTGAGCTGGATAACATCATTTCAGAAGTGCGTAAGTTTGGGGGCTGTTATGTGATTGGTCTCCAGTCTTATGCGCAGCTCGTGAAAACCTACGGAAAAAATACCGCGGACGTTATTTTTGATTTACTCAACTCTCGCTTTTACTTTCGCGCCCCATCAGCGCAGATGGCGCAAATCTCATCCAAAGATTTGGGTGAGCAAGAGGTGGACGTCTCAAGAGAGAACATTTCTTACGGTGCAAATGCGTTGCGTGATGGGGTATCGATTGGTCACCAAACCGTCACCCGCCCTGTTGTCTCTAGCAGTGAAATCCAAGCCATGGATGATTTACAATGTTACCTTCGCGTACCAGGAAGCAGCTTTATCACTCAATTAGAGTTGCACTTTGATAAGATGCGAGATGTGACACCAGCCTTTATCAAACGTGAACACACCCTATCTCCAGCGATGATTAAAGCATACCAAGAAGCCGTTTACTGTGAGTGTGTTGCTCCAGGGCTTTTCCTTAGTGAAGAAGAGCGTAATGCTCTCTCAACCCGCCAATCAGAGCAATTTGACACTGCAGAAGAGATGAAGCTCGAGACAGCCCAAATCAAAGAAGCCACGCAAAGCAAAACGGTCAAAAATCTTGTCAATGATGATGCAGAAAATCTCAAATCAGACGGTCACTATCAAAAGCGCGCTCAACAAGATCTCGAAGAGTCGGCGATATCTCAAGATATCGGGATGGACGATATATCTGAATGATGAAAGGGAAAATAGCTAAATATTACCATGAGATGATAGAAGAGCAATTTATATAAATAATGAATAATTTAATATATAAGATTATTTTTAAGGCGTCTACTAAATAGGGGTAATTATATTTTCTATAAATCATAAACCACCTTAAATCTAACCTCAGTCAGAGTACAGGGTAAATTATAGAGAGGTCTTTATATGGAAAAGCAAAGAGAACGACGTCAATGGGGAACTTGGATAAAGAGTGTTTTCATCTTTTTTATCGGAGGGTTAATTTTTAGTTCACAAACCTATGCCCAAGGGAAAAAAACCTACACTTGGTTTATCAATAAGCCAAATAATGCAACCTCGTCAGCTCCTTCCTTGAAGGATCTAACTGTAAATGACATCTTGAGTGATGAAGATTACTTGAGTAAAAATACGAAAGAAAGACAGACTGGTATTCTCGTTGATGGGGTTATTCAACCTTGGGTTTATCATTGGGCTAGAATAGAAGATCGTCTAGATCCAGATACTGCCTTAAACAAGCTAAATCATCGTTATACCGCCCTAGTCCGTCCTAGGGCTACATTAGAAAGAATTCCTGACGCTATCACTAGCCCTGACCGTGTTCGATTTGATTATTGGGATTATCTTGAAGGAATGGTCTTTTGGGGAGGAAGCTCTCAAGAAGGCACAATTTTAGCCCCTGACCCTCAATGGATTGAAGAAGCTCATGTGAAAGGAGTCAAGATTTATGGCAGCGTCTTTTTGCCTAGTCTCTCCCATGGAGGAAATTTTCAAGATTGTCGAGATTTAGGGACAGTCAGTTTGATGACAAAGCTCATTGAATTGGCTGACGGACTGAATTTTGAAGGATGGTTTTTAAATGTTGAAAGTTTTTCTGGGGAGCAACAGCGAGAAACCTGTATTAATCAAATTGATTCAGCGCTAAGTGACAGTAGGATTACTACATTACAACAAGAAAAAAATATAGAATTTATAAAATATATTGGTTCAGAGGGCTATAGTGGTTGGATATCAGACGCCGATATTACTCCAAATGGCTTTATAGAACCAAGAATGAAAGCATCTCCTCATAGTAATGAAGTCGATTATTATCTCATTAGTGAATATGGTGCAGAAGCTTTAAACGAGATCAGAAATCCTGCTAAGTTCAATTCAAATAAGCAATATCTTATGTTTCCCAATGCTTCTTATTGGGGGCAGTTAGATCAGACAACTAAGTATACTATAAAAGTAGGTGCCCGAAACAATGCGGAACAAGTCGCCAAGCAATATTGGGAAGGAATGTTGGGTAACGATGAGCGTAAAGAATCAGAGGAGTATAATTGGAATGGTGTTTCTCAATATACTAAGAAGCGGAGTACAGATGCCCAGCTAGAACGTTTTCCTGTTCTTGCCTATCAGGATATTAATTTTCAAGGATCCTTGACCCATCTTAATTACGGAAGGTCTTCTGCTGAAGAGATAAATGCTATAGGAGAGATTTCGTCGATTAAGGTAGGGCCAAAAAGTTACGTTCGCTTATGTAAAAGTACTGATTATTCAAATTGTTTGACTGTATGGGGGCTGGATCTTGATTTTGTGGGCGAAGAAATGAACGATTCTATTGTCCATCTTGAGGTTGGTCCGCTTGAACTATACCCAGAAAATGTTGTTTTCTATACTGATCAGTACTTTCAAGGCCAAAAGTTGACTCTTGATCGAACTAACGCATTCTATGATACAACTGACATTTACGACAGGGCATTCTATCGATCAATTTCATCTTTGGTTGTGCCTCCAGGGAAAAAAGTACTCCTTTGTAATACAAGGACGGAAGACAGTTGTCAATTTCCCTATACTGGTACGGTAAAACTCGTAGCTGCCTCTGACAATGACGTCACACGTGGGGTTAAGATAATTGACCAACCGCAATTAACTTTAGCGACACTCTTTGCTCATCGAGACCAACAGCCTCCATTGTTTGAAATGCTCCAGCTTAACCATGTTTACAATGCTTCAGAGCTAGGGGATGTAGGTATTACTAGTTCTTCTCTTAGGTTGCACGATAAACAATATCAAGTGAAAGCTTGCCTTCAATCTAACCTAGGGGGCACATGTGATATCTACTATGCTGATAGTAATTATTTTGGTGATTTAAGAAATGACTCTTATCGCTCTTTTGTTATTGAAAAGCGTGATTTGAATAATGTTATAGGCCTCGCTTACATGGACCTTCAGTTACATGGACCTCAATATCCTTTGCTGACAGGGACGAATGAGAACTTCCCTGATATTTTTAGGGGAGGGATCTCTTCAATAAAGCTGCTCCTACCCGGCTATGAGTTTTCTTATTGCCTTACCGATAATCAACAAAATTTGGAATGTACTGGTTATAGGAGCAATGATTCTCTTGGTTTATCATCTGATTATGATGATAACAGAACCTTATCTATACGTATTCGTGAATAATTTTTTTAGGGTCAAGAAGGACTTTAAATTGAAATTTAAGGGATCCCAATAAGGTTAGCAATTTCGCCTTATATCCTCGCTCGATCGGGCGGGGATATAAGGCGTCAGTCGCGATAGCGGCTTAATCTGGTGTTAGGTGTTATTGGCTTTCTACATATGCTTTAAGAGTTTCTATTGTTGCCCCTCCTGCTGTACAAGCAAAGTAATATCGCGACCATAAGCAGCGCTTTTGCTTTGCCTTGTTAGGTGGGTATCCTGCAATCTAAGCATTCTTGATGATATGGATTTGAGGTTATTCACCATCACGCTAATTGACAACTTTGGCGGATATGATAACAAGACTAATAGGGAAAATTTGCAGAATGGAACGATCAAAACACTGCATTTTAATAACTTAAATTTCCAACGCTAGTACTACTTGGAGAGCCTCACCCACTCTTGCCTCACGTTGTTTCCCTCAATGGAGAGCACCAATGAAACCAAGATTCCGACACAAACGTCAACACAGTGCGCGATTAAAAAACTAAAACACCCACCATGATATGTCCCCTGAAAAACAACCCGAATCACTCTTTGTTCTCGATATGCTCGACGGCAACGACTGGTGACCCCTTGTACTCACTAATCCAGCTTACGCAACATAGAGGTTACACCCTAGAGCCTTATCATCACGATTAATCACTCAACCCCCGTCCCAAGCCTTGCCATTGCAAGGCTTTTTTACGTTCATTTATCAAGGAATTACCATGTCAAGTAAGACCATCTTGAATTCTGACCATTTACCGATATTAAAAAAACAATTACACACTATTCTCAATCAACTTACCGATGCTGAAATTATTTCAAACAGCCCAATTAAAAAAAACACATGGTTATCGATTTGTGCTCAAGCGATAGGTTATAGCGACTGGGACGACTTAAAAGCGCAGACAGTAACGCACCACGTCTCAGCCCATAACATTGTATTTAACCAAGTGTCCATTATCCCTTTTATTCAGAGCGTGAGGGTAAGTCTAGGAGAGCACATCGACAACATTGAAGGATTTGCCTGTGTCATTCTAAGGAACTTAACTCCCGAAGAGCGAAACGCCATGAACGGCAAGGAAGGTGATCTTCCACCCTTACCCAAAGCCCCGACGTCCTATACATTAGAACTAGGTCCCAATACTGTTTATGCTTCCGACCTTTTAGATTGGCTCTGGCCTACCACCAAAAATCACCAAGTGGCCCCTATAAATAATCACTATTTAGAGCACGTGAAAGAAAAGCGAATTAACTTGAGTAAGCCACAAGTAAAAAAGCGCTCATTAGATGTTTACCCGCGCTCTGGCATGTTAGTAAGGGACATCTTAGGACAACTGGTTTCAGAGGGGTATCTAGAATTCAACGACACGCAAACATGCGTATCTTTTACACAAAAAGGTTTCAATTATTTAAATGGAAAAATGACCAACGAATATGACTCTGAATGGAAAGGATGGTTTAAGGCGTTTGTAGCTCATATCAAAAAAATCCCATACCGATACATCAAAATAGATTGGACACCCTATATCTATTTATATTCACGTGGAATGTCCCCCATTGAGGCGGCAAAAAATCTTGAATGGTCAGAATGCTACACTCAAGCGCACTCTGAGATCCGCTCCGCTCTTAAACACCAACTCAACATCAACTTACCTCTGTATCCCAAAGAACGATACCTGCAATTTACGCCCAGAATATTTCTGACACCTGAGCTTACCAGCAACAAGGTAACAGACATTCATTTTGAATTTATAGGACCCGACTGGGCTAAACCAAACGGCAATCCAAAAACAAAGCGCTTTTGGCCAAACAAACGCTACGTGTCTGTTTATTTAGATACCTCCCCCAAAAGTCGAGGTTGGTATGCCGTCATTCCCGATGAGGTTGATTGCTTTCAAGTGAGCTACAAATGGACAAGCCGGTCCCATTCTTTTTCAAGCGTCACCCATCATATGACTTACCAGTTAGAGCCAAATATAGAGTGTGCTCAAGATTGGCTGTATGGCAATGAGTGCATGAAGCATTCTGATTCTTCGAAACCAGCAATGGCCGCCGATGAATATAGCTTTAACCGTCTAGAATGCCTGACTCATGGCAAGCATTTAACCAAGGAAGAAATAATAGCGTTAGACCGATTTAAAGCGGGCATTACGTCCATTCACATTGATGAAAATGGCGTCACCATTCACGAAGAAAGAACGTTAACCGCTAGCAATTCATTTGCTTGTGTTGGGATCATTTTGTAACCGCAGTAACAGCACCCACCACTCAATTCATCGCCATCATTGGTGATTGGCATTACACAAGGGAACACCGTCATGCTTTCTATCAGCCCTCTTAAATCCGCTTCTGGCGCTGCAAAGTACTACCTAAGCGAAGAAACCCCCAAAGACCTACCTGACGTCTCTTTAGAAAAAGATGCCGGTGATAACTATTACCTCAAAGAAAAAGACCAAGAAGAAAACACCTTCTGGCATGGCAAGCTGGCCATCGAAGCGGGACTGGCTGGCAAACCCGTAGAGCAAGCCACCTTAGAATCGGTCCTCTCAGGCAGTCTTGGTGATGAAACTATTAAAGGGAAAAGGGGGAAACACAAATCAGGCTTCGACCTGACGTTTTCTGCGCCTAAATCCATCAGTGTTCTCGCGCTTATTGGCGGGGACACCCGCCTAATAGAAGCGCATAACAACGCAGTGAAGTTCGCCTTAACAGAGCTTGAAAAAGACGTTGCACAAGTCAAAGTCACTCATAAGAAAGGCGTTCAAGAATACGAAAATACGGATTCGATGATATTTGCGGTCGTGCGCCACAAGACCAGCCGTGAAAACGACATGCAAGTGCACTCGCACGCTCTCGCAGCTAACATGACTCGAGACCAAGAAGGGGATTTACGCGCTTTATCAACCAGCTTAAAACAAAAAGGGGGCGTCATTAACGGCACAGGCGAGCGCATCTACAACTTCCAAAAATACTACGGTATCTTGTACCAGAGCCAATTAGCTAAGGAGGCAGAAACCCTCGGTTATTCCACGCGAGGCGTCGGCAACGGTCAGTTCGAAATCAGCGGTGTCCCTCAGCCTATTCTTGATGCATCGTCCACTCGCAAACAGCAAATTGATCAACGCACACTCGATTTAGGCTTTGACTCTCGCGCCGCGCGAGATGTCGCGACCCTCGACACTCGTAAAAGCAAAACCCACCAGAGTAACGACAACCTCAACAAACAGTGGCAAAGCACCGTAAAAGACCAAGGGTATGAACCCGCAGAGCTTGTCACCATGGCGCAACAAGTAAAAGAAGCGCAAAACACCCCACCACTTGGTGAAACCAAAGCCGCCATCAGCAGAGCCATTGACCATCTAGGGCAATACAGCACCGCGTTACACCTTGAAAAAATCATTGAACTCACCGCCTCAGAGTTCACCAAAGGCGGCGTGCAACTCAACGCCCTTGATATCAAAAAAGTCGCGGATGAAATGATTAAGCAGGGCGACTTGATAGGACTCAGTCACAAAGGGCAATACACCACCAAAGGCTTAATTGATAACGAACAAGCGCTTATCGACAGCACCCAAGGTCGTGCGCATCACATGCGCACCCACGTTGAATCCAGCACGCTCAACAAGCTCGCTATCTCTGAAAACCAGCAGCGTATACTGACCGACCTGTACCACTCCACCAAACAGTTCCACGTGGTCAATGTGCATGGCTCATCACAAGATCTTGCGCAGCAACTACTCAATGTAGGTAATCACAGCGGTAAACGTGTCCAATTGGTCTCCCAAAGCGTGAAAGCCAAGGCTGATAGCATGGAGAGCGTACAGCGCAAAAGTCAAACACTCAGCGCTTGGGTTGGTCAGCTCTTTTCAGAAGAGCAGCGCCACACCACCCACAGCTTATTGCAAAGCGATACGCCGCTGACCAATAAAGATGTCTTGCTCATCGATGACGCCAATAAGATGAGCGCCAATGAATTGTTGGCCCTCACCGATAAAGCCAAACAATCGAGCAGTAAAGTGGTGATGCTTAACCGCGTATCAAGCCGTCAGGGATTTAAAGCCAATAACGCTATCTCGCTGTATCAAAAAGGCAATGTGGAGAGTCATTCTTGGGTTGGCAAGCGAGCCAGCAACACCAACGTAAAACTGCATGACAATGATACCGATAGGATAGCGCGGGTGTACGCCGACCTCCCCGATAAAGCCAACACGCAAGTGATTGCCACTTCCAGCGTCGAGCAGCGGCGGTTAACCGAAGCGATACGGGGCCAGCTCAAAAATACCGGCGCCCTCGCCAGACACGAAACCACCCTATTCACTCAAACCCCTCACCACCTCTCTAAAGCGCAACAACCCCTCGTTCAACACTACAAACCAGGCATGACACTCACCCATTGGGAGAAAAACAAACCTCAGAGTTTTGTCATCGCCAGTATCGACAAAGAGAGCAACACCATGACCGCACTCAGCAAACGCGATGGACAATCACACACCTTTGACCCGTCCAGTCGCGCCTTTAAGCACATGAAGATGCAAATCAATAAACCGCAAAGTCTCAATATCGCCCAAGGCGAACGCCTTCAAACGCTAGGCAAACACTTCCCTGCTGGCTTGGACGCGAACCAAAGCTACCTTGTCACTCACATTGACAAAGAAAGCCTCACGCTTGAGAGCAAAGGGGAAACGCAGCGCGTCAACTTAGAGAGCCTAAAAGACGCGCCGCTGCAATACGACTACGTTCATAGCGCCCACCATATTGAGCCAAAAGCCCATACTTTACTGTCAGGCAAAGCATTTACCCTATCTAAGCCCCTGATAAGCGACCTGACTGAAAAAATAGAGCGCCTTGATATCTTCACCGACAAACCAGACAAAGCCCAAAGCGCACTTGAAAAAGAGCAGGTCTCCCCGTCAGCCATTGAGCGTGTACTGCAGACGCAAAACGTCAACGACCGCTACCTAAACGACGCCACCCAAGATTTGCTAAAGCAGGATGTCAGTCAGGCACTGTCAGCACTAGCCAAAGCGCAAAACGCCCCACTCATCGAAAAAGCGGTCAGCTTTGCCCTGAACCACCTCTCAGAGCGAGAAGCGGCTTTTAGCCAAAAAGCCTTAGTAGTGGAAGCGGTGCGTTACGCCTTTGAAGAAGCCGGAGGCTCTATTACCAAAGAGCAGGTTGAAACAGAGCTGAATAAACGCAGCAACACCCTCTCTGCAGAGTACAGTGACGGCACACGCTGGACGACGCAAGCCGCGCTGGAGACTGAAAAGCGCATCTTACAAAACATCGATGATGGTAAAGGCCAACATCAACCTTTTGCAACGCCTAAGCAGGTGCAAGACTTTTTCGATACCAAGCCTCGCTTAACCCAAGGGCAAAAGGACGCCATCACCCTTATCTCAACCACCAAGGACAGCTTTGTGGCCATCCAAGGGTTAGCCGGTACAGGTAAGTCCACCATGCTTGAATCCAATATTGAACTTATCCAGTTAGTCAAAGAAGCCAGCCAGCAGCCAGAGCAAAGCGTCATCGGTCTTGCGCCCACTCACGCAGCGGTAGCAGAGCTCGAAAGCAAAGGCGTGAAAGCGCAAACCCTGGAAAGCTTGCTCTCTGACATCCGACAAGGCAATCGAGAAGCCAGTGACTATCAACACACCTTGTTCTTTCTCGATGAAAGCTCCATGGTCAGCAACAAGCAAGCCGATGAGTTCACAAAGCTGGTCAATGACAGTCAGTCCAAAACAGCCAAATTGGGCGATAAAGAGCAGCTTTTATCACTCAGTGCCGGTAAACCCTTTGAGCTGGCCATAAGCCAAGGCCGCATCGATACCGCTTACATGACCGATATGGTACGTCCACAAAATGACACCCTGCACAATGCACAGCAAAACACCATTGATAAACAGCCACTCAGCGCCCTAGATAAACTCCAGCAGCAAGCCCCTGATACTCAAAGCAACAGTCAACATGTCATTTCCACGTTGGATGAAAACGACAAAGACCGACGCAGAGCGCAGCTCACCGCCACAGAGAAGCTGCCCTACATGGTCGCCAAAGACTATTTAGAGCGCACCCCCGAAACGCGAGACAACACACTGATTATCGCGTACACCAACCAGGAGCGAGACACCATCACCGAACACATCCGTGTCGGTTTGATGAAACAGAGTGAGTTAGGCAAAGAGAACGTCGTCGCAACCCGGCTACGCTCAATCGGCGCCACGGGTGAAGAGCTCACTACCATGATGCCGTATCAAAAAGGCTTGATATTGAGCACCAGACCCGGTGAGTACGCGACAATCACTCACGTTGACTCAGAGCATGGCGTGGTGACACTTCAAGACGCAGCGACAGGTAAGACTAGGCCATTCTTACCGCGCAACCGTGACCACCGCTTCACCACCCTGTTCTCTACGTCAGAAAAACCACTCTCAACGGGCGATAAAATCATCACCCGTTTTACCGATAAAGAGCGCAGTATCAAAGCCAACGTGGAGTACCGCATCACGCAAGCGACTACAGACCGTGTTATCGCTCAATCTAAGACAGGACAAACACTCAACCTTAACCCTAATGCGCTTAAAGACGGGCACTGGGACTACGCTTACAGTCGAACCGCAGACATGGCGCAAGGGTCCACCTATCAACACGTCATTAGCGCGATACAAAGCAAAGGCGCACTGACCAACTTAAGACGCGCCGGTATCGATGTGACTCGTGCCAGTCAGCACATTCGGCTCTATACCGACAACACAAAACAATTGGTCAAAAGCTGGCTTTCTAAAGAGAGCCATAAAGCCAGTGCGATAGAAACCCTCAACCAAATTCCACCCAAAGACACCACCTACTTTAACCGTAATGCACTCCCTCATGAGGACGTCCGGTTCCAAAATAAAAGCGGTGACTTTGACTACAACACATTTAGGGAGCACATCAATACGCAGCTACCAAAATACACCGAAAGCCTCGCCATTCAGTTATTAGGCCAGCCGAATCAATCCAAATCAGACCGGGATTATTTAACCTTTGGTATTGGAAAATCGGCCATTAAAGTCACCTTAACTGGAGAGCATCGCGGGTATTTCAAAGACTACACCACAGGCGAAAAAGGCGCATTGATTAACCTAATCATGAGTCATAAGGAAATGAATTATAAAGCCGCGATGAATGAAGCGCACAAGATGATCAACGAACCGGAAAAATATCAACTGGAGGAAAACAGTAAACACGACAAATTACTGAGCACCACCCCAAGGCATATTGCGCAGTTTGAAGAACGGGCTAAGGATTATATCAATCAAAGCTTACCGATGGATAACACACTGGCCCAAACGTACTTAAACAAGCTCGGTGTCAATAACATTGAAAACAACCATGTAAAATTCCACCCGGCGGTCTATTCATCCGAAGATAGATCCCTTCACCCTGCAATGCTAACCAACATCCACAATAAAGAAGGCGAAACCAAAGCCATTGAAGTGACCTATTTAGACACTCAAGGAAATAAAGATACCTCCCTAGACATTAACCCAAGAACCCTAGGGACGAAATCCAAACAATTAACAAGATTCCATCAAGGGGAGAATTTAAACACCACCATCATCAGCACATCGATTGAACAATCGTTTCTAATTCGAGACCAAACCCAAGGACAGATTGATATTATTAACCTCAATCATAAGAACGACATTCAAAACATCTCTACCGATGAACTAAGACAGAACATCATTATTGTATTAAATCATGGCAATCACGATTTAAACCCGAACAACATTGAAAAAATCGTCGAGAACTTTAATGGCCGAGACATCCAATTCATGTCAAATGATAACCTTAAAGAGGACATCAAATCGTGCATTGATAAACTAGAGCGAGATAACAGTGCACATAACCTTGAATTAAGTGAGCCGCACACGTCTCATCAGGAGAGGGAATTAGACACCTTCAACTATAATGAGAAAACAGAACTCGACAGCCAATCATTCGACCACTTTGAGCCAAAAGAATATTCACCTCAACAAGAGATGGAATTTAATCAATCAGAGAAAGAGAGACATTGGGAAGACAGAGAAATCGACAGAGAGTTAGAGCGATAATAAGAGGGTAGCTGCTGCTACCCTTTTTTTTCGCCTGCAAGATAAGCATCCACTTTTTTATCCACATCAGCGGAAACCAAATTACGCATTTCTACTGCATCTTTTTTATTTTCATGGAACGCGACACCATCAAAACTTTGTGTGTGGGTTAAATTACCCGTCCCTTGGATCATCCTGATCCGTCGATACATCTCTTCCATCAACTCGCGGTTAGACGGCCGCTCATCTTCCTTATCGTTCAGTTTGATCCTCAATGCCAGCGTGAGAAGTTGCCTGACGGCTTCCGCATCACCTAACTTTTCTCTGTCTCTGAACACCTTAAAATCTTGCTCCAATTCACCCCGAATGTAACTCTGTACAGAAAAAGCTTTCGCCATAATCCCACCATCCTTTCTTAGATTTCCCTCTAAACAACACTTTACCTACATTACAATTAAATCACATGCTTGCAAAAAAGCTCACTATTTATCATTAAAAACATCGAGTTAATTGCTAATAAATCACTAGTACATCACTTCCACTTTAAACAAGCTCTCAGACCTTTCTCGAAAAGGGATTAAGTACAATTGATGCATTTATGATGTAAATCTACATTGGATTTCAGCGGCTAATTAGTTGAAATTTTGAAAATTTCCCCCCCAAAATATTCACTCTTCTATTTATATCATAAGTTATTGATTGTATTGTCTTTATGTTTAAAGCAGACAACCATTTAAATCGTTTTCGATTTAGCGTGGTGTGTGGTCACCAACTCAACTAACCAACAACTCAGAACGAATGATCTGAGTTCCTTAATCAAAGCGACGGGAAAAACTGACAGCGAAAGACAAAAGCCGACCAGGTGGCGAATGAATCTGACGAACGAGGGATGCGGGGATCTGGAAATTGAAGGAAGAAAGCGAGAGGAAAAGCCAAAGACATTGCACCGTTATGGTGCAAAGCCTTTTATTGAACGTTCATCTTAAAATAAACCGATTGGACTTTTTGGATGTATATTTTTCTGGCGTTCTCGGTGCGTTTTGAAAAACCCGCATTATAAGCGCCGACGCTGTTCCAGTTATAACCATGACTAGAAAAATTAGAACTTAATACCCACGCGCCAAGATGAACATTAAAACAAGGGTTATAGATGCTTGTTTCATTCACATTAAATTCGGATAGTCGATCAAACCAATGGGAATTAATTTGCATCAATCCAAAATCACGACTGATCACTTGACCGGTTTTGTTTTTATTTTCATTATACGCATTCGGTTTTAGGCTGCTCTCTACCGTTGCAATGGATTTTAAAAGCTGTGGATCGACATTATAAAATCTCCCTGCCTCATCAAAGCAAAAAGCCCAACCGAAACACGGCGATAGCAAAGAAAGGTAAAGTAATGGTTTCATCATAAAAAGCCACCTATCAGCCACAAACCC
>NZ_CP170176.1:0-1819763 GCF_020806305.2 Vibrio sp. F13 | reverse complement strand
GTCAGGCGACGATCTGGTGGATTTCGTTCACCTACAAGAAGGCCACAAAAAAGTGTCTAACGAGTAATCTCGTTTAACTGATTTCTTCAGGAGCCCTCCAATGTGAGGGCTTTTATGTCTAAATCAAAGAGTTTGGTATATTGGCGTTTGATGACTATTTATGTGTAAGGATTGGTACGTGAAACCAGTAAGTCGAGATTGGGACGAGTTTTGTTATCCGTTTATCTATGAAGACAGTCCTATCTGTGATTTTGAGATTTTGTCGGATGAACTTTGTTGCCGAGTTGGATTGGTGTTGTCTTTAGAGCTAGAGCCTCAGGCTCGTGAGATCCTGCAACGCTTGCAGCCAAACATCTATCACTTGAATGGCTCTGTGCGCGGTAAGCTTGCCATCACCGAGTCTGAATTGGTCGAGCTCAAGCAAGATTATCATCGTATCCGTGAGCAGTTAGAAGGGGGGGTTAAAGGCTTTGTCTTACCCGGTGGACACCGAGTGTCTAGTGAACTTCACTTGTGTCGTTGTCAGGCTAAGAAAGTTGTGCGAGCTTTGGTGAGTATTGAACATCATGAAAGCAAAAAGTCGCCAGACCCGATTCTTTTTAAATACGCCAACCTAGTCGCGAACACTCTCTATGCATTGGCGTCTTTTACCAATCATGTCAATGAGGTAGAGGAAGTGGAATTTGTGAGTAAGAGCTATTCTATGCCAAAGAAATCTTAAGGAAGAGCTCTATATTGATTCATATCTAATATCTAATCCTTAAGAAGCTAAACCATTAAGCATGATGCTGGGTTTAGCTTCCAAAATAGCGTCTAAGCAGCCGTAGATGCTTCGTTTAAGACTTTTGCGCCGCGTAGCATGGCTTCGATTAATTCGCCCGCATTGAACTTCTCAAGCGCTTCATGTGCACCTACCTGATTGGCTCGGTCGACACAGATTTCACTGGACAGTGAGGTATGCAAAATACAGTAGGCATGACTCAGTGCGCTGTCATTTTGTACTTCAAACGCAAGCTCATAACCATCGAGCCCAGGCATCTCAATATCACTCACTAGAAGATCAATTGCATTGCCAGCGCTGGCTTGGCGTCGCATTAGATCGATCGCATCTAAACCATTATTACAAATGCTATAAGGGATGTTGATGCTGTCTAAGGCATCAGATAGCTGTTTCCTCGCGATTAAAGAGTCATCAACCAATAATATATTCAGCGCTTTGAGACGCTCCCTTTCGACATCAGTCAGCATTGGAATATGTGCGTTTTCATAAGCCGGGTAGATCTTAGAAAGTAATAACTCCACGTCGAGCATTTGCACGATACGATCTTCAAAACGCGTAATACCCGTCACAAACACATTACGACCCACACTGACGGGTGGCGATTCAATGCTTTTCCAATCACATTCAATGATTTTATCAATCGAACGAACTAAAAAGGCCACTACTGTTCTTAAACAATCGGTGACGATGAGCACACAATCTTGGTATTCAGCGGGTGTTATCGGTCGAAAGCCAATCGCTGCAGACATATCAATGACTGGAACGGTAAGATCGCGGATGGTCACAGTACCAATCACGTGATGATGGGAATATGGGATTTGAGTCATCGGCTGAAAAGGCACTATTTCTCTTACCTTAAGCGTGCCAATCGCAAAACTTTGAGTA
Organism: Vibrio sp. F13; assembly: GCF_020806305.2. Taxonomy (NCBI): domain Bacteria; kingdom Pseudomonadati; phylum Pseudomonadota; class Gammaproteobacteria; order Vibrionales; family Vibrionaceae; genus Vibrio; species Vibrio sp. F13. The sequence goes on along the minus strand of NZ_CP170176.1, from coordinate 1,818,097 downwards.
AGGGATAATTTGAACATCAACATTCCCTGTGACTGACTCGCTTTACTGATCGGTTTGGCCATAGTGGCTCCTACTTAATACGCGCTTAATTTATAAGGATTAATTTAAAGGGAAATAGGGGTGTCGGCAAGTCACTATACGGTTTTTAAGGGCTTTAAGGCAGTTGTTTTCGGTTATAGAGTGAAGATTGGCAGTTCTTGGGTTAAAATCACGCTAAACGCGCGCTGTCGATGGTTTTATGTCGACAAGTCGTTAGCGATAAACAGAATTACAACAGTCCGTTCATTAACGATGTTCTAAGCAACCGTCGTAAGTAAACTGACCGCAACACACTGAGAATTATCATGGCAAGAACAGCAGCAGCGCTTCATATTTTGGTGAAGCACAAAGAAGTAGCAGAAGACATCATCAAGCAGCTTAAAAAAGGCGCTAAGTTTCAAACGCTAGCGAAGAAGCATTCAACCTGTCCATCTGGTAAAAAGGGCGGCGACCTAGGTGAGTTCAAAAAAGGTCAAATGGTGCCTCAGTTTGATAAGGTTTGTTTCTCTGGCGAGACGCTTGTACCACACCTTGTGAAAACAAAATTTGGCTGGCACGTCGTGAAGGTTCTTTACAGAACTTAGTTATAAATATGTGTTAGATTGAATAAAAGGAGCGTATATACGCTCCTTTTTTGTGACTTTTGTGCGCGTTTTAAAGCACTACGGTTGAGTGTTCATCCCAGACGTTATGCGATAATTGGTGCTACGCCCTCAACCATCCACCGTGAGTAATTGGTAGGAGGAGGAGGGTTTTTAATGAGTAACTCATATAATAAATGCCATTCTTGAGGAAATTTATTGCAGCTTTGCCTTTTAGCCTTTGCCTTTTCTAAAAAGCTGTAAACGAGTTTGGTAGGAGAACAACATGGAGAGTTCAGCTATGTTAAGCAAACCAGCGACAGATGTCATATTGCATGCCTTTGACTGGTGCTACGCTGACGTAATGAAGAACGCCCCACTGATCCAAGAGTTGGGTTATAAATCTGTTTTAGTATCACCGGCGATGAAATCGCTGCGCGGCCCTAAAGGTTGCGATCGAAATTCTGGCACTCAATGGTGGCAACGCTATCAACCACAAGATTATCGTGTGATTGATAATCAGCTGGGTGACACGCAAGATTTCACTGCGATGGTGAACACGTTAAAGCAACACGGGCTTCGTACCTATGTGGACGTCGTGTTTAACCACATGGCCAACGAATCGGGTATCCGCGGTGATTTAACGTATCCAAATCAGCAAGACATGGCGTCTTATCAAAAAGATGCTGACTATTATGAATCCATACGTTTGTTTGGTGACCTTTCTGAGCCTCTATTTGATGAGAACGACTTCGTGGAGGCGTTTGGCATCAAGAACTGGAAAGACACTTGGGAAGTGCAAAACGGGCGTATTACCGGTGGCGCGAGCGACCCTGGCCTGCCAACGCTGCTTGATAACGATAATGTGGTGGCACAGCAAAGAGCCTACCTAAAAGCACTGAAAGAGATTGGTGTGAAAGGGTTTCGCATTGACGCGGCAAAGCACATGACACTGGCACATCTACGCAAGGTGTGGACTGATGACATCTGCGAAGAAATGCACATCTTCGGTGAGATCATTACCGATGGCGGCGCGACAGAAGAAGAGTATGAGCTGTTCCTTGAGCCTTATCTTAAACACACTCGCTTAGGCGCTTACGATTTCCCGTTGTTCAACACCATCTTCAAAGCATTTGAAGAGCAGGGCAGCTTTAAGTCTTTGATCAATCCTTATTGTTTTGGTCAGGCGTTATCGAATATGCGAGCAATCACTTTTGCCGTCACTCATGATATTCCAAATAATGAAGTATTTTTGGATCACGTAATGGGTGAAGTTGACGAGCGATTAGCTCATGCCTTTATTCTTGGTCGAGACGGCGGTGTGCCGCTTGTTTACAGTGAGCTAAGTACCAGCGGCATTCTGGATCAGAACGGTCAGCCTCGTTGGCTTAACGATTGGCAAGCGCCTTACATGAAAAATATGATTCAGTTTCATAACCATGTTCATGGCGAAGCGATGCGTGTGGTTGAGGCAAATGATGATTTGCTGGTGTTTGTCCGTGGCGACAAAGGCATTGTGGTGATCAACAAGTCGAAGCGAAGTAAAACGGCATCACTGACTTGGACTGGTACAGTAACGGATTTGTTGTCTGGTGCAGTGTTTGATTGTGTCGATAAGACGCTAACCATTCAGGTTGAATCTAATCAGTGCATGATGTTGACAACGAACTAATTCGAGCCTGTTACGAGTTACGTCTAATCGGTTAGAAAGATAAGACTGAAAAGAAAGCCCCGCTACTAGCAATCAGTAAGCGGGGCTTTTGTTTTTTAGGTTCTTGGCTGAACGTTAGTTAAGCTATGTGTTGGTTAAGCTAAGCGCTGATTAACACAAACTTCTGTTAAACCGTGAACTTGTTCAATAGTTCATCCTGTGCACGAACATTGTCAGTTTGTACCTGCATTGCCGTGTTTGCTTCTTGAGCTGCGTTGGATACTTGTGTTGAAAGGTCTTTGATCTTAACTGTGTTGTTGTTGATCTCTTCCGCTACTAAGCTCTGCTCTTCTGCTGCTGAAGCAATCTGAATATTCATATCAGAGATACGCTGAATCGCGTCACGGATGCGGTCAAGTGAAGAGTTTGCTTGCTGAGCACGTTCAACGGCGTCAGTGGCTGTGTCTTTACTTTGGTTCATCGCGTTCGATACTGAGCTTGCACCCGCTTGGAGTTGCTCGATCATGTTGCGGATTTCAGTGGTCGATTCTTGAGTACGTTGTGCCAGAGTTCGAACTTCGTCGGCTACGACTGCGAAGCCACGACCAGATTCACCAGCACGTGCTGCTTCAATCGCTGCGTTCAATGCGAGTAGGTTAGTTTGGTCTGCAATATCGTTGATTACTTTGAGAATCGTTTCGATGTTGGCTGTTGCTGATTCCAGTACTTGTACTTCTGCAACCGCTTGGTCGATACGTGCTGAAAGGTTATCAATCGCTTGAGTGGTGTCACTTACGACAGATGTACCGTCTAGCGTTGCTTCGTCAGCTTCACGAGCCGCTGCTGCTGCGCCTTGAGCATTGTTTGCAACTTCAGTTGCAGTAACCGCCATCTCGTTCATTGCAGTCGCTAACTGTTCAAGCTCTTCCAGTTGGGTATTCATCGCTTTCGCTGATTCGCCTGCACCTTTAACCGTGATTTCAGTACCACGCTTAATTTCAACACCAATCGCTTTCGATTGAATGATCTGATTTTGCAGGTTTTCAGTAAAGGTGTTGAAACCTTTTGCTAGGTCAGAGAACTCTTGGTCTGTGTTGGTATCTAGGCGCTTAGTTAAATCACCTTGACCGCTCGCCACATCTTGAATGGCTTGGTTAAGTACATCAAGTGGACGCATTAACACACGAATCAAAACAGTCAGTGCAATGATGCTGAGAATAACTGCAATCAACGAGTAGATCATTGAGCTGTTCTTCAATTCTTCAACGGTTTGGAACGCGATCTCTTCATCAAGGATTGCACCTATGTACCAATCTTCACTTGGGATGTGAGTGAAGTTCACTAGGAACATCTTGCCGTCGACTTCAATTTCTTGAGAGCCTTCACGAATGCTTGCTTGTGGCATGTAGCTTGAAAGCATTTCACCATTGTTTTTCGCATTCGGGTGAGCAATCGTTGTGCCGTCAGCAGTGACTAGGAATAGGTAGCCGGCATCGAACAAGTTCACTTGGTTTACCAATGTCGCAAGGTTAGTCAATTCTAGGTCGTAGAACATACCTGCCGTGAAGCGGCCGTTGTCTTTAACTGGCGTACCTACAGAGATGATGACTTTCTTACTTGATGCATCCACATAAGGAGCGGTAACAACTAAACTGTTTTTGGATTTAGCATCAATGTACCAAGGGCGAATTCGAGGGTCGTAATCTGGACCAGCTTCCCAACCGTCATCATTTTCAATAACGAAACCGTTTGCTTCGTAACCAAAGCCAACCGCTAGGAAGCTGCTTTTAAGCTTTGGCTTTTCTAATATTTCTTTTACGTAAGTACGATCTTCAGGGTTGATCTCGATGACTTCAGTCGTCGATTGAGCCAACGCTTTCTTGGCGTTCATCTCTGATTCGACGGTATTTTTAACGCCAGAGACCATTTCTTTCAGGCTTGCATTGACGTGGTTTTCTACAGCACTTCTTACAGTGTAAAGTTGTTGTATTGAAAGCAATGATACTGTCACTAGCAGCAAGGCTGATGATGCAGCAACCACCTTATGGCTAAATTTCATTGAGTTTTCCCCTTCTCACAGACTTTGCGAAGACTAAAGTTAATCGTATTTTTGTAAATATATATATCGACTAGATTGAAATTTACTTGAGTTTAATTTCACAAAATAGACTACAAAAATACAACAACCCACACAATGCAAAATTCACTTATTTACATATTTGCTACTTTTGTTATTTGGTTCAATGAGTTGAAGAATTGGTTTAATCAGAGTGTAAGGGTATCAAGAATGTATTAATTTAGCGTTTATGTGTGTTGTTTTCTATTCTCAGGCGAGAAGGAAGGTAAACAGATATGAAATTAAATGATATGCCAATTTTATATATTGGCTGTATTTTTGGCGGGTAGGTGAATGTATTTACTGGCAATAAAAAGCCCCACAAAAGTGAGGCTTTATAAAGTAGTTCTTAATTACGCTATATCAGTAGGGTCTAATTTAGAATATTAGATGCGCTACACCAGCGATAACCGGAAGTGTAATTAACGTACGCAGAATAAAGATAATAAACAGTTCTAAGATGTTCACTGGAATCTTACTGCCTAGAAGCAGAGCGCCTACTTCAGACATGTAGATCAGCTGAGTTACCGACATTGCTGCAATAACAAAGCGAGTCATTTCGTTGTCGATAGAAGCCGCAAGGATTGCCGGGATGAACATGTCTGCAAAACCAACCACGATGGTTTCAGATGCCGCAACCGCTTCAGGAACACCAAGTAGCTCTAGGAACGGAATAAAAGGTTGACCTAGGAATGAGAATACCGATGTGTATTCCGCAATAACCAGTGCCATCGTACCAAGGCCCATCACCACAGGCAGTACGCCAAATACCATATCCACGGCGTTACGGATGCCTTCAGCAAATACTGACTTAGCTGACTTAACTTGTGATGCTTTGTTTACTGCTAGTTCAAGACCCCAAGAGAATGTTGAGTGACCTGCAGGGATCGCGTCAGCGTCTTTGTGAGGCTTGCTGCCATCAATGAAGGTGTCTTTCTTCATACTTAGTGGCGGAAGGCGAGGGATGATTACCGCAGCCACAATACCCGCTAGACAGATTGCTGCGTAGAAAGGCAGGAATAGGTGCTCTAGCTCTACTTGAGCAATAACCACAAGGCTGAACGTGATAGATACTGCAGAGAAAGTCGTACCAACTACAGCGGCTTCACGCTGCGTGTAGAATTTCTTCTCGTACTGTTTGCTTGTAAGCAGGATACCGACACTGCCGTCACCTAACCAAGAAGCCATACAATCGATAGCACTACGACCTGGCAGGTTGAAGATTGGGCGCATCACTTTACTTAGTAAGGTGCCAAACAATTCTAGCAAACCAAAGTTAAGTAGCAGTGGCAGTAGTAAACCTGCAAAGATAAATACTGAGAACAGTGTTGGAAGTAGGCCTTCTAGCACTAACCCACCAGTGTTTTCTTCCCAGATAAACTCAGGGCCTACTTGGAAGAAAGCCATGAATGCTGCAGCACCACCGATAAGACGAACCAACAACCACAGTGGAGATGGGTTGAAAAGGCCGTTTAAAAATGAGTTCGATGTAATGAATGCAGGCTTGAAAATGGTGCTTAAAACGGAAGCTACAGACATGAAGGCAACGATTGCAGTGATAATAGCAACTAGAGACTCACCGAAAACCGCTTGAATTGATTTGGCTAGAATAGCGACAGGGATCGTTAGATCACCTTGGTAGCTGATTGGTGCCATGAAAAGGAATAAACCAATCAGAGATGGGATTAAGAAAACCCAGAAACTGCCTTTAGATTTCTCTGGTTGAGCAGTATTCGTGTTGTTAGACATGTTAATTGTTCTCGTATTTCTACATGTAAAAAAGCCACATCCTTGGCGTTTTTATTCTCTAAACATCCGTATTTTCTCACTGGCTGCAAGATTACCCAGTATTGATAGTGCTTGCAATACTATTCATCAAATATCGCTAACTATTCACACTGGTTATTCTGCAACTCATTAAGAGTTTAGAATAAAGTGTTGCGGATGTTACGTAATTTGAGGATATATTGCCAGATATTTATAAATTGACTGGCGTTTCAGTTCGATAGGTCAGGTAGAGCCAGTAGCTAAATGCGATAATGAAGGCGAAAGAGGCAGGGAAAGCCAGCGCCAAAATTTCAAAGCGCTGGAACAGACAAGCACCGCTTAAACCACCAAACAGAAAGCCAACCACAATGAACATCAGCAGTTTGGCTTTACGACGGTCAAAAGGCATCCCCTTTAAGCGAGCACCAATCATGATCCCAAGATCCGTGATGATCCCGCTCATGTGCGTTGTTCGAATGATCGCACCGCTGTAAGTCGTTATCATCGCGTTCTGCAAACCACAGGCTGCTGAAGCGAAGTATTGACCTGAAGTGTAGCCCTGTAACAGTGCCCAAAGTGCTAAAAATAGCAGCCCACCTTCAATACACAGAGCAACGCCGTAACGACGCCCTAACTTCAGTGCTTGGTTCTCAATAAAGAACCCGCTGAAGGCTGCACCTAACATAAAGCTCATGATAATCAGTAAAAGATGTAAAGAAGCCGAAGTTGGTGTGAGTAGGCTACTGCCTAATAAAGACATGGTGCCTGAAATGTGGGAGATCGCTTGATGCTGAAAGCCGAGTAAGCCGATCGCATTAACGCTGCCAGCAAGGCCTGCGAGTAGCAAAGCGCCGTATTCAACCCAGCGAGGTAGCTTAGAAATCATGTGGTTCACCCTGGGTTAAAAAGAGGAGCAGATTATAACGCTAGCGAAAAGATACGCTAGCGTTGTGGAGCGTTGATATTTGATCTTAGGCAACAGTATTGCAGTTTGTTTTAATACGGTTGCTTTATAAAGATAACGGTCAGTAACAAGCTAGTTGTAGTGATTCATTTGATGGTCGAATTTGACCCAACCGTGTTTCCGTTCTTCGTAGACTGAAAAGCTTGGTAACGGAAAGTCTTGCTCTCTAAATAACCCGAGCGGGACAATATAAAAATCAGCCGCAGCAACAGATTGTAAGAGCATGGTGGTGCCACACTTAGGACAAAACTGATAGGTGACTTCATTGCCAGTATCGCTGATACGTGAAAAAGAGGTGACTTCTCCGCTTAGCGTTACTTGCTCTATTGGGTATCGAGCTTGAACGCCGAACACACTTCCGGTGCGTTTCTGACACTCATAGCAATGGCAGACAGATGTACGTTGAGGTTCACCTCGGCATACTAGGTTGACTGCTCCACAGCGGCATTCGCAACTTCTGATATTTCTATCTTTAATATGATTGATATCCATCCATGCTCCACTTCTGGTTAACCCTGTATTGATAATTATACTAAAGCCCTTTATGGTCTGCACAACTGGATGAAAACAAAAGAATATAATTGCCCATGAAAAAGAAAATCTTACCTATCCCTCTGATTCTACTGATTCCAATTGTCATGCTGGTTGTGGTGATAGTAGCGGGTATTTATCGCTTTAGCTTAAGTGATGAAGAGATCTTGGCGAAGTTTCCTTCTTCTCAAGTGAGTTATGACCCAGTCGTAGAAACCGTTTTTGATTTGAAGACGACCAATCCATGGACAATTAAAGTTCCTGAGACTAACGCCTACGCTTTTATCAATGAAGTTGATGAGCCTAGAGCCATCGCGTTTGGACGCTATGACTCAGGTGTTGAGCGCGGTGTGGTAACGGTAGACACCAATAATCTTTCAGCCGCCACGTTGGGCAAGGCGAGTTTCTTTGTCGCGCCGATGTGGATATCTAACCAAGGCAGCGGTGTTTTCTATTATCTAGGCCTGTTTAAGCATGACCAGCAACGAAGCCGTGTGGTGTTAGTCGACCAACTTTTACTGGGTGATCGTATACAAATTCAGACATTGGAGGTAGCTCAGCAGCCAGGTTCGCAATCACAGAATAAACTTACTGGGGAAGGTTTTATCGGCTTTACTCAGCATTCTGCGGAACAATCATTTGCAGAACCCCCTTCTGAAAAGGTGTTAATGAGTTTTTCTTTTGATACGCAATCAATTGGTAAGCAATAACGTTTTCGTGAATGTAAGGATCTGTTGTTTATGTGAGCCAAATTACATATTATCTTAGTTAGATGAATGAAATTTAGACACAGTTAGCTTTGTGTCCGCTTATTATTACAAATGGAGCTTGCGAATGATTAATAAACGTTTTTTTAAGACGAAAGATGAAGTTGAAGTGACCTTCGAGCTAGAAGCTCAAGAAGCGAACTCTGTATCCATCGTTGCTGACTTTCTTGATTGGAAAGCCACCCCAATGAAAAAACTGGCCAAAGGGAAGGTTTACAAGTTTAAAACTCGTCTACCTAAAGATGGCGAGTTTCAATTCCGCTACCTAGTTGATGACCAACAATGGGTGAACGATGCGAATGCTGACCGTTACATCCCAAATGAGTTTGGTGAAGACAACTGCTTAGTGTCGACGGTAAACGCATAATCTTTTCTTAAAACCAGCGACTAATTCGCTTCGTTTATTAATTATTCGAAACGGAATAACGTAAACCAATAGAAAGCAGAAACTAGCCGTTTCTGCTTTTTTATTTTTAAATTTAGCGGTTAATTTTATTTCTTATCTAGTGGCTCTTCATCTACGGCAACTCAATGACTTAGGCTAAGTTGGGAAGATTCACATCATATTATGACAATGCATTGATGATTTATGCGTTTGAAAAGCATATCCTATGCCTTTATATCGTAGAAAGACCTGTTTACCGTGTATTCAAAAATATTTCCCTCTCCGTTTGCTGAGCTTTCACCTGTAAAAAAAGTAGCTATTTTGGGACTGCCACTTATTGCTGCGATTGGTGTTGCTTTGCAATCGTCACAATCGGATCTGACGAAAACGATCGATCTTGATTTGCCCGACTCAACCGTTATTGAGTCAATTCTGTCACCATCTTCTGTTACCGTTATTGAGCCGCCGACATTTGAGTATCAAATTCAATCTGGCGATAACTTGAGTAGCATCTTCACTCAGCTTGGATTTTCTTACAAATCGATGATGAGCGTGATGGAAACCGATTTAAACTTCCTTGCGTTAGACACGCTTCGCCCAGGTAACACATTGCGTTTTTGGCGTGATGAAGCGACGGGCGACCTTTCCAAAATGGAACTTCAATTTAGTGTTGCAGATAAAGTGGTTTACCGACTGCTTGAAGATGGTACATACGAGTTTGAAGATATCTCTATTCCGGGCGAGTGGAAGCAAAAACCTTTAGTGGGTGATATTCAAGGCAGCTTCTCTATGTCGGCGAACAAGGTTGGCCTGAGCAGTCTTGAGATTGACCATATTGTGACTCTTCTTAAAGATAAGCTGAACTTTAGCCGAGACCTACGTGCTGGCGATCAGTTTGAAGTGCTTCAAAAAGCGCAATATGTTGATGGTGTTGCAACCGGAAAACGTGAAATTGAAGCAATTAAGATCATGAATCGTAACCGCGTTGTGTCAGCATACTTACACACTGACGGACAATATTACGATGCTAATGGCGATAGCTTACAACGTGCTTTCCAACGTTACCCAGTGAGCAGTAGCTGGCGCCAAAGTTCTCAGTTTAACCCTAAGCGCTTACACCCTGTGACTGGCCGAATCTCACCGCACAACGGTACAGATTTCGCGACGCCAGTTGGTACGCCGGTTCAAGCAACGGGTGATGGCAAAGTGATTATGACGCGTAAGCACCCATATGCGGGTAACTATGTGGTGATTCAGCATGGGAGCACATACAAAACACGCTACCTACACTTGAGTAAGATCCTCGTTCGTAAAGGACAAACGGTATCTCGTGGTCAACGTATTGGCCTATCGGGTAAAACGGGTCGAGTGACAGGTGCTCACTTGCACTATGAACTGATCGAACGTGGTCGCCCTGTTGATGCGATGAAAGCGAATATCCCAATGGCCGATTCTGTGCCTAAAAAGGAAAAAGCGACATTCACAGCCGCGAGAGATGAAGCCGACAAGCTATTGAAGGCAGCGTTAGAAACGCGCAATCTAGCAATGGTTAATAATGCTAGTAAGTAGCTAGCCATTAAACTGTTTTAAAGCCGCAAGAGCATCACAAAGCACCGTCAGTGTTAAGTGATGCTCTTGCGGCTTTTTAGTTCTCAATAGAAGGTTCGGTAAGGGTTTAAACTAAAGGCTCTGAGTGCGCGACATAGCTAACGATAGCTTCAGGTCGCATTGGAGGTGAGTAGAGGTAACCTTGGATCTTGTCACATCCCATCGCGTGCAGCTTTTCTAATTGCTCATGCTTCTCAACACCTTCCGCAACCAAAGATACATCGAGTCTATGGGCCAGTTGAACAATCAGCCATACTACGCTCTCTGAGGTCGAACTAGTTAACAAGTCTCGAATAAAGGTCGCATCAATTTTAATGCAATCGATAGGGTAGCTGTGGATGTAGTTCAAACTGGAGTAGCCTGTACCAAAGTCGTCGAGTGCAATCGTGAAGCCTTGTCCTCTCAGAAAGTTAAGCGCGGATTTTGTCTCTTGTGTTGGCGATAACAGAACGGTTTCGGTTAACTCGATAATAAACTCATTCGCCTTAAAATGGTGCTGTTCAATGGTTCGAGTCAGGTAGGATATATAACGTTTCGAATCAGTAAGCTCGTGCGCAGAGCAGTTGATTCCAAGTTTAACCTTGTAGCCCAAGCCTTGCTCTAGTGTGGTTTTAGCGCGGCACACCAATTCAATAATGCGTTCACCTAATTCGACAATCAGCCCTGACTCTTCTGCCACTTGAATAAACTCTACGGGTGAGATGTCTCCATGTCTGGCGGTTCTCCAGCGAGTCAGTACCTCGAAATATTCCCATTGCGTTTCACCTTGACCCACAATCGGCTGTACCACTACGTACATTCCATTGCTGTCGGGGATATAGCTTTGTGAAATTGGGTTTTCCAGCTCACTTCGTAGCGCTGCGACTAGCTCGGTTTTTCTTTGGTAACGAACTCTTAAGTGAGTGTCATAACATTGAATATGAGTATCTTGGCTGTGTTTACACTCTTTAAGCGCCAAGCTGGTATTGAAGATGATTTGCTCAACGTCTTTGTTGTCTCCATCCGAACTGGCAATACCGATGCTGACGTCGAAATCTATCTTGATATCAACGCTACTGTAGCCCTGCTTAATTTTGGCCAGTATTTGTTCGCACACGGCTATCGGATCAGAATGGTAGGTGATGAAGGCGAACTCGTTGCCAGCAGTCCGGAAAGTCAGGTTGCTTTCAGGTAAAGTTCGGCGCAATATTTCTGCGACAAACTGCAGCACCTTGTCGCCAATATAATTACCGTGCATATCATTAATGGCTTTGAAGCTATTGATATCGAGTAAAGCCAGTGTAAACGGAGTGACGCTCTGTTGAGTAATCGACTCTAAGGTATCTGATAAACAGCTTCGGTTGAGTAACCCGGTTAGGCTGTCGTGTGACACCTCATAACTAAGCTGATTTACAAGTTGTTCGGAACGATCGTTAAACCACATTTCACGCAAGGTGTGGATGATGATGTCGGCGAACAATTGATGGTGCTTTACCACGTCTTGTTGCTGATCAGGGCTAAGAGGCGAGGTGAACGTTGAAAACAGCACGCCCATCACTTCGCCACTTTGAGTTTGAGTCGGGATCGCGATGGAGTTTTGTGAGGTGATTTCCTGCCTAAATGCCGATGTTGGCAATGACTGGACGATGTACTGAGAAAATGAGCAATCTGGGTGTCTTTGATTGACGGCTTGTTGGTAGATGTGACCGTGACGTGCGTTGATTTTATCATGTAGTACATGGTCCGAATGGGCTATAACCAAAGGAACCATCTGATCTGGAAAGTACTTTTTCTCAATGATGGTGGTGTATTGAGTGCCGAACATTTGGTGCAAAATGAGCACGGCCGACTCTAGAAGGTCGATGCCTTCTAATTTAAGTAAACGACCAATGCGTTCTGCATCTATCATGCTGTTATGCGTATGTTGAGTCATAGTCACCATCCGTAGTTAACCAGAACCTATTTGTAAGCTGTATATGTGCATACTTGTATAATTTGTATGCGTCTAGTTTATTATTGGCCGTGTTGTATAACTTTTCAAATTTAAATGTGATTTATTTCACAGAGCCAGAGTACTGCGCTCTTTGTCTAATCGATCTTTCAGATGGTCCAAAAACAGCTTGGTTCGTGTATGTGAGTAATCAAGCTTAGGGTAGTAAGCGTAAACCATCACTTCATCAGCCGTGATATTTGGCAATACTGGAACTAATGTCCCTTGCTTGAGCTCTTCTTTTATCATCGCGTTAATGGTCAGAAGTATTCCCATTCCTCGTTTGGCGGCATGAAAAAGTGCTTCTGGGTTGGTGGTTGCAAAGTTCCCGTTCAAGGTAACCCTTTGGCCTTTGGTTAGCGTTACTTCTCGAATCGGGCGCTCGCCCCAGATCAATGAGTTATGCCGTTCTAAATCCTGCTCGCAGGTAGGGTGACCATGTTTTGTTAGATAGTCGGGTGATGCATAAAAGCTGGCTTTGTGTTCGAAAAGCGGGGTTTTCTTAAAGCTTAATGAATTGAGTTGTTCCAGCTCACGACTGATCACGAGATCCAAGCCTAGTTCAGGTAATTGACCCGGGGTCGTGGTGATAAGTTGTACTCTTATGTCTGGATATTTCTCCAAAAAATCATCTAAGTACTGAACTAAGAATTTAGAACCAACCGCAATGGTAGCCCCAACTTTTAATAGGCCAGCAGGGGTTTGGTTAACCGAGCGAGTTTCATCAATAATGGACTGCCAACTATCGAGCTGATCTTTCGCTCGTTGATAGAAAAGTGCACCGGCCTCGGTTTGGCTGATAGATCGAGTGGTGCGCTTTAAAAGTTGGGTGCCGATGCGCTCTTCTAGCCAGTTTACTCTTTTGCTGATCGCTGAGCTGGTGGTATTGAGTTTGCGCGCCGCGCCATTGAAGCTGCCTTCTTCCACCACTTTTACATAACTTTTTACGTTAAGAATCCAATCCATATTATTTCCTATCTGGACCTAATTAAATTCCAATTTGGTTAATTATCAATTATTGGTTTTGAATGTAAACTTATTTTATGAATGAAAATCGAACGAATAGGGAATTTTTTGAGCCAATTGATCTTTAAAAAAACGCCGTTACTTTTAGCAATGATGATCATTGCTACGGGGCAAGTAGGTGTGAGTATCTACTTGCCAGCACTGCCGTTAATTTCTTCTGACTTAAGTGTTACTCAGGTAGAAGTACAACTACTCGTCACGTTGTTTCTGATTGGGTTTGGTTTGTCTCAGCTATTTTACGGGCCGATGTCTGATGCGGTAGGAAGAAGGCCTATCTTCTTGTTGGGTCAGGGGATTTATCTGATTGGTACCGTTGTTTGTTTCGTATTTTCCGACAATATGATGGCGTTGGAAGTCGGCCGGTTACTTCAAGGTTTAGGGGCGGGTAGCGCCTCGGTTCTAGGGCGAAGTGTGCTTCGTGACAGCTATGATGGTTCACAGCTTACCAAAGCGTTGTCTTATATCTCCATTACCGCTTCGATCATGCCAATTATTGCGCCGGTATTTGGTGGTTGGATTTCATTTCATCTCGGTTGGCAGGCGGTGTTCCTGTTCGTTTTATTGTATCTACTAGCGATATTCACACTGGGTTACTTTGTTCTGCATGAAACTTTGCCATACGGAAAGAGCCGCTTTGATGCGTGCCAAGTGGTGAAGAACTACGGACGCTTGTTGACCAATCGCCAAGTGTTGACCAGTGCCAGTTACAACTGGATGAGCTACATGGCGAGTTTGGTATCTTTATCGCTGTTTCCATTCTTAATGCAAGAGCAATTGGGGCTGACCGCCGCTGAGTATGGTTCATTGATGATTGTCCCTTCGGCAGGCTTACTGATAGGTAGCGTCGCTTTAAACTTACTCAATCGTAGGTTTAGTACGCCCCAACTGATGAGCCTAGCTATTTTGATTATCTTGGCATCGGGAACTTGGCTTCTTACTCATGAGTTATCCATCTTTAACTTAGTTTGGGCGTTTACTTGGTTGGCGATAGCACAAGGCATCTCGTTCCCATTATCAATCAGCATGTTATTAGAACCTCATAAGAAACAAGCGGGAGCAGTGTCGGCATTGTCTGGTTCAATTCAGATGTGTTTAGCGGGTTTATTGGGTGGGTATCTTGTAGAGAGTTGGGTCACGACTCATCTTCAATTAGGCGTGTTCTACCTCATTATTGGTGCAGCCATGGGCGGAGTGCTTTGGTCTTCAACCAAAATGAACAAGAAAGGCGATACTGTTGAAGTGGAATATAGCTAAATGCCAAATTCACTATCGTTTAACGCACCATCGTTAATACGTTGTATTTGTGCTGATGGTTTTCTACAATGCTTCGGTCCATTGAATAGGTAAAAACAAAATGCAGCAAAATGAATTTGAAGTACTGGTAAAAGCTATCTGCGCACTAGATGGCCTGCCTCAAGCGCTTGAGCTATTGAAATCCAATGAGGATACAGAAGTCGCTGAGGCTGCTGCATCACTGACTGGTCAATTTGCACTTGCTGAAGTGGAAGGCGAAAAGCGTATTTACCACGTGACGCTTCAAGAAAATGAACAAGGCGAAGAGCAAGAGTACATCGAACATGTTATGAATGAAGGCGATGACTTAATCAAATTTGCAGCTTGGTTCTTTGAAACGATGTTTGAATTGAAGCAAAAAGACACATACCAAATTGCCGGTAAAACTTACAGACAGCCAAAGCGCAGCTAGGTTTCTCAGTAAAGCATTTTAGAAAGCAGCTCTATTGAGCTGCTTTTTTTATCAGTGTCTAAATCAATGTCTTGGGTTGTTATTAGGAATGGAGCATTAAGCTCAAACCAGAATTTAGGTTAACTCATTGATATACAAAAACAATGCTGATTAGCACAGAGACAAAATTAGGCTAATTGCAAATGAATGCTTAATATTGCATTAAAGTGTGATTTAGATCTTGTTTTTGGGCGTTTTAAGTGTAGAATCCGCGCTAAAGAAAGTTGATTATGTGCGGAGATAAGCATGAATTACGAACTAGGCCACGCATACCTTGGTCAAATGGCAGCAAAAAACATGATGCACGAAGCATTGTACGGCACTTCAAAGCCAAAGAAACCATCGTTCTTTAAGCGAATGATGAAGAAAATGGCTAAATAAGCATTTTCAAAAACGGAATTTTAAAAGGCCTTAAACTCGATGAAGTTTAAGGCCTTTTTCGTTTTAGCGATTGGTGAAAGTTATCGCTTTGTTTTGTTGTGGATGGACACAAAAAACACTAATTAAGCTTCTGACTAATGGCTTTTAATGAACTCAGCCAGCAGATTGATTGGATAAGTCGACCACATTATTAGGGATGCTATCTAAGCCATTCTCTTTCATCCACGCTTCTAAGTTATCGGCACCACCGATGTACTTACCATCAAGCCAGATCTGCGGGACGGTGACCGGTGTTTTCTCACCAATGTGTGCTTTTACCTCTGGAATCATACGGTACAAAGCGGCGCTGTCTTTTACGACATCGTGGTATTGGTATTCAACACCCGCTTCATCCAGCATTTTCTTCGCTTTAACACAGAATGGGCAGGTCGCCTTACCATAAACGATGTTGCCTTTTAAGCTGTCTCGTTTGGTCCACTCTTTGATCACCGATTGGATTAACACACCGCGATTCAGCGCTTCACCTTGGCTGACCACTTTGCCTTCAACAACAAGGATTGGAGCATGCCAAGAGCCTAGTTTTAGCGGCTCCCACCAGTGAGACAACCAATCTTTCACTTCCAGTTCGACATCGACATCGGCCAACTCATTCTCAAAAGTATCCTTCAGAATGTCTTTGGTAAGGGTACATTCTCCACATGGGATGTTAACTTTAAATGGACCCCAGCTGCCTGCCCAACGGTATAGTGTAATCTTGACTGGTTTCTTCATGGTTACGGCCTCGTTTGAATTCTCTTATCCATATAGAACGGACTGTCGAACTATTTATTTCACCAACCTTAAACTTTCTTCACTTTTGAAGGTTTTTTAGTTTCCCAGTGCGTTATAAATGCAACTGACGCAATAATAATAGCAGCCCCTAGCCATAAACGACCCGGTGGAACCCAACTAAATACAATCCAACCTGCTAAAACATTTAGCGGTAATTTGGCGTGGTCAAAAGGTTGCACAAACGAAGCATCAGCGACCGAGTAGGCTTTTACTATCGCCCATTGAGCGAGTGCCGTCATAACACCGATAACAATCAATATAGCCCAGATTGTACCGCCGCTTGGCGTTTGCCAATCTGGCGCAGCAAGCAGGATGTTAAATGGTGTGATTAATAGTAGAAGATAGACCACCATGGTTGAAGGACTGTCTTGCGAAGAGAGTTTTTTCACCATCAGTGAGTAGCATGCCCAGAAGAAAGCGGCACCGACTGGTAATAACGTTGCCCAGTTAAAATCTTCAGCCCACGGCTCTAGAATCACCATCGCACCCACGAAGCCTGCTAAGGTCGCGCCCCAGCGAGCAGCCCCAACTTTCTCTTTTAAGAAAAGCCCTGAACCAATGGTTGCAAACAATGGCGATGTCATGAGAAGGGCAATGCCTTGCCAAATTGGTACTGGGTAAGCCAGTGCCCATATCCAAAGTTGAATACCAATAACAGACAAGAAGACACGGAATACGTGCAATTTGAGGTTGTCGGTTTTTAGTGCGCGACGAATGCCCAGCGTTTTCAGATAAGGAAGAATAGCGAACAACGCGATGGCGTATTGAATGACGGCAACGGTGGTAGAAGTAAGTCCGAAATGAATGCTAGCAATTTGAGTTAGGCTGTTAATAACGGCAAAGGCTAGGCCTGCGGTTAGCATCCAGCTAGCGCCTTGGATCGGATGGTGTTGTGACATGATGCTTCTAATTATTTGATGTGGTACACCTATGATACGGATTTAGCACCACTTAACCAGAAAAAGCATTGATGAAGTCAGTCAGAATATTTGAATATGAAAAAAGGTTGAGCTATTGCCCAACCTTTTAGTCTGTATCTAAAGTCGATTTAGATTAGAAGTCGTAACGGATGCCCGCTTGTAGTTGGTCATCTTTATTGTCTCGCTGTTCAAACTTGTAACCAGCATATGTGCGAATGTGGCCGTTAAACTTGTACACCGCTTCAATAGCAAAGTTATTTGCTTCTTCGTCAGCCGCTTTATCGAACTCGCCGTAGTTGTATACGCCAATTAGTGATAGCTGTTTAGTTGCTTTGAAGATAGCTGAAAGCTCGTAGCCTGTGTAATCTTTATCTGCAACTGAAGCCATTGTGTATAGACCACCAACCGTAAACGCATCCATAGAAAATTGAGCTACAAGGTTGATTTGATCGTCATCGAAGTTACCATTCTTTTGAGAAACATAACCCGCACCAAGGTCAAAAGCGCCTAGGTTATACATAGCAGCAAGGCCAAAACTATCTGCATCTTTTTCATTTGCAGCGATGTAGTTAGCTTGTACCGTCAACGCGTCAAACTCGCCAGAGTAAAGGAAGTTATTCTCACGCTTATCTTTGTTGCCATCAACGGCATCAGCAGCATCTGCACCAAATGTTGCCATTGTATCTGTAATGTCAGTCAGCATTACCTGTGAAGAATCTTGCTTACCGTATGAGAACTCACCGAATTTGGTTCCTAAACCTGCGTAGTAGTAGCGATTGGTAAGAGATTCATTTTCAATTTTTACAGTATTGCCACTTCCGTCTTCGAACTCTGTTGTTGATGCGCTAGTGAACTCTGCTTCATACTTACCGAATCCATATAAACCATCAGAAAGTTCAGATTTACCTGAAATATTCACACGAGCTCGTGACTTGTCTTTGAAAGAACTGTCAGATGCGCTTTCGTTGTTGTCAGATACGTTGAAACGAGCCTCCGCACGACCGCCAATTTTAAGTTCTGTACCATCAGAGCTGTAAACTGTTGCTGCTAGAGAAGAACCTGAAACTAGTGCTGCTACCACTGCAGAAGCTAGAACTGCCTTTTTCATAATCACTTACCTTGTATTTTAAAATCCGTGAGCAATGTGCTCTCCGTTTCGATATGAAGCTAATTTAGAGCAGCTAAATTAAGCTTTCATTTCTATAAAATTACATTTTCGTGAATAGGGAACTTTTTAAGTGTTGATTTTATTGCACTTTCATTTCAATAGACTGAGTGGTTTGTGAATGGTTATATAACTTATCGGTTCTTAAGTGCAGACTTTCACAAGCTTTTATTTAGGGGAAGTGATGATGATATGCGTGAGTATTATGGGAAAGTCAGAGCTTGTTCATCTTATTAACTGTTTGTACTGATTAAGATATCCTCTATGATGCAAAAACTTAGAAGAGAATAGATTTTGCTCAACAAGATGGAGACGTTGGATGAAAACAGAGTACTTAGGCGATGTTTTACAAGGTAGGCAGGTTATTGGCTCCTTGAATGTTGAAGACCTACCCGTTGGAGAGCACCAGTTTTGGTTTCAAGTAACCAGTGATGGGCTAGGGCAACCCAAGAACATGCCGGTTTCTGTTTTCAAAGGCAGTCAAGCAGGTCCTAAGTTGATGATTACCGCTGGTATTCACGGTGATGAGCTCAACGGTGTGTTGGCTGCTCAGCAAATTATCAGAGACTTAGTCGGTAAAACTCTCAAAGGCACGGTCACGATAGTGCCTACTGTGAACTTGTCGGGTTTGCTTAACCACAGCCGCGATTTTATCTCTTCGGATCCGGGCTCTTGCCCTGCCAACCTTAATCGACTCTTTCCGGGTGATGCGAATGGCTTAGCGGCAGAGCGCTTTGTTGCGTCTTTGTGGGATCGCTTACTCAAACACAATGCGACATTCGCCGTTGACCTACATACCCAAACTCGTGGCGCGGTCTACCCACTTTATGTTTTTGCTGACTACCGAATTGAACAATGCCTTGAAATGGCAAGGTTGATGACGCCAGATTGTGTTCTCAATGATCCGGGCGACCCAGGTATTCTCGAAACGGTTTGGAATCGAAGTGGAATTCCTAGCATTACGGTGGAAGTGGGGATGGGTAAGTTTACTCAGCCTGATATGATTCAACGAGCCGTGGACGGTGTTTTTAATATGCTGTCTTACTACGAGATGCTTGATGGTGAAGAACCGTTTGAGGCAAAGCAGCTGCCAAGTATGGACTGGATAGAAGGCAACAACGTCGTGTCTATCCGCGCCGATATCGGTGGCTTTGTGCTGCCTCAGATCGAGCTTTTGCAAAGTGTCGAACAAGATGATCTGCTCGCCATCCAATATGATGCGTTCGGTAATGAATGTCGTCGTTATCACGCACCATCTTCTGGTCGTGTACTCAGCTATAACGTGGATGCATTAAGGGAGCCGGGCGCGCTTGTTTGTCGCTTGCTGAGTTAAGCAAAAAAAGACCGAGCAAGGCTCGGTCAAAGGACAGTTGTCTTGAGTTAACACGTCTTTGACTCATCGACAGAACTGCTTTTAGCGTAGCGAGGGTAAATTAAGAATCTATTGCGAGATGGTGACACTTCGACTTTTTTTGTTTCAAAACCATGACTTCAAAACTGTCGTTTCAAAGTGTTCTATTGTTTCGAAGCAATGAAAAAGCCGACTGCGGGTTGCGCGAGTCGGCTTTTATTCACTTCTCTTTCGAGTCTTTATCTCTATCTACACTCGACTAAAAAGCGTCATCCACGATATCTTTAAGTCGGTCGTAAGGCACATACCCTGGTAAAACATTTCCGTTCATCATCATGGTTGGAGTGCCCGTTAAGCCGAGTGCACTGAACGTTTGATGGTTAGTGGTTAGAACCTGGTTTTGTTCTTGAGTTGTTTTTAGTTCCGCCTCTGTTCCCGTCTTCTTGGCAACGGCTTCTAGTGAGCTTTTCGAGTGAATACCGCTTTTCGCCATCAGCAATCTATCAACTTCAGGGAATGCTTCTGGGTTATCTTTCCATACTTTCATCGCGTATAGCGCCGCGTTGGTGTCTAGCCCCGAAACCTGTTGCTGCTTAAACGATAAGTACACGTTGATCACTTTAATGTCGCTGTTTTCAGAGGCTAATTGAACCAAGCCTTTTTCCAAGCGCTTACAGTAAGGGCAGTTATAGTCGGTAAAGTTAATGATGACCGATTTGCCATCCGGATTGCCCGTGATTGGGTGGGCTTCATTGTTGTATAACCAATCATGGCTTTCCGCTTGGGCTTTTTTCGTTTGCTCTTGACCTGCTACGTACTGCTCTAAACTGGTATGCAATCCAGAGATCGTCGATGGATTTTCCTTCAGGAATTGATTAATTTCTTCAAGTTGTTGAGTTTGTTCTTTGTTTAATTCTGCGAAGGCATTAGTACTCATTAATGAGCCTATAATCAGTGCGCTTATCAGATGCTTTTTCATATTGTCTTTTCTCAAATTCGTGATAATCGTGAGCGCTTATTAGGTTGCGCTTACATTAATATTGTTTGTTAAACTGGCTGAGTCGGTTTATTCACTTAGCTTTGCTCTGTTTTTCTTTGTGAGCGATTTAGGCAAAGTAGGTTCTTAACCACAGGCCGATAGGGGATGTAACGCCGGTTGCGATACTGCTAATCTTTCCATCTTTGATGATGACAATACTTGGCGTGACATTGACTCCCCAACTTCTGCTGATCGATCCAGAGAGATCATTGATCACAGGGAAGTCATACTCTTTCGCCTCTAAGTAGCGCTGGACACGTTCGTCTGGACCAGACGATAGAGCGACCGAAACCACCTGATGGGAATCACTGAAGCTATTAACCGTCGGGCTTACAAATTTGCAGGCACCACACCAAGTCGCCCAAAAATAGACAATGACTGGCTTACCATTTTTGCTTAGCTCGATAACATCAATATCTTCGCCTTGGAGCGATTGACCCACAATTGGAATCGCATCGCCCTGAGGCATGCTTCTGCTGTGATAAAAGTCCATGGCAAATGAAACCACGCCAACGATCAATATCATTGAAACCAGTTCCTTTCCCCACTTCTTAAGACGACTTGGCTTTTTGGCCTCACCCTTTACAGCGTCGTCTTCAATCGTGCTAGATTTATCTTCATTGTTGGGAGTCTTCATCAGTTATCTCGCAGCGTCGATGGCTTGAACGACAGTGTCACTGTTGAGAATGACAGGCAGTGGAATACCGCTTTTATAGCTCGGGCCGTAGACGATATTAAATGGCACACCAAATCGCCCATTACTTTGTAAGTATTGAGTGACACTTTCACTTGGTGTTGTCCAATCACCTTTCATCAAAACAATGTCTTCTTGCTGTAGGTGACTGTAGACAGGGTCTTGAAGGATGACGCCGATCTTGTTGGCTTTACAAGTGATACACCAATCAGCAGTCACATCAACAAACACCGTTTTGCCTTCATCAACGAGCTGAGGGATTTGCTTCGCATCCAGCTTTTGCCAAGCGAGATCGTCAACAATCGGAGTCGCCCAGTTATCAGCGGTGACACTACCGACGATCAATGCAGCACCAAACACCAAGGTTGTGGTTGCGACGATAGGAATAAGCACCTTGCGACCCAACTTACGGCCAATCCAAATCAATACTGAAATCACGATAAATAGCGACAGCAGGATAGTTGGGAATTTACCAATGAATGGGCTAAGGAGGCTTGTTAGCCATAGGCTGGTAATGAACATCATTAAGCCAAATACCAGCTTAACTTTGAACATCCACGCCCCAGGCTTTGGAAGCAATTTGGTTAGGCTTGGGAATAGCGCAAAGATCAACCAAGGCGCACTCATACCGATACCAAGCGTGATGAAGATAGCCCATAACTCTTGGTAGCTTGCTCCAAGTGCATACGCGACAGCGGTTCCTAGGAATGGCGCGCTACACGGCGTTGCTAACAGCGTTGCAAACATGCCTTGAACAAAGTGGCCTGAATGTGAGTCATCGCCTTTGGTTGCCATCCAGGTGTTTAAACCTGATGGTAGTCTGAATTCGAATAACCCAAGCAGGTTAATCGAAAACAGCAAAGTGATGCTCAGCATGAACCCGATGAACCAAACATTTTGGAACTGGATTCCCCAGCCAATTGCATTACCACCCATTTTTAGAGCGGTCATACCTAGGGCTAACAGCGCAAATGATGTAATGACACCTGAAGCAGAAGCTAAGAATGAGAGTCGAATATGACGATTAGATGCACCTTGGTTTTGAATGATGCTGTTTAATTTCATTCCTAAGACTGGCAACACACATGGCATGATGTTGAGGATCAAACCACCAATTAAAGCGAAGCTTATCATCGCCAAAAAGCCGTTGTTGCTTGTTTGGTAAGCGATCGGTTCTGAGCCAACTTTGGCCGTCATCTCTTCGGCGAAATTAGTGTCTGAAACGGTGACACTCACGTTACGGTCCGTTAAGTCGACTTCACCTATCCAGTTGCTCACATCAAATACGGCCGTCATTGTATTGTCTGTGATGTGGACGCTTGGTTGAGAGAAGAAGTCATCAATCACTTCTTGCCCGTCAATCAACACCATCGGCTTATCCCAGCCATTTTTACTTGTCAGCTGAGTAACCAGTTGCTGCTTGCTCTTGTCCCAAAATAGACCATTGACTGAAGTGCGATTAGCTTCTCGTGGAGATTGGCTCATGCCTTGGTTGAACAAGAACATCGCTTCTTCATCGAGCGCTAAAGTTTGTGGGTCAATCGGCAGTTCGATATCGTAATCGGTTAACACACAGATATTGGTACACGACGGAAAGGTAAACGATGCCCTGAATATCGCAGGCTTCGTGTTGTCTTTCAGGGATAAAGTGACAGGAAAGCTGACATGTTTTTTGTAGCCTAACGTCATGACGTCAAGCTGCTCGTAGTATTTAGGTATCGGCCAGTGCCACTCTACTGACTCAATGTTTGTTGAACCAGACCAGTCCCAGCTTGGCGGAATGCCACCTTCGCCTGGGCTGCGCCAATAGGTTTTCCAGTCGCCGTCGAGCACGACATCGAGCACGGTTTGGATCTTAGAGCCGTCATCCGACTGTTCACCCGTCGACATCATTCGCATTTTAACAGGCGGATGCTCAGGCACACTAAGCCAGCCCGTTGTCTGTGCCAAGGCGGTAAATGACGTCATAACCAAAAGGGCAGTGACTAAGGTTTTCGCGCATGTACGCATAGAGAATGCCAATGAATCGACAAACTTAGTTAGTAGTGTGTTGTACACAAATGTATCTCCAAAAAATAAATAAAAGGGTGTAGTAGCCCGGTTATTTACTCTCTAAATATACAGTGCTTTAGATGCAATCGGTGTTTTGTCGGTCGAGTAGAGCGATGATTGTCTCTAGATAATCTCGAGATGTGAGGAGGTAAGTTAAACGCAACAGCAATAATAAGTACGAATGGGATCAGCCAGCCGGTTTTTGGGGCGGCAAAGGTCAGCATTTTCGAACTTAGGCTGCATGAATTTGAATTGGGGGACGTTAACATTTTTGAGGCTTCTAAGCCGAAAACGCTGGCGTATAGAGCAGCCATTTTTTCTGAAGAAGCGATGTTGGTTTGGGGATTACTGGTTTCTGTATGAGTTTGTGTGCCAACTAGGACTGATTGGCCATTAGCGGATACAGATAACGATACTTTCTTGACGGCCAGAGTGCTCGCCAGACAAGTTACGATAACCAGTCCGGTAAGGAAGAGCGCCCAAAGCGAATGCTTTTGTCGGCGGTTCTGTGTGGATAAGAAAAGTAGCGATGTGTTCAGCAAATTAGTCAGTAATCAAATCTGTTAGTCGTTAAAGCAAGCTCATTGAATTGTGGTTAGCTTAGATAAGTTCTCTTCGTGCCACAAGTCATAAAATGGTTAAAGTGAAACTATGTATAAATGCGGGAAACGGCAGATACACGATAAAAGACGCATAAACACCAATTCACGCGAATACGACATTGAGCTGTAGCTAAAGTTCACAACAACTGAAAGTTATCGCTAATTATTCTGTATTGAGTGGTTTATTAACTATCAGGACGGGACAGGCGATACAAAAAAGCCCAACAGATCGTCAGTGAACGTGTTGGGCTTTAATCATTGGTGCTATTGGAAAGGCTTAGTGAGTGCGGCGAGGGCCGTTACGTACCAAGTCTTTACCGTTATCAAACACCTCTTTGGTGATCCAGCGAGCAAGCAGAACTTTATGGCTGCTATTGAATACAGCAACGAAGTGACGACCATCTGAATTATTGGTTGCCATGCCTACACCTTCAACGCCTTCAAGGCCTAAACCGCCAGCTTCCACTGAAATTAGGAATTGCTCTAGTTCTTCTAGAGACTCAATAATATCAAGTTCGTTGTTCATTTTTATGCTCTCTTGCTGTGAGCCAACATCGTATTTAGGGCGCTTTAGTGCTGTGCTCGAATGAAGATATTGGCTGTTGTTCTTTGTTGGATGCGTACTCTACAGGTCATAAGAGGGGATTGGAACTCTCAAATATTAGAAGCAGGCTGATAATTTGCGAATTTTTAACATAACATACGTTTAAATGCTTGTTATCCATATTCTTTTTACTACTATTTATAGGGTCAATTTAGACAGTGATAGGAATTAATATGATGAAGGTTTGGCGTTGTCTATTGTTAATGTTGGCGTTTGTCGCATTTGGAAGTTATGCGCAGAGCGTTGAGAAAATCGCAGAAGTACAAGATCAGTTAATGCTCGATCTAGCAACATTAGAAACGGCGCATGATGCTGAGAAGCCCTTTCTTGAAGATATCTTAAGGCGTAAGAATCAGGGCCTACGCGAAGAGATTTTTTCACAGCTATCGTCAGATAAAAAAGAGGGGCTGGATGTCACTCTTGCTCAGCAGGTCGAACTGCTACAAAAATTGCTGTCGTTGAATGAAACTAAAATCGTTTCAATGAGTAAAGAAAACCGTTCAGCTGAAGGTGACGCTAAAAAACGCCTTGAATTGCGTATTCAAAAACGAATCGGAATGATGGATGTCTATTATCAGCAGCTTGCTAAGACCTTAAATTGGTCGAAAGAGCGTGGTGTTGATGTTGCTGTTCCTGAAGGTGAGCTCAAAACGGCACTTGTTTCTCGTTCTCAATATCTTACTAATGCAATTCTATACACGGATACACAACGTCAAGATTTAGAACGCCGGTTATCTTATGTAAGTGAAGAAGAGAAAGCGACGATTAAAACTGAGCTTGAACGCTTCAGTGAGCGAACTAGCGTTATGGTCGCGAGCTTAGAAGAAACCATCACGCTAATGGAACCGTTTGGCGTGGATGTGACTTCGTACAAACGTGTTTTGCTAGCGACGACAGGTGACATTAACGCCGATGTGTTGGATGTTGATGTTGCACTGGAGCTGTTGGATGGTTGGCTTCGTTCGTTCAGTTCATGGGCTTTTGAAAATACCCCTTCTTTTATCGTTAAACTTGCTCTGTTTCTCGGTATTTTGTATGTAACTCGCCTTATTGCTAACGTGGCTCGCAAAACCGTTCGTAAGAGTGTTTCGCACTCTAAAATGGACTTCAGTGTATTGATGCAGGACTTCTTTGTATCCATCGCATCTAAAGCGGTCGTGTTTATTGGTTTGCTTATCGCACTGTCTCAAATAGGGATAGAGCTAGCACCTCTTCTTACTGGTTTCGGTGTAGCCGGTGTCATCATTGGTTTCGCATTGCAAGACACACTATCTAACTTTGCATCGGGTTTGATGATCTTGATCTACCGTCCTTATGACGTCGGTGACATGGTTAAAGTGGCAGGCGTGCAAGGCACGGTAAAAGACATGAGCTTAGTATCGACGACTGTTCAAACCATTGATAACCAACGCTTGGTGATCCCAAACAACAAGATTTGGGGTGACGTGATCAACAACATCACGGCAGAACGTGTAAGACGTGTTGATATGGTTTTCGGTATTGGTTATTCAGATGATATCGATAAAGCGAAAGCGGTATTGAACGACATCATTCTTGCACACCCTCTAGTGTTGAAAAAACCAGAGCATATGATCAAGCTTCATACCTTGAATACGTCTTCTGTTGATTTCGTAGTACGACCTTGGGTTAAGACTGATGACTATTGGGATGTGTACTGGGATGTAACGGAAACCGTGAAGAAACGCTTCGATGAAGAAGGCATCACGATTCCATTCCCTCAACGAGATGTACATATTTACAATCACGAAGAGAACTAAACGAAAGATCTAGTATGAAAAGCTATTACGAAAAAGCTAAGCATGGCTTAGAGCCATCATTCTTAATGTGATATCAAATGGACGCTGAACAAGCGTCCATTTTTATTGGCTGCCGCTTATGTTGAGCTTCATTCTTTTATGTCACTCAACCACCTTAGAATTACGTTATGATGGGGTAGGCTTAATCTGGAAAGTTGAAATCGAATGGACGATTCACAGCAAAAAACGAATACTAGAAATACAACGGTAAGAAAAGCGACGCGAATTGAAAGTGTTATGAACTCTGCGATGTGGCATTTAACTCAGAGAGACATGACGGAAAGCGAGTTAGTGGCGAAGCTCAAAGTGAAAACCGACAATCAAGAATGGATCGATGAAACTCTAGGGACATTGAAAGGCTTCGGGTATCTCAAGTCTGACCAAGTGTTTGCAGAACAATTCGTGGAACAAGCTTTCTCTGGTGAATTCGGTTCTCGATACATTGTCGAAAAACTGAAGAAGAAGGGGCTGACCGATTCAGTGATTTCTGATGCAATCCATAAAGTGTCGTTCGAAAAGTCTATTGATGAACAAACCATCTTGATAGACCGAATCAACCACTACTATTCAAGCTTTACCATGAGCCGTGAAAAGCTGGTTGCGACACTGCAAAAGCGTGGCTTTAGCTATCAACAAGTTAAGGTAGCGATTGACCAGCACCCACAAGCGCATCAACTGAAAAGTAACATTCAAATTAAGGCCGAGAAAGCCGATTTGGAAAAAGAGGTGCTCAAGTATGCTCGTAAAGGCAAGGGCCTGACCGCCATTCAGCAAGAACTTAGACAACGACAAATCGACACAAGTGAGCTGTCATCGCTCATCGACCGATTGATTAATGAAGAGCAGCTAGATTTCTATTCTTCTTGTTTAGAACAGTTGCAGAAGAAGCCTTATGACCTAAACAATCATAAAGAACGCTCTAAGGCTTACGCGATGCTAAGTCGAAAGGGGTTCTCTTCTGACGAGATCAAATTTGCATTGAGTGAAGGTAACGAATAACTAAGCCGGAAAAATTTCCTATTGTAGTATGTTGGTTTGTCCTAAGTAACTATTGGACAAAAATGCGTTACGACAAATAGAATATTAGCAATTAATGGATAACTTCAAGTATTGAATAATAGCTTTGGGAGAGTTAGCGCATGACGCGTACATACGCTAACAGAGTAGCTTGTGCCAAGAGCATGAAAAATAATTTAATCACACAAGCTAGGGTCTAAAACATACGTCCGACTTGAGGATTTTAATGTGAGTTCTTGTTCAGAGGTGCATTCGATATAGCTTTTCTCATGAAGTTTTACCTTCAATGCTCCATTTACCTTCCAGCCAGTTAGAAAAGCTAATACAGTTATACTCCCAAGAATGATTATAAATATCTTGGGTATCCAGAGGAGCTTTTCCCCTGTAATCAGGCAGATGACCATGAATACAGACATAACAAACATTGCCCAAGAAAAAGCAAATGTAGAAGCATCATTAATCGCCCCACTTACGACTATTTTATCATGAAGCAGTTTATGTGCATCAAACACCCCCATAACATCGTGAGCCGATAGCAGAAAAAGTGATGAAAAAATCAAACAGAAAGCAAATGCCTTTAAGCGGTTAATTTTCATCAATTAATCTCTCTACTTCTTTTTTCATTGGTTCAGTATATCTATATTTGTCATCTACTTCAGATACTTTCTTACCAATGTAAAATGCACTTATGGCAAAGAAA
This sequence comes from Vibrio sp. F13, assembly GCF_020806305.2. NCBI lineage: Bacteria > Pseudomonadati > Pseudomonadota > Gammaproteobacteria > Vibrionales > Vibrionaceae > Vibrio > Vibrio sp. F13. The sequence goes on along the minus strand of NZ_CP170176.1, from coordinate 1,789,776 downwards.
CCTAGTAACAATGCTGTAGGCGGGGTAGCAAACGCTAGGGTTAATCCAGCTCTTAATACTAAAGTAGCACCTTGAGCTATTACGCCTGCAACCACACCTTTAGATATATCCGCTGTAAATTGGCCGACCACTTCACCTAGCGTTTTTTCATCATGTAAAATGTAGTTAACTGCATTAACCGCACCACTAAACACAAGCTCTACATAGATGTTGCCTTTCAAGAAACTGACATTGCCTTGAACGGTATTTAGGGCGTGACCAATTTTAAGCAATTGTGGTGTTGCTTCTTGCCAACGGATACCTAGGTCTAAATATTTAGGCTTGTAGTTCTCAACCACAATATTCATTACACCATTGATATTGACAGCTTTAGCGGTTGCCCCCCAACCGCCAAGCTCTTTAGCGACCTCATAAGCGCCTTTAAGCCCCATACCTACGCCAGTGTAGTCCTTGCCATTCGAAAGCTGTCCATGCGAGTCTTTGATGAGCAAGTCTAAATACTCGTTACCTTCTTCAACAGTCAGTACCGCAATACTCACGTTCTCTTGTCGAGAGGTGTCCCACTGATATTCTTTAGCTTGCTTTTGTAAATCATCGTTCCATTCTTTTTCTGTTAGGTCGTAAGCTTGTTGGGCAGCTTCGCGTTCAGCAAGAACACGCTCTCTATTTTCAGCCCATCGTTTCTCATCGCTCGCGGTATATCTCAGCTCTTCCTGACGTTCTCGATGTTGACGTACTGCACGTTCTGTTGTGGTTTCTTGTCTTTCTTCTGGAGCTACAGGAGCGGATTCATATCTCATGGGAGTCGACTTCACTGATAAATAAAAAGGATATTAACAATATTTTCAGTGGTTTATTATCCTCAGCAAGAGGATCTGATGATTAAACCAATTAAATAGGCAACCTGACAGGTCAAATAATCATAATAAAGGTCAAATCGTGTTGAGTTGCATCATATAGGATAACTTTTTGTAGGGTAAAATGAACGACACAGATCTTGTAGAGTATTTGGTCTAGCTGATTTTGGGGCAAAAATGAGTTATGTCACTACTCATTTTTGCCTTTTTCATTAGCATTAAAACTCAATCTATCGACCGTATTGCTCAATAATAAAGTGCTCAAAATCATCACACATTTGGTCATTCGACTTTGCATTATTCGCTAATTCAGTTGCACCATCAACGATCGATATCTTCGCATTCAAATCCGCGACTGGTGCACGTTCTCTTGTCGACAGCTGTTTGATTTTTTGCTCCTCAATCGCCCAAGCCTCCTCTGGCGATAAGTTACACTCGTCAGCAAGGTATTTGGCATTAAAACCTTCCCCAGTCAGGCTTTCGATTGTCCCATTATGATTGACGCTGTTTCCTTGATGCCAATAGTGCTTAGCTAACAAAGGGCCGATCTCTGGGTTATCCGTTAGGTAGCCAAACTTATCGGTGAAATACGCACGAGTTTGATACACCGCCATATGAGCCAGCAGGTAACCTTGATATGCGCAAGAGGCTTCATCCGACAATAGATGCGGGATCGCCATTAATGGGCGAGGGCTACAAGCTAATCCAAGAATCGTTTTCTCACTGCTACGAGCAAGAGCAGTGATCTTTTCCGGTGTCAGATCTTCATCCGCCAATTCGTAAAGTGCTCGCTCGAAATACGGAACCACTAAAATGCTGCGTTCTTGATAAGCTCTGAAGGGTTGTTTGTTATCGATGATGGCTTTGATTAACTTGTCAGGTACTGCTTGACCATCTGCATTTAGCGCGTATTGTTTGAGCCAATCGGCATCGTTCAACAAGCTGTCACAGAACATTGATTGCGTTTCGGCATAAGCCATTGAGGTTGGGGCAAATTCTTGAGAGAAACACGGCGCGTTCATTTTCACGTTAGCAAAATGGGCCGCATGACCACCCTCGTGAAATAGTGTATTGATGCCATCATAGCCGCTGCCAACTTGATCGGGCTTTGCATTGCTCGTGAAGTTAACTTGAGCCGCTACCCATGTGTCTTGATCGTAGAAAGATGGGATCGGACCATGGCAGAAGCCATTAGGGTACTTACCTTTACGATCAAGCAGATCCAATTTTAATGTCGCTTGAGAGTATTCGATGTTGAGGCGACCAAAAGATTCAATCCAGCGTCGAAGTGACTTTGAGAACGGAACATAAGGATCAAGATCATTCATAACGTCACCTGCAAAAGAGTAGGTAAAGTTATGGGCTTGAAGTGCATTCTCGCCTTTCTGCTCAGCCAAATTGGCTAGGCTTTGCTGATGGCTATCACGCGTGCGTGCTTCGAAGTCATCCAGAATCGTAAACAGTTGTTCTGTCGTCATCTGTTCGGTTTTTACCACCGAGTAATCAAAGAAGGTTTTAAAACCCAGTGATTGAGCAAATTGGTTACGTTTTTTGATCAGTTCAATAAAGCCGTTAGCCAGCAGCCATTGCTCTAAATCTAATAGTGCTTGATGTGCAGAAAGCCTAACTTGTTCATTACCATTACTTCTAACGGCTGAACCTAAAACGGGCAGTGACCCTTCTGTTTCATCGCCTGTTTCATTTACGTAAGTCATCACGTGATTCTGTTTTTTCTCAAACAGTTCAGCCTCAAACTTTATGAGTTCGGCTTTAAGCTTCTGTGACTGTTCAGACTCAATAGCGTGAGATCTAAAGGTCGCCAACCAACCATTCAAGCCTGTCAGCGTACTCTCTTTTTCGAGAGGATCTTGAATTTCATCGATAACAGCGAGTTGCGTTTCGATAGCAGTAATCTGTTCGGCAGAGCTAAGAAATTCCGTCCACTGAGTCTGCGCGAGTGTCGAACCATCGTGGTCGTCACTGATCCCCATATATGTATCCCAAAAGAAGTCTTCTTTCGCTTTATGAGTCGCAAGATACTTTTGATTCAATTGGTTGAGATAGTTCGTTGCAGTCATGACATTCCTTGAAAATTAACCAGTAATTTCAACATTATGACACATTCATTGAATGTATTTTGTGATGATAGATATAACTGAATGCAAGTCACAGCCTATCGGTTTACTTTACAGCGTATTAGTGATAATTAATTAACTGTTAATGATTTATAATTAATTAACTGTTAATGATTTGTTGTTTGCTAGTATTAATTAGAAATAGTTCGCTGATTTATCCAGCCTTTTATTGAGTAAATTGATGTACTCAAGGTCAGCGTTTTTGTAAGGAAGAGGTTTAGGATGGATCCTATTTTATATATCGAAGTTGGTGGTGTTGTTTGGCAAGTATTCCCTGATGGTACTTGGCTTCAATTACCTGCTACGCAGCCAAAAGTTGAAGGCGTGCAAGTCGTCAGCATTGAACCTCAGAACTTACAAGAGGCTCAGCCCTTAACTGCACCACAAATCGCCGCAGTTGAACAACAGTTGGAAAAGGTGGTCACCGAACTCGTCAACAACATTGAAAGCGCACCTCAACAGCCTAACTCAGTAAATGACCAACCTAGTTCCAGCGCCTCATTTATTGTTTATGTTCGTTCCACCTTAGATGAAACGCTCGCTGAGGCGGGTTTTGATACGCGTCCTGCAGAATATGCCGACGAAGATACAACCTCGAATGAGGGTAACCTTGATATTCTGTTACCTAGTGCACTATTAACCGTTGATATTTTGGATGGTGGAGACGGTTACGAAAATCAGTTTGAAGTACCAAGTGTCACGATTACGGGCACGGCAGTGGATGTTCGAGACGGGCGTACCGTTGTTCTGACCATCACTGATGTTAACGGAAACACAGTAACCACCACAGCCATCACAAGCGATGAAACGTATGTCGTCAATGGCGTCGACCTCTCTTCATTGGAGGAGGGGGATCTTCAAGTCGATGCTGTCATTGCTGATGATTTTGGCAATAGCATTGCAGCTAACGATTCCACAATCAAAGACACATTAGCCAACATTGAGGTTGACTTCGATGGCTTTGGTGATGAGTTTTACAATCAATTTGAAATATCGAATGGGGTGCTAGTTGGTACGATTGCCAATGTAGAAGATGGGCAAACCATCAACATTTCAATTACCGATAGCCAAGGAACGATACAAGAATACACAACGGAAGTATCCGGCGGAACTTGGACTCTGACTCTTCAAGACTACTCAAGCTTTGCAGAAGGTGAGCTAACCGTTGTTGCCAATACTATCGATATTGCTGGAAACCCTACAACAGCGACCGACACGATCGTGAAAGATACGCTAGCGGACATCACCGCTGCGGTTGATGATGGTGGCGACGGTGTCCTCAATAGCTTCGAAATTCAGTCGGCTAAATTCTTTGGTACGGTACAGAACGTAGAAGATGGCCAAACGGTCAATATTCGTATTTCTGACAGCACAACGAATGTCATTGTTCTGACGGCAACTGTGATTGATGGTGCTTGGTCAGTTGAAGGCGTGGATCTAACCAGCTTTTCCGATGGTGGCATTCAAATTGAGGCTGACACTGTTGACGTTGCCGGTAACCCTGCTTCTGCAATAAATAGCGCAGGGCAAATTGTTATTGATACTGTTTCGCCTGTTATAGACATTGATACGCTAGACGGTTTTAGTATTTTGGCATTTCGTGGCGGCCAACTTACAACCATGCAAGGCACAACCAATGTTGCCGAAGGTCTTCCTGTTTATATTGAAGTTAATGATGGCTCTCAGACTCTTGTGTTTGAGGGTGTTGTTGATGCATCAGGTAATTGGGTTGTTGAAAATATAGATGTCTCGTCCCTAAACTTGGCGTCAGAATGGACGGTTGATGCCAAAGTTTTCAATACGGTAGGCAATCAAGCTATCGATGATATGCCAAGCATTATACTGCCCGAGTCGGTTGTGTTCTCAGAAACTGTTGTCGGGATTTTTGGAAATCAAACTCAGACCTCTGATATTCGCATCGATTATGCGGACTTCTCTTTTAGCGATGATCAAAGCATCGCAGAGTCACTAACTTCTCAAACCCTATCGATAACCGTTGCTGTATCGGCTGATAAACAAAGCCTCATTGGCACACGAAGCGATGGGCAAAAAGTATTCGATGCGTCAATTTCCGGCAGCAACGTAAATATCAATTTTTATAAGGCGATTGATCAGGAAGCTGGGTTAGATTCAATTCTGACGGCTTTGCTCATCGAAGGTTTGCAAACCGATGCTGATGGTACAACGGAGTTAGTGATAGGACGTTTACCTATTGTCATCAAAGATTCTGAACCTCTGGTTTTTGATGAGTCTTATCAAATGATCGAGGGTGAGATTGCGTCAGGGAACGTGTTGAATAACGACATCGATTTGGATACTCAACTTACGATAAAAAGTGTTGAAGTTGATGGTACGACCAAGACGATTGTTGGTGGCTCTCCGGTTTCATTTGCTACTAGCGAAGGCACCTTGACCGTATTTGCGAATGGCCACTGGACGTTCGTCGCCAACAGGAATTTGGACCACACAGTTGATCAGAACATCACCTTCAACTATGTTGCTGGCGACATCAGTAATGATTTCGGAAACGGCACTGCGGTCATTGATATTTTTGATGGTGATGCAGGGCTAGTTGTTGATGGGACAACGACCAGCTCTGAAGGTGATGTGTCTGATGGAATTCAAACTGTAGTCGGCCAGTTTACCGTTTCCGCTGGATCAGATAATCCAGATCCCGCTTCTATTGTATTTAATGCTAATACTCCGGTGCAGTTAGACGCCTTGGGCTTGACGACCGGAGATGAGAACTTTCCTCTAACCTACACGTTAGCGAATGATGGTAAAACGATTACCGCACAAGCAAATGGTGAAACGATATTCACGCTAACGTTGAGTGCAGTCGCTAGTGGTATCGATGTTCTAGCAGATGTCACATTAGTGTTAGAACAGCCTATCAACCACCTGTTCAGCAACGACTCCATCACCCTGCCACTTATTATTGATGGAACGGATTTAGATGGCACTTCTTTAAAACAAGGGCAATTCGACTGGATCATCCAGGATGGAGCCGACCCAATATTAACTTCAACTAGCAATGCTGCTGTGGACGAATCAGATCTTATTCACGGCAGTGTTTCAGATACTGGCACTTTCAATCTCAACGTCGGAAGTGACTTTGTTGAGTCTGTATTTTTTGATGTTGGAGATCAGCCGCAGTTGTTTAGTGGGGGTGTACAGATCATCTATGTGGTCTCTGCAGACGGAAATGAACTTACTGGTTATGTTGGCTCTGAAAGTGCTGAAAATAAAGCGTTCACCTTGAGCTTTACCTCTCTGTCAGGTGAGACCGATACTGATGTCACTTACACCTTTGAACTATTCAAGGGCCTCGACCAAACGAATGGAACCGACCAAATTCCTTTTGTCATCACAGCAAAAGATGATGACAACGATGAAACTCAATTAACCTTGAACGTCTCGATTACGGATGGTGGGGAGCCTACGATTGGCTCTGGCATGGTCGAGTTGAGTGAAAACCCTGTTGCTGATACAACCCCGTCTGGTGTTGGAACAACAGCGAGTGCAAGCTTAGCCGTGAGTGCGGGCAACGATCCACTCGTGTTCTTGGGGTTAGATGTGACAACTGGCCAAGCCGTTCTTGATAGTGACGGTGAGGCGGTGACACGTAATGGTGAAGCATTGTCTTGGCGAGATAATGGGGATGGAACGTTTGATGCGGTATTGTCGAATGGCGATGCTGTTTTCCAAGTGAGACTTCCTGAAGATTTTAGCTTAGAAGCCAATGGTTCCACGAATGTCACGGTTGAGATTGATTTGTACCAGTCAATAGACCACGGAACCGGTGTGAAGGACACAGAGCTGTCGATTCCAGCCTCAATCGTCACAATCGATTCAGACGGTTCACGAGATACACAAGAATCTGATATTAAGATTTACGATGGTGCAAACCCTAAAATTACTGTTATCGGAAGCATTTCTGTTGATGAAGACGGTCTGCTTGGAGACAGCGAACAGGTTGGTGTTGAAGATTCTAGCCCTTCGTTAGGAATCATCGAAGGTTCCGATGATGTTGTCTCTGTGACGGTCGACACCGCTGCGTTTGATGCACTTTCATATTCGAGTGCAGGGAAAGACATTTCACTGCAAGCTGTCGATTCTGATGGTTGGTATTACGGTCAAGATTCTGATGGAAACAATATATTTAGGATTCGTTTTAATACTGACGGGACAACAGAGTTCGACCTTTATGCACCTCTCGATCACGCCAATGCTGATGGAGAGAATAATCTAGCCCTCAATTTTGAATTGGTGGTCAACGATGCGGACGGCGATAGCTCTGATCCGGCAATTTATTCTGTCAACGTAACAGATGCTGTCCCAGTTGCGCGTTCAGGGGCAATTGAAATGGTTGAGGGTGATGACCTTAATGGACAATTTCTAACAGAAAAATTCGCAGGTGCCGATGGCGCAACCATTGTAAGTTTTGACTATCGCGGTACTACCTATACCTTTGATAACGCAGGCACTCCTATCACGATTAATCTAATTAATGATTATGATGGTGGGTCTACTTACGGTCAGTTTACGCTTTCTTCAGATGGTAGCTACCAGCTGACTACAAATCCCAATGTATCAACAAACCCTGCAGATCCTAAGATCGTCGATGACATCGATTATCTGGTGCGAGATGCGGACGGTGATAAAGTTACCAGTACTGCTGAGCTTATTCTGGATGATAACGAAGGTTTTATTCGTTATGAAGATTCTGAAACCACAGAAGACAATGACGCGATTATCGTTGTAAGTGTGGCAACCGGCGATGTCGACCAAAGCGAAACCGTTACTGCTATCGAGTTCTCAGAAGCATCGCTAAACGGTGGTAGCTTGTACCTTGATGGGGTGTTGCTTCAAGTTGTAGACGGCAAGGTCACCTTGTCTGGAAGTCAATTGGCAGCGATTGATAGTCAGTTCACTGGGCCTAATGGACAGTTGACTTATCGTCCCGCGCTTCATGAATCCAATACCACCTCAACGGTTATCCTAGCGATCAACGCAATCATTAGCACTGATACGGATCCTAAAGAACTGACGGCTGATGTTGCAGTGTCTGTTTTACCGGTGGCTGATGCACCGGATTGGTCGGCTTCCGTATTCTCCTATCATTCAGTAGAAGATGACTCAGACCCAGTCAGTTTGGACATAACAGCTCAGCTGGTGGATCAAGATACGTCAGAAACATTGAGCTACCAGATTAGTGGGATTCCTGACGGCTTGAATTTGACGTTAAATGGCAACGCAGTCAAAGAAGGGAAATCTTACACACAGGCTCAGATTGATAAAATGGAAATCAGGGCTGACGACAACCTAGCGGGTCGCTTTGAGTTTGAGATTACTGCGGTTGCAACAGAGTCTGGCAATTCATTCGCTGACCCAGATGATAAAACGGCAAGTATTGTACATACCGTTACTGTCGATATTTCACCTGATGCTGATACTCCTCATGTGTCTGTTAAAGACTACAAGGGACTAGAGGATGAAGCTATTTACCTCAAAGACGTTATTGAAGGCGCTTTGGCGGACACCGATGGTTCTGAATCGTTAAGTTATATTATCCAAGTTCAAGATGGCTGGTCTGTTGAAGGTGATGGTACCGCAAAGATAGGCAATAACTCCTATTCAGTCACTGCCGAAGCTATCGCCAATGGTGTTGCTTATATTCAGCCTAAAGAAGACATCAGTTCCTTTACTGAAGATCTGTCAATAGACGTAACAGCAATAGCGACTGAGTCGACGATCGATTCACTTATTCCTATCAATGGGCAAGCGTCAAGTGATACAAAAACCATCAATATCTTTTTGAAAGGTGTTGTGGATGAACCTATCGCGGTAGACGGTGGTAATGGTCATTGGCAATACGACAGTGACAGTAAAGTCATCAGCAACCAATCGGTCTTGAATGAAGATGGGTTAATACAGCTCGACTTCCTCATACAAACGACGGATGACGATGTTTCAGAAGAGATCAACATACTGCTTACTAACATTCCTGAAGGCACTTTGCTGGTGGATGCGTTGGGTGAACCAGTCTCGCTGACGATTGCGTATGTTGATGATGTGACAGGGCCCGTATTCCAAGTTTCTAACGCTCAACTGGATGATCTGTATCTCAAGCCAGTTCTTGATTTTAGTGGTGAATTAGAACTCACCGTTATTGCTATCTCAACTGAGCCCGATGGTGATTCGGGCGAGTTTCCTATGACACTTAAAGTAGAGCTAGCGCCGGTCGTTGATCAAGAAGACGGTCAAGTGGTCAGTACTCAAGGCATCGAAGACAGTCAAATCGGCCTGAACCTTGAACCTTCAGTGAATCAGGATATTGATGGCAGCGAATCCTTGACGGGATATGTCATTGATAGCCTACCTGCAGATCTCACTCTTTATTTTGATGGGAGTGTTATTCAGGTCCCAGCTTCAGGCTTAGATTTGGATACTCTACTGGACTCAACAACGCCAACGCTTTCGGATCTTCTAAGCAGCGGCAGGCTTTCTGTTACAGCGACAGAAGATTTAAGCGGAACATTCTCAATTCCTATCACCTATGAAGTCACGGATACCTCTCCAACTGGTGCAACGGATATTAAAGATATTACTGGTTCTATTAGCGTGACTGTAGATGCTCGTGTCGAGCTAGATACTCGATTAGAAGGCTCTACAGAGCTGTTACAGAGTACAGACGGCTCGCCTGTTGATATCTCTAACGCCGTGACGTTCGTCGACGCGGATATCGATGGGTCAGAGTACCTCGATTATATTTTGATCGAGATTCCCGACGGCTATTCGTTGATTGTTGAGCACCCTAATGGTGCCGCTCAAGATAGCTCTGGGAATTGGATCATATCTGCGGATGGGTTAACGAGTGACTCTTTCCAAGAACTCGCAGCGTACATTTTAGATAATGCGACGATTTCCAGCCCAAGTGATACTCCGGTACTGGATATTGTGGTTCGTGCTCGTGTGATTGATGGTGATGATGCGAGATATATTGATGCGACTTTCCCGCTGCAAATTACTGGTCATGACGGCGGTGGCGGTTCTTGTGACCCTGTTGGCCCACCAAGCCCGATTCAACCCGATGGCGAAATTAAAACACCTGAAGGGGAAGATATTGATCTCACTGGCTTGCTAAACACCGATGTTGGCAGTGATCCAGACAATGAAATCTCTTTCTATATTCCTGCCGATTCACTTCCTGAAGGCGTTGAGATCTCCGGTGATGGTGTGATTGCTGAATACGATGCTTCTGGTGAGATCGTCGGTTATTCAATCACTGCAGATGGACTTTCGAAACTAACGTTAACGGGCTTGGATGAAGATTTTGCAGGGTGTATTGATTTCACCATAGAGACAATTGAGACCTCACCATGTAGCGGTGATACGGTGACGACGGCCCAAACCATTAGTATCCAAGTTCTGCCTGTGGTCGATGACATTACGGTTGAAGCCGACTCCACAACCATTCAAGAAGACATCGCGACAGACCTTAACCTTGAACTGGTTCTTGGTGATAGCGTTGAAGATGGACAATTAATCACTGGTGAAGGCAATAGCGCTACCGGTAAAGAAACCGTTAACTCTCTAACGGTGAGCATTTCGAATGGAGCGACCTTGTCTGAAACTCCAACTGACACCGGGTTGTTAGTTGATAATGGCAATGGTACTTGGACGGTAACGGATCCTAGCCGCTTGAGTGATGTGTTAGTTACGCCACCTGAGCATTACAGTGGTGAAATTACCCTCACTGTGACAGCAAATATTACCGATGAAGCGGATTGCGTGACAGAAACGGATACGCAAGATAAAACGACGGTCGTGACTATTACTGTTGAGCCAGTCGCTGATGCGGCGAACTTGATAACAGAGGATATTATCGGAGATGAAGATAATTACATTTCGTTGTCATCACTTAGCGCAGAGCTGATTGACCAAGATGGTTCTGAAAACATGTCGCTTTCGTTGAAGGGAGTTCCTGAAGGCGCAGTTGTCGCGATTAAAATCGGAGACAACTATGAGTTGGTTCCAAACAATGGTGCTGATGGCGGTACCTTCGATGGAAACCCTACCTATGAGTGGCAGTTAGATCCAAGTCAGTTATCTAATCTAGTCATTCTGCCACCAAGAGACTTTAGTGGTGACATTAATCTGTCTCTAGAGGCGATTACTCAAGAAATTGGTACGACGGATATCCGTTATACACAATCTGAATTTACTGTAGGTGTTAACCCTATAGGTGACAAAGTTGAGTTCTTCGATTTACCTGAACAGCTCACTGGAAGTGAAGATGATGGCATCGTGATTCCTCTTGATGCCAATAGCTTTGAAACTAACAGTGATGAGTTTTTAGCAATTACGGTAACAGTGAATGGAACTTCGGACCCATCAGGGTTAGTTGGGTTAGACCGAATTCGAATTGGATCAGAAACCAGTTCTTTCACCAGTGTTGGTGGCATCATACAGGCGACGATCCTCGTTAAAGCAAGTTCTGTTGATGAGCTCGAATTCTTTGCAGGCGATGCGTTTGGTAACCTCGATATTACGATTACCGGCCGAACGGTTGATCAAAATACGGTACTCGGTGAGTTAGTGGTCGACACGGGTGACCCGAGCTCGCAAGACATGACGCTTATTATCACACCAGAGCCTGATGCACCGTTATTGAGCGTTGAATATTCTTCGATCGTGGCAGAAGCAAGTGGCACGATTCCTCTTGGTTTAGACCTTTCTCTTGTAAACCCTGCTGATTCAGAAGTGGGCTTCATTACAATTCATGATATTCCCGCAGGTTTGACGTTCTCACACGGCTCTATGGTCGATGGTCAATATGTGGTGGACTTGGCAGATGTGCCTAACCTAGCGATTACCGGGGGCTACAACAGTGGTGATCAATTTGACCTAACGATAGAGCCGTCTGCAGAGATAGGCAATAACCAAGCGGTCGGGTTACCCCAAACCGTATCGATTGAGTTTGTCGCTGAAGGGGATTCTACGATTACCGCGACAGATGATAACGACCTGCTGATTGGCGGGACGGGCTCAGATAATTTTGTGTTCGCCTCTTCAGGCTTAGGGAGTGCAGAAGCACCAAGCTACGATGTGATTCAAGATTTTGATGCGTCTCCAGATACTGATGCAATTGACCTCTCGGGTATTTTGGGAAGCCTAGGGCTTAATACAGGGCTAGGGGCAACACAATATCTAGATTTAGAAGAATCTGGTGAAGGCGTGACCATTTCTATTAAACCTAATGGCGACGAAGACGTTCAACAAAACATCTTAATAGCCGATGTCACGTACGACGATCTGTATCAAGGTGACAGTAGCAGTGCATTAGAAGCACAAATTTTACAAAAAATGATAGAAGACAATAATTTAACGCTGTAAGCTAGATGTACAGTCTATAAAAGGAAGTTTAGATTGGTAGAACAAAAAGACAGCTGGCTAGCTTGTGTTGAGTGGTTGTGTGAGCATTTTAATGTTCGCAGTCACCCTTCCAAAATAGTGTCTGGCCTACCTTTAAATGAAGGCAGGCTCAATGAATCCCTTTTTCCAAGAGCGATTGAGAAATCGGGGTTAACGCTGAGCCACGTTAAAAAAGAATTATTGAATCAATGTCAGTTCCCTGTTGTTGCTGTTGAGTCCGCGACAGGGTCTCCTCTTGTCGTAACCCAAAGCTCCGTTGGCGACTTTCAAGTATTGAATTGTGAATCCAACTTAAGCCAACAAATTCTCCTTAAAGACTTAGTCATTAAAGTGGATGCATTTGTTTGGCAAGTGGGTGCTCAAGCGCTTGATGATGCGCGTGTTCAATCCCATGAACGTAGCGAGAATAAGTCCAACACCCGTTGGTTATGGCGTGTCGTCAAGGAAGTGAAGCCTTGGTATCGCGATCTGTTTATCGCTTCGTTCTTGATCAACGTGCTTGCGCTAGTGGTTCCGTTATTTACCATGAATGTGTACGACCGTGTTGTGCCAAACCAAGCGTTTAACACGCTTTGGGTATTAGCAGCAGGCGTTGGTATCGTTGTTATTTTTGATTGGGTATTGAGAAGCTCACGAAGCTCTGTGACTGATATGGCTGGGCGCTATATTGATAACAAGTTGTCTTCTCAGCTGTTCTCGAAAGTCCTTGGTATGAAGCTCGAAAATCGACCTCAATCGGTAGGCGCATTTGCCAGACAGCTTCAAGACTTCGATAGCGTGAAAGATTTCTTCACTTCTATCTCGTTAGTCACTTTAGTCGATCTGCCATTCACTTTGTTATTCCTACTGCTTATCGGCTGGCTCGGTGGCGCAATGATGTTCATACCTGTCGCGATCATGCTTGTTTTGATTGTGCTGAGCATCGCGATGAAAGGCAAGGTCGAGAAAACATTCGATGAAACCGCACGTCTCTCGACACAAAGACAAGCCCAGCTGTTTGATTGCTTAACAACCCTTCCGGATATCAAGCAAAACAATGCTGAGGGTATTACCCAGAAGCGTTGGGAACAGACGATTTCGTCGCTCTCTCAATGGCAGACTCAATCTCGTCATTACTCCAATATCGTGACGCACTCTATTCAGTCCAGTCAGCAGATCGTTACCATCACTCTGATCATCTTCGGCGTGTATCAGATCTCTGAAGGCTTGCTGAGTATGGGTGGTTTGATAGCCGTTGTGATGTTGAGTGGGCGCGCTGCAAGTTCGGTGAACCAGCTTTCTCTTCTATTGCTGAGGTTCCAGCAAACACGTTCGGCCGTTGAAGGGCTGAATCAGATTATGGAGCTACCTCAGGAAGAGTCCAAACACCAAGTTATCGACAAAGGAGACTTTGATGGTGGGGTTAGGTTAGATGAAGTGACGTTTACTTATCCAGAGACTCAAAGCCCTGCATTAAAGGAGATTTCCCTAGAGATCAAACCGGGTGAGCGAGTTGGTCTTGTCGGTGCGGCAGGCGCGGGTAAAACAACTCTACTATCGATTGTTGCGCGCCAGTATTTGCCAACAACAGGACAAGCTTTCTATCAAGAAATCGATGGGCAATTATGGCCAACCAGCGTTCTGCGTAGTGGCATGGGTTGGGTAGGGCAAACCACTAATCTTATTTTTGGCAGTGTTTACGACAACGTTACGCTTGGTGCGACCAACGTTGATGAAGAAAAGCTAAGACAAGCTCTTCAACAGTCGGGTTTGAATGGTTACATGGGGCGCCTAAGCAATGGCCTTGAAACACCTGTCGGTGAGGGTGGTCGGTTACTTTCTGGTGGTCAGCGCCAAGCCGTTGCCATTGCGAGAGCTCTGTATCGTTGTCCAAAGTTATTGATCATGGATGAGCCCACCAGCGCGCTAGACAAGAAGGCCGAGATTCAGTTCTTTAATGCACTTCAAAGTATGCCGAGAGAAACCTCAATGCTAATCAGCTCCCATAAGTCTTCATTCTTGATGATGTGTGATCGAGTGATTGTATTGGATAAAGGTCAAATCGTGGCAGAAGGTGAACCTAAAGAAATTCTCTCTTTACAGAAGAAAAGTGTACCTAAAGGTACGAGCCGGTTTAAGACGGTATCTGTGGTGAAGGGAGGTCGTCATGAGTAATGATATTCAATGGAACAACAACCACTTAGCATTCCGCTCTCGAAAGCTGATTTGGTTGAGTGCTCTACTCATTGTATCAATTATCGGTTGGGCTACGTGGGCAACATTAGAAGAAGTCGTGATCGGTGAAGGTAAAGTCGTTCCAAGTCTTTCGGTGCAAACCATTCAGAGCTTAGAAGGTGGACTGGTTCAAGAGATCATGGTGCGACAAGGCCAATCTGTAGTGAAGGGGCAACCTCTAGCTAAGTTAGAAGACACACGTTTTAAGGCGGCGTTTTTAGAGTCGGCTCAACAAGCGGATACCTTGCTTGCTCAGCAATTAAGATTAAAGGCTGAGCTGTCGACGGTCGTTTTAAATAACGATGCGAAAGAGTGGTATGAGCGAGTGGTCTTGGTGCCTCAAGATATTGCGGTTGATGTATCAAGCCACCCTGCGTTAATGAATGCCAAGGCGAACTACCGAGAACGTTTAGGACAGTTGAAGTCTGAACTGGAAGAGGCGGCACTTCGTATCGAGCAACAAGACCAAGCTCGTGTCGATACGTTTAACAATATCCAGACTCTTGAAAGCAGCCTCGAGATTGTGATTCGTGAGCGCAACATGCTGAAAGACGTGGTAGCGAGCGGTGCTGTTGCGGAAGTTGAGCTACTTAAACTCAACCGTGATGTAGTCAAACTCAAAGGTGATATTGCTAGCTCAAAAGTAGCAGCGCAGAAGCAGATAGCTGCCTACTCAGAGTCGATAGCGGATCATCGAAGTATCGCTTTAGATTTTCGTACCAAAGTGCAAGGCCAGTTGAATGAAGTGGCGAGCAAGATAGCGCAGCTGAACGAAAGCCAGCAGGCGATTGCCGACCAACTCAAGCGTACTGAAATTGTCGCGCCCGTTGATGGCACAGTCAAAGAGATCTTTGTGCGTACCATTGGTGGTGTAGTTCGTCCCGGCGAGCCGATCATTGAGATCATTCCATCAAACAGTGACCTGATTGTTGAAGCGAGAATCTCTCCGCAAGATATTGCGTTTGTTCATAACGGGTTAGGTGCAACAGTGAAATTCACGGCCTACGATTTCGTCATTTATGGCGGACTTAAAGGCGAGGTGATTTACGTGAGTGCCGACGCCTTACAAACGGAAGACGGAAACGCCTATTATCGTGCCCATATTCAGTTAAACGAAGACCAGCAACAAAACTCTGCCTTTAGCATTATCCCAGGGATGCAAGTCGCGGTCGATATATTAACCGGAGAGAAAACAGTATTGAGTTATTGGTTAAAACCTATTTTACGAGCTAAGGAAAACTCACTTCGTGAACGATGAAGTGGGTTAAAGCATAAATATAAAAGGAAGTGTAATGCATTCAAAATTCTTACTCTCTTCTTGCTTGCTAATGAGTGGGCTGTCTCAAGCAGCTTCATTAGAAGAGTCCGTGGCCTTTGCCATCGACTATAGCCCAGAGATATTGGCGCAATACTCCCGATACCAATCGGTGGTCAGAGACGGAGACGCGGCGAGTGGTTTGTATATGCCGCAAGTGAACTTGTACGCGGCAGCAGGTTATGAAGAAACGCGCTACAACAGTGGTAGCAAACTTGATACCGATGATCGAGGCCTAACGAGAACGGAAATTGGCGTTAAAGTATCCCAGTTACTATTTGATGGTTTTAAAACCACATCGAATGTCGATCGACTGACGTTCGAAGCAGAAGCTGAGCGTCTAACTCTGATTTCGCGAGCTGAAAACGTATCGTTAGATGTGGTGAGAAATTACCTCGATATCCTAAAAGCAGAGACGCTACTTGAATTGTCTAAGCGTAATGTAAAAGAGCACCAAGAGATCTATCAAGATATCCAAGATAAAAAGAGCAAAGGCTTGAGTAGCAACTCGGATCTGGCTCAAATCTCCGCCCGTGTCGCGACCGCGCAGTCTTCACTTATCGCCGCTCAGAACAACCTGTTTGATTTGCAAACTCAGTATCTACGCTTGGTTGGCAAACCTGCGGTGAACTTGGTTTACCCCCGGTTTGATTACGCTCTATTACCAAGCTCAGCACAGGTCGCACTTGAACAAGCTGTCGAGAATCACCCTGAAATCAAAGCCTCTTTGCTTGATATCGACGCGGCTCGTAAAGAGATGCGCCGCGAGAAAGGGGATTACTACCCAGAACTAAAACTTGAGCTTCATGCCAATAAGAATGACAACGTATCTAACCCGCCAGGCGGTGTCGATGAAGATGCACGTATCATGTTGACGATGGATTATGACCTGTTTAATGGCTTCTCTACCGACTCCAGGGTTGAATCGTCAGCTTGGCGAGTGGAAGAGGCAAGGGCGATCCGATTACGAACAGAGCGTGAGGTTCGAGAAGGTACACAACTGGCTTGGAACGCTTACAAAATGCTTGAGCAGCAAAAATCCTTACTTCAACAGAATGTTGATGCAGCGAAAATTGCAGAGCTTGGCTATATCCAGCAATTCAATGTTGGCAGACGAAGCCTTCTTGATGTACTGGATGCAAAAGTAGAAGTGTTTTTGGCTCGAAGAAACTTCATCAGCACTGAATATGATCAAACGTTAGCGGCTTATCGAGTGTTAAATGCGATGGGTATGTTGACGTATGCGTTGAGGATTGAACATCCAGAAGAGTGGCAAGGGGAGAATAAGTAATGAGATATTTTAAACTAGCGCTACTTAGCTCTATCTTGCTAATGGGATGTGCAGAAACGCCTGATACGACAATGACACGCCACCAAATTGATGACTTAGCGGATAATGACCGAGATGGTGTGATTAACCAGCGAGATCTATGTGCCGATACGCCAGAAGGTGTAACGGTAGACATTAAAGGGTGTGCCAATTGGAAAATTGTCGAAGACGTTGAAGTATTAAGTGTGGCATTTGATTTTGATAAGTATGACCTTAAACCTGATCATACCGCTGTATTAAATGAGTTGGTGCGTTTACTAGGAGAGCAGCCTGATGCTTCGGTTACCTTGGTCGGAGATACCAGTGCTGAAGGTACAAACGTGTATAACAAAGCATTGGCCAAGAAAAGAACGGGCGTGATTCGAGACGCATTGATTGATAGAGGCATCAATGGTGAGCGAATCTTTGAACAAGAGTTTACTCAGATAACCAGCTTAACTCAGCATCTTCACAAGCGTAAGCGTAGAACGATCGCGGTGATTAAAACAGAAAGCATGGAAGTGAACCCATCTTGGAACATCTTCACTTCAGAAATGCAGCTCGATAGTAATAGCGATGTTGAGTCTAAAACGTCGATTGATCCAGTAGGAGGCCAGTAATGAAATGTCTAGCTAATAAATCGGGCTTGCTGCTTGCTGCTGTACCTGCGTTGTTCTCTGTATCGACATTTGCGAATGATGCCAGTGACATTGGTTTGGTCGCGATTGAGCCGAATATGCAGGGGCTTGTAGAAGATCTGCTTAAGAGCCAAGAGATCGACTTAGAAATCTTGTTGAGTGACAGCGTCCCAGAACAGATGATCATGCAGCGCTCGCGTGTTGGTATCACTTCCAAAAAGTGGACTGACAAAGAGATGGCAAGGTTTGATATGCGTTACGGTTATAGGCCAACAGAGCTGATGTTTACCGCTGACGTGATTGCGATTCTAGCCAATGAAAATAACCCTGCGACATCAATCACCGTCGCTGAATTAATTGATGTGTTTGGTTGTTCTAACGATCCTAAACATCCAAAATGGTCAGCAAGTAGTGATATTCGTAACGGTGAAAGCCTAGATACTCATATGTTGCCCTTTGCCATTGATCACAACCTGAAAGGCCATACTACCTTTTCAAGTTGGGTCGAATGTGGAACAGAAGGAGAATATGCCCATACTCAGTTCTTAGCGGATTTACCTGATCTGATTAATAAGATTGAAGACGAAGATGCCGCCATTGGTTACACCGTTTACTCAGATCAGATCTCTGATGTGAAATGGTTGAGCGTGGTTGATAACCTAGGTGTGAACTACGACCTAAACAAAGAAACGATCCTCTCTGGTCGTTACCCGTTAGCAACGGTTTATTACATGTACTTGAATATTCCAGCGCATCGCAAAGGCTTTACGGAACAAGAGGAGTTCTTTGTTGGGCTTACCTTGTCACAAGATCATCAAGTCGTTTTGAACCAATACGGCTTCATCAGCTTGCCGCCAGAAGCTATTCAACGTAACAAAGTCAGATTGTCGCTTGAAGAGCCTGCTATTGAAGGTGGCTACAAGTAATGGGTATGTTATGTTGTAACTGTTGTGGGAGAGTGATATTCTCTCTTTCGTAATGGTTCTCAACGTGACGGATTACGTTATTCGGTGATGAAATTATCTAGCGGGCATGTATGCCCGTTTTTTTTCGCCTAAAATTTGCGACTCGAGCAGTTGTTTGTCGTTTGGTCACGTATAATGGACACTTCATATAGCGCTAAATAAGCCCAGTCGATGAAAATCTTTCAAGTTCTAATCTTGCCTCTAATGCTGTCCCTCAATGCTATTTCATTTTCAGCGCAAGCAACCGAAAGCTGGTGGCTAAGAACAGTATTTAACAGCAGCCCAAGTCTGCCGAATTCTCAAAACTATATTAATGATATCGAGTTGATGGATTGTGGTGAGATCGAAGGTACTTTGTTGTGCAGTGACTTAACCCAATATTACGACCTGGATGTGTATGTTGAACTGGAGTTGGGGGACTCAAGTGTCGAAACGGTTCGCTTAAACCTGCCATATTCGGACCTAAGTTACACAAAGCTTCAGGCATACCTTCGCCAAGATGGCTTTGCTCTCAGTTCAATTCGTATTGGTGAAGATGAATTCGATGTTACAGCTCAACTCGAACAAGCTCGAAATGAAGGTGTTGGTTTCGATAAGGTGGATAAACAGCTGGTCGAATTCATCAACGCGCCTCACGGTTCAGCAGAGCAACTGAGTGTGTGGAATGTGCCTAGCTTATCTTCTTCTAGCTCTACTTCTCCTTGGATTCAGTTACAGAGTGATGGTGACAACTTAACGGTTGAACTTAATCGTTTTTAATTGCTCAAATTTATAGATAGTTTCGTTATTTATTAGGCTAAACAAGCCTTTCAGGAGAACGGCTCGCGGGCAGACAGCAAGTTATAATTCATTTAAGTGTTCGTTTTTCTGCGGCTCTCACATTTTTAATAAGCGTTTAGCTTTGCCATTTGTTATACGTTGAGCCTTCGGTAAAACGAGATTAGGATACGTTCAGTATTGATAAAGGAGACAACCCATGGTTGCAAGAGTAACGATAGCGCCACAAGGCCCAGAACTTTCTGAGCTGGTGCAAGGATACTGGCGTACAGCAGAGTGGGGCATGACCCCGCAACAACGCCTGACTTTCCTGAAGCAACATATTGATCTTGGCATCACAACTGTTGATCACGCGGATATTTACGGTAACTACCAATGTGAAAAGTTGTTTGGTGAGGCGTTAGCGCTTGAACCAAGCCTTCGTGATGATATTCAAATCGTCACCAAGTGCGATATCAACCTATGTGGTGACCACACTCCAGATCGTAAGATCAATCACTATGACACCAGCGCGCAGCATATTTACCAATCAGTAAATAACTCATTAGAGCACTTAGGTGTTAACGATATCGATGTATTGTTGATTCACCGCCCTGACGTGTTAATGGATGCCGATGAAGTAGCAGAAGCGTTCGCAGAGCTACACAAAGTAGGTAAAGTTAAGCACTTCGGTGTTTCTAACTTTTCACCGCGTCAGTTCGAACTGCTTCAATCTCGACTCGGTAAGCCGTTAGTGACCAACCAAGTTGAAATCAACCCATTGAACTTCGAAGTGGCTCATGATGGCACGCTAGATCAACTGCAGATGAACCGCATTCGCCCGATGGCGTGGTCTTGTCTCGGTGGTGGTAGCATCTTCAGTGGTGATTCAGCGCAAGCGGTTCGCGTTCGTGATGAGCTAGAGGCGATTCGTCAAGAAGTCGGTGCAGACAGCATTGATCAAGTGATTTACGCTTGGGTTCGTCGTTTACCATCTAGTCCAATTGCAATTATTGGTTCTGGTAAGATTGAGCGTGTGAAGACGGCCGTTGATGCACTGAAAATCGAGCTGACGCGCGAACAGTGGTATCGCGTATGGGTGGCATCTAAAGGTCACGGTGTGCCATAGAAAGCAATTCGTATAGAAGTCAAAGCCAGCTAAGTAAGCTGGCTTTTTTGTGTTCGCCTAACATGTTTCTCCAAAACTGTGATTAAGGTGGAATAATTTTCAAAAACACTCATAATGCACTCTGTTTTTCACCAGTTGGATATTTCCATTGAGCACTTCAAAATTCTCTTCAATCGCCCTTAAACCAGAGCTTCTAAATACGTTAGATTCTCTTGGTTATACTGAAATGACGCCGATCCAAGCGTTAAGTCTTCCTACTATCCTAAATGGCAAGGACGTTATCGGTCAGGGTAAAACGGGTTCAGGTAAAACAGCTGCTTTCGGTTTAGGCGTGCTGCAGAACCTACGCGTTAAGCGTTTCCGTGTTCAGTCTTTAGTGTTATGTCCGACTCGTGAGCTTGCAGACCAAGTAGCAAAAGAGATTCGTACTCTTGCTCGTGGTATTCACAACATTAAAGTGCTGACACTATGTGGCGGTATGCCAATGGGCCCACAGATTGGTTCACTAGAGCATGGCGCACACATTCTTGTGGGCACACCTGGTCGTATTCTTGATCACCTAGAGAAAGGCCGCATTGACCTGTCTGAGCTGAACACACTTGTGTTAGATGAAGCGGATCGCATGCTAGAGATGGGTTTCCAAGACGCTTTGGATGCTGTGATTGAAGCGGCGCCAAAAGAACGCCAAACTCTGCTATTCAGTGCGACTTTCCCTAAACAGATCAAATCTGTTGCAGACCGCATTATGCGCAATCCAGAAATGGTGAAGGTTGAATCAACACACGATCACTCAAGCATCCAACAACACTTCTACAAGTTAGAAGGTTCTGAAGCTCGTGATGACGCTCTAGAGTTGCTGTTACTTCATCACCAACCGGAGTCTGCGGTTGTGTTCTGTAACACTAAGAAAGAAGTGCAGAACGTAAACGATGAGCTAAGCCACCGCGGTTTCAGTGTTATCGAACTTCATGGTGACATGGAACAGCGTGAACGTGACCAAGCTTTGGTTCAGTTCTCAAACAAAACCATCTCGATTCTAGTGGCGACAGACGTTGCGGCTCGCGGTCTTGATGTTGATAACCTAGATGCTGTGTTCAACTTTGAATTGTCTCGCGACCCTGAAGTTCACGTACACCGTATTGGTCGTACTGGCCGTGCAGGAAGCAAAGGCGTAGCGATCAGCTTCTTTAGCGAAAAAGAGATGTACCGTGTTGCTCAAATTGATGAGTACATGGACATGCCAATCGAGCCATCTGAACTGCCAGCAAAACCAATTGCTAAGCCGTACTACTCAAACATGGTTACCATCCAAATTGATGGCGGTAAGAAAGCTAAGCTTCGTGCTGGTGATATTCTTGGCGCACTGACGGGCCAAGGCGGCATTGATGGTAAATCAGTAGGTAAGATCAATCTGTTTGCAATGCGTGCTTACGTAGCGGTAGAAAGATCTGTGGCTAAAAAAGCACTGAACAAAATCGAATCAGGTAAAATGAAGGGTCGTCAATTCCGCGCCCGAATCCTGAAGTAATTCGAGACTGAATCCCTTTGCTGCGATATGTCTAATTAACGACATTGCTAATTAATGGCATTGCAGTAAAGGGTGTTCCACAAAATGCCACTTAAGTTTCTTATCTTAGGTTTATCGACCTAGTCCTCTATACCAAAGCATTATTCATCGGGTCTTATCGAATAAAGATCGTTGATATGTTTTCCTTCGCTAAGATACCAAGTCATCGCTTCCTGTCGATTGTGAACGAATATCGTGATTGTGGTTATTGATCCATCGTCAAAATAACAAAGCTCATATTCTAAATCGCTTGTATGATCAGGAATAGCGGCCATAGCTTCCCTCCCAAATATCAATCATTTTAAATACGTCAACCCAACTCATTTATAGGGCTCGTATCACGTCAAATGAGTAATAAAATCAAGTTACATCACTGCCATTAATTATTTTTAGTTTAATCATTTGCCTAAATAGCTAGATTAGCAAGTTTGGGTCTCAATTTATCTCAAAGTTTTACGACCACTGTTTATTAAGACTACTTTTATAAGAGCTAGAATTAGCGTTATAAAAACTGGGCTAACCTTAAAGGGATGAGTTAATCGGTTTGTGGCTTTGTTGAATGTCGTGAGAGGGTAGAATGAGAAAGTGCCGGTGGTTAGTTTTAGTGATCTGTTTTCTATTTACTGGGTGCGGGACCAAGTTCGCCTATAACAATATAGGTTGGTTTGTCGTTAGCTATATAGAAGATTTTGTTTCCCTCTCAAATAGCCAAGAATCAGAGCTTGAAGAGCGATTAGATATATTACAGAAATGGCATAAAGAAACTCAGCTACCTCTGTACATCTCGCAATTAGAAGCGATTCAAAACGTAGATCGGTCGGATATGAATCCCGCTTTTATTGTGGGCCAAAGTGAACAAACGAAAGAGCATATTCGCACAATCGTCAATAAGTTCGCTCCAGATATTTACGCCTTGAGTATGCAGCTTAGCCCTAAGCAAGACAGGGAGTTTTTAAAGAACTTTCGTGAAAAGCAGCAAGACTATTATGAAGAAAGGTTGTCGTTGAACGATGACGATTCGAGAGAGCGATACCGAAACAGAATAGAAGAGCGTGCAGAACGGTGGTTAGGTTCAGTATCGAAAGAACAAAAACAGATTATTTTGGCTTGGTCTAAAGAGTGGGTAAATACCAATAGCAGTTGGCGACAATATCAAAACAACATCTATGAAGAGCTAACGACGCTGATGGCAAAGAAGAGCGACCTACATATTGCTCAGCCAATTATTATGAAGTTGCTTTTAAACAATGAAGCTTATTATCCTGCTGAACTTGAGCCGCAGCTTAACCAAAATATGGAAACATCAGCCAAGTTTTTAGTAGATATGGCCGCGACCAGCAGTAACAAGCAGTGGGCGTATTTTATGAATGAGTTAGAAAGCCTCAAAGGAACGTTGGAGTCATTGCAAGAGTAGGGCGTCCCTTTTAAAGGCTAGCGGTTATTGTCGAGCTAGCCTTTCATCACACTTTAAGGTGAATTTCGGAACCTAACCCCTGTTACTCATCAGTAGTTTTGGAATCGAACTTTTGGCTGTCTTCGATATTTTCTGCATCAATTGGAAGCTCGGTTGTTGAATACCGTGGTCACTCTTCAGCTCATCGATCATTAATAACCACAACCTTGCTGTCATTTCTGAATCGGCTAATGCTCTGTGGAAAGTGCCGTCGTTATCTATGCGCTTGAATCGAACTAGGTCGCCCAACTTATGGGTCGGAGCGTCTTGGATTAGCCGACGAGCAATCAACATTGAGCATGCAAACTGTCCATTGTAATCACGTCCAATATTGTCTAATTCTGCGTCGAGAAAGCGTTTATCAAACGAGGCATTATGAGCCACAAGCTGACTGCCTTGGATAAAGTCTGCAAACTCATCCATCACTTCGCTGCAACTGGCCGCAGTGCTTAACATACGGTTACTGATCCCGGTATAGCTTTCAATGAAGCCACTCACACGAAACCCTGGATTCATGAGTTGTTGGAAGGTGTCGACGACTTCGCCGTTAACGAGTTTTACCGCACCGATCTCAATCGCTCGGTCGCCCATATTGGGTGATAAGCCTGTGGTTTCGAAATCGAGAACGATAACGGAATCTGCGGAGTTTGGAGCCATCGTGTTTCCTAATTGCTGTTTGGTAGTATCGCTTTGTATGGGGCGTTTGGTGTTGCTATGGGTAAATCAGTTATTTGCTATTGCTGATAGTAAGTTCAGTGTAACCCGTCGAATCGTCATGCTCTCTGTTGAAGGTCAAGGTATCGTAGCGGTGAACAATCAATTCAGCCGTGGTCGCGATAATCGTCCCTTCAAGCAAATGCCCACCAATTACATTGCCATTCTCATCAGCAACGGAGATATGAATATGCTGGTGGTTTGGGGTTAGCGTTGCCATCACCGAGACTATTTCGAACGGAGCTTGAACTAGCTTGGTGTTGTTGGCATTAGCTAAGCGAATATTGAGTTGAGAAACACATCCGACACAAGACGCAATAGAGCCCGCGGAGATATTGTGCGCTGTCACTAGCCTCTGGATCTCTAGCTTTAGGTCTTGGCCGCGGGTTAATCTCGTTGCGATAGGAGTGATCATCTTATTGCCTCAACGTTATATGTATTTCAAAGAACAAAACGAAGCCACATAGGGCTTCGTTTTATTTTCATTTTGGCTAACGCGACTTTTCTTTTGGTTAATGCAACTTTGCATTTTCTGTCGCTGAAATTACTTAGTCTTGTTGCTGTTCTCTTTTCTTCTTAGGAACGAAGTTCAATACTGAAATGGGTACTTCTTTGCGTGGTTCGAAACCTTCAACAACGCGACGTTCAATCAAGTGACCAAGACGCTTTTCAATAATGCACAGGTTTTTGAAGTTATCTTTTGATAGGAAAGAGATCGCTTCGCCAGATGCATCAGCACGGCCTGTACGACCAATACGGTGAACATAATCATCTGCTGGGAATGGCATGTCGTAGTTCACTACGCGGCTTAGGTTGTCGATATCGATACCACGAGCAGCAACACCCGTCGCGACTAAGTATTTTAGGCGACCTTTCTTAAAGTCAGCCAAGATTTTTTCACGAATCGCTTGGCTACGTCCACTGTGGAAAGCTTCCGCTTGAATACCACGTTTCTCAAGTTGAGCAACCAACTTAGCCGCGCCGTGCTTGGTTTCGATAAAGATAAGCGCTTGGTCCCAGTTACCTTCGGTAATCATGTGGCTCAATAGTGCTGACTTACGGTCTTTATCTACCGTTACCAACCATTGCTCAATGTTCGCTTTAGACGCATCAGTCTTGGCAATCGAAATCTCTTCCGCTTCACTGATTGCACTTTTCGCTAGTGCACGCACTGGCGTTGAAAGCGTTGCCGAGAACAGCAGGTTTTGGATGTCTTGTGGTAGACGCGCGATGATCTTGTTGATGTCTTCAATGAAACCCATGTCTAGCATGCGGTCAGCTTCATCTAGAACCAGTACTTCCACTTCATCAAAGTGAACGGCACGTTGTCCGTACATGTCGATCAAACGACCTGGTGTTGCCACAAGAATATCCACGCCTTCAATAAGACGATCTTTCTGGTGTTGGTAAGACACGCCACCGTACATCGCTAGTGATGTTAGGTTTAGGAACTTCGCGTACTTAGTGATGTTCTGTTCAACCTGAACTGCCAGCTCACGCGTTGGTGTCAGGATAACTGCGCGGATACGTTTTTTACGCTGCGTTTCACCTTTGCTTAGCATTTCTAAGATAGGGAGAACAAAGCTCGCAGTTTTACCTGTACCTGTTTGTGCTGCAGCAATAAGGTTCTTACCAGAAAGAACAATCGGAATTGCTTTTTCTTGAATAGAGGTTGGCTTTTCATAGCCTTGTTTTGCAACGGCTTTAACAATAGGTGAGCTTAATCCAAGCTTGGAAA
This sequence comes from Vibrio sp. F13, assembly GCF_020806305.2. Taxonomy (NCBI): domain Bacteria; kingdom Pseudomonadati; phylum Pseudomonadota; class Gammaproteobacteria; order Vibrionales; family Vibrionaceae; genus Vibrio; species Vibrio sp. F13. The sequence goes on along the minus strand of NZ_CP170176.1, from coordinate 1,763,548 downwards.
ATGGCATAAGTTTCTCGGTATGATTTGGCTAAATAGCGATGGAAAGGTTTAACAATCTTATACAAGGATAAGATTAATGGCGGCATTCTACCATGTTGCTTGCTCACCGCTAGTCACATGCACATAAAAAAATCCAGTGTCGACAAGGCACTGGATTTTTAGTTTTGGTTGATCGCGATCTAGCTTTGCTTTATCGAAAGCGCTTAAGCGATCTCAATCTTCTCAGCTTGGTTCTGCTCTACCATTGATAGTGCTAGCGCTTCTGCGGCCTTAATGCCGTCGATACCAGCAGACAGGATACCGCCTGCGTAGCCTGCACCTTCACCAGCCGGGAAGAAGCCCTTAAGGTTGATGCTTTGGAAGTCTTTGCCACGTTTGATGCATACAGGAGAAGACGTACGTGTCTCAACACCGGTAAGTAGGCCGTCTGGCGTAGAGAAACCTTTGATCTTCTTCTCGAACGCTGGGATTGCTTCACGAATCGCTTCGATAGCAAAATCAGGCAGCGCTTTTGAAATATCAGTCAGGTGGATACCCGGCGTGAATGACGGTTGTACTTCACCGATTGCACTTGGATCGCGACCTTTCAAGAAGTCACCGATTTTTTGAGCTGGTGCATCGTAGTTTTCACCACCAAGAACATAAGCGCCGCTTTCTAGTTCACGTTGTAAACGGATACCAGCCAGTGCGTCACCTGGGTAATCACGCTCTGGGTCGATACCTACAACGATCGCGCTGTTTGCGTTACGTTCTGCACGAGAGTATTGGCTCATGCCGTTCGTTACTACGCGGCCTTCTTCAGACGTTGCAGCAACCACAGTACCACCTGGGCACATACAGAAGCTGTATACAGTGCGGCCATTCTTACAGTGGTGAACGAGTTTGTAGTCCGCAGCACCTAGGATTGGGTTGCCTGCGTTCTTACCGAAACGAGCTTCATCGATCATCGATTGCTTGTGTTCGATACGGAAACCAACAGAGAAAGGCTTCGCTTCCATGTAAACGCCACGATCGTACAGCATTTCAAACGTGTCACGAGCACTGTGGCCAACAGCCAATACCACGTGACGAGATTTGATCTCTTCACCGTTAGAAAGCGTTAGGCCAGTGATTTGACCATCTTCCATATGAACGTCGTCAACACGAGTGCTGAAACGGATTTCGCCACCAAGTTCAATGATAGAAGCGCGCATCTTTTCGATCATGGTAACCAGTTTAAAGGTACCGATGTGCGGCTTACTTACGTATAGAATTTCTTCTGGTGCACCCGCAGCAACGAACTCTTCAATTACTTTACGGCCGTAGTGCTTTGGATCTTTAACTTGGCTGTACAGCTTACCGTCAGAGAAAGTACCTGCGCCGCCTTCACCAAACTGTACGTTTGATTCTGTGTTCAGCGTACGCTTACGCCAGAAACCAAAGGTATCTTTCGTACGCTCACGAACTTCTTTACCACGCTCAACGATGATTGGGTTGAAACCCATTTGAGCAAGCACTAGGCCAGCGAATAGACCACATGGGCCAAAACCGATAACCACAGGGCGCTCAGTTTGGTTCTCAACCGCTTTAGCAACAAACTTGTACTCCATATCAGGAGTCACTTTTACGTGCGGGTCGCTAATGAATTGTTCTAACAACTCAGCTTCGTTTTCAACGAGAACGTCAAGCGTGTAGATAAGTAAGATCTTTGATTTCTTACGAGCATCGTAGCCACGTTTAAAGATATTAAAAGAGAGTACCTGATCAGAGTTAATACCAAGTTTCGCTTCAATAGCGTCTTGAATAGCAGACTCTTCATGGTCTAGTGGGAGTTTAATTTCGGTTAAACGTATCATTTCGATGTCTCGTTTTTATAGGTGTCTTAGCTAGTTCGTTTCTTTATACAGAGTTTGATGAAAACGCTGATGTTGAAAGAAGCGATAAGCTCACAATGGCGCGCATTTTACGAGAAATTGATTTATCTGTCATACTAATTTGGAAACATGGAGCAAATAGACACGATATTAGAGCCGTATGATGTTGAATTTTGCTTTGGGATGAGTATTATCCCCATTCTTCAATTTTGACTAACTTATAGAGCAGAGCATCATGGCATTTGTCGTAGGCGATAATTGTATTCAATGTAAATACACAGACTGTGTGGCAGTGTGCCCCGCAGATGCGTTCCATGAAGGCCCAAACTTCATGGTAATTAACCCAATCGAATGTATTGATTGTGGTTTATGTGTACCTGAATGTGATGCTCAAGCGATCTTCCAAGAAGATGAGCTACCAGAAGATCAAAAAATCTTTATCGAAGTGAACGCAGAGCTTGCCGAAATCTGGCCGGTACAAACGGAAGTAAAAGCACCAATGGATGACGCTGAGAAGTGGAATGGTGTCGCTGATAAGTTGGCAATGCTAGAAAAGTAATTGTTGAAAAGAACTTAGATAAAAAGGCGTACTGATTTAATCAATACGCCTTTTTTAATATTTGAACATTGTCGACTGGATCGTTAGCTTATGAGACCTAGCTGTGCTGACGACGCATGTTGTCGAGAATGATGCCAGTCGCCATTGCAACGTTCAAAGACTCTGCGCCACCGAATGCTGGAATCGTAATCTTATCTGTCACGTATTTAGCGGCGTGTTCACGAATACCGTGAGACTCGCTGCCCATCAGCAAAATGCCATTTGCAGTGAAGTCAGTCTTATGAACACTTTCGCCTTCCAAAAATGCACCGTAAACCGGTAGATTCGCTTGCTCTAAGTAAGCTGGTAAGTCAGTTTGACTTACGTGTACTCGGCCAAAGCTGCCCATAGTCGCGCTGATCGTTTTAGGGTTGTATGGGTCTGCGCAATCGCTGCTCGCAACGATATGCTTGATGCCGTACCAGTCTGCTACGCGAATAATCGTACCTAGGTTGCCAGGGTCTGAAACGCCATCAAGTGCAATCATCAGTCCTGTCGCTTCTGGTAGTTCAAACGTTGGGATCTCAACAACCGCAATCGCTGCATTGTTACTTACCAAAGTGCTCGCTTTGGTTAGGTCATCCAGTGAGGCTTCAACACAATCAAACTCAATCAGTGATGCGTGATTTTCAGATAAGAAATCAGCGGTAGCAAAGACGTTCTTCACGACTAAGTCACTATTGAACAGCTCAAGAACGTTCTTTTCACCTTGAACTAGAAACAGGCCGTGGGCTTTACGTTGTTTCTTTTGGCCCAAAGCACGAAGGAGTTTTAATTGGTTTTTTGAAATCATGTTTTTATCCTAGATATAAGCCCGCGCATTATAGAGCAAAGGTTAGCGAACCAAAAGCGTGATGACTCAATGCGATCTACATAAAAAGCAAAAGCAACTCACTTAAAAAAGAAAAGCGCACTAAATAGCGCGCTCTTATGGGATTTACTCACCTAAGTTAAGCTGAACTGACAGCCTAATACGGAGCAGGATAGCGTTTAAATACTGTGTTGATATCAGTCAGGATTTCTTCTGATAGCGGTTTACTAAAAGCGGCTACGTTCTCTTTTAATTGCTCCATTGTCGTTGCACCGATGATGGTGGACGTCACCCCATCAACTTGATTACACCATGCCAATGCCAGTTGGCTCGGAGTAAATCCATGAGCGTTTGCTACTTCAACATAGCCTTTAACCGCTTCGTTGGCAGATTCAGTGTCACGGAAAATGCCTTTACGTTGCATGTAAGTCCAACGGCTGCCTTCCGGTCTTGCGCCATCAATGTACTTTCCACTCAACATGCCTGCAGCTAAAGGTGACCATGGCAGGTAAGCTACATCTTCATGCACACAGTTCTCAATCAGATATGGCCAGTCTTTTGCGTGCAGTAGGCTAAATTCATTCTGAATCGAAACCATACGTGGCAAATCGTGTTTTTCACTCAGCTTGAGGTAAGTGTTAATGCCCCAAGTAGAATCATCTGAAAGCCCGACATGGCGAATTTTCCCCGCCTTAATGCAGCTTGCCAGTGCTTGTAGGATTTCCAACATCTCAGCTTCATGCTGCTTTCGGTCAATATCACTGAATCGAATGTGATTCGGGAAATGCTTACCAAAGTGAGGCGTTGTACGATTTGGCCAATGAAGTTGGTAAAGGTCGATATAGTCTGTTTGTAGGCGTTTTAATGATGCGTCAACGGCTGCGATCACCGCTTCACCCGTTATCGGGCCGCCATCTCGAACCCAAGGAAGCCCTGGCCCGGCAATTTTGCTCGCAATGATCAACTCTTGTCGACGCTGTGGGTTACGCGATAACCAGTTACCAATGATCGCTTCTGTTTTTCCGTAGGTATCTGGAGAAGGTGGAACCGCGTACATCTCTGCAGTATCGATAAAGTTAATACCTTGGCTTAATGCGTATTCGATCTGTTGGTCGGCTTGCTGCTGCGTATTTTGTAGCCCCCAAGTCATGCTGCCAAGACAGATACGGGAAACGGGAATTTGACTACTTCCTAGCTTTGAATATTCCATTGAATTCGGGGTTCCTGTGGTTAGGTTCTCTGGTACTCGCATTATAGTTTTGAAAAGAGAGCGAGTGAGGAATGAAAACGAATATGAATTATTAGCACAAAATGACACGACAAGGTATGGCATCGGGGAGTTTAGTGAGTCATTTCTCAGCGCTGCAAGCTAGTGTGTGCAATGCGTGAAAATACATTCGCGAGAAACTATGAGCCAATTGGTGATCGAGAAGTGAAGAACAACAAGCAATGAGCGAAGGTTTAATGTTCAGCTTGTTTGGGAGTGGGGGAGAGGAGAACAGATCAAAAATAAAAAAAAGCTCTACCGGATAGAGCGTAGAGCTTTTTTATAGGGGTCTTAATAGTGCTAGGTATTCATTGAGTTACGAGGTCGCGTTTGTGTCTAATCCACCCTGGATCTGCGCCTGTCTTAGAGCTTCCTGCCTTTGAACTTCTTTCTCAGTTAATACTGGTCGAAGCGTTTCCTCAGAGGCTTGAGGAGAGAAAATGAAATATTTATTAATCGTCATAACTGTGTCTCCGTGTAACGTATGACAGATTCTGCATCAAGGATAAATTGTGATCATCATCCACTTTGTACTTTTGTTAGGCTGAGAGCGGAGGGCGTAGAATGCGTACAAAGCGATCTCTTATCATCCGTATGCAATGTTGAACTGACGAAACCCTCTGTTTTCAAGTATAGGAAGCGCATCTAATTTCGCACAATAATGATTTAGAGCAATTACATACATGGTCAGGGGCGTAAGATGAAAACCCTCGCTACTGACTCTGTGCTCGTATTTATTTAACGATGTATCACTTATCGACATAATAATTAAGTCAGTAAATCAATTACTTAATCCATGGTGAGATGAATTATGGAAAAGCTTGTAGAACGTTTTCTGAATTACGTTACTTTTGATACCAAATCCGATCCTTCTAATCAGCAATGCCCAAGTTCACCGGGTCAAATTACCTTTGCTGAAGCCTTAAAGTTAGAATTGGTGGCATTAGACTTAGTTGATGTGTCTTTAGATGACAATGGATACTTGATGGCGAAACTGCCGTCGAATGTCGATTACGATGTGCCTGCGATTGGCTTTTTGGCGCACATGGATACCGCTCCTGACGCATCAGGCGCCAACGTGAAACCACAAGTGATTAAAGATTACCGAGGTGGAACGATTGAATTAGGGGAAAGTGGCGAGAGTTTGAACCCAAGCCAGTATCCAGATCTTGATTCTTTACATGGTCACGACCTGATTACGACTGACGGCACAACTCTGCTTGGTGCCGACAACAAAGCGGGCATCGCTGAAATCATCAGTGCAATTGCTTACCTGAAAGCGAATCCAGACATCAAACACGGCGACATCTGCATTGGTTTCACGCCGGATGAAGAGATTGGTCGCGGTGCGAACCTGTTTGACGTTGAAAAATTTGGCGCCGAGTGGGCGTACACCATCGATGGTGGCCCAGTAGGGGAGTTGGAATTTGAGAACTTCAATGCCACGAGCGCTGATGTTATCTGTCATGGCGTGAACGTTCACCCGGGCACCGCAAAAGGTAAAATGGTGAACTCGATGAACATTGCAGCGCAATTCCAATTGATGATGCCTGCGCAAGAAACACCTGAGTGCACAGAAGGTTATGAAGGTTTTTACCACCTGAAATCGGCTGAAATGGGTGTGGCTCGCTCTGAACTGGGATACATCATCCGTGATTTTGAACGTGAGGGTGTAGAAGCGCGTAAAGCATTCATGCAGCAGAAAGTCGATGAGCTGAATGAGCGCCTTGAGAAAGGCCGTGTTGAGCTGGTGCTAACCGATAGCTACTTCAACATGAAAGAGATGGTTGAACCGCATCAACATATTATTGAATTGGCCAAGCAGGCGATGATTGAGTGCAATGTCGAGCCAATGGTTAAACCAATCCGAGGTGGTACAGACGGTGCTCGCTTATCTTTCATGGGGCTACCATGTCCGAATATCTTTACTGGTGGTTACAACTTCCACGGTATTCATGAGTTCATTATCATTCAAGGCATGGAGCAAGCGGTAAAAGTGATTGTCGAATTGTCTCAACGTACAGCAACGCATTACCAAAAATAGAACATCAGAGCGTTATATCTCTTTGTATTTTTGAGAGTATTCAATAATACTCTCTTTAAGCATAAGGGAGTACGCGATGAAAAAGTTAGTTTTACTTTGCACCCACTTAGCCGTGGGTGCTGTTGGTTTTGGGCTAGGTGTTTACGCATTGCCTATCTTGATTGAGCCTGATTCTCCTTCCTCAAGTTCTGTTGAAGCGATCAGTGAGCAGGCTATCTACACGGGCGAGTTCACTAAAGATCGACAAGACAGTGACTTCTTGCACTGGGGAGAAGGCATCGTCTCAGTATCCGAAAGTGCGATCGCTTTTGAAGGTGAATTGGCGCCGGGACCTGATTACAAGGTTTATCTCTCGCCTAAGTTCATTGAAACCGAGCACGCTTTCAATGACAGCAAGAACGAGTTATTGAGAGTCGGAGATGTGAAAACATTCGACCGCTTTATGGTTGAGCTTCCCGAAGGTACTGATCTTAATCGATTTAATACGGTTGTGATTTGGTGTGAAACTTTTGGCCAATTTATTACTTCTGCCAAGATAAAATGATAGCCTTACCAATAGCTGATTTAGGCACGTAAAAAAGCGCTCTATTTTTGAGCGCTTTTTCATAGCGAAGTCTCCGCTAATCGTTGTAAAGCTCGTCGTTGTAATGCTAAGGAATAAGTAATGGAAAAAGTGTGGCAAGTAATTGATTTTCTACTCGCTCATAAGTTTATTTTTAGTGCGTTGATTATCACTATTATTTTAATCATTCGCCGAATCACCTTATCTCAAATAAGAGGTGATGTTGCTTTCCTTAGTGAAGACCAACGTAACTGGATGTCACGAACCAAAAACGGCACATTCGCGATTATTGTTGTGACGTTATTTGTGCTGTGGAAATCCGAAATCAGCGAGTTTGCGCTATCTGTCACGGCCATTGCTGTTGCGATAGTAGTGGCTTCAAAAGAGATCATTTTGTGTTTCACCGGTTCTATTCAGCGTGCGAGTTCTCGTTCATTTAGAATTGGCGACTGGATCGAAGTGGGTAAAATCAGCGGTGAAGTGATTGAGCACAATCTGATGGCGACCGTGATTCAAGAAATCGATTTGTATCATGGGCAATATCACTTCACTGGCAAGACAGCCACGCTGCCTAATAGCATGTTCTTCACTTATCCGGTTAAGAACCTCAACTTCATGAAGCGTTATGTTTATCATAACTTTTTTGTGACGGTGAAAGACTTTGTAAACCTATACCCTATGCTGTCGGGTCTTATTGTGAAAATTGAAGAGCATTGCGAAGAGTTTATCGATGTTGCTCGCCGTTACAACGGTGTGATCGAAAAGCACGCTGGTGTTGACCTTCCGGGTTCTGAGCCTCACATCCATATCACAAGCAGTTCGACAGGTGAGCAAGAAGTGCACTTTATGATTTTCTGTCCAACCGAGAAGGCGGTTCATCTAGAGCAAGAGATTCGTAAAGATTTCATGGAAGCATACGCTGAAGCATTTCCTGTCAGTGCTTAATCCTGCAGTCCGCTGAGCCCCAAACAAAAGAAAGCCGAGAGCGATAATATCGACTCTCGGCTTTTTTGTTCTAACTATCTGTTCGTTTAATCTAGGTCAGCCAGTGGCAACCAATCGACTTTTACGCCTGCTTGTTCAAACATATCTTGGCTCACTTTGATTTTGTCTCCCCAGCGAGAAAGAAAGTCTTCACTTTGCTCTGGGCAGTGAACCGCAGAAATACCGGTTTGGATGATTTTCGCTGCGCAGTTTGGGCAAGGGAAGTGAGTCACCCAGATTTCACAGCTGTCCAAATCACGCTTGGCGAATAAGATCGCATTTTCTTCAGCGTGAAGTGTCTTGAGGTACTTCATCTCTCTGTCATCAGTATCCGCACTATCAGACACGCCATGTGGGTAGCCATTAAAACCAACAGAAACAATGCGGTTGTGCTTAGTGATTACGGCGCCGACTTGAGTTGAAGGATCTTTACTCCAAGAACCGACCAATTCCGCCATTTGATAGAAACGTTTAGCCCATTTTGAAATCATGAGAATTCCTTAACAATTAAATGTGAATGCTTATCTGTCTGACAATACATTATGTTAGACAATATCCATAGAGAACAAAAGCTGAGAGATTGATTTACTTAGGAATTGTAGCGTGTTTGTAATCACTTTATAAGCACTTGGTTTCAATTAACATATTGATACACTTTGGCCAGTTATAATTGATATTCCTCGGACAATGGTAACAGAGGTGTTACGTAAATTTTATGCTGTTCAAATACTAATAAGTGACGGTATAACCATGCGTAAAAAGTTGATCCTTACTGCTCTTGCAAGCTCTCTTATTCTTGCTGGATGTGGGCAAGATGCTCAGAATGCCAAGCAAGCGCCTTTACCTCTCGTAGCTGTACAGGATGTTAGCGTCGTTTCTCACCAACAAAGTAAGTCGTACATCGGTCGTATTGAAGCCGTTGAAGACACGGCAATTACTGCACAAGTTTCTGGCTACCTGCAAAGCCGCCATTTCAAAGAAGGCCAAATGGTCGAGAAGGGGCAATTGCTTTACTCAATTGAGCCTTCATCATTTGAAGCAGAAGTAGCAAGCGCGAAAGCGGCTGTTGCTCAAGCGAATGCCAACCTTAAAAAAGCCGAACTTGATTTCAATCGTGGTAAGAACCTACTTCCTAAGGGCAGTATTTCTCAATCTGAATTTGATGCATTAACGGCAAACCTATTAGGTTCTCAAGCACAGTTAGAAGCAAGCCAAGCACAGCTTAATGCTGCGAATGTTCAGCTTTCTCATACCAAAATCATCGCGCCTTTCTCTGGCCGTATTAGCGATACCAAAGTGAGCACGGGTGATCTGGTTTCGCCGTCTTCAGGTGTACTGACGACTTTGGTTAGCCTAGACCCAATCCACGCATCGTTCAGCATCAGTGAGCGAGAGCCTATTGAGCTGGGTATGGACCGCATCGAAGGCGATGGCAGCAGCGACTCTGCAGGTGTTGAAGTTCAGATCATGCTTGAGAACGGTGAAGCGTTCGAACATCTAGGTCAGCTTGACTTCTTGGGCAACCGTATCAACCTTAATACTGGTACGATCGCGATGCGTGCGATTGCTGATAACCCGAATCAGCAACTACTTCCAGGCCAACACGTTCGTGTTGATCTACGTGAAAAACAACCTATTGATGTTGTGACTATTCCTCGTCGTGCAGTGCAAACCGACCTCGAAGGCGACTTCGTGATGGTATTAGTTGAAGGAGAAGCCGAACCCGTTGCTGAGCGCAGAAACATCGAGATGGGTCGTCAGGTTGAAGGTGGTGTGATTGTTCATTCCGGTCTGGAGAAGAATGACACAGTGATCACTCAAGGCTTACAGCGTGTGCGTAATGGTATGTCCGTTCGCATTCAACCTGCTGCTGAAAAAGCTGAGTAAGGGGCTTATTTATGTTAAGTCGTTTCTTTATTCAAAGGCCTAAGTTCGCCCTTGTTATATCCATAATCTTAACGCTGGCGGGTGCGATTTCTCTCGCTATCTTGCCAGTGGCTGAATATCCAAAAATTAGTCCACCTTCTGTTAGCGTGTCAGCATACTACACAGGTGCAAGTGCTGAAGTTGTAGAACAGGCTATAGCCGACCCCATAGAAACGTCGGTTAACGGCGTTGAAGATATGATCTACATGTCTTCTAAAAGCGCTAACGATGGTTCATACAACCTTAATGTGACCTTTGATGTTGGTACTGACCCAGATATGGCTCAGGTCAACGTTCAGAACCGAGTTGCTCAAATCGAATCGAAGCTTCCGCAAGAAGTTCGAATGGTGGGTGTAACGGTTAAGAAGCGTTCTCCTGACCTGTTGATGGTATTGAACTTCTACTCGCCAAACGGTGAGTACAACGACCAATTCCTGATCAACTACGTGAACTTGAACATTAAAGATCAGCTGGCTCGTGTGAAGGGCATCAGTGAAGTTAACGTGTTGGGTGGTGGTGAATACGCGATGCGTGTTTGGTTAGATCCTGAGAAAATGGCTAACCTCAATATCACCACTTCAGACGTGAATCGCGCGTTGGCAGAGCAGAACGTTCAAGTTGCTGCAGGCCGTATTGGTGCTGCACCTTATAACAACGCACAAGAAGTACAATTCAACTTGGTAACAAAAGGCCGATTAGAAACAGCTGATGAGTTTGAAAATGTTGTTCTTCGTGCAACTCAAGACGGTTCAACGGTTTACTTAAAAGACATTGCACGTGTTGAGCTTGGTAAAAAGTTCTACGACGGTAATGGTAAATACCGTGGTCAAGATGCGTCGATCGTAACGCTGTCACTTCAATCAGACGCTAACGCGCTGGAAAGTGGCAAAGCTGTGATGGCGATGCTGGAAAACTTAAGCAAGAACTTCCCAGAAGGCGTGGCGTATGAAGCAAGTTACGACACTACACTGTTTGTTGCTGAGTCGATCAAAGGGGTAGTAAAGACCTTAATCGAAGCCATCTTGTTGGTTATTGCGGTAACGTACCTGTTCTTGGGTAGTGCGCGTGCAACCTTGATTCCTGTAGTTGCGATTCCGGTATCTTTGATTGGTACGTTTGCCATCATGCAGATGACGGGTTTCACCATCAACACGGTAACCCTGTTTGGTTTGATACTAGCGATTGGTATCGTAGTAGATGATGCGATCTTGGTTATCGAGAACGTTGATACCACAATGGCTAAAGACCCAACCATTTCACCGCGTAAAGCCACGCTTATTGCGATGAAAGAAGTAACGGGGCCGATCATTACGTCGACCTTGGTTCTACTTGCGGTATTCATCCCTGTTGCAATGCTTCCTGGTATTACTGGCATCATGTACCGTCAGTTCGCTCTGACTATCTGTATCGCGGTTGTTATCTCTTCAATTAACGCATTAACGCTATCACCTGCATTGTGTTCACTGGTTCTTAAGCAGGGTGGTGGTAACACGGCGCGTTGGTACCAAGCATTTAACCGTGGTCTAGAGTCTGTTACTAACAAATACGGTCAAGTGGCTGGCTTCTTAGTTAAGAAAGGCGTTCTGCTGTTCACTTTCTTCTTTGTGGCTTTGGCGGCTGTGACTTATTTTGCGAAGACAACGTCTACGGCGTTTGTACCTCAAGAAGATAAAGGCATTTTGCTGGTTAACGTTCAGCTTCCTGACGCGGCATCCTTGTCTCGAACCGAAGAAGTGACTAAGCAGCTGCTTGAAATGGTTGAACAAGAGCCGGGTGTTGATGGCGTAACACTGGTTAACGGCTACGCATTTATGACGGGCGCTTCTGCGTCGAATGGTGCGTCAATGTTCATCAAGCTTCACGATTGGGACATGCGTAATGCACTGGATGGTCAACACTCTGCTCAGGCTATCTCACAGCGTATTAATGGTCGTGCTGCGACTGAACTTCCTCAAGCTGTCGTGTTTGCGATGGGGCCTCCAGCAGTACCGGGTATGGGTGCAGCGTCTGGTTTTGAATTCGTTCTTGAAGATACATTAGGTCGTAGCCGAACTGATCTAGCGATGGTGATGAATGACGTGATAGCTGAGGCGAGCAAACAGCCTGAGATTTCACACACATTCAGTACTTTCCGTGCGAACGTACCTCACTACTATGTCGATATTGACCGTGAGAAAGCGCAGCAATTAGGTATTCCGTTGTCGGAAATTTTCCAAACACTACAAGGTAACCTTGGTTCGTTGTACGTGAACGACTTCACCATGTTTGGTAAGAACTTCCGCGTAACCATGCAAGCTGACAGTGAACACCGTAGCAGCATGGACGACCTACAACGATTCCACGTTCGTTCGTCTAATGGCGAGATGATCCCGTTAAGCACATTGGTGACTTACGACCAGATCTTTGAACCAGATGTAGCATGGCGTTACAACATGTACCGCAGTGCCGTGATTCAAGGTCAACCTGCAGAAGGTTACTCAAGTGGTGATGCGATTGCGGCAATGGAACGCGTAGCTGCAGAAGTATTGCCTCAGGGGTATCAGTACGAATGGACAGGCATGGCTTACCAAGAAGTACTAGCAGGTAACCAAGCGATCTTTGCTTTCGCACTGGCTCTGATCTTCATCTACCTGTTTATGGTGGCTCAATACGAGAGTTGGACAATTCCGATTGCGATTATCCTCGTGGTACCTGTCGCAACCTTAGGCTCCTTCTTGGCATTGAATCTAACGGGCACTCCGCTGAACCTTTATGCACAAATAGGTTTGGTTCTCTTGATAGCCTTGGCCGCGAAGAACGCAATCTTGATTGTGGAATTCGCAAAGGTAGAGCGTGAAGAGAAAGACGCACCGATTGAAGATGCGGCGGTGAAGGGCGGTACTTTACGTTTCCGTGCTGTGAACATGACGTCTTGGTCGTTCATCTTAGGTATCTTCCCGCTTATCTTTGCTGCGGGCGCAGGTCACGTGAGTCAGAACTCTTTGGGTATTTCACTGATCGGCGGCCTGTTATGTGTGTTACTGGCGGGTACGTTCCTAATCCCTGGCTTCTACGCATTCGTGCAACGTAAGCGTGAGAAAGCACACGGTGGTAATACCAAGCTGGTTCCGCTTGATGACGAATAGGGGATTGAGTGTCTTGTAAGATTCGTCTCTTACAAGACCAACCCTCGGAAAACTAATTCCTTGTAAAAACTAAGGTTTAGCATTGCGCTAAGCCTTTTTTTATTCCACTTATGAATAAAAACGCCTTTTATATAAACAAATGTTTGTCATGTGATAGAGCTAATACTCTAATTTGGGTTTTGTAATAAAATGATGTTTTATTGGTAAGTATATGTTTAATATGATTTTAACAAGGTTCAGCTAACGGTTGTATGCTCGAAAACATTTGCACAATAGTGTGAAGTGTTTCAAAATTACGAAGTTATATTGAAATTTTTTGTGCATTGAGGTTCTTATGAAAGTCATTGATTTATTTAAACACCGAGGCGATAGCATGTCTTCGCAACACTCAGAGTTTATGCAATGGATGTCTCCAGCTCTTAGAGATTACTGGGGCGACTTTCTTAATCGTACGCAAAATAGCCATTTCTTTGCGTGGGTTCGTGATCACCACAAACCTGCTGTCAATGAAGATGCACCAGAGATGCCGGTGGAACAGCCGATCGTACTTAAGCCAGAAGCACAACTTGTGTTTGATGAGCTTAATCAACAGATCGGTGAAGTCATCCATACTGGCGACTGGATCAATGTAAGTCAAGACCGTATTAACCAGTTCGGCCTTGTTACTGAAGATATGCAGTGGATTCACACTGAGCCTGAAAAAGCGGAAACAGACTCTCCGTTCAAAACAACCATCGCACATGGTTTTTTAACTTTATCTCTGCTTCCTCGATTGACTGACAGTGTTGACCCTGACAAGTCTCAATTCCCAACAGCGAAGATGGTCGTAAACATTGGTCTTAACCAAGTACGTTTCCCATACCCTGTTAAATCGGGCAGTAATGTTCGTGCTAAAAGTACGCTAACAAAAGTAACGCCAATTAAGAAAGGCCTAGAGATTGAACGCGAAATTCGCGTCGAAATCGAAGGTATTCGTCGTCCTGGCGCTGTGATCGTTTCAGTGATTCAACTTCACTTCTAAGTGGTTTGTAAAGAAGCGATTTATAAAGATTCAAAAAAAGAGAGAGCATAGTGCTCTCTCTTTTTGTTTACATTAGATAAAACTATCCCACTTATTTAATGCGAGTGTAGCCGTACTCTTCGATAAGGTCTTGCCCTTGCTTTGACTTCACGAACTTGATGAAGTCTTTGCTCTCGTCAGAAACTGAGTCTGTCTTGTGCAGCAACAAGAATGGGCGAGCCAATTCATAGCTGTGGTTAGCAATGTTCTTAGATGTTGGCTCTACGCCTTCAAATGTAATTGCTTTAATCGAACGGTCGATTGAACCAACAGAGATAAAACCAATCGCGTGTGGGTTATGGTTAACAATCGTTTTAACCATGCTGTTGCTGTTTACAACCAAGTTATTTGGGTTGATGTCAGACACTAGACGGTCATTAATGATCTTCGTTAAACCAAGCAAGCTTTCGAAGCTATAGCGTGAGCCAGAAGACGCTTCGCGAGTGACAACTGCGATAGGCTGATCTGCGCCACCCACAGCTTTCCAGTTCGTGATTTTGCCTTTGTAGATATCGAACAGCTGCTCACGTGTAACGTTGCTTACAGCGTTTGAGCGGTTAGTTACTACAGCTAGGCCGTCAAAGGCAATTGGAAATACCTTCAACTTCTCGTCTTGTTCGCGGTCGGTTAAATAACGCGAGCTCATACCGATGTCAGAGACACCTTTATTAACCATGGTAATACCTGCTGTAGAACCAATGCCCTGAACCGCAATATAGTTATCAGGGTGAGTCTTGTTGTACTCCTCAGCTAATACATCCATCACTCGTGATACTGAAGTGGAGCCCGAAATAGTGGTTTCTTGTGCTAAAGCAGCATGAGAAGACAGGGCTAAGGATAAAAGAGAGGCAAGCGCGACTCGTAACATAAACAACTCCTAGTTAATAACATTTGTCGCATATGATAGGTCGGTTATATGACACTTTTGTGAAATTCCATACTCTCGATGTATAGCTGTTCGCTTGATGAGTCGTAGCTTTCTGGGTTTCCGAAAGCAAGATTAGTTTCTGGGAGCAGGGCGGGTATTTTGTTTGCACTTGTTCGCTAAAATGATCGTTGAGTCCTAAGCTAAGTAGAGGAATTCACTACTTAGAAGTTTCTATGAAGTTACAAGGGGTGTTATGTCCGTTATTCATATAGAACTGAATCGTCTTTTAATTGGAGCTGAGAGGCTCTGTACTTCACGAAATCGTAGTTTACCTGTAGAGCTAGGCAAATCCCTTTATGAAGAGTGTGAGGGTGGTGTGCTGTTTTCTCAGGCGCATTATCTACTCGACTCATCTCATAGTGATTATACCAACGAGATCGCCTGCGTTACCTTTGATGAGTCGTTATCTTGCTGGGTGGTGATGGTGCCACTTGAAGATAATGCGGAAACCGACTCTGTCAATTGGGGACCTTACCCTTACCTTCCTCAATCCAAGGATCTTGATGCTATTTTGGCTGAAATAGAAAAAGACCCTAAATCTTACTTCTGGTCGTGACCATTTTACTTAGGCGTTCGCTGGTGGTTTGATACCAAAAACGAATGACCTTCGTAAATTACCACCAACACATTTCAGATTTATACTTTTATCTGCATCTGCACTCGTACTTTCTAAGACTGTTCAACCAATAAGACAGTACAGCCAATAAGACTATGCAACTAATAAGACTGTGCAACCAAAGAGCGGAAGTCTTTTGGAGTCTTGCCATGATAGGTTTTAAAGGCTGTACTGAAGTGTGCCGCGCTTTTAAATCCAGATTCATAAGCGATTTGAGTAATAGATTTATTCGATGTTCTGAGCTGTGTCGCTGCGTGGGCGATTCGCTTTATCTTTAATAGATTTGAAAAGGAAAGGTCTTCAGCCGATAAACGGCGTTTAAGTGTGGCTGGTGACATCCCCATATAGCTGGCTAGGGTATCGAGTGAGATATTATTCTCAATGTTCTGTTCAATATAATGAATGACCTTTTGCGTCACGGTTAACCTTGACGCTCGGGCAATAATAACTAACAGAGCAGGGTGCTGCTCGACCATTAGAGAAAGCAAACCTAAACCTAATTGAGTGAGTGCGTAGTCATTCTGAGTCGATGAATGAACGAGCGACATGATGAGTTCTTTCAATTGGCAGATTTCGGTATCAGTTTGATTAAACTTAATGTATTTATCTGGGACTCGAGTGGGTTCTAGGTCGCTAAACTGATTAATGAATTTCTGAAAAATAGCTAAATCAAAATCTACACAGGTTGCGCTGAATTCGCCATTATCAGTGTCAACGGTGATGTCTTTAATCTGACCAGAATTGTAAAGAGTAAAATCTCCCGCTTGCAACGAGGCTTGAGTACCATTGGGCAACACAAAAGAAATGCTGCCTTTCGACACTATAAAGATACCGTTTTTAGAGGCAGGATAACGTTCTCGTCTCCTGGGAATGAAGTTTCTGAACTGAGTAACTGTGATTGATGACATAGTGAGCTTCTTTGACGTTGTAAATTGATTGCTTATTGATTGTTTTTTTAAGTATTGTTTAAGCATGAGACATTTACAAAAAAGGCGCTAATAATTAGCGCCTTTAGAAGTGAACCTTTGAAGCTTTTGACCTTGAAAGCCGTAACCTTGAAAGCTGTAGCTGTTAAAGCCTTTAAGCTTCGGTTTCGTTTGTCGTTTCAGGCTCGCTAGGCAAGTCCGCAAATACTTGAGTAGGTTTTGCTACTAAGTTACGGTTTTCCTGATTAACTTCAGAGAGAACTACTTCTAAAACGTCTCCCAGTTTGTATACCATTTCTTTATCGATAGATACAGTACCCATATCACCGTTGCACTCTATTCTTTCTTTATTATTAAGAATGAGAGATCCAGGGATAAATGCAGCAGCACCATTTTCAAGTAAACGTACACGCATACCTGCACGGTTAATATCGAAAATCTCAGCTTGGAAACGAGTTTCTTCTGCTGGAGCATTGGCTAGAGTGCGAGCATACAACCAATCGCCAACATTACGCTCAGCCATGCCGTGGTGACGGCGGTGCAGGGCAAGTTCATCACCGATAGTTTCATCTGGTGTTTGAATTGGCGCTTTACCTAAGATGTGTGCTTTAAGCATACGGTGGTTAATCATGTCGCCATATTTACGAATTGGAGAAGTCCAAGTTGCGTAAATATCTAATCCCATCGCGTAGTGCGGTGCAGGCTCATTGCTGATCTCGCTATACGCTTGGAATTTACGAATACGGTTGTCGTAGTAGCTGTTATCTAAAGAACCTAACCAACGACGTAGAGTAGCAAAACCTTCTAGAGAAATGATTTGCTCTTCAGTGAACGGCGTTTCCGCTTGCGGGTTTACCAGTTCAAGAACGTCGGAGATTTTCTCAGCCTTGAAACCAGAATGGCAGTTAAACACACCTTGGTTGAAGCTCTCTTTTAGTACTCGGCCCGCACAGATGTTCGCGCTGATCATTGATTCTTCAACCAGCTTGTTTGCGCTACGACGCATGTCAGCGTGGATAGCGACAACATCGTTATCTTCGCTCAGTTCAAAGCGGTAGTCAGGGCGATCTGGGAACACAACAGCGTTTGCTGAGCGCCATGCTGAACGTGCTTGAGCAAATTGGTGAAGATCAGAAACAATTGCAGCAATCTCTTCTGATGGTTGCCATTTCTCTGATGCACCTGTTTCTAGCCAGTCTGATACGTTGTCGTAAGCAAGACGAGCATGAGATTTGATGTTTGCAGCGAAGAAGTTAATGTCATCACCGATAACGCCATCTTTAGATACCGTTACTGTGCAGCAAAGTGCAGGACGAACTTCGTTCTCGATCAGTGAACATAGGTTGTCAGCAAGATCACGAGGCAACATTGGGATGTTGCGACCAGGAAGGTAGATAGTGAAACCGCGCTCGCGTGCCACTTTATCCATCGCATCATCTGGAGAGATGTAAGCCGTTGGATCAGCAATTGCGATAGTCAGTTCAAAATCACCGTTCTCTTTCTTCTTCGCGTAAAGCGCGTCATCCATATCTTTTGTGCTTTCGCCATCGATAGTCACAAAAGGGACGTGCGTCATGTCTACACGTTCAAGATCGGCGTCATCGTTGATTAGCCAGTTGTCGATGCCTTCAGGCTCGCTGTTTGGTAGATCGTTTTGTGCCAGCGTTACCCACCAAGGTGCAATCTTGTCGTCAGCGTCTGTGATTTTCTCAGAGATCTGAGCCAAGAAACCATTGTCACCTTTTAATGGGTGTTGAACGATATGAGCAACAACCCAGTCACCTTCTTTAAGCGTTTCAGGGTTTAGACCCTTCATTGCTTTCGCTTTAAGTTGCAGTTTTTTGAGCTGCGGGTGATCAGGAACAACGTTCAATCGGCCTTTGAAAAGCTTAACTCGTGCAATAAAGCGAGTAAGACCTTGTTCAACCAATTCCTCAGGCTCTGCTACTTCGCGCTCTTTCTCTGTGCGAATGATGGCAATCACCTTGTCACCGTGCACACATTTCTTCATGTACGGAGGCGGGATAAAGAAGCTTGTTTTGCTATCAACTTCGAGAAAACCAAAACCTTTTTCAGTGGCTTTGATGGTACCTTCCTTTTTAGGGAGGGTTTCTTGGATTTGCTGCTTGAGCTGAGCGAGTAGAGGATTATCTTGAAACATTTTGACTTTTATCTATCGAGGACAATTGAGCACACTATAATCATTGCGAGGCTTGATTACTACTTAAAGGCGAAGTGAGCGTTAATTAATTGCCCTCTTATTTAACTAGGTCAATTTGCTAGGAGATGGGTGCTGTGACGAGATATTCATCAAGTTTTGACGATATGATAACCAGTATTGATGTAAAAGCGAAAAATA
The DNA here is from genome assembly GCF_020806305.2 of Vibrio sp. F13. Lineage (NCBI taxonomy): Bacteria > Pseudomonadati > Pseudomonadota > Gammaproteobacteria > Vibrionales > Vibrionaceae > Vibrio > Vibrio sp. F13. The sequence continues at coordinate 1,744,489 of NZ_CP170176.1, read as the reverse complement.
TGTGATGTATTTCAATTTTTTCTGGATTTTTTTATGCATTTAGGGAATAATCCGCCTCCCTTAGACGTCCCTAATGGCTTGAAGTGTTTTATTACTGCTTCGTAACTCTGAATGGAATCAGTATCTGATTGGATCAGTATTGGAATTGATAGAGCTCCCGGGACCTTTTGTTTACTTATATATAGTGGGATCCCAATGTCCGAATCTGTAATTCAATTTAATGAATTAGCCCTAAACGATAACATTCTTTCAGCTCTTGATAGCATGGGTTTCGTTTCTCCGACTCCAATCCAAGCAGCAGCTATTCCTCTTCTTCTTGAAGGCCGTGACGCACTAGGTAAAGCACAGACTGGTACTGGTAAAACAGCAGCATTCTCTCTGCCTTTACTTAACAAAATCAACCTGAACCAACACAAACCACAAGCAATCATCATGGCTCCTACTCGTGAGCTAGCGATTCAAGTTGCTGCGGAAATCAAAAACCTTGGCCGTGATATCAAAGGTCTTAAAGTTATTGAAATCTACGGTGGTGCTTCAATTGTTGACCAAATGCGTGCTCTAAGCCGCGGTGCTCACATTGTTGTTGGTACTCCAGGTCGTGTTAAAGACTTACTAACTCGTGACCGTCTACACCTAGATGAAGCACACACATTTGTTCTTGATGAAGCAGATGAAATGCTGAAAATGGGCTTCGTAGATGACGTTACTTGGATCCTAGAGCAAGCTCCAGAATCTGCACAACGTGTACTTTTCTCTGCAACTATGCCTCCAATGGTTAAGACTATTGTTGACCGTTACCTACGTAACCCGGCTAGAGTTGACGTTGCTGGTACTAACCACACAGTTGATAAAGTAGCGCAGAACTTCTGGGTTGTTAAAGGCGTAGAAAAAGACGAAGCAATGTCTCGTCTTCTAGAAACCGAAGAAACTGACGCATCAATCGTATTCGTACGTACTCGTCAAGACACTGAGCGTCTAGCTGATTGGCTATCTGCACGTGGCTTCAAAGCTGCTGCACTGCACGGTGATATTCCTCAGTCTCTACGTGAGCGTACTGTTGATCACATCAAACAAGGTGTTATCGACATCCTAGTTGCAACTGACGTTGTAGCTCGTGGTCTTGATGTTCCACGTATCACTCACGTATTCAACTACGACATCCCATTCGATGTTGAATCTTACATCCACCGTATTGGTCGTACTGGCCGTGCTGGACGTAAAGGTAAAGCGATCCTACTAGTTCGCACTAACCAAATTCGCATGCTTCGCACAATCGAGCGCGTAACTAAGTCTCAAATGGAAGAAATTCAACTTCCTCTACGTGACCAAGTTGCTGCTGCACGTGTTGCTAAGCTTGGCGCTGAACTTGAAACTGAGAAAGAAAGCAAAGCACTAGAAAACTTTGCAGGTCTTATCTCTACTCTTCAAGAGTCTCTAGAAGTTGATGCTGCTACTCTAGCTGCAATGCTTCTTAAGCGTCAGCAAGGTAAGAGCCCACTATTCTACGTTGGCGAAGACCCAATGATCGCTGCTATTGAGCGTGATAAGAACCGTCGCAAAGAGCGTCGTGAAGATCGTGACAACGGCCGTGACGGTGGTGGTCGCAACTTCAATACTCAAGATTGGGATACTTACCAACTACAAGTTGGCCGTGAGCAAGGCGTTCAGGTTAAAGACATCGTTGGCGCACTAGCAAACGAACTTGGCCTAACTAAAGGTTCTATCGGTGCTATCAAGCTAGACCAAGGTTCTACTTACGTTCAACTGCCAAAAGCAATGAACTCTGAAACTGCTGGTAAGCTAAGCAAACTTCGCATTCGTCAAAAAGAAGCTGGCGCTGTAGTTGTTGATTTCAATGACTTCCGTGAGCCTCGTCGTGGCGGCGGCGGTCGTGATGGCAACCGTGGTGGCAACCGTGGCGGTCGTGATGGTGGCGGCTACCGTGGTAACCGTGAAGGCGGCAACCGCGAAGGTGGTAACCGTGAAGGCGGTCGTGGTGGATACCGTGGCAACCGTGATGGTGCTCGCGATGGTAACTCTGCTGGCGGACGTGATGGCGAACGTCGTTTCGACCGTAACCGTGGTGGCGATCACCGTGGTAACTTCCGTGGCGAACGTGGCCATGGTAACGGCAATGGCGGTGGTAACCGTGGTCGTCGTCCAGAGCGCAACGAAGGTTAATCAACCTGTCGCTTAGACGCTTTAGGTCTAGACACTGAATTTAAAAGCCGAGCGTAATGCTCGGCTTTTTTGTGCCTGTTATTTGAACTTAAGCTTTGGTTGGCTCGATATTCGTAGCTAACTTACTTTAATCAAGCTTCGTTCCTGTAACTATGCTTCGTCCATGAAACTAAGCATCGCGCCTAGAACGAATGTTAGTGCCAAAACTTAGCTGTATCGCGTTCTAAGCCTATACCAAAAGAACGTGCTACAAGATGCTGAAACAAAGAGTGAAGGCTATCTAAGCGTCGTTACAGTGCATCTATTCGTAGAGTTGTGCTCGAAGGCAATCAAAATAAGATCAGATCACTATTCTCAACTTCAGTGAGCTTTTTGATGCAAGCACTGAGCAGTTGAGAAATCGAGCAAAAAGTTATCGGTAATGATAAGCAGACGAAAGGGAAGGGTGGTTGTTTTTCAAGCGGATCACCTGCATTTGTTCGAGTCGCTTTAATTAACTGAATCAAGTTAAAAATAACGTGAGCACTCGTTTGCGTCACCTGTTCATTAATTTTCTTATTCAACTATTTTTTAATTCCGCTCTCGAAATAAATAATTTAATGACCAAGATCAACTTAATTGTGTTCATTTAGTGATTTTTTCAAAACAAAAGTTGAAAGATTCAAAAATTATTGAATAATGGACTTAACTAAAATTGAAGTAAACACTTCATCCAATTCGTACTGAAACAGGATCCATATCCAATGTCTAATTCGTTTGTTCTGGTTATTAACTCGGGTAGTTCATCCCTAAAATTTGCTGTAATCGATTCTGTTTCTGGTGAAGCAGTATTAAGTGGCCTAGGGGAGTGTTTTGGTCTTGAAGATGCTCGTATGAGCTGGAAATTCCAAGGCGAGAAAACTGAAATTGCCATTCAAGGTGAAGATAACCACCACAAAATTGCCATTGGCAAATTGGTTGGCCTGATGGAAGACCTAGGCTTCACGGCTGATATCGTGGCTATCGGTCACCGTATCGTTCACGGCGGTGAGAAGTTCACTCAAACGGTTCGCATTACTGAAGAAGTAACGAACGAAATTGAAAGCCTATCTGACCTAGCTCCCCTTCATAACCCAGCAGGTGCTATCGGTATCCGTGCTGCAATTGAAGCTTTCCCTTCTCTACCTCAGTTCGCTGTATTTGATACTGCTTTCCACCAAACAATGCCTCAACGTGCATTCACTGGTGCAATCGCAAAAGAGCTATACACAGACTTCGGCGTACGTCGCTACGGTTTCCACGGCACTAGCCACTACTTCGTTAGCCGTGAAGCTGCGAAGATGGTTAACAAGCCAATCGAAAAATCGAGCTTCATCTCTGTTCACCTAGGTAACGGCGCATCTGTATGTGCTATTAAAGATGGTAACAGTGTTGATACTTCTATGGGCTTCACACCACTTTCAGGCCTAATGATGGGCACACGTTGTGGTGACCTAGACCCAGGCATCATCGAATACCTACTTAAGAAAGGCTGGTCACAAGAGCAAGTATTTAACTCTCTAAACAAGGAGTCTGGCTTCCTTGGCGTGTCTGGTCTTACGAGCGATGCTCGTGGCATCTTAGAAGCAATGGAAGAGGGCCACGAAGGCGCTAAGCTTGCGTTTGAGGTGTTTACTTACCGCGTAGCGAAATACGTTGCTTCTTACCTAGCAACGCTAGATTCTTTAGACGGTATCATCTTCACTGGTGGTATCGGTGAGAACTCTCTACCAATTCGTCGTGAGATCTTAAACAACCTTAAGATTCTAGGTTTCGTTGAAGATGTAGCAGGTAACGAATCTGCTCGCTTTGGTGCTGAAGGCATCATCGCTAAGTCTGAAATGTTAGACGCAGTAGCAATGGTTATCCCAACCAACGAAGAATTCGTGATCGCCCAGCAGTCGGTTGAACTGCTGTAATTTTTTCAAAAACAGATAGTTAAAAGCGAGCTTAGTGCTCGCTTTTTTGATCTTATATGTTGGATAGACCATCGCTAAGTGGCCTTATAGCGAGATAGTCAAAACTCATTCTATTGATTTCGGCAAATCATTTTGTAGCTTCAAACTAGTGATGTTAGGGCTGGCTTGTGATGCCCCAAAAACGCCTAGAATTGAACTTGCAAGGTTTCAGATACAAAAAGTAATAGATGCGACGATCTAGCCCCATCGCCCTCAATGAAATTAAGACTATTGCTTGAATGTAGTGCGCCACTGAATCGGCGATACATGAAAAGCCGATTTAAAGTGCTTTCTGAATACACTGTCAGAGCCAAAACCCGCTTGCTCTGCAACTTGAGGTATCGATAGTTTCGTGGTTTCTAATAGACGTTGGCTAAGCACCAAACGTCGGTTTTGCAGCCATTCACCAAATGTACAGCCATAGGTGGATTTAAACTGGCGTGTGAAGGTACGTTTACTCATCGCACAGCGCTCAGCGACTTCATCTAGTGAGTGACACTGATTAAGGCTCTGCTCCACCAGCTCAATCACAAGGCTAATACTTGTCTCTGTAAGAGGTTTTATGTTGACTGGTGCTGGTATGTATTGCTGCTGTCCACCAGTACGAGATGGCGCAGTCACCATCTTACGTGCGAGATCATTCGCAAGCTCACTACCACACAAACGGCGCACTATATGTAGACAACAATCGAGTGAAGCAGCTACTCCAGCAGAGGTAATGATAGTCTCATGTTCAACAAATAGAGGGTTTGGGTCAAAATCCACCTTAGGAAATTGCTGCTGAAATTGTTCGGAAAACGCCCAATGGCTTGTGGCACGTTTTCCATCGAGAACGCCAGCACATGCAAGTACATAAGACCCGAGGCAGAGTCCTACTAGTAGCTTACCTTTCCCATGATGCTCTATTAGCGCCTCTATAAGTCGCTCACTTGGCTCTGGCAGGTCATTTGGCCAGCTTGGAACAATCACAATATCCGCCTCTTTAATAGCGCTCAAATCTCTATCGATCACCACACCAAATCCAGAGCTTGTTTCAAACTGCAAGCTGTTTTCGCAACAGATCCTCAAGTCAAACCGAACCGGCTGACCGGAAAAGATATCTTGAAACACCAGACAAGGCACAGAGAGATGAAAAGCACTGATGCCTTCAAAGGCTACCATCGTAATTTTAATTAGCTCGGTTGATTTGTTCACAAGTGTCTCGATTTGCGCGAATGTTGACTTTCAAGACAGTATCACAAGAAACTAGAAAGAAGCATACTAAATCTCATAGAGAACATGGCTTGTTAGTGAGTTTAGAGAGGCATTATGAAGATCCACCACCTACGTAGCGCAACATTTATTATTGAATCTGGCGAAAAATTTATCCTTATTGATCCTATGTTGGGGAAAAAAGGCTCTATGCCTCCGTTTTCAGTCATTAAGGCTAAGGCCGCGAAAAATCCAACCGTTGAGATGCCAAGTAATGCCGATGAGCTACTAAACAAGGTTACTCATACCTTAATTACTCACAGTCAAACACTTGGTATCAAGGCATTACAACATGGAGATCACCTAGATCCGGCAGGTGAGACGTTTTTAACAAGTCGTAATATCCCAGTTGCGACACCAGCCAAAGATAAGGCTTACCTAGAAAAATATGACTTAACGGTAAATTGGGGAATTGAAGACTGGCAAACTATCGACTTTCTAGACGGAAAGCTCACCGCGGTTCCGGCTTTGCACGGCCATGGATGGATTCACAAGGTAATGGCTAATGGTGTTGGATTTTTCTTGGAGCTCCCCAATGAGCCTTCTATTTACATTAGCGGTGATACAGTTCTAACCGATGATGTAAAACGAGCGTTGACTGAGTTGAAACCTGATATCACAGTAGTCGCGGCAGGTCGTGCTCGTATGGACGTTGGTCAACCGTTATTGATGTCTATTGATGAGGTCATGGAGTTTATTCGCCTTTCCCCTAATAAGGTGGTTGCGAACCATATGGAGGCACTCAATCACTGTGCAGTGACTCGACCAATTCTTAAAGAAGCAATTGATAAAAACGGTTTGTCAGATAAAGTCCTTATTCCTGCTGATGGTGAGACCTTGGAGTTTTAGATACCTGAACTAATCCGGTGACTCCCGATTTAAGTAAATAGTCTAAATGATTTATGTCCAAACCCGTGTTAATAGGTGCGATTATAATAGCTTGCCAACCAACGAAGAATTCGTGATTGCTCAACAGTCGGTAGAACTTCTGTAATCTGAACTGAAGTCTAAGCAAGAAAAAGACAATCAAAAGCGAGCCTAAGTGGCTCGCTTTTTTGTGTTTAGTAAAGATGCATCTGAACGCTTTAACAGAGGGAATTGCCCACATGGTCAAACGCTTTTAGAACAGAGTTTCAATTACAACTCACTTGGTACTCTGGAAGAGTTAAGGTTATTTAACCTCTGAGCGGTAGTTTGGATTTGTCCAGCATCGAGGTAACTCTTCCCCTGACATAAACATCAGTTCGGACTTTTTAAACATCTCAGGGTCTTGCTGTTCTTCGCCTGCTTGAAACCGACCTTCGATACTGTCTTGAAATAAGTTGGTTAATTTGTTCATTTCAGTTACATCAACGAGGTCACCGGTTTTTTCTCTTTTAGAAACATTTTTTTGCCCTCAATCTAATCGGTCACCCCTAATTATAATTGCTATTTGGAAAATGAGAGTCTTTTCAATTCCGGCACTTCTTGACTAAGCAGACCCCAGAGCTACGCTTATGATCATCGACAACCCAATCGATGAACAAACTTATCCTCAACAAATAAATGGAGTCGCGATGTCATCTGCCCATATTGCAAACAATCTCAGTGAACTGATTGGCGATACCGATCTTGTTAGAATCAACAGTCTTTCAGAGATATCAGGTTGTGAGATTCTTATTAAGTGCGAACACCAGAACCCGGGTGGTTCGATTAAAGATAGAGCGGCACTTCAGTTGGTTATGGATGCAATAGAAGCCGGTAAGCTTAAGCCGGGAATGACAATCGTTGAAGGTACTGCTGGTAATACGGGAATAGGACTTGCTCTGGTCGCTAAATCCCTTGGTTACAAAATGTTGGTGGTGATGCCAAAAGGGCAGGCACAAGAGAAAGAGCGCATGATCTCGCTTTATAATGCTGAACTGTTATTGGTCGACCCTTGTCCTTTTGCAAACCCTGAACATTTTTACCACACGGCTAAGCGGATTGGTGTCGAAAATGAGAGTTATTGGTGGGCAGATCAGTTTGAAAATCTCAGTAATTATCGAGCGCACTATTTAAATACTGGACCTGAGATCTGGCAGCAAACACAGGGGAATATTGATGCTCTAGTTTCAGTGGTGGGGACGGGTGGAACCATTGCCGGAAACTCACACTATCTATCTGAGCAGCAACCCAATCTCGAAACTTGGTTAGTTGACCCAAATGGGTCCGGCATTTATTCGTTTCTACGTAATGGACACTATCAATCAACGGGAAGTTCGTTCACGGAAGGCATAGGGATCATGCGAACGGTTGAAAATTTCAGGCAGGCAAAAATCAATCGTGCAATCACGCTTCCCGATCAGGATTTGGTGACGATATCCCGCCTTGTTGCGGAACATGACGGTATTCTTCTAGGAAGCAGTTCGTCGTTGAACGTAGCAGGTGCGCTATACGCTGCGGCTAGAATGGGGAAAGGGAAAACCATCGTTACATTTAGCTGTGACCTTGCTGAGCGCTCGTATTCGAAGCTGCACAACGAAACGTTTCTGAAAGAAAAAGAGATACAGCTTAATAAAGAAAACCTCTCTCAACTATGGGCTCGTTATCAAGCCGAAGATGGCAGCATGGTCGTCAACGTATAGTCGCTTTAAGTTAGTAACAGCCAGTGGTCTGCCAGCTCTTTCGTTAGCGCTGAACATCCGGTTAGAGCTAAACATCCGTTAGCACCAAATCCGGCACTATTGCTTGTTATTAGGGTAGTGAATCACATTATGAAATACGGCGTTTCCTTCACCGATATTTTTGTAGGCATGGGTCTGGTTGGCATTGAAGCGAACGGCTTGTCCTGCGCGTAACGTATGCCACTCATCATCAAACATCACGGCCATCTCTCCTGAAATGCATAAGATGTGCTCAGTGACGCCTGCGTTATGTGGGGCGGATTCATGCTGGTAATCGGGTGCTAGGGTGAGTTCGAATATTTCAAATCCTAGTGCTTCCTCAAAAGGAAACAACAAACTGACGAAAAAGCCAATGTTGTATTCCTCATGTCTTAGTTCGTTTGCATCTCTGAATAAACTCGTCAGTTCACTGTTTGGGCTGGCAGCGATAAAGCTCGAAAGTGACACCTCGAACCCAGAAGCTATCTGCCAAAGCTTAGCGACTGTCGGGCTGGATTCTCCACGTTCAATTTGTCCTAGCATTGCTTTGCTCACGCCAGTTTCTTTCGCTGTTTTGTCTAAGCTCCAGCCTTTTTCTTGGCGAAGGCGTTTCAAGTTAACGCCAACTTTAATTTCTGTTTGCATATTTTCTCTACAAGTTTTTTACAAATAAGTTGTGCGTTATAGCGCACAGTGCTAGGTTTAGTCTATGGACGTTATAACGCACGCAGGAAGAGATTAACATGACTAAGCTAAAATTTTCTCACGTCAGTACCGGCTTTATCGCTGTTTTCATTGGTTATGCGAGCGCCGCGGCGATTATTTTCCAAGCGGCAATGAGTGCTGGAGCAACCGAAGAACAAGTGGCGTCATGGTTTTGGGCGTTGGGAATTGGCATGGGGATAACCACAATACTGCTCTCGTTTCATTACAAGAAGCCTGTGGTTACAGCGTGGTCGACGCCTGGAGCGGCGTTGTTAATCACATCTCTTGAAGGGCTGACAATGAATCAGGCTGTGGCCGTGTTTTTGTTCAGTTCGATGTTGATCACGTTAGTTGGATTAGCGGGGATATTTGAGAAAGTCCTAAAACAGATCCCAACATCGATTGCCTCAGCGATGCTCGCGGGGATTCTATTGCAATTCGGTTTGGGTTTGTTCACGTCGCTAATGGAAGAGGCACAAGTCGTAGCGGTCATGCTCGCTGTATTTATTCTGGCGAAAGCGCGGTTAGGAAATTTACTGATCCCAAGCATTTTCATCATCGCATTGGTCATGTGTGTGGGTTTTGGCAAACTCGATGTTAGTCAGGTGACTATGGGATTAACGACCCCAGTGTTCATTTCGCCCGATTTTGAGTTCTTTTCGTTGTTTAGTGTTGGTATCCCATTGTTTATAGTGACGATGGCTTCACAGAACTTACCGGGATTTGCGGTTCTAAAAGCGAACGGATACCAAGTTGATTCATCGAAGATCATTACCACCACCGGGGTAACAGGTTTGATCTTCGCACCGTTTGGTGGCTTTGCGTATAACCTTGCAGCGATTACGGGCGCTATTTGTATGGGCCCGAATGCGGATAGTAACCCCAAGACACGTTATATGGCTGGGATCTGTATGGGCGGGTTTTACTTGTTAGCTGGTGTGATGGGGATGTCATTTGTGTCGCTGTTTAGCGCCGTACCCTCCGAGATTGTCATTGCGGTTGCTGGCTTAGCGGTGATGCCCACCTTGATGAATTGCCTTGCGGTATCAATGGCAGACAGTCACTACAGAGAACCCGCACTGCTTACTTTCTTATTCACCGCTTCTGGCACCAATTTACTGGGAATCGGTAGCGCATTTTGGGGTTTGTGCATCGGGTTGTTTTGTTGCTGGTTACACAATTACAAAGCTAAGTCGCGTGGAGCAAACAAGACTTCGCAAACTTCGTCGTAATCAAGCGACCCAAGATTAGGATCAGGTTCGCTGTGAATTAGAAACATCAGCAAGTTGTTTGAGTAGTAAGCCCAGTCATACTCGTGACTGGGCTTGCTTACAAAGGAATAAAGCTACTTAACTTCGTATCTCAGTAGCACTTCATTATCGAGAACGACATTTGTCGACCAGATAAAGCTTGCGCCAGCACCACTGAATTTTTCGATAAAGTTCATGTACGCTTTTTTATTGTTCACGCCAATATCGTCTTCTGAATATACCGATGCTAGAGGCCAAGATGTTGAATCGAACTCTTGGTTCATCCAGTTGGTTGGTGTTTCCCAATGAGCGGCGTAGGCATCTTGACCGTGGTCAGTTCCTTCCGTGGTGCAGCTTTCAGAAAGACGCTTCCCGTCCACTTCACTCAAACAAGTCAGGTCATAAATCGGTGAGGTATAAAAGGTTTGTGCTTGCCAGTCTGGACCTGTCACGGTTCCGTCACTAAAGCTCGCGATAAAGCCACCATCACCAGCGTGGTATGCCTTTCCGCGGTTATCTTCGCTGCCAAGACCTAGGTTTTCTTCCCAATCAATCACTTTCACCGCAATCGTGTAAGGCTTCTTCACCTTAAATTTGACGATGTTTGAGTTAAACGGTGTGAAAGGAACGGTGTCTACCGCGATTAACTTGCCGTTGATATAAAGTTCGAAATAGTTATCGGCAAAAATATAACCTGTTATTTCCTCACCGTCTTGATCCACAACAGCTACCGGTACAGAGCTTTGATCGACTTCGGCTAGGCTGCTTGGCGTGGTGTTTGAGCACTCTTCATAAAGATCAAAGGCTTTCGGCCCTGTTGAAAAGTTGTTTTTGGCTGGAACCGTCCAAACCTTTCCTTCTGAGTCCGTAATCTCCCCGACGCCCGCCACTCGGCTGCGTCCGTTTGCACACTCAAAGAGATTCGATTCAACGGTGGTCGCCAACCCTTGAGTAATACTCGCTGAGCCTTGGTAATCACTGACGTTGCTGACCGAGGGTGTATCTGATGATGGTGAGCAGCCTGTAACGAGCAAAGCAACTGATGAAAGGGCAAGGGCTTGATATTTTGTGATGATCATTGATTGGGTATCCGAGAAGGGGTTATTTAAATAAGCGTGGTTCAAAATAAGCCAAGTGCAAGTAAGTTAATTGAAAACAAAGCTATTTCAAACAAATCCGAGCTAAGTAGCTAAGTAAGCCGTGATCTCATAGCTAACAGCTGGAGCGACGAAACTAAGCAAGAGCCAAAATATTTGTGAGGTGCCACGCTTGTTATCTGATAAGGCATATATTACCCGTACAAATGTAAACAATCGTAAAGCTGAGTAAGCATGGGTAAAACAGCGCTTTTATCGGATGATCACATCAGCTTGCGCGGCGCTGGTAAAAATACTCAGCCCGAAGCGGTTTCAGGTTGTGATTGAGATAGTATTTTGCTACAAAACGCGCATAATCTCGCTATACAACATTTAAAGAAGAAATTACTTATGACTACCTTTCAATACTATTTTCATCAACTGCCTTGCTTCGACTGTAAAAAAACGTCGGTAAGTACTGATCTTGGTTGGTTAACGCCTGCGATGAAAGAAGATGTGATAGCTCAACTGACAGCAACGCTTGCGCAAGGTGAGATTACACCTGATCTTTCAGCAAACGTGGTATGTACTAAAGAGGAAGCTCGTGAGTACTTATTGCTTAACTTCTTCGGTTATTCAGAAGAAGAGCTAGCAAGCGAAATTGAAGCGGATGATGAGAAAGAAGTCGCGGATGAAATCGCAGAGCTACTGGAAGAAGGCGAAGACACCATCACCTTCGAACATGAAATTGCTCTTCAGTGCTGTGCAGGCTGTGACGTTGTTGAAGACGAGTCAAACTAAACTCTTGTATTAAGGTTATTAAACCAAGTACTTGCAATAAAGTTAGTATGTTCATCATACCCATATGATGTTCAAATGATTAAAGGCGTTAGCGAATTGAAGTTCGCTAACGCCTTTTTTGTATCTCTACTTCTTATCTCTAAGCTGCATTAGATCCTATGATATTTTGCTTTCTATAATGCCTTGCTCACTAAGTTGCGAAAGGATCTCCGCGGTCTTCTCTCTGAATAAATCTCTCAGTAGTCGCACTGTCGGGGTGATGGATTGACGACTTGGACACACTAACCACAGCTCGGTAGGGGTCGGCTTAAACTCAGGCATGACTTTAACCACTTCGCCTGAAAGCAGATGACGTGACATGTCTAGACAAGATTTTATTGCCACTCCTCTACCCGCGATACACCAACGTCTTACAAGGTCAGCGTCGTTCGAAGCTCGGTTCCCTTTTAGTTTCACTTTATGATCTTGAGTGCCATCGTTGAATATCCACTCGTCTTGCAATATGTCATGAAGTTGGTAGAGCAAACCATTGTGTTGAGTTAAGTCACTCGGGTGTTTTGGTGTTCCCATTTCAGCCAAGTATTCAGGGGCCGCACACAATATTCTGGGTACATCGCAGATTTTAAAGCCATACATGTTGGCATCAGTCGGGGAGCCATAACGCAGCGCCATATCGACGGAATCTCGGTAGAAGTCGATATTGCTATCGCTGATGCTAGTACGAAGCGTCGCCTTTGGGTATTCAAGCAAGAACTCATCTAACCAAGGTGTGATTAGGTTTCGTCCTAGATCAGAAGAAAGCGCGATGCGAATTTCACCGTCAACAATACCAAGCTCTTCTCTCATGTTGAGTTTCGCTTGCTCCAACATTTTTAAGGCTTGTTCACAATCAGGTAAATAGCGTTCGCCTGCTGAAGAGAGCCTTAGGTGGCGCGTGGTTCTTACAAACAATTCCGCCCCCAGAGCCGCTTCAACACGTTTGACGGCAGCGCTTGCGGTAGCCGTACGCATGTCTAGGTTGGTGGCTGCTGCGGTGATACTACGAAACTCCGCCACTTTCAAAATGACCTGTAAGTCTTCAAGAAGCATATTATCTACCTGTATTGAATTATGTTCTAACATGGTGTTGGGATATTTCCCCATCACAATCTGCAGATGGGTTATCTCTGCTTATCGCTTCTAAGTTAGCTTCAAACACTTAATTGTCAAAATTAATTTGATAATAATTCAAATGTGAGGCTGTTTTTCATTAGTAATTTTCTCACTATCATTTCCCATATCGACAACGTAGCGCAGTACACATCGTATGGACGAAGCCTACAATCTAGGGGATAAGATGACTAAGAAAATCATAATGGGTGTAACGGATTTGTCGTTCCACCGTACGACCGCATCATTGGTTGCCAATGTATTGAAAGCCATGGGCTTTGAGGTAGAGCGCATTTTCTCTCCACATCAGGAGAACTTTGAAAAGCTGAAAACAGGCCAAGTGGATATGCTTTCTTCTGCGTGGTTGCCATCAAGTCACGGTATCTACAAAGTGGGCGTTGAAGAAGTTGAGCCGCTTATCGAGCTTGGGCTTCATTATGAACCTTATGCCTTGTGGGGCGTACCAGACTATGTGCCTGAAGCGGCGGTTTCTGAAGTCTCTGATTTATTAAAAGCCGAAGTGGTCGAGAAAATGAACTCGACCATCCAAGGCATCAACCCTGGCGCTGGCATCACACGCTTCTCTATCCAGATGATGAAAGACTATGGCCTGAGCGATGCCGGCTACCAGTTCTTTCCTGGCAGTGAAGACGATTGTTTCAGTGCCTTTGAAAGTGCAGTGGTAAACAAAGAGTGGGTGGTAGTGCCACTGTGGAAACCTCAGTTTTTGCACTATCGTTACGATATTCGTGAGCTCAAAGAGCCAAAAGGCTTACTCGGAATTGTTGATAGAGCGGTACTTCTTTTAAGAGATGACAAGAAGCATCTGTTCAGCGAGCAACAGATTCAGAAGTTGGATTCCCTACGTTTCTCGAACGACATCATCGCAGAGCTGGATTACAAAGTTTGCCGTGAAGGTAAACCACAAGATCAAGTAACACATGATTGGTTGATTGAGAAAGGCCTTATTTAACCTCTAAGCCGTTGGCAATGCAGTTAGATGTCTGCATTACCCAGATAGCGGTAACACCATTATCAAAAAATATTTGAGAATCATTCAAATATTAGGCGGTTTATCTAGAGTGAGAATTGACTAAGATTAACTCGTCTAATTCAAGGAGAAAGCACAATGTCAGTACCATCAAAAATGAAAGCTATCGGATTTACTCAATCACTTGCGATTACAGAGCAACACAGTTTATTTGAGTTTGAAACGAGTCTGCCAGAACTAAAAAATAATGACTTGCTGGTAAAAGTGAGCGCGACTTCTATTAACCCTGCTGACGCAAAAATTCGTATTCGTAATGCCAAAGACAAAACTCTTGAGCAGCCAAAAGTGCTGGGCTATGACGCAGTCGGCGAAGTTGTTGGCAAAGGTGCTGACGTTGAAGGCTTCGAAGTCGGTGACCGTGTGTACTATGCGGGTGACGTAACACGTATGGGTGCTAACGCAGAATTCCAAGCTGTGGACTACCGTATTACCGCTAAAGCGCCTAAGAGCCTTTCTGATGAAGCTGCAGCCGTTATGCCACTAGCAACACTAACTGCATGGGAAGCGTTGTTTGACCGCCTGCGTGTTCGTCCTGAAGAGAAAAAGTCTATCCTGATCATTGGTGGAGCAGGCGGTGTAGGTTCAATTACGATTCAACTGGCTAAGCAGCTGACCAACTTAAATGTTATCGCAACAGCTTCAAGACCTAAAACGGAACAATGGGTAAGGGATATGGGGGCGGATCATGTGGTGAACCACCGTAACCTTGTAGAATCAGTGCGAGAGCAAGGCATTCAGCATGTCGACTACATCTTCAATGTCGCTGATACCAAAGGGCACTGGGAATCGATGGTTGAGCTGATTGCACCGCAAGGCATGATCAGTTCGATTGTTGAATTTGATGGTGGCATTGACTTATCGGCGCTGCAAGGTAAATCAGCAGGCTTTGTTTGGGAACTGATGTTTACACGTTCACTGTTTAACACTGAAGATATCCAGAAGCAGCAAGACATCCTATTCCAAGCCGCGAATCTGATTGATGCGGGCCGTATTAAAACGACGCTAACCACGACCCTAAATGGCTTTAGTGTGGATACAATTAAAGATGCACACCAACGTATTGAAAGCAGTGCCTCGATTGGTAAAACAGCCATCAAATACTAATTGCTGATGTATTAATCCGCTGTTGTTTTGAATCGTTGACGGTTTAAATAGAAGAAGCCCCTGATATCTTATTGCTAGTCAAAAGGTATCGGGGGCTTTTGTTTGTTTGTTTGTTTGTTTGTTTGTCTGTTTGTTTTCAGTTTAGTCAGCCTCTGGTGACCTGATAGGTTGCGATGTTTTGAAGTGAAGCTGTATTAGGTCTAGCTCAAAAGGCGATGGCTGTTTGTCTGCAATCAAAAAGCCGATTTGTTTGATGTCTCGTGCCTTAAGTTCCGGTGCATCGCTTAGTAGTCTACCTCTGAACACCGCTTGAAAATCATTGAAGTGGAACACTTTGCTAAGCTGCTGTCCCTTAATGGTATCAAAATAGTGCTTGTATTGAACTCGATGGCCGTCCTTCGATTTTGTGAACCTCAGTTGGTAGGTGCGACCATCACCAACGAATACTAGTTCTACGCTATCTATTTCATGGGCCAGTGATTCAATGGAGCGCTTTACAGAACTGAAACCCCCATTATTTTCTAACGATAGCTCACCCCTAAATCGACTCATATTATCAAGATAAATGAGCTCACCTGTTGAGATGCCACCCATTACATCGTCGTTGGTCACTGTCCAGTTTTGATGCTCACTCGCTTGTGTAAAGTCGATCATGTTTGTCCCTGTTGCATCTGCCTTAAGATTTAACGAATGTAGGCTGAGTAGAAGGAGTAAAGGTGTGGTTAACCTAAGGGGTAACCGCATTTTACAATGGGTTCCGTTCATGAATTTCTCCGCTCTTCCCCGTAGGCTCAGCGTTGTTTACTCGATAGCGATGAATAACTTATGAAGAAGGTTCAGTTTCAAGCATAGCTAAACAACGGTTGATGAAATCTTCATAGTTCGATGCTTTGTCATATTCGATCTTCAATGAACCGTGGAACATCAGGATTACCGTAACGTCTCGGTAGCTCAGCCAACAGGTGTAACCATCGTAATCGTGCCACGCTACCATCTCGCCCAATTGATACTTGCTGTCCAATTGCTTGCCCGAAGAGCGAATGCAATCGAACACTCTGAGAAACTCTAAAATGGTGATTCTGTTATCCATGTACCACTCCTGCTGCGCAGTCGATGAAAAATGCTAAGTGCTTGTATTTGAATTAACTACGGTTTGGTTCTGCATTACGATCACAGTGGGAAGTCGGTTACTCAATCACTGCAGCTGTTTTGCAAAAGGGCTAAGATAAACAGAAGAAAGGCGTTAGTAGACTTGAGTTTACTAACGCCTTTTTATTTGGTGCCTTTTTATTGAGTGCCTTTTATATTTAGTGTCTTTAGCTGGCTCTATGGAGTTTCAACTCAAACTATCAGTTAGAAATCATAGAGCACAACGGGACGCTTAGAAATAATGAAACACTGGAGGTTCATGCATTAAGAAGTTTTGATGCGAAATATTCCATGCATAAGCGCCTGCTAGAGTGAACACCACATAGTCGCCGATGTCGATGTGATCGATATTTTGATTCCGTGCAAGAACATCTTTTGGGGTGCACAACTGACCAACTAGTGTCGCTGTAGTCTGGTCTATTGGGTTTGAAATAGTGGGTTGCTGATTACTTTTCACGATTGCAAAAGGGTGGTCATGGCTTTGCGCTGCCGGAGTTCGGAAATGATGCGTGCCACCACGGGCAATCAAAAAATGCTCGCCAAGATTTTGTTTAATATCCAATACCTCCATTACGTAATAGCCACAAGGTGCAGAGATGTAGCGGCCACATTCAAAACGCAGCTTCCAATCTTGTAAATGTTCCTTGGAAATCAGGAACTCCAATTTGTCGCAAAACTCCATCCAAGGAAAATGTTGTTTAGGGTTTTGGTAATTGATCCCCATGCCACCACCGAGGTTGATGATCAACTCATCGAGTGAGAACGTTTTTTTCCACTCTTTGACCACTTGGAAATAGCGTTGCATCAAGGCGAGGTGGCGATCAACGTCGAGTTGATGTGACATCAAATGGAAGTGAAAGCCTTTCAGTTTTATTAAGGGGAAATCGCGTAGGTACATCAAGGCATTACTTAACTCACTCTCATCTAGGCCAAACGGGGTTGGCTTTCCTCCCATGGCTAATTTGCTAAGTGTGATGTCACCAATGTCTATGTTCATACGCAGGAAGATCGAAGCAGGTCGGTTCAACTTTTGTGTTAAAGAACCAATGCGTTGCAATTCAGTGAGGCTCTCTACATGAATCGCATCAACATCGAGTTCAATTGCTTGCTCCAGTTCACTTAGCATTTTCCCCGGGCCACCAAAGATCAGTGGTTTATTGAGTTGTTGCTGGTGGAGGTGTGTAAGCTCTCCGCCTGATGCTGCTTCAAAACCATCAACATAAGGGGCTAAAGTGCGTAATATCGGCTCTGAAGGATTCGCTTTCGCGGCGTAAAATAGCTCTACGTTTTTTGGCAATACATGGCGCATCTGCTTAATGTGCTGCTCCAATGCATCGAGATCATAAAGATAAGCACATAATGGTTGCGTTTGTTGCTTGGCCAATTGCTGGATTTCTTGATGGATAGAGGCTGAAAGTTGAGGAGAATTAAGCATGGTGAACTCCTTTTGAATGAGTTGGCCACGGTGCTGCAACTTGGGTGTAACCGGACTCTTTATCGGCATTTTGCATCAAACGTGTTGTGAAGTTATTTTTGCTTGGGAAATGACCATCGTTAAGCAATGACATCAATTCGGGTTGCTGACCATTGATAGACTGCCAGCGGACGATAGCGTCTTTTAAAGTTCCCCATAACGTATTCTCAAGTGCCGAGTTACCCTCAGCGATAAAGAAAATGGCCTCGCTGATATTGTTAATGAAGGTGCAATAGCCAATACGGTTCCAACCTTGCTCACGGCTGTAGTACACCGATTGACGAGCACGCTCTGAAAGTTGCTGAAGTGTTTCTGATGGCCAAAACTCGCGTAGTAGCTTGGTACCTTCTAAGTCTCGAATCCATACACAGCAAGGCATGCCTTTTTCAAATCCAATCAACGTATTTTGTAAGTGCGGTTCAAACGCAACCCCATGTTTGAAGTAGTAGTTAAAGACGCCCGGAATCAAACAATACAGATAGCGCTCAAACCACAGCGTGGCGACATTTTCATATTGGGATTGTGTTGTTTGCGCTTTTTGTTTGAGTTGAGTGGCGATGCAACTGTTCCCGTCTGTATCGTAAGCAAAGAGGGCACCCGCTAAGGTTGGTTGCAAAATATCGGTTTCGCTTAAGGTGAAATTCTCTCGATACAAAATACCAAACGACTCGCGAGCTTTAATAACATCAGTTTGTTCCTGCTCGGCAACCGACTCTAGATCCAATGTGGTCGCGTAAGGTTCAGTCATTACCTTGAATACAGGATTACGTAACTGTTCACTCTCTTTGATGGGATGCAGAATCGAGGTTAATTGAACGGCACTATCGAGCTCATACCATGCGTTTTTACGTACGCAGTTAGTTAAACGTACATTGATAGAGAACTTAGCAAACCAATCCATATCTGGGTGGTACAGAGTGCGCACGGATGAAGTGGGTAAGAGTTTTTCACCACCTAATCCAAGCGGGATGATTTTGCCTTGTTCAATGGCCGTTTTGACCACTGGGTTTTGCAAAAGTGTGTAACTTTCCCAAGGGTGACAAGGGTAAAGCATGGTACCTGCTGAATTGTTTTCATCACGTGCAAGTTGTTCAAGCATGGTCGTTGGTGAGGTTCGGTCATCTGAACTCAAGACATCAAGCAACGTGGTGTCGACCTTAAACCAATAGAGAGGAACTTTAGCGCCAACCTCAGGGGAACACGCTAGCAGATCATCGATACTGACACCTGAACGACTCTTTGGCGTTGGATGAAAAGTATGTCCCCAAAGTAACGATTGCTCTGATGCGATAAACGCGTTGTGATGCTGAGGTGAGCTGTCTGAGTTTAGGAACTGTTCGGTGATCAACAAACTGTTTTCCATTTGCTCGACCAGTTCGTAATTGAATGGAATCGTCAGCACTTGTTTTAGGTAACTGAGTAGAAGCGTCAGGGTTTGCGTTGCGTCCAATTTGCACCAAGCTGCGCCGGGCATTTTAGCCCAAGGTGTATCACTGAGCTTCACTTTCCCCAGTTTACTGATGTACTCAACGGGTAAAACCATCAGACCATTTTTCTGAGGTTGATCTTGGTGAGGTAGGTGAATGGCCACGCGCCGGTTAGCGTTGTAGTTTCTTTTCAAAGTTTGAGGCAGAGAGGCAGAACTGTAGCGCCAATTAACCTGTTCATTGGGTATCGCGTATTCACGTAAGTAACAGTTCACCACGCCCATGATGGTATTGAGTTGGGCTTTTTCTCGGTTTAGCAGTACTTTTTTACGATTTTGAAGAGCTTGGTCTTCAGCGTAATACTCACTTGGAGATAATTGATTCTGTAACATGTTGATGTCCAAATTTTGAATGGATGATCAGCGCGATAGCAGCAATGCCACTGACCAACATAGAAAGTATGAAAGGAACCTCAAGCCAGCCCAAGCTTGATATAAAAGACGCGCTCAACCCAGCCGCAACGCCACCCCATTTAGACATAGCGTCAAAGCGCGAAAATACTTTGCCGCTTTGTCGTCGATCAATTTGGTTTGCTAACGCTTGATGCAAGCCGTGATAACAGCAAACCATGCCAAGTCCGAAAACAATACGAGCAATAATCAACACTTCTTGATAAGGAGTGAGATGCATTGCTGCACTGAGTGAAAGCAAACCAAAGCCTAGCCATAAAGTACGCTGCGCTTGATTGCGTTCAAACTGGTGGCGATCAACCCATTCTGAAAACAGATGAACTTTCCCTGCAAAGAGCAGATAAACACCATGTGGGAGGGCATATAAAAACCCAATCCACGCTTGGCTTGTTACACCATATTGCTGCACATAAGGCGAGAAATAGGGGAACGTGACGACCATGGCGAAAGCAAAGCTAAACTGCGCGCCAAAGACCCAATAAAGCGTATTTAACGAGTTGGTTTGGCTGTATTGATCTTTATTCGATGCCTGACCTTTTACAATCTCCTTAGATTTCGCTAAGTCATCGATGGGTAATGTTAAGGTGATCAATAGCGCGAATAGCGGCAAAGCGGACAACCACAGATACGCGTTCAGCGGGTTTGTTTCTGATAAGCTCCATCCAAGCCCTATCGGAGCAATAATTAGCGCCAGACGGGCAGAAAGCTGAGTTTTATTGAGTGACTTACCGAGTGATTTCGCATCGTTGATTTGGCTGGATAAGTAGCTGTTTGAGGCGGCCATAGTGCCACCAAAGGTTCCTTGAATGATAAGACCAAACACAAACATTGAGAGATTATCGGCTAAGCCACACAGCGCGAAGCCTGCTGCAAGCCCGAGTTGAGCACGTAATAGAGAGCGACGTCTGCCATATTTATCAGCAAACTGCCCCCAAAAGCGTGCCG
The DNA here is from genome assembly GCF_020806305.2 of Vibrio sp. F13. Classification (NCBI taxonomy): domain Bacteria; kingdom Pseudomonadati; phylum Pseudomonadota; class Gammaproteobacteria; order Vibrionales; family Vibrionaceae; genus Vibrio; species Vibrio sp. F13. The sequence goes on along the minus strand of NZ_CP170176.1, from coordinate 1,723,856 downwards.
CAACGGCAGTGCAAAAGGTCGGCAAAATGAACAGTACCCCCGCCCAATCCGAAGTAATGTTTGCATCCAGTGTTGGCAATACCATTGGCAAAAACAGCGGCATTCCTAAGGCTGCAAACGCGGCGATAAAGTGGCTTAAAAGTACACAATAGATGAGTTTGGTCATGATGGGTTAACTCACACTCTGCTTGATGTCTTCAAGGTAAGCGTGTTGTGCTTCTTCGCTGGTTAGCAATAAAAAGTTCGGTGCTGACAAGCCATAAAATTTATTGATATCGCTTGCACCAGACGCCTCTTTAGACAACAAGCTACCCGAGCTCAATAGATACTTAGCGTATAGGTTGGGTGACTCAAACAACATCTCGTTTGCGAGCTTGGTGTTGTGTCCTTGTTTGTCCAACTGGCTAAGCTGTTGGGAGAGGCTATTGGCGACCACTTCATACAGATAAGCTGACGTGGCGATTCCTTTCGTCGCCATTGCTTCGACAATCGCGGCAATGTCTAACTGCAAAGTAATCGTGGTAAACATCTGACCAAGAGCAAGCTCGTTGTCTACAGTGATGCGTTGATCTAAAAGGTGGTCGCATTTTACGGGCGATTGTTGCTCAAACGTTTGGAAACGCTCTGGCCAAATACGCGCAGCATCGTTGTCTTTCATGGCTAAGGTCATCTTGCCTTGCTCATTGAATGCAATGATGGCGTTTTGTTGGTTAGACTCCAAAGCAATACCGTAACGAATCCACAATGTAAGGTGCACTTTGCAAAGCAGATCAACGTAATCTTTAAACCAAGTCAGCGTATCTTGCTGATAATACTGTTCAGCGAGGTGTTCCAAGAATAAACGTTCATCGGGCATTGGAGTGGCAAGCGCAGCCACAGGCACCAGTGCTTTGTCTTGGAAGTAGCTCTGCGGGTATTCACGCACAATGTAAGCAAAGGTTTTATCGTCTCCAACATGGCCGCCATGTTTCTCATTACAATGGAAAAGCGTGCCACGTAAGTCTTGATCTGTTTGCTCTAAGTGCGTCAATAAACGTTCAAACCAATGCCCATCATAGAGCGTCGATGGTTTGATTAGGCGAATGTTTTTAGTACCTAAAGATCGCATGATCAGCGGTACTTTGATGTGGGTCTGTGGTGCTTGATTCACGACCACAGTGCGCACTGACAGGGTAGGAGTCACCTCAAGACACGCAACCGGCGCTTCAATGACACCATCAGGAAGTCCATCAAGACTTCTTAGTGTTAATGGGTGTGCGGGGAATAACTCATGGCTAAGAGCAAAATCGGCGGGCAGACCCACTTGCTCCATCGTTGGCCAACATTCTGGTTGTGGACTGGTCAATGTAACGAGTGACTTTTCGATTGCGAGCCAACGAAGTTTAAAGCTTTGTGCAAATTCTGGAGCGAATTGCTCTAGGTCGTGATCGCTTAAACCGAACTTAGCACGTGCTGTCGGGTAGTAAGGGTGGTCAAGATAGGATGCGATTTGATCGGCAAGTAATAGCTTTTGCTCCCAACGTTCTAGTTGAGAAATCGGCAGCATCAGTACTTCCGAGTGCTGGCTGAAGGCGCTATCACACAATCCTTTGTGTTTTTCTGCGCATTCGAGTTCTTGCAAATAACCATCTAATAACGAATGCGAGCTTTCGTGAGCACTTGCTTTCAATAATTCTATCCAATCTTGATAGTGCTGCTGGGTTTCAACGACACCATTTCTCTCGATGAACCAACCATCACCTTTCGAGCCATCTGCTTGGCCGTATACCCAACGCTGCATGTAATAGCTCGGAGTAACGGGCAAGTAGAGTGTAAAGTCTGAACCCGAAAAAATAGCCCAAATTTGATTACGAGGATAAGAAGATAACTTGAGTGTACTCGGGAGCTGAGATTTAAATTGGCTTTGAGAAACTAATCCAAACAAATCTTCACGCAAGCAAGTATCGACTAAGCGTTGAGTGAGGTATAACGCGTTTTCATTCATGCTGTTACCTCGTTTGTTGATGTTAGGTTGAAGCGAGAGATTGCCTGTTGCAGCGCGGGTTCTAGAGTTTGACCAGAAGGGGAAACGACCGAAATTCTCGCTAGGTAATCCTTGTTGGAGAAACTTTGTTGGAACGTCTCACCAACCTTTTTAAGCACTTGCTGCTGAGTGACAATATCGCCCTCTTGGTGAATGAAAGAGGTTGATGACCCTTCAATCAAACCGCTTTGTTGCGCCACTACATAGTGCACATGGGCGTTGCCATCAATGCGAAATGTGGGATCAAGTTTGTGACCCAAGTGAAGATTTAAGATGGTATTGAACCAATTCCTGCCACTGAGGTTATCAAGCAAAAATTCCCGGCCATCACCAATACTTCGATAGTTGATCTCGACCAGCACCGGCCCCGAATCTGTGATGATGAACTCGCTATGGCAGACACCAAACCCCACCCCGAATTCTTGAAGCTGACGTATACATTCATCACGGTAGTGCACGCTGTTAATACCATTCCAACTCGCAGCGGTTTCGATGAAGTAAGGTGGCGCAGAGAGTTCTACATCGAACCCACCAAGTGCGACTAAATTTTCCCCGTCGCCAATGGTTTCGACAGTGATAAGCGGACCTTGTAAAAACGCCTCAACCAAAATGGGAGTCGTAGGGTGCTTTTGCCAAAACGTATCGCAATAGTTATCCAGCTCAGCTGCAGACTCGCAGCGCTGCACGTCTAAACTAGCCACGCCTTCCTTGGGCTTCGCAACGACAGGAAAATCGAAATCGAATACAGGAGCGCACTCTCGACTTAACAAAACACTTTGAGTATTAGGTAACGATTTTTCGTTGAGAACCTGACGAGTTAAGTATTTGTTTTTCGCCTTAAGAGTCACATTCCAATCTTTAGCAGGCACACCAAAGAACTGTGCACAGATTGCGGTGGAAGTTTGTAGGTGGTCGCTGTTACTGAAAACAGCATGAGGTTCTAGCTCTTGTTCTGTGATGATTTCGATGAGTTCAAGAGGGTTGAAGACATCGCATTCCAAAAGTTCATCGGGATTAAAGCGGTCATCTTCATTTGCCAGTTTTAAGTGGTTGAGTTTGTGGTCTGTGATCAAAATGACGTGGAGACCCATCGCTTTTGCTGTCGGCACGAAGCCGTGAGTGATCGCATCATTCACGACGTGACTCACGATGATTATCGTAGATTTCATGGGGCTTTCCTAATTTCCAAAACGTTGTTGTCACCTGCTCACAACTCGCTTTCAAGTGCTCTCTTTCGGGGTTAAAAGAAAGAGAATTTTTCTATCTTATTGTTTTTATTGATTCTTATATCATTAGTTGTGTTGCATATTGCAAAGCAAATATAGATCAAAAAATATATATTGCAAATATAAATGATATTTGTTCTTATTCGCAATATTGTTATTTTATAAACTAAAACGGAATTAGAAAATGAACATTAGATTGGCCTTGTCCCCTCTCGCTTTGGCTATTGGAGGTGCATTAACCGCAGTGGCTACCGTGTCGAATGTAATGGCTGCAGAAGAAGTAACGGTGGATGAAACCCTACAAGTTATTGGTCATCAGTACGAAGGTTACGCGGAGCATATGCCTCAGTCAGGAACCAAAACGGATGTCGAATGGTTGGATGTACCGCAGGCAGTATCGGTGGTCACAAAGACGGAAATGGAAGACCGCGGTGCTGTACGTTTGGTGGATGCACTTGATGGTGTCGCAGGGGTTAACAATACCTTGGGTGAGGGAAGCCGAGACCAATTTGTGATTCGTGGTTTTGATGCGCTCAACGACATGTACCGTGATGGTATGCGTGATGACGGGACTCTGCAATCGTACCGAAGTCTAGCGAATATCGAACGTGTCGAAGTGGTAAAGGGCCCTGCAGGCGCACTTTACGGCCGAGGTTCTGCGGGCGGTATCATCAACTTGGTCACCAAGCGTGCTAACGGTGATAATTTCACACACGTCAACGGCAGTGTTGGCAGCAATAATCTTTTTGTTGGTCAGGTTGACAGCTCGATGGCGCTTAGTGACAAGGTTAGTGGTCGTATCAACGTGGAAAGTCGACAGTCTGATTCCTATGTAGATCACGTCGACTCTAATGATTTCTTTATCGCACCGACCATTCGTGTATTGCCTGCTGAGGGGCATACCATTGATCTCGATGTAGAATATGCGCACCAAGAGTTGGTGCCATATCGTGGTGTTCCATCTAAAAACGGTAAGCCTGTCGATGTCTCGGAAAGCACATTTTACGGTGGTACGAATGACTATCAAGAGTCGGACAGCATTCGTGTTGGCGTTAATTATGAATGGCTTTTGAACAGTGAATGGGCATGGACAAACCGCGCAGCATACAACCATATCGAGCTTGAGCAAAAGGGTACACGCCAAGGGACGGTAACTGGGAATGAAGTATCTCAGACTGTAAATAACTTCGGTTACGATCCTCGTACCACGACGACTCTTCAATCTGAGCTAGTTTGGGAAACCGATTCGAACCAAATGATGATCGGTGCGGATTATAATCAGATCAATATCGACTTAACGCTCGCAAGTGATAAAACCTTACCTCCAAAAGATATCTACAACCCTGTAGCAGGCCCAACACCTGATCCGGGTTTCAAACCTTTCCGTGATAACACGACAACGACGACAGGTGTATACATTCAAGACGTTTACACCTTTGGTGATCTTTCAGTGATCGGCAATGTGCGTTACGACTCGATGGAGCTGGAACAGCAAAAAGCGGGCTCAGCAAAAGAGAATCTAGACGATGACAAAGTGAGCTACCGCGGTGGTTTGGTCTACCGAATCAACAACGATATGTCAGTGTACGCAAGCTTAGCTCGTTCATGGCAATTGCCTTACTCAGGTATCTACATCAACCCTAAATTAGCAGAATTCTTCCACACCGATCTAAAAGAAATTGGCGCAAAAGCTTACCTATTAGATAACGCTTTGATGCTGAATGCCGCGGTCTTCCAAATCGATCAAGAACAACCTGAAACCAATATAGACGGAGACGTTGTTAACAAGATCGAAGCTCGTCACCAAGGTATTGAATTAGAAGCTCGCGGTCAGTTTACCGAGCAGTGGGACATTTCTGTAGGCTACAGCTATTTAGACGCGGAGAACAAAGAGACAGGCAAAAAGCCAAACGATGTGTCTGATCATTTGTTCTCTCTTTGGAGCACTTATCAGTTAGATGACAACTGGCGTTTAGGTGGTGGCGTGAAATACGTAGGCGACCGTTACGCGGGTAATGATGAAGCGGTAGCTCTGGGTGACTACACCACGGTTGACTTGATGGCAGCGTACACCACGGGTCGTCACAAAGTTCAAGCGAATGCTTACAACGTGCTTAATGAGAAATACATTCTGGGCGCAACCAACGGCACGTCTGGTACTAACCAGATTGGTTACGGAGCACCAGCCGAATTTATGCTCAGCTACGGCTATCAGTTTTAAAAGCTAATTCAGTTCTAAGAGTTCGTTCATTTCTAAGAGCTAGTTCGACTCTAAAAACGATTGATTTGTTCACTACGAGTGAGTGAACAGTTGGCTTCATTTTGAGGCCGTTTAGCCCATAGGATCAAAGCGCTGAATCGTAAACATGGCCTTTGATCCTAACTTGCCTATTTAGGAGATTTTCATGCCTTACCAGAATTTGGATGGTAAACCCTGTACTCAATCACATCAAAAGTTGCGTCTAAGTGCCCTTGCAATGGCCATCGCTTCAGTGACTTCCATGGGCGCATTTGCCGCGTCAGATCCACAAACGACGACCATGGAAACGGTTGTCGTGACGGGCAGCTTGATCGGTAATTCAGAACTTGAGGATGTGAAAGAGTATCCGGGAGCTCGTACTGTTCTGACTAATGAACAAATTAAAAAGACTGGCGCACTCTCGATTGACTCTGCCTTCCAAAGTGTACCGGGCATTAAGGTTCAAGACGAAACGGGCACCGGTGTTTTGCCTAACATCTCAGTGCGTGGTTTGAAAGCGAGTCGCAGTGGGCACGCTCAATTCCTCATGGATGGTGTTCCTCTGACACTGGCGCCGTATGGTCACACAGGACAATCAATTTTCCCTGCAACGCTGTCGATGCTTGATCGTATTGATATTGTGCGAGGCGGTGCGGCGGTTCAGTACGGACCAAACAACGTCGGTGGTGTGATCAACTTGGTGACCAAGCCTATTCCACATGAGTGGCAAACGGAAATCAGTAATCGCTTTACTGTATTCGAGGGTGGCGATACGCCGCTCAACGACTTTTACCTGCGAACGGGTGGTTGGTTAACCGATACGCTGGCACTTCAAGTCGAGGGGAACTTCTTAAAAGGTGAGAGCTTCCGTGAACACTCCGACACGGATGTAAAAAACTTCCAAGCGAAATTGCAATGGTTACTGAGCGATACTCAAGAGTTACAAGCTTTCGTTCAACGTTATGATGCCGACACCCAAATGCCGGGCGCTTTATCGCCAGATGATTACGAAAAAGATCGTACTCAGTCGAAGCGCCCATACGATGAATATCAAGGCACTTCAACGCGTTGGAGCCTGAAGTATTTACATGACTTGAATATTGCAGATAGCGCCGAATTAGAAATACTGACGTTTGGCCACCGTTCTGAGCGTTTCTTCCAATGGGGCTTTAACAGCGCTGGCGGTCACTGGGCGGACCCGGCATTACCATCAACCGATATTCGTACGTCACCACGTGAATTTGCTGTTTATGGTGTTGAACCTAAACTCGCGATGTACTTTGACGGAAATACCGTAACGCAAAATGTGATTGTTGGGGCACGCTACGTCAACGAAGATATCGATTACAAGCTGACTCAAACGCCAATTGCTGGTGGTGCTACAACAACCCCACGTGATTGGCACTTAGATACTGACGCTTTTGCTGGTTACATCAGCAATGAAATCGGCCTGTTCAATGACGTACTGAAAGTCACGCCGGGTATTCGTTACGAATCGATTGATATGACGTTTGATGATCTGGGTACAGCACAAAGCACAGACAACAAAGTGACGGAGTGGTTGCCGGGCTTAACTTTGGCATACCACCTGACAGAGCAATGGGTTGGTTACACTAATGCACAGAAATCTTTGCGTGCACCACAAATTGCTTACATTCGAGGCAAGGGTGAAGAGGGCAGTGAGCTAGCGTGGAACTACGAGTTGGGTGCTCGCTACAACCAAGATTCAACCAGCTTTAACATTGCACTTTACCGCATTGATTTTGAAGATCAGCTGCAATGGCAAAGTGCTACCCAAACTTTCGATAACATTGGTAAAACCCTTCACCAAGGTGTTGAGCTCTCTGGTCGTTATATTCCTCAAGCGATGCAAGCTTTGAGTTTGGGCGCTGGCTATAACTACTTAGATGCAACGTTAGAGGAAGAGGGTGCAAACAAAGGTAATCAACTCCCTTATACGTCTAAACACCAATTTAGCTGGGATGCGACTTACGCCTTTAGCAAGGTAGATACGACTTTGTCTGGTTACTACTTCAGCGAGTCTTACTCTGACAATGCGAATACAAGTGCCGAAGATGCAACGGGCGCGACAGGTAAAGTGCCTGCCTACATGGTCTGGAACTTTAACCTAGGTTCGGATTTGTACAAGGATGAAAACAGTAAGCTGCGAATGAACCTTGCGGTGAACAACTTGTTTGATGAGGACTATTACTTCCGCGGTATTGATACCAGCCCGGTTGGTCGTTATCCAGCACCAGGACGTTCTTACACTTTGGATCTGAATTATCAGTTCTAATACGTAATTTATTGAAAGTAATAACGAATAAAAGTCGCCAATACTCTTGGCGACTTTCACGGTTCTAGCGTTTAAGGAAAATTAAATATGGAAAACAACTCTCGCCTTTTGTTTTCGAATCAATTGATGCTGTCGAACGGACTGCTGTCACTCAATAAGCAGTTTTTATTCAGCAGGATAGCGATAACCTTAGCTTTGTTGGTTTTAAGCTTGTTTTCATTCTCCAGTTCAGCACAAACCAGGGTCATACAAGATGAGCAGGGTCAGTTTGAGATAGCGACTACTCCGCAACGTATTGTGGTGTTGGAGTTCTCATTTGTAGATGCGCTAGCTGCGGTGGGGGTTTCTCCTGTTGGTGTTGCTGATGACAATGATGCTTCGCGAGTGATTCCGGCGGTACGCGAATTGGTTCAACCATGGGAATCAGTTGGCATGCGTTCTCAGCCTAGCCTAGAAGCCATTGCGGTATTAAAGCCTGACCTGATCATTGCAGATGCAGAGCGTCATCGTACTGTCTATCAAGATCTACAACGCATCGCACCAACTCTGCTGCTCAAAAGCCGCGGCGAGACGTATCAAGAGAATTTGGAGTCTGCGCTCAAGATTGGCATCGCTCTCGACAAGCAATCGTCAATGGAACAACGAATTCAACAACATCAACACGCCATGGCTGAATTCAAAAGTCATTTCTCGCTCAAACAAACCGTCCAATTCGCTGTCGTGTCGGATAAAGGTATGTGGTTACATAGCCCTGCATCTTACGCAGGGGGCGTGCTGACCGCATTAGGTATTGCGAGCCCTATTGTGAAACCAACAGAGAAGGCATATTTACCAACCAGTTTTGAGTTGTTGTTGAAAACCAATCCGGATTGGTTGCTCCTTGGCGCTTACTCTCATCCTAATATTGTTGATGATTGGCAGAAAAATCCGTTATTCAATGTACTAACCTCTGCTAAAAATCAGCAAGTTGTAGAAGTGTCACCAGCACTTTGGTCATTGAATCGAGGCATGTTAGCGGCAGAACAAATGGCGAAAAATCTTGAGCAGATCTTGGACCCATCATGAGTACGATGTCGTTCTCTAAAAGTAAGCGATTCTGGCCAATACTGTCGTGGCGAGTCATATTATTTACGGCATTAGTGTCGTGTTTGGCACTGTCTGGTTACGCGGCCTCTATGACTGGGTGGTCTAATTTCTCTTTAACATTGAGTGACTTGATTCACTACTGGTTTGCGTTTGATGAAAGCAACATGACTCATCAAATATTGGCGACGCTAAGAGCGCCAAGAACTTGTGCTGGGCTATTGATTGGTGCGAGTTTGGCCGTCGCTGGGTTATTGATGCAAGGTTTGACGCGCAATCCACTCGCGTCTCCGTCGATTCTTGGCATTAACGCTGGCGCAGCCTGTTTTATGGCGTTAGCTGCAATAGGCATACCTGTGGTTAGTGATTTAAACCCAATCCTTAATGCGGTTCTTGGTGCATTGCTAAGCGGCGGTGCCGTTATGCTCCTCGGTGGTTTTTTCTCCGAACGTTCTCATCCGTTACGTTTGGTTCTCGCGGGTATCGCCATTACTGCGTTATTGCTCGGACTGACACGAGCGGCGCTGATTCTTGCTGACGACATGGCTTATAGCGTCTTGCATTGGCTTACTGGCTCACTGTCTAGTGTGGATGATGAGCAATGGCAACAGCTTTGGCCGCCTGTAGTGATTGGTTTGGTGTTGGCAATGAGTCTTGCCCGCAACCTCAACTTACTGGCACTTGGCGAAGAAGTTGCAGTGGGGTTGGGCAGCAACATCAGGTTTACTCGCCTCGTGAGTGGACTGACGATCGTGTTGCTTGCCGGAGCAAGCGTCGCTATCGCAGGGCCAATTGGCTTTGTTGGATTGTTAGTGCCTCATTTGGTTCGACCTATTGTTGGGCACAATTATCATTTACTGATTCCTATTTCAGCATTGGCAGGCGCAGCATTAGTGTCTTGGTCAGATGCACTGTCGCGAGCGATTGCTTTCCCGACTGAAACACCCGTTGGTGTTATTACTGCTTTGCTCGGAACACCTTGTTTTATTTTGATTGCGACGAGGAGATCTTAATGCACCATCACACTAAGATAATTTTGTTATCAGGGATTCTCATATTAGTGGCATCCGCAGGTTTGTTTGTCGGAGCAGCTTCGCTTTCTGTTTCTCAAGTCATCGAACATTTGGTCGCGTTTTCCAGCGACGACTTTGTTATCCATCAGTATCGGCTACCACGTATGTTGCTCGCGATAAGCGTGGGCGCAGGGTTAGGGCTTTCAGGGGTATTAGTGCAAGGCGTGATACGTAATCCGTTAGCATCGCCTGATCTTATGGGTATTAGCGCCGGGGCAGGCCTTGCTGCGACAGCGAGTTTAGTTTGGTTCCCCAATGCGCCAGTCAGTGTGCTTCCTGTTGTAGCTATGTTCGGTGGGGTATTGGCTGCAGGGCTGATTGCGGTATTGGCATGGTGGTCAAGGCCAACACCCGCCAAATTGGCGCTGATTGGTATTGCGGTGAGTGCGTTTCTGGCCAGTTGTATTGACTTCTTGCTGGTTACCAACCCGATCGAGATCAACACGGCTATGGTGTGGCTTACTGGCAGCCTTTGGGGACGAAACTGGCAGCAAGTCCCGTTTATTTGGAGCGTGCTGCTCTTGTTGTTACCCATGGCATTATGGTTGGCGTGGCGATTAGATGTGATGGGGCTTGGCGAGGAAAGTGCGACCACATTGGGCACTAATCCAAAACAGATTCAAGCTCTCGCGTTATTGGCCGCTGTATTGCTTGCCAGTGTTAGCGTTTCTGTTGCTGGAACGATCAGTTTTGTGGGTTTATTGGCACCTCACTTAGCACGCTTGTTGTTTGGGCATAATCATAAATTGTTAATCCCAGCATCTGCACTGGTGGGGGCAATTCTGGTTACCAGCGCTGATGGGTTGGCCAGAGGTCTACAACCACCTATTGAATTGCCAGCAGGCGTTCTCACGTCTGTGATTGGCGCGCCTTATTTCATCTTTCTTCTCTATCGTTATCGAGGTTGGTAACCATGCTTAAAACGCAGAATCTTTCCGTCGCGTACGGCAAACAAACGATCATACCGAACCTGTCGGTTTCTATCCCTAAGGGAAAAATCACCGCATTGATAGGACCTAACGGGTGCGGTAAATCTACCTTGTTAAAGACGTTAGTCAGAATTAACAAACCAGTGGCTGGAGAGGTGTTGTTTGAAGACAAGCCGCTATCAAGCTATGGCGATAAAGCGCTTGCTCGTTCGTTGTCACTTCTTCCGCAAATCTTGGTAAGCCCTGAGGGGATCACGGTAAGAAAGTTGGTCGAATATGGCCGTTCGCCTTATGTGTCTCATTGGGGGAGGCTAGGGCAGGACGATCAAAGGATTGTCGAACAAGCTATGCGTGATACAGGTGTGCTTGAGTTTGCTGATAAGCCTGTTGAGTCACTGTCTGGTGGCCAGCGTCAAAGAGCATGGATTGCGATGGTAATTGCACAAGATACGGACGTAGTGATGTTGGATGAACCGACCACATACCTTGATATGTCTCACCAGGTGGAATTAATGAACCTGATGCAACAGATGAATGCCAAAGGAAAAACGGTGGTTGTTGTGTTGCATGATCTTAACCAAGCCAGTCGTTACTGCGACCATCTAGTGGTTTTGGAAAAAGGGTGTTTAATAGCAGAAGGCTCGCCTGATGAGGTGATGACCGAAACTATGCTCAGTAACGTGTTTGATCTCAAAGCGAGCGTGTTTCGTGACCCTGTTTCAAATACACCAATGTGTGTCGCGATTTAGTTATCTGTTCTGAACAACGAGATCACCAAGGCACAAAGAACAGAACACAGGCAAGGAAGCCACATTAGATTAAGTCGTCTAAACTTAAGGTTTGTATGTAGTCAAAGTAGAACAGTTTGGGCTCTAAAGACGTTCTCGAAATAAATGCAAATTAGTGCTTTACCTCAACTTAACTTGAGGTATTAGGATATGCAACGTTGCTTACGAGAATACTTTAAGGAGAGAAGAATGATCCAACTTGAACATGTGAATTTAGTGGTAAAAGACATCCCAGAAATGCTGGTTTTCTATAAAGCGGCGTTCCCTCATTGGTATGTCCGTGACGAGGGAAAAGGGGAGTGGTCAGGTAAGCCACGTAACTGGCTGCATTTGGGTGACGAGTACCAATACATCGCAATAAGTGATCACGGTGAAGGTGAAAATAGAGATTTGGCAGGGCATTCTGTTGGTCTCGCACACTTCGCTTATGTGACCAATAATATCGAAAGCGTAACCAAGCGGCTTGTTGATGCAGGCTTCCCAATTGCCAAACCCGGTGCCGAAGAACCTTATCGTAAAAACGTCTACTTTGTGGATCCGGCCGGTTTTGAAATCGAGTTTGTTGAGTATTTGAGTGATGATCCTAAGTTACGAAATGCCACGAGTTAGTTACGTAATACGCCGCTTTGTTAAAGTTGGTTAGCTGAATGAAAACGCGCTAGAGCATTTATAGAAAAGGGCATTGTGGAATAATCCGCAATGCCCTTTTTAGATCTATTTAATCGCTGATTAGCTAAATGGTATTCAGCTCTGTTATTTGGCTATCTACTTAGCTCTAAACGGCACCAACAGTTGTTTGCCAAACACATTGATAAGAGCACCCGTCACAATAAGGCCACCACCTAGGTAGGTCCAAACTGATGGAATCTCATTGAACACCCAAACACCTAATAGTGCTGAGAATACGATCTGAACGTATGAGTAAGCTGAAGCTTTACCTGCTGCTTGGGTTTGCATTGCTTTGGTCAAACCATATTGGCCGATCTGAGTGAAAATACCGACCAGAACCAGCATCATGGTTAAGAAAAGGCTAGGCCATACAAAGTCGTTCCAGATCAGGGCGGTCGATATTGGCAGAGCGACCAGTGGGAAGTAGAAGATGATCACCGAGCTGTCTTCAGTTTGGCTAAGCTTTCTTACAATCACATAAGCAATTGAGCTACCAAACGCGCCACACAACGCCAGCATAATACTGAATAGCGGCAACTCGCTGCTCGCGCTGCTGTTCATGCTTGGCTGTACCATTACCGATAATCCCGCTAGGCAGAATACAATGCATATCATGGTCGACTTTTGGACGCGTTCTTTCAGGAACAGTACGCCAAGTAACGCGGTAAAGACAGGATGCACGTATTGCAGAATGGTTGCTTCTGCTAATGGCAAAGTGGTCACAGCGTAGTAAACACACATCAAGGCTGCGGTACCAACAGCGCCACGAACAAACAACAGAGGTTTGTTGTTGCCCCAAATAGAAATACGTTTGCGCTTCACATCGATATAACTGATGATCAACGACACCAAAGCCCTTGCTGCAACAATTTCAAATACAGGTATGCCGTAATTGCTAACGTATTTCACACAAGCTGACATCAGTGCGAATCCAAAAGCAGAAAGGATCATGAACCTAACCCCAACAGGGATCAGTGAAAAAGAGAAAGAAGGCATAAAAATATCAATTGGTTGAGGGGAAAAGGAATCATAACGTAGTTTAGAAGAGCCGACCAAAGTCTTTGTCCTGTTCTGGTCAACTTGATTCAATTAATTCTCATTTCAGTTCTGTTCGTTTTTATCTCACATAAGATCGGCGACAGCTCAGTTTTATAAAATCATCATCAACAGAAGGTGACGCTAATTCAACTCTGATTTATCCGTCGTTTTAATTGTCGTTCTTATTCATATCATTCTTGTGAATTTATAATGAGAGATATGTTCTATGAAACCAATCAATACCCTACTCATATCCGCACTTGCCGTTTGTTCTTTTAGCTCAGCTACTTATGCTGACACTATTTTGCATGCTTTCAATTGGAAGTATTCGGACGTAACGGCCAACGCCGATCAAATTGCACAAGCTGGCTATAAGAAGGTGCTTGTGGCACCTGCAATGAAGTCTAGCGGCAGCCAATGGTGGGCGCGTTACCAACCTCAAGACCTTCGTACCATTGATTCACCTCTCGGCAACAAACAAGATTTAGCTGCAATGATTGCCGCACTCAAAGGTGTGGGTGTTGATGTGTATGCCGATGTGGTGTTGAACCATATGGCGAATGAAAGCTGGAAGCGAAGTGACTTGGATTACCCAGGCACTGAAGTGCTAAACGATTATGCGAGCCGTTCAAGTTACTATGCTGATCAGACTCTGTTTGGCAGCTTAGCGCAAGGTTTTGTCTCGGCTAACGATTTCCATGCCGCAGGTTGTATTTCAGATTGGAACGATCCTGGTCACGTTCAGTACTGGCGTTTGTGTGGTGCCGATGGCGATGTAGGTTTACCTGACCTTGATCCAAACAACTGGGTGGTTTCACAGCAACGTTTATATCTGAAAGCGCTAAAAGATATGGGGATCAAAGGTTTCCGTATTGATGCGGTAAAACACATGAGCCAGTACCAAATCGATCAGGTATTCACGTCTGAAATTACTGCGAACATGCATGTGTTTGGCGAGGTGATTACCAGCGGTGGAGCAGGGAACAGCGGCTATGAGTCGTTCTTAGCGCCGTACCTGAATAATACTAATCACTCCGCGTACGATTTCCCGCTGTTTGCGTCGATTCGAACTGCATTCTCTATGGACGGTGGCTTGAACCAATTGCATGATCCAAAAGCGTACGGCCAAGCATTGGATGACAATCGCTCAATTACTTTTGCGATCACACATGATATTCCAACCAATGACGGTTTCCGTTACCAAATTATGGATCCACAAGACGAGCAGCTTGCTTACGCTTACATCCTTGGCAAAGATGGCGGTACGCCGTTGATCTACAGCGATGACCTACCGGATTCTGAAGACAAGGATAACGGTCGTTGGGGCAATGTTTGGAATAGTTCGAATATGAAGAATATGCTGAGCTTCCACAATGCGATGCAAGGTAAATCGATGACGATGATTTCGAGCGACCAATGTACTTTGTTGTTTAAGCGTGGCAAAGAAGGCGTTGTTGGTATTAACAAGTGTGGCGAAACCCGTGGCGTGACGGTTGATACCTACCAGCATGAATTTAATTGGAATGTTCAATACAAAGACGTATTAAGCAGCGCGACAGAAACCATTTCTTCTCGCTACCATACCTTCAATTTACCACCACGCAGTGCGCGTATGTTTAAGCTTTAATGTTTGCTCAACAAAGTGAAACATAATGGGTAGATAGCATAAGCCGCAGTATTTGCTGCGGCTTATTGTTGTGTAAACGAGTCGTTTAGCGATCGGCGCGTTTTTACGAGCCAAATGTTTAGAAAGGCGAACGACTATTGGCAATGGCGAGCTGTTGGTAAAGCTCCGCCACTTCGACTGGGTTGAACTCGTCTTTGTAAGTTAGCTCACTGAGTCGGTGTGTGATGTTTTGCAGTTCATGCGAACGTTGTTGAGCACGCTGCTGATAGCGTTTGAATGCTTGCTCTGTACCTTCAAAGTTAGAGGCAATGCTTTGTGCCAATACGTAAGCGTTCTCAATGCCCAAGCTGAAACCGATACCCATGGTCGGCAGCACTGCGCAACAAGAATCTCCCAGCAGAACAGCATTGCCGCGATACCAAGTATCAAATGGGGCAACATCGGTGAGTGGGGAAGGCAAGATCTTCGATTCAGGTGTATCTCGAATCATATCCAGTAAATAGCTCGGATAGTGAGAGAATTGCTCTAACACAGTTTGCTTAGAAAGCGTTTCACCTTCTTGAACGGCACACGCGGCAAACCAGTATTTACCTTGAGTTTCTCGATCGTAGGTGTAGGTTACGATTCGAGATTTATCACCCGCAAAAACATAACACTCATCATCGCTGATTTCTGATGCTTTGAAATCAATCTCACCACGGCAGCAATAAACGTTTGGTTGTCTTAGTGACACATCAGGCGCGACAAACTTTCTAACTTGAGAGAACACACCGTCGGCACCCACAATAATATCCGCATCAATGGGTTCGCCGTTGATCAGAATTTGCGGCTCATCGTCGTTTTGAACAACAGTGCAGGTTTGGTTAGTGATGATGCAGTCATCTCCTAGCTCATTTAATAGCAGTTGGTATAAACGGCCGCGGTGAAATAAACCAATTGGCGCGTTAGCTTTACTCGGAGAGTCACTCATATTAAGTGTGTTGATGGGCAACCCTGTCGCCGTTAATGTCGAGATGGTATCGACTTGATTACACGCAGCTTTGACTTTATCGACACCAACCAGTGCCGCAAGCACTTGCATGCCTTCTGGCCACATAATGATGCCAGTACCGTCAGCACGTGGTTGTGCTGCTTTTTCGTATATTCGAGCTTTAATACCAAATTTACGCAATGATAATGCAAGTGCCAAACCATTCAGCCCCGCACCAATAATTGCGACTTTTAGACGTTGTTGTTCCATGACTTTCTCCTAAAAATAAGATGCCAATATCTGTGTACTGGTTCATAGGGCGTAAGATAGGTCATTCGAATCGATAAATAAACGTTATAAATTATAAGGTTAATGCAGTTTTAAAAAATGAGGCATCAATCCCCTAATAATCTTGAATAACACCAAACCAATGGTTCTGATGGGATAGTGATTTAAGCAACTCGATCTCTTTTGCTGTCTCTTCCCTAAGCCATTCAATAAGGTCATTGATGATAGGCGTGTGAGTACGCTGGTGCATGAAGTAAGTCCACGCACTGTGTTGGATCTTTGCATTCTTAGGGCAGTACAAGAAGCCTCGTTGGAGATCTTGTTGTACTAACAATAAATCCGTGACCGTAACCCCTTCACCGGATAAACAGGCACTGAGTGCCATATCTAAAGACAAGAAACTGGTATTTCTGACGGGCTTCTTTGGTGGGAATTCAACATCGGCCAACCACACCTTCCAGTCGTGGTGATCTAAGGTTGGGTGGAGTCTTGGTAAGGTTAAGATCGAATCGAGGTCGGTGTCTTTATTCGTTAAGTTGGTCGAATTAGTTAAATTGGCAGAATTCGTTAAGCTAGTCGAGCAAACCGGCGCCATGAACTCTTCACGCAAGAAGGTGATGTCAGGTGCCTTGTCATAGCGCTTTTTGAAGCGCGTGTGGAAGATCAGTAGATCATACTCACTACTATTAATCGATTCGTCTTCCTCAATCACAGGAACTATGACGATCTCATGATCTTGATAACGCTCGTTTAATTCCCGCACTTTAGAGATCAATACTCGCGTCGCGAAACTCAAGGTCGCTTTGATCACAATACGCTTCTGCTTCGGCTCACTCCAAGAGGCGATAACAGTTTCGATATTGCCGTAGCTTTCACGCAAAGCCACATACAAATCATGACCTTGTACCGTTAATTCAATGGCTCGATGCTTACGAATAACCAGTGATGCGTTTAACTCATCTTCAAGCTGTTTGATTTGCCGACTGATCGCACTTTGTGTCACGTGCAGCTCTTCGGCAGCCAGAGTAAAGCTCATCAGCCTTGCGGCAGCTTCAAAGGCTTTTAAGCTATTATGTGAGGATGGCAAGCTAGGATATGGGGTCATAATTCGTTCGCATGAGTTTATGGAATGTTAGAGTCGCAAATTTATCAATTGAACGCCAGCCCCATCGATCGTATTTTGGGCGAAATTAACTGAGGCGCTCATGAAAAAAATACTCACTCTTGCATTCCCTTTGATCATTTCACAGCTGATCTCTATGGCGTTAGTCCTTACTGATGTTTGGATGATGTCGCGGATCAGTGTGTCAGCCCTTGCGGCTGGTGGCTTAGGCGCCTCTATCTACTTTTTTATCTTTATTATTGCGAGCAGCACCGTGGGTTGTGTCGCGAACCTGATCGCGATCGCTTATGGTCAGCGTGTAGCTCGTCCAGAGTTTGGTAACACGCAAATTAGATTGGCTGTGAAAGGCGCAACTATGTTGGCATTCGTGCTCAGTGTGACCTTAATGGCCAGCTTCTGGTTTGCTCCGTTGGTATTAGAAGCAGCCAAACAGCCGCCAGAAGTGATCACTTTAGCCATGGAATATGTACACGCCTTGAAATGGGTGATGTTGCCTTCGCTTATCTTATTGGTGCTTCGTGGCTTAACCAGCGCGTTTGGCAATGTGCGTTCTATTCTTGTGATGTCGATTATCACCGTAATTCTGAATGTGCCAGTCAGCTACTTCTTAACCTTCCAATTAGACATGGGCTTAACGGGTTTAGGGCTAGGTACGGCTATCGCGGCATTTATCGTGATGGTTGGATACACGGTTTGGGTATTCAAACGTGACGAATTCAAGCAGTTCGCCCCTTGGTTAAACACAGAAGAGTATTCAATCAAGTTGATGAGCCCGCTTTTAATGATGGGTTTACCTATCGGCTTGGCAGCATTACTTGAGCATGGCCTTATTTACGGCGGCACTTTGATGGCAGGGACGATCAGTATTGCTTCGTTAGCCTTACACCAAATTCTGCTGCAATGCTTGAGCTTTACTTGGAACTTCAATTTCGGTTTCTCACAAGCCGCGGCGATTTTGGTGGGGCGTGATTTCGGTGCGGGAAACTACGAAGGGATCAAAAGAACCTCGATTCTCAGCTTTATCTTGGTGTCGGTGTTGAGCGTTGCTTTGTCTGCCGTGTTCATCATATGGCCCGAAATGATCGCGTCTATCTTTAAGCTGGACGATGGCACGGGTGCGATGACTTCACTATTGGCTTCTGTTATCTGGGTAGTGGCGTTGTGCTTTATTGTTGATGCTTGGCAACTACTGGCGATTAACTTGTTGAGAGGGATGAAGATTGTCTCCATGCCAACCGTGATGACTGCTATCGGTTACTGGGTATTTGGCCTACCTGCCGCTTGGTATTTGATGCCAAAATTTGAATTGGCAGGGATCTGGGGTGGAATCGGCGTTGGTTTGGGCGTGACAGGTATTCTGCTGCTTATCCAATTGATGCGTGTCATTCAAAAGAACAACCAATCTCCAGGTTTGTCGAATCATGCTTATACGTGATTTGCTAATGGTGTACTGAACACAAAAAAGCCGCAGTCATCATAATGACTGCGGCTTTTTGTTGTCTATTCAGATTCTCCCTTTTCTGGGGGAGATGGGAAGAATCAATATCAAGATTAGGGGCAGCTATTTTCTACCAGACGATTTATTGCCAGACTATTTTCTACCAGACTATTTTCCACCAGAGAGCGCAGACTTCATCATGGTTTTGAACTGCTCCTTCTGCTCTTCAGTTAACACATTATAAATGTTGTTTTTAAGACGCATCTCTTGCATCACCATCGACTTCTCGGTTGCTTGAACGGTGTCGATGATCTTTTCCATCTCGGCTTCATTGAAATCAGGTTGAGTCACAAGGCTGATCTGTTTCTTCTTGAGTTCTATCGCGCTATCCATGTCAATCTGTGTTCTATCAGATTGGTAGCCTTCAACAAGGGAGATGACTTCCGCGTGTTGCTCTTCGCTTAGGTTTAAAGAAGCAATAACCATTTGCAGTGGGCTCACTGCTGGCTGTGGCGGTTGTTGTGGTGATGAAGCACTCACAAACGGAGCGGTAACGAGTAGAGCTGAAGCAGTTAATACACAAAGCGACTTTTTCAGTGATTTCATTGAATTTCTCCTGTTAGTGGAAACATGAGTATAGATGGCGAAGCTGAACTCGATATGAACACGCTGTTCAGTTAAGTGTGCTCAGCGATTTACGTTCACTTAAATTCGTTCAGATAAGTACCTTCAAGTAAGTAGAGAGTGGGTTAGACCTTGGTCTTACAGAAACTGAGCGTAAAGGTGACTAGAATGATTTGAGTTGCTCACCGTTTTATCAAGGAATACACAAATGGAAGTTGGATTGTTCTGGGCTGAAAAAGGAATGTTAGTGCTTGGCGCGCTGTTTGTTTTGACGAGCATGATGCAGTACGGAAGACGCAGTAGTGATTGGAAAGGCGTGATTACGATGTTTTATAAGCGTATCCCAATGAGTATCGCGGAATACAAATGGTATCGTTTAGGTATCGCTTTATTGGTGTTTGCTGTGGTCATTCGTTTCGCATTACTGATCCTATGGCCTTCATACCAGTTCTAGTTCTTCACACTACGTCTCTTATCATGGCTGAATAAAGCCGATAAATGAATGAGCAAACCGAGCCTTAATAAACTCACTTATTAAGGCTGCCATTTCATAAATTAGCTCTATTGCTCTCTCAAAAAGTGCTATTACTCTATAATGATGAACGGTTATTACCTTTGTAGCATATTGTTTTTCATGAAGAATAATGCCAGATAATAGCTCACCTGCTTGTTCCATCATTCTTACTAATAATCTACACATAAATTCATTCACCCCGTACCTGATACCATAATGTTCTGTTACACTCGACCGAATTAGCTTTAATTTGTCGGTGGTGCATTTATGTCGTTCCCAGTTCTTATATGTGATGATTCTGCGTTAGCAAGGAAGCAGATGGCTCGATCACTGCCTAGTTCTCTAAATGCAGATATAACTTTTGCTGTTCATGGGCTTAATGCACTTGAAGAGCTCGCTCAAAACCAATTTAAATTGATGTTCCTCGACCTCACCATGCCGGAATTAGACGGCTATGGCACATTGGAAGAGATGCAACGTTTGGGTGATACCACGCCTGTTGTCGTTGTTTCGGGTGACATACAACCAAAAGCACAACAGAAGGTGCTGGATCTCGGCGCCAAAGCGTTTTTACAAAAGCCGATCGATAAAGAAGCGCTAAAAGCTATTTTACGTGAGCATGTTGAGCCGCCAAAGCAGCCTCAGATCATTACTCCAACCGCTTTAGAACTGCCAATACTTCGTAGGCGCGATATCTATATGGAAGTCGCGAACGTAGCGATAGGTCGTGCAGCTGATGCACTGGCTCGTCACTTTAATGTATTTGTCCACCTACCACTGCCGAACGTCAACATCTTCGAAGTGAGTGAATTGCACATGGCACTTCGTGACCTAGCCGACAACGACCAAGTGTCGGGTGTTTGCCAAGGTTTTAGCGGAGAAGGCATTGCAGGCGAAGCATTAGTCTTGTTGAGTGATTCCAGTGTGAGCGATCTTAAGAAGCTCATGAAGGTGCCAACAGAGAGCGAGCAGCTAGAAGAACTAGAGTTGCTGATGGATGTGTCTAACATCTTAGTCGGCTCATTCTTGAATGGGTTAGGGGAGCAGTCAGAAGTTCGTTTCTTCCAGAGCTCTCCTGTGCTGCTAGGTCAACACATCTCGATTGATTCGGTCATCGAAAATACCAGCGGCTCGTTTAAGAAGACCATGACCTTTGAAGTTAGCTACAACATTGATGGCACTTCTATCCGTTGTGACCTTCTGTTTATGTTCGTTGATGAGTCTCTGCCTCTTCTAGACAACAAATTGGCCTACCTAATGGAGGAGTTTTAATATGTTGAATCTTCCTGCTGAATTTGAACAGTTCCACTGGATGGTAGACATGGTTCAAAACGTCGATATGGGGCTGGTGGTCATTAACCGTGACTTTCAGGTACAAGTTTGGAATGGCTTCATGACGCACCATAGCGGTAAGCAATCGCATGATGCGATCGGTAAGTCGATCTTTGAGTTATTCCCTGAAATTCCTGAAGAGTGGTTTAGGCTTAAAACAAAACCGGTTTATGACCTAGGCTGCCGTAGCTTCATAACGTGGCAACAAAGGCCTTATCTGTTTAAGTGCCGCAACGTGAGGCCAGTAACTCAGCAAGCCGACTTTATGTATCAGAACGTCACGCTTAACCCGATGCGTTCTCCAACTGGGCAAGTGACATCCTTGTTCTTGTCGATTCAAGATGCGACTGCTGAAGCTCTGATGTCTCAGAAAAAGGCTTGACGTACCTTAAGGTGAAAATTGAATCGCCTTATAAGAGCACTCTGAAAACCAAATAAAAATGGCCAAGGTTAATCCCCTTGGCCATTTTTGTATCTGATCCTGTAGTAATGAGTTCGAACTAAAGAAAGGCGTTCCGTGTTCGTTAACTTTAGTCGAGTTGTTGTTAGGCTCTATCAACAGCGGCTTGTATCCGCTGGGTTCTCATAAATAAGCACATCTAACCTGCCATATTTTGTGGACTTTACCCCGCTCATCCAAGTTTCGAACGTGCTAATCGATCTTGCCTTTGTACTTTATAAATTTCAGGGCTAATGAAAGAGGGCTGAGATCGGCACTCGAAGCGAAAAAAGTCAGAAAAAAATGAAATTATTTAAGAAAAAACGCATTTTTTGATTCAAGAAAAGTGTGATTTTTATGTGATTAAAGGGCACTTTTTTCACAAATTTGCCTTATCGAAGATTTTTTCGCCGAATTTGCAAGGGAAACGTTTGCGCAATAAACCGACAGCGTTTGCGTGAATATGTTGTTAAGTTATTAATTACTATGAATTTAGTAGGAAATGACGGGCGGGAAGCTTTTACCAGATATGGAATCTTTGAGAGGATAGCACAAAAAAAAATGAAATATCAGACTTGCTGTTAGTAAATCACAGCCTATAATGCTGAAAACCGGAGCGTCTGCCAACGCTCCGGTTTTTTTGTGTCCGAAACTCAGTAAAGCGTCTGCCAACGCTTACCGAAAACGCACGACACGTAATATGATTACAGGACAAATTATCATGCGTATCGAACAAGAACTTAAGTTAGGTTTCAAAGATGTACTCTTCCGTCCGAAGCGTTCTACCCTTAAAAGCCGTTCTCAAGTTGAATTAACCCGCGATTTTACATTCAAGCATAGCGGTCGTCAATGGTCTGGTACTCCAGTAATTGCAGCGAACATGGATTCGGTAGCAAGCTTTGAAATGGCAGCTGCTCTAGCAGAGCACGGTGTTATGACTGCAGTACACAAGCACTACACAGTAGAGCAGTGGGCTGAGTTCGCAAAAACAGCAGACAAGAAAACGCTGAACAACGTATTTGTTTCAACAGGTACTTCTGAAGCTGAGTTTGAGAAAACTAAGCAAATCATGGCGCTTAGCGACGAATTCGTATTTATCTGTATTGATATCGCTAACGGCTACTCAGAGCACCTAGTTGAGTATGTACAAAAAGTACGTGCTGAATTCCCGACTAAAGTTATCTCTGCTGGTAACGTTGTAACGGGTGACATGGTTGAAGAGCTAATCCTAGCTGGCGCAGACATCGTTAAGGTTGGTATCGGCCCTGGTTCTGTTTGTACTACACGTGTTAAAACAGGCGTAGGTTACCCTCAACTTTCTGCAATCATCGAGTGTGGCGACGCAGCACACGGCCTTGGCGGCATGATCATCGGTGACGGTGGCTGTTCATGTGCGGGTGACGTATCTAAAGCGTTCGGCGGCGGTGCTGACTTCGTAATGCTAGGCGGCATGCTAGCAGGTCACTCTGAGTCAGGCGGCGAAGTTGTAGAGCAAGACGGTAAGCAATTCATGAAGTTCTATGGAATGTCGTCACAGTCGGCTATGGACAAGCACTCAGGTGGTGTTGCTAAGTACCGTGCTGCTGAAGGTAAAACTGTTTTACTTCCGTTCCGTGGCTCTGTTCACAACACAATTTCTGACATCCTTGGTGGTGTACGTTCAACTTGTACATACGTAGGTGCAGCAAAGCTTAAAGAGCTAACTAAGCGTACGACTTTCATCCGTGTACAAGAGCAAGAGAACAACGTATTCGGTAAAGAGTAATCTGAACTGATTCGAATAGTTTGAAAATCAAGAGCCGCTAAAGCGGCTCTTTTTTTACGTGAAATTGATAAAATCAATGTCATTAAACCTGCGCGCTAATAATCTGTCTAATTTTCAGAAGACGCTGGATTTAGAATGTGACTAACAGATTTAATGATCGCAGGAACTATGATGGTTATTAGTACTAACGTGAATAATGATGACTCAAACCAGTGCCAACCTAATATACTTGTAGTATAAAAGTAAGCGCCTAAAGAGAGTGGCAGCGTCAAATTAAACACGATTAAGACGATTAACGCAGCTCCTGCCCATACCATACCAAACTGATTCTCAAGTCCTGAAAAACCTATAGACAGATAGCACGTACCAGATATTGTAACAAGTAAAGCACTAAGGCAGCCTGATCTCATTTTGTTGCCTAGAATATTAACGAAAAAAGCAAAACTATCAGAACGCCTAATTATTTGAATTAGCATTCAAAAATTAATATTACTTTCAAATGCTATTAGTCTTTGTAAAACTCATTTATCGTCTCTTTAGTTGATTGTCACATGATTGTTTTTTCATTTGGTATCTTGAAAATAAGTTTATGCTTTGTAGTCGAAGTTTAATTCATGCCTAACATATGCTTTACAAATTCGCTGCGATCTAGAGTAACTGATTCAGGACTTTTCCCCGGCACGACCGACAGAGACACCATCGGATGTCGGTAAGGGTTCTTACAATAGCTATATCAATAGTATTGATATTTTAACTAGTGTGGTATCAGTTAATAGAAACAATACTATTGATTTTTAAATAGCTCGCCCAGTAATGAGCTTTCGCTCCACATCGTTTACTTCATGCTGAATTATTCGTTGATTGGGAAATTCGAAGGAAACAGTGCTCGTTTTGCTTCTTCATCACGTTCGGTTTTAAACTCAATGCCTTTGCCGATTTCGCGAGCACGCAGTGCAGCAGGGCGAGTGTTGATTGCGTTAAACCAACGCTTCAAGTTCGGGTAAGGTTCTAGGCCTTCTTCACCAAGCACGACCGGTGCTTTGTCAATCCAACCCCATGCAGCGACATCGACAATGGTGTACTCATTTCCTACGATAAATTCACGACCTTCCATATGCTTCTCTAACACTTCGTAGTGACGTTGTGCTTCACGTAGGTATCGGTTCACAGCGTAGTCTAAGCCTGCTGGTGCAGCATGGCGGAAGTGTACCGATTGGCCTGAATATGGACCAAGGCCACTCGCGATAAACATCATCCAAGAGAGTAGTTCAGCTCTGTCTTCTGGCTGACCGCCAAGCTTGCCTGTTTTCTCTGAGAGATACAGAAGGATAGCGTTAGAGTCGAATACACGTTGTCCTTCATCTTCAATCGCAGGCGTTTTGCCATTTGGATTGATTAAACGATATTCCGGTGAATGCTGCTCACCCTTTAAGGTATCGACAGGAACAAGTTCAAAATCTAGGCCTGTCTCTTCCAAAAACAGAGCGATCTTCATTGGGTTTGGTGTTTGGTGAAAATAGAACTTAAGCATGGGGTAACTCCTTGTATTGGTCATTTATTAAAGCACCACTTGAACGATCGTTCAATGGTTGATTTTGAATTATTTGAAGATCTTCTGACTCGCATTCCAACTCTATGTGTTGAAGACCTCGTTATTTGAGCGAGGGGTAAAATCGCGCGATTCAGTGTGTTGGATTTTAAGTTGTTGAAAAAATGAGCTTAAAGTGGTTTTTTGATTCGTTGCTTTATGCGGAGTTCGGATTTGTGATGGGTGGTTTTTGGCGGGATAGGGCGTATGAAATCCGCAGTCAGATATTCCAACAAAAACGTTGAGCACTGGTTCAAACCAGAATTATCTGGATGCACAGGCTTATTGGTAAGTTCAAAATCGTGATCTGCTGCCACATCTTATGCAACAAATGAATATAAACCTTGGAGAGTAAGGTTTGGTTCACGGTTTTTTAATCTTAGGGACTTACATTGGTGAACAAATCTGATGTGAACACTTAACGACACAGGATCTTTCCATGAAAAAGAACATTATCGCCCTCGCTCTTGGTGGCATGCTCGCTTTTGGCGCAACACCTTACTCTTTTGCTGCTAACGATGGTGCTGTACAGGCTTCTGCGGATTACGCGCAGTTGGTGACTAAGCGACAAGTTGTCGATCAACTACTTCTTGATGCGTTGCAGGCGTTTAAGTCTCCGGCAAGAATTTCTCACGCGGGCTTCACGGCTAAAATGCCAAGCAACATGGAAATTGTGACTAACCGATTGTTAGAAGCGTACCAGCTAGAACCTTACCGTACTGACTTGTTGATTTCGGCGGCGAACGCTCAGATCTACAACAAGAACGCAGAACGCGCTATTGAGTTGTTTGAACAAGCACTGACGGTTGCGCCAGACGATGTCGACTTGCATGCGTATCTTGCGGTTTGGCAAAGATTTGAAGGCAATGAAAGTGAATCCAACAAGCACATGGATAAACTGGAAAGCCTGAATAAAGGCAAGGCTGAAGACATCAAACGTATTTTTGCAACGGTTGACCGCGTGTTAGAAACACCTCTTAAAGAGTCTGCAGATAAGGGACTGTTGAGCGATCACGGTGCCATCGTCACTTTGGGCTACGCGCTTAACCCTGATGGCTCTATGCATGAAATCTTGATTGAACGTCTTGAAACCACATTAGCAATGTCGAAAGCTAACCCTGATGCGATGATCGTGTTGACGGGCGGAGTGCCAAAGAATCATAAGACTGAAGGTAAGTTAATGGCGGATTGGCTTATCGAGAAAGGGGTAAGCAAAGATCGCATCATCGAAGAGAATTACGCGACCAGCACGGTAGGCAATGCCTTATTCAGTAGCTACGCACTTGCTCGCCATGATATTAAGCACGCGACCATTATTAGCTCGGCAAGCCATGTTCGTCGTGGTCAAACTCTGTTTGAAATCGCTAGCTGGCAAACGGGCCCTCAGGGCATTACCTTCGATACGGTTTCTTACCCAGACAAGCCGCTAGAAGATCTTAAGAAAGCGAGCAGTGGTGAGCTTCTAGGCATCTACCGTGACGCACTGAGAACCTATGGTATGTGGAGCTACCGCTCTTACCCATTGGAATCTCGTTAAGCCCAAGCATTCTTTGCGTTTGGGAAAAGTACAGTTCGTGTTAAACCAAAGCTTCACTTGCTAGTACAATCGAGCACAACTAGATGGTATGCTGTGCTCCTACTTAATTTAGTGTTTCAAAGGCAAAAAAATGAACCCGATTTTAGCAATGTTGAAAGAGAACAATATTAGCGACGAGCAGATCAGCGAGCTATTCAAGACGTTGACCGAGAACCCTCTTGCAGCAATG
Source organism: Vibrio sp. F13 (assembly GCF_020806305.2). Lineage (NCBI taxonomy): Bacteria > Pseudomonadati > Pseudomonadota > Gammaproteobacteria > Vibrionales > Vibrionaceae > Vibrio > Vibrio sp. F13. The sequence goes on along the minus strand of NZ_CP170176.1, from coordinate 1,697,018 downwards.
GCGACGATCAGCCAACTTGGCTTACCACAAGATAAACTTCAAATGCTGATGGGCCAGGTAATGCAAAACCCTGCGCTAATCAAAGAAGCAGTTGAAGAGCTTGGCCTAGATTTTTCTAAGGTTGAAGCCGCTAAAGAGCAACTTCAAAAATAATAGAGTCTGAATGAGCGATTTTGTTAGGAAGTGATAGCCGATTCGGTTAACTGTTCTTGAGATTGCGAATTAGACTTGAGTAAAAAGCCGTTTGAGTATCAATACTTAAACGGCTTTTTTGATCCGACTTAGAAAGGCTAGAAAGAGATACGACAAAAATACTAGTCCGATGTGACTCCCTCGCTTAAATCATGTAATTTCTTTTTAACACTCATGTTTCAATAAACTGAATTCCGGCGTTGCTCATGAAATCTAGCCTAAGCATTCGATCTTACACCAAGCAATTTAATACTCATGCCCATGATGGCTACCATCAACTCGTGCTGCCTATTCAAGGGAGTATTAGTATTGAAATGGTGGGATATGTCGGCAAGGTGGCCGTGGGCGAATGCGTGGTGATTCCGGTAACCACAGCGCATGCGTTTAAGGCGGATGAAGCAGCGCGGTTTATTGTCGCAGATATGGCAGAGTTACCGCAGCACTTGTTAGAGCATGAGCTCTCGGTGTTTACTATCACGCCACCCTTAATGAGCTTCTTGCTGTTTGTTGAAAAGCAGTTGGAATACCAAGTGGACAGTGGCATTGAATCATCCATCTTGGATGTGTTTTCACTGTTATTAGAGCAACAAAAAGTGAGCAAGAGCATCGACCCTCGTATTCGAGCGGTCCAAAGGCTCATTGCGGATAATTACGCCCAGCCTCTCTCTATTTCTCAGCTTGCAGAAACGGCTTGCTTGAGCCCCACTCAATTTAAGAAGCGCTTTAAAGAGTGCATTGGAATCAGTGCGCTTAAGTACATCACTCGCTATCGTATGGAGAAAGCTCAAGCCTTGCTTAGCCATACCGATTTACCCGTTCAATTGGTCGCAGAAAATGTGGGTTATAGTGACTTGTCTGCATTCAGTCGACGCTTCTCTCAGCACTTTGGCATGTCTCCAAGGGCGTTTTTGGGCTCGATGAAAGAGAGTCTTCCAAAACAAGAATAGCGTCCTTTTGGCAAACTCAACTTAGTATATGTTCACTATTATCTATTTCAGAAATGAAAATAGACTAGGTAATAGAAATGAATCTTGCCATCAATCGCGTTAACGAATTCCAAACGGGCACTTTAGCCATCGTGTTTGCTTCTGTTTTATGGGGCACGACAGGCACCGCCGCAAGCTTTGCGCCTGATCTCAGCCCATTAGCGATTGGTGCTTTTTCAATGGGCGTCGGCGGCTTAATGCAAGCAGTCTTGGCGTATCGAAAGATCTTATCTTCACTTGATAAGCTTTTGCTCAACAAAAAGTTGTTAGCGGCGAGTGCGCTGGCTTTGGCGATCTATCCTCTGGCTTTTTACTCTTCGATGAAGTTATCGGGTGTCGCAATGGGCACAGTGGTGTCGATAGCTACTGCTCCTTTCTTTTCTGCATTGTTAGAGTGTCTGATTAGCAAAAAGAATAATATCAACAAACGTTGGCTCACTAGCTTTGCGATTGGTGTGGTGGGTATTGGGTTGTTGGTGTTTTCAGAATCTTCATCTACGAATGAGTCAGGTGATGATCTCAAGCTGTTGGGTATTGCTTTAGGTTTGCTCGCTGGGTTGTGTTACGCCATTTATTCTTGGGCGACAAAAGCACTGATAGACAAGGACATTGAGTCTCAAGCGGCGATGGGCAGTATTTTTGGCCTCGGCGCGATGCTGTTGCTGCCAACACTCTGGTTTACGGGGGAGAACCTGTTTTCCTCGCAGATTAACGTATTAGTCATCAGTTATCTGACGTTAATCCCACAATGCTTGGGCTATATCGCCTTCAGTTTTGGTTTACGCCATGTGACCGCGAGTAGTGCCAATCTACTGACTTTGTTTGAACCAGTAGTTGCAGCGGTGCTTGCCGTCTGCGTTGTCGGTGAGCTGATTCCTTTTATAGGTTGGCTAGGTATGTTTCTGATTGTGCTGTGCTTGTTGATACAGTCGAAGCCATCTAAAGGAACGTTATAAGTATTTGTTTTGTCACGCCTAATTGAGATTTATTCATGCGTAATTCTTATAATTGAATAAAATCAGTATCTCAGTTGTGAGAGTGCTGTTACTATCGCTATCAATAGTCGGGGGGCATATACCTTATTTGGTGTTTGCTGAGATCGTTAGTCGAGACCCGTTGAACCTGATTCAGTTAACACTGGCGTAGGGAACTATAAGCACTCGATCTACGTCTGCACCCATGAAACTTTCATGAGCCTAATGCGACTTCTCCTTCGATCAGTGTTCGTTCTCCTACGTCTTGTAAGATAGTAGGAGCGACAATGACACACAGTTCTATTTCAAAAGATTTAACACCAAAAACCTCAGTTTCACAGCACTCTGCTGATGGTTCGATTCGAACGAACACTCCGATTGTATTGACGATCGCAGGCTCAGACAGTGGCGGCGGTGCGGGTATCCAAGCTGATATTAAAGCTATGTCTGCTACAGGTAGTTTCGCTTGTTCGGTAATTACCGCTATCACTTCCCAGAACACGCAAGGCGTTTCCGCCATTTTCCCTATTCCACTCGACCATGTTGCCAGTCAGTTAGATGCGGTTTTTACTGATCTGAATATCGTGGCTGTGAAAGTCGGCATGTTGGCCGATTCGCAAATCATCAAAGTCGTCGCAGACAAAATTAAGCAGTACCAACCTAAGCATCTTGTGATTGACCCTGTCATGGTCGCGACAAGTGGCGATCTTCTTCTAGAAAACTCAGCTATCACGACGCTAAAGCAAGAACTGATTCCGCTGGCAGACATCATTACTCCTAACTTGCCAGAAGGCGCGGCGTTAACAGGCAAAGCTGTGCCTGAAAGCGAAGCCGAAATGCAGGATATGATTGAAGACCTGCGTGCACTAGGTGCTAAAGCCGTTCTTCTCAAAGGCGGTCATTTAGAGAAGGATGAGAACAGTAACGACTTACTGATTCTGCCAACCACGTCTGCTTTGATTAGTGCGAAGCGTTTTCCTACCAAAAACACCCACGGTACGGGTTGTACGCTTTCATCTGCTATTGCTTCTTTCTTAGCGCAAGGCAACACGCTGTCAGAGGCTGTTGAGCTAGGCAAACAATACATTTCGCGCGCGATTGCTCATGCTGATGAGTTGCAAGTCGGCCAAGGTCATGGGCCCGTAAATCACTTCTTCGCTGGGCACGGGAATGTCCGTTAATACGGTGGGTGTTCAGCTCAGCAATGCCTCTTTACGTTATAACGACAGTGAGCACGCAACCTTATCGGGATTGTCGCTTAGCTTAAACGCAGGTAAGTGGACGGTATTGCTAGGTCGAAGTGGCTGCGGGAAAACCACGGTATTGCGTTATCTGGCAGGCTTGTTGGACGACAAGGTGGAGTGGCAGGGAACATTGACAACCTCTGATGAATTGCCTTTAACGGATCGCATCGCTTACATGGCGCAGCAGGATTTGTTACTGCCGTGGCTGTCGGTTATCGACAATGTATGTCTGAGTCATTGTTTTCAAAATTCAGCTTCTGACAAAGCAGTGCAAACCAATCAAGCACTCGAGTTGCTCGCTGCGGTTGGTTTGGCTGATTATGCGAATGCGATGCCGGATCAGTTGTCTGGTGGTATGCGTCAACGTGTCGCTTTGGCTCGAACTTTAATGCAAGACAAGCCAGTGGTGCTGATGGATGAGCCATTCTCTGCGCTGGATGCGGTAACGAGACACAAACTACAGAGCTTAGCGTGTGAGCTGTTGAGAGATAAAACCGTTGTGTTGATCACCCATGACCCACAAGAAGCGGTGCGTTTGGCGGACAATTTGTATGTGTTGCAAGGCACACCGGCGAACGCTCAGTCTTTATCTGTGCCTCTCACTGCCACACCAAGAGTGTTAGATGGTGAATGTGCTGAGTTACAACAAGCGATCTTAGATCAGTTGGAGCGTGATTATGAATGATCTAACGCGAAGCGAAACTGTGGCTCATTCAACTAACGCACAGACTACCACTGCACGCCCTCGTCAGATGAATCCTGTTGTTCGTTTGCTTATCAGCAGTGCTGTGATTCTCGGTTTATGGCAGTTAGTTGTGGTTGTCTTCGAGATGCCGAGCTTCATTTTGCCAGCGCCTGCAGAAGTCTTTTTAAAGCTGATTGAACGTTACGATGTGTTACTCAAACACACATGGGTGACTGCGCAAGAGGTCCTACTTGGCTTGTTACTCGGATTGTCTATGGGGCTATTTTTCGCTCTGCAGATGTTGATGTTTGATCCGTTAAAACGTTGGTTATTGCCTATCTTAATTGCCAGCCAAGCTATCCCTGTATTTGCGATCGCGCCAGTATTGATGCTGTGGCTTGGTTATGGCATCGCCTCAAAAGTGGTGATGGCGGCGATCATTATCTTCTTCCCAGTAACCACTTGTTGTTACGACGGTCTGCGCAATACACCGACAGGCTATCTCGATCTTGCCAAAACGATGGGTGCATCGAAATGGCAACTGCTCCGCCATATCCAACTTCCTGCTGCACTGCCAACCTTAGCGTCTGGCATTCGTGTAGCGGTGGTGATTGCGCCAATTGGTGCCGTAGTCGGGGAATGGGTTGGTTCGAGTGAAGGGTTAGGTTACCTAATGCTGCAGGCCAACGCGCGCATGATCATTGATGAGATGTTTGCTGCCTTGTTCATCTTGGCGGTGCTGTCTATCTCGCTCTACTTCATCATAGATAAGTTACTCAAAAAAGCTATCCCTTGGGAGAACCAGTAATGGCTTGCTCAATAACACTTTGTTTAATAAGGCTTCGCTCAACGCTATTTATCTCAACAATAGCTCGTTAAAAATGAGCTCTATAAACACAATAATAATATTCAAAAGGAAAGGTTAACTATGAAAAATACCAAATTGGTAGGTGCAGTGGCACTGCTTGCTTCGTTAGTTTCAGGTCATGCTCTAGCGGGCTCTGAACAAAAGAAACTGACATTGATGTTGGATTGGTTTGTAAACCCGAACCACGGCCCGATTGTGATTGCTCAAGAGCGTGGTTACTTTGCTGACCAAGGCTTAGAGGTTGAAATCCAAGAACCAGCAGACCCAAGCACGCCAGCAAAATTGGTCGCGGCAGGTAAGGTCGATTTAGCGGTAACTTACCAACCAAGTTTAACCATGGATGTGGCAGCGGGTCTTCCTTTAGTTCGTGCATCAACCCTTATCGCGACGCCACTGAACACACTAATGGTACTGGATAACGGCAAGAACGATTCGCTAGCAGATCTGAAAGGCAAGAAGATCGGTATTGCGATTGCGGGTAACGAAGAAGCGACTATCGGCACTATGTTAGCGCAAGAAAATGTTGCATTTACAGATGTGCAAACCATCAATGTCGGTTGGGCACTTTCATCTTCATTGGCATCGGGCAAGGTAGACGCAATCTGGGGTGGCTTACGGAACTTCGAAACCAACCAGTTAGCACTTGAAGGTTTTAAAGCGAAAGCATTCTTCCCAGAAGAGCACGGCGTACCCGCTTACGACGAGCTTATCTTTGTTGCGAACGCAAAGAAACACGATGATGAAGCGATCAAAGCGTTCAACAAAGCATTGGAACAAGCAACGACTTACATTGTGAACCACCCCCAAGAGTCATGGAATGAGTTTGTGGCGTATTCACCAGATACGTTGAATAACGAGCTTAACCAACGCGCATGGAACGACACGCTGACTCGTTTTGCACTTCGTCCTTCTGCTGTAGATATGAAGCGTTACGACGATTACGCACAGTTCATGTTTGACAAAGGCATTATCAAATCACTACCGAAAGCCGCTGACTACGTACCGACTTTTGACTAAGGAATCTCATGAAATACCAAGACTTAATCCAAGCCTGTCAACAAGATTGGCAAGACTACACCGAGCATGATTTTGTTAAAACGCTGGCAAACGGCACACTCGCTCAGCCGTGTTTTCTGCATTACTTGAAGCAAGATTTTCTGTTTTTAAAGCAGTATGCCCGCGCTTATGCATTGGCAATTTACAAGGCTAAAACCTTGGCTGATATGCGTCGTGCACTGCCAAGTGTTCATGCGTTGCTAGATTCTGAAATCTCTCACCATGTGACTTACTGTGGTCAGTGGGGTTTAACCGAATCGGATTTAGAAAACGAACCTGAAGATTTCGGCACTGTTGCCTACACGCGCTACGTTCTAGATGCGGGTATGACGGGTGATCTTGTCGACTTATATGCGGCACTGGCTCCGTGTTCAATCGGTTATGCCGTGATTGGTAAAGCGCTGTTAGAAAGCAGTGATACTGTTTTGGAAGGCAACCCATACGCAAGCTGGCTGCAACTGTATGGCAGTGAAGAGTTCCAGTCTGGCGTAGCAACGGGCGCGGAATACTTCAATCAGTTGCTTGCTGAAATTGATATCAACAGCGAACGCGGTCAGAACATCGTTCATATCTTCAAAACCGCAACGCGTATGGAAGTGGCTTTTTGGCAGCAAGGGCTGAACGCTCTTGATGATTCAACAGCGGCTTAAAAGCGACTTTCACGAATAAGGATTTACCCATGCTTACTGAACAAATTATTCAATCGCTACGCGCAGTACGAGAGCAAAAACCACTGGTTGTGAACATCACTAACTATGTAGTGATGAACAACACGGCCAACGCGTTATTGGCGATTGGCGCTTCGCCTATTATGGCGCACTCGCAACAAGAACTGGCAGAGATGATGTCATTCTCTGGCGCGCTTGTGATCAACATTGGCACGCTCGACAGTGTTTGGACGCCAAGAATGTGTTTTGCTGTTGAGCAAGCGAACGCGAACAACAAGGTGGTGGTTCTTGACCCTGTGGGTTGTGGTGCAAGTACGCTGCGAACTGAGACTTCTCGTGAAATCGCACGTTTAGCGGATAAGTTGATCATTCGTGGTAACGCGTCTGAGGTTATCGCGTTAGCGGGCGAACAAGCGCAGAGCAAAGGCGTTGATGCGCTTGATAGCAGTGATGCTGCGTTAGGTGCTGCACAGTGCTTAGTGGCTGAATACGGTGCAAATGTGGTGATATCTGGTGAGACAGATTACGTTGTCACCAAAGACAGCGTGGTGACGTTAAACAATGGACACCAAATGATGCCGTATGTGACGGGTATGGGGTGTACTTTAACTGCATTGACGGGTGCTTTCGCGGCTGTTGGTGATGATAGTGGTTTAGCTGCAGCAGCGGTATTAGGCGTGGTTGGTGAAATCGCGGCTGAAAACTCTCGCGGCCCAGGTAGCTTGCAAATTAACTTGCTTGATGAGTTGTATCAGTTAGATGAAGAGACTCTGATTCAACGCTTGAAGATTCAGTAGGGCTAATCTAACTCTAAGCCACAAGTTAGAGTTAGATTAACTTAAAAAAGCCCCCGACACTTATGTGTAGGGGGCTTTTTATTACTGGTTTGGAACTGTGTCAGCTGTGTATAGACTGGCTGGCTAGGTTCTAAATCGGTTAACTTGGCTCTCTAGGTGATGAGCAACCTCGGTTAAGTCGCTCGCTGCACCTGAAATGCTGCTTACCGACTCTTGGTTGCTTTGAGCAATAGTGTTTGCACCTTGCGCGTTTTCACCCAGTGATTTGGTAAGACGATCCTGCTCATCAACTGACACTGCGATTTGGCTGTTGGCTTGGTTCAGGTCTTGGATGTGTTGATTAATCACATGTAAATTCTGAGAAGCTTGCTGCGCCTGCGTTGAAGCGTCTGAAACCGTGCTGTGGCTCTCTTTGATAGACTCTAACGCATCTTTAGCGCCACGTTGTAGTGAGGTGATGAGCTCATCAATCTGGCTAGCAGAGTCTTGGGTACGTTTAGCGAGCGTTCTTACTTCATCGGCTACTACTGCAAATCCGCGACCTTGTTCACCTGCGCGCGCAGCTTCAATAGCCGCATTCAATGCCAACAGGTTGGTCTGCTCAGAAACGCCTTTGATTACTTCAAGAATGGCACCAATGTTCATCGACTCTTTATGTAGGTCGGTCACTTTTTGGCTGCTTACCTGCATGCTTTCATCGGCGCTACCAATTTCATGCAGTGTCTTATCTACTTCTTTCAGTCCCATCGCCACATTCTCGGTGGCTTGGTTGGCAACTTGAGACGCGTGGTTAGCACTTGCCGCAATTTCTGATGTGCTGGAAGCTAATTGATCAACGGCAGAAGAGATATTGATCATTTCACTGTTCAATTGTGTTGCGTTGGTCGAGCTGTTGTTTGTCACCTGATTAAGTGACTCCGACATCTCACCAATACGCACGCTAGAGCGGTTCACTTGACCAACAATATCGCGCAGAGATTCAATCGTAATCTCCATGTTGGTCAGCAGTTCGCCAATCTCATTTTTGCTCTCAATGTTCACTTCAACATTCAGGTTGCCCTGAGAAAGCTCATTGGTGATCTGTTTAACCTGTGCGATGCCTTTGGTAATAGAGCGAGTCACCAACACAGCGCTCGTCATGCCAATAACTAGGGCTACACCCGTCAGCAATATGATGATTTGAATCGAACGTTTTTCACTGGCTTGCAGTACCGGCGTGAGCGCTTGTTTCTGCTGTTCGAGAATGCTTTGAGCATCCGCTACCGAAATCGCTAAGCTGTCACCAATAGAGGCGAGGGTAGCGGTTCTTTGCGTGTTCTCAATCATCTGTTGATGAACTTGCTCAAAGCCTTTTGCATACGCTTCGCGTTGGTTCGAGAAGTCTTCAATCAGCTCACTTTGATAAGGCGATGATTTGAGAGATTCAATGTCACCTTCAATACCTGGTAGCGCGTATTCAAAGATATCTTTACCCGCTTCATAGGTTTTAAGGTCATTGTTGTTTGAATAACTGAGTACGGTGATCTTGGCTGCGAGGAAGTTCTCCATCAACATGCCTGCGTATAAGCTCGCGTTTGGATCATTGTTATTGTAAGACTCATACAATAAGCTCTGAGCCGCTTTCAGTGCGTTGGTTTCTCGTGTGACCATCTCCACGTTCACTAACTGGTCAATGAGCAGTTGGCTCTGTTTCATTGATCCATAAGCCGCATCAAAAGCTGCAACGCTGTCTTGCACTAATTGCAGGCTCGACAAGCTATCAGTATTGGTGGTGGTTTGGATTAAGTTGTTCAGCAGTTCATCAATCGCAAGTTTGCTCGATTGATAATTCGCTTCGTATTGATCATCCAATGACTCTAAGTAACGTTCAGAAGCTAAACGCATCTGAAGAAAGTGCACTTGAATGTTGCCTGACAATGTCGCCTTGTGGCTGAGGTCACTGTACTGGCTAAAGCCGTTCGACAAGGTTTGAATACCTTTGTAACTCACAAGGCCTGAAATGACGAAAAAGAGCAAGCAGATGGCATAACCCAGCTTGATCTTGAGCGCTATAGAAAGGTGGCGCATAACTATCCCTATATTTACCTGATTCCTTCATAGGGGAGTATTTCATAAAACAGCATTCTGGGCATGCTAAAGCGAATAGTTTGTGTAATAAGTAACGCTTTTGTTAGAAAAATCGGGTTTTTCGACATGCTTTCAACGAGTTGCGTATTTGAATTCAACCGCCTAACTTAAGGAATTAAGTGCTAACTTCCATGCATAGGATGTGATTTGTCGGTAAAATGGCAGAAAACCAATTTTAGAAATCGACTTCAAAGGTACGCGATGAACCCTTATAAACTTTATCTGGTGACTGACGACCAACAAGATCTAGAAACGCTTAAATTCGTGGTTGAACAAGCGGTTGCTGGTGGCGTCACTATGGTTCAAGTAAGAGAAAAACATGGGGACGTAAAAGCCTTCATTGAACGAGCACAAGCGGTTAAGTCGATTCTGGCTGGCTCAGGTGTTCCGCTGATCATCAATGACCGAGTGGACGTAGCATTGGCTGTCGACGCCGATGGTTTGCATCTGGGTCAATCGGATATGCCTGCAGAGTTAGCACGTAAGCTGATTGGTTCAGACAAGATTCTTGGGTTATCAATTGAAACTGAACAGCAGCTACAACAAGCAGATAGTTTGCCGATCGATTACATTGGTCTCAGTGCGATTTTTGCCACACCGACTAAGACGAATCTAAAGAAACATTGGGGTTATGAAGGCATTCAAATGGCTTTGAAAACAACGAAATTGCCGATTGTTGGTATCGGTGGAATCAACGAATCGAACATTCCGCAGTTGGTTCAGACAGGTATTCACGGCCTGGCGTTGGTATCAGCGATATGTCACGCAGAAGACCCGAAACAAGCGACCCAAGATTTGTTGTTTTTGATGGGAGAGTGAGTTTGTGGTGGCTAGAAAACAAATGAGACTCGTCATTTGTTTTCTAGTTAGAGCGCATTAAAGCGCTCGATGCAGTAGCCAGTAAAATTTGTGGTCTAACTTACTGAATACACAGAGCAACCGTACCGATGACCATAAGAACGATCGCAGCGTACCAACCGTATTGTGCTGTTTTATCAGCCACAAACACCTTAATGTAGTTGATCTCTTCATGCGCCATTGCGATGAAGTCCGTGTAGTTAATCGATAACTCACGGCTAGCTTCTTTTAGGTCTTGTTGAAGCTTGTTGAAAGACTCATCGATGAAGCCCTTTGTTTCCGAAGCAGACGGAGTAGCAGTTAACGCTAGGCTATTCCAAACCGCCATACGCGATTCATATTCGCTTTCACTGACACAATTAAGTACGCGTAAATCATACTCTCGTTTGTTACGCTCTTTACCCATTTTCTCAGGGCAAATATTTCTTAAAACGTTCACGACAAATCTTCCAAAAGGTTCATTTAGATATAAAAAAGCACTCAAAGAGCGCTCATAAACTGGGTGCGAATTAATATTCAAAAAGTGATCTATTTGAAACCGATATAAGCAACGGCAAGGCTGAGCGCTTATCTGGGAGATTTGAAGTTGGGTCAGTGGTGTTAAAGAACGATTTGGGTCTGTCTATATTCGTTTGAAAAGACAAACCCGTTGGGATCGCATAGTAGTTATGTCACTTTGGGACATCAACTAGGGTGTTTTATCCACACGACAAAGATATTTATCGGCAAGATAAGCAGAAATGAGGTAGCGGTGGTGTGTTCCATGCCGATATTGAATCTCTGAATTGACGATGTTTTGAAAATAGAGATGATATTGTAAATAGGGGAGGCTAGTTGGCTTGCCATTGATTGTACTGCAGTGAGTGCCCCTTAAGCTGCTCAATAAGGCTGGTGAGAACTGGGCCGTTGATGTGGCTGCGAGACACCAAACATCCCACTGGAGTAATCCAACCACCATGCTCGTGCGAAACAGGCAACGCCACAAGGTCGCCTTTTTGAATGCCTTCCATCACCATCATCTCGGGCACATTAGCCCAACCCACGTTCTGTTCAACGAGATCAACAATGGTCTTGTGGTTGTTGGCGTACCAAAGCATCGAGCTAATACCGTAGGTGAACCACAGTTCGCGTTGTTTTGAGCTGCGATGCACACATTGGCGATAGCGCTTTAGGTCTGAGTCTTGTACAACGGACATGCGACTCAGTTCGTGAGTGGCAGAGCTAACAGTTAGGAAACGCGCTTGGCCCAGCAAAAAGAAATCCATATCGACCTTCAGTTCGCCATCCGCGTAGATGATGCCAATCTGTGCTTTTCCTCGTCTTACTAGGTCTTCAACATCAAAGGTTGAGGTGGTAATGATATCGAAGTGTGTGATTGGAAATTGATCGGCGAGTGAGCTGATTATCTTAATAAAGTTCTTATCTATGATGCTTTCATCAACCGCAATGATCAGTTCGTGCTCATCTTCTTGGGTCAGCGATTCTACTTTTTGATCGAAGTACTTTTGCTGGTCAAGAATGGACTTAGCCACAGGCAATAACGCTTTACCTTTGCTGGTTAAAACGGGGATGTTTTTCTCTCGGTTAAACAGCTCTTGGTCAATGGCAATTTCGAGGTTGGCTATCGATTGGCTTACCCCAGACTGAGCTCGTTTCAGTTTGCGAGCGGCGGCAGAGAAAGAGCCACTTTCACACACCGTGACGAAGACTTTTAGTTGCTCAAAACTGTACATGTTATCTCTCGCTCAATACAAAATGGGGTACTTATACTTAAGCTATCACTAAACGTGATGGCTGTTAACTTTCTCTTATTATTTCAGGTGACATAATCTCGACCAATCCAACACGTAATAGATTATTTAGAGGAATGTATGAGTACGTTAGAAAGAGTGTTCCACTCGGTGTTGTTTGAAGTATTGGCCGTCACACTGTCAATTATAGGTTTAGCGATATTTACTGATCACGATGTGAATGCCTTATCAGGAACCATGATAGTTGTTGCGACTATCGCAATGATTTGGAACTACTGTTTTAACCGTATTTTTGATCGTTATTTCACGGGGGAAAAATCAAAGCGTTCGCTTAAGTTACGTGTTTTTCATGTCGTGCTATTTGAGGCTGGCTTGTTGATAGCGACAATCCCTGTGATGGCATACTTACTTAACGTGGGGTTATGGCAGGCATTTTTGATGGACATCGGCGTGACCATTTTTATTACCATTTACGCGTTTGTGTTTAATCTGATTTATGACCATGTTCGAGCATTCTGGGTACGCAGAGGGGAGCTAGCCGTTCAGTAATCTACCAAGTCAGTAAACACGAGCTTGGCCACTAACCGTTTGTTTATTCGTTATTTTGACGGAGATATTCGGTTAGTAGGCCTAGGTAACCCGGCACTGGTTGGCATTCAAAGTGGCGGTCTCGAGTCTTTTCAATCTCTTCCGCTTAATAGTTAGTGTAACCCTATGCACTTATTGTTCGATATGTAATTTGAATTTGTATGTGTCGTAAAATGGTAAATATCTTAATTAAAACTTAGCCATCATAGTCATTCGCCCATCACCAGAGCAAACTATGAACAAGTTAAGTTATGACCGAAAAATGCCGCTATACGTGGTGTCTGCACTTGTCCTCAATATGGCATTTAGCTTGTGGTTGCTGAGTATTGCTTCTACGCCAGCCATGTTTTTTTCGGTGTGTGCGTTGTTTTTACTTAGCACTCTTATTACCGCACGCCTTTATCGACATGAAATGGCTCAAAGCAAGAATAACTTGTCGGAAGCGATCATTGATGGTGTCGCAGGTTTTATTGTCCTCGATAGTCAATTGAGGGTCATACAAGTGAATCAACAATTCTCTCGGGTTTCAGGTTATGCCTTTGACCAAGTCGAATCTCGTCCGATTTCTGATCTCTGTTTTATGAATAACAGCAGCCTAATCACGACCATTACTCGCTCACTGAAGGAAAACCAGAGATGGAAAGGTGAGTTGAGTGGCGTCAGTCGACTTGGTGAGCAGTTTACCGTAAACGTTGTGGTGGAAAAGCTAACTGAAATTCTGCCGCACAATAACAAGTACGTGGTGACCTTTACGGATATTAGCCGACGCAAGATATTGGAGCGTCGATTAAGAATGCTGGTGGAAACGGATTCACTGACAGGGTGCTGGAATCGACGCCGCTTTGATAACGACTTAAAACATTATTCTAACCTGGCAGAGCGTTATGGTTACACACACTCCTGTTTGGCGTTGATCGATTTAGATCACTTCAAGGCTATCAATGATAATCACGGTCATGACCAAGGTGATTCAGCGTTGAAAGAGGTCGCAGAACTGTTGAGAAATAACAGTCGAGACACCGACATCGTCGCGCGAGTAGGCGGAGAAGAGTTCGCGATCTTGATGCCTGAAACCAATTTAGCAGAAGCGTTTGAGGCGATGTATCGATTGAAAGAAGTGATTGCCAAAGGAACAACATTGAACCTGACTGTGAGCAGTGGTGTATCTGAAATACAAGCACAAGCCGAAGCGACCTATCGCAGTGCGGATAAGGCGCTTTATCGTGCCAAAGGTAATGGGCGAAATAGAGTGTGTAGCTCTAGCCCAAGCTGTGCTACTCCAATTGCCCTTGGTTAGATGCAGGCCGTGCTTGGTTAATCAATCGAGCGGAGACTAAGCCGAGATTGAGCGTTGGTAAATCTTCGGCGTAAGGCCAGACACACGCTTAAACGCACGAGAAAAATGCGAGATGTTGGTGTAACCGAGCTGGCTAGAAATGTAGGTCAGCGTATGGCCTTCTTCCATCAGCTCGCAAGCTACAGAAAACATCAGGTTCTCTTTGATCTTTCGATAAGTGGTGTTTTCATTCTTGAGTTTGCGTTGGAACGTTCGCACTGAAAAGTTGAGCAGCTCTGCCGCCTCTTCAAGAGAGAGGTCTTGTTCTTTCATGTACGGTTTTAGAAGCTCATAAATACTATCGGTAAAGCTGGTATGCCACTCAATAAGTGTCGGTTTTGTACTGAGGTCTTTAGACGTAAGACGGATTGGGAGTTGTAAGATCTCATCAGGAATCTGCACAGCAGTCGACGAGTGATCAACAAACAGTTGGCAGTTACTTGATACCAGTGTTTTGACGACATCGATGTCATGCCCTTGCAAGCAAACTTTAGTCGGTAACCATGGTGATTGCGATAAAATGGTTATTAACTCGATGATATAAATAACAGCGAAAGCTTCGCCCCATTGAAACATAGGGGAGTTGTCTTCCGGGGCTGTCCGGCAAAACCAGTTCTGACCGTGTTCTTGGATAAACTCGACTTTGCTGCCTGGTGAATCATAGGCAAAGATTGAATTGATCTGTTTTAGTGCATCGCCAATGGTTTCGAATTCGGTAAATTGATGCAAGACATTTGGGATGATTCGACGTCGAAATGCGAGTCCAAGAATATCGGTGAACCGAGATACGCCGAGTTGTGCCGATGTAAGATAAATTAAACGCTTAATGGATTCCGATGGCACAAAGTCGCTTTCTGATTCAATGAGATCGGGCGGTAAACCAGAATCTTTGAGCAAAAGGTGGAGGTCGAGACCATAGTCAGAAAAAACCTGAACCAGAATTTTGGCGTAGTTCGTTTGAATTACCGGGACTTGGTAGTGACTAGATCTCATTGGAATACAATCCTGTATATATTGTCGCACTATTAGACGTGCATATCATTTGCAACGTTTTGTTTACTAAATCTAACCCTATTTACTTGAGTTTTCCATCGCTGGGTTTATTTTTAAAGTATTAATTTTGTTGATGTTAGTTATCTAGAAGGGAGTCCCATGTCAGAAACCAAAGGGAATAAGCAAGAAGCCAATGAAGATGTTGGCCAGCAAGAAAATGGAAAAGACAAAGTAAGAAAGGTCACAAACTACCTATTGTTGTTTGTTGCATTCATGTTGATCTTCAGTGTCATTTCAGACCGAATCATCCCTATTACTGATAATGCTCGTGTAAAAGGTTATATCGTTCCAATCAAGCCAGAGGTGTCGGGTAAAGTACTCGATATACTGGTTCAACCTAACCAACTGGTTAATCAAGGCGACAAGTTAGCCATTTTAGATGAGTCTGATTACCAAATAGCAGTACAACAAGCCGAGCAAAATTTAGAGATCGCTGGCCAAAATGTTGGTGCGCAAACCGCGAGCATTGCTTCAGCTCAAGCGAAACTCACTTCAGCGATTGTTGAAAGACAAAACACCAAACTGCAAGCCAAGCGTGTCTTAGAGATGGCAGACAAAGGTGTGGTTTCTAAATCAGATGCAGATAAAGCGCGAGCAGCATTAGCGACCTCTCGAGCAGCTGTTGTGAATGCAGAGGCTGATCTTGAAGGTGCGAAGCAACAAATGGGTAAAGAAGGCCAAGAAAACAGTCAAGTGAAAGCGGCGTTGCTGGCACTTGAACAAGCTCAATTGAACCTAGAGCGCACCGTGATTACCGCGCCGACACAAGGTGGTGTTTCTAACTTTAGCCTCTCTGAAGGGTTTTATGCATCGGCAGGGCAAGCAATCATGACCTTTGTTTCAACCGAAGATATTTGGATTGAAGCTTATTATCGAGAGAACAGCCTAGGTCACGTTGGCTGTTTTCTTGGCGGCGTGGATAAACTGGCCACTTGCGTTTGTGGCGCCAGTGTTCACAGCTAAGTTCTTAATTGATAAACCAAATCTCCATAAAGAAACGGTCTACGAATTGCTCTTGGCCGTTGTGGTGACAATGGGGTTAGGTTTATTACTGTCGCGAGGAATTACCCATTATCCAATCCCATTGCTGATTTTAGTGGGGTTAATGATGCTGTGGGGTTACTACTTGTTTGTCGACCCAAAATGGAACCTGTTCGCCACCATACTGTTGATTGCGGTCTTGATGTTGCCATTCATGGCGATTGATAACCCCGGCGTGTCAGTCATGCTGGCCTCTGGCTTAGCGACCTCTGGTGTGGTTTCAGTCATGCTTTTTGCGTTAGTGCATGTGTTTTTCCCTGAGCCAAAATCGGCGTTCTCAGGCTTCGCTGCTGCGCCACTCGAAAAGAAACAGCGTTGGTATGCGGCCTTTAAGGCGATGATTATCTCCTATCCTGTGGTGTGTTTTTTCTTTATTTTTCAAATATCTGAAGCTTTACTGACAATGATGTTCATTGCGTTGTTATCGTTGATGATTACGTCAGAGAAGTCGATAAAGTTGAGCGCTTTTCTGGTGATAAGTAACGGTATCGGGGGATTGCTGGCGATTGCTGCTTTTTCAATTCTTTCTATAGTACCCAACATTGTCTTCTATTCTTTGTTTATAGGACTTATTGCCATTCTTATGTCTACCAAGATCTACACGGTTCCCGAAAAAGCACCTATTTTCGCCACTGCATTTAGTACGTTGCTCGTACTGGTTGGTAGCACGTTGATGAGCTCCGGTGACATCGATAGCAACACTCTTATACGCATATTCCAATTAGTGTTAATTGGCATATATATGATTTTGGCTTCTCTATTCCTAGAAACACGGAATTGGAAGTTTCTACAAAATCAGCCTTAATTTTGTCTAACAAGGACGTCTCATGAAGTTAACCGATGATTTTTCAAAACAGGCGATAGACGCTGCCATCAAGATCGCAGCGATTGCCATGCTCGTGTATTGGTGTTTTTCGATTTTGCGCCCATTCATTCTTCTGGTGATATGGGGTGCGATCATTGCGACTGCGTTGTATCCAGTGGCGGTCGCAATTTCAAATAAAACCGGGATGTCGAAAGGTAAAGCCAGTGCATTGCTGAGCTTTATTGGTGTGATTCTTCTATTTATTCCTTTGGCGGCGCTTTCTTCTGGTATCTACACCAGCGCGACTGACCTGATGACAGGGCTTCAAGATGGCACATTGTCATTGCCTAAACCGAAAGAGTCCTTACAAGATATTCCATTAATAGGGGAAAAGGTTTATTCAACCTTGGTTGCCGCCTCCAACAATATTGAAGGCACTTTCATAAAGTATGCGGATGAACTTAAACAGTTTGCGACGAAAGCGGCTTCTGTTCTTGGCTCGTTAGGTGGCGGCTTTATTCAGTTCATCATCTCTACCATCATTGCGGGTGCATTCATGAGTAATGCCGATAAATGCAAAACCGGCGTGACTCACTTAGTGGCGCGTTTAACGGGCGGTAAAGGTGAAGAGTTGGTAGAGCTCTCTAAATCGACCGTGCGAAGCGTTGTGCAAGGTGTGATTGGTGTGGCTGTGATTCAATCCATGATGTCGGCAATCGGTTTGGTGATTGCAGGCGTTCCAGCAGCTGCGTTTTGGGCGCTAGCTGTGCTGCTCATTGCGATAATCCAACTTCCACCGATTCTCGCTCTATTGCCGGCGATCATCTACATGTTCAGCGTTGAATCGACACTGGCGGCGAGCTTGTTCTTAGTGTGGTGTATTTTGGTGAGCGGCAGTGACGCTATCTTAAAGCCAGTATTGCTGAGCCGTGGCTCTCACATTCCAATGTTGGTAATTCTATTGGGTGCACTGGGCGGAATGGCGATGTCAGGCATCGTCGGTCTGTTTGTCGGTGCTGTGATACTGAGTTTAAGCTATGAGCTGATGATGGCGTGGCTTGGACTTGAAGAGAAAAACCAACAAGAAACTGAGAAAAAACCTGCAGAGGTCGAGGGAAAATAGATGAAGCCAGTCTCTAAAGACGACAACTTCTACTTCTTATTCTATGCACTGTTGGTGTTGTTTCTTGGTTGCGCGGTGATGCAGCAGTTTTATCCGCAAGGCCAGAAAACAATCCTATTTCTTATCATTATTACGTTGGCGAGTTCAATTGCCGGTATTCATAAAGAGCGAGCCTTGTATCGCTCTTGGTATGGGCTTTTATTGATTACGGCGCTCGTGTCTGGCGTGTTTTCATTTTTGGAAGGCTATAACCTGTCGATAGTGACGCTATCGGCGTTGGCTGTGTTCTTGTTTTCACACATTTACTCGGCGTTGAAGCAGGTGATGAAAGCCAAAACGGTGACACCCAATCACATCATCGGCTCCATCTGTATTTACTTGTTGCTAGGGTTTGCTTGGTCGACCATCTACTTGTTAATTTTAGAGATCTTTCCTAATGCCTTTAACGGGTTAGAAGAGCAAGTCTGGCTGACGAACTTGTTTAATGCGATGTACTTTAGCTTTATCACCTTGACTACGGTTGGTTACGGCGACATATCACCAGCTCTGCCTATTGCTCAATTCTTTGTGTTTATGGAATCCATTATCGGCAGCTTTTACTTAGCTATCATGGTGGCGAGTTTGGTGAGCATTCGACTTGCACAGTCTCAGTCCCAATAGAGCATTTACAAATAATAGAGCACATACAAACAAGCCCGGCAATCGCCGGGCTTGTTCTATTTTATGAGCTCAAAAGTCTCTTTAAGTTTGAACTCTGTGTGGGCGATGAACCTTAAGCTTCAGTGCCTTGAATCTTCTCTAATTCAGCGATAGTTGTTTGCGATACAAGCTGACCATCCATGTAATAGGTAACGTTTTGACCGTCTTTGATGCCCGTTAGAGTCGCTGTTTCACCAGATGTATAGACGATGTCCATTTGAATCGTGTTTTCGTCAATCTTAATCATCTCACCCGTTTCAATGGTGCGATTGTTAGAAATTGGGCCGACAGGGGCTTCTTTCAGGCTTGGGTCCAGCTCATCGTTCACTTTGAAGTGCGTGTCTGTTTTTGTATCAAATACGTGTGGTGAACCGCTGATAGGGTTTTTACCTGTCCAGAATTCAAGTGAGTTGAATACCACATAGTCTGCTGCGGTAGTAATACCGTATACAGGCGCTAATAAGAAGTTTACACCTGCACGAGCATAGCGGTTATCGACAACTTCAACGTTAAATTTCATCACTTTCCCTGTTACGGCGTTACTACCGATACAACCAGTTAGCGCAGAAGCCAAAACCGTTAGTCCTACAATTTTAAGTGCAATCTTTTTCATTTTAGTACCTGTATAAGTTAGAAGTCTGTTTCGTTGGAACAGGTGTAGTATGGTTTTTATTCGATGGTCAGTTTTACCATTTAGCGCCACTGACGATATAAAATGCACTCGGATTTTTGGCATAAAGCTAGGTATAAAACTGGGCACAAAAAAAGCTCGACCTAATAGGGCGCGCTTTGGGGTATTTAGATAAGTCGTAATGAAAACAACCACTCCAATATAGAATTACTTCATCACGTAGGTATAAGCCGATACGACAAGCCAGCGGAAAAATCGAAATAAAAGGGTGGTGGCTTTAAAGGCAAACTTGGCAATGGATACCATTGCTTCTGCACCAATGCTTACACACTTATGCAAATCGGATTCTTTGTATTCTGAATAGGTCATCTGTTTTCTCATTTCTCGCGGTTGTCTTTCATATGTAAGTAACGACTCCTGTCTGGCGATATACCCTGAGCGCGTAATGTACGAACTTTCACCGGTAGGGATTTACCATTTCATGCCATATGGATTAATAACTAGGCAAAAGGTAAAGAGTTGGGTGTATTTAACGGCATAGCGAGGTGTAACTGTTCAAGTTACCGAAAAAACGAGGGTAATAGTGGTATGATCGCGGGCTCAGCACCATAAGTGATAAAGAATAGGAAACAGAATGACTCACCTTACCGAACAGCAAGAAGCTGCAATGGCGACGTTTAAGGAAAACTTACACCTTCCAAACGGTGGTTTTCATAAACTGATTATCGAGCTAAGTAAGGAGTATCAGTTGCCTTTCCAAAAGGTGCGTGCGGTTTTAAAGAAAGCTCAAAAAGACGTTGAACGACAAATACGAGAAGACTTTACCAGCGTTGATGACACAGTACTGAGCCAAGCGAATTGGGTAAATATCATTAAGTCGAAGCTTGTTGAGTTAGCGGAAGAAAACCAAACGGTTATGGATAAGCTGCAACAAAATCTGAAGTATCAAAAAGTGTTGTCGGCAACCGAAGGTTCAATCGCAAGCGAAGACGAACGTGACGAGTTGATTGAAGAGTTGATTCAAGCTTATGAGAAAGAGGTGTTCAAACCGTTACTGGCGATGCTGCATACAACGAAGCTGTATTGGAAGTTAATGCTGGTGGATGAGACATGTAAGATGAATGAGGAGAATCGTGAGAAGTTCAGTGATTACCCTCAACACATGCAAGCTGCAGAACACTTATATACTCTTGATCAGAAGTTAAGGTCGATGCCGTTAACTTATTAGTCCATGAATGCACTGATAATGACTCAATGGTGATTCAGAGTTTGATATAAGTTGGTTTCAATAGAAGTACGATAACCTAGCTAGCGTTAGCCGCGTGTGAAATGCAAAAAGGCTAGGTTTCAGATCTGTTTTACTTCTACTCTATTTTGTTCTGCTAGAGCGAATTGAGGGTGACATCTTTTACATCTTTGGGACTAGATGGTGTTTCTTTTGTAGCCTTTGGGAAATGCTATAGGAGTGTGAAATGTCCTAGGGTGTTTCCGTTGCCTGAAACGATAGTTCCGATGCTTTCTCGTTCATTAAATTCAAAGTCGATGAGATAGCTGTGATGTTGTAGCTTGGGCAATATGTGGCGGTGGAGTATATCGCTATTGAGCTGTCGAATCTCGGTGACCCATGAAATCTCTTCTTTGTGTAAATCTATTTTAATCTTGAGCATTTATTACCTTTTAGTTTATTGACTGTTTTTTCGCGTGATAGTTGGTACCAATGGGTTTGTCGTGTTGTTCTGCGTGACATAACTGTGCCTTGTGTTTATTACATTTGTATTTAAGTGCTCGATCTATTCTGACTTCGCTGACAAAAGAGCAAATGACGATAGATCGGTAGTAGGATCGAATTTAAAAGCTATTGAATGACTATCTGGGTGAAAGCTGACGCAGAGATGGTGTAACGAGGGAATCGAGAACTGTCTATGTGGAACTTGGACTTACTTTAGCATTAACAGCTCTATAGATTAGAGCCAGGTGGCGAACTATACGCCTAGTTTTCAAAATTACAACCCTATTTCAATTAAATTCAAAAATATTTTTGGGTGATTTACCATCGGTTACTGAAGGTTAAATGAGCGAAGGTCAGGGATTTGACCATGATATCTGACTGAGTCTTGGCTTTTCAGCTGTTCGTATTCGTTGTCATTAGTGGGTTTAATTGATCAGCTAATTTGGTGATGATTAAGTCTCTGTTGTATATGATCTTTACATTGTAAATTACAATCCATGATTTTGGGGTTCAGCGTTGTAATTACAGGGTTTTTGGGTGCTTTCCCCATCTGTTTTTTTCTTCAGGTTGATGAGTATTTTCCTCTTCGCGTCTTTTTGATATTTCTGATTCCTAATACCTCTCCTGACTACGCAAAATATGAATACTCACTTTTACGTTTCTGAATAATAAAGTTGTTGTATCGCCAATTTAGTGCAAATATAATTGATAATAGTTCTCACTTGCGTTACAAGTTTGTTGTCAATCCAATGACAGACTTTAAATTATCGTTATTTAGCAGTTGTGTACGCCCCATGCTCGTCTATGAGTAATGTGACTTTCATTGTCATGAGTGGTGGTTTGTATCAATGGCAAAGGAAGAAACATGAAGAAAACAATCAATTCAGTTCGCCAGTTATTGAGCGGGCTTGCCATCGTTCTAGCATCATCATTCATGATGACCGCGCATGCGGAAACCGTCACCATTGAGCATGTGAAAGGCACAGCGCAGTTTACTGAAGTACCACAGCGAGTGGTGGTTCTAGGCCACGGTAGCTTAGACGTGCTCGATAAAATTGGTGTACAGCCAGTTGGCGCGCCTCATAGCTTGCTGCCTGATTACCTAGCTTCGTACAAAGATACGACGGCAAATACAGGCTCTTTAAGCGAACCTGATTTTGAAGCTATCTACATGTTGAAGCCTGACATCATCATCGCGGAAAACCGCATGCTTAAGGTTTACGACAAACTGGCACAAATTGCTCCTACTGTCATGTTTTCTATTGAAGGCGACAAGTACTGGGCTGATGCTCAGCAAAACTGGCGTGTGCTAGGCGACATCTTTGGTAAGCAAGCTGAAGTCGAAGCGATCATTAAAGAGACTCAAGCTTCTATCACAGCGGTAAACGACAAAGTAGCGTCTGACGAAACTTCAGCAATGATGCTAATGAACAACGGCAACAACATTGCGATGTTCAACAAAGGCAGCCGTTTCTCTATCATCTTTGATGACTTTGGTTTCGTGGAATCAAAGAGTGCAACCGTGGCTCCGATTAAAGGAACACACGGCAACCTAATCTCTTTTGAATACATAGCTGATGCAAAACCTGAAGTGCTTTACGTGCTTGACCGCGAAAAAGCGATTGGTAAATCAGAAGGACGCGCACAACAACTGTTTGATAACCCACTGGTTGCGGCAACACCTGCAGCGCAGCACGGCAGTATCGTTTACCTTGATTCAAGTGCTTGGTATTTGGCGGGTGGCGGTGTGACAGCGATTCATAGAATGCTTAGTGACATTGAACGTACGATTCAATAGTTACTAACCATCAGATTTTCGGGCTTATAAGAGTGTTCTTATAAGCCCTTTTTCACTTTTTTATACGGGCTACCCGAGACCTATCTTTAGTATTATTCCTATGTTGAAACCCATTGCAGCTGCTGTATTTCTTGTTGTGTTATGCGTTGCGTCATTGATGATTGGAGTCGCTGAAATCAGTTTTAGTGACTTCTTCAATGGCAACCAACACGCCAATTCTATTTATATTGTTAGTCGGATTCCTCGACTACTCGCGATCGTGCTTGCCGGAGCGGGATTGAGTGTTTCTGGCTTGATCATGCAGCAAATCGTACAGAACAAGTTTGCCGCGCCTTCGACGATGGGCACCATTGACTGTGCGATGTTGGGTTACATTGTCGGCATTCTAGTGCTAGGCAATGCTGCGCAATGGAGCTACTTAGGCTTTATCTTCGCGTTTGCAGTGTTTGGCACCATGCTATTGGTTCGCTTCCTACAACACCTCAAGTTTAAGAACGCGGTATTGGTGCCTTTGATTGGCATTATGTATGGCAACGTTGTTTCGTCTCTAACAACCTTTATTGCTTATAAGTACGACTTAGTACAAACCATGTCGGCATGGACTATGGCGAACTTTGCGAGCGTGTTGCAGGGCAGCTATGAAATCCTTTATCTCGCGGTGCCTGCTTGTGTATTGGCTTACTATTTCGCGAGCCAGTTCAGTGCGGCGAGCATCGGTGAGAGCTTCGCGAAAAACATCGGTTTGAATTATCAGAAGATCGTCTTCATTGGTGTTGCGTTAGTGGCTATCAGTGCCTCCTCTGTGGTGATGATCGTTGGTGTTATCCCATTCCTTGGCCTTATCGTGCCGAATATCGTGTCGCTGATGATGGGCGATAACATGAAGAAGATTCTGCCTTGGACTGCCTACTGGGGGGTGATCTTGGTGTTGGCTTGTGACCTGCTAGCTCGAATCGTCATCTTCCCTTATGAGATTCCAATCTCGATGGTAATCAGCATCTTTGGTGGCATGATTTTTATTTACCTAATCATGAGAGACAAGTCGAATGCGTGATTCAGTAAAAATTGCGATTCTGGCTATCGCGTCTTTGGGTATGACAGCGCTATTCATCGGGCAGGGGCTGACGTGGGATAACTACGAGTTCTTCTTGTCTCTGCGATTACCAAAACTGTTGTCGATTGTGTTGGCGGCGGTAGCGATTTCTGCATCGTCATTGGTTTTTCAAACCATTACTAACAATCGAATTTTAACCCCATCCATCTTGGGTTTTGACAGTTTGTACATGCTGGTTCAAACGGTGCTTCTGTTTGTATTTGGCAGTACCAGTTTCTGGGTGATTGATTCCATCGCTAACTTTTCGTTGTCTGTGACTGTGATGATCTTGTTCTCATTTGCCCTGTTCCACTTCTACTTTAAGAGCAAGCGAAACAACGTATTTACACTGCTGTTGATTGGTATTGTGTGTGGCAGCGTATTCTCGAGTCTGTCTAGCTTCTTAGCGATGTTGATTGACCCGAACGAGTTCGCGGTGCTGCAGAATGTGATGTTCGCAAGTTTCAATAATGTGAAAGGTGAGCTGGTTTATCTCAGTCTTATTCCACTGGGTTTGAGCTTGCTTGGCCTTTGGTTGTTAGCGCCTAAGCTTGATGTACTTTGGCTTGGTGTTGATAACGCAACAAGCTTGGGTGTGAACACCAAACGACTGACTCAGATTACCTTGGTGATTGTGTCAGTGATGGTCGCGGTATCGACTGCTTTGGTTGGCCCAGTGCTGTTCTTTGGTTTGATCACCGTGAGCTTAGCTCGTCAGATATTCAAATCTTATCAACATCGTGTGCTTATCATCGCAAGCAGTTTGTTAGCGGTCGTTCTATTGGTTTCAGGCCAATGGTTTATCGAAAAAGTAATGGCGTTCGAAACCACAGTGAGTGTGATCATTAACTTGGTCGGTGGTTTGTATTTTATGTTCTTGTTGTTACGCACCAGAATTCAGTAAAGGTAGTAAGTAGTGATTAAATTAACAGGTTTAACTAAGAAGTATGGCAAGTCACTCGTGGTTGATGATGCCAGTGCTATGTTCCCGAAAGGCGAAGTGACTTCTATCATTGGCCCAAATGGTGCGGGTAAAAGTACACTGCTTTCAATGGCGAGCCGCTTAACCGACAGTGACGCAGGTGAAGTGGTCATTGGCGATAAGTTACTGGCTGAGTGGGATACCAAAGAGCTAGCCAAGCACCTTGCCGTGTTAAGACAATCAAACAACATCAATATGCGATTTACGATTCGTGAGTTGGTCTGTTTTGGTCGCTTCCCACACTCTCAAGGTCGCTTGAAAGACGAAGATCATAAAATCGTCGATACAGCACTAGAACACCTTGGCATTACTGACATCCAAAACAAATACCTTGATGAGTTGAGTGGCGGTCAGCGTCAAATGGCGTTTATCGCGATGGTTGTGTCGCAAGATACAGACTATGTGTTCTTAGATGAGCCTCTGAATAACCTTGATATTAAACACTCGGTTGAAATCATGCAGACGTTGCGTCGTTTGGCGCATGAGTTCAATAAAGCGGTCGTTATCGTGATTCACGACATCAACTTCGCTTCTTGCTACTCGGATAACATTGTCGCGATGAAGAAAGGCAAAGTGGTTAAGTCGGGTAAGGTTTCGGAAGTGGTTGAAAAATCAGTGATGGAGTCTATCTACGAGATCCCATTTGAGATTCGTGAGTTCGATGGTGTTCGAATCTGTATGTATTATTCTGGTCGTTAGATTACTGAATAACTCGGTTGTTTTGCTTTCTAGCCGTTGAACGAAAAGAGCTCCCATATGAGGAGCTCTTTTTGTTTTCGGATAGTATCTGTGTTGTTAGTGAAATGTTGCAATGCAAAGGTAATTCCCCTTGTATAATAATAACTTAACTGACGTAATATTGACTGGTCGTACTTCTAATAACGCCAGTTTGAAGTCACTCACAGATCTACTCTTCATTTTTGAAAATCAATTGCTTTTTTTCTGCTTAACCTCTGAAAACCGTTCTACACTATGGTTATAACTGTTTGATTTTTATACGAGGTATCAATGAGTCGGAAACCTATAGTGTTAGTCGTAGATGACACCCCAAGTAACTTGGATGTGTTAACGGCAATACTCAAAGATACCTATCAAGTGAAAGTGGCGATTAACGGCACCATTGGTATCAAGATTGCGAAGATGGTGCCGCAGCCAGACCTTATCCTCCTTGATATCATGATGCCTGACATTGATGGTTACGAGGTTTGCCGCCAACTTAAAGCTCAGCCGAATACGGCTCACATTCCTATCATTTTCGTGACCGCCACAATTGGTCCAGAAGCCGAAGTAAAAGGGCTCTCCTTGGGGGCTGTCGATTACCTAACCAAGCCGATAACCCCTGCAATTGCACTCCAGCGTGTGAAAACGCATATCGCACTTTATGACCAACAACGCGCGTTGTTTAGTCAGGTAAAAGAGAAAACTCAAGAGATCAATCTCGGTAAGCTAGAAACACTGAACATACTGGGTAGAGCTGCTGAATTTAAAGACAATGAAACAGGCATGCACGTTAAGCGTATGAGTCACTACTGTGAAGTGCTAGCTAAAGCCTTGGGAATGACTGACGAAGATGCCGAGACGTTGCGTGATGCAGCACCAATGCATGATATTGGCAAGATTGGCATTCCTGACAGTGTGTTACTGAAGCCAGGGAAATTGGATGCCGATGAATGGACTACCATGCAGAAACACGTCGAGTTCGGTGTTGAAATCCTTGGTAGGCAGGGCGATTCCAAACTGATGCGTATGGCCATTCAAGTCGCGCAGTATCACCATGAAAAGTGGGATGGCAGTGGTTACCCAAAGCAGATAGCCGGCGAAGATATTCCATTGGTTGGAAGAATTGCGGCTGTTGCTGATGTGTTTGATGCCCTGACCGCAGAGCGCCCTTATAAAAAAGCTTGGAGTGTCGAAGATGCTTTGGCTTTAATCACTGAGCAGAAAGGTAAGCATTTTGACCCGACTATCGTTGATCTGTTTTTCATTAAATTGCCAGAGATTCTAGAGATTAAAGAGAAGTTCAAAGATGAGTGACCTCTGGCAGATGTGGGGTAAGTGGGGTAAGCGTTATGTCATCGCCATAATTTTGTTTGTTGTATTCGTTGTTCGTGCCGCTAGCGTTAACGCTGAGGCTGCTCCGGATCAACAACCAAACCTATGGCAAGATCCTGATCGTGAAATCACGTTTGTTACACTATCCAGTCATTATCCTTACTCATTTATTGGTGATGACGGAAAAGTCGACGGGATTATTCGAGATTGGGCTTACGATCTTGAAGAGCGTTTCAACGTAAAAACCAACTTCATCAGCGTAGATTCTCATGCTGAAGCAAAGCAAGCTTTGTTAGACGGGAAAGGCGATGTGTTTCCGTTTCAACAGTTTGATCCCAGCGAAGGAGGACGTTTCCTTCAAACTGATCCTTATATCTCGTACCAAATTGCCGTCATTCTTCCTACCGAAGATCATCTCAATAATAAAATAGAGCAAGAGGCCAAAAGGCGAATTGCCATGGTTCGAGAAAGCATCGACCTAAAGCGATCTGGCGTGCAGCTTAGTTCGATTGAGAGAGTTGAATTCGATACGGCCATTGATGCTATTCGTGCATTAGAAGATGGGTCGGTTGATGGCTTACTGGCTGAACCTGTAACCACCATGGATCTTGCTCATAAAAGCGGAGTCGAGAATTTAGCGGTCAACCATGTACTTGATCGCTGGAAGAACATCAAAGCAGCCATGGTTATTCGTTCAAACGACAATGAGCTGCTTAACTTATTGAATCAACAGATTGCAACGTTTGATATCAGTAAAAAGAACCGCATTTTATCTAAATGGTTAGATGACTCGCCTTATCGCTCTCCCATTAAAGGTGTATTTGGATTCGGCAACCCGCCTTACATGTATCCAGACAGTACTTCTGTTGGCTTAGAGCATGACATTATGCAAAGGGCATTGAACGATATGGGGTATCGATTGGGTGACGTTGTCACTTTGCCTCGTACTGCAGCTCGTCAAGCTATCGATAACAACAACTCAATATCATTTGTTTCTGGCGTTCAACTTGATGACTCTTCATTGCACTTTGTCAGTGACAAGGTGATGGATGTTGATTTTGTGCCAGTGTCATTAAAGAGGCGTAAGCTGGATTTGAAGTCGGCAAAAAATTTGTCCTTAGGTGCATTGTTGTTCGATGAAACATCGCCGATTAAAAACTCCGTAGAAGTGTTGGAAAGCCAATTGAGCATTGATCGGATAGATGATCTCGACAGCTTAGAGTCGGCGTTTTCCCAACTGAGAGCTCAAAATGTTGATCTCCTGATGGTAGAAAGGCGCGTATTAACCTGGTTTGTCACCAATACCCGGTTTATTGAAATGCGCGAGATTCAGATCCATGAAGATTATAAAGTCAGTTATCCCATCTACGTGGATTTCAGGGGGGCTGAGCTAAGAGACCGCTTCAATGCCGCATTGGCAAACCTGAAAAGGGAAGACGGGGAGTTTGAGCCAATTCTTAGAAGACAAATTAAGAACGACCTGACTCCGGTTCTGAAGAAGGCCGATATTATTGCTCAAATCTCAGCGTACTTTATTGTTAATGATCGCTTTGACGAATTGCCTAAGATTTTTGACATATTTGATGCAGATAATACTTTCATGGTTATTTCGGCACTGGCTGATAATAATAAGCGACCGCTTGAATCTTGGTTCCTAGGAGATGTATCAACGCCATCATTGGACAAGAAAAACACCTCTAAATTGTCATCCGTAACGAAAGGCGTTGGCTATAAAACGCAGACGGGCAGCACCAATGCTGGGTTTATGACGTTCTATTTCGATGTGGATTCCGTGGAAGGAAGTTATGTTTATTTCCCTGCCATTGAGCAGTTTGATTCATTCGGAGATGGTGCAAAACGTTATATTTCAGATGTTTATCAATCGAACAGTTTAGTCGGTGAACTTCTTAATCTTAGTCAAAATGAACGTCAGTGGATAAAATCTCATCCAGTATTGAAAATCGGTATTGATCCTAACTCTTTGCCTTATGAAGCCGTATCGAGCAAAGGGGAATACATCGGCATGATCGATGATTACCTAAAGCTGATCGAGCAGAAAACAGGTTTACGCTTGGAACATGTTGATGTCGGCAGTTGGCAGGAGACTCGACGACTCGTTGACCATAGAAAAGTGCACCTTGTGTCGGCCGCTGTGGAGAATCGTTCGCTTGGCGAGGGCGTGAAGGCGGGTAAGCCGTTATTTTCTAGTCGTTTGGCTATTGCCTCAAGACGAGATGTGAACAGCCTTGTCTTAGAAGAAGCTGCAGGTTGGAAAATAGGTATTTTAGAAGGGGGAGCCAACACAGAAGCTATTGTGGATAGTTACCCTGAGATCAATTGGTCGATGGTGTCATCGACTAATGATGGATTAGAGCTCGTCGAATCGGGTGAGTTTGATGCGATGATTGATACCGTTGACGTCTTAAATTACTTAATCGACTCATTTGGCTATCGAGGAATTGGCATCATCGGTCGATTAGACTTCTTCCTGTCGCCAACTCTGCATGTCATCAAATCTGAACCTTTGCTGTTGTCTATTGTGAACAAAGCGATAGGCAGTATCTCAGCTGAAGAACACCAGAAGATCTCTGCAAAATGGGCTGCACCCAAAGCGATAGAAAGAGTTGATTATCAATTGGTTTACACCATTTCGGTTTTTTCTCTGGTGATCCTTCTTCTTATTATTTTCTGGAATCGTAAATTAGCGAAGCAGATCAGTATTGCTAAGGAAGCGACCGAAGCTCTGGAAAAGGCGCAGAACCAACTCTACAACATGCTAAATAGCTCTCCAATTGCAGCCAGCGTGGTATTTGAAGAAGAGGTTCGTTACGCGAATGATACGGCGAAACGTTTGTTTGGCGTGGATAATCAGGCGTTGTCTTCTATCGACGTCGCTGCTATCCATGACTCGCTGAGCGTTCGTGATGGCGTGCATAAAGAGCTCGACCTTAACGGTAAAGTTGAAAATAGGGAGTTGGTACTCAGAAAGTCTGATGGAACCCGATTTGTTGCTTTGGTCAGTTACTATCTTTTTGAGATTGATGGTGAAGTCGCCACACTATTTTGGGCATTCGATATTTCAGAAATGAAGCGCCTTAACGAACAATTGGAAGAAGAGAAACAGAGAGCCGATTTGGCGAGCCAAGCTAAATCGGAATTCTTAGCCAATATGAGCCATGAGATAAGAACCCCAATGAACGCCATTATTGGCTTGTCTTATCTGGCGATTGGCGAAATATCTAATCCTGTCGCTCGAAATTATATTGAGAAAGTGCACCGTTCTGGCCATTCGTTACTCGGTATCATCAATGACATCCTTGATTTTTCAAAGATAGAAGCTGGGCAACTTGTTATTGATAACGTCCCGTTTGATCCCGCAACGACTTTTAAAGATGTGATTGAGTTGATGGAATCGAAAGCGGCTGAGAAGCAACTCAATTTGTCTATGGTCATCGACCCAGAGTTAAACACGCCACTACAAGGCGATCCATTGAGGTTGTTCCAAGTCATACTCAACCTTGTGGGCAACGCGATTAAGTTTACGGAACAAGGCAGCGTAGCATTAACGGTGGAGCATGTTGACTCGAACGACAGCAGCCTAACCATGAGAGTGAGTGTGATGGATACCGGGATAGGCATTTCGGATGAGAACCGTCACAAGCTGTTTGAAGCCTTTAGCCAAGCGGATACCACAACGACACGTCGGTTTGGCGGTACAGGGCTTGGGCTCAACATTAGCCAGAAATTAGTTCATGCGATGGGCAGTCAAATTACGGTAGAGAGTGTTTACGGGCAAGGCAGTGAGTTCTCCTTTGTACTGACATTGCCACGCTCAAGCTCGGATGCGTTAGCCGACTTCAAAGCTCAAGAGTTGCAACTGGATTATCAGATAGAGTTCAAAGGCCAAAGAGTGCTATTGGTTGAAGACAATGAGCTGAACCAAGATCTCGCCTTAGCATTTTTCAGTCGCTCTAAATTAAATGCCGATCTTGCTGAAAACGGAAAGGAAGCGCTGGAGTTAGCTAAAAACAACGACTACGAAATAATCTTCATGGATCTTCAAATGCCGATTATGGACGGCTTTGAAGCTACCCGTTTGATTCGTGAATTCGATATAGATGTACCGATTATTGCAATGTCAGCCAATGTTTTTGATGATGCGAAACAACGAGCGAGGGAGTCGGGCATCACGGACTTCTTGGATAAGCCTATTGTTATTGATAAAGCGATGTCTTTGATTACTCGATACATTGTTCCTGAGGTCTTAGTTGAAGGTCGAGCGCCATCAGACACCTCTTCAGATGCGATCCAGACAGGTGATTCTGGTGAGAGTGCGGAATTGCACTCCGATCCCCAAATTGAGCCGCCTGTTTTCTCTCAGTCGAGGTTTGAGCAACTGACTTATCATGATGTGAAGCTGCAAGCCAAAATGCTTGATAGGTTCTGCCAAGGATCGCCAGACATTATGTCGGATGCTTTTGATAACTTAGTACAAGGCGACTGGGAGACGTTAGAGCGTAATCTACATACCTTAAAAAGCATGGCAGCTTCGATTGGTGGATTGCGATTGGCAGAGTTACTCAGTGATTTAGAAAGCAAAGCGCATAACAAGGCGTGTGATGAAGCAGATCTTAAGCAAGGCGAACTTGGGTTAATCGAACTGATTAAAGCAGTTGAGATCAGCTTTGATGTGTCTGGTGTTGGGGGATTCAATACGACAAGTACTGAAGAAGCCGATGCGAGTCTTGCTGATACCTCTGATTCACCGAGCATCACGTCAGAACAGCATGCTCAGTTGCTATCACTGCTGGATGCTTATGATAACGATGCAACTCAATATGTGACTGAGTTACTGGCACAGTATCCACATTCTGTTGTTCTCAAAGATGTTCGAAGTGCGTTAGATAATTATGACTTTGAACGAGCAAAAGAGGGGCTTGGCGCTTCTGAGTAGTTGTCTTTTATAAATATCACTTCAACATTAAAGCCTTTAGCTCTTATAGCGAAATACCGAGCTAGCTAAAGGCTTTAAATCTATCTATACCGAACTAACGACTCACGTTCTGTTTGATTAGCTCAACAACCGTATCGTATCGGTGCGGCAGTTTTCGGTTTCGTTTTTGAACCAGATACAACGTTTCCTCAACTTCTACCTTTGGCGGCACAACGTGTAGCTTGTCTCTATCTGGGAAGTGTTCAACCGCGCCAGCCGGTAACACGGTAAAACCTAATCCTTTTGATACGGGTAGCAAGATCTGGTGAAGCTGATTGATGTAGCCAGATCTTGGTATCTCATTAACGTTGATGTTCGCTAAGTCTTTATCTCCGCAAAGGTCGAAATACAAAGACAGATAGTGTGCGGAATCTGGGTGGGCAATAAGGCCAATGTCGTTCAATACTTGCGGCGTTATCTCTAAATCAGCAAGGCTGTGGTGAACAATAAGACACAGTGCTTCTTTGCCGATGACTTGGCTTTGGTAGTAGCTGTCGTTCGGGGAATGCCTAACAATGCCGATATCGGTAGTGCCTTCGCTTAGGTCATTCAATATCTTTTTGTTTGGAGCGGCTTCTAAGTTAATGCTGAGCTCTTGGTGTTGCTGTTGAAGTTCAAGAAGCTTGGGATACAGACGCAAAGAGAGTGAGCCAGAGCAAGACAAGTGACATTGCCCAGCATAAGGGTTATCAAAACTCAGAGACTCAAAAAGATCTTCTTGGTCTTTCTCTAGTTTGATCGCATAGCGATACATAATCCGACCCTGTTCGGTCAGTTCGAAGCTCTTGTTTTCTCGAGATAGCAGGTCACAATTACAAGCTTGTTCAAGCTTCTTGATGTGTTGGCTGACTCCAGGTTGTGTCATATACAACTTTTCTGCCGTTTGGGTGAAATGGCCAACTTCAACCAGAGTCTTAAACGTATTGAGCCAAAGTGGATTAATCATACTCACCTTCAAATACTAAAGCCTATAAATAACAGAAAATTATTATTATCTTAAGTAATGATAATTTCAACTCTAGCGTCTTAAGTAACGCTAATCAAAGTCATGTGGTGGTAGCACTTTATATTGGTCTATTGGTCGCTTTGTAGAGTTGCTATGAGTAACAAAGTGTTGCGACTTTGTTGAATTTTTGGTCTATTGACCAACTGTGCTCATATTTAGGAACGAAGATGAATAGAAATGTTTGGCTGCTCTCACTGTGTCAGGCCTTGTTGATGACGGGTAACATATTACTGATCTCTGTGATTGGTTTGATCGGTAAGCAGATTGCACCCAGTGTCAGCATGATCACCTTGCCGGTTGCACTGCAGTTTTTGGGTCTAATGGCAGCCACTATTCCTGCATCTTTAATTTCAGGCAAGTTAGGGAGAAAGAGAGGATTTAGCATTGGTAATGTGGTTGGCATTACAGGAGCTAGTCTTGCCACCTACGCACTGTCTCAGCAAAATTTCTATCTGTTTTGTTTCGCTACGTTCTTACTTGGGATAGGCATAGGTTTTGGCACGCTTTATCGTTTTGCTGCAATCGAGGTGTGTGATGAAAATGCACGTCATCGAGCGATCTCTATCTCGATGGCTGGTGGCGTTTTAGCCGCGGTATTAGGACCAAATTTGGCGATTATGTCGCAACAGTGGTCGCAAGATGGCTTGTACATTGGTGCTTTTGCTTCTTTGATTGGATTGAACATTCTTGCGTTACTCATCTTACAAACAATTCAGTTTCCAAAAGTCTCTTTTAATAGTCAGGCACCTAAATCCGATCCTCTCAGTGTGATAGTAAAAGCGCCTAACTTTATTGGCGCAGTGTTTGCTGCCATGGTCGCTTATGCGGTGATGAATATCCTGATGACAGCAACGCCATTGGCAATGATTGGTTGTGGCTTTGACTTTACCAAAGCAGCGGGCGTCATTGAGTGGCACGTATTGGGGATGTTTGTTCCTGCATTCTTTACTGGTTCACTTATCGAGAAGTTTGGCTCAAGAATGATGATCTTGGCAGGCGGGGTTCTGTTCGTCGTCTGTATCGCGATTAACATTCATGGCGAATCTATCTGGCACTTCAGAGCGGCTCTAGTTGTGCTTGGTGTCGGTTGGAACTTTATGTTTATCGCGGCAACAGGTTTGTTTAGTCAGTCCTACCAATCGCAGAATAAAGCTAAGGCACAAGCGTTTAATGAATTTATTGTCTTTGGCTGTGTGACGATTACAGCGATGCTCTCTGGCTGGCTAGAATCGACAGCAGGGTGGCAGAACCTCAATATCTACGTATTACCATTCGTGTTAGCTGTTATCTTGCTGTTCGCATTCAGTGCTCGTAAATCGCGTATTCAAAAGCAGCCTGTGTAATGGCTCATCGAATGGTGGTTCAGTAAATTTGTTACTGTGATTAAAACCCTAGTATCTCGAACTGCGACCAATAAAAAGCCCTACCAAATCGGTAGGGCCTTTGCTTACGGCTTAAATAATAACGTTTTCTTAAAACTGCTGTCGTGGCTTATATCCTGTGACAACAATACTTAAGCTTGTGTTGTAAATACGCATGACAGAGCCAGCGATGATTTACAGGTCGATCAAAATTGTCTTAGTGGTAATCCCACCTTGGTCATCGATTATCTTCAGTGTCACCTCGTGCTTTCCGTATGAAGGGAAGATTGACGTGAATGTGCGACCTCGTTTCACCTTTCCGTTTGGAAGTGTCCACTCGGTATCAACAATACGACCATCGCTGTCTGAACTTGTAGACCACATGGTTACCCAGCGGCCCAAGTGAATGTACTTCGCGCTCGCTTCTGGAAGGGCGTTTGGAGATTCAACACTCACTACGGAGCTAAATGAAGCGGTAGCGCCTTTGTCGTCGACAACAGTCAAGTTCACCGTGTATTCGCCCGCTTGCTCGTAAGACCAAGTTGGTGCCACTTCGTTACTTGTTGTGCCGTTCCCAAAGTCCCACAGGTAATGGGTGATCTCACCGTCTTGGTCTGAGCTGAAGTTGTTTACAGAAACAGTCAGACCAGTCACATTAAGCTCGAAGTTCGCAGTAGGAACGATGTTGTGTTGGCTTACTTTAGATAAGCGAACCACACCGTATTCGTTGTTATCACTCTGATTCACAATATCGACCGCTAAACCAAACTCCGTCAGGATGCGTCCTGAATCTGGTGCTTGAGGCGATGTGTAATCTTGGTCATCCGAGAAGCTAGCATTGCCAACCAAACTGGTATCTTCGAGTACATCGTTGTCGCTGTTTACAAGACGCATTGGAGTATGATCTTTGAGTGAAAACGCTGCGTCTCGAACTTGGTAGCGTGTTTGAGCCGCTTCACCAGAGTTTGCCCACAGCATGGCATTTTGGTCTGCATCGACCACGCCTAACCAACCTTCACCAGGGTGTTTACCTACCCAGTTGTCGGTTAGTGATTCGTCGACGTACCAAATGATCAAGCCAGGGTCGAATGACATCAGTTGTCCCATGCGTTTGATGTTCGCTAGGCCTTCATCAACATCCATGTGGCTGCGCCATTGCAATAGATAGTAGTGCTGCGCTTGATGGAATCCATTACTCAGCTTGTAACCATTAAGGGAGAAGGTGGAGTTGCTTTCACCATCGTCTATTGAGGTCACTTCACCATCGACAACAACAGCAAGGTTATCTAAATAGAAGCCTTCCATTGCTAAGCCGCCATCGGTGATGTATTCAAAAGACAGTTCCACTTCTTGGCCTGCCCATTGTGAAACGTCGAACTCAGCGTCGACCCATCCGCCAGATTCGCCGCCAATAGCAGGAACGAGGTCCGTGTTGTATGGATCGTCCATTGAGGTAATGTTTCCTGCAATGGCTTGTCCGTTGATTAGCACGCGCGCAAAGTCGTAGTCTTTTTCAATCTCATACCAAGTTTTGAAAGACAGCAGTGCAGAATCACCCGCTGGGATCATCAACTTGCGAGTCATACTGTTTTTCAGATCATCGCCTTTTTGAGAGTGGAATGAATACTCGCCCTTAAAGGGTTTCAGACTTTCAATCTGCTTTTCAGGAAGATCCACTTTGATCATGTTAGGACGACTGTTATCCGTTGTTTGGAACAGCGTATACACTTGTGGATTGTCTTCTAGGTCATCAATCGAGAGCTGATCATCGTTAACCCAACGTCCGCCAATCGATTTCTGTAGGAAGTGTTTTGCCCAAGAGCTGAATGCCGTTGGTTGTGTACCACCAATTTGACCAGCCCAACTGCCCGAAGACATGATTGACCAGTAAGAAACCGGTTCGCCTCTGCCTGTGTATTGCGTGTCATACTCGTCTGGTAAGCCTAAATCATGGCCATATTCGTGGGCACAAACACCTGCAGCCGCATCAATCGGTTGAATGGTGTAATCGAACGCCGCGTATTGGCCACCAAATCGATCTGGAAGCGAGCTAGAAGTACCTTCCAGTACATGAGTGCGACCAAGGTTGAATCGGTGAGACCAAATCGCATCAGGGCCTAACACGCCACCACCGGCTTCTTCGCCTACCGATGCATGAAACACCATCAGGTGGTCAATCACACCATCGGGTTCGCGGAAATTTCCGTCACCGTCGTAATCGTAACGATCTTCGATGTCGTAATCGGCAAGGTTGATACTCGGCTCTTGAGCTAGTTGATTCAGCGCTTCACGAACCAGTTCTTGGGCGTTTAGGTCGTTGTCGGTGGTAGGGGAGTTGCCACCATAGAATGACGCAGGCTTGGAGGCGCGATACCAACCTGCCGCTTGACCTGCAACGCTGTAGCTGTCACCTGATTCGCTTTGGTAATATTGGCGCATCGAGATTAGGTTCTCGCCGTTGGGCCCTGTGTAGCCAGAATTTGAGAACAACAGCTCTTGATAATGCTCTGGGTTGTAGCTCTCATAGAGCATCTGCGTGTGCTCTTCGGTCAGCTTGTTATTATCCCAGTTCAAATCAGGGAAATCGACTAACAGAGCGAGTACTTTATCGGTACGCTTGGTGCCGACTTCTAAAGCAAAGACACTCGCTTTTTTAACACCGGATCCTTTTTCGATGGCTTTGAGTATTTTCGCTCGTTGCTCAAGTGCTTTTTTACCGAATTGAGCGTCGCCTTTAAAACCGGAATTGATCTTATTTTTTAAGTAACGGTCAAGTGCGTCGTGTTTTGCCACATCGGTTGCATCTTGGTCGACTAAGCCTTGTCTAACTAGCATTTCAATAAGTTTGTCTTCATTTACAACGCCTAAATCAATAGGTGTTTTTGCATAACTACTGACGCTAAATAGAGTAAGCATTGCTGAAGCCAACAATGTTTTTCTCATCATTTTCATTATATTTCCTTTTAATATTTCCATGTCGATATCAGTATCAACTGCCTTATTCGAATCAGTTGTCCGAGTCTGGCCTAATACACTCTTGTGGTGTCTTATTTAACTGACGTGTGTTTGTTGTATTTTTTTTATCTTCTATCTCTTTTGTATTGGTTGTCTCTTTTCTATTTTTTGAATCAAACGGAGTGCTCTTCACTTTTTTAGCGTTGAGATAGATACGCAAAGCTTCTTGATTTTCCTCATAGGTTAAGCCTGAACAGATAACACCTTGTTTTATCAATGACTTCAGCAATAGTTCGTCGTTCTCAATAGTGGAAGCCTGTGACAGTGAGGAAAAAATTAGAACCATTAAAGCCATTGTTTTGTGTGACATTATTATATCAAGCCATCAGTTTTGATTATGTAACAAAATATATTTATAAATTTTACCAATCAAATGGATAATTATTATAATTAATTATTCGTTCCGGTTTCAACATTTAGAGTTAATATAAAATAAGGAGTGTTATTTATTCTATTGTCAGTTATTTAATGGGTTTTGTTGAATGAATAGTTGATAGTTTGGATGTTTAATAACATTGATTAGGTCGTGGTTATTATTCTGGAGGGCGCTTTATACAAGGCGTTGGGTTCTAACTAATAAGATAATTTTTTATTATCGGTGTTTTAAAATACGCATGTAATAACTGAGTCATTAGTAAATACCCATGCTCAAATTATTTTTACTCAAAATATCAATAATTAGGGTATTGAGAGTAACTTTCAGTGTTTCAATGACGTGAAATTTAACAATAGCAGAGCTGGTCGGGTTGTCACCGCCTGCTTGCTTAAAGCGAGTGAAACGGCTGAGAGAAGAGGGCGTGATTGTCGGTGGTGTGTCCATCATTAATCCAGAACTGACCGGCAGTAAGATGACTTTGGTTGTGTCCGTGGAAATGGAGCGTGATCGAGGGGATATTTACCAAATCTTTCGCCATTCTATTTCAAAGGCAGAAGAGGTCACGCAGTGCTATCAGATATCAGGCAGCTTTGATTTCATGCTGATTGTGACGGTCAAAGACATTCAAGCCTACGAAGACTTTGTGGAGCGAGTACTACGCAAAGATCTGAATATTCGTAAATTCCATACCTCTGTCTCAATGAGAACCGTGAAATTTACCACTGCCGTAAACTTAGATGAGTCGTGACTGTTGGCATGAGAAGATAGTGAAGTTATTAGCTTTGTGAGGTACTTAGCTAATATTTGTATAAATAGCAGGCATTTACACAAAATGTGACGTTCACATTTTGTCATAACTTTAATAATTGTATATATTCCTCGCCTAAAATAATAATTAACCTAAGTTAATATAATGACTGTCAGCTCATCTACTCAATCTCGTGAAACGCTTCTCAGCGAAAACGAACAACTTGTCTCTACCACTGATTTAAAAGGCGTGATTACGTACAGTAATGATGCTTTTTGTCGCATAGCGGAATACAGCCAACAAGAATTGCTAGGGCAACACCACAATATCGTAAGGCATAACGATATGCCGAAAGCCGCTTTTGCTGATATGTGGGTTAACCTAAAGCAAGGTAAAGCTTGGCGTGGCATCGTAAAAAACAAAACCAAATCTGGTGGGTTTTACTGGGTCGATGCTTATGTAACTCCAATTTACGACAATGGTAAGGTGAGTGGCTACCAATCTGTTCGTGTTAAGCCAAAGAATGAATGGATACAAGTTGCAGATAAGGCTTACCAAGGCCTCTTGAAGGCTGAAAAGTCGGGTCGCCAATGGTCATTAAAGATCAGTGACAGTGTTCGTTACGCCGTGTTGCTAGGCTCTTTGGCTGCGCCGTTAATTTCAAATCTCATTGAAGTAGGGCAAGTATCACAATGGTTGTTGAGCCTACTTCCTGTTTCAGCATTAGCACTGCTTTTCCGACAAGAGCTGATTGATACTCCACTGCAGTTGAAAAAGCTGCAATCTAAATTCGATAGTGTTAGTCGTCTTGTTTATTCAGGTAATAGTCAGTTCTCTATTGCCGATTTTCACTTAAAACTATTGTCTGCAAGAATCCGCACCGTATTAGGTCGCATGACAGACTCAGCCAAGCCGTTACAAGATTTGGCTGACAACCTAAATGCGACGTCATTTGAAGTATCAGAAGCCTTAGATCAACAAACAAAAGACATTCTTCAAGTACGAGAGGCGACTGAAGAGGTTGAAGTCACCGCCAATGAGGTCTCTTCTCGCACAGAAGAAGCGCACCAGATTGTTGATGTGACTTTGCAAACCTGTGCTGGCGCTAAAGAAAGCATTAATCAAACTCATCAAAACTTAGAGAGCCTAGCTTCTCAGGCTGAAAAGGCGACTCAAACGACTTACCAACTGAGCGATCAAGCGCAGAGCGTAAGCAAGATAATGGAAGAGATTGGTGGAATCGCCGAACAAACCAACTTGTTGGCCCTGAACGCTGCGATTGAAGCGGCGAGAGCGGGCGAGCAAGGACGAGGCTTTGCCGTTGTTGCCGACG
Organism: Vibrio sp. F13; assembly: GCF_020806305.2. Taxonomy (NCBI): domain Bacteria; kingdom Pseudomonadati; phylum Pseudomonadota; class Gammaproteobacteria; order Vibrionales; family Vibrionaceae; genus Vibrio; species Vibrio sp. F13. Next base: position 1,657,050 of record NZ_CP170176.1, on the reverse strand, counting down.
AAGTCCGTGCATTGTCGGGTCGAACCTCAAAGGCTACGGTTCAGATCAAAGAGAGCATCGATACCATGCTAACGACGATTGAAGGGTGGCAAAAAGATATTCTGGCGAACCGTGAGCAAACGGACGCATGTGGTGATGTTGCGAAGGTGAGTGCAGAGCGCTTGTCGGAAGTCGAAAACCTAATGCAATCCATGAATGAACTCATGCAGTCTGTTGAAAGTTCTGCTCATAAGCAACGTGAGCTGTCGAGTGAAGTCAATCTGCATATGCAGTCTATCGCCTCGACCGCAGAACAAAACTTAGTGGCAACGCATTCTGTGAAAGACCACTCCACAGAGCTAAAAGAACAAGTCAATGAGTTCTACCAACTGGCAAAGCGTTTCGAAGAAAAATAGCCGTTAGATTTAATCCGAATGAGAGAAAAGACAAAAAAAGCCCCGTATTTTCATGCGGGGCTTTCTGTATGCATCAACCCATTGAAGGGCGAGACAATGTATTCAAGATTAAGCTAGAAGCTCTTTCGCTGTGTTTACTACGTTTTCAGTAGTGAAACCGAACATCTTGAATAGCTCACCTGCAGGTGCAGACTCGCCGAACGTTGTCATACCGATGATCTTGCCACCGAAACCAACGTACTTGTACCAGAAGTCAGCGATGCCAGCTTCTACAGCGATACGTGCCGTTACGTCAGATGGAAGTACAGACTCACGGTACTGCGCGTCTTGTTTGTCGAACGCATCAGTAGCAGGCATAGAAACTACGCGTACTTTCTTACCTTCAGCCGTTAGCTCAGCAGCAGCGTTAACCGCTAGCTCAACTTCAGAACCCGTTGCGATAAGGATAAGCTCTGGCTTGCCTTCACAATCTTTCAGGATGTAACCACCCTTAGCGATGTTTGCTACTTGCTCAGCGTCACGATCTTGTTGTGCAAGGTTTTGACGAGAGAAGATAAGTGCAGAAGGACCATCTTTACGCTCGATTGCTAGTTTCCAAGCAACAGCAGACTCAACTTGGTCACATGGGCGCCATGTGCTCATGTTTGGAGTTAGACGTAGAGAAGCGATTTGCTCAACTGGTTGGTGAGTTGGACCATCTTCGCCAAGACCGATAGAGTCATGCGTGTAAACTTGGATGTTCTGAGTTTTCATCAGAGCAGCCATACGCATAGCGTTACGCGCGTATTCCATGAACATTAGGAACGTTGCGCCGTATGGTACGAAACCACCGTGTAGAGCGATACCGTTCATGATAGCCGTCATACCGAATTCACGTACACCGTAATGGATGTAGTTACCAGAGAAGTCGTTCGCTTCAAGAGACTTAGAACCAGACCACATAGTTAGGTTAGAAGGCGCAAGGTCAGCAGAGCCGCCCATGAATTCTGGTAGCATAGCACCGAACGCTTCTAGAGCATTTTGAGATGCTTTACGTGATGCGATGTTTGCTGGGTTAGCTTGAAGATCAGCGATGATTGCCGATGCTTTCTCTTCCCACTCAGCTGGTAGGTCACCGTTTACGCGGCGTTTGAATTCAGCTGCCAGCTCAGGGTATGCTGCTTCATAAGCTGCAAGTTTCTCGTTCCACGCTGCTTCCTTAGCTGCGCCTGCTTCTTTCGCATCCCACTCTGAGTAAACTTCCGACGGAATTTCAAAAGGACCGTGCTCCCAACCTAATTCTTTACGTGTTGCTGCAATTTCATCAGCGCCTAGTGGAGCACCGTGACAGTCGTGCGTACCTGCTTTGTTTGGAGAACCAAAGCCAATCACTGTTTTAGTGCAGATTAGAGTAGGGCGAGGGTCTGCTTTAGCCGCTTCAATCGCTGCGTTGATAGCGTCAGAATCGTGACCATCTACCGCTGGGATTACGTGCCAGCCGTAAGCTTCGAAACGCTTAGGTGTATCGTCAGAGAACCAACCTTCAACTTCGCCATCGATAGAGATACCGTTGTCATCCCAGAAAGCAACCAGCTTACCAAGACCAAGCGTACCTGCTAGAGAACATGCTTCGTGAGAAATACCTTCCATCAGACAGCCATCACCCATGAATGCATAAGTGTAGTGGTCTACGATGTCGTGGCCTTCTTTGTTGAACTGAGCAGCTAGCGCTTTCTCAGCCATAGCCATACCAACAGCGTTAGTAATGCCTTGACCTAGAGGACCAGTCGTTGTTTCGATGCCTGGTGCGTAGCCGTACTCTGGGTGACCTGGAGTCTTAGAGTGCAGTTGACGGAAGTTCTTAAGATCTTCAATTGAAAGCTCGTAACCTGCTAGGTGCAGCAGAGAGTAAATCAGCATTGAGCCGTGGCCGTTAGACAGGATAAAACGGTCGCGGTCAGCCCACTCTGGGTTTGCTGGGTTGTGGTTTAAGTGAGAACGCCAAAGTACTTCAGCGATGTCAGCCATACCCATAGGTGCGCCTGGGTGACCAGAGTTTGCTTGTTGTACGCCGTCCATGCTTAGAGCACGAATAGCGTTAGCTAGATGTTTGCGATTCATAAGAACTTCCGAATAAAAATTAAGAAAAACAAAATTGATAAAAGTAGGGGAACTGAACGTTCCCCTATTTGAATTTGGTAAGAGTGATTACAGCTTAGCTGCGATCATGTCTTCTAGTTTGCCTTGGTCAACGGCGAAGTTGCGGATGCCTTCAGCCAGTTTCTCAACAGCCATTGCATCTTGGTTGTGGTCCCATAGGAACTCAGCGTGAGTCATCGCTGCTGGACGCTCTTTAGTACCGTTAGAGTCGATAAGCTTCTCTACTACTTCGCCTTCTGCTGCTTCTAGGTCTGCTAGAAGTTGAGGAGCGATAGTTAGACGGTCACAACCAGCAAGCTCAAGGATCTCGCCGATGTTACGGAAGCTTGCGCCCATAACAACAGTTTTGTAGCCGTGGTCTTTGTAGTAGTTGTAGATATCTGAAACAGAGATTACGCCTGGATCTTCTGAAGCTTCGAAATCACGACCTTCTTTCGCTTTGTACCAGTCCATGATGCGACCAACGAAAGGAGAGATTAGGAATACGCCAGCTTCAGCACAAGCACGAGCTTGAGCGAAAGAGAATAGAAGCGTTAGGTTACAGTTGATGCCTTCTTTCTCTAGGATTTCAGCAGCACGGATGCCTTCCCAAGTAGAAGCCAGTTTGATTAGGATGCGGTCGTTAGTGATACCAGCGTCGTTGTACATTTTGATAAGTTGACGAGCTTTAGCAACGCTGCCTTCCATGTCGTAAGAAAGACGAGCATCGACTTCAGTAGAGATACGGCCAGGTACAACTTTTAGGATTTCTTTACCGATGTTCACGTTAAGCATGTCGCAAGTATCTTGAACTTGCTGTGCTTTATCACCGCTTTGCGCTTTTGCGTATTCGATAGAAGCATCGATTAGAGGAGCGTACTCAGCAATTTGAGCAGCTTTAAGAATTAGAGATGGGTTAGTTGTTGCATCTTCAGGAGTGTACTTGCTGATAGCTTCGATATCGCCAGTGTCAGCTACAACAGTTGTTAGTTTACGAAGTTGCTCTAATTTATTGCTCATTTTGATCATCCTATGTATCGCATAACACCTCATTAATGGGAGAGGTGTGGGCATTTGCAAGCTAACTAATGAAGTTCTCAATGGTTGTACCAGTGAGCCAAACTTACATTAATTTAAATTTTTCTCCGAACGAACATTTGCGCAGAACATTTGATCGCTCGATGAGTAAATGATGTAGCCATATTTATCCGATCTAGCCCCAAAGTCAACGGTAAATAGTACTGTATGGTGACTTCAGTCAAATATATTTCGCTCTAGTAATCATGGGCTATGCAAGCAAACGTTTAACGAGCAAAGTGAGGTGAATTAATCAACAACAAAACCATGGTTATGACTATGAGCAAATGTACCTTGCTGTTACATATGTTCGGGGTGTAAACTTGTGTATCACTTGCTTAAGCATCGAACATTTGTTCTTCAAGCAGGTAAAATAATTGTTAAATATTGGTTGAGTGGTATATGAGTAAGAATATCCAAGATGTTTCCGAAGAAAACACTGATCTCCTCACTGAAGTAGCGGTTGCTTATTATCAAGATGGTGCCACGCAAGAAGAGATATCTAAAAAGTACTCTATCTCCCGTGCAAAGGTTGGTCGAATGCTCAAGCAAGCCCGAGATGAGGGCATTGTTGAGATCACCGTGAAATATCACCCCGTCTTTAGTGCGAAGATCGAGCAACGTTTGATCGAACGATTTGGTGTAAAGCGTGCTCTTGTAGCACTAGACCAACCAAATGAAGAGAAGCAGCGATTACAGGTTGCTGGTTTAGTGTCTAATTATCTTACCAGTACACTGAAAAACGGTATGGTGGTGACAGTAGGACAAGGGCGAAACGTATCGTCTGTTGCTCACCACACTGGCGTAATTACGCCACGAGACTGCAAATTCGTGTGTGGTATCGGCGGTATTCACCCAAGAGGCGGTATGTTTAATGCCGACCATATATGCAGGCAGCTAGCCAAAAAGTACGGTGGATCTTCTGAAACCTTATACGCGCCGGCTTATGCCGAGAATAAAGCGCAAAAAACCGCATTTATGGAAAACAGCACCGTTAAGCAGACACTCGATCTCGCTCGAAAAGCCGATGTTGCATTAGTCGGTATCGGTGATATGAGTGAAAACAGCTATATGGTCGACTTAGGTTGGTTTACCGCAGGTGAGGTCGTTCAATCTCGTTTATTGCAAGGAGTCGTCGGTGACTTTGCGGGTTATGACTTTTTCGATGTTCACGGTAAAACAGCAAACACAGTAATGAGTGACCGTGTGATTGGTTTGGCCTTGGAAGAATTCCGCCCAATTGCAGAAGTCATTGCCATTGCAGCCGAGAACAGTAAGCCATTAGCTCTATTAGGCGCACTAAGGACCGGTGTGGTCGATGTGATAGCGACCAGCGTAAGTAATGCTTTGACGGTACTTAACTTGGACGAACAACTTAGCGTGAATAAACCAAACGGCAGTGAATAGTAAGATATTTATGCTTCGTTGAATTCACTATTTGAGTAATCATGGAAATTCCCCCTAATGAAACCAGTGCAATAAGGGGGATAACTATTAGACATGACTCGAATAGTGAATTTGTTCAGCGGTTGAAAGAATTATCACTCTTTAATGTTAAGCCACACTAAAGGAGATAATTATGAAACTGTCATTTATCACACACGCTATTTCTAGCAACAGTGACCAATCAAGTTCTATCTTTAAATCTATTTCTATCTTTGGGCTTAGCTCAATAGCCACGGTTTGTATGCTCACACCTACAGTACATGCCGATGATAAAGTCGTCGCAGGGTATTTTGCGGATTGGCAATATCTGAATAAAGACAACCCTTATACCGTTGACGACATACCTGCAGACAAGCTCTCACATATTATTTACGCCTTCTTGAGCATGTGTGGTCCTCATAGCGGTGCTGGTGAGCCCGTCCAAAAACAAATTCAGCAGCAATGTGCAGACAAACAACCATATACCGCGATTATTGTGGATAAAGAAGCTGCGTTAGAAGTCGATTTCGGAGACGTGGGTGTTGATGTCGCCTATAAAGGTCACTTTGCCCAGTTAGCTCAACTGAAGGCCGACAATCAAAATATCAAAATTTTGCCCTCATTTGGAGGGTGGACAATGTCTGAACCTTTCCATGCGATGGCGAAAGATCCTCAAGCCATTGCGCACTTTTCAAAAACTGCTGTTGAATTGATCCAAAAATACGACTTCTTTGATGGTATTGATCTTGATTGGGAATACCCAGGAGGCGGCGGCTTAACCACTTCGCCTTGGAACCCAGAGACGAAACTAACGGATGAGCAAAAAGCGCTAGAGCGTGAAGCTTTTACTCTTTTAGTAAAAACAATCAGAAGTGATTTGGACGCTCTATCAAAGACGACTCAAAGAGATTACGAGCTTTCAACGGCTGTCGGTGTTGGTGCTAAGGCAGCTCAAATTGACTGGAACGCAGCTAGCCCATATCTGACGAACATGTTTGCGATGACGTATGACTTCCTCGGAGGCTGGGGAACTCAAACAGGTCACACAACAAACTTACATGCCACCGAGCGTAGTTGGTGGGGAATGGGAGCTGATGTCTTCATTAATCAGATGATAGAGCAAGGTATTCCTAGCGAGAAGCTCGTGATCGGGGCGGCTTTTTATGGTCGAGGTTGGCAAGGGACAAAAGACTTTGCTGGAGAGCTGCCTAAAGGTGACCTAGTTTCTGAACAAGGGGCGCAGTTTGGTACCGGTGAAAACGGTTACTTCATGTTTTGGGATCTTATGAATAACTACAGCAGCAAACAAGGTTATGAGTATAAGTATGATGAGCAAGCTCAAGCACCTTATTTGTGGAACCCAGATAAAAAAGTATTCATATCTTTTGAAGATCAGCGTTCTATTAAAGCAAAGGCAGAATGGGCGAAGAAATCAGACCTAGGCGGCATTTTTACTTGGGAATTATCAGGAGATCCTTCCGGGCAGTTGATCGATGTTATGCATAGTGAAATGAATAAAAAGTGAAATGAATAAATAACTGAACAGAAAATACCTAGAAAATAAGGTAGGTGTTTAGCCGCCTACCTTATTTAGCTCGTCTATTTAACTCGCGTTCTTAAACAGAACATTCCGCGTGCTCGGTCACTTTCTTGTTTAGGTGAGTAGCCAGCTCATCATAAGGAATAGGGCGAGAGAAGTAATAGCCTTGCATTAAGTCACATCCACATGCCTTTAGAATTGCGAAGTGTTCGTTTGATTCTACGCCTTCTGCTAATACCACCATGCCGAAGTTCTTACCGATTGCGATGATGTTTTGCACCATGGTGAGTGACTGCTGATCGACAGCAATGTTCTCAATAAAGCTCTTATCGATTTTAAGTTCATCGATAGGCAGTGCTTTCAACATACTTAGTGATGAATAACCTGTCCCGAAATCATCTAAAGAGATCTTTATATTCTTCTCTTTGAGGGCTTCAAAAGTCGGTTTCACCAAAGTCACATCTTCAATGAACAAGCTCTCGGTAATTTCTAGCGTTACACAGCTAGGAGAGAGTTGATACTTTTCTAGTGTCGCGAACAAGTGCTCAGAGAAGGATTGATGAGAAAACTGACGCACTGATATGTTGATCGACAGCCCGATTTTTTGTTCTGTTGTTCGGTGCAAGTGGGCGATCTGCATAATGCTGGACTCAATAATAAAAGTCCCCAGTTTTTGCATTAAACCCGTGTTCTCTGCTATCGGTATAAAGACATCTGGCGGAACAAAACCCAATTCCTCATCAATCCAGCGCACGAGTGCTTCTACACCATGAATACTTTCATTTGCACGAACCAGCGGTTGGAAAACCATGAACAGCGTTTGTTTCTCGATAGCGATGCGTAGCCTTTGTTCTACTTTCATTTTGTAGAGATGAGCATCTTGCATTTCCGTTGTGAAAATACTGTACGAGTTTTGCTGCTGTTTCGCTTTGTACATTGAAATATCGGCAGAACGTAACAGGCTATCCAGATCTTTTCCGTGTTCTGGGAAACGCGCTACGCCGATGCTGCAACCTAACAAAAACTGAGCGCTTTCAATTTCATAAGGTTGAGAAAGCACTTCAATAATGCGCTTGGCGAGTCGTTTAATTTCAGCTTCATTCGACAAGGGCGTCAAGAACAAAAACTCATCACTGGATTCACGTACCAATAGGCTGAGGCGAGATCGGAACCTCATCAAACGCAAAGCGATCTGTTTGAGAACCTTATCTCCAAAGTCATGCCCGTGGGTGTCATTGACGCATTTAAAGTTATCGATATCGATAAACAACAGCGAAAACGGCTCTGACTCATCGTCAATCCATTTACCAATGTTTCTACGCATGTACAAACGGTTTGGCAGAGAGGTTAAAGGGTCATGGTTCGCCTGATAAATGAGTTGGCTACGAGTCCGTTGTTCATTCTTGGCAATCGACTTAACCAAAAAGTAGAAACCAAACTGAAGAAAAATAAAGGCAACGAAAAGAATGCTGAACTCTTGTATGAATATACTATCGACGTGAGTTAGATCCGTACGTCCTACCACCCATAATTTGTAGTTTGGGATGTATTTCGCGCTCATCAAAGAGTGGTACTCTTCATCGTCGACGACAAAAGAATAGGTTTCTTGCCCATTCATCGCTTCTTGTACGCTAATTCCGAAGTGGTCGGTAAAGATACTTGCAATACGCTGTATGACATCTTTGCCGACTGGAGAGGAATAGGCACTCTCAGATTCAATATCACTTGAATAAAACTGGCGATAGCTGTCTTTTCTGATCAGGCTTAGTGTATTGAAACTTCCGGCGTGAGCATTATTTTCAAATACGATCGTTGCGTCTAATCGTAGCCCTGCGGTCATTACTGCATCGGTTTTCTTGCCATCGATTGAAATGGATTTTCTCAGCGGGATGACTAAGCTATTCAACGAATCTTGAAAATAGGTACGGCCAAGCACCATGCTACTGCTTGATAGGGCGTCTAGGAAGGAGCCTCTGGTTGGCGCGTATTGCAGCAAGTTCCTTTGATTCGCAAGTTCGAGATTTGAGCTAATCGAGAGGTAATCACCGTCGGTGTTCAACAAGCCAAACGCTGCTATCGCAGGGTGGGTCTCAAGTAGCTTGTCTAATATTGGCCTAATCTGGATAGATGCAGTACGTGTGAAATCAGACTGTTGAGCCAGTTGATGGCCAACCACTTCTAACAAGGCTTCTTGACTGGTCAGCAGCGAGTTGACGGAGCTAGAAAAAAGCTCAACCTGAATGTGTTGCTGCTCTATGAAGTCGTCTCTGTTTGCTTTCCAGTTTGTTATTCCCAACGCGGCGAAAAGTATCAGGGTCAGTAGTACGACAAACGCGTACAGCGACCAGATATTTTGCTTAAATAGAGCCATGAGATGCCTTTGTTGGTTACTACTTTTAACAGACTGCAAGTGACAAACTATTGGGTTGTCAGCGCGATTCATGCAACGAAAAATACAAACATCAATGATGAAAGTATTAATGGTTAAATAGTGTAACGACTACGAGCAGAGATTCTTGAGTGAAAAATTAGTATTCATAACGTCGATAACGATTAGTTTATGATTAATCAAGAATTATGGTTAGCAAGTTGATGTGGGTTACAAATCAAACGGCGTGAATCGAGTCTTGGTCTCAAATGAACATAGCGTTAACTGCGACATAGAGGCTTACTTCATGAGACGTGGAGCCATCATTATCAGTAAGCTCTTTATGCATGCGCAGTATATTCTAATAGTTGCATTAAGCGAAGTTGAATTACTTTTTAGTCACGGCGATAGGGAGTTTGTCGTTAGCACCCCATTCCGTCCATGAACCATCGTAAACACCCATTTCACCGTTATAGCCAGCGAGTTTAGCGGCTAATAATATGATGCAAGCTGTTACGCCAGAGCCACAGCTAAAGAACATAGGTTGAGAAGGCGTTAATTCTAGCGTTGAAAAGATATCAATAAGCTCTTCTTGGGACTTTAACTTGCCGTTTTTGAGTACTTGGGCAAATGGTAGGCAAATAGAATTCGGTATATGGCCACTACGCAAGCCTTCACGTGGTTCAGGAACTTCTGAATCGAAACGAGCTTGAGAACGAGCATCTACAATGTTTGCGCTCTTGTCAGTTGAGTAACCTTCAATCTGCTGAGCACTGACAAAGTAGTTGTCTTGAATATGGCCTTCAAAATTGCCCGCTTTTACTTCGGTGCGATAGTCAGTCTCGGTCGCGTAACCGGCTTCGATCCAAGCTGGCAAACCGCCATCTAAGATGAATACGTCGTTGTGTCCCATTGCCATAAACATCCACCACGCACGAGGAGAAGCGAAGGTTCCGGAGTTATCGTAAACCACAATCGTACTGTCTTGATTGATGCCAATTTCTTTTGCGCGAGTGTTGAAGTGTTTTTCGCTCGGAAACATGTGAGGAAGCAGAGTGTGCTTGTTACAAAAGTCTTTGTCGTAGTCAAAACGAATAGCACCAGGAATCATTTGTCCTTTGATCTTTTCTGACTCGCTTGGAATTTGAAACTCGATGCTGGCGTCGAGGATGATGATATTGTCTTCTGCTAGCAAACGTTGTTGAAGTTGTTGTGGTGAGATGAGTGGCTGATTCATTATTGTTATATCCATTCTTGTTGTTTTAGCGATTCTTACTGTTTTAGCGAATACAGTGGTAGAGCGATTACTGTTGCTTTTGCGAATACAGTTGCTTTACGAATACCGTTGTTGCATCGATGGCTACTGTGCAGCTCGACAGTGGATGAACTGATAACTGCTTTGTCCGGTTATTTGATTGTTTAATGTATCAAGCGCGACCACAGAATCAATAGGGCAGTCTGTGGTAGGAGCAATAGAGAGCCGAAATACGTCATTATCTTTTGTCTGAACCGTCAGATAACGCCTGTGCCCATCTAAGGATTGAGTAAGCGTGTTCGAAATTACTTTGGCTTGAATACGTTGCCCCGTCTCTGATGTTAGCGGGAAATAGGCAAGGGCAACTAACACGCCTACGCCACACATTAAGATAAATAGACCTATTTTTAACTGTTTCATGAGAGTAAGTCTTTGAAGGTTATGTTGAAAATATAAGTGAGGTTGGTGGTAAAGTGAATGCTACTCGCTAAGAAAGCTGAATTAACTGCTCTTCGACGAAAATAAAAAAGTGAGCATTTCTGCTCACTCCCTACTTACAAACAATCCATTTTGACTCTGTTTCGTCAGAGATCTCGCTAACGACAAGTTACCTGCTGTTAAACAATTTACTGCCAGACAATCTGAGAGTCGCCGCTAGAAACCACTTGTTGTAATGGAGGTTGACCATCGTAAAACCAAATCTCTATCAAGAGTGCGTCATGGTTTACTGGTGCTGCAAAGTTGGAGGCGAACACACCGTTATCTAGTGGGCCCGCAATGACCTTGCTGGAGTAATCCGGCTTCAAGGTTGAGTCATCTCTTGTACTAAAGCGGCTATAAACGGTCACAAAAGAACGGTCTGTCGAAATGCTGCTGATGTCAATGTTGAGATCAAACTGTTCAACAGAGTTGTAGTCAAATCCATCAGGTACCACCAAATCACTCATCGTATAGCTCTGCGCTGCTACCGCACTTGTCGCGGGAGACGGCGAAGGCGTTGCTGTTACCGGAGTCGTTGCTGTTACCGGATTCGACGGAGTTGCAGGTGTCGAGGGTGTAGATGGTGATGCCGTAGATGTACTTCCGCCCCCACCGCCGCCGCCTCCACAGCCGGCTAATACTAATGGCGCTGCAGCTAAAATAACGGCTAGTGACTTCTTGATGTTCCAAGTGCTTTGTACAGACATACGTTTTTCCTCAAAGAGATTGCGACTTGAATCAACGCAATGATTGTCTCGATATTGTTTAGTGTGAATAGTCATAACGTCTCTCCTTATGGTTCGTAACGTTGGTTGTCTGCAGGTGATTGGTACCATGTTTGGTTCGTTTCACCGCCGGATTCTGCGTATTCTTTAAACTCTGGGTAAGCGGTAACAATATCGACGTACTCTAGAGGCCACTCCCATTCGTCATCCGAAGTTACTATGAGAGCCCAAGGGTGGTTTTCTGCTGTTTTGAAGTATTTACCTGTTGATGGATTACTGTCATCGACGCCTAATCCAGCTTCAAAGAGGTTAGTGGTATCAAATGCCTCGGTTGGAGCTTGGTCTGGCAAGTGAACCTCCCAGCTGCGCCCTGGATGTAGAGGTAGGTTTTCACCGTGATAATACCCAGGCGTTGCAAAAATGAACGGGTCGTAAGGCATATCGGTCCAACTGCCAGTACTCACACCGTCACCGGCTAAAGTAATACCAATTTGGAATGAGAACTGCTCATCCTCTTTACATCCATTACTGGTGCGGTAGAAGGTACAGCCAGTGCTGATTTTTTCTGTCAGGTCATTGGCGATAACAAAGATTGCTTCGCTACGTCCATCTTCTAGGTCAAGGTCAGTGAATACACCGTTGTGTTTCATGTAAGAGCTACCACTACTCACCAAGCTCGGGTCTAGGTTAGGAAGTCGAACAGCAAAACCATTTCTGTACGTTGCCCCGACAGCAGCTAGGCGGCCGTCGATAGTGGACTTAACGACTTTTCCATCTTTAAGGATCTCAGTAATGCGATACATAAGAACAGCATCGTTCATGTCGTAGTCGGCTTTATAAGGCCAGTTATCTTCGTACGCGAGCGTTGCGTAGCCAGAAGCACTTGGGAAGTAACGAGCGGTGGCGCCATCGTTAAGGACATCGACTTGAATATCGACCACCTCACCAGAGGTTGAACCGCCAAAGTAACTTAGGTTGGTTTGTTGGCTGAATCTAAATCTAGCCCACGTAGTACCGGTTAGTGCGTTGATGTCGACATTTAGGAATAGATCGTTTTCACCAGCATCGAGCGCGTAATCTGTAAACACTTGCTCGTTGGCGCCATCGAAGCTGCCATCTTGGTTCCAGTCTATCCAAGCTGAAAGGTAACCGGTTGTTGAAGCTTCAATTACTACTTTTGAATCAAGCCCTGCTTCAAGTGCGGTAACAAAACCGATACCACCGTTTGCCCATTCATCATCCACCCCGACAGTTTCATCTGATTGAGGTGTGACATAACCATCTAAATCCGCATCTGGAGGAGTTGTACCTAACCATGTGATGCCATCGAGTTCATGTCGAGGGCCATTGCTCGCCAGTAACGTTAGGTAGCTGTCTGGAGCATCACCGAAGTCGATGTTTGAGTCTTCATCAACAACAGGTGCATTAGCACAACGAGCACCATCGTTTTGACCAGAAGCTGGGCCATTCGAAACAAATTCAACGGCTGGAACAATACCTGCCGCGATATTGGCAGCGTTGTCTGGAGACAGATTGATACGGTAAATTTTACCGTCTTGGTTTCGAGATACGTAGTAGTAGCCGTTGACATCAAAATAGCCAGCACCGAACGTACCTAACTCGCCGGTGTCTCCGATGTAGGTTTCGGCACCAGTTGTAGGGTTGAAGCTGTATAAGCCACCAGAGTTATTATCGATACCATATAAAGAGCCATCACTTGGATGAAAGGCGAAATCAGTCAATTTTACAGTTGCTGGGCTGCCTCCGATTTTGTTGACCGTGACGGTCGCATTCGGATCAGAGTCTAAAGGAGAGAGGTCAACAGTAAATAGTCCCTTACCTGTACGATACAAGTAGTAAACATGGTCATAGACGTCGCCGACATAGAAAGTGTGATCGGTTGGTAAGCCACTGGTATTGATAACTTCAGCTTGGAAATCCTGTCCAAGGCGCACCAAGCGTTTGTTGGTGGTGTCATAGCCATAAATATATCTGTCTTGAAAGTCGAAACCAACACCATTGATATTGGCATTCATACCCGTATCGTCTTCTAACAGAGTGGTTGAGCCGGTCACTAGGTTTACACCCCAAACTTCAACGGGTTTCGACTGAAAGAGGTATGCTTGACTAGGGCAGGTATCGAATGGCGCTGCGTTGGCGACCAATGGCGCACTTATTAGCAAACTTAACGTTGTAATTCTCATATCTACATCCTTGTGATGGAAGGTACAAATATAGTTACAAGTTATGTGCCAAATTTAACGCGTTGATTTTTAACGATTATATTTTGTGGTGCTGATTTTTTTATTGTATTCTCAAAATGAGAACTCAAATGAAACTAATCTCTCATAGAGTATTTCAAATTGATAAAGCGAGTTGAGATGCTGACGTTGAGATATAAAAAAGCCCCAACATATAGTCATAATGCCGATCGTTTAAGAAGACTTGAACGATCCTGCAGTTAGCAGATAATCCCCATCAACAACGTTGATGGGGATTTTTTTATGCTTGAACAAGAATTAGCAATGGCGCACGAGACTATTGAGGATGCGGATAATTACGAATCTGTCGTCAACGCCATTCAACTAGAATGGATAGAACAAGCTCTTCTTGAAACAAATAAAGCGAGCATAAGACGACGTCGACTTCCCGCTCAGCAAGCTGTCTGGCTAGTTATTTGGATGGGGTTGCAACGCAACATGTCTATCAAAGAGGTATGCAGTTCATTAGACATTGCCCTTCAACCAAAACCTGAGGATAGTTGGTCTCGTGTTGCGCCTAGTGTCCTCACCGATTCACGTCGACGTCTAGACGAGAGTCCATTAGCGGCTCTTTTTCACACAACAGTCAAGGCTTGGCGCGAAGATATCATTCAACAAGACAGAGACTTAGGGCTTAACGTTCTTGCTGTGGATGGAACAACATTTAGGTGCCAAGATTCACCAGAGAACGCCGAAGAATTTGGGTTCATCTCTAAAAAACTGAAACCTTATCCTCAACTTCGTTTAGTTGCTTTGATGTCAACGGAAACTCGAATGATTATGGGGGCAGCTTTTGATGGTTGTCATGTCGGTGAAACGACCTTAGCTAAACGTTTATTCAATGATATCCCAGCGCACTCATTGACTTTATTTGATCGTTGTTATTTCTCCGCAGACCTTTTGTTGTCATGGCAAGAGAGTGCGGAAAATGCTCATTGGTTAATGCCTGAAAAACGTAAACTACGCTATGAAGTATTGGAGAAATATGCAGAAAATGACATGCTTATCTCAATGCCCATCTCTCCTCAGGCCCAGCGGCAGAATCCTAATTTACCCGAGCGTTGGGAAGCTAGATTAGTCCTATATCAAGAACCAAAAGGTGAGATAAAAGGTTTTATTACTTCACTTACAGACCCTAGCAAATACTCACTAGAAAGCCTGCTGCGTATTTATTGGCAACGTTGGGAGATAGAAGAAGGTTATGGTGAAATTAAACAGACTCAACTGCAAAGTCACGTCACTTTACGAAGTCGTTTTTCTGTCGGTGTGAGGCAAGAGCTTTGGGGTGTCTTACTTGCTTATAACCTAGTGCGATTAGAGATGGTTAAGATAGCTTCAGAAGCAGGGGTTCGAGCGACTAGGGTCAGTTTTACGGCCGCGATTAACCTTATTGATGCGCAGTTACGTTGGCTAGCTTTATGTCCAGACGGAACTCTACCAGTAAAACTTAAAAGAATGAGGGAAAGTATCAGTCACTTCATTCTCCCAGATAAAAGAAAGGACCGAACGTTTCCACGTTCAATCCTCTTTGTTCCAGCTAAATATCCGTTTAGATTCAAACAGTAATGCTTATCCGAACGGCATTGCAACATATAGTCAAGGCTTAAGTTTTCGATAAGAGGGGATATGATTTAGCTTATCCACACACCGAACAATTAGGCATCTTCATTAAATTCATTTCACGCCAGCTGTGAGACATGGCATCGAGAATCAAAAGTTTGCCTTGCTTTGGTTGTCCAAACTTGGCAATAACCTTGATAGCTTCCAAAGCCTGAGCCGCGCCTACCATGCCAACAACAGGTGCCATCACACCGGCTTCAACACAGCTTAGAGCAGCGTTGCCAAATAGAGCGCTTAAACACTGGTAACAGGGTGCGTCAGCATCTTGATAAGTGAAGACACTAATCTGACCTTCCATGCGAATCGCAGCGCCCGATACAAGTGGCGTTTTTGAGGCGTAACACAAACGGTTAAGTTGATTGCGCGTTTCAACGTTGTCGCTGGCATCAAGTACTAACGAATGCGCTTCAATGAGCTTTGCTAGTGCCTCGTCATCAAGTCTGTGGTCGACCGTTTCAACTCTAAGGTGTGGGTTTAACACCTGTAATGATTCAGCGGCTGAAACGACTTTCTTCTTACCAATATCAGCATCGGTGTGAAGCACTTGTCGTTGCAAGTTTGAAAGCTCGACAACATCGTCGTCGATCAGCATTAGCTTACCAATACCCGCAGTCGCAAGGTATTGAGCAGAGGCACAGCCTAAACCACCCGCACCTAACACCAAAATCGAGCTCTGTTTCAGCGCTTCTTGACCCTCAAAATCAAACTGCTTGAGAATGATCTGGCGGTTATAGCGAAGCATCTCTGCGTCAGACAGTATTTCCATCAGCAAGCCTCGTTAGTAAAGCGTGGAGTTAAACAGTTGAATCTGAACCGTTTCACCGACTTCAACACGGCCACGTTCGCGCTCTAGTACCACAAAGCAGTTTGCTAAGCTCATTGAGCGGAAAGCGCCAGAGCTTTGGTTACCTGTTGTTTCTACTACAAACTTACCGTTTTCAATCGAGTAGATGCCACGTTGGTAATCAGTACGGCCTGGGCCTTTTTTGAATGCAGATTTAGTGATAGCAGGAATCGACTCTGGTGCTGTCCATGCTGTGTGACCAGCTAATTTAGCCAGCATAGGCTGAACTAACACATACATAGTCATCATTGCTGATACTGGGTTACCCGGTAGGCCACAGAACCAAGCGTTGTCTAGCTCACCAAATGCGAATGGTTTACCTGGTTTGATTGCTAGTTTCCAAAAGCCGATTTCGCCAAGCTCTTCAAGAATGTCTTTGGTGTAATCAGCTTCGCCGACACTTACGCCACCAGAAGTGACAACTACGTCTGCCAGTTCTTGCGCTTTTACAAAGGTTTCTTTAAGCGTTGCAGGGCAATCAGGAATAATACCTAGGTCAATTGCTTCGCAACCAAACGCTTCAATCAGTGGTTTGATACCGTAGCGGTTGCTGTCGTAGATCTGACCATCTTCAAGAGGCTGACCTAATGGCTTGAGCTCATCGCCAGTAGAGAAGAAAGCGACTTTAGGTTTGTGTGCCACAGTTACATGACTCACACCGAGCGAAGCAATCATTGGAATGTCACGAGGTGTTAAACGTTCGCCACGGCTAAGAACGATATCGCCTTGCTTGATGTCGTCACCGGTAGGGCGAATGTTATTGTTCAGCTTGATGTCGTCTTGCTGAATCTCAATGCCAGCGTCAGTTTCAGCAGTGTTTTCTTGCATGATTACGACGTCACAACCTTCCGGGATCTTTGCGCCAGTCATAATGCGAATACAGGTGTTTGCTGGCCATTCACCTTCAAAAGGTTGACCTGCAAAGGACTTGCCCGCTAAAGGCAGCACTTTACTGTTCTCTAGGTCTGCTAAGCGCAGTGCATAGCCGTCCATTGCTGAGTTATCAAAAGGAGGGACGAAAATAGGGGATAGAATATCTTCAGCAAGTACGTAACCCAATGCTTCTGCTAATGGCAGTGATAAGGTCGTTTGAATAGGTTGAATTGGTGATAGCAGCTTATCTAGTGCTTCTTCAATTGGCATCAAGCCCGGAGCGTCGCAACAGCCCATAATTGAAATCCTTTGATCGTTATTATTTTGATTTGGCGGTTGGCAATAGGGATTCAATAGTTATCAAATCATGATGGTTCGCCAACGAAATTCTAGCCACTCTAGCACAGTTTAAGCCCCGTAAATAATGACCTCCCTTAAAATATGGGTGTATTTATTCAAAATTCCGAGTATCCTTGTTTGCCATCCAGAAGGGGTAATAAAAGAGGAAGTTCAATGTCAGGTCTTAGCGAATCAGCGAAGTTGGTTAAAGATGCGCTAGCAAGCCGTGGTTTAGAGACACCAATGAGTCCAAACCAGGTTAGCCGAGAAGAGAAAAAGGAACGAATCGAACACCATATGCGTGAGATTCTCACTCTCCTTGAACTTGATCTTACGGACGATAGTCTGGAAGAAACACCGCAACGTATTGCTAAAATGTACGTGGATGAAATTTTCTCTGGTTTGGATTACGCCAATTTCCCTAAAATTACGGTAATCGAAAACAAGATGGGCGTTCGTGAGATGGTACGAGTAAAAGACATTACCGTGACCAGTACTTGTGAGCACCACTTAGTGACGATTGATGGTAAGACTGCGGTCGCTTATATCCCGCGTGGAAAAATCATTGGTCTTTCAAAGATTAACCGTATTGTTCGATTCTTTGCTCAGCGCCCACAAGTTCAAGAGCGTATGACGCAGCAGATCCTTGTTGCACTGCAAACGCTACTCGAAACTGATGACGTTGCTGTCACCATGGATGCGGTTCACTACTGCGTGAAATCACGCGGTGTAATGGACGCGACTAGCGAAACGACAACAACAGCTCTGGGCGGTATCTTCAGATCAAACCCAGCAACGCGCCACGAGTTCTTACACGGCCTGCGTTGATTCACTGCATTATTAGATGAATTCAATTTAGCCTCTGTAAATTGATGTTCATTGAAATATATTCTAAGCCTCGCTTTATGCGGGGCTTTTTTACGCCTGCAATGAAGTCAACTGTAATGGCTGAGAATGCTGTTATTCCCTAAAGTGAAGAATGAGCGACTTATTCACTTTCGCCATTCCCTAAAGTGAGGAATGAACGTAATAGGGAATCTGTTGCGGCCAAGCAGAAAAAGCACGCTCTATATCTTAACGTTTGTTGAAAGCATATAGAGCGTAACTAGAATCAGTCGCTGGTGGAGTGCTTAAGAAAGGTTAAACAAACGCTTTAAGTGGTGAACAATACCGGATGGCTTGTTCTCGGCTTGATAGATGCTCAAACCATCGTAAAAACTCGCCATGAACTCTACGCGAATCTCATCATCACTGCTTCTCGATATACGAGACAGTAGCGTAGCGGCTACAGCTGCGTGATCATTGGCTAGGCTGTAATCCATTCCTAGTCGTCCTTGAATGAACAACCACAAATGCGTGACTAGTTTTAACTGTTGAGCGTTAGAGTTTTGTAACTTGTCGCTGTGCTCAGTTCCCACTGTATTATCGAATACATTTTGCATCGCCTCATTCGCTTCTTTATTGCTTTCAAAGCGATAGCTTGCATCGATATGTACCTTGGTTAGCAAGCCAAGCAACGTCTGACGTGCAGAGTTCTCCGGCTTGTTCTCGCAAGCGTGTTTAAACAAAGCGTGGTTTTCATCAATAAATGACGACAGCTCTTTCTCGTAGCCTGTCGAGAGCGCTTTGACTGAACCTAAACCTGCTTCTTTTAAACACTGGTGAAGCTTGGTTCTAGCTTGTTGTTTAGCTTTGATTTCTTGCTGCGCGTCGGCTTGTTGCTTGGCTTCTTCTAGCTGGCTAGCTGCTGTTTGCGAATTATTCGGGGTTGGACGCTCAGTCATTACTCTGTAGCTCTTCCCACGTTACTTCTGCCGATTGAGTATCGCTGTTAATGAAAGCAGAGTTACCCGTCAGCATGACTGAAAGATCCATCGTACGTTGTGTCATCGCCGCTAGCTGCTCAATACCATCGTTGTCTAGACGAACGATCTGAGCTTTTAGGTAGCCGAATTTACCTTTGTTCTGCTCCCACCAAACGTTTGATTTAGTGTTGAAGCTGAATACGCGTACTGATTTAGATAGGCGAGTTGCCTTCTTAACACGCTCTGGATCGGGTTCGCCCACATCGACCCATTCTAGGATTTGATCGTCTAACGACTTCTGCCATAAATCGGGTTCTTCAATGCTAGACAACCCTTTAGTGAACTCAAGTTCAGGAGACGCATTGATACAGAAAGCCATGATTCGAGCCATCATTCGCTGTTCTGTTTCAGAAGGGTGTTGTGCAACCGTTAGATTGAAAGAGTCGTAATAGTCGCGATTCATATCGGTTAAAGAGATACGAAACTTGTAGATTGTCGGTTTAAGAGCCATTGAGAGGGTGTCTTAGGTAGAAATAGTGAAGGGGAATATTACCTTAAATCTCTGAATAGCGGGTAAAAAAATAGCCAGCAGAGGCTGGCTATTTTTAGAAAGCTTTAAAATACTAGATTAAAGTACTTTGATGCTGTCAGCTTGTGGGCCTTTTTGACCTTGAGATACTACGAACTCAACTTTTTGGCCTTCAGCAAGAGTTTTGAAACCGTCGCCAGTGATAGCAGAGAAGTGTGCGAATACGTCTGGGCCGTTTTCTTGTTGAATGAAGCCGAAGCCTTTAGTTTCGTTGAACCATTTTACTGTACCAGTAACTGTGTTAGACATGATGATATCCTAAAATTAAATTTTTATTTTGAGCCAATTGTGGCACTGATAGCGTGGAAAAGTTTATTGCTATTGCGTACAACACAACGGGGTTACTAGTAATCCAACGAAATGTTTATATACAAAGAACTTTCTTTCTAGCCGGGAACGAGTCTAAATCAAATCAGGGGATAGTCAATCGAATACATAGGGAAAGGTTGCAGAAACTTGGGGGTAGTCAAACTTTGCATTCCTTAAATATCATGGAGTTACAGTTGTATGGTGATTTGTTGTAGTTTTTGTGAAAAAGGTGGTCGAAATTGATGACGAATTTGGAGTAAATGCACTGTTTTAGCGCATTCATTTTTGCAAATTTAAAGCCGCTAACTGGGCGTTGAGCCCACTTTTAACGGCTTATATTTATAAATGTCGTTGTAAGGTAAGTGCCTTTACTTGAACGAGGTCTCGGCTACTTTTTCAAGCGGTACAGGTTGCCATTATCAGTGCTGAAGAAGATGTCTCCGTTTGGTGAAGTTTCGATGTCTCTTACCCTTTCGCCCAAGTCCTCTAAAATGCGTTCTTCCTCGATTGCCTCACCTTGTTCATTGACTGTCACAATATTGATGTGAGTAAGTTTTAGTGCGCCAGCCAGCAGTTTGCCTTTCAGCTCTGGGTACTTATCGCCTTGGTAAACAATCAAGCTCCCCGGAGCGATTGAAGGAACATAGACTTTTTTTGGCGCTTCAATACCATCTTTGGTTTCCGATTCGCCAACGCTGATAGGGCCCCAATACTCTTTTCCGTGTGAGGTGACAGGCCACCCATAGTTGGCACCCGCTTTTATTAGGTTAATTTCATCACCACCGCGAGGGCCGTGTTCAATCGACCAAAGCTTTTGAGTCGGGAAATCGTAATACAGACCTTGTGGATTACGATGGCCAAAGCTCCAAATTTCATTGAGCACTTTGTTGTTATCCGTGAATGGGTTATCGCTTGGTGTGCTTCCATCGGCATTCAGTCGTAATATTGATCCGGCGTGAGTCATGGTGTCTTGGCCGTTGTCTCGATCACCTCGATCACCGATTGAAAAATACAGGTGGCTATCATCAAAGGTGATACGGCTACCAAAGTGACGTCCTGTGTCCGTTCTGGATTTAGTTACAAACACGTCTGTCCAATTGATGACTTCATTATTGCTGTAATTAGCAGAAGCCAGTGTTGTTACGCCTTCATCATCGATGTCTTTACTGTAAGTGACGTAGAACTTTCCGTTTTCAAAAGGGGAAAGTGCGATATCTAATAATCCACCTTGGCCTTTCGCCCATACATTGGGCAGCCTGAAGAGTGTGTGTTGATCGCCAGTTTTTAAATCGACATGTTTAATGACGCCTGATTTTTCTGTGACTAGCATGGACTTATCGTTGACATAAGCCAGTCCCCAAGGGATCACGAGTCCGTCGGTGATCTTCTCTGCCTGCCAAGCAAAGGCTGACGTTACAGGACCTGAGGCAAGCAGCGCCAAAGCACATGAAAAAATACGGTGATGAGTGTTCATTGAAGTCCCTTGATTATGAGCATCTAGTGTTAGTCTAGCGCTTGTGGCCGATAGGCGGAAAGCCGAGGTTGCTGAAAAGTGACTATTCACATATTTAGTTGAACGCCTATTGTATGATTATACAAGCTCACGTATGTTTACTCTGCCTTTCTCTATTTGATCCTGTCGGAGCATTATGAACAACTCACCAGCAGCATTTTCGCTATTTTCTCAGTTTTTATGTTGTGAGTTAGATACGCACGATTTTTCTTCGAACGGACCTATTAAACGATGAGTCGTGGATTTGATTTTAAATCGATCTTACTTGCGTGCTTGGTCATCAGTATCGGTCAGCTCAGTATGGGACTGGTGTTTCCATCACTACCTTGGATCGCCAAAGACTTCGATGTATCACTAGAGCAAGCCCAGCTATTGGTAAGCGTGTACCTATTAGGTTTTGGGCCTTCCCAGTTTATTTATGGCCCTATTTCCGATGCTCTTGGGCGCAAGAAAGTGCTGCTGAGCGGATTATTAATCGCCATGCTGGGACTATTGATGATCATTTTCTTCAGCCACTCGTTTACCAATATGGTGATGGGGCGATTTCTACAAGGCCTAGGAACCGGCTGTTGCGCTGTACTTGCTCGTGCCTCGACGCGCGATAGATTCAACGGCGCAGACTTGCCTTTGGCTATGTCTTATATTGCGATGGTTGCCTCTATAACACCTTTGATCGCGCCTGTTATCGGTGGGTTTATTAACTTCCACTTTGGCTGGAGTATGGTGTTTATCTCACTACTTGGCTATGTCTCATTGGCTTGGGTGGTATTGGCGTTCAAGTTTAAGGAAACCGTCACTAAGGTTTCGGCTATCCCTTCACCGAAGAAAATGATTTCTCAATACAAAGAGCTACTCACTTCTCGTTATTTTATGAGCTTTGCGAGTATTGGCTGGCTTAACTTTAGCTTGATGATCACCACCGTATCAGTGATGCCATTTATCATGCAAAATCAGATTGGCATGACGTCAGATGAATACGCGATGTGGGCGGTGATTCCTGCATTAGGCATGCTCGGCGGAACAAGCTTATGTAACCGTATTCGCCCTATGCTGGGCAACAAGAAAACTCTGTTATGCACACCTGTATTACATGTGGCTGCGGCGTTGTGGCTTTTCTTTTGTCCACTTGAGCCACTTTATTTAATGCTTGGCCAGTTCTTGATGATTCTTGGCAATGGTATAGCGTTACCTTGTGCTCAGGCGTTGGTGATGTTGCCTTATAAGAAGAACGCTGGCGCGGCTGCTGCGATGTCTGGCGGAGGGCAGATGGTGGTGTCTTCAATGGTGAGCATGGGGCTGGTTCAGTTAGGACTAGGAGAAGCGTGGCATCTATCGCTTGTCATCATGTTGTTCACACTGATTACCCTGTTTAATATTTTACGTGGTTTCAGTAGTCAAGAAGCGAGAGAGTCCCAGCTTAGCTAGTTATTTAATTATTTAGCTAGCTAGTGAGTGAAAAACGAAAAGGCCATTGAAGTTTATGATTTCAATGGCCTTTATTATGCTTAGAGCTTAGAGCTTAGAGCTTAGAGCTTAGAGCTTAGACTGAAATGCCCGAACTATTCACAGACGACTGCAACCTTCTCACTTGCTGCAGTATTGGCTGGCACTGGATGATCGATCAGTCGGATAGGGGACTCATACAGTGCTGACAAAGCCTCTTCATCGAGTAACTTATCCGCGCTGCCTTCGAACGCAATCTGACCTTTTTTCAGGGCGACAATATGCGTCGCGTAACGAAGCGCTAGGTTCAAATCGTGTAAAATAACGATCACCCCAACATCTTCTTTTTTGTTGAGTTCAGACAGTAAGCCCATTAGCTGAAATTGATGATGAACATCCAGTGCAGAAGTCGGTTCATCAAGGATCAATACCGGTGACTGTTGAGCTAGTAACATAGAGACCCACGCTCGTTGACGTTCACCACCAGATAAGTCATCCGCTAATGCTTGTGAGAATTCAGTAACACCGGTTCTTTCCATTGCTTGCTGGATGATCGACTTATCTTCTGAATTCCAACGGCCTAGTGCGCCTCTCCATGGGAAACGCCCTAAACGAACCAGCTCTTCGACAGTTAAGCCAGCAGAAGCGGGGAGTTTTTGCGGTAAATAAGCAATCTGCTTGGCTAAGTCTTTGCTTTTGAATGAAGAGAGGGAAGCGCCGTCTAGTTCCACGCTGCCATGATCTGGTGACATCTGCCCTGAGAGTAAATTAACGAGCGTAGATTTACCCGAACCATTATGGCCAAGAACGACGGTCAGTTCGTTGGTCGGAATCGAGAGGTCTTCGATTGAGAGAATCGTTCGTTCATCACGAACAATTTTGATGTTTGAAAGCTGAAACATGTCAGTCCTGTGCCTAGACCAATAAAGCGCTTCAGTGAAATTAAACGAGCTTTATTGGCTTTTAAAAATAGAGGGTGTTATTGAGCTGTTTTTTTGTTGTCGGGATGTCTTGGGCAATCGTCGCAATACTTTCTAGAGTCGCACTTATAAACTAAGCAGCAGCTGATTCTGAACAGTTTTAGCATCCCCGAATCAGCGTCTATTTTAAGGCTGTTTAAATGATTTTCAGGTAACTGGCATGCTTCTAACCAAAGCTTAGCTTGTTCAGTGATATAATCGTTGGTTAGGCTCGGTTCGTGCTGCTGTAGTTTTATCAAGCTGCCTAATAATAGATCAGCAAGTAGATGATTGGTAAACCCCGGACGAATACGTGTCCACTCACTAATCTGGCTACGATAAAACTCTGTGAGTGCAAGAATAGCTTCGCCTGCTTGTGGAATCAGTTCTTCTGGTGAACCGTGTTGATGATCACCATTAAAGAAACGGTAGCCTGTGACAAATTCTTTGTACCTAAACTGGCCGATGTTCTTAATATCAGGCAGTGAGTGAAGGCCGTAGATAGATATAAAGGTCACGTAGATTGGTTGCCAGCAAACCAGATCCCACGTTCGGGTTAACCAATAGGCTTTGCCTGCTTCAGGGTGGCTCTGCGCAAGGCCATCGTAAACTCGTTTGATTTCTTTATGGCTATCATCATTCGTTATTGCAATGCTCTTGCTATGCAGAACACCAAAGCTTCCACTTAAATAAGGTGTCACTTGTTTTGAGTGAGCGAAGATTTTCTGATGTAGAGACGGGGCTCTCCGACGAGTGATAATATTGTGCAGCTGGGAAAGCATCATAAACCATTAAATGAGAATCAGTAGCGTTATCATAACGGACATAATCGAGGATAACCATACAAAATGGAGCATCTACTCGGTGCCTCTATCTTTTGGTCATTTTATAGAACACACATGAGCGCTTCTTTTTTTGAGTGATAAAAGCCGTTTTAAATGATAAAAGTATTGGTGAATCGAATATGTCGCTGTCAACTATAGAGAATATGAAAGCTTAAATATGAACACACCTGCATTTGGTCGTATCAGTCGCGTTTTAACCTATATCCATTCGAACCTTAGCTCCTCGCTATCATTAGAAGATATTGCGACACAAAGCTGTTGGTCTCGTTGGCAGCTTCAGAGAGTGTTTCAAGCCGAAACAGGGCTTACTGTGGCTAACTATGTGAGAGAGCTAAAGTTAAGCCAAGCTGCAGAACACCTGCTTGATGGAAAAGATCGCGTGATAGATATTGCTCTTGGGCTCGGGTTCAATTCAGAAATAAGCTTTAGCCGCTCGTTTAAGCAGATGTTTGGGTCTAGCCCAAGTCAGTATAGAAAAGCAGGCAAAAGAGTCGGGCTAAGAAAGCCGATACAAGTATCTGAAACAGCGAGTACTTCTGAAAAAGGGGCGTTAAGCTTTGTGGAAGTGCGCATTGATGAAAGAGAGTCTTTCCTAGTGAAAGGCATGACATCAGAAATCAGTGGTCTGTTTTCACTCACGCAAGACTTCGCTCAGAAAGTCCCTCAGCTATGGTCACGTTTAGAAGGTGAAGTTGAGATCCCTGACGACAACGTGCTCCAGTTCATTGGCGTGGTTGACCTGACTCAGTCTTGCTTTGACGGGACTAATATTCACTATTGGGCAGGGGTAGAACTTCAGGAAGGAATTTCAATCCCGCAATTACCGAGTATTATCTCTGAAAGATTAGAGGTACTGACGGTTCCTAAGCAAACTTATGCTGTAGTGAAGCACTGTGGTCCAATTGAGAATTTACGACACACCTTGAGTTGGTTTGTGCTGAATTGGATGCCAAGTTCAGGTTATCGTGGCGTCGATGGATATGAGCTTGAAGTGTACCCGTTTGCCTATCAAGCACATGCCTCTGACGCTGAAATGGAGTACTGGGTTCCTATTATTAAATCGTAGTCATATTCCCGCTCACTCTCTTCTAGCAAAGCCTTCCTATCAATAGGGTCAATTGTCTTTTTAATCATCAATTGACCGTTTTCGACTAAAAATAGGTCAAGTTCTTTTTGAATTTGCACCAAATTGTTAATTATCCCACCTCTAGATACATACAATGCAAATGAGATTTATTATTATTTATATTAAGCATTGGTACCGAGGGAATTATGACCACTCACACTCGTTTTAAGTATTCATCATTGGCAGTAGCGTTGCTGACTGCGTTTTCAGCGCAAGCATTGGCGGAAGAAACCGTTACTGCGGCAGATTCGAATATAGAAACTGTCACTATTATGGGTAAAGCCTATCGTAATACAGCCACAAAATCGGCACTTGAGCCGGAAGAAACACCTCAAGGTATTACAGTCATTGATGAAGAACAGTTAGAGCAACGAGGTGTAAAGTCTCTTAACCAAGCGCTTAGATACGCGCCGGGTGTTGTGACTGAGCAAAAGGGCGCATCAGTAACCATGTACGATACGTTCTCGATTCGTGGGTTTAGTAACAATCAGAGTTACTACGATGGCTTGATTCTGCCGTTCCTGACTGGATGGAACCTGCAACCTCAGATCGACCCTATTGCGATTCAGCAAGTTGAAGTGTTTAAAGGCCCTACGTCTGTGTTGTATGGATCGATGCCGCCGGGTGGTATGGTCAACATGATCGCGAAGGCACCGCAAGAAGACGGGTCGACAAAAGTGGGTGTATCTACAGGCTCAAGAAACTTGATGGAAGCGTCAATTGATACTTCAGGTCAGTTAGGTGACAGTGACTTTTCATATCGTTTAGTTGCACTCGCTCGTAAACAAGACAGCCAAGTTGATAACGCTGAAGAAGAGCGTTATGTGATTGCTCCATCGCTAGATTGGCAGGTATCTGATCGAACACTTATTAACTTCAATCTTTACTATCAGAATGATCCGTCAATGGGTACTAACTCTGCAATGCCGCTCGAAGTATTGAAGGCAAGTGATCCATCTGTGTCGATGGGCGACAAGAACTGGAGTACTTTTGAACGTGAAGTCTTGATGTTAGGTTACAAAATTAACCACCAAATCAATGACAACTGGACTTTCCTTCAGAACGCTCGTTATTCCGATGCGTCGCTATATCAAGAAAACACCTACCATCGCGGTACGAATTTTAACGCCGCAACTGGTAGCTTAATTCGAAATGTGTATAGCACGGATGAAGACTCTCAAAGCTTTGTTATCGACAACCAAGTATCAGGTCGCGTCGAGGTTGCTGGGCTAGAGCATAACTTATTGTTTGGTCTCGATTACCTAAAACTGACGGGCGACTCTTTGTATCAAGAGTTCACCGCGAACGCTGGTTTCTACGGATTTAACGCATACAACCCAAATAATGACTTGCTTGATAAGAGTCAGCTACAAGAGAATTATCGTGAATCACATGACATCACGACCGAGCAACTGGGCTTGTATTTCCAAGATCAAGTTCGCTACGACGCGCTGGTTTTACTTGCTGGTGGACGTTACGACATGTTCAAAGCGAGTGACGAAAAAACGAGCATTTATCCAACAAGCGATGGCACAGAAAAAGCGGATCACAATCAGTTCTCTTACCGCGTAGGTGCTTTGTATGAGTTAGATAATGGCATCTCTCCATTTGTAAGTTACGCGACGAGTTTTGAACCAGCTGCTGGTACCGATATTAACGGTAACTCTTTAAAACCTCAGCTGGGTGAGCAAGTCGAACTAGGTGTGAAATACCTGTCTGCTGATATGGCACAGCAACTTACAGCATCATACTTTTACATTACTAAGAAAGATTCAATTGCTGCCGATCCATCGGATCCAACGTATCGCTCTAAGATTCAGTTAGGCGAAGTGCGTTCTCAAGGTGTCGAAGTCGAAGGCAGATGGTTTGTAACGGAAGATTGGGATGTGAACGCGAGCTATACATACGTCGATATGGAAGTAACGGAAGATGCAAACCCTGACCTTGAAGGAACGACACCAATCTATGTACCGACACATGCCGCTAATCTATGGAGCAATTACTATGTCTATGGTGGTGCTTTATCGGGAACTCGCTTCAGTGCAGGTGCTCGTTACATGGGTGAAATGGAGATGGATGCAACGAATACTCAAGGAAAAGTACCATCATATACGGTTGTCGATTTATCCGTAGGTTATGACCTAGGGGAAGCAAGTGAAACTCTGTCAGGTGCAACGGCTAACTTGCTGGTTAACAACCTGTTTAATGAAGAGTACTACACCTGCTACGACCAATCGAACTGTTGGTTCGGTGCAGAGCAGTCAGTAGAACTCAGCGTGAACTACGAGTTCTAATTCATTTGAATACATAAATCTAAGCAGCCTGTGTAGGCTGCTTTTGTCGTTAAATAAACAATTAAAAAGTGACAGTGATTATATGAAAGCCAACTATTTTACTTCTCGTTTTCCTAAAGTGAGTTCGTTCATTGTCTCATTGAGCTTGTTGTTATCAGCTCAAGCGATGGCCAACTTTCAAGTTGAAGACAGTGAGGGTGTTAAAACCCTTGAAGCTCAGCCTGTTAGAGTGGCTGCGCTGAACTGGGACATAGCCGAACAAGTGATTGAACTCGGTGTTACACCAGTAGCGGTACCTGATATTGCAGGTTATACCGATTGGGTTGTTCAGCCTGCGATTCCAGAAGGCGTGGCGGATATTGGCACTCGAACTGAACCTAACTTTTCGGCGCTTAAAAAGCTAAACCCTGATGTGATTCTTATCGCTTCTCCTCAGAAAGATCTTCAGGAACGACTTTCTGAAATTGCGCCCGTGCTTTACTACCAAACGTACAGCGAACAACACAGCAATGCAGCGGCTGCTATTGAGAATTTCAAGAAGATCGGCCAGTTGCTTGGTAAAGAAGAACAAGCGAACCAAAAGCTGGCCGCAATGGATGAGCGTATCGCTGTTCTAAAAGCTGAGTTAGATAAAGCGTATCCGGGCGACAAACCGAAAGTCACTTCTTTCCGTTTTGCGAGTACTACATCGGTGTTCATTTATGGCGATAACTCGATTCCACAATACGCACTTGAGCAGCTTGGCTTTGACAATGCGATGGATCTTCCTGCAAGTCAGTGGGGCATCAGTCAAAAACGCATGACCGAGCTTAAGAACGTGAAGAACGGCATTGCGCTTTACTTTGAACCTTTCCCATATCAAGACAAGCTAAACCGTTCTCCGGTTTGGAAGAGCATGCCCTTTGTTCGCAATGGTCAATTTAGCCCAGTAGCGGCAAGTTGGAGCTACGGCGGTGCTATGTCGATCTTGTATAACGCAGAAGCCATGGCGCAATCGTTGTTGACGCTAGCGGAGCAGTAATGAAATCCAGTGGTTTTATGATGGGGGCTGCGCTGCTTTGTGCTGCCCTTGTTCATTTATGGTTAGGGCAGTCGGAATTTGGTCCTATTGGTGAGTTGCTTCAGCAAGTCTCACAGATCAGTGACATCGCGACATTCAACTCAATGGTTGATGATTCATTTGAGTTGATGGCGTTAGCCTATGTCAACTTACCTCGCTTGGTGATGGCGATCTTGGTTGGCGCAACACTTGGCACCATCGGCAGCTTGTTTCAACAACTGACACAGAATCGCATGATGTCCCCGTTAACCTTAGGTACATCGTCAGGTGCATGGCTTGGTCTGGTTATTCTGAATGTGGTGGCGCCGATGTTGGTCGCTCAGTATTCAGTTTGGTTTGCTTTGGTCGGTGCGCTGCTTGCGATGGGGCTGATTGTTTCGATTGTCGGAATCAAAAACATGAGCGGCTTGCCAATTGTATTGGCGGGTATGGCGGTCAACTTGTTATTAGGGGCATTTGCAACGGCGATTATTCTGCTCAACGATCAGTACGCACAAAATCTGTTTGTATGGGGAGCGGGCGACCTAGGGCAAAATGGCTGGGAACAAGTGCTTTGGTTGATGCCTAAGCTGTTGCCGATTTTTGCCATATTCTTCTTAGCTCCGCGAGTTCTGACTTTGCTTTCCATCGGCACTGAAGGGGCTGCGGCGCGCGGGCTCAATATTGGCACGACCTTCTTTGTGCTAATGGCAATCGGCGTTTGGTTGGTTTCAGTGTCGATTACCTCAGTGGGCGTGATCAGCTTTATCGGCTTGATTGCTCCGAACATCGCTAGGCATCTAGGTTTTCTAAAGGCTAAATCTGAACTCATCGCGAGTTGTGTATTAGGTGCGCTATTACTTTGTGTCACCGACAGCTTGGCGATCTTCTTGGCGCAATGGTCTTTGGACATGATTCCAACAGGGACGGCAACCGCAGTGATTGGTGCTCCTGCGTTGATCATTATTGCGAGAAAGCAAATGTCTGCTCAAGATCAGTTGTTTTTCTCAATGCCTAAAGGTCCGAAGTCTATTTCATCTTTGGCTTACTTCTTGTTGGGCTTGATGATCTTCGGGTTGTTCGCGTTGAGCGCATTGTCACAGCCTTCTTCTGATATGGGCTACTTTGTTATCCCAGATGCATTTGAATGGTCTATTCGTTGGCCGAGAATGTTAACCGCGATATTCGCTGGTGGTGGCTTAGCGGTGGCTGGGGTGATTTTACAAAGGTTGGTCTACAATCCGCTCGCAAGCCCAGACATTCTTGGTGTGTCGGCGGGTGCGGTTCTAGCTTTGATTTTCAGCAGCTTGTTTATGGGATATTCGATTCACTCATTGAGCCCTTGGATTGCTTTCTTAGGCAGTGCGATTGCACTCTGTCTATTATTGTTCCTTGGCAAGAAGCATCAGTTTGCGCCATCGATTTTGATCCTTATCGGTATTTCGCTGACCGCAGTCTTGGAAGCTTTGGTGCAATTCTCTTTAACGCGAGTGGGTGAGGGGAAATACACATTATTGGCTTGGTTAGCCGGCTCTACTTACCGTGTGGAGCCTGAATCAGCCACTATAATGGCAGTAGTGATAACGGCTTGTATTGGTGTTGCTCTGTTACTGAGCCGTTGGGTGACCTTAATTGCGACTGGACGACAGTTCGCGAGTGCCAGAGGGTTGAATATCAATATCGCATACGTGGCACTGTTGTGTATTGTTGCGATCTTATGCTCGGTCGTGACAACAACCATGGGGCCTGTCGCGTTTGTCGGCTTGTTAGCTCCGCATATCGCTGCAATGGTGGGGGCTCGTTTGGTTCGAGAGCAGATCATCTTGTCGTTTTTAATTGGTGCAGCATTGATGCTATTCGCCGATTGGCTAGGGCAAGTGGTGGTGTTCCCAGCGCAGCTTGCAGCAGGGACGTTAGTTTCAATTATTGGTGGTAGCTACTTCATCTTCTTGCTACTGAAATCTCGAAGAACATAGGTTCTACCAAAACTGAGAATCCTTGATTATCAAAGCTATTGGTATTCAAAACTACTGGCAAAAGCTATTGGTAATAAAAGATACGAATGAAAAGCAGTGAATGGAGCGATCCATCACTGCTTTTTTATTGATGTCGTTTGTGTAAGGGAGCGGTGTTAAGCAACACAGGTCTCGCTTCTTAATGTGCAAGTTTGGCATATGTTAATAAAATGTATAACCTAAAGGTCTGACCACTTGTAAGGTAGCCACCATGCCAAACCTCGATCGTATTACTTGTTCTATCGATGAAAACCAAATTGCGACGGTTGTGTTGAATCGACCCGATAAGCTCAATGCTATTGATATGGCGATGTTTGAAGCCGTTAATGACATGATAAGTGAGCTCAAGAAGAACAGAGATATTCGAGCTGTTATTGTTAAAGGCAGTGGTTCAGATTTTTGTTCTGGTTTAGATGTTAAATCGTTATTGAACAGTAAAGTAGGGGCGATGAAGCTCTTGTTCAAATGGTTACCGACATTACCCAATGCTGCGCAGCGCTTTTCGCTTGGTTGGCGAGAGATCCCATGTCCTGTCATTTTTGCGATTCATGGTCGTTGTTGGGGAGGCGGCCTGCAATTAGCCAGTGGTGGTGATTTTAGGATGGCCAGTCCAGACGCGACCTTCTCGATATTGGAAGCGAAATGGGGTTTGATTCCAGATATGGGAGGCGCCATCGCATTTCGAGAGTTAATGCGTAAAGATCACACCTTAGAAATGGCGATGACCGCTAAAGAGATCGACTGTGAAAAAGCGAAAGACTATGGGTTGGTAACCAAGATTGCCGAAGACCCTTATGCTGAAGCTTATGCATTGGCACTTGAGTGTGCGAATCGGTCGCCAGATGTTGTCGCTGCTAATAAGAAACTCTACAACAAGACTTGGTGGTCAAGCCCTGGCATGGCCGTATTTTATGAGACCTGGTATCAGATAAAGGTAGGGTTAGGTAAGAATAGAGCAATCGCTGCTCAACGTGAAATTCATCGAGACAAGCCACGTCCATACGTCGCGAGAAAGTTCAAATAGCGTTTGTACAGGAATAACGGATATTCCATTTGTTTATGGGGCTTTGCGGTAACCTTAGAGCAATTTAATGTCTAAGGCTAAATGAGCAATCTAATGAACAAAACTTTTACTTACTCGCTAGCTGCCACCGCAATTTTTACAAGTTTAAATGCTTTCGCAAGTGGTTTGTTTTTACAAGAAGCTGTCGTCGCCAATGCCGGTACTACCGGCGCCGGTGATGGTGTTTACACTCGCTCTGCCGCGGCGATGTGGACTAACCCAGCAACCATGTCTCACATGGGTGAAAGCAAAACCACGATCAATACCATGGCATTCGATCTTGAAATGAAGTATCAAGATAACGGTGGTAATCCAGATGGTAAAGCTCATTCCGTAATGCCGTCATTTGGTGCCTTCCACGCTCATCAAGTCACAGACAAATTACACCTTGGTATCGCGCTTGGCGCTGTTGGCGGCTCTAGCCTTGATTACGGCAGTGATTGGGCGGGTGCTGCACTTCTAGAAGATATCACTCTTACTGCAATGCAAGTGAACCCATCACTGAGTTATAAGCTGAATGACCAATGGTCAGTAGGCGCGGGTGTGCAATTCAGTTGGGCTGCATTCCAACAAACAACGTCAATGCTTACTGCGAAGCAAGATACTGACTGGGCATACGGCTATAACCTTGGCGTAATGTACACACCGACAGATAAACTTAAGCTGGGCGCAAGTTACCGTTCTAAGCTAGAGCATAAGTTTAACAATGATGTAAATGGCGTTATTAACCAAGGCGTATTGAATTCATTATCAACTGATATTGCTTTACCTGAAATCATCGATGTCAGTGCGAGCTATGCTTTGAACTCTCAACTTGACCTGCTTGCTAGTATTCAGTTCCATCGTTGGAGTGAATGGGATACAACCGTTCTTGATTTTGGAATAGCAGGAAGTCCAATTAATGGTGTTCCGATTGAGCGTGACTGGGATGACGTTTGGAAATTTGCGGTAGGTGCGGATTATCAATTGAATTCAGACTGGCGTTTGAAAGCTGGCTTCTCTTACGAAACTTCTCCGCAAGACGATCCGTCAATGCAATGGGTTGACCTTCCTGTGGGTGAACAGTACCGCTACTCAGTTGGCGCATCTACCTACTGGGACGACATCTTAATTGATGTGTTCTATGAATACGCTGATTTGGGTTCAGTTGAGATGGATCGATATGGTCGATTTGGTCAAGTTAATCTGTTGAATGGTTCGTTCGATGGCCGTATCCACTTTGTTGGTGTTAGCGCGACCTTCTAATGACATTACGTAATCTACTAATCATTACTTTAGTGTCTTTATTTTCAACGGGTGCTTTTGCTGAAGAGAAGCACCCTGATGATCCGACTAAAATCGTAACCAAAGCTGGCGTTGCTTATAACGAAGATCTGCAGTTCTCTGGGTCTATTGGGCTTGATGAAGCACGAATGATCAATGCTCGTGTTAACGCAGATGGCGAAGAATGGCGAATAGGCGGCTCATGGCTGTTGCCTATGGGTATTGTTAACTTCAACTTTAGCCGTTCGGTTGGCAAATCTTCCCTATGGCTGGTTACAGCTATAATGACGGCGAAGTAGCGGTTTTCGATGATGATAATGTTGGTTCTGACTATGTATTGATGTCGAGCTCAACACACGGTGGCTACATTGGTGCGTTTGGTTTAAAAACGATTACTGATGAATGGTCTATCATGGGCTTCGGTGGCGGTTCAATGGGGTCTGATGATTATTCAGGGTATTGGGCAGGCGGCGGTGCTAGCTACAAGTTGAGTGACGCTCAATCATTCAACTTCTTCACTATTTTTGCTGAGGACGATTTCGGTGAAAATAACAGTGTTGGCGCGTCTTACACCTATGAGTTCAAATAACTGTTAGCAGGCAGAAATTCGCAGGTGGACACCTCTCGTAAGAACCATTGACTTAGTCCAGATTAAATTGAACAAAGTCGCTTATTAAAACTTAGCGACTTTCTTTTGTTACCATTTCTCCAATCTTTTTTATCTCTTTTTGATGCTTTCTATATCTTTCTCACATGAGAGTGCCGCTCTCTTAATCTAGATTAAGTTTTCGCTGCCTTATTCTCTGTAGTATCCGCCTGAATCAGTGCTCATGCTTAATGGGTAACTTGCGTAACACGATTTTGAGAGGAAGACACTTGAGCACTTTGTTTACAGAAACCCACATTGGCAAGATGACACTAAAGAATCGCTTCATGAGAAGTGCAACGTGGGAAAATATGGCCACCGAAGATGGGCATATGACAGATAAACTGTACGCTATCTACGAAGAGTTGGCTCAAGGTGAAGTCGGCCTGATCGTGACGGGTTACGCGAACATCGTTGAAGAAGAAAAGCCGAATGCGGGCATGATGGGGATGTATAACGACTCATTCATTGAAGGGTACAAAAAGCTGACTCAACTTGTTCATGACAACGACTCTAAAATCGTGATGCAACTGGCTTATGGTGGCACCAAAACCACTCATGATCTTGGCGAGCGAGTAATCTACGCACCAAGTGAGGTTCCAGAAAAAGGAACTCAAACTTTAGGCAAAGCGATGACCAAAGACGAGATCGACTACATTGTTGATGCCTTTGCTCAAGCGTCATTAAGAGCACAGAAGTCAGGTTTTGATGGCGTTGAAATCCATGCCGCTCACACTTACCTGATTAACCAATTTCTAAGCCCTTATTACAACCAACGTGAAGATGAATACGGCGGCAGCTTAGAAAACCGCATGAGATTTTTGTTAGAGATCTATACTGCGACGCGCAAGCTGGTGGGTGATGATTTCCCTATCTTAGTTAAGCTCACAGCTTCGGAGTTTTTTGAAGGTGGTGTCACCTTCGATGAAACACGTATTGTCTGTAAAAAGCTTGAACAAGTGGGCGTGGATGGCATTGTCGTGTCAGGTAATATTCATGGTAAAGCAGACACTATGATTGGCGAGTCGCACGATGGTTTTACCATTCAAGCTGAAGGCTACTTCCATGAGTATGGTCACGCGATCTGCCAAGACGTTAATATCCCAGTGATCACGGTTGGTGGATTGACGGATTTCGATGCCATTGAAGCCATCGCAAACAACACGGGCATTGAGTACTTCGCGCTTTCAAGACCGCTGCTTTCTGAACCCCATTTAGTTAAGCGTTGGAAGGAAGGGGATAGAAGCCCTGTTGAATGCGAAAGATGTTCAAAATGCAGGACTAAGCGCGGTAACTTTTGTGTGGTGAATAAAGACAGAAAAGCACAGCTTGCTCGAATGTAGTCGCTGAACCCAGCTCCAAGCGTGAGCCGAAATTTATAGCGAGTCTAAGTTTGAGCCTGTGTAATCGCGCAGGCTCTTGTTCATTCCGTATTCCACGAAACGATATTTGAAACCTTATTAATCACATCTTCCTGTCAAATTGGTGCGACTAAACAGATACACTACGCCTGTAAATTATCCAACCAAGTTATCGATAAAAACTGAGCAAACTTTGAAACTACTTCCTCTTCTTAAGCAACCTCGAATCCACTGACGCCTCTTTAGTTTTAGCGACTTTGCTATGATTTAAGCGTGATACTCACTATTAATCCCAGTGAACCCTGTGTTTATAGGGCGTTAGTTTGTGCACCTTGGATTTGCATCGTCGAACATTTTGATAGTTAACGAATAAAACTAAATAGATCATTCAGAGGTAAAAATGCAAAAGAAGCATTGGTCCAAATTCGAGTTGCTGCATGAAGTCGTAACCAACCCCAATATTCATGTAAAAGGTCAACACAGTTATTACAGCGATTGCTGGGATAATGGTTTTGAACAATCGGTAGTGCGCTATTTACACGGCGACGAAGTCAGCCGCCAGTGGGAGCCTCGATGGGAAATCGACGAACTCTATATCGGTGATTATGTCTGTATTGGCGCAGAGGTCGTGATTTTGATGGGCGGCAACCATACACACAGAGTTGATTGGTTTTCGCTGTATCCATTTATGGATGTCATCGACGATGCCTACATTGGCAAAGGTGACACTCACATTGAAGATGGGGTGTGGTTAGGCATGAGAGCGATGGTGATGCCCGGTGTGACGATTGGCGAAGGCGCTGTGGTTGCAGCGAATAGTGTGGTGACTAAAGACGTCGCTCCCTACAGTATTGTTGGTGGCTCCCCAGCTAAAGTCGTTAAACACCGCTTTGGTGAGTCCGTTATTGACGAACTCATGTCATTCAAAATATACGAGTGGCCCTCAGATAAATTTGAAGCGCTGAAACCGTATTTATGTAACTCAGACTTTTCAAAGTTAAAGCAGGCGATAACGGATTACGACAATTGTTTGTAAGGAGCGCTTGTAACGAGCGTTTTTAAGGTACAGGTATAACCACAGATTTGTATAGAAAGATCTGTGTCATATTTATATTGAAAAACACGTTAAATCAGTCCGTTACCTTGCAATACTCAATATGGTGTACCAATCTTATTTCATAAGCATGGATAAGGATTGTGTATGCCCGCAAGTTCAATGAAAAACAAAGGGGTGGTGGGGAAAGTCCTACTGCCTTCTTTACTCATAAATCTTCTCTCTCTCGCCGTTCCGTTAACGGTTTTACAAATTTACGATCGTATTTTACCTAACCAAAGTTACGGTACTGCCACTTTGTTGTTGGCGGGTGCAGCGTTGGCTGTTGCCATGGAAGCATTGATCCGGTTTGTGCGTACTTGGCTTTTGTCAGCCGCGGCCAGCAATACCGAGAAAGCGACCTATCAAACCTTGGTTGAAAGAGTAACAACGGCTTCATCAGGCCATCTCCGCCAAATTGGTGTTGGCGGCGTGGAAGAGGGGCTTGGTTCTGTATCCAAAGTCAAAGATTGGTATTCCGGTGGTGTGATTGCAGGCTTTATTGATTTGCCTTTTGCCTTGATCTTCTTGGGCTTGGTGGCTTACATCGGCGGTGAGCTGGTGGCGATACCTTTGGCAGTTTGGCTGATTACTCTCGGAATTGTTTGGTTATCTTCTATTCGCGTTAAAAGCTTAAGTGAAGAAGCTTCCCAAGATGAGCAGGAGCGAAAAGCGTTCTTGATTTTACTGAGCCAAACCATTCAGGGAATCAAACGCCAGGCTGTTGAGTCTCGAATCTTCAATCAGTTTAAATCCCTCAATAATGTTCGCTCTCAGTCTAAAGCGAGAGAAGAAGAACAGAACGCCTTCGCCCAAGAATGTATTCAGCTTGCTGCATTAGCCACGTCAGTTTTACTCGTGATCACTGGCAGCTTATGGGTGTTGGATGGTCAGTTAACTACTGGTGGCTTGGCAGCATGTTCTATCTTATCTGGCAGAGCGGTTGCGCCTTTGAGTGCTCTGGTTGGGGTTAGAATCAAGCTTAATTCAATACACAGTGCCAATCAGGCAATAGAAAAATTGAGTGACTTATCACTATCGGAATCTTCAGATTCTGAGCAACCTGAGATCCCTTTATCTGACTTTGATACGTTGGAAATCAAGCAAGCGACCGTTGAAAGGTATGGTGAACTCTCTCATGCAGATGTGACACTGAATAAAGGTGAGTTGGTATTGTTAGAGAGTGAAGATCGCCACACCAACAGTCATTTATTGTCGTCGATTGCAGGTATTGATGATCTAAAAGGGGGTGAGTGCTTCATTAACGGAGCTGCAGTTTCAATCGCATCCGTAACCAATATTGTGGCCTACTGTGGCGTTAAAGGGCAGTTGGTGTCGGGTACTATTCTCGACAACTTGTGTGGCTTTGACCCTGAGAAAACGCAAAGCGCCAGTGACTATGCAAAGCGTTTGGGTTTAACCAAAGAGATTACTCGATTACCCGATGGGCTCGAGACACAAATTGGCCATACGAGTGCTTCTTTGTTGAGTATGGGTAACGTGAAAATGCTCAATATCGCGGCTCAATTGGCAAGTGATAAACCCATAATCATGTTGGAAAGGCCGGATTCTTCACTTGATTTAGACGCCCTTGGGAATCTAGCTAAGGTGTTGGAAGAAGAAGTAACGGCAGGACGCACGATACTGATGGTGAGCTACCATTCGAAGCTTCGCGAATTTGCTAATCGAATCATTACAGTGGAAAGTCGAGCTATTACGGTCGACAGCGAGAGCAATCAGGAGGCCGTCGTATGAATCGTTTAGATATTGGTAACCCTTCAGGTACGAACAACCGTGCAGATACCAGCGGTCGACAAGAGGTGATGAATCATTTAGAAACCGAGAGCCTTTCCGTTCTTAAGCAGTTGGAAGTTAATGCTAATATCCAGTTGTTCGCACATCAATGGGTCGATGAAAATGGCATTGAATCAATCGACGATATGTTTGCCTTGTTCGACAGGCTTGCACTGCCTTATCGCTTGGTTGCCAACCTAGATGAAGTTGGTGAACATAAATTGGTCTTACTGGTACTTGGTGAACATGAGCTGATCTCTGGTCATTTAGAATCCAAGCAATTTGTTGCCTTTAATGCCAATGACGACATCACCGATGTCCCTCAGTTTTGTATTGTTATCGAAGGGCCACCATTAGAGAAGGCCTCTTCTGATTGGGTTGGCGAAAGGTTACATGCGTTTCGTCCCATCATTCCTAAATTGTTGTTGGTCAGCTTTATCACTAACTTATTTGCGCTTGCTGTTCCCTTCATCACGATGTCGATTTATGACCATGTGATTGGCGGTGACGCAGGGCATGAGTTGCAAGGTATCGCCATTGGCGCGGCGTTGTTGTTTGTGATGATGGGTTGGTTGAGAACATTACGTAGCCGAGTGTTTGCTTCAGTTTCCAACCGAGTAAGTCGTGAGATTTCTCAATCCCTCGTGCAGCGTCTGCTTCGTAATAGCTATGCTCAAAATCAGCAAACAGCTTCTTCTAGTCAGCAAAACCAAGTGATGCTGTCAGAGCGCATTTCAGGTGTGCTATCGGGGCCATTAGGAAATGCGCTGTTTGATCTGCCATTCATTCTTATTTTTGTACTTGCGATAGGTGTTTTAGGCGGATGGTTGGTACTGGTTCCAGTCGTCTCTTTAATCCTTTATTACTTGCTAGCAAAACGCTCGATACGCTCTAGCAGTAAGCGCTCAATGCAATCGACAGTGGCAGGTACGAATCGTCAAAACATGACTAATGAGCTGTCATCCAAGCTTGCCTTTATTCGCAGTGCTGGATTCTCAGAGCACTGGATTCAACGCTTCAAAAAGGCCAATCTTCTTGCTTCAACAGTGACCTTTAATCAATCGGTTCTCCAGAGTCGGTACACCTCGATTTACTATTTCATTGGTGTGGGCTCGACACTCGCGGTGATGGGGTTAGGCATAGGACTTATTTTTGAACAAGTGATGACCCCTGGTGGTTTGATTGCTTCAATGATGTTGATATCTAAGGTGACGGGTCCTGCTCAGGTGTTGGCAAACAGCGCTATGCGTTTTAATAGCTTTAATCAATCCAAGTTGCAAGTGAACCGTATCTTGTCTCAGCCGTCCGAGCGTGAATTCAGTTACCAGCATCACCCGTTGCCGACAGTTGCGCCTAACTTGAAATTAGACCAAGTGACACTGCGTTATCCCAAACAGAGTCGCCCCGCTTTGAATGGTGTGAGCTTTGATATTGAAGCCGGTGAAATTGTCGCGATTACCGGCCCTTCTGGGAGCGGTAAATCAACATTAATTGAAGTGCTGTCTGGCTTGCAACCTATCCAAAACGGCATGGTCGAGCTTGAAGGCGTTAACCTCGTTCAATACGATCCGCAGCTTTATCGCCACTGGTGTTTCATTCGAGCCGCATATCCTGATTTGCTTACGCTGAGTATTCGAGAGTGGCTAAACGACGGTCACAAAGTCGAAGATCAGAAAATGATCTCTGCAATTGAAATGGTGGGAGGAAAGCGTTGGTTCGAGACATTATCAGGTGGGCTCGATACTTCCATCAGCAGTATTCAGCCGGACAGCCTTTTTGACATGTTGTCTGGCAGCGTCGCGCAGATCCTCATTGACGCGAAAGCGCTGGTTTATGACTACCCAATGTTCTTAATGGATAATCCTGTGCCTGATGCTCACCCAAATGCTAAACGTATATTTGGTGAGTTTGTGCAGTCGAAAAAAGGAAAAGCAACGGTGATTTACACGTCCCACGATCCGGATTTAATCAAGCTTGCCGATAAAGTGGTGGTATTAAATGAAGGTGCAGTGGTTTATGCCGGTCCATTAGAGCCGGAGCAGTCTTCGAAGCAGGAACAGCCTTCAGAGCCTCAAGCTTCTCAAGAACCGCAGTTATCTGAGCAACCGTTATCTCAAGAGCTACAGCCGTCAACTCAAGATGCGTCTGCTCAACAAAATGCAGCCCAACAAGAACAATCAGAGTCTAAGCAAGGAGTCGCTAATGACTAAACAATCTATCGAGAAGGGCAAGCGCTACGGTGAACTTGTTGAATCACAAAATACGGCTCGTACATTGGCGCTGGCCACATGGTCGGTTGCCTTATG
The DNA here is from genome assembly GCF_020806305.2 of Vibrio sp. F13. NCBI lineage: Bacteria > Pseudomonadati > Pseudomonadota > Gammaproteobacteria > Vibrionales > Vibrionaceae > Vibrio > Vibrio sp. F13. The sequence continues at coordinate 1,616,267 of NZ_CP170176.1, read as the reverse complement.
TGTTATTGCTTTTGCCACTTGGTCTGTAGTCACTCAAGTTGATGAAATCGCCAAAGCCAAAGGTGCTGTGATTCCAGAAGGCGAGAAGCAAGTATTACAAAGCGCGATTGGCGGGAAGTTAAAGCAAATTCTCGTTAAAGAAGGGCAGTTGGTTGAGAAAGGCCAGCCGCTTGTTGAGTTTGATGCCACTTTCCAGCGTACCGCCCTTGAAGAGCTAAAGTCCCAACAAGTGACGCTTCTAGCCAGTGTGGAACGTATGAATGCGCTGCTTGAGCAGCGTGAGCCTAACCTTGCTGAGTTTGAGGTCGATTACCCAGAGATCGTCAGCCAACAAAAAGCGCAGCTGAACGCGCAAAAAGCCCTCTACTTCCAAAAGCGTGTGGTGCTTGAGAAAGAGAGCGAGCAAATTGCAGAGCAGCTTCGTAGCGTAGAAAAGGCCTTGCCGAGTTATGAGAAAGAGTTAAATGCGACTAAGCAAGAGTTGAACATACTGGAGAAGGGTTATAAAGCGGGTAACATTTCACGTTTACGTGTGCTTGAAATGCGACAAAAATTGGCCAATATCGAACAGAAAATCGAAGAAGCTCGTGGTAAGAAGTCGGTATTGATTAGACAAGCTGACAGTAATGACCAAAAAATCATACAGCTTCTGGCGGAAGCGAAAGCTAAAGTGAGCGATGATCGTTCTAAAGCCGTATCTGACTTATCAGCATTGAATGCTAGAGTTCGTTCAAGCCAAGCGAAACTGACCAACACCATGTTGGTGTCACCGCTACAAGGCTTGGTGCAAAGCCTGCCAAGCACGCAAAACGGTGGTGTTATTCAGCCAGGTGGCACTGTGGTTGAAATCGTTCCTGTTGGTGGGAAAGCCGACTTTAAAGCTCGTTTGTCACCAAGAGATATTGGTTTTGTGAGTGTAGGGCAGCCGACTCGTATCAAGATTGATGCGTTTGATTACAGTCGCTTTGGGGCGCTAAAAGGGGCGGTGGAGAGTATTTCACCGACCACAAGTCAAAGCGAACGTGGCGAGATCTATTATGAAGTTGTAGTGTCGGTTGATACGCCTTACTTCCGTGATAACCCTGAAAGCTTTTCCATACTGCCGGGTATGACGGGTGAAGTAGACATCACAACTGGCGAGAAGTCGGTGTTCCAATACTTATGGAAACCGATTTATACCAATGTTAGCGTGGCGTTTGGAGAGAGGTAAAGTCCTCCACTCTGGCTTGCATAAAAAAGGAGCACATGCCGTGCTCCTTTTTTTATCTAACCGAAGGGGTGATGTTCTAGTTATTTGGGTCTATGTCAGGCAGTCCGTCAACGTCATTATGATGGTGTAAAGAATCATCAATAGATGGGTTATCGGTATGGTGAGACAGCCCATCACTCATACCATCGTCAGTTTGCTCAGCCCCATAAGCACTCTCGGCATCACTGAAAATGATATCGATATCATGCGCTACTGGTACATTGTGTGACGGTGAATCTATAGACGGCGAGTCAGCATTAATACCCAGAGCGTCTAGGTAAGCATGGGCACCAGAACGCTGTTCGTGTTCGCCTATCGCTGTATGTTCTAGGTTTGCCGTCACCTCATCAAAATTAAGAGTAACTTCATCAGGGGTGCTGAAAGAGGCATCCGGTTCATCCGCTTGGCTCATGCCGGGTGCTGGAGGAGGTGATGGAGCGATTGGCGATAAATCCATGCCAGTTAGTGTGGTTTGGTCAATGTGATGTCCGCTGTTTCCATGGACGGATTGCGAGTGCAAATGTAGGTGCACCGCGACTTGTGAGTTTTGATCGCCTCCTAGGGTTAAAACAAACGAGTCGGTTTCGTCTGTACCACTACCGTAAGAGCCTCCTGTATGTGTCTTAACGACGCCTGATGAAGTTTGTTGGTAATCGTAACTCAACTCTCCGGTTGCAGGATTGACATGCAAAGTACCAAATTGACCGTGTAATGTAGTGAGAGAGTGTCCGTGGTGATCTGATATTCCCCAGCCTGTCATTGGCGTAGGCGTTCCTTGGTGAATAATTGGAGGAATTCCGATTGAGGCATGCAGGTCCTGATTGCCTGCACTGCCGGTAATTTTTGCAGGGGCAACTAGGGTTGGCATTGGTGGAACATCGCTGTGTCCATCAATGCGCATTTCAACTTCTTGAGTTGTAATGCCCCCGTGTCCATCATCGACTAATAGAGAAAACTTATCGGTCAATTGTTCACCATTATTTAAAGCATTAACATGGCTATTGCTGTTATTAAGTGTGTAGACCCAAGTTTGTGTATTGCTATTATAGGTAACAGAACCATACTGTGGCTGATGTTGGCTATCAATACTGACAGAATGTTGATCGCTATGATCAACATCGCTGATAATAATTTGCCCAGAGGTCGCATTTGCAGCATCTTCATCAATGTTATGTGCACCTGCGATAGCTTCAGAAACTGTTGGTTTATCATTAGTGCCATGCACATTGATGGTAATAATTTGTTTATCACCACCAGCGGTCGTTACTTCATATTGAACCTGCTCGACTTGCCCTGCCGCTAAGTGCTGAATATTGGCATTGGGAACCGAATAAGCCCAATCACCGGCTTTTCCAATGGTCAGATGACCGCCATAGGGATCACTGACCGCATGGGCATTACGAGTGGCGTAAAAATGATCTTCACTGGCATCAGGATCGATAACATTCAACACGCCAGTGACAAATATCGTATGTTGAGCATCACCTTGTACATGGCGATCTTCTGTAATTTGACCGCTTTTATCTCCGGTGAAGATCGCAGCATCGCCAGCTGCCGAGAGCGTCGTTGATGCGCCAGTGTGGGTCACACCACCGTGAGCATCTTTAACGTCATAGCTGAAGTGTACATCGCCGTTATAGTCTTTTTCTGGGGTAAAGGTAAATGTGCCATCGGCATTTAACGCAATAGCACCATGGTCAGCCTGTAGGTTTTCAATGGATAATTTGCCAATATCGTTGTCGTCAACATCGCTAGAATTGGCCAGTAGCTGTGCTGGGGTGAGGACTATTTGGGTATCTTCCAAGCCATTCGCTAAACGCACTTCAGCCGATGCGACGGGAGCATCATTGGTGCCATGAACGGTCACTGTAATATCTTTTTTAGCACTGCCATCGATAGATTCAACGGTAAAGGTTTGCTGGAAGCTTTCCCCTGCGCCTAAATGTTGGACTTTATCATTGTCAATGTTGTATGACCAATGGCCTTGTGCGTTGATATTGAACTGACCACCTTCGGTGGTGGTGATGGTTTGTGCGATAAAACCGGCTTGGTCGTGATCCGGGTCAATGACCTGTAACGTGCCACCACTGCTGAGCTGATTGGTGGTATTGCCAAAGGAAGTATGATCTTCGTAAACATGATTATTTAGGCTGGAGTAGGGCGTCACTGCAATTTTTGCTTGGTTATCTTCACCGGTCACTTTCACCATAATGGTGAGCTTCTGACCATCAGTGGTTTCGACTTCGTAGGGGAGCTCCATCGACTCGCCAGCATGTAGGCTACTGATTAGATCGTCCGGATGATGATTGGTACCAGCATCTAATTTGAATTGATAAGTGCCATTAGGCCAAACATCAAGGTGACCAGGTGCAAAACCTTGACCTAAATACTTCCCGCTAAATACAAACTGAGTGTTATCGCCACTATCAGGGTCAATCAGCTGAAGCTGGCCTCTATAGGATTTAAATTCGCTATCCAGCGCTTGTGTTTCAGTGAGCTGAATGACATTAGAAACCAGTGTGGCTTTATCATCTGTCCCGGCAATCGTAAGCGTGGCGGTTTGTTGCGTACTTCCACCATGGCCATCTTCTACTTGATAAGTGATAGCGATTTGTTGCGACTGACCATTGGCCAAATGGTTAAATGCGGGATTGGTGGCATCAACAATTAATGTATGACCATCAGTATCTAAGGTAATGCCCGTTGGACGTTGGCCCGACTGAGGTTGACCATCGATGGCATATTCAAGGTGACTGATGGTTAAAGCGTCGCCGTCTTTGTCTGTGGCACCTACTAGCAGATTGAGGGTGTGATGATTATCGGCCCCCTCACTGACACTGTCGGTTAAAGGCGTCACATCAGGGGTGTCGTTAACCGCAGCTAAGTTGGTGGTTGCACCTGTATGTGTAATACCACCGTGGGCATCCTTAACGTCATAGCTAAAGTGTACATCGCCGTTATAGTCTTTTTCTGGGGTAAAGGTAAACGTGCCATCGGCATTGTTTAGAATGGATCCATGGTCAGCATGCAGGTTTTCAATGGTTAGTTTACCGGCGTCATTGGAATCCACATCGACGGTATTCGCTAACAGTTGCGCGGTGGTTAAGGTTTGGCGTGTATCTTCACTGCCATTTGCAAGCACCACTTCAGATGAACAGTAAGGTCTGTCGTTACTGCCGTGAATGGTGATGACAATATCGTGTGTTGTACCATCTTTTGAATGGACTGTAATCGTATCGGTTAAGCTTTGCCCTTCACCAAGTTGGTCAATTGCAGTGCCACGCGTTGTGGGTCTAGCACCTATACCTGATAGATGCCCGGCATCGGCATGGTAATGCCAGGTGCCATCGGTGAGTAAGATTAGATCGCCATAGGTGCCGTGATAGTCGTAACCATTGCTGCCTTGGCGTTCAAATCCTGACTCGCCTACATCGGGGTCTGTGATGGTCAGCTTGCCATCAGCATAGAGTGTTGTATTGCCAAGTGTGGCGATGCCTGAGTGAGCATAGTCGGGTGACATGTCGACACCCGCGCTGTTTTCGGTTATTGAACCAGTATCAACGCCAGCGATTTGGGCTTTATCGCCAACAGCCGAGAGCGTCGTTGATGCGCTAGTGTGGGTCACACCACCGTGTGCATCCTTAACGTCATAGCTGAAGTGTACATCGCCGTTATAGTCTTTCTCTGGGGTAAACGTAAACGTACCATCGGCATTGTTTAGAATAGAGCCATGGTCGACATGGAGGTTTTCAATGGTTAGCTTACCGGCGTCATTGGAATCCACATCGACGGTATTCGCTAATAGTTGCGCGGTGGTTAAGGTTTGGCGTGTATCTTCACTGCCATTTGCAAGCACCACTTCAGATGAACAGTAAGGTCTGTCGTTACTGCCGTGAATGGTGATGACAATATCGTGTGTTGTACCATCTTTTGAATGGACTGTAATCGTATCGGTTAAGCTTTGCCCTTCACCAAGTTGGTCAATTGCAGTGCCACGCGTTGTGGGTCTAGCACCTATACCTGATAGATGCCCAGCATCGGCATGGTAATGCCAGGTGCCATCGGTGAGTAAGATTAGATCGCCATAGGTGCCGTGATAGTCGTAACCATTGCTGCCTTGGCGTTCAAATCCTGACTCGCCTACATCGGGGTCTGTGATGGTCAGCTTGCCATCAGCATAGAGTGTTGTATTGCCAAGTGTGGCGATGCCTGAGTGAGCATAGTCGGGTGACATGTCGACACCCGCGCTGTTTTCGGTTATTGAACCAGTATCAACGCCAGCGATTTGGGCTTTATCGCCAGCTGCCGAGAGCGTCGTTGATGCGCCAGTGTGGGTCACACCACCGTGAGCATCTTTAACGTCATAGCTGAAGTGTACATCGCCGTTATAGTCTTTTTCTGGGGTAAAGGTAAATGTGCCATCGGCATTTAACGCAATAGCACCATGGTCAGCCTGTAGGTTTTCAATGGATAATTTGCCAATATCGTTGTCGTCAACATCGCTAGAATTGGCCAGTAGCTGTGCTGGGGTGAGGACTATTTGGGTATCTTCCAAGCCATTCGCTAAACGCACTTCAGCCGATGCAACTGGCGCATCATTGGTGCCATGAACGGTCACTGTGATATCTTTTTTAGCACTGCCATCGATAGATTCAACGGTAAAGGTTTGCTGGAAGCTTTCCCCTGCGCCTAAATGTTGGACTTTATCATTGTCAATATCGTATGACCATTGGCCCTGTGCGTTGATATTGAACCGACCACCTTCGGCGGTAGTGATGGTTTGTGCGATAAAACCGGCTTGGTCGTGATCCGGGTCAATGACCTGTAACGTGCCACCACTGCTGAGTTGACTGGTGGTATTGCCAAAGGAAGTATGATCTTCGTAAACATGATTATTTAGGCTGGAGTAGGGCGTCACTGCAATTTTTGCTTGGTTATCTTCACCGGTCACTTTCACCATAATGGTGAGCTTCTGACCATCAGTGGTTTCGACTTCGTAGGGGAGCTCCATCGACTCGCCAGCATGTAGGCTACTGATTAGATCGTCCGGATGATGATTGGTACCAGCATCTAATTTGAATTGATAAGTGCCATTAGGCCAAACATCAAGGTGACCAGGTGCAAAACCTTGACCTAAATACTTCCCGCTAAATACAAACTGAGTGTTATCACCACTATCAGGGTCAATCAGCTGAAGCTGGCCTCTATAGGATTTAAATTCACTATCCAGCGCTTGTGTTTCAGTGAGCTGAATGACATTAGAAACCAGTGTGGCTTTATCATCTGTCCCGGCAATGGTAAGCGTGGCGGTTTGTTGCGTACTTCCACCATGGCCATCTTCTACTTGATAGGTGATAGCGATTTGTTGCGACTGACCATTGGCCAAATGGTTAAATGCGGGATCAGTGGCATCAACAATTAATGTATGACCATCAGTATCTAAGGTGATACCTGCGGGGATTTTCCCTGCCTGAAGTTGACCATCGATGGCATATTCAAGGTGACTGATAGTTAAAGCGTCGCCGTCTTTATCTGTGGCACCTACTAGCAGATTGAGGGTGTGATGATTATCGGCCCCCTCACTGACACTGTCTGTTAAAGGCGTCACATCAGGGTTGTCGTTAACCGCAGCTAAGTTGGTGGTTGCGCCGGTGTGGGTCACACCACCGTGTGCATCCTTAACGTCATAGCTGAAGTGTACATCGCCGTTATAGTCTTTCTCTGGGGTAAACGTAAACGTACCATCGGCATTGTTTAGAATAGAGCCATGGTCGACATGGAGGTTTTCAATGGTTAGCTTACCGGCGTCATTGGCATCCACATCGACGGTATTCGCTAATAGTTGCGCGGTGGTTAAGGTTTGGCGTGTATCTTCACTGCCATTTGCAAGCACCACTTCAGATGAACAGTAAGGTCTGTCGTTACTGCCGTGAATGGTGATGACAATATCGTGTGTTGTACCATCTTTTGAATGGACTGTAATCGTATCGGTTAAGCTTTGCCCTTCACCAAGTTGGTCAATTGCAGTGCCACGCGTTGTGGGTCTAGCACCTATACCTGATAGATGCCCAGCATCGGCATGGTAATGCCAGGTGCCATCGGTGAGTAAGATTAGATCGCCATAGGTGCCGTGATAGTCGTAACCATTGCTGCCTTGGCGTTCAAATCCTGACTCGCCTACATCGGGGTCTGTGATGGTCAGCTTGCCATCAGCATAGAGTGTTGTATTGCCAAGTGTGGCGATGCCTGAGTGAGCATAGTCGGGTGACATGTTAACGCCAGCAGTATTTTCAGATATAGAGGCAGTATCAACGCCGCCAATAATAGCCGCATTATTTGTCCCATTGACGGTAATAGTAACTTGATGTGGCGTGCCATCGCCAGAATGAACGGTGATGATGTCAGTGGTTTTTGAACCTTGCGCTAACGCTTGCACGGTTGGGTTTGTATTGTCTAAATCATAGGTCCAATCACCGTTATCTTTAAGATGTAGGGTACCTAATTGACCTGCGATATCGGTATTTGAGAAGTGCGCTTCGCCTGTATCGGTATCAGTAATAGTCAGAGTCCCAGACGTTTGTAATTGCGACTCTTCCGTTACCGCACCAGAGTTAGTGCCTGCAATCACAGCTTTGTCATTAGTCCCATTTACAGTAACAGTGATTTGATGTGGCGTGCCATCGGCAGAATGAACGGTGATGATGTCAGTGGTTTTTGAACCTTGCGCTAACGCTTGCACGGTTGGGTTTGTATTGTCTAAATCATAGGTCCAATCACCGTTATCTTTAAGATGTAGGGTACCTAATTGACCTGCGATATCGGTATTTGAGAAGTGCGCTTCGCCTGTATCGGTATCAGTAATAGTCAGAGTCCCAGACGTTTGTAATTGCGACTCTTCCGTTACCGCACCAGAGTTAGTGCCTGCAATCACAGCTTTGTCATTAGTCCCATTTACAGTAACAGTGATTTGATGTGGCGTGCCATCGGCAGAATGAACGGTGATGATGTCAGTGGTTTTTGAACCTTGCGCTAACGCTTGCACGGTTGGGTTTGTATTGTCTAAATCATAGGTCCAATCACCGTTATCTTTAAGATGTAGGGTGCCTAATTGACCTGCGATATCGGTATTTGAGAAGTGCGCTTCGCCTGTATCGGTATCAGTAATAGTCAGAGTCCCAGACGTTTGTAATTGCGACTCTTCCGTTACCGCACCAGAGTTAGTGCCTGCAATCACAGCTTTGTCATTAGTCCCATTTACAGTAACAGTGATTTGATGTGGCGTGCCATCGGCAGAATGAACGGTGATGATGTCAGTGGTTTTTGAACCTTGCGCTAACGCTTGCACCGTTGGGTTTGTATTGTCTAAATCATAGGTCCAATTACCGTTATCTTTAAGATGTAGGGTGCCTAATTGACCTGCGATATCGGTATTCGAGAAGTGATCTTCGCCTTTATCGGTATCTGTAATAGTCAGAGTCCCAGACGTTTTCAGTTGCGACTCTTCAGTTACCGCCCCTGAATTTGTACCTGAAATAACAGCAGTATCATTAGTGCCATTAACGGTAATAGTGACTTGATGTGGTGTGCCATCGGCAGAGTGAACAGTGACGATGTCTGTTGCAGTTGAACCTTGGCCAAGTCTTTGAACTACTGGGTTATTGTTGTCTAAACTGTATGTCCATGCACCGTCTTTGGTGATGCTTAGCGTACCGAAATTACTAGTCACTTGTGAGGCTTGAAAGTGGTCCTCTCCAAGATCAGAGTCCGTTACCGAAAGCTGCCCTTGAACTTGTGTCGTTAAATCTTCAGTTAACGTGCCAGCATCCACACCCGTAATTACGGCATTGTCGTCGTTTCCGCCAATCGTCATATCGATCGTTTGCGGTGTGCCATCTTTGGTGTGAATTGTGAAACTTTCATGCAGTGAAGTGGCTGCGGTTAAAGCTTGAACATTAGAGAGCGAGTTATCAACTTGATACTGCCAATGTCCATCAGCATCGATAGTTAATGAACCATATTTACCTGAGATAACTTCCGGCGTAACCGAACTTTCATTTTGGTCAGGGTCTATGACATCGATTTTGCCGTTCGCATGTAACAAGCCTTGTGAATCAATATTGTGATCTTCTGTTACCACTCCTGTTAAGTCTCCAGAAATATTTGGCGTGTCTTGCTTACCTGTTACCGGTATCTGAACAATGATGCTCGAGCCGTTAGATAGATGTAACGCAAAATGATCAGTACCTGGTTGGTGCTGGTTTAACAGGATGTATTGAGGAGAATTTGGATTCAATACGAATGTGTATTGACCATTTGCATCAACATGAAGCTCTCCGTAGGTACCTTTTATGACTTCTGGCATAAAGGTGACGGGTAAAGCGGGTGTCGTCGGCGCATTTGAATGAGTCGGCTGACCGTTACTTCCTGAGGAGATAGTCGGCATCGATACCGAAGGAATGTAATGGACTTGCGGGTGAGAAAGCGTCGACAAATGATGAGAAGGAACCAAGTTAGAGCTCGAACCATGGGCGGCATGACTTGCACTTAAGGTTGAGTTTACGTCGTTGTCACTCGCCTGAGCGTCTTGGAGAGCAACCGCTGATGAGTCCGCCTTGCTATGGTCATCGGTGACATCTTTTTCGGTCACGTTATTTGCGGTTACTTGATCTGCAGCGTCGCTGGCATTGTCTATACTTTCTGCAGCAGCGTGTTTAGCCAATGATGGCAAAATCATCATGAGTGACTGAAAAAGTGGGATATTCACTTTTAGATGTGAATGCAGTCTGCGCTTCTTTTTTTGTGTTGGTTTCTTTTGTTCTAGCTCGTTACTTTTCTTATTTTTGATTTCTGTATTTTTCTTGTTTGCTTCGACGTTTTTTTTGTTAGCCATTTTTATCATCCGTGAATCGTGGTTGCACTATCTTAAGTAAAATACACAGATAGAGGTTTCGCTAGCTAATTGGATAATTTTTAAAGAAAAAACTGCAAAGTCGAAGAATTATCTCATTTTGATGAAAGAGAGGATGAATACTTTTTCAACGGTCAGGTAAATATCGGCACAATGGCATTGACCTTACCCTAAGGGGAACGTTTATAGTTGCGTTGTAAATTCAAAGGTAAACTATGACAAACACATTCCGAAAAACTTGGATTATTGTTTTCAGCATCATTGCGATGTTGATGTCTAGCTATGCCTCAAGCTCCTCAGCCTTGATGACTGAAGTAATGATGATGGAAATGGGGTCGAGCAAGTCGGCTTGTTACCACAGCGATACTTCGGTTAATGATTCAATGGCAGGGTGTTATGTGATGAGTGAAGAAGTACACGCTGAAGACTCTAACATGAGTGCCCATGCTTTGATGGCTCAATTCGATATGTCTTCAATGAGCGAAGACGGCAGTCCGATGATGGGTAACCATTGTTCGAGTGCCGATTGCTGTGCCTCAATGTGTTCTGCAAGTCCCTATCCAATCCAGGCTGTTCAAGCCGTTGATCAACTTTCCTTTTCATTAGCTCGTTTTCAATCGGTCACGATTGGCCAGAAAGTCGCACGCGCTCAATCTTTGCTACGCCCACCTTCCGCATAAATCTATATCTAAAAATACAGCTATATCAGTTAGATAAATCTGATAAGCCATTCTTTTTTATGCGCTAATTAGTGCTAGATATGGACATTCATTGTGAATATGAAACCAACAACCTCTGTGTTTGTCATGAACACGAGCTTAGTGGTTGCTGCTGCCTTGCCTATGGCCTTGTTTTCAAGTGCTACGCTCGCGGCTACCACGGCGTCAGCTTCAAATGCTCAACACATTTCAGCACATGACCAAGCAAGCTCGACGCAGCAACTCAATACACTGATTGAGATTGCTTTAAGCGAAGATGGAAATCGCAAACAGTACTTTGCTCAGTCTCAAGCGATGCGAGAAACGGGCATTGCCAGCTCGACCTTAATGGACCCGAAATTGAAAGTTGGATTTGGCGGTTTGCCTGTCGATAGCTTTCAATTCGACGAAGACCCGATGACCAATATATCGGTAGGGCTGATGCAGCAGTTTGAGCGTGGCGATACGCTTAACCTTCAACAAAAAAAGGCAGGCCAACAGGCAGATGCTTTAGCTTTGCAGGTGCAAGCAAGAGAATTGACGGTTGCGAATAGCATGACGCAGCTTTGGCTTAAGTTAGGTTATCAGCAAAAGGCTGAGTCGGTGATTCGTCAAAATCGTCGTTTGTTGGTTGAGCTTGAAAACTATGTACAAACCAATTACTCGATTGGTAAAAGCGAAGCGCAAGATCTGCTTAATGCTCAGCTCCAAGTGAGCAAGCTTGATGAGAAACTTCAGGCAAACCAGCAGGTTCAGCGTCGTCTAATCTCTCAGCTTTCTGAATGGTTGGGTTCTGATTGGCTAGGCTCTCAGGTTCTTGATTCTCAGGGCACACTGAATGCAACTAACCAAATCGATTGGTCGTTGTTGGAAAGCAAATTAGCGACCAATATCGATTCAACCAAGCACTACCAGCTACTGACTGACCATCCTTTGGTTAAGATCTCCGATGTCAGTATTTCCTCCAATCAAACTCAGGTCGAGTTAGCCGAGCAAGCTTATACCCCGCAGTTTGGGGTGGAAGTGATGTATGCACACCGTCAAGCCAATAACATGGCGGGTGAACCTGCTTCTGATCTGGTGAGTGCTTATCTGACAGTCGACATCCCGCTGTTTACAGGGAGCCGACAAGATAAGAACTTATCGGCTGCTCAGTATCAAGTTGGTGCGGCCAAATCTCAAAAAGACACCTTACTTTCCCAAATGAACGCGCAAGTGAACGCATTGCTGGTGGACAGATCAAATCTGATCCAGCGATTAGATCGCTATCAAACGTCCTTGCTTCCTCAAACCGCAGCCCAAATCAGCGCGGTTGAGAGGGGCTATCAAAACAATACCGCTCAGTTTAACGATGTCATTTTAGCAACGATCGATGAGCTGGCGCTTAAGTTAGAGCAACAACGTTTGATCACCGATCTCAACATCGTTAACAGCAAACTGGCGGCGTTAGTCAGTGGCTTTGAATACCAAGTAAACCAACCACAACTCAGCTCAAGCGCAACTAAACACACAGCCAATCAATAAGGGAATAGACAATGAGTACAGTAAAAGTAGCAACAATCGCTTTATTGGTCGGTGGTGCATTGGGTTTTGGTGTGAACCATTTTCTAATTAATCCAACACATAACATGTCAGCAATGGCAACGAGTACAGGCGCAGATGTAAGTAAACAGGCCAGCGATGAGCCTTTGTATTGGGTAGCTCCGATGGACCCAAATTATCAGCGTGATAAGCCGGGCCAGTCGCCAATGGGGATGGATCTTATCCCTGTGTATGCAGACGATGTGAACGGCGGAGCTAAAGATAAGCCCGGAACCGTGTTTATTGATTCTTCCGTGGAAAATAACCTTGGCGTGAAAACCGCACAAGTCACACGAGAAGCGCTATCACCGCGCATTGAAACCGTGGGTTATGTGGCGTTCGATGAAAGTACATTGTGGCAAACCAACGTAAGAGCAGCTGGTTGGGTTGAGAAGCTCTACATCAACGCAGTGGGTGAGAAGGTAAACAAAGGTGATGTACTTTTCACACTCTATTCTCCAGAGCTTGTTAAAGCACAAGAAGAGTTGATCAGTGCTTATAAAACGGGTCGTAAAGGTTTGATCAAGGGCTCGACTGAACGCTTGGTCACCCTAGGTGTAGATAAAGCGCAGATACGATCCATCGCTCGTAAAGGGAAAGCCTCGCAAACCATCGAAATCAAAGCGCCTGCGGATGGTGTCATCGCTAGCCTGAATATTCGAGAAGGTGGTTATCTTTCACCTGCACAAGCGGTGATCAGTGCTGGCCCATTAGGCGAGGTATGGGTTGATGCTGAGGTGTTTGAGCGCCAAGCACACTGGATCTCATCAGGCAGCAATGCCGAAATGACACTGGATGCGATTCCCGGTAAGGAGTGGCAGGGCAACGTCGATTATGTCTACCCAATTCTGGACCCGAAAACTCGAACCTTGCGCGTTCGTTTGAAGTTCTCCAATCCCCATGGCGAGCTTAAGCCAAATATGTTTGCAAATATTGCGCTGAAACCCATTAGTGATGAAGCGGTTCTTACTATCCCAAGATCTTCGGTGATTCACTCCGGTGGTATGACTCGAGTGGTGATGTCAGAAGGTTCTGGCAAGTATCGCTCTGCTCGTATTGAGGTTGGTCGTGAAGCTGGCGAAAAAATAGAGGTGCTTCAAGGGCTAGAGCAAGGCGAAAACATTGTCACTTCTGCACACTTCATGTTGGATTCTGAATCGAGCCAATCAGCTGATCTGTCACGCATCAATGGTGTTGAAGAAGAAGCTGAAACCGTATGGGCGAACGGTGAAATTTCCGACGTTATGCAAGGCAGTCGCATGGTGACGATTAACCATCAGCCTGTTCCTGAATGGGATTGGCCGGGCATGGTGATGAATTTCACCTTTGCGGAAGGCTTGGACATGAGTGACGTGCAACGTGGTAAGGCGATTGATTTTGAGATGAGAAAGACAGAGTCAGGGCAGTACGAGGTTGTGGATTACAAGGTCAACAAACACAAGATCGCCGGCGAAGTTTGGGGAACGGGTGACATTACAATGTTGATGGCAGATTTTGGCATGATCACCGTAAAACATCAGCCTGTCCCTGAGTGGAATTGGAAAGCGGGTGAAATGAATTTCCAAGCCAGTGATGACCTTGATTTATCGGAGTTTGCCGAGGGTCAAACCATTCGGTTTCTAGTAGCGAAGCAGGGTTCAGATTATGTGCTCAAATCTCTCGAACCGACGAATAGCAAGGGTGAGGGCACATTATGATCAATGCAATCATTCGCTGGTCTATTAGCAACCGCTTCTTAGTGCTGGTTGCTACTGTAGCCATCGTATTTGGCGGCTTATACAGCGTTAAAAATACACCGGTCGATGCCATTCCAGATTTATCAGATGTTCAGGTAATTATCAAAACCAGTTATCCGGGGCAAGCGCCGCAAGTGGTCGAGGATCAGGTGACTTATCCATTAACCACCGCCATGTTAGCTGTACCGGGTGCTGAAACGGTTCGTGGCTACTCGTTCTTTGGCGATTCGTATGTCTATATCATCTTCAATGATGATACTGATATGTATTGGGCGCGTTCTCGCGTGTTGGAATACTTAAGCCAAGTGGCGCCTAATTTGCCATCAAGTGCTAAGCCAACATTAGGGCCAGATGCAACCGGTGTGGGTTGGGTTTACAGCTATGTATTGCAAGACAAAACTGGTCAGCACGACTTAGCGGAACTCCGTAGCCTGCAAGATTGGTTCTTGAAGTACGAGCTACAAACCGTAGATGGTGTATCTGAAGTCGCGACCGTTGGCGGTATGGTGAAGCAGTATCAAGTGCAGATTGATCCGGCCAAATTACGTGCTTATGACCTAACGCTTCAACAGGTCAACAAAGCAATCCAAGATGGTAATCAAGAAACCGGTGCGTCTGTTGTTGAGATTGCGGAAGCCGAGCACATGGTTCGTACGACGGGTTACCTGACAAGCATTGAAGACATTCAATCTTTGCCGCTAAAAGTGACCGACAAAGGTACTCCGCTGCTATTAGGTGACATTGCTGATATTAACCTCGGCCCGCAAATGCGTCGTGGTATCTCGGAACTCAACGGTGAGGGCGAGGCGGTTGGCGGCGTTATCGTGATGCGCTTTGGTGAAAATGCCAGTGAAGTGATCGACTCGGTTAAATCCAAACTCGCTGAACTGCAAGCTGGCTTGCCTGATGGTGTTGAGATTGTCGCGACTTATGACCGTTCGACTTTGATTGATTCAGCCGTTGAAAACCTTTGGAAGAAGCTGGCTGAAGAGTTCATCGTGGTCGCCGTGGTGTGTGCGCTGTTCTTGTTCCATATCCGCTCGTCGTTGGTTATCGCACTAAGTCTGCCTGTTGGTATCTTAGGTGCATTCATTGTGATGCATTGGCAGGGTATTAACGCCAATATCATGTCTCTTGGCGGGATCGCGATTGCGATTGGCGCCATGGTGGATGGTGCCATCGTGATGATCGAGAACGTTCATAAACACATTGAACGGACTCCGCTCACTGACAAAAACCGTTGGCAGGTGATTGGTAAGGCAGCAGAAGAAGTTGGCGCTCCGCTATTCTTCTCTCTGATTATCATTACCTTGAGTTTTGTGCCTGTGTTCGCGCTAGAAGGGCAAGAAGGCAAGATGTTCTCGCCACTTGCCTTTACCAAGACGTATGCGATGGCGGCAGCCGCTGGTTTGGCTATCACGCTTGTGCCTGTGTTAATGGGTTATTTCATTCGCGGCAACGTGCTACCTGAACATAAAAACCCAGTAAACCGTAGCCTAGTGGCGATGTACAAACCGCTTCTGAACCTCAGCCTAAAATATCCAAAGGTGATGATTGTTATCGCACTTGGCTTAATGGCATCTGCTTATTACCCAACCAGTAAGCTTGGCTGCGAGTTCATCCCTCCTTTGGACGAAGGGGATTTGATGTACATGCCAACCACGTATCCGGGCATCTCAATAGGTAAGGCTCGTGAGTTGTTGCAACAAACCAATAAGCTTATTAAAACCATTCCAGAAGTCGAAACCACGTGGGGCAAAATTGGTCGAGCAGAGACAGCAACCGATCCTGCGCCACTGACCATGATTGAAACCGTGATTCAGCTTAAACCACGAGATCAGTGGCGTGACGGTGTCACCACTGAGTCTCTGCGTAAAGAGTTTGATGATCTGATTCAATTCCCCGGTTTGACCAACGCTTGGGTCATGCCAATCAAAACGCGTATCGACATGTTGGCGACCGGTATTAAAACGCCAATTGGTATCAAAATCGCAGGCCCAGATCTGAGCGTGATTGAGGATATTGGCTCTCAACTTGAACCCATCCTCAATAGCGTGAGTGGTACGGCTTCTGTCTACGCTGAGCGTGTTGCGGGTGGTCGTTATGTGACGATAGACATCAAACGTCGTTCTGCTGCGCGATATGGCTTGAGCATTAAAGAAGTGCAACAGGTTATTTCGACTGCGGTTGGTGGCATGAACGTGGGCGAAACCGTTGAGGGGCTAGAGCGTTACCCAATCAATGTCCGTTACCCACAAAGCTATCGTGATTCTGTCGTTAAGTTGCAGAACCTGCCGTTAGTGACACCAAATGGAGCGCGAATTGCTTTGTCTGATGTTGCAGATATTCGCTATGAAGATGGACCACCAATGATTAAGACGGAGAACGCGCGTCCTAATGGTTGGGTGTTCGTTGACATCGAAGGTCGCGACCTTGGTTCTTATGTTGCAGAGGCGCAAACAGTCGTTACAGATCAAATCGTCTTACCTGCTGGTTATTCATTGGCGTGGTCTGGTCAATACGAATACATGGAGCGTGCGAAGGAGCGTTTGAGTGTCGTTGTGCCAATCACCATCGCCATCATCATGTTGTTGCTCTACCTCAGTTTCCGCCGTGTCGGTGAGGTGATGATGATCATGCTGACATTACCACTCGCGATGGTTGGTGGTTTATGGCTAATGCATATCCTCAATTACAACTTCTCCATTGCAGTGGGGGTGGGCTTCATCGCCCTTGCCGGGGTAGCTGTTGAGATAGGTGTGATCATGTTGGTCTACCTAAACCAAGCATGGCACTACAAAAAATTGGATGCGGAGCAGAACCAGCAAGCACTTCAGAGTGAAGACTTAACGGATGCGATTCGTGAGGGTGCAGGACTGCGTGTTCGCCCTGTGATGATGACAGTACTTACGGTGATCATTGGCCTCATTCCAATTATGTATGGCGAGGGAACGGGCTCTGAAGTGATGCAGCGAATTGCCGCGCCGATGATAGGCGGAATGGCGTCGGCACTGTTGCTTACCCTACTGGTTTTGCCTGCAATCTTTAAGCTCTGGAAACAGCGAGAGATTACTCAGAGCCAAAACGAGACAAGTAAATAACGCACTGACTATAAAGCCCTTACTTGCGAGACCGGAGTAGGTAAGGGCGCACCACATGAATATGTGAAACTAACATAAAACAGAATTAATCTAAGGAACGACCATGAAAAAGACACTAATTGCTATCGCTCTAACACTGACCACTGCAACGGCTTTTGCTGAAATGGATCACTCAATGATGAAAAATGGAGAGATGGATCATTCAAAAATGGATCACAGCATGATGAAGGATGGAAAGATGGACCATTCGATGATGAATATGGAAGGCATGTCTGAAGTGGGTATGCCTGCGACAGGCGCAAAGCCGGATAAAGTGGTTCATGTTCTGCTAAGTGACGATATGAAAATCACATTTAAGAACAAGGTTGATATTGAGCCAAACGACGTGGTGCAGTTTGTTGTGATGAATACGGGCAAGATTGATCACGAATTCTCGATTGGTTCTGCTTCAGAGCAGCTAGAGCACCGTGAAATGATGAAAAACACGGGTAATCACGCCCATGACTCGGGTAGCACAGTTACAGTTAAGCCGGGTAAAGCGAAGCAATTGCTGTGGCATTTCCATGGTGATAATAACGTAGAGCTCGCGTGCAATATCCCTGGTCACGCTGAAGCGGGTATGGTGAAGTCGTTAACGCTTTAGACGTTAATCAATAGCGCTTTGTTGAATTAGAAATTCAATGAGGGCTAGAAAATTAAAGATAAGTCTTAACTTATACCTAAAGCGCTTTGCTGTGAGGGATTCGCTGAGGCTTATCTTTATTTATAGTCACTGTAGCAAGATAGAAGTTTCAAGCAGATGGTGTGCTTCGCCGCTCAGATGCGGTAGCTCTGCCATGATCTTTTTAAACTTGTCATCGATTGACTCTGCTTCATTCAGCGATCGAAAAGCCAGTACAGCCTGTTCAGGCTCGCTGTTCACATAACCTTTCAATGTATCTAGCTGAATTTTATTGGCATTTTCAACTTTTGCTAGCGCGACATTAATTGCTTCGATGTTAATTGTTAACTCATTGCTTTTAAACATTTTTATTATTTATGGGTTGTTGCTAATGCGCGCACATTAACACAACTGTTTTTTCGGATATTGACCAAGATTATTAAATTGGAACAATTTTGAAAATCATTAAAAGATGAACTGCGATGTGTGATTTGGATAGGTGTCAGAAATACGAAGCGATTTAAGGAGTTAATAGTTTTGGTTGGTCACTTAGCGTTGATTCGTCAGTCTAAGCTTAAATAAAATAAGTTTAATCAGTATAGATTTAATGACTGTGGAATTAACTAACGGAGAAAGTTTTTGAATAGCGTGTCGCTGGAAGAAAGTGCGTAATGAAGCTTAAGGAGAAGTTGGAGCGTGCAGCGGGAATCGAACCCGCATCATCAGCTTGGAAGGCTGAGGTAATAGCCATTATACGATGCACGCACACTGTCTTATGAGTCAGACTGAGGCGTTAAGAGACTTGGAGCGTGCAGCGGGAATCGAACCCGCATCATCAGCTTGGAAGGCTGAGGTAATAGCCATTATACGATGCACGCACATCGTCTTAACGAGTTTGATAATGCCACATCTAACTGAAAACGAAACCTTTTTCTTTCATTTTTATTCTAAGTGCTCGCATAACCACCACTCCGCTAGTTTTTCCATCATGTTCGGCGCTTTCAGAGTGAATAAAACGTGACTAAAATCTCGTTAAAAGGAGGGCGAGAAATATTAGTAGATGTCATGCTGCTTTTTGCGATAAATCCGAGTCAATTTATAAACACGCTTTGGTGGTGCTTAGTTGTCATAAATCTCATGAAAATTAAGGAATTTGGAGTGTTAACATAAACTGATTTTTATTTGTGTTTTGGCGTCCACTAATAACAATCTGAATGCATAAATTTAACTTATCAGCCTGTCAAAACATTCAGTAAACTAATCCCAAATGAGTAGAGTTATAGGCACTTATAAGCCTTTGCAGAAAAAAGTAACGAGTTCAGTTGATAATTCACGCAAAAGTCTCGTCATTCCGTCTATCGTTTGGTACATTTGCCGCACATTTTGTCTCCCCTAAAATTCCCATGCCTTCTCAGTTCCGAATTAACAAAATTGTTGAAATTGGTGACACTCTTCACCGCAGTGGCTGTGCTCCTTACAAGCTAGAGAAATACACTCAATTCTATGCAAAAAAGCATGGTGTGGATGTGATGATCCAAGCAACGCCAACTGCGATTAACTATCAATTTCCAGACGATAACAACGCCGTTATTCTTAAGCGTCTAAAGCCTGCGTCAATTAACCTGAGTTTGTTGGCCAATACGATCATTCGTATTAACCAGCCAAGCAGTGAGCCTGTACCAGAACCTGTCGGTTACTCAAAATTTGTGACTGCACTTGCCAATATGGGTATTCCGCCTGCTTATTTGATGCTGGTGGGCAGTACGTTGGAAGCGGTGGGCTTTTCTGCGTTATTGGGTTTGATGGTGTGGGTATGTCAGCAAGTTCTTCATTCACGTCGTGCTATCGCGGTTGAGTTCATCTCGGCACTGCTAACCGGTATCTTCGTGGCGTTTCTGGCGAGCACAGGGTTGCCGATTCCGGTGTGGGCGTTGTGTATCGCCTCGATTGTCTTGTTTGTCCCCGGGTTATCCATAGCTAACGCATTAGAATGTTTGGCGTTTAATGACTTGGTTTCTGGTACCAGCTTGCTAGGGCAGAGCGCCTTAACCCTGATTAAGCTGTTTGTCGGGATTATCATGGGGCTCAACATCGGTGAAGCGATATGGGGACAAGCGGTCTCCATCGACTATACCAACGCGGTACCGATGTGGATGCACATATCTGGCTTGGTGCTGATCTCTGTGTCTATCGGTGTGATGTTCAATGCTCGCCCTAAAGACATCTTACTTGGTTTGCCAGTTGCCGTTCTCGGTATGTGGGGCCCATTCTATCTAGGTTTTGATAGTGGTTGGGTTGTCGGCACTTGGGTGACGACGGTTCTTATTACTTTGTACGGAACTTGGATTGCCAAGAAGATGGAGCTCACGGGTTCTATTTATATCGTGCAAGGGATCATCATCTTGGTTCCGGGTAGCCGAGTATTAGTGAGTGCCAGCCAGTCGGTGTTTGAACAATCGATTTTGCCTATCCCGAGTATTGGTTTATCGGCGTTATTCATGTTCTCGGCAATCGTGGCAGGGCAAATTACCGCTTACTCGATTTACTCACCAAAAGTCGAACGTTAAGCCGTTCCGCTTTTCAAACCTTTAAACAAACACAGCTTAGCGGCTGTGTTTGTTCGTTTTAGGTGCTGCTCTTTTTTGAAGACAATTAGCTCTCCGTAAAACTTGTTAGATTTATGCTCGCTAAGCCTGACAAGAGCCATTAAAATGGAACAAATTCTATTTAAATTAAGTATTAACGTATGTCTCTACCTCCTTGCCCGCAATGCCAATCTGAATATGTTTACCCAGACCAAAACAACCTAATCTGCCCTGAGTGCGCCTACGAATGGAACCCAGAAGAAGAGCGTTTAGAAAGAGAAGCCGCGCGTGTTAAGGACGTGAATGGCGTTGTATTGGAAAGTGGCGATAAAGTTACCTTCATTAAAGATCTAAAAATTAAAGGCAGTTCTAGCGTATTGAAAATTGGTACTAAAGCTGTGATTCGACGCATCAATGAAGGCAAAGATCACCAACTAGATTGCAAGCTGGATGGTGGCGGTGAAATGCTGGTTACGGCGAAGTACGTTAAGAAGCAGTAACCATTGTTTCAAATAATTGTCGTAAATCTTCAATAAGTTTAAGTCGCTTCTCGACATACTGATTCGCATATTAAAACGCAATAATTTTAGAGAATTAAGATGATTAGAGAGTACAACCCAGCTGATATTGAGGTCGTTTTAGATATTTGGTTAACCGCCTCGATCAAGGCGCATGACTTTGTGGCTCCTGAGTTCTGGGAGTCTCAAGTAGGTAATATGCGCGACATATACATTCCTGCATCAATAACTTACGTGTATCAAGTAGACGGTGAGGTTTGTGGCTTTTATTCGCTTTATGAAGGTATCTTAGCGGCGATATTTGTGAGCCCACAGCATCAAGGCTGTGGTGTTGGTAAGCAACTTATCCAACACGCGAAGCTTGAATGCCCGAATCTGTCTTTGAATGTGTATAAAGAGAACCAAGCGACCATTGAGTTCTACTTGTCTCAAGGTTTCTCTATTGTGAGCGAACAAACTGATGAGCACACAGGACATCAAGAATACACCATGCACTTATCTTAAGCTTGATAACTAAACCCGGTAGAAAAGTAACAGGAATCAACATCATATGGACATGGTTAAAGCTGCTCTTTCGCATTCAACAAGAGCTGCTCAGTCATCAGATTATGAATTTCTGTTCGAGCTAAAAAAGGCGGCTGAATATGAGCCAATCAAGGCTGTTTTTGGCTGGGATGACCAAATTCAACGAGACATACACGCCGAAGAGTGGGCAGAGGAAAGGCCTGAAATCATTGAGTATCAGGGCAAAGCGATTGGCAGTGTGTTGCTGCAAGATAAAGGTGACCACTTCTACTTTTGCCGATTTTTCTTGCTGCCTGAATATCATGGTAAGGGTATTGGAAGCCAAGTTTTGACTGATTGTTTAGCTCACGCAGACAAGCTCAGTAAGCCAGTAGAGCTGTGTTATTTGCAAGGTAATCGAGTTGGGGAGTTGTATCTCCGATTTGGTTTTGAAATCACCTCGCAAAACGATCAGTTTGTGTATATGTGGCGCAAGTAGATATACATTTAAAATGATCACACCGTGTCTGTAACTTGATAGGCACCTGACACCCATCTAACGTAAAACCTTATAAAGCTCCCTATGCTTGATGACTAAGCGATTACACTTAGAAAAGATCGAGCGTAAGGGAGTGTGCAATGAATTATTACCCGACTTCAAAAATCGTGGGTGAACAAAGGTTTGGCTTTGGGCCAAAACTAGGTCAAACAACCTATTATTCTCCTGTAGAACAGTTGGATAAAAAGCCATTCGTTCACCAAGCTATACAAGACTTACCGAGTACTGAATCTACTCTGATTAAAGTAGGAGAGAATCGTGTACAACGAATGAAGGCCAAGGGTGACGAACAACAGATGCAAGCCACGAAGAAAGAAGCGCAGTCTTTTCTTCGAACGCAGTATCGACAACAAGCTCAAGCTCGCCACCTGCAAAGTGTTGAAACTCCTTATGGTTTTCAAGAGCGCATCATTCAGTTTTGGAGCAATCACTTCGCCATCTCGGTCGATAATCGAAAACTGATGCCCTTGGCCGCCAGCATTGAAAACGATGTGGTTCGCCAGCATTGGAATGGTAACTTTGGCGAGATGCTGATGGCTTCTTCTAAACATCCTGCGATGCTTCTGTATCTCGATAATCAACTCTCGATTGGTCCCAATTCAAAAGTCGGAAAGCGCCGTAATAAGGGGCTCAATGAGAACCTCGCTCGTGAGATCTTAGAACTCCACACTCTTGGCGTTGACGGTTCTTATACTCAGCAAGATGTTATTGCTTTAGCAAAAGGCATTTCAGGCTGGGGCATTAAATTCAAATCTCCTGATGCTGGTTTTCGATTCGCTAATAATCTGCATGAGCCAGGAAGTATCACACTGCTTGGAAAGTCCTATTCTCAATCCGGGGTCTCGCAAGGAGAGTCGTGTTTAAAAACCTTAGCGACCCACAAAGACACTGCTGCGCACTTGGTTGATAAGCTTTGCCAGCATTTCATTGGCGACATATCTAAAGAACTCTCAGAGCAAATGGTTGCTGAATATCTGAAAGGCGAGGGAGATTTACTGCCTATCTATCGCTTGTTATTGAACAGCGCTGAGGCGAGTAAACCTAACCCTAATCGTTTTAGACCGCCGAAGGAGTGGCTGTTTGCCGTTCTTCGTAGTGCCGATATTTCTTTAAACGAGAAACAGGCATTCAATGCACTCAACAATTTAGGGCAGCCTCCTTTTAAACCGGGTTCACCTGCAGGCTGGTCGGATCAAGACAGAGACTACAATAGCCCTTCGGCGTTGACTCAACGTATGCAAGTTGCGAATAGGCTTGCGTCTGCTGCAATAAAATCGGCTAAAGCGTCAGGAGTTAAGCCGAAAGCGGTAGTGGATAAAGTGATCGCGGGTTTATATGGCGATGCTATTGATGAACACACCCAAATTGTATTGAACAAAGCCGACAGCGCTGCAATGCAACTTTCCCTGTTGTGGCTAAGTCCGCAGTTTCAATATCGTTAGGAGTGGGTATGAAAAAGTCAGATTGTTCTCAGAATAAAGCGCCACATAGTATTAACCGCCGCCAGTTCATGGGTATTGCGGCGGCTGTTGGCGTCAGTGCGATGCTGCCATTTCCAAGCTTTGCCAAAACAGGTTCAGACAATATCTTCATTTGGGTATCACTGCGTGGCGCGATGGATGGTTTAAATGTTGTAGTGCCGCATGCCGATCCGGATTACTCTAATTTGAGACCCAACATCGGATTAAAACCTGAACAGCTAGTGAAGTTGGATGATTTCTTTGGGCTTCATCCATCTCTAAAGCAGTGCCATCAATGGTATGAGAGTAACGAACTCAGCTTTGTACACGCTTGTTCAACCGCTTATCGTGAGCGTTCACATTTTGATGGACAGAAGATATTAGAGAATGGTACTTCCGACCCGTTTAACACCGTAGGGTGGATTAACCGTTTACTCACGTTGAGCTCAGAAAAATACGATGGAATTGCGATTGATTCGGGCTTACCACTCATCATGCAGGGCGAATCGACCGTGGCAAGTTGGTACCCAAACCGCTTAAAAACACGCGATAAACAAACGGAATTGCTGGAAGAGTTGTTTCAAAGTGACCAAATGCTGTCTTCAAACTTTGAAAGTGTCATGAAGATAGATCAACTGGTGGGAGACCAAGGTGTCGGCAAACAGTTTAAATCATTGATGGGTAAAACAGGCGACATATTATCGGCTGATAACGGACCAAACATCGCAGCGTTAGAATTGGGTGGATGGGACACTCACGCCAATCAAGGCAACGTAAATGGACGGTTGAGTAATCAACTTAAAACTTTGGATGGTGGGTTAGCGGCTCTCAAGACTTCACTAGGTGATCGTTGGCAGAAGACAGTGATCATCGCGGCCAGTGAATTTGGTCGAACAGCAAAAGAAAACGGCACCAAAGGCACCGACCACGGCACTGGCAACGTCATGTTTGTTGCGGGTGGTGCGCTGCCATCGTTGAAAGGAGTGGGGGGTAAGGTTATTGCCAATTGGCCGGGCTTGAGCCAAAGCCAGCTATATGAGGGCCGAGACCTTAATCCAACGACTGATATGCGCTCGGTTATCAAGGGCGTGCTCTACCAACATTTATCGGTAGAAGTGAAACAACTCAACATTATCTTCCCTGATAGTGCCGATATTAGACCGATGAATCTTGTTTAGAGATTTACCAAGACCCTGTTAGATGCGATTCAGTCGTTTGAATCGCATTCTATTTCTGACTCGCTTGTTTACGATTTAATTGCCAACAGTGCTCCGAACGTCACTAAGCCAAATCCACACGCTTGATTAAGCCTTTTCTTTGCTCTCAATAGATGCTTTTGCAATGTACTCGAAGTAAACAGCATAGCGACAATCCCAAACCACAAGCCGTGAAGAACGATCATGTAAAGCTCATAGCCGAGTGCGACATGCTGGTTTTCTGCATCAGGTGAGATGACTTGGCTGAAGATGCTCAAAAAGAACAACATGGTTTTTGGGTTGAGCACGTTACATAAAAAGCCTTGGGCTAAATAGCTCCAAACACTGGTGCTTTGCATCTTCGATAGGTGCAAGCTTGTTGTCTGCACTCAAGATACCTTTTAGTCCTAGATAAATAAGGTAGGCTGCACCTGCGTATCTAATCATGTCAAACAGCTGCTCATTCTGTGAGATTAAGTAACTGATCCCAAGCATTGAATAACTGATGTGAACACAAATCGCTAAACTCACACCGATTGCAGTCCAAATCCCTGCTTGTCTTCCTTGATTGACACTGTTTTTCAAAACTAAAACGAAATCAGCGCCTGGACTAATAACAATCAATAGTCCCAATACTGCTAGGCTTAACCACTCCATAATGACTCCAACTCTTTATATTTGATGAGCGAGCATTGTATGGTTTTTTATTGCTGCGTATAATCGAAATGAATTCCATCTGTCTGTGAGAAAAAATCACACATGAGACATTTGAAAGCATTTCATATTTTCCACGTAGCAGCGCATTCGAGCAGTTACAGTGATGCGGCGGATAAACTCAATATCACACATGGCGCAGTGAGTAAGCAGATCAAGGTATTGGAAAATCACTTATCTCACGCCTTGTTCTATAAACAGGGCAGGAATGTGTGTCTCACCAAAGAGGGGGAATTACTCAAAGGTTACACAGAGCAAGCGTTCCAAGCCTTGGAAACTGGAGTCCATAAGCTGAATCATCAAGCGTTGGAGGTTTCATGCGAACCCACATTGACCATGCGCTGGTTAATGCCTCGACTCGGTGATTTCTATAACGAATCCGGAATTGATGTTCGATTGTCTACCGCAGGTGGGCCTGTGACATTAGGCGCAACTGGATTAGATATGGCCATTCGCCGAGACGACTTCAACGTAACCGAGCATTACAAACAGATACCGTTAGTTGAAGAGTGGGTTGGCCCTGTGTTCTCGCCTGATTACTGGCAACAGGTCAAAGACAAGCTAGCCGATGTAAAATTACTGCACAGCAGCACGCGACCAAACGCTTGGAGCCACTGGGCATCCATCACCAAAGATAGTGAATTTGATCGCCGATTGGTGTCACAAACTATATCAAACCAGACCTTTGCACACTTCTATTTCTGCTTTCAAGCGGCTGTTGATGGGCTAGGAGCGGCTCTTGGTTCTTATCCATTGGTGGTTGATGATTTGAATAGAGGCAACTTAATCGCACCGTTCGGCTTTGTGCCTTCCGGTCATCAGTACATATTGCTCACACAAGATAACAAGCGCGATGAGCCAGAAAGCCCGTTTGTGGTTTGGCTGAAAAATGAGTTATCGCAGTGTGTTCCAACCTTAAAGGAATGACAGTCTTCGACCTAGAAGTTTACTTGTCTTATGTCAGACTCTAGTTCGTTATTGTGGAAATCACTCAATAGGTAAAGACAGCACGCCGCCATTGAGTTCGACTTGGTTTAACCAT
This sequence comes from Vibrio sp. F13, assembly GCF_020806305.2. NCBI lineage: Bacteria > Pseudomonadati > Pseudomonadota > Gammaproteobacteria > Vibrionales > Vibrionaceae > Vibrio > Vibrio sp. F13. The sequence continues at coordinate 1,589,755 of NZ_CP170176.1, read as the reverse complement.
TCTGTTGGAATCGCTCCGGCTTCTTCATAGAAGCAAGCCGCTAATACCGCGCCAATCACGATCGCACGCCCGCAGCTATCGCCCCCACATAAAATGTTGTCGCGGATACCTTGTTTAAAGCTCTGAGCGCCAGCAATGATGCGAATCAGCAGCGGGAACGCGGCACTCAATTCGCAATGCAACCCGAACTTTTTCGCGGCATCTGTTATTGAAAGCTCAGGCGCTGAGAGGGCTTCATCGATTTGATCGTGTATAAACTTGCTGCAGGTTTGTCGTACCATCTCTACTGATTGTAATGGTGAATTGCCTTGTATCGCGGCTTGAATCAGTAGGGTGATGGCTTGTGCCCACTCTACCGCTTTATCATTATTATTAGTGACTCGTACCGCACTCTCTACCATTGCAGGTAAGGTGTGAGAGGTGTAAGTACACGCCACTAATGGAATGATCTTTGAGACTGCGGGGAGCTGTGTATCATCCGCGCCACAGGCAGTAATCGGGGCATTTGCCAATTCTAATTGATGGATGTTCAACAAGCTCATACGAGTCGCTTTATCAATATAGCCTCGCCAACTACCACCAAAATCAAACCAGAATCGGAAGTGCTTGATGTAGCTCGCTTCATCGTACTGTTGGTTGTCGACTAAACTGTCGACCATCGCCAATAGCTGAGCACCATACTGTGATTGTTCACCTGCGGTTTTTCCTTGGTGAGCAAAGTAGCCCTTGTCTTGATAATCGAACTGATTCGGTGAGCGAAATTCTGGCTCAAAACCTGCTACGTGTAAGATCCTCTCTTGGTCATATAGCCAGTGCAGCCCCATTGAAGCAGCGTCTCCAACTAATGCGCCGACAACGGCGTAAAAAGCTCTTTCTTTATGATTGTCCATGTTGAGCGATGTCCTTGAGATGAATCAACGTAGTTCGATACGTTAAGTATAGTGATTAGCCGAGCATTTTGCTGTGTTTCTAAGAAGAAATATGAAGGAATAAATTCTGACTGATCAATAACTTAAATCAATCAGGTGAAATGGGTAAGGGTGATGAATAGCTGGGCGAGTCGGTACTTCTTATTAATGACGTTACTGATGGTTAAGGTAAGCACTAGAACGTTGCTCAATCACTTTGAACAGACGCGAAAGCACAAAGCATAAAGCAAAATATACGAAGCCTACAATCAGCCAGATCTCGAAGATCAAACCGGAAGAGTTCGCCATTTCAGTGCCAACAAATGTCATCTCTTGAATCGAAATCAGGGATACAATCGAGGTATCTTTTACTAGAGAAATTGCCTGACCTGCTAAAGGCGGTGTGATGGCCGTTAATACTTGCGGGCCAACCACAAATCGATACTTAGACAACGCCGATAAGCCGAGTGAATCGGCCGCTTCCCATTGCCCTTTAGGAATACTTTCTAAGCCAGCTCGAATCACTTCTGCGATGTAAGCCGAAGAGAGCAAACCAATACAGATAACACCAGACGCCAAGTTTTCCCAAAGGTTAGCAGGACCAAACAGAAAGGCTTGAACAGCGTTAATCTCGCCGTTGTGTTCACGTAAGATACTTTCTAAACCAAGTAATGGAATCAGTTGGTTAGAAACGAAGAAATAGAATATGAAGACAAAAACCAGTGGTGGAATATTTCGAACCAGTTGGATAAAAATCAGTGCAGGCGTACGAAAGAAAGCAATTTTAGAGTGCCTAGCAACGCCAAGTAATGTGCCAAAAGAGAGTGCTAAAACCATGCTCCAAACACTCAAGCGCAGTGTCGCGATCAAGCCTTGGAAAAAGTAAGGAATATTGCCTTGAGAAGGCGGAATGAAAATCAGGGTAAACGCATCTTCCCAGCGCCAATGGTAGTTAATACCAACAGCGGAACGATAATAAAGCCAACCTGCGAACGCGAAAATGATCGCAAACAACACTCCATCTAATAGATTGAGGCGTTGATACCAAGGCTTCGTGTGAAGGTTGGGCTTGGGCGTTGATAATGCGCTAGTACTACTCACGTCATTCCTGTTTAAACAATGATAATTAATATGCTGTGAGAGTGGCTATGAGTTTATAGCTATCTCGGGTGTTTCTTAAAAGACAGTACCAGCAAGGTACTGCCTTGATTGGTTCTTTAGCGTCTAATTGGCAGTTGATTACTGACCTTGAGCAATCTGGTCTTGCCAATCTAGAGTAGAGAACCAGTACTCGTAACGCTCTTTCAACCAACCGTCTTCAGTACGTGCTTTGATCCACTCGTTGAAGAATTCTGTCTTGTCAGTTTCACCTAGGCGAACTGCAAATGCTTCATTACCTTTTGATAGGCGTTCTTCGAATGGAATAAATAGCGTGTCTGCGTTTTTAATCGCTTCATGTTCTGGTTTCGGGCTAGACGCGATAACTGCGTGCGCGTTGCCGTTTAACACTTCTTGGAATGCTTGAGCATCGTCATCGAACTGTAGAACTTTCGCTTTAGGGAAGGTTTCACGAGCCACTTGAACTGTGAACGCACCACGACGCGCAGCGATTTTTACACGGCGAGAATCAAAATCAGAGATTTGTGTATAACCTTCTGCTAGCTCTTTATTCGCCGCCAGTTGGACGCCGGAGTGCGAGTAAGGTTCAGTGAACAATACGCTTTTAGCGCGAGCTTCAGTGATAGACATACCGCCAATGATTACATCAAACTTGTTCGAAAGTAGAGAAGGGATGATGCCGTCCCATGCCGTAGGAACGAACTCGACTTTCCAACCCGAATCTTCGGCAAGGCGTTTCGCCACGTCGATTTCAAAGCCAACAAGATCGCCTTGTTTGTTACGCATCGCCCAAGGAACAAACGTCGACATACCAACGCGTAGAGAGCCACGTTCGTTGATTTTGTCTAGGTTAGGCGTTTCAGAAGCAAGAGCAGGCAAACTGACGGCAAGCGCAAGTAGGGCTGTAATCGCGGTTTTAAATAGCTTCATGCTGATAAATCCTTATTGTGTTCGCCAGTTAGCTCCGAGCTTATGCTCAAGCCAAGCAGCAACGGCAGAAAGTGAAAGTGTAAGAGCAAGATAAATGATCGCCACAGAGAACCAAATCTCGAATGGCATCGCGGTTTCAGAAACAATGTTTCTGGCTTCAGTCGTCAGGTCAAAAATAGCCATGACACTCACAATTGAAGAGTTTTTAATAAGAGAGATCACTTCATTGGTCAAAGGTGGCAAGGTGCGTTGCACCACCTGAGGAAGAATCACATCCCAGTAAGTATAGGTCTTTGATAAGCCCAAGGATTGAGCTGCTTCAAATTGTCCTCTCGCAATACCATTTAAACCAGCACGAAATATCTCGGCGGTGTAAGCGCCTTGGAAAAGTGCCAAGGCTAAAACGGCAGTACTAAAGCGATCGAGCCCTAATACGGGGCCAAATACAAAATAGAGCAAATAAATTTGTACTAATAACGGCGTGTTACGAATCAACTCAACATAGCTGGTGGCTAAGGTGCGTCCAACCACCGAATTGGAGTTTCGCAATAGGGCTGTGGTTAAGCCAATCACCAGCGTTGCAACCAAAGAAATCAAAGAGATATTGATGGTAACTAGTAGCCCTTCAACTAATTCTGCAGGCCACCATTCACCATCTTCATAGAAAGCAATATAGTCCGGCACACGCTCCCATTGCCAGCTGTATCCCATGGTTTGTGCACCAGAGTCGAGAATCCAAACAACAGCAGCCACCAGTACAACAATCTGTACCAAAGCAGATAGGGCGGGTTTAATAATTCGAATCAACATCAATAAGTCAGGATCTGATTTAGGAACGCTTGAGTACGTTCATGTTGAGGGGTTTCAAAAAGCGATTGTGGAGTATTCGATTCCACAATTTGTCCTTCATCCATGAAGATAACGCGGTCGGCCACTTGTTTTGCAAAGCCCATTTCGTGGGTCACACACACCATAGTGATGCCTTCGCTCGCCAGTTCAACCATCACATCGAGCACTTCGTTGATCATCTCCGGATCAAGCGCTGAAGTGGGTTCGTCAAACAAGAGTAATTCCGGCTTCATACACAGGGAACGGGCGATAGCCACGCGTTGTTGCTGGCCGCCAGAAAGTTGCACTGGGTATTTGTTGGCTTGTTCTGCAATGTGCACACGCTCTAGATAGTGCATTGCTATCTTCTCGGCTTCTTGTTTGCTTTTTTTAAGCGTACGAATTGGCGACAGAGTTAGGTTCTCAAGCACGGTAAGATGGGGGAATAAATGAAAGTGCTGAAACACCATTCCGACTTGGCCCGGTGTGTTGAACTTACTCGGGAGTACTTGTTCTAGCACGGAAAGTTCGCCACTTTCGAAAGGTTCTAGCTGATTGATACAACGGATCAATGTTGATTTACCCGAACCAGACGGCCCGCAAATCACCACTATCTCTCCTTGTTCAATATTTAAATCGATATCCTTTAGGGCATGAAAATCACCATACCACTTGTTAAGTGACTTAAACTTAACCATTTCCTTGAGATTGTTCAAATCGTTGTTCATACCTAGTAAAGAGACAGGTTTACCTTAACAATATAGAAATATGATTGCACATAAAATTAGGGACTTATGAGAATTTAATAGCATCTTGTAGGGCAAATTAAAAAGCAGCGCCCAAAATGAACGCTGCTTCTGTTGTACGAAAGAAAAAAGTAATGGGTTCAGTCAGATGTGAAAATTCATCGTTGTATGACCAATATCTTTACTTTCTCTCTATTTTCCCGATTCTTAGTGAATCGCAGACTCTAGAATCTCACGTGTTTTCTCTGGCGTGATTGCTTGGTTCTCACCAAGTTGTAGGTAGCCGTGTGATTCAAGTTGAGCAACAACATTGTCAATCGCCGTTGCTTTGTTTGTTTCGTAGCCGTCGAACATGGTTGCTACGTCTAGGCTGTGGTAGAACGCTTCGATTGCAGCGATTGTGCGTTCTGCTAAATCAGCACCCGCTTCTAAGCCAAATACGTTACGACCCATTTGCTCTAGCTTGCCACGTTTCGCTTCGATTTGGTTACGAAGTAGTGAAGGTTGAACAATCGCAAGCGAACGTGCGTGGTCTACGTGCCATAGTGCAGTGAATTCGTGGCCAATCATGTGAGTTGCCCAATCTTGAGGAACACCTGTACCAATCAGGCCGTTAAGCGCTTGGTTTGCTGTCCACATTAGGTTTGCACGCCATGCATCGTTGTCACGCTCGTCGTATTGCTTACCCAGTACAAGTAGGTTCTTAAGCAGTGTTTCTGCGTAACCGTCTTGAACCATTGCGTCTGTTGGCATCGTGATGTATTGCTCACATACGTGAACCCACGCATCAACTAATCCGTTGATCAGCTGGCGCTCAGGTAGAGACTTCATTACATCTGGGTCCATAACCGCAAACTTAGGCTGTACTGCAGGGTTCAGGAATGCCAGTTTCTCTTGAGTCGCTTTACGCGTGATTACCGCGCCCATGTTAGATTCAGAACCTGTCGCAGGAAGAGTCAGTACCGCGCCGATTGGCGTCGCTTCAGTTACTTGGTGTTTGCCCGTTAGGATATCCCAACCGTCGCCGTCGTATTTAGCCGCTCCAGCAACGTATTTAGAACCGTCGATTACTGAACCACCGCCAACAGCGATAATGAACTCTACGTTTTCTTCTTTAACAAGAGCGACTGCTTTGTCTAGCGTCTCTTTGGTTGGGTTTGCTTCAACGCCAGAGAACTCAATCCAAGAGTGATCTTTTAAAGACTCTACAACTTGGTCGTAAACACCGTTGCTCTTGATTGAGCCGCCACCATAGATGACTAGTACTTTCTTTGAAGTATCAACCGCTTGGCTGATAGCGTTGATTTGGCCTTGACCGAAATGGATAACAGTAGGGTTAACGTAAGTAAATTGCATCAGAGATTCCTTGTGTAAAGCGAAATTTGTTATTTTGGTTTATTGCTCAATTTCCATATTTGCATATTAGTACAGTAATCTAGGTCAATGAAGAGCTGTTCCTCCAAATAAATTGCCTATTTCTACAAACTTGATATTCTTCCTCTGCTTTAGCTTACTTACTCTTAGCACTTGGAATGGAAAGTCGCCACTTATGAAAACACTCGCTCAGTTGTTACAGTCATATGTAGAACACAAAGGTTGGGATGATCTCGAAGGGATCAGAGAAACTGAAATTAGCGGCGTGTGGTTGTATAGAAGCAGTGGCGGGAATCAGCGTCAGCCATTTACTTACCAGTCTGGCATTATCATGCTCGGACAGGGTAAAAAGAACATCTACATTGGCGAAAGGCCAGTGACTTACGCTGCAGGTGATTATCTTGTGGTGGGTGTGCCAATGCCGTTAGAGTGCGAAGCCTTGCCTGTTAATGGTGAACCATTGCTTGGCTTGTCGATTAGCATTGATTCTCAACGCTTGCATAGCTTAGTCAAAAAGCTCGAAGATCAAGGCTTCTTAGAGAGCTACTGCAACAAGCACAAACAGAACTCGAGTGGCTTAGAATCGACGCCAATGGAAGAGCAAATGCTAGAGAGCTTTACCCGATTGGTGAAAACGCTGCATTGCGACATTGAAGCCAACATATTGGGCGATGCCATGGTAACGGAGATTGTCTACCGCGCATTAACCGGTTCAGAAGGGCGTGTGCTGTTTGATTTAGCTCATCATGATGGCCATTACGCACGTGTTGCCAAAGCGCTGTCTAAAGTGCATGAAGAGTACGACCAAACCATCACCGTTCAATCGCTTGCTGACGAAGCCAACATGAGCGTGTCTGCCTTCCACAATGCATTCCGTAATGTCACCTTTGAATCACCTCTTCAATACTTGAAAAAGGTTAGACTTAATAAAGCCAAAGAGCTGATTCAACTAGAAGGCCTTCGTATTAGTGATGCTGCACGTCGAGTCGGTTACTCCAGCCCATCTCAATTTAGCCGCGAATTTAAGCGCCACTTCAATACTACTCCAAGAGCGGTTTAGTTCTTCTTTCAACGAAACTATGTGTTGAGAGCTATAATGCCAAAAGCTATGGTGACGATTGCTCATATTTGTTGAATTATATGAGTAAATGTATCTAATCATAGGCATTGTCAGATTGTAGGTATTTGATTCTCGAATATATTATTAACGTACTTATATAAAATAAGCTCTCGAAAATAATTAATTAAATAGCCTAAGAGTTTATGCACAGGTATAGGGGAGAAACTCACTAACTTAGCTATTAACGAAGTTTTAGTGTGAACAACCTATCAAATATTATCTAAAATTCTGGAATTACTCACCGTACTATCAGAGAGAGTATTCAGGATTATTGAATAGACTTAAAATTAAAGATAATTTAGCAGTTGATAAAGCCTAGTACGACGGATAATTAGTCGTTTGATGACTAATTATTCTGTAACTTGCTGATTTGTAGTCAACTGAGAGTCTGATTGATATCACGTTTACCTTAAAATAATTCACTTAATATGGCGCTACTTTAATCATTCTTTCCAATACGATTGTTAAATATAAATACGTATGACTATATTATTAAAAGGATAATTCCGATGAGTAGCGATATCATTAAAATTTCAAGAAATACTGAAAACGCACCAATTAATTCTGTATCTACACAAACGGTCGCTTTTTCTCATTATAATAACTTTTCAGCTCAATTACCTGTTGACCCTAAAACAGGTGAAGTAGTGATTGGTGATATTAAAGACCAAGCAGCACAATGCTTAAATAATATTAAGGCCATTGTTGAAAGCATCGACCATGTTATGGATGATGTTGTGAAGATTAATGTTTTCGTTAAGAATATTTCTGATATCGATGCTATTGATGAAGTTTACAAAAGCTTCTTCCAAAACAGCCTCCCTACACGCACAGTCGTGGGCGTAGCTGCGCTACCGAACAGTGACGCTTTAGTTCAAATGGATGCGCTTATTTCAAACGGCGAAGGCACTAAACCACAAGCACCTTGCGCGCTAGTTAAGGTATCAAGAAATACAGATAACGCGCCTCAAAGTACTGTATCGACGCAGACTGCGGCTTTTTCTCACTACAACAACCTTTCGGCTCAATTGCCTATCGATGTAGCCACAGGTGAGTTGGTTGATGGTGGTATCAAAGCGCAAACAGCACAATGTCTATCAAACATTAAAGCTATTTTAGAAAGCATCGGACACGTCATGAATGATGTGGTTAAAACGACTATCTACCTAAAAAATATCGCAGATGCGGAAGTGGTAAATGAAGTATGTGCTAAATTCTTCCCAAGCTACGTTCCTGCTCGCACCGTTGTTAACGCAACTGAATTACCAATGGGTGCTTTAATTCAAATTGATACATCCATTTCACATGGCGACGGTACACCGCCACAACTGCCAGAAGACACTCGCTTACTGGTTATCGAAGCTAATAATACGGTTGATGCGCCATTTATGGCTTATTCGCACACAGTCGCTTTCTCTCACTACAATCATATTTCAGGTCAACTGCCTGTAGATCCGAAAACCAATGAAGTGGTTGCTGGTGGTATAAAAGAGCAAACTGAACAATGTCTTAAGAATATTAAGGCGATCATTGAAAGTGTTGAGCACAGCATGGACGATACGGTGAAAATTAATATTCAGCTTAAAGATGTTTCAGATATTGATGCGGTGAACGAAATCTACACTACGTTCTTTAATGCTGAGTTACCGGCAAGAACGGTAGTAGGGGTTTCAGAGATTCCTATGAACGCTTTAATTCAAATTGATGCCGTCGTTTCTAACTGCGAAGGTACACCTCCACAAGACATTGTTGCTTAAACATCGTTACACACATCGATAACAGCGTTGAAATTTCGGCTCTAGTTCCTAACTTGGAATTAGAGCTGATTCAGTTTGAAGGCCTGCGATTAAGCGACAGTGTATACCGAATCAATGACTCTAATTCATCACAAGTTGGGCGCGAATGTAAGCGCCACCTCAATACATCCCCACGAGCGGTGTAATGCTTCCTATCAGCAATAAAGGTTGTTAAACATGCGGCACTTCATATAGTGCAATCTTGCGCATAATTTTTGATTGACCGAGAAATCTAAATTTTATAAATACCTGTTATTGAGGTACTAAGATTCTGGAGGAGGTTCATTTGCTCGATTTGTTAAAGAAAGTGGTGCTTATCAATTTGATGGCTGCAATGGTCGTTTATGTGCTGTCGCAGTTTTTTCCTTTCTTTGCTTCTACTCGACTCGTCGACTTCTTATTTTTTGTCGTTATTGTCATTTGGATATTGGCAAAACTTCTGTGGGAGGGAGGCGTTCATAGCAAAAAAACGCGCTTAGATGATCCTATTACAGACAAAGTCTACAAAATGGTCGACGGGCACGATTTTGCTAAAGACCAACAAGAACACTATCGAATGAATTATCAAACGGGCTTAGTGTTATTCATTGCTGGCTTACCGGCGTTTATTGCGTGCTTTGTTCTGCAATTCTTTTAAGTACGGGTAAGAGGCCGTAATGGAAGAATATTTAGAGCTGGACTTGATGACATTAGAGTCAATTTCAAAAGAAGCGGGCTTTCCAATAGATAGAGATGTGTATTTAGCATCGCGCACTCAATCAATGGAACAAGGACTGCTTGTCGAATATCGGCGACAGAATAAGCTAATTGGCTACACAACGTTGAGTGATTTAGGGGATGGAAAGTGGTTTGTCCCTATGTTTGTGGTACACCCAGACTATAGAAGTAAAGCCGCTTTTCTTGCTCTATTTCGTGGCATTGTAAATATACTGAAAGAGCGCGATTCAAGGGTATTAGTAAGCAATGTTTTACGCCTAAATGAACTGTCGGTGCAGTTTCATAAGCGATTAGGGTTTGAAATAACACGTGAGAATCACTTAGGTTATGAATTTACACTAGCGTTGACTCCTGAAGTAAAAAAAAAATGGGCTAACTTCGTCGCTGTTACCTTGGGGTCATAAATAATTGTGGATCGAGTTTGACCTCAAGTGTGTGGTGGTTAATATCACCTTTCTATCAAACGCATCACTATTAACGCTTCTTATCTTTCGAGAGTAATCAGCAAGGGCATGTATTATGTACAAAGTCGGAATCGTATTATTTGATGACTTCACCGATGTAGACTTCTTCTTGATGTATGACTTACTAGGAAGAACGACAGACTCTTGGGAGGTTAAGGTTCTCGGAACCAAGCTCGAGCATCGCTCACATTTGGGTATGACCGTGAAAACCGATGGTCATTTGAGTGAAGTTGCGCAGCAAGACGTTGTGCTGATCACAAGTGGTTATCGTGGTATTCCGGCTGCATTGAGAGAACCAGAGTTCATGAACTCATTACAGTTGGATCCGAGCGAGCAGTTAATCGGGTCGATTTGCGCTGGATCTTTTGTGTTGCACGAACTCGGTTTACTTAAAGGCAAGAGGCTAACAACAAATCCGCATGCAAAACAAACATTAGAAGCGATGGGTGGAGATGTTCAAGATCTACCTCTAGTCATCGAAGGCAACATTGCTACAGCTGGTGGGTGCCTTTCTCTGGTCTACTTAATTGGTTGGGTGGCCGAGCGGTTATTTGATTCTAACAAACGTAGGGCGATACAAAATCAGCTCATCCCTGCAGGGCAGCTAGAGCTCTTCGAAGAGCTTATCTCTAGAACCATCCAGTCTGCAGAGGCTGATAACTTACACAACAAGTCATTCAAAGCTGAGCTTACAGACGCGGTGAGTTAAATCATCGTCATGGTATTTTTACAAAAAGCGTTTAACGAGAGAAAGAAAACCAGTTTATGCAATTTCGAATTATTTTACTGCTATGCCTTACCCTAATAGGGTGTTCGTCCAATCAAGAGTTGGTACCCGACCCAACAACCATCACGCTATTTTATGGTGATACATCCATCGCCGCAGGTGTTTTAGAGGATAAAACATTCAATTCAGTCCTTGCCGATAGGGTTGAAAGCGTTACGTTTTCGGGCTCAATATCAAAGAAAGACTCTGGCTATTTTGTCGATATGTTAGTGATTCGAGAAACAAAAGAGCCACGTTCAACACGACAGCTTAACACCTCGCTTCTAATGAAACCGGGAGAGTTAGTAGATGTTGGCGGCGTGAATAACGATGTGTTCAGGGTAATCCTCGAGTAACAAAAATAAAGTGTTTAATTAATCTGATTTTTTGCTTTACCTCAACCTAACTTCAAGTCTTAAGCTTCTCTTACTGATTAAGAAGGAGCTTATTATGCAAAATAACTACATAAAAGAACTCGCCGTTAAAACTTACCAAGAAGACCTTCAAAAAGAGTACGTTAGATCTAAAGCTCAGCCATTCCACGCCCCAAGTTTTATCGGTGGGGTGCTGTTGTCAGTTGTGCTGGTAGGACTGTTTTAATTTATGCAGAATTTCTGATCCATTGCCAACTCTCAACATATCTATTTGCTGCACTTTAATGGCTACGGCACAATCTCTTAGGTTGAATTGTGACGCTAATGTCGAGAGGAAGTGAAGTATGGCAAGTCCAAGAGTATTAAAGTCACAGATTACTGATATTACCTGTGGCGAGAATGTCACTATCATCGAGCCAAGTAACGTTTATGGCTGTGAGCTTAAAGATGATGTGTTAGTTGGCCCCTTTGTTGAGATTCAAAAGAACACCGTGATAGGTGCGAGAAGCAAGATTCAATCTCACACCTTTATCTGTGAGTATGTGACCATTGGAAGTGACTGCTTTGTTGGTCACGGAGTCATGTTTGCCAACGACTTATTCAAAGAGGGCAAGCCAGATCCTAATCCTGAAAGTTGGGGGCGTACCTTGATAGCTGACAACGTCACGATCGGTTCTAACGCTACGGTTCTGTCTGTCAGCATTTGCGAAGGTGCAGTAATCGGCGCGGGCAGTGTGGTAACGAAAGACATCACCGAAAAAGGTATCTACGCAGGTAACCCAGCCAAGAAATTGAGAGGTTTACCGTAACCGTATTAATAAGCCGTGGTTCATGAATCATAAGGTGCGGCTTTTTAGGGAAACATTAGAGTATTTGTCATGGATGTATTTTTACACTTACTTCAACCGAATGACGCGAGTGCGCTTTTGGATTTTGAGGTCGAAAATCGAGAGTGGTTTGAGCAATTTATTCCAGTTAGGGGTGATAGCTTCTATTCAAATGCAGGTGTGACCGAGCAAATCACCAGCTTTCTAACTGAATACGAGAATGGTGAGATGATTCCTATGTTGATCAAAGATGCCAATGGCACTGTCTGTGGAAGAATCAACATCCGCGATATCGACCAGATCGCCCATAGTGGAGAGCTAGGGTATCGAGTAGGTCGTTCCTTTGCTTCAAAAGGCATTGCGTCTAACGCAGTAAAGCAGTTTCTACTCTATTTGGAGGAACAGACCAACCTTAAATATGTTGATGCCTATGCGTTAGTGGGCAATATCGGTTCCAACAAAATCTTATCCAATACCGGTTTTGAATTGGTCGAGTATGTTGAGAGCTACGCGGTGTTTAAAGGAGAACATCAAGATGCTAATTTTTATCGTAAGGTTTTAGCTGACTAGGTGACTATCAGTGCCTTATACATTAGAAGCTGGCAGCGTCCTTCTAGCCAGCTTCGAGTCTTTTTATTTAAAGGTTTAAGGTTACTTCTAGGTTTGGCCACTTCTAGATTTACGGTTACTTCTGAGGTTTGTTATGTTCGATTACGCTAATCGCGATAGCCAAAAACAGGATATCTTTCACTAGGAAGAAGTTAGTGACTAAGATGCCATCCGATACTTTCCAAGCGTTTGGCGTTGTAACCAGGAAGCTAAGTGTCACAACAAAGATAGCCGATGCAGCAATGCCTGAGTAGAAAGCTACTGTCGGCTTCTTAAATCCAACGATCAATCCAATCGCGACGATGATCTCCGCGCCACCCACCATGTTAGACACAGCTTGTACTGAGAACAGATTGTAAAACCAGTTCATTGCAGGATGGTTTGCGATTAAAGGCTCGATAAGCATTGCTTCGGTTGGCGTAAACTTGTAAATACCAATCCAAGCTAACACCAACGCTACGCCAATCACGCCTAGGTTATATCCCACATTACTCTGTTTTAAATCATAGGTTTGAACATGCATAAAAGTACTCAATTTAATAAACTCCCTGAATATGACCGCAATAGCTCAGATTAAATTTCGCATTGAGAATAATAATTAATATATTTATCTAAAAACTTAATAGGTAGCGACTTATTGTCTCGATAGGAACTCAAAGGCTAGTGATGTTGAGAACCAAAGCAATGGGTAGGCGATAGTGCTGTTCAAAAGGTAACGCGAGCTTTCTAATTTTTGTTTTCAATATTCATGATTTGGATTAGATTACGCTGATGTTCACCCTAATTATAAGAAGAGTATAACCAGTGAAAATTCATAGAATTAACCCGACCAAACGTTGGTCTGATGTAACTGTTTTTAACGGTATTGCAAGCTTTGTGGAAGTGGCAGAGACGGATACAACAGCAGGAATTAAGAGTCAGGTTCAGCAAATCTTCGAACAAGCCGAAGAAATGATGAGTTTGGTAGACAGCGACAAATCTCGCGTATTGTCAGTGACTATTTATCTCACGGATTTCGCTAACTTTGATGCACTCAATGAAGTTTGGGAAGCGTGGTTCCCTGAAGGCTGCGCGCCAAGCCGTGCATGCGTGAAAGCAGAACTTGCTAATCCTGAGCTACTGGTTGAGATGTCGTTTATGGTTGCTGCGGGTGAAAAGTTTCAATAAGCCGAACTATCGATTGAAATAAGCTATCGTAGATAGAAGTAACGAACAGATAAAACAAAGCCACTCAGGTGAATCACTTGAGTGGCTTTTTAGTGTTCTACGCTACCCGAAACTAAATCGGGTCAGGTATTAAGCGATACCTTGATCTCTTGCCATCTGCTTCGCGATCTTCGGCGCGTGCCATAGACACGGGAGCAAGATAAACGATACCGGAACCGCTGTGATTACAATGAACGACTGTAGAGCGGAGATGCCGCCTGAACCCATCGAGATAAGTGTGATCGCTACCGCACCCATGATGATACCCCAGAAGGTACGTACCGCTGCGTTTGGCTCTGTCGTACCCGTCATTACCACACTGATTGTGTAAGTCATTGAGTCACCTGTTGTCACGATGAACGTGGTCGTCAGGATCAGGAACAGAATTGCAATCAAAGTCGGGAACGGCAGTTGAGCGGTAATGGCCAGTAGCACAGCAGGAAGGTTAAAGCCTTCGAATGCACTAGAGATCACACCTGGGTTCTCTAATTCAAACGCTAGACCACTACCACCAACGATGCTGAACCAGAAACACGTTACAAGCGGTGCAACGATGCTAATAGAAACGATCATTTGGCGAATAGTACGGCCACGTGAGATACGAGCAATGAAGATCGCCATCATTGGGCCATAACCTAAGAACCAACCCCAGAAGAACACAGTCCAGCCACCTAGCCATGCTGTATCTTGGCGGTATAGCGCCATTGGGATGAAGTTATCAACCATTTCGCCCATACCTTGCAGGTAGCCATCAACGATGAAGCTCGTTGGGCCAACAAGAAGGATGTAGCCGATTAGACACACAGACAAGATGATGTTGTAACGGCTTACCAGTTGGATACCTTTGTTCACGCCGCTCAAAGCAGAAAGCGTGTACATTGCGATAGCAAAGATAATAACAACACTTTGAGTTGCAAAGCTGTCTGAAATGCCAAACAGTTCGCTCAGTGCGTAGCTGATTTGTAGGCCAAGGAAGCCGATAGGGCCGATAGTACCTGCGGCTACAGCCACGATGCTGCATGCGTCGACAACGTTACCAACCCAACTGTTAATCGCTTTGTCGCCAAGTACTGGGTAAAGCAGAGTGCGAGGCTTAAGAGGAAGGCCTTTGTCGTAATGCAAGTGCATTAACACGATGGAAGACAAACCACCTAAGATTGCCCATGCAAGGAAACCCCAGTGCATGAAAGATTGTGATAGAGCATTGAACGCCATCGCTTGAGGATCTGCGTTGCCATACAGTGGCGGAGCTGAAACAAAGTGAGCGATAGGCTCTGCGGCTGCCCAGAACACACCACCGCCGGCTAGCAGCGTACATAGGACGATAGACATCCATTTAAAGGTGGTCATTTCAGGTAGGGCAAGCGTTCCTAAGCGAACGTGGCCGGTGCGACCTAGTGCAAGCACTAAACCGATAATGAAGTTGAGAAGTAGTAGGACTTGCCAGAAAGCACCGAACCACTTAGTTGAATAACTAAAGCCGATGTTTACAAGTTCGGACAACACGGAGGTGTTGGTGAAGGCTAGGATGACAAAGAGGGTTAAAAAACTGCCACTAAGCCAAAAGACTGGGTTTCCGAGTTCCAGTTTTTCACCCAAAGATTGAGCTTTATTGAAATCGATAGAAGTAGATTCTGCGTTGATGTTTTCGTTGGCGACTTGCGTCAAGTTGGACATTATTTCTTCGCTATATTTGGCTCTTTCGAGCCTATGTATTTCTCCCACACTTGCATTGGAAATGTGAGGTTCGTCAAAAAAAATCCGCGATACTACCACAATTGTTAAGAAAAAGTGGGCAAATTTAGAAAAGAAATCAGTTCTACGGCGAAATCAATCCCTTTTGGTTAGTTTTAAAACGAAATTTCAGAACGAACAAATAAAGCAGATATGAATAGAGTTTTGTAATTAAGGATACGAATTAGGCGATATTTTTTAGCGTACCGAAATAAATTTAATATTAGTTGTTCGTGCAAAATAAGTGTTGACTCATTGCATGCTATAAACAAATTAATGCGAGTCATTTTATAAATATCGAATATTTTAGGTGTTAAATTGG
Source organism: Vibrio sp. F13 (assembly GCF_020806305.2). Lineage (NCBI taxonomy): Bacteria > Pseudomonadati > Pseudomonadota > Gammaproteobacteria > Vibrionales > Vibrionaceae > Vibrio > Vibrio sp. F13. Next base: position 1,573,915 of record NZ_CP170176.1, on the reverse strand, counting down.
CACTGTTACCTACAGTTGTTTTGCGAAGAGATTTAAGTGATGAGAAATATGACACTTAAATTAAGCATCTTGAAACAATAACTTAAGGGACAGCTAACATGCACCTAAACCAAGGAAGAGTGGCCAAGAAGGTTTTTACACTCAGTACTCTCACCGCGTCATGCTTAATGGCGTTCAACAGCTACGCGGCTGTGGATTGTTCAACGTTAGAAGCGTGGGATTCCGCCACGGTGTACACCGGTGGTGATCAGGTTTCACATGACGGCAGCGCGTACTCAGCGAATTACTGGAATCAAAATAACAACCCGAGCCAATTTGAGGGTGACTATGCACAATGGAAAAAGATTGATGTGTGTAGTGGTGGCGGAGGTGGCGGTACGCCAAATGAAGTACCAACGGCTTCATTAACGGCACCCTCTGCTTCTGACGTGATTACTGAAGGCGATAATGTTGTATTGAGTGCAACAGCACTAGATTCTGATGGCAGTGTGGCTTCGGTTGAGTTCTTTGTTGATGGCGCATCTGTTGCGGTAGTCACAGCGGCACCTTTCGAAGCGACTTGGGCTGCAACGTCGGGTAATCATCAGGTTTCTGTTGTTGCAACGGATAATGAAGGCGCAGCAAGTGTTGCAAGTGCGGTTTCTGTTTCTGTTGATTCAGCACAACCAGGGAATGAAGCACCGACAGTTTCAGTTGCACTTTCAGTGACATCTGTTGATGTTGGTGGTGTAGTCACACTGACAGCAACGGCAGCAGATAGCGATGGCACGGTTGATAAGGTTGATTTCTACGTAGCGGGTGCTCTTGTGGGCACTGCTGCAACGAGCCCTTACACGTTAGATTACACAACAACTCAAGCGGGTTCTTTAGCGGTTTACGCGAAAGCAACAGACGACCAAGGTGCGACTGCAGATTCTGCGTTGGCATCTTTGACCGTGAACGGCGCTCCAACAGTGAGCACATGTCGCCCTGATGGCTTATATCAAACTCAAGGTGTCGATGTTCCTTACTGTACAATTTACGATGATGAAGGCCGTGAGAAAATGGGCGCAGACCATCCCCGTCGTGTCATTGGTTACTTCACAAGTTGGCGTGCAGGGGATGACCCACAAGCTGCTTACCTAGTAAATGATATTCCTTGGGAACAACTCACACACATTAACTACGCTTTCGTGAGCATCGGTTCAGATGGCAAAGTAAACGTCGGTGATGTAAACGATCCAAATAACGCAGCGGTTGGTAAAGAGTGGCCGGGTGTGGAAGTTGATCCGGCATTAGGCTTCAAAGGTCACTTCGGTGCATTAGCGACAGCGAAGAAAAAACACGGCGTGAAAACGTTAATCTCAATCGGTGGTTGGGCTGAAACAGGTGGTCACTTCGCGACTGATGGCAGCCGCGTGGCTGATGGTGGTTTCTACACCATGACGACCAATGCTGATGGTTCTATCAACCATCAAGGTATCGAAACATTCGCGACTTCAGCGGTCGAAATGCTGCGTAAGTACCAGTTCGATGGTCTAGATATCGATTACGAATACCCAACTTCTATGGCTGGCGCAGGTAACCCATACGACAAAGACTTCATGGAGCCGCGTCGTCAATACCTGTGGGCGTCGTACCAAGTGTTGATGAAAGTGCTACGTGAGAAGCTCGATGCGGCGTCTGCGCAAGATGGCAATCACTACATGTTAACGATCGCAGCGCCTTCTTCTGGTTACCTATTACGCGGTATGGAAACATTCGATGTAACCAAGTACCTCGATTACGTAAACATCATGTCTTACGACCTTCACGGTGCGTGGAACGATCACGTAGGTCATAACGCAGCCTTGTTTGATACGGGTAAAGATTCAGAGCTAGCGCAGTGGAACGTATACGACACGGCGGCTTACGGTGGTATTGGTTATCTGAACACGGATTGGGCTTACCATTACTTCCGTGGTTCTATGCCAGCAGGCCGTATTAACATCGGTGTGCCTTACTACACTCGTGGTTGGCAAGGCGTAACGGGTGGTGAGAATGGTCTTTGGGGCCGAGCAGCACTGCCAAACCAATCTGAATGTTCAGCGGGTACGGGTGAAGGCGAGAAAAACAACTGTGGCCATGGCGCTATTGGTATCGACAACATGTGGCACGATACCGATCCAAAAGGTAACGAAATGGGCGCGGGTTCTAACCCTATGTGGCACGCGAAGAACCTAGAGAAGGGTATTTGGGGCTCTTACGCTGAAGCTTACAAGCTTGATCCTGTGAATGATCCTTCAGATGTTCTAACGGGCACTTACACGAGAAACTACGACAGTGTGGCGGTTGCCCCTTGGTTGTGGAACGCAGAGAAGGGCGTATTCCTTTCAACAGAAGATAAACAGTCTATCGACGTGAAAGCGGACTACGTTATCGACAAAGAGATCGGCGGCATTATGTTCTGGGAACTAGCAGGGGATTATAACTGTTATGTTCTCGATGCGAATGGCAACCGAAGCTCTATCGATACGACTGAGCAAGCGTGTAACAGCGGTAACGGTGAGTTCCACATGGGTAACACCATGACGAAAGCTATCTACGATAAGTTTAAGTCTGCAACACCATATGGAAACAAAGTAGCGACGGGTGCTATTCCAACAGAAGCGCTAGATATCGCGGTATCGGTTGGTGGCTTCAAAGTCGGTGACCAAAACTACCCAATCAACCCTAAGATCACGTTCACGAACAACATAGGGCAAGCTCTTCCGGGTGGAACTGAGTTCCAATTCGATATCCCAGTATCTGCACCTGATAACGCGAAAGATCAATCGGGTGGTGGTTTGACCGTGATTGCTTCAGGTCATACTCGCGCGGATAACATCGGTGGACTAGATGGAACCATGCACCGAGTGGCGTTTACGTTGCCGACATGGGAAGAGCTTCCTGCTGGCGGTGTGTATGAGTTAGACATGGTGTATTACTTGCCAATTTCTGGCCCTGCTAACTACGCGGTGAATGTCGGTGGCGTTGATTACGCGTTTAGCTTCGAGCAGCCAGATCTACCATTAGGTGATATCAGTTCAGGTGGCGGTAACCCTGGCGATGGTGGCACCAATCCAGGTACATGTGATACGGCAGGTTTAGCGGTTTACCCAGACTTACCTCAGAAAGATTGGGCAGGTAACCCAAGCCATGCAAACACAGGAGACCAAGTGGTTCACAACGGTAGTGTTTACCAAGCAAACTGGTGGACAAGTTCTGAACCGGGTAGCGATGGTAGCTGGACTCAAGTTTGTTCTTAATTTAATGCTAAGCAAACTATTTATAGACAATAGAGTGTAGTAATAGGTAATAAACACAAATGCTTTTAAGTCTATTTATCAGGAATTAGTATCAATTAAGTAATCAATCTAGACGTAAAATCAAAAAGCCGAACTGAATCCAGTTCGGCGTTTTTGTTATAAGTCACAGATTACGTATAGAAACCCTTAAAAATATCGACACTCGTTCAGTAAAAAATAAAAACATGATATAAAACAGTCTGTATATAAGAGAAGTCACAGCGTTACCTGAAATTATAAATCTACGGGGTAATCTTGAAAGTCAGACGTAAATACATTCTTAATTTTTCAATTGCGCTCGCCGTCGTGTCGATGATTCTTTCTGCCTTTCAATTTAATCGAACTGAAAGGTCATTGTTGGAATCTAACCAACTGTTTTTTCGTACGATTGTGAACGCGAGTTACGATATTGTCGACACCACAGTTAATGAGGCGATAAAGACATATCTTAAAGGAATTACGGATACCGTTGCGTCTCATGTATGGCATACCACGGCAGAACAAGAAGTTGAACAGGTAAGCCAAATTGCCCGTGAATTGCATATTGGACAATCGGGTTATATCTATTTGATGTCACCCCAAGGCGTCCATCTCTACCATCCATTCTTGCAAGGTCAGAAGCGTGGGCATCTTACTCATATCCAAAAACAGCTCACTATTGACTCTGGCATGATCGAGTACTTTCACGCTAACCCTCATGAGATAAGCCGCAGAGCCAAAGTCGCTTATTCGATGAGGCTACCGAGTGGTAATACTTTGGTTGCGACGACCTATAAAGAAGAATTGATGTATTTGGTCGATCTTGAAGGTTTAAAAGATAAACTTAGAAAGTATGCGTTTGGTGATAGCGGATATGTGTACATTGTCGATCTGCAGGGTAACTTAGTGCTTCATCCAGATTATGAGCACAAATCATTGAAATCCTTAATAGGCTACTCGTCTGAACTGCTTATTGATCGAATCGCCACCAAACCAGAAGGTCAATTCAGTTACTCGATTTCCAGTGATAGTGGCACGACCAACAAAAAAATCTTCTATAAGTTTTACCCTTATCTTAATTGGGTCATTTCTGCAGGTATCTTAGAGCAAGAGCTTAATCGAAATCATAGCCTATTGTTTATTAGCTTGATGGCTTTGGTTGTAAGTTTGTTGAGCATTATTGTCGTGTTGGTGCTTTACCTGCGGCATCGTCATCTTAGAATCTTGGATGTGGCAAGCCTCGATTACCTTACTGGGCTTCCTAGTCGACGGAGTTTTATCGAACAGCTAAAACTGAAAATTACTCAAAGGTCGCCTTATCCGCTAACAAATGTCGGTGTCATTTTGCTGGATATTGACCATTTCAAGCGGGTGAACGATCAATATGGTCATGCTCAAGGCGATAGGGTTATCTGTGAGGTCGCAAAATCACTGAAGAGATTTGTTAACCGTCGTCGTTTGATTGCACGCTATGGCGGTGAAGAGTTTATTTTGGTGACGTTTGATTGTGATGAACATGAGTTATTCGAATTATCAGAGGCGTTACGGTTATGTGTTGAGCAACTTCAAGGCTTAGTGTCGCCAGTAACAATCAGCGCTGGTTGTTGCCATGCTCAAGCACTGACTGACATTGAAACCGCTATCGATAAAGCCGACAAAGCGCTTTATCAAGCAAAAGAGAGTGGACGTAACAACACTCAAGCGTATCGAGAGAACGAATATCACGTTGCTTACATGTGATCGGTTGAAAGCCTCATTGAATTGAAAAGTTTTGTTCACACAAATCGAGCTCTTGAGAACGACAAACACAAAAAAGCCCAAATAGATCGCTCTATTTGGGCTTTTTCAGAATTATTTGAAAGGCTAATCGTTAATTTAAGCTTTCGCTGCTTTCATCGCTTCCGTTTTTTTTTCCTTTTGCATTTTTGCAAGGAAGTAGATGTTTACACAAGCGATAAAGCCGTTGGTGGCTGCAACTGGCCATGCGTCAATCATGATGCCGTATGCTGTGAAGAGTGCACAGCCAATAAAGTTAAGGACACGCAGACGAACGATATCTTTCATTGTTAATGAAATTGCGACCATAATAGACGCAGCGTAACCTAAAATTTCAACCATATTGAATTCCATTGTTTGACCCTCTTAAATTTGCCGATACTTTGTCGGTACCAATTCTTCTCTTCATGAGATGATTGAGGAAGCTCCGTGCCTCGAATGGTCTGGTTTTGTTTAACGGGGAGAACTATACCAACTCTGTTTTTGTGATTAAACCCCCAAAACAGACAGAGGTGAAGGTTAGCGATTACGCAAACGTTTAATGACCTTTCTATTAACATAATTACTATTTATGTTGGAGGTTGAATTGATAGTTATTCTTATATAGGTAAGGAAGCCTCGAATGATAAAACGATCCATTTGTGCAACAAAAAGCATAAAAAAAGCAGCACTATTGGCTTTGATGGCTATTGGGCTGACCGCATGCTCTACGCAAGAAATACCACCCACACACAATTATGGTGTGGTCACTAGCGGTGACTTTGGTTTCATGAAACACGGCGTGATGACGTACTCCTGGCACCCTGAGTCAGAAAAGGTTTACCTTTCTCAAAAATACGATGAAACCGTGGTAACCGATTTAGTGCGTGATTCGATTCAAGAACAGCTCTCAAGTAAAGGTTATCAGTTAAAGCAGGATGGTGTCGGTGATGTTGTTGTAGGCTTTGGATTAGCGGAAGAATCGGAACTGAACGATGAGTCTATCTTCGATGCGATTAAGCTATTTACTGGTGTGCCATTTTACGATGGTGAAGGTAAAGTCGCGGAGAAAGGGTCGTTGTACATTGCGTTTTTCGTACCTAACTCAGAGGTCGTACAATGGCAAGCATTAGCACAGTCTGGCATCCAACCTGATTTAGAGCCAAGCGAGAGCAAACAGCGTATTACTGGCTTTGTTGAAATGTTATTTAGACGCATGCCTGAGCGATAGCATTAGGCGTTGAATGCATTCGTGGAGTAAATATTAGTTGTGGAAAATATGGTCAGATCGCAGATTATACTTTTTTATTTGTAACGAATGGTACAAATACGTAAAGCAACGTAAAGTTCGCGCTTCTTTTGCTAGCATTTGTCTATACTGCTCAAAACGTTAACTTAGGTTTGATTCAATGAAACTGTTTTCCAAATACTCTCTCCCTCTATTAAGTATATTCATTGTAAGTAACGCCGCGATGGTAAGTAATGCAGCTATCGCAGCACCTTCTATAGTACCAAGCCCACCTAGCCTAGGCGCAAAAGGGTATGTGTTAATTGATTTTAATTCTGGTGATGTGCTGGTAGAAAAAAACGCACATACGAAGTTAAACCCAGCAAGCTTGACCAAACTGATGACCAGTTATGTGGCAGGTCAAGAGATGAAGCGAGGCAACATCTCTGCTGATGATCAGGTACGAATCAGTGAGAACGCGTGGGCGAAGAACTTCCCAGACTCTTCAAAAATGTTCATCGAAGTAAACACCGATGTAGCAATGATGGATCTTTATCGTGGCTTGATTATTCAATCCGGTAATGATGCTAGCGTTGCGATTGCAGAGCATGTTGCAGGCTCACAAGATGCATTCGTTGACCTGATGAACTCTTGGGCTACCTCTCTGAAGCTAGAAAACACCCATTTTGCCAATGCACATGGTTTGGATGCAGACGACCTCTATTCGACTCCTTACGATATCGCGTTACTCGGTCGTGCCATTATTCGTGATTTACCGGATGTGTATGGCTTATACAGCGAACGCTCTTTCAGTTACAACGGCATCACTCAACATAACCGTAATGGCTTGTTGCGTGATAGAAGCTTAACCGTTGATGGCATGAAAACGGGCTACACCTCTGGTGCTGGCTACAGTTTGGCGAGTTCAGCGACACAAGGTGAGATGAGACTTATCGCGGTTGTGATGGGCGCATCAAGCGTTAAGAGCCGTGAATCAGACAGCAAACAGCTGTTGAGCTACGGTTTCCGTTTCTTCGATACACTAAACCCGCATAAAGGCGGCGATCAAGTGGCTGAAGAGAAGGTATGGTTTGGTGAGCAAGACACATTGAAATTAGGTGTGGCAGAAGACACGTTCATTACGTTGCCTAAGTCAGACAGTAAAAAGCTGACTGCATCTATCGAGCTTAACTCTGAACTGAAAGCGCCAATTGCAGAAGGTCAAACTCTAGGTGTGGTTCATTACACCGTTGATGGCGAAGATGTTCAAACTCAGCCTTTGATCGCGCTTGAAGCGGTTGAACAGGGCGGTTTGTTCAAACGTTTAATAGACTACGTTAAGCTGTTCTTCGCGAGCCTGTTCTAAATAGAGCCTGTGGCGATAAGCCGCGCTGAAAAGTCGAAATATTATGGGTGTTGTGAGTGAATCACAGCGCCCTTTGTTATTTCTACATCAATGAAAACGCCGCGCCGCACTATCTTTATTAGCCGTAGCGGGCGGTTTCGATTACTATACGCAAAATTTAGCAGTGTAGTCACTTATGACGATAGATATAAAGAACGTAACCGAACCCGAAGTAACCTGTGCAAATTGTCAGGCATGCTGTTGTCGTTTAGAGGTTATGATCATCACAGATACGGGCGTACCTGAAGAGCACATCGCTTATGATGAATGGGGCGGTGAAACCATGAAGCGCTTAGACGACGGCTGGTGTTCTGCGGTAGATAGAGAAACACTGATGTGTACTATCTACGAAAACCGACCATGGATCTGTCGCGAGTTCGAAATGGGCTCTTTCGAATGTGTTGACCAGCGCAAAGATGTGATGGGCTAGGCGTCTGCAGTATTGAACTCAGTAACTAAAGTACGCTAATGAACTGTGATAATCACATTAAAATTAAATATCAGGGTTCTATACCTTAAGCAGTTGTAGAACCTTGATGCGTTTTATGAGATCAAATATTGAGTGAGATAAGAGTCTTAGCTCGATAAGTTAGAGTTTAGAACTCGGAAGGCACTTCAAACTCCATCCATTCACCGGTTGTCGGGTGAATCAACTTGAAGTAGCCAGCGTGCAGGTGTAAGCGCTCGCGTTTGTATCCGTATAAGTCGTCACCACGAATAGGTACAGCAAGCCCTAATGGATGAGCACAGTGCACTCGCAGCTGGTGGGTTCGCCCTGTTTTAGGGTACAATTGAACCTTGGTTTTGCCATTGTGAGTGCTAACCACTTGCCAATGGGTCTCTGCATTTCGGCCGTGTTGGTGACAAACCAGTTGTCTTGGTCTGTCCGTGATGTCGCCGCGCAAAGGAAGGCTGATATTGCCAGATTCGCCCGTTATCTCGCCATCTAACAAAGCGGTGTAGCGTTTCTCTACGGTTCTATTAATGAACTGCTTCTGAATATGCTTGTTTGATTCCGCCGTGAGCGCCAAGATCAACAAACCTGACGTCGACATATCCAACCTATGGATAATCAAAGGACCAGTCGCATCCGGGTAACGCGCTTTTATGCGGGTATAAACTGAATCTTCGATGAACTTACCGGGAACCGACAAGAACTCTTCAGGCTTATTGACGACTACGATTTCATCGTCTTCATAAACAATATTAAAAGACTTACCAACCGCAGGGTTCACGATAAGCGGGTTATCTTCTAGCTCTATGCCACTTAACTGGTGTTCGAGGATCTCAAAGCTTTTACTCTGACAAACAGGGTAGAGGTTTGCGTGTTGTCGAATGATGTCTGTAGGCGGTAATCCCCACCAAAACTCAGATAATGCTAACGGCTTGAACCCGTGTTCAAAGGCGAAGTTAAGCAGCTTTGGTAGGCAGCAGTCACCAGAGCCTTCAAGCGCGTCTTTACCATCGAGCAACTCGAGTAAATTCTTAGATTGCTTGGCTTGATTGATAAAGCGATAGTGAGAGAGGCGTTGAGTTTCCAACTGTTGTGAAACTGCTTGGTGATCTTGCTTACGGTTTTTCAGTTCGCTTTCAATCAAATCAATTTGTGATTGGCGCTCTGCGATCTTCTGTTTCCACTCAATACGAAGTGCTTTTAGGTCACGTTTCTCTTGGCTACTTTGATTGCCCAGTTGTTTGAGCAAATTCGCCGCTGACTCTAGATTCCCTAATGCTTTTTCTTGATTGGCTTGTTCTCTGAGTTCGTTACGCTGAGCTTTGTTTGCGGCCATTGCTAACTGAAAGGCTTCGATAGCTTTTGCTGATTCGATTTTTAACCCTTCAAGCTCGGCCAATAATGTGTCTAGATTGTGCGACTGTTGCAGCTTTTCAATGTCGTCCGAGAGCTGCAATTGGCGAGCAAGGTTCGCACTGTTTTGAGATTGAAACTGTTTTGAATCGAAGGCTGGTGGAACAAAGTGAATGTTGTTTAACTGAGAGACCAAAGCCGGATCTAACTGTAAGCCTGAAAACGCAGAAAGGTAACCTAACCCTTGTGTGGTTGGATTCTGAACAAGAAGCACAGCGTAGAGATTACCTTGCGAGGTTTCATTCACACCACAGTCGACAAGTGATTGCTGAAGCTGCAGCATAGCGAATTCACACACAGGGTGCGGGGTATAGTAATACGGAAACGTAAAACGAGTCGGTAGCGCTAAATCGACATTCGTGTTTGCTAGGTGCAGAGGTGTGTATTGAGCGAGGTTTGTTGGCATTAAGATCAAACTCTATGGCTGTTCAGTTAGAGTTCGGTATTGTTGTCGAAATGAAGGCAAATGAGAAGCCAAAGCGAAAGATAAATCGACTTTGGCTTCATTTAGTTGCTTGTGCTTATCCTAAGCGCGCAGAGCTTGATTGAAACTCGATCAGTTCGAGTGTTCTAGCTCTAGTTGCTCGGCTTTTTGGTAAGCAGGGTGGCTCGTTAAAAGATCACCGTATTTAGCAATGTTAGGGTAGAGCGCAGTGGCACCGAAGTTACCCACGATTTCTACGATGAACGACATCATGAAATCGGCACCCGTCAGAGTATCAGCAACAAGGTAAGTTTTACCTTCAAGTGCTTCGTTGACAAAGGTTAGGACCTTTTGGTTTTCATCATCAGCGTAGCCGCCAAGGAAATTTGTCTCGCAACCGTCTTTCATCACAAAGATTTTAAGTAGCATTGGCAGGATACCAGAGCTTTCAGCGAAGTGAAGCCACTGTAAGTATTCCACGTAGTCAGCGGTGCCGCGCACTGGTGCGAACTTACCTTGACCGTATTTATCGATTAGGTACTCGGTGATAGCACCAGATTCGCTGATCACAACACCATCGTCTTCAATAACCGGAGATTTACCAAGAGGGTGAACAGTCTTCAATTCTGGTGGTGCTAGAAACGTTACACTGTCTCGTTGGTATGGTTTGATTTGATAATCAACACCAAGCTCTTCCAGTAGCCAGATGATTCGTTTTGAGCGAGATTTGTTTAGGTGATGCAAAGTAATCATGATTTTACCTAGTTAACTGGTTCAGTTTTTAAATTTATTTAGCTTCGTTTGTTTTGATAACAAGCTTACCGAAGTTTAGGCCTTCCAATAGACCCATGAATGCTTGTGGCGCTTCGTCTAGGCCTTCAACTAGGTGCTCACGGTAATGCATCTTGCCTTGAGACAACCATTCTGTCATTTGAACAGCAAATTCGTTGTAACGGTGTGCGTAGTCATCAAAGATGATGAAACCTTGCATCTTAATTCTTTTAACAAGCAGCATACCCATCAGGCTAGACATACGATCTGGTCCTTCAGGCAGTGAAGTCGCATTGTATTGAGAGATAAGGCCACACACAGGAATACGAGCACCTGTGTTAAGCAGAGGCATTACTGCATCGAATACCTTGCCGCCAACGTTTTCAAAGTAAACGTCGATGCCGTTGTCACACGCTTTAGCCAATTGCTCCGCGAAGTCGTCAGCTTTGTGGTCGATGCATTCATCAAAGCCGAGAATCTCTTTCGCGTACTGACACTTCTCTTGACCGCCTGCAACGCCGATAACACGACAGCCTTTTAGTTTGCCGATTTGTCCAACGGTTGCGCCTACAGCACCTGTTGCTGCTGCAACGACTAGCGTGTCGCCTTCTTTAGGTTGGCCGATATCAAGCAAGCCCATGTAAGCGGTAAAACCAGGCATACCCATGATGCCAAGCGCGTAAGAAGGGTGCGTTGGTTCTTTGCCGAGTTTGATTAGGCCTTCACCGTTAGACACACCAAGATCTTGCCAACCTGTGTAAGCCAGTACCCATTCGCCAACTTCGTAATCAGCGTGGTTTGATTCTTCAACCTGACATACGGTTGCGCCAACCATCACCTCATCAATCTCGACAGGGTCTGCGTAAGATTTAGCATCGCTCATACGACCACGCATGTAGGGGTCTAGAGAAAGGTAAACTGAGCGAAGTAACATCTCGCCGTCTTTGATGCTTGGCGCAGCTATTGTCTCTAAACGGAAGTTGTCTTGAGTCGGTGCGCCAACTGGGCGAGAAGCCAATACGATTCGGCGATTGTCTTGTTGAGTCATTGGATGTCCTTAATTGTGTATTTTATACATTTAGAATTAGACCAGTCGTCTAGTCTTGTTGTCTAAAAATCCCGCCGTCATCAAATTGATAAGAGGGCGGGTGATTTTTTTAAGTTAAAGCCAATAAAGCGCGCTGCGCGTTATTAGCTTTCACCTTTTAAAATTCGTTCGGTAAGGCTCAAAGCTGACTGTAAGCTATGTGAGCTTTGGCTCAGCTTGCTCAATAAGCTGGCGCCTAACCACATTGAGTATAGGTTCTGAGCTGCTTCTTGGCTCTCTTCAACCTTTATGGAGCCATCTTCAATACCGCCGACAATGCACTGTTCGATGGTATTCGTCACTTTTTCTGCACCCTTTAATAGCGCTTGGCGCATAGGATCAGAAAGATCAGAAACTTCCGCGCTGAGTTTAACGACCAAGCATTTATGAGCATTGCAGGTGCCGTTTTCAATCTGTGACCATCGAGTGAAATAACTGACAATTCTCTGGTAATGGTTGCCTTCACCATGAACCAAAATAGTTTCAACTCTGCTGATGTAGGTCTCAAAATAGTGCTGGATCAGAGCCTCGCCAAATTGCTCTTTCGATTTAAAGTAGTGGTAAAACGACCCTTTCGGCACGTCCGCTTCTTTAAGCAATTGCGATAAGCCAACGCCGTTAAAGCCGTTGTTCACTATTAATTGGTAGCCAACATCTAAAACATGCAGGCGTGTGTCATTCGTTTTTTCGTTCATGGGCGGTACTATAAGTTAAATTAGACCAGTCGTCTAGTGGTCGGTTTTCGAGGGTATATTTGGTCGTTGTTACAGTAGCTAAATAGCTAAATAGCTCAATATCTAAAGAGGCTTCAAATGTTCAGATATAAAAAAGCCCCGACATAGCGCGTATGTTGGGGCTTAAATCAGTAACTTCGATTATTTGATAGAGATGAGTTCTACATCAAAAATCAGAGTCGATGATGGTGGGATAGGGCCTGAACCGCCTTTACCGTAAGCTAGAGTGCTTGGAATAAATAGACGAACTTTTTGGCCTTCAACCATGTAAGTCAAACCTTCTTGCCAGCCTTTAATTACTTGCTTAAGAGCAAATGAGATTGGCTCGCCGCGCTCAACAGAGCTGTCGAAAACAGTGCCGTCGATTAGCGTACCGTGGTAGTGAACCGTTACTTTGCTGTTCTTAGTTGGGTGCTCTGTGCCTGTACCTTCTTCAAGAACAAGGTATTGAAGACCGCTTTCAGTCGTAATCACGCCTTCTTTAGTGCCGTTTTCAATTAGAAATTGTTGGCCTTGTTCGAAGTTTTCTCCGCCAGACTTATGATTCGTCCAAGTACGGTAAATCATGAAACCCGCCAAAAGAAAGACAATGACCGGGATGACAAATTTAGACATAGTAAAACCTATTTATATTGAGTGCTGAATTTCGTAGTTAATACAAAATGTGTTAATCAGTTGACTAAAGCCGTGATTATGGTTGAGTCAAAAGGTAGTTGATCGTTTTTGCAATGCCAGCAACGTCTTGGTGACCTGCTGTTAGTACTTGGTATTTACCGTTGATGATAAAGGTTGGTACTGAGTTGATCTGACCTTTTACTGAGATCTCTTCTGCTTGCTTAACGTAGTCGAAAAGAGCGACTTGCTGTTCTTTATTCAGCTGGTATGGGCTAACCAAACCACGAGAAGTAAACGCTGTCTCTAGTGCTTGTTGACGCTGCTCAGGTGTTGCATCTGCACCCATTTGAACGGCACCAAATAGGTCGTCCATGAATGCGTGGTCAGGCGTCGCATCAAGCTGCATCACTGCTGTGTAGTAGATCATTGCGCTGATTTGAGCGCTTTCGTTGAACGTCACGTGCATCTTGCCAATAGTTTGGTCTGTTAGAGATTCAATCTCTGGAATGGCACTTTCCATTTGACGGCAGTGACCACAGTTAAGAGAGAAGATTTCAGTGATCGGAGACAAGTTAAATTCTGTTAGAGCAGTAGGAAGCGCTTCGTATTGAACGCCTTTTTGTGGCTCGTCTGTTTCACTACAACCCGCGATAATGAGTACGGCAGCGAGTGCTGTGATGAATTTAGTAAATGGTTTAAACATAATGTTTGCTCTAGCGTTGAGAAGTCGTGAGATTCTAACTATTTAGTGCGAATTGGAAAACAATTATAAGGTAAATAAATGCAAACAGTTCGAACTAGCGGCTGAACACAAGCTAGTAGACGGTTAACTGTGATCAACAGCACTTTTTTGGGTTCTGCTTTCTTTTCGTCTAAAGTTTTTCCCTCGGTGCCGATATAGACATTAGTGAATGGTTTATCTGCATGAGTGGTTGGTGAAGTAATGAGATATTTAGCGATAATGTTAAGCATAGCTTTGGCTGGGTGTGAAGCCACGTCACCAACTGACTTACTTGGCGGTGACATGCTAGAGACTGCACCACAAACCGATTACGACTTGATGCATCCTGAATGGGGTGTGGTTCAAACGACTCATGTAGCAAGCAATCGTGGGTACTCTATCCAGAGTAGCACTCATCAACACAGAACCATCACGACCAACTACGGACGTGGCGTTTCGACTAACGACCCACTGGAAGTCTTTTTAAGACAAAACCGCATCGATTTTGAAGTGTTGCCGGGTAACCATGTGATGGTAAAGCTTGAGCAGCACGTGAACTTTAAAACAGGTTCAGCATTCCCTGAGCCAGCGTATAATCAATGGCTAGATACGCTAGGCAGCTACCTTGCTCAACGCCAAGATATTGATGTGGTGATTGAAGGGCACACCGATAACACGGGCACAGATCGAATCAATGATCCGCTTTCAGAGCAGCGAGCAAAAGAAGTGAAGGCTCGATTAGAGAGTAACTACGTATCAAGTCGTTCCATCTATACTCGTGGCTTCGGTGAGTATGTTCCAGCTTGTACGAACGCTTCTGCGCAAGGCAAGGCGTGTAACCGCCGTGTTGAATTGATGCTGATTGTCACGAAGTAGTCGTTTGAAATTTCGCGCCCAATTTGAAGCGATTAACGCCAAATAACAGATATAAAAAATCCCTCACATTCGAGGGATTTTTTGTATCTGACTTTTGTTGCTTTATTGCTTATGCAAACTGCTTTTCTAAGTAAGTCACGATATCGGAAGATTCGTACATCCACTCAGTTTTACCGTCTTTTTCGATACGTAGACAAGGCACTTTCACACGACCGCCGCCAGCTTCAAGCTCAGCACGGTGTTGCTCGTTGTTTTTTGCATCACGAAGTTCAAATTGAACCGACTGACGTTTCATCGCGCGGCGCACTTTCACACAAAATGGGCACGCTTCGAATTGGTATAACGTGTGCGTTTTTGCTTGCTCATTTACTTTGCTTTGTTCTTCTTGAGAACGCTTCACACCACGTGGGCTGAAAACAAAATTCAATAACAAGATGACACGACCTAAGAACCAACGGATAAACTTCATAACTCTCTCTACATATTTAAAATTAGCGTTACAATTTGCAGCATTATATACACAAGTTTTGTCAGATGCTCGCAACAAACCGCTAATATCTATTTTGTCCGTTCGATCGTATGAGACTTAGCCACATTTAGCCCTAAACGCTTAGACAGTCGAGTCAGATTTGCTCGGTCTGTTTTCAGAACTCGCCCTGCTTGTGCCCAGTTAAAGTTGGCATCTTCCAACACCTCAGTAATGATACTGCGTTGAAAATCGTCCGTTGCACCACGTAGCCCTGCAGAAAGGTCGATCGTTGGTGTCGATAATGGTGTGTTTTTCACCTGAGTCGTCGCAATTGGCTGATCTTGGTCTAGAGGACCACAATCTTCCTTGGTGATTGTCACCAGGTTTTTATTGGTGCTGCGCGCTAACGCTTTCAATGCGGAACGACTGATCACATGCTCAAGTTCACGCACGTTACCCGGCCAACCATAACGGTTTAGGAAAGAAAGAACGTCGGAGCGGAACTTAACTTGGTTGATACCAAGCTTACGACGCGCTTGTTCTAAGAAGAAACCCGCTAATAGGCTGATGTCGTCACCACGATCTTTCAGTGCTGGCACCGCGATAGGATACACACTCAATCGGTGGTACAAATCGGCTCTGAATCGACCGTCTTCAACTTCTTGTTTTAGATCTCGGTTTGTCGCTGCCAATACTCGCACATCAATGGTTTGAATGTTGTCTTGGCCAACCGGTTGGATTTCGTTGTTTTGCAGCGCACGTAGGAGCTTACTTTGAGCGGCCAAAGGCAATTCACCAATCTCATCAAGGAACAGTGTGCCACCATCGGCTAAAGCAAATTTACCTAAGCGGTTTTTGTCTGCGCCAGTGAACGCGCCACGAACGTGACCAAACAGTTCACTCTCTACTAAGTTTTCAGAAATTGCAGCACAGTTTACGTAGACGAGTGGGTTACGTTTACGTTGAGATTGGTGGTGCAGGGTGCGAGCCACAAGCTCTTTACCAACCCCGGTGTCACCATGAATCAAGATATTAAACTCAGATGGAGCTACAACAGCGATGTCGTTCTTAAGCGCGACCATGGTGTCACTGTTACCAATCAACTCACCGCCGTCACGTTCCCACGCTTCTACGTTCAATTCTTCGAGTAATTGCTTTGACTGTTTTGCTTGATGCTCAAGTTGCGAGAAGGTCAGTGCCATCTGCATGGTTGAGGCTGCAATAGCTGCCAGTACTTCAAGGTTACGCGCCGGAATATTCGCGAAGACATCAGGTTTCAAGCTGTCTAGAGTCAGAATACCTAAGAGCTTATCGCCAAATAGCAAAGGCAAGCCCATACAAGCATGCATTGGTAAATCGCCATCATGGTCAATAAGCAAACCATCGAAAGGATCGGGTAAGGAGCTGTCAGCATCGAAACGAACAGGAGACCGAGACGCGCAGATCTCTTCAAACCGTGGGTGTTCTGAAATGATAAAGCGACGACCGAACGTATCTCGGCTGAGCCCTTGCATTGCGATAGGTACTAGCGTGTCGCCTTGAAGGCTTAAAAGCGCGACACAATCACACGTTATGGTTTTGCGAATGGCATCGATCAGGCGATTGAAACGATCTTGATCGTTGACACCACTTGCGAGGCCAATGGTCATTTCCATGAGGGTAGATGCGGAGATATCTTGCATAAAAAACTCTAACTGTGTGTGTTTATCTACATAATAGAGTCTTATTGACTTAAAAAAAAGGTCTTTTTGACATTTTTATAAGATGAGTTTTGAGAAGAAAACCAGTAATGACGGGGATTGATAAAGTTGGCACTGATTGTGCTGAAGATACAGAGAAGCCCAATTATAGCGCTGATTAAACAGACTATTCTTGATCTCAATCAATCAGGTTGCATTAATCAGGTTTCGCGATTTTTTGAAATGAAAACGAGTCAAAATAACTCAGTTTCTAAAAATAACTAAGGTTTCAGAAAATCGATAAGTCATTCTTAATTTTTAGTAGTCAAAATGACATATAGGTCATAAGGCTCAGTGTTCGGAGTAAATTCATGCTTAACAATGCACATATCGAAATCATCAAATCTACTATTCCTCTACTTGAGAGCGCAGGCCCAGCTTTAACTCAGCATTTTTATCAACGTATGTTCACGCATAACCCTGAGTTGAAAGATATCTTCAATATGACTCACCAAAGAACAGGTCGCCAAGGCGTAGCACTGTTTGAAGCTATCGCGGCATATGCAAAGAACATTGAAAATCTAGCAGCGTTAACAACTGCCGTTGAACGTATTGCTCAGAAACACACAAGCTTTAACATTCAACCAGAGCACTACCAAATTGTTGGTTTGCACCTGATTGAGACATTACGTGAACTAGCTGCTGACGCCTTTACTCCAGAAGTGGAAGAAGCATGGACAGCCGCTTACCTATTCTTGGCGCAAGTATTCATCGATCGTGAAGCTGAACTTTACCTACAGCGTAAGCAAGCTGTTGGTGGTTGGGAAGCAGCGCGTGCGTTTGTGATTGCAGACAAAATCGAAGAGTCAGCGCTAGTAACAAGTTTTATCCTTCAGCCAAAAGACGGCGGTGAAGTTCTGGATTACACACCAGGTCAATACATCGGTATCGAAGTGAAACCAGAAGGCTCTCAATACAGCGAGATTCGTCAATACTCACTGTCTGATAAGCCAAACGGCAAGCAATACCGTATTTCTGTTAAACGTGAAGGACAAGGCCAAGAGACACAAGGCGTTGTATCTAACCACCTACACGATACGGTTGCTGTTGGTGATGAGGTTAGCCTATACGCACCAGCGGGTGACTTCATGTATCAAGAGCGCAGCAAGCCAGTAACACTTATCTCTGCAGGTGTTGGTGTAACGCCAATGCAGTCTATGCTTGAGTTCCTAAACACGGAAGATAAAAACGAGCCAGTACTTTACCTTCACGCTTGTGAGAACGTAGGCCAACACTCTTTCACGACTCGTGTTAAAGATATTGTTGCCGACAAAGGTTGGGAAGCGAAAACGTGGTACATGAACAAAGATGAATCTGCATGTGAAAACACGCATCAAGGTCAAATGGATCTAGCGTCTATCTCTGATACTAAAGGCTTTGAAGAGAGCGATTTCTACATCTGTGGTCCTGTTGGTTTCATGAAGAACATCGTAGAGCAGCTAGATGCAATGAAAGTTGACCGTTCACGCGTTCACTACGAAGTATTCGGCCCTCACGCTAACTTCTAATAGGTCTCGGCATTTCTAGTAACACTCGCCTGAACTATTAATACCTTGCCTATTCAAAGGCCTCACAGTGTGAGGCCTTTTTGGGTTTGGTTGGTTTTGTCTGACATCATCGACTACTGCAGAACACGATGGTTCAGCTAAGATCTTTTCGCTTCTATCTAAGAACGTTTCATCTTCTTGGACATGTAGTCGGAATCGAAAAACTCAGGCCAGTACATTTTTACGTAACCACCGGCAACCCAAATCACTAGAATGGTGGCGATGGTTAGCTCAAAGAAACCAAACTTGTGTAGCCAATACCATTGTGGGTATTCCGCGCCGAAAAATGTAGTTAGACGATGCATGGCAATAGCGCTGATCACAGATGGGAAGGTGACGGCAGCAATCGAAGGTTGGAACTTCAAACGCATTAGGCGGATGTAACACAAGTAAATCAACAAAGTCATGGTGATGGCAATGCCCGCCAATGCACCTGTTAGAATCGGGTCTGGGTTGTCGAAGTTAACCAAGTAAGCGGCTAAAGACAAGTTAACCGGAGCTGCCATGATAGCGAGTGTTGGTCTTGCTCGGCGAGGAAGATTGCCTTCGAACACCAAGCGGTATAACACCACTGGCAACATAAGGAAATAGATACCAATACAAGTGACCGCAAGTGTTTCTGAAAATACGGTGTGCCCGAACTGTGTGCCAGCTAAGGAACTGCTGATCAAACCGACCGGATACAGAAACCAACTCGGTACAATGTTCGACATTTTGAAGTTGATGATCTGAAAACTAAAGAACAACACCATCATGGTAAAGTGCAGCAATAGCGCGCAGAACCAAACTGGGTAGGCGATAGCTGGCGATATCTCGGCTAAATAGTCGCACAGAATCAGTAAAGCCATGCTCATTGGTGCCATCAAGCTTCCACTTAACGGGTGGCGAATGTCATTAAGGAAGGTATTAAAGCTCGTTAAATAGCGCAGTAAAACAGGCAGCAATAATAGCGCGCCGAATGCAGCGAGGTAGGGACGAATTATCTCACCAATGCCCGGGATATATAACGCCCAAGCTTGTCCTAACCCAATAACGCCAAGTGCTAAAGACGCCTGAGATGGCGGCACATTTTTTACTTGGGTTAATCTTCTCCAGTTCAACGACTTGCTCCGACTTAGTTAATTACAGAATATTGGACTATTTGCCTTAGTTAGAGTGTGTAGGTCTTCCATCAATAGATTTTGAGGGCACTCAACTAATTTTGAGTGGATGATACCAAGTTTAACGTTTGCTTTTTTGATTTTGATACGGAATCGGGAGATTAAGCACGTTGAATGTGTGCTTTTGTTTCATGAGTCATTTGTAATTAACGTACTTCCTCTTGTTGAGGGAGATCTTGTTGTCTTAGTTTTTCGTTTTTCAGCGTACGGTTAAGCAGTTGACTGTAAATTGGCTGCCCACCTAACATTTGAGCAATGATTACCGCACCTAAGCAGGTGATGATCAACGGCAGGATCAGGTAGTAGTTATTGGTCATTTCGATAACCAACAGTATGCCAGTGATAGGCGCTCGCACGGTGGCGGCAAATAATGCTCCCATGCCAGCAATTGCAAACATACCCGGTTCAATATTCAGTTCGGGAAAGAATGCCGCTGCGATAAGCCCGAACGCATAACCAAAGAGTGTTCCTAGCGCAAGCATTGGTGCAAAGATACCGCCTGGCGCACCAGAGCCGAAACAAAGCAGGGTAGTGAGGACTCGGCCTAAGAAAATCAACAACAACACATTGGCGCTGTAGCTGCCATTCGTGATGTTCGGGATGATACCAATACCACCACCAGTTAATTCAGGTATATAAAGGAGCAACAAGCCAAAGCAACCGCCAAGTAGGGTGCCTGTCATCAAGTAGCGTTTACGGTCATTCTTGTGGATCGCCACAAACAGGTCTTGGGAAAGCGTAATCAGTTTATTGAAAATCACACCAAACAGGCCGAACAACACACCTAATAATAAGAATAACCAAAGTGCGTCGAGTTCAGGCGGCTGGTACTGAGGCATTGTGATAACGGCAGATTGGCCATTGATAGAACGAAATACAATGTTGGCTGAAACTGCTGAGATGATGACAGCTTTGATTGATATGAGTGAGTAGCGAAACTGTGGTCTCATCTCCTCAACCACAAACATGATTCCTGCCAGTGGTGCGTTAAATGCGGCGGCTAAGCCACCAGCGGCACCTGAAGCCAACAGTGAGTGGCGAGTGTCATCGTCTTTGACTCGAAAGATATCAGTGACCATACGACCGATACTGCCGCCCATTTGAACGGTTGGCCCTTCACGGCCTAAAACCATACCAGAGCCTAACGCGCCCATGCCGCCAAAGAATTTTACGGGTAATACTCTCCACCATCGAACAGGGCGCATGCCGTCCATTGCACCTTCGATTTCAGGGATACCTGAACCGGCAGCTTCTGGAGCAAAACGGTGAACGAGAAAATAACCAATCAAGGCGAATGCCGCACTAATAAGGAAAGCAGCAAGCCACAGTGGTAAATGGCTACCGATTTCATCTTTCAGCCAATCGGTACGAGTTTCTGTGATGAAATGAACCGCAACTTCGAAATAGGTACCCACTACACCAGCAAGTACACCCACAATACAAGAAAGGAAGAGAACCGAAGCTGGGGTCTTATCTCTTGAGAGAAATTGATTAATAGCATCCCTTGGCATCTTGGCTAGTAAGGACTGCTTAATTTTCTCTCTTCTGGTCATAAAGATAAGTTTCCTGAATGAGTTAAGGCGGGGTTGCATTAAATTATACGCTTCCTCTGCATATCCTATAGCAACAAAGTTGAAAAGTTGAATTTCATTTATGGAATGTACGTGTTACATAAATAGAATATATGCTCAATAGTGGAATCACCGTCACAGTTTTGATCGATTCTCTGGCGGCGGCTTGAATATCCCCAAAAATGAACCATAGTTAAGTCGTAAAGCAACATAACGAACCGCAAGGAGAAGTGAGGTTTTACACACAATTTGGATGGATTCAGAAACAAAGTTTTAGTTCCTCGTTAAATGTTCAGGTCGATATTTAAGGCTTCCTGATTCGCGAACTCACGATTGAGTAACGAGGGTGGGGCGTACTGAGTAAGTACGCCTTTAGTTCGTCTGGAGCATCCCATTTTCATCGTTCCCCCCCTTTTCTAGTGACACTCATACAACTTCTGGCTTAAATCATTCTCCGTATAAACAAGCGATTGGGGTCAATTTCTCCGTGATTGTGTATATACTCCCTTAAAAAGGAGAACTGATATGACTAAAAAAGTTCCTACAAACATCATTACGGGCTTCTTGGGTGTTGGTAAAACGACAGCCATTTTGAACCTGCTAAAAAATAAACCTGAGAATGAAAACTGGGCTGTTCTGGTTAATGAGTTCGGGGAAATCGGTATTGACGGTGCATTGATGACAGATCAAGGTGCTTTGATTAAAGAAGTACCGGGTGGTTGCATGTGTTGTACTGCGGGCGTGCCTATGTCGGTAGGTATTAATGCCTTACTTCGCCAAAAACCAGACCGTTTATTGATTGAGCCGACAGGGCTTGGTCACCCTAAACAAGTGATTGCGACACTGACTTCCGATCAGTACACGCCATATGTCGATTTAAAAGCGACGCTTGGTTTGGTTGACCCACGAAATCTATCTAATGAAAAGTACACTTCGAATCAGAATTTTAATGATCAACTAAACAGTGCAGATGTGATTCTTGGTACTAAGGTTGACCTTGTTCATTCTGAAGACATCGATATGTTTAATGATTGGGTGACGGATCAAACGCCAGCAAAAGTCTTCCATAAGCTAATTCACGATGGTGAAGTGCCATTGGAAGTGTTGGACATTGAAAGAGTATACGGTGGTGCTTCCTCTCATATTGAAGCGCATCATCACGATCATGCTGAACAAGAGCCTCAATTCCAACTTCCGCCTGGTGAAGCTTTCATCCGTAAAGAGAATAAAGGACAGGGCTATTTCAGTTGCGGTTGGTTGTTTGGCGCAGAGCATAAGTTCGACTTCGATGCGCTATTCTCTATGTTGTCGGATCTAACGGCCGAGCGTGTAAAAGCCGTCGTGAACACCGACCAAGGTTGCTACGCATTCAATGTGGCGAATCAAGTCGTGTCTGTGAACGAAATTACACTGGATGGCTTTGAATCTCGATTGGAAGTGATCGACTCGCAGCTCATGCCATGGGGCGATCTAGAGCAGATTCTACTCAAGCTGTGTGGCATCAAATAGCCCTGTTTTTGCTGTTTGAACCAAGGATCTTGGTGTTTACCTCGTTGAAGGCGGGATAAACACCAGATTAAATGAGAAAGTTTGCGTTATATCACGATAAATGTGAGATAAATCACTCTAATTACTTTATAGTGCTCGGCTGAAATAAGAATGTAGGCTGTCTGCTTAAGGAACCCGTAACAATGTCATTTTCCTCTCAAGGTTTTGCTCCTGAATTAGTCAAAGCGTTGACTGAGTGTGGTTATGAAAAACTCACTCCAATTCAACAAAAAGCGATTCCAATGGCTCGTAAAGGCCATGATATTTTTGCTACTGCTCAAACCGGTACGGGTAAAACAGCGGCATTTTCATTGCCTGTTATTCAGCACCTTTTGAACAGCGGTAAAAAGGCGTCTAGAGGAACGGCTCGCGGCCTTATTCTTGCTCCAACTCGTGAGCTTGCTGCGCAGATCGCTCAAAACATTAAAGACTACGTTAAATACACAGATCTAAGTGTTTCTGCGGTTTACGGTGGTAACAAGATGTCTTCACAAGTTCGTCAACTAGAACTGGGTGTGGATATTTTGGTTGCAACACCTGGCCGTTTAGAAGAGCACTTAGAAGCGGGTAACGTGTCTATTGCTAACCTAGAATTTCTAGTATTTGATGAAGCTGACCGTATCCTTGATATGGGCTTTATCAATGCCGTTCGTAAGATCATGTTGGATGTAGAAACATCACCGCAAATCATGATGTTCTCTGCAACGACTTCTACTCAGTTAAACCAACTGTCTGTTGATATTCTGCGTAAACCAAAACGTATTAGTGTTGAGCGCGAAAACTCAACGGCTGCTACTGTCGGCCACGTGGTTTACCCAGTGGATCAAGAGCGTAAAACAGAACTGCTTTCTGAGCTGATTGGTCGTAAAAACTGGCGCCAAGTGCTTGTTTTTGTTAACTACAAAGAAACAGCGAACGATGTAGTTAAAGAGCTTAAGCTAGACGGCATTAAAGCAGTACTGTGTCACGGTGATAAAGCGCAAAGTGCTCGTCGTCGTGCTCTAGACGATTTTAAAGAAGGTAAAGCGCGTGTAATGGTAGCAACCGACGTTGCGGCTCGTGGTCTTGATATCGAAGACTTACCACACGTAATTAACTACGACATGCCTTTCCTAGCAGAAGACTATGTTCACCGTATTGGCCGTACAGGTCGTGCAGGTAAGCAAGGTCACGCTGTCTCTTTCGTTAACCGCGAAGAAGAGCTGACTGTCGTTCAAGTTGAAAAACTGATTCAACAGCGCATTCGTCGTGTTGAACAACCGGGTTATGAACCGAAGAAACGTGATGCTTACATCGAGAAGCTGAACACTAAATCGGCTTACAAAAACCGTCAGGGTCGTAAGAACAACGCGAACGAAGAGCCACAAGATCAAGCAAGCGCTGAACGTCGTTTGACTATGATGAAGCGAATTAAAAACCGTCGTAAGTAATTACGGTTGGTGATTGAAAAGAGCCACTGTTATGTGGCTCTTTTTGTTTGTATTGATCGCAATATTGTTTATTGTCATTACTGCTTCGTTTCAACCTCGCTTCATTTCAAGCCCGATCAAGAAACAAGAACTAATAAATAAAAACAAGTCGATAAGGTAATAATATGGATAGCGCACTACTTTGGGCTTTTATTCCCACGTTTTTCTTCGTGTCAATCACGCCCGGTATGTGTATGACTTTGGCGTTGACACTTGGAATGAGTGTTGGATACAAGCGTACATTATGGATGATGATCGGTGAACTGGCTGGTGTCGCTGTGGTTTCTATTGCCGCGGTATTGGGTATCGCTTCGATCATGTTGAATTACCCATGGCTATTTACGGGCTTTAAATTTGTTGGTGCGGGTTACCTGTTTTATTTAGGCGTTCAGATGTGGCGTTCGAGAGGCAAACTGGCGATCAGTACTGACAACCAAACAACAAAAGTCAGCAATGATTGGGACTTGGTGGTTCAAGGTTTTGTCACTGCAATTGCGAACCCAAAAGGCTGGGCGTTTATGATTTCTTTGCTGCCTCCTTTTATTAACAGCAATAAAGACTTAGCACCGCAGTTGTTCATTCTCGTGTCAATCATTCTGGTTTCTGAGTTTGTTTGCATGACCTTATACGCGACAGGCGGAAAGAGCTTAAAGCATATGCTGGGCAAAGCCGACAATGTTAAGTTGATGAACCGCATTGCAGGTACGTTGATGATGGGCGTTGGTGTTTGGTTGTTCGTGAGCTAATTCTGGTTAGCCTACAACGAGCAGAGATCCCCGACTCAGTCGTTCCTCCTTCTCGAGGGTGACGCGTACGTGGGATGATGACGACTTAGGATTACGGTGAGTTTTGAAAATTCGGATTCTTACTTAAACCGAAGAATGCATAGAATATAAAAAGAGCGATAGGGCATTTGGCCTTATCGCTCTTTTTGATTTTACTTAGCTAGCGAACAGAGACTAGATAACAGAAATGTTTCTGATCTTAGCCTGCGTTGTATATTTAAACCGCGATTTCACCGCCGTCTTCTCGACGAATCACAACCGTAGATGCTCTTGGGCGGACTTTGCCTTGAGTTTGTGCGGTTGCATCTTCAGACGATGGCCAGTTTGCCGGGTGTTGAATGTTCACAAACAGTGATTTGAAATCTGGGCTGATGGTAAAGCCAGTCACTTCACAACCGTTTGGACCCACAAAGAAGCGTTTAAGCTGTGCTTGGTTGTTTGCATCAATCACCGCACTGTTGCCGTTGTCATCCGTTAACTGAGATGGAACCACTGCCAGCATTTGGTCATTGGTGTAGCCAGTGACTTCGTCTGCGCCGTTATCTGTCTGAATCCACAAGATGCCACGAGCATCAAACGCTAAGCCGTCAGGGCTCGCGAATTGGTTCATGTCTGTTAGACCAGAGCGGTTAATAGACTTGTCTTCCACTGCTGGTGAACCAAATACGAAGATATCCCAATCGAACTCGCCTGCCGTTTTGCCTTCATCCCAACGGATAACATGACCGAACTTGTTGTCTACGCGAGGGTTCGCAGAGTTCGCTTCTTTACGCTTGTTGTTATTAGTCAGCGTTAGGTAAGCCGTACCCGTCATTGGGTCAACAGAGCACCATTCAGGGCGATCCATTGGCGTTGCACCAACAAGGTCGGCAGCGCCCGCTGTATTGATGATAAGCGCTGCTTGAGAGTCAAATGAATCACCTAGCTTGCCGCCGTTTGTAGTCTTGCTGCCCAACGTTAGTGGTAGCCACGTACCTGAACCGTCATCGTTGAACTTAGCCACATACAGCGTGCCTTTATCCATGTACTTGTCACCCGCACTTAGGCGATTACTCGGTTCTGCGTCACGCGGGTCCCATTTCTCTTCAGAAACAAATTTGTATAGGTATTCAAAGCGAGAATCGTGACCAGAGTAGAATACGATTGGCTCGCCTTCGGTCAACTTACCAAACGTACAGCCTTCGTGACGGAAACAACCCAGTGCAGAACGTTTCTTAGCGCGAGAGTTTGCTGTGTATGGGTCTATTTCAACAATGTAGCCGTGACCGTGTGCTTCGTTACGGTAATCGTCCATTGCTGACTCACCTGTTGGTGTTACGTCAAAGCGAGCAAATTCGTCTAGGCGTTCTTGTTTGTTACCTGAAAGCGTGTCCCAACCGTAACGTGTTTTGTCAGTAGCGATACCAATACGTTCTTGCGCTGGTGTTGTCTCGCCTTTGTTAACGAAATAACCCGGCCAGTTTTCTTCACACGTTAGGTAAGTGCCCCATGGTGTGTAGCCATTACCACAGTTGTTCAACGTGCCACGAGCTTGGCTGCCGTCTTGTGAGAACTTGGTTTTGGTAAATTCACTGTGAGCAACAGGACCAGACAGATCCATTACGGTCGCGCCTGTGTAGCGGCGGTTAAGTGGATCGTTATCGACCATCACCCATTGGTTGCCTTCAAGTTTTACACGAACCACACTCACGCCGTGTGCGTTGATCTCTTTACGTACTTCATCAAGGCTAGGGCGGTTGCCTTCATCGTATGTAGGACCATTAGCGTGCAGTGCTTTTTGGTCGATGTATTCGTGATTAATCACCAACAAACCGTCGTTGCTGTTGCCATTAAGCGGGAAGAAGTGCATGCCGTCGTGGTGCATGCCCAGTGAGTTTGCTTGATCTTGTGCGTTGTTGGTTCCATCTTTTAACCAAGCATTGCCTTGCTTGTTAAGTGGAGTACCCCAAGGAACCAATACTTGTGCTGTATAGCCTTTTGGCACAACGACACTGTCTGTCAGTGAGCCTTTAACCGATTCGAATGCAAGTGTAGCAGTGCTTTTTTGCGGTGCGCTAGATGATGCTGTCGCCGCGTGCGCTGTGCTGTGGCCTGCTAAACCAAAAGCACCAAACGCCGTCATTGCACTGATGCCTAAACCGCCTTTGAGAACATTTCTTCTTGAAAGGTTCGCATCTAAAACTTCTTCGAAGGGTTTGTTTTTGCTCTTATTAAAACGAGTGCTATCAAATGTTTCCTTGCTCATCTTTACTGCTTCCTATTGGCTGATTTTATTATTCGTTATTCATGACTTACCCACCTACTAACTAATTGGTTAATAAGTTGGGTCAATGTGTGACTAATCGTGAAGCAGTTAAGTGACAGATTTTTATAGATTTGATTAAGGTTTTGTTTCTGTAGCACGATTTTTGCCATTAACACCCTTGTGTAATACAAAACTCTTGGGGATTGATGTGGAACTGTGTATAAATGCTTTATCAAACGAAAAGAGAGGCAGTTATGAAATTAGATAAAATCGAAAACAAAAATCGTCGCCTACGCAAAAAGCTATACCTAGGTGAATTCGCGATTCTGGGTTTTGAAGTAAGCTGCAAGACATCGATTACTGATTTTGATCAATACGATGTGTTCATTGATGAGTTCATTGATTTCATCGACAGCATCGGTCTGTGCTTTGGTGGCGGCGGCCTTGAGCTGTTTGAAGGTTTCTTATGCTCAATTGAGCGCTACCGTTCAGTAACAGAAGCAGAACAACTGCAAGTTGCTCAATGGCTTGAAGCTCGTGCTGAAGTAAGCAAAGTGGAAGTTAGCGAACTGATTGACGCAAACTACGCGTTCTAATTTGATGTTGTGTTGTTAGCTCGATTGAAAGGCCAAATACGGCTTAGGAAAGAGTAACAACAGTACGCTAGAATAAAGGCCGAATCGTTAAATCGATTCGGCCTTTTTGCGTTTTATTCGTTCCATTTCTATTCTTTATCTTCTTTTCTATCCCTTCTGACGTAAATGATAAATTGATATTTTTCGATTAAATATTAGTACCTTATCGCTATTTTTATTTGCAGTAATAAGTTTGGATAAACTTGTGAGAGTTTTATGAGAATTCAATGAAGTTGCTGATAGATTTGATCGTCATTCTTAGAGTCAACAACACCACAGTTCGTTCTGGCAAAGGTAACGGTATATCGCTGTTATTCGTTTTGTTGGCAACGATAGGACTCGATAAAGGATGGAATCAAAATGAATAAACGTACTCAAATCAGCTTAGTGATCAGCTCGGCTATGTTGGCCTTCGGAGCGGCTCAAGTTCAGGCTGCTGAGCTTGAAGTCACTGTCACTAATGCAACGAAAGGGATCTACTTTACGCCTATCTTAGCGGCGGCTCATGACTCAAGCTTGTTCATGTTTAGAACGGGTGAAACGGCTTCTTCGGAACTAGAGTCCATGGCCGAAGGTGGCGATATTTCAGGTTTATCTGGTGTCATTGCCAACGCGGGAGGCGTGGTGGTTGAGAACCCAGCGGCCGGCATCCTCAATCCAGGCGTCGCAACTACGTTTGATATCAGTACTGGTGATTTAGAGTACCTATCATTGGGTGCAATGTTGCTGCCGACAAACGACGGCTTTGTTGGTCTAGATAGCTGGAAGATCCCAACTCAAGCGGGCACCTACAAAGCGACTCTAAATGGTTATGACGCAGGCACAGAAGCCAATGATGAGCTGGCGGGCAGTATGCCGAACCCTCCATTCATTACCTTTGGCGCTGGTGGCACAGGTGTAGAAACGGCAGTATCAAACGCTAAGGTTCATATTCATCCAGGTAACATTGGTGATGGTGATGGTGATGCGGCGGGCGGCATCAGTGACCTCGATAGCAGTAGCCATCGATGGTTAAACCCTGTTGCAACTATCACCATTGTTGTGAAGTAAGGGGGATGTATGAAAGCTAGAATTCTATTTATCGCTGCATCAGTAGCTGTGTTAGCGGGTTGTCCGGACGATGACGACGATTACTATCGCTATGATGTGAGTGTTACTAACCTCACCCCCAATCAACCAATGTCACCACTCGCGGTGTTGACTCACAATACGAATTTTGATCTGTTTGAAGTTGGGCAAAGTGCCTCTGTCGATCTGGAATACTTGGCGGAAGGGGGTAGTAATGCACAATTGCTTGCGCTCAGTGACAGTGACGCCAATGTTTATCAAGGCATCTCAGGCAATGGACTGATTCTTTCAGGTGAGCAAGACACGGTGTCGATTCGTGTCGACCCAAATCAAGAAGGGTATATCTCAGTTGCTTCGATGTTGGTGAACACCAATGATGCGTTTGTCGGCGAATCCGGATTATCACTCAAGTCATTAGCGGTGGGTGATACCTTTACCATGAACATGAATGTTTGGGATTCGGGAACTGAGCTGAACGATGAGCTTGCTGCAACCATTCCGGGACCAGCAGGCGGTGGTGAAGGTTTTAATACCACACGAGACGACACCGATGTAGTGAGTTTCCACTCTGGCGTAATTAGCCAAGATGACGGCCTTACGACTTCTACTTTAAGTGCCAATCATCGTTTCCTTAACCCCGGAGCAAGAATCACCATTACTCGAACTGAGTAACAGGGTCAAAGTACGATGAAAGAATTCCTGCTCTGTTCCGGTCAATTGAAAGGTGGGCAGACTCAGAATAGAGCAGGGATCATGAATAGTGCTGCGGTAAATTTGATGGCAAACATATTGTTGGTTGAAGACGATGATGACTTGGCTGAACTGGTGCAGATGCATCTTAAGTTCCAAGGGCATAACGTAATCAGAGCTAATGTGATTGAAAAGGCTCAGGCGCTCTATAAAGAGGGTCATTTCGATTTGATCGTACTGGATCGTGGCTTACCAGACGGTGACGGACTCGATTTCTGTCGAATGTTGCGTCAGCAAGAGGATTGGACGCCAGTACTCATGCTAACCGCAAGAGACGCTGAGTTAGATAAGGTGTCAGGCTTAGAAGCCGGTGTTGATGACTACATAACGAAACCTTTCAGCGTTCTCGAGTTTCAAGCAAGAGTGAGGAACGTGCTTCGCCGTTTAAGCCATGTCGAATCAGCGACTCAAGAGGTTGTGACAGCAGAATCGATTATGAATTTTGGTGTGCTCACTATTCAACCTGAACGCCATCAGGTGTCACTCAATAACCAAGACGTACCGCTGACAGCTACCGAGTTTACCTTACTTCATTTCTTAGCAACCCGCCCGGGGCGTGTGTATAGCAAAGACGAGCTGCTCGATCATGTTTGGAATACTCATCACTCTGGCTATCACCATACCGTGTGTAGCACAGTCAACCGTCTAAGAACCAAGCTTGCGATGCCGAATAGTGATGATGATTTCATTAAAACCGTTTGGGGTGTTGGTTATAAGTTTGAGTCGAAAGCTTAGGCCTATGTGTCGCGTCCGAAGTTTACTAAAAGGCCAGTAAGACCTAAGAGCCATCGAGGAGAGAACATGAGTTTCAAATCGCGTTTAGTGTTGTTCACCAGTTTGTGGTTTCTGCTCGTGAGTGTGGTGATTGCTTATACCTATAATTGGCAAAAAGAGACCATAGAACAAAGAACTAAGCAGAGCTTACACAAAGAGCTCGCGGTTCATATGCGCGATGATAACCCTCTGATGATAGGGACTGACTACAACCCCAAAGCCCTTAAATCCATATTTCATACCTTGATGTTGATTGGTCCCGATTTCGACATTTATTTTCTCGACAGCCAAGGAAATATCACGACGCACGCTGCGCCAGAAGGCACTGTGTTGGCAAGCCAGATAGACTTAGCACCCATTAGACAATTTTTAAATGACGAGCCTTATCCGATTCTTGGCGAAGACCCTATCAATCCTGATTCTCGTAAGGTGTTTTCCGTTGCTGCGATTGAAGAGTTGGGTTCAACAGTTGGGTATCTGTATGTGTTGATTGGCAGTAATCGCCATACCGTGATTGCTAATTCGCAAGTCGACACACCTTATATGGCGCTAGCAGGACTTATGCTGATCTCTATCTTAGGTTTTGCGATTGGGGCTTACCTGCTCGTGAAGCGCAGCCTCTTAAACCCTATCGAAGAAGTTACAAACAAGCTGCAACAACAAGCAGAGCAAGATTTTCGATTGGACCCGAACTTCATTCATCAAGTACCAGAATTGGTGCCGATTGCACGCTCGTATCAGTTGATGGCGAAGCACATTCAACAGCAATTTTTGCAACTTGAATATCAGTCGCCACATCGAAGACAAAGCTTATTACAGCTCAGTCATGATTTGAAAACGCCATTGTCGAGTGTATTGGGGTATCTAGAAACGTGGAGGATTCAAAACCCGCATTCGGATCCACTCATAGATGTGGCATATCGCAATGGCAACAAGTTATCTGAACAGCTCCATTCGCTGTTAGATAGCGCTAAGAAAGATAACCCGGTACCCACATATCAATACGCTTCAATCGATTTCAATGGGCTGATGAGCGAATGCTTAGAAACGATACAAAGCAAATATCGCCATAAAAATGTTGAGTTGAACATTAATATGCCTATTGGAATCAAGGCTGTGGGTGACAGTGATCTGCTTGAGAGGTTGATTTTGAATCTGTTAGATAATGCATTGAGGCATAGCCCAAGTGGCACTGTGGTGTCGTTAGATGTTGGTTTTGAAGCGGATTCCAAACGGGTGAAGGTGGTGATTCATAATGAGGTTGAACTGGAAGCGCCGAATGGTTCTTTGGGAATAGGAACCAAGATCGCGCAGTCGATACTGATGTTGCATCACAGTGTGCTAGAAACAACAAAGGCAGAGAACTCCTTTCAGCAAAGCTTTTACTTGCCTTCGGTATAGCTCTGTCTGCCTTCGTTTAGCTCGATGTATACTTACGTAGAAGTAACGTTAAGCGTCTTTTCTGTCTTCGTTACCTTCGTTCACTTTCGCGTAGAAGTGAAGCAGCTCAGTTAATTCTTTAACCCAGCCAAACGCATCTTTAGGTGCGTTCTTTAAGATCTTTTCTACTTTCTCACAGTGCACTTCGATTGCGATTGCTTCTTCAAGGTTGAAAGAAATTGAGTAGAAGTGCCAAAGCAGTAGGCGAGTCATTCGCTCGATGTTCTGTTGCGAGTTATCCGACTCTGAGAAGGCTAGGTTTACTTCACCAAGCGCGATAGCTGTCATTCGAAGCATTGCGTCAAATTTCGCTGATTGCATGCGTTCTTCGCTGGTGACTTCTTCTTGCTCGAACGTAAACAATTCCGTCATTGCATCTTCAGGTACAAGGCGATGAATCATTCTTAAACTAAATTCTTCTAGTTCATGGCGAGGCATGGTGATTAAGCAATTTAAGGTGTAGTCGCGTTGCATGGTGTTCTCTTGGATCTGCAAAAAGGTCGGACAGTTTAATGGAGAAGCGAGTTTAGAAAAAGCAGATTTTAGATAAGCCTGCGTTGGCAGGCTTATCTGTGTACTACAAGCCCTAAAATCGATGCTTAGGGGAACTGTATTTAGGTTTGAACGCAGTATCAGGCTTTGCTATGGCTTGGCGGTTGGTACTGCATCGACTGGTCGTTTCTCATGAATATGTTGCTCGCGACCAAACTGCCGATGCAAATAGAACCAAGGGCGAGCCAAGTCATCGCATCAGGAATCTCGTTGAATAGTGGGATCGCCAACAAGGTTGCCACTGCGGGTGTTGCACTGCCAAAAGCGGCAGAGCGTTCAGCCCCTAAGGTATTAACCGCATAAAGGTAAGTGAACGCAGCGATTAAACCCGCCCCAACGCCTTGCACTGTTGAATGAACGGCAAGCTCCGTGAAGGGCCAATTAGCGATTGGTGTGTCCATTAGGTGGCTTGGGAGGGTTCCAGTCAGGATTAGGACGAGTAAAAGCAAAGTAGAACAGAGAGAAATAAAACCGGCACTGACTAACGCATTAAGATTAGCGACACGGGCTGAGATGGTGAACATCGCCCACATTAAGCTTCCGCATAAAAACAACAAATGACCTTTGGTGTATTCGAAGTTGAAGCTGCTTAAGCTACTCCCTAAAAACAACAGTATGCCGAGCAAAACCAAACCTAAACCAACAACACGATGTCGGCTGAGTGGCTGCTTAAAAAAGAGTACCGCAATTCCTGTAACGAACAGAGGAAGCGTGCCCGGAACAAGAGCACTGCCATGAGATACCGGAACAAACTGCATGGCCGTTCCGGCAACAAGCAGATAAGGTAATCCGCTACCTACGAACATACCCGTTAGATACCGTTTAGGGACGACGGCAATTGCGCTGCGTGCTTTCCACATCAAAGGCAATAACACCAAAGCCGGTATGAGAAATCTTGTGAGAGCGATATCGGCAGGTGTTAAATCTGAATTTGCGCCGCCTTTAAGAGAAAGAAAAAAGCTCGCCCAAATGAGTAGGGTGACAGTAATAGATAAGTAGCCAAGATTCATAATATAGAAGGAGAGTGGGTGATGACTCATTATGGAACAGTTGGTGTGCCACAGGTTGGCAAGTTTTGGCTAAACTTGAACTATCGTTGATGATTTTTGCTAATATTCACCAAATAATTAACGGATTTAACTAATGTTTGGCATTTACTATGGATAGAATTGATAGGCATCTTCTCGAACTGCTACAAAAAGATGGCAGGTTAACCACGGCTGAACTTGCTGATGAAGTGGGTTTATCACCTTCGCCTTGTGCAAGACGAGTCAAAAGGCTAGAAGAAAAGGGCATTATTGACGGTTATCGTGTGAGCTTGTCACGAGAACAAGTCGGCATCGCAATGAGTGTGTTTGTTGAGGTGAGCCTAAACAACCACCAAGAAGTGTCGATAGATAAGTTTGAGGCGGCTGTTGTAGAGATGGAAGAGGTGATCAGTTGCCACGTTGTATCTGGGGCTTATGACTATTTGCTAGAAGTGGTTAGCCCGAACTTGATGGCCTACGAGGCATTTACAAGAAAACTTCAAAGGCTCTCTAACGTGAAAGATATTCATACCCACCTTGCGATAAGACAAGTAAAAGGCAATGCACCACTGCCAATTTATACCGATTAAGCCAAACTCTGAGCAGTAACACGAAGGCAGAATGAGCTGAAAACGAAATGGTTTACTCCTGAAGTAGAAGCGCGGTCAATATCAAAAATCATCCATTAAGTGTCAGGCTTCAGGCAATAAAAAACGGAGCACCTCGTGAAAGGTACTCCGTATATGATAGGTGCAAAACTTAGTGATACTTAAAGTTAGAGATTGAACAATCCCCAGTTTGTGCATTAATTCTGAATGAAAAAGCATGTGAATGATAATCCACGCCGTCATTCCAAATTGTCTCTCCAAATATCTTACATAGCTCTAGCTCACTTACTGAACCGAACTCTTCCATGTGTTTAGCTACAGATAAAAGTTTACCTCTTATCTCTGCAGTCCATTCCGTGTTACTCAAGCAGTTGAAAGCCATAGTCTTTTGCATATTACCTAGCCAAAATGTTTCTTGTTATTAAGTTATATGAAGATTCATGATAACAATTTTCTGGCGTTTGTAAATCTATTTTGTGATGAATATCTCACATACTCGCTTGCATTGGTCGGAAATTGAACTTCATTGTTGATAGATAGCACATTACTTTTACAACCTATTGATAAAGCTTTGATTAACGAGTTCTTAGAATATTATGAATGGGATTGAGCATATTTATCGGAAAAGTCCAGTCGAACGAGTGAGAGAATCTAATGGTGATTTCAGTTTGATGCATCGTTTGCTGGTTGGTTTATGTGGCGCGCTTCATCAATCATCGTCGCTTCTCTGCGGTATTTTGAAGACAGCTGACGGAATTTTTCACTGAGTGTATGGAGATCTCGGGAGAGTGATTGTGAGCTTTGTACGTGCACCTTTGCGCTTTCTGCCTGGCGCGGGAGTCTTGCTTTGGTGCAGTGTTTGGCGACGGCTTGCCATGAATACGCTAGAGAGTCAGCGCCTTCAAGTTCACTAGACACAACATACGCCTGTTGTAGCAAAACCTCGGAGACGTCATACGCGGTATTCATATGACTATTGAGCTGCACATTAAACCTTTCTTCGTACTTTGCCCAAAGCTCAATGATCTGCTTTTCATTAAAGTGTTTAGATAACAATGTCTGTGACTCATAGGTTGAAAGAACTTGGTTGAACTCTTTGGTGTACTGACTATAGCGACCTTCAAAAGAGAGCTGACGATCCAACAGTGTTTGCCAGTTTTCACGGTCACAATGATTCGCTAGAGCGACATTGGCACTCAAAGTTACGCTTACAATGATAACTTTCCCCCAAAAACTCATGACTTTCCTCTACTTACCGTGCGCTCTATTGAGAGTATAGATGAGCAGCAGCATGAGTTGATGTACACTTGAGACATACCTATAACGGAAGAGCTGGTGGATTTGATGAAAAAAGCGCTGATCGCTTTACTTGTGTTGTTGATATTGGGCGGAGGGGGAGGAGCGGCATACTACTTCTTAGTCATGAATAAAGACCCAATCCCACAAGAGAAAACGGAAGAGCCGGCGTTAGAAGCTACCGAGCAATCTGAATCTGACCTCGTACCCATCATGGATCTTCAGCCTGAACCAGAGCAGACGGAATTTTACGTTTTGGAGAGAAAGCTAGAAGTGGTCGAGCAACCTGAAATTGATGGCTTGATAACGGATTACCTCTACAAAGGGGAAAAGGTGGAGGTACTCGAGAAACAGGGAGAATGGGCTCGTATCTCAGACTATATTGTCCTTAAAGATGGCGGCCCACAGACGGCGGAATGGGTCTCTATGTCAGGCTTATCGAATGATGAAGTCATTATTTCGGAAAAAGAAAGCAAAGAGATATTGGATTCCTATTTGGTTAAGTCTGATGACCTCAAGCTCCATCAAGAAAAATTCCGTAATTCGGTGGCTAAACTGATCTCTGAGGGGGAGTGTGCCCCAAGTGATTTTGAAGAATTAGGCGGATGGGTGAAATCTGTTAAGTACAGCAATCGAGATGTCTATTTTATTTATTGCGGCGGACTGTCTCTTGAAAATAAAATTTATTTAGATGTAAATACAAACGAAATATTTACGAAGTAAAAATCGCCCCATTTTAAGTGTTGGACGTATTAATATTCTTTAGGGTTACCGTTCATAAGTAAAATTTTTGAAATCTTACTTTATCGCAGAGTGGGCTTCTTTATTGGCACCTCATTATATTTAATCCGATATAAGCAGTATCTGGCTATTCCGTTTAAACAATGGGTCTACAGTTTTTATGGTATGAGAGTATTGTTGTCGGGATTCCGTAAAGCAGGTGCTGCCGATTCTTGATAAGGAAGATGTCGATAAAGAGAACGTCGATCCAGAAGCTTCGGAAAACCAAGCTTAACGTTTTGCCTCTTACTTAACAGTAGGAATACCTTAACAGTCGAAATACGAAGCACCAGACAATAAAAAAAGCCACTGAAATCAGTGGCTTTTTCGTATCAACTCATATCAGAATTATCTGGTAGAAGTTGATGGAATCTCGATTGTTAATCGATTTCTTTGTCTTTACCCATAGATAAAATCCAAAGAGATACGGCTGCAACACCTGCAAAGCCACCAAGAATGATAACTGGCATAGCGCTGTAACCTAGGATGTGCCAAATTACGCTTTCTAAAGTACTCATTCAATCGCTCCTTATTGCCAGCCTTCAACGCCGTGCATGTCTGGTAGTTTGTGTGCAATACCTTTGTGACAGTCTACACACGTTTTTTCACCAGAAGCTAGCGCAGTCGAGTGTTGTTTCGCACTACGGGGGCTCTGCTCTGAGAAGTCCATGTAATCGAACTGGTGACAGTTACGACACTCAAGTGAATCGTTCTTCTTCAATCGAGCCCATTCGCGTTCCGCTAGGTGAGCACGACGTGCTTTGAACTTTTCTTCAGTATTGATGGTTTTCGCAATAAAGTGTGCGTATAGCTCTTTAGATGCTTGAACCTTACGAACAATTTTATCTGTCCATTCATGAGGAACGTGACAGTCTGAACAGATAGCACGAACACCAGAACGGTTAGAGTAGTGAATTGTCTCTTGGATTTCAGCAACGATAGGTGCGTGACAGCCAGAACAGAATTCTTCCGTGTTGGTTGCCTCCATACCCGTGTTGAATGCACCCCAGAACAAAAGACCACCCGAGAAACCCAAGAACAAAACAACGCCTACGGCTGCTTTGCTTGGTGTCGCAAGTCTTTTCCAAAACGCTTTAAGTAATTTTATCATATATAGCCTCTCTTACAGTCCGGCTACGATTAACGCAGTGAATCTACAGGTTTGAACTCGTTCTCAACTAGTGGCTTAGCATTAGCTTGAGGTACGTGACACTGTAGACAGAAGTAACGACGAGGTGATACGTCTGCAAGTACCGCATCTTCACGGTTCATGTAGTGAGTTACACTCACTTTAGTAGCACCCATTTCTTTTGCGTTTTTCCAGCTGTGGCAAGAAAGACACTTGTTAGCGTTAAGAGAAATTTCATAGCTACGAATAGTATGAGGCACTAGAGGTGGTTGGTATACGTAGTCACTCTCAAGTACTTGGTCACGAGGGAACTTTTTGAAGTCATCTGCTGCGCGAGTTGCTTCAAGTTCACTTGCACCACGTAGAGATTCTACGCCACCAATGCCGCCTGGGTTATCCAGTTCAGCTTGAACTGCACCAGCTAGCAAAAGACCAGCTGATAGTAGGGCAGTAATCAGTTTTTTCATGGTTAATTTCTCCGCCTAAAGGCTAATTCTTTGAGTGGACTACTTCTTTCAAAAAGTAACGAAAAAAGCAGTCGCAATATTAAAAACGTCAGATCTACGAGCTAAGTGGTAAGAACATATTGTCCTTAAGCGACCTTAGTGATCTTAACTGGACACTTCTTGTAATCCGTCTGTTTAGACAGAGGATCCGTTGCATCCAAGATCAACTTGTTGATCAGAATTCTTGCATCAAAGAATGGTACGAATACCAAGCCTTGTGGTGGACGGTTACGACCACGAGTTTCAACACGAACGCGTACTTCACCACGTTTGTTTTCGATAAGAACTTCATCACCACGGCGAAGACCACGAGCTTTAGCATCAGCAGGGTGGATGTAACAAAGTGCATCCGGTACTGCTTTGTAAAGTTCTGGTACACGACGAGTCATAGTACCTGTGTGCCAGTGCTCAAGAACACGACCTGTACATAGCCACATATCGTATTCATCGTTTGGTACTTCAGGTGGCGCTTCGTATGGTGCATTGATGATCAGTGCTTTACCATCTGGTTTGCCGTAGAAGTCCCAATCAGAACCTTTCTTAGCATATGGATCTGAACCTTCTTTAAAGCGCCATAGTGTCTCTTTACCGTCAACAACAGGCCAACGTAGACCACGAACTTGGTGGTAGCGATCGTATGGTGCTAAATCGTGACCGTGGCCGCGACCAAAGGCTGCGTATTCTTCGAATAGACCTTTTTGAACGTAGAAACCTTGAGCTTGTGCATCGTCGTTAAGCTCTTGAGCTTCAGACAGTGGGAATGCATCAACGTTGCCGTTTTTGTAAAGCACGTCGTACATGGTTTTGCCACGGTACTCAGGCATTTTCGCAACCAGTTCTTCACCCCAAACTTCTTCAATAGTGAAGCGCTTAGAGAATTCCATGATTTGCCATAGGTCAGACTTAGCTTCACCTACAGTTTTCACTTGTTGGTACCATGCTTGTGTACGACGCTCTGCGTTACCGTAAGCGCCTTCTTTCTCAATCCACATTGCTGTTGGAAGGATGAGGTCAGCCGCTTGAGCTGTTGCCGTTGGGTACGGGTCAGAACATACAATGAAGTTATCTGGGTTACGGTAACCTGGCAGACGTTCAGTGTTGATGTTTGGACCCGCTTGCATGTTGTTGTTACACATTACCCAGTAAGCGTTGATTTTACCGTCTTTCAACATACGGTCTTGAAGAACAGCGTGAGCGCCGGGTACCGGTGGAATGGTGCCTTCTGGAAGTTTCCAGATATCTTCTGCAATTTTACGGTGTTTAGGGTTAGCAACCACCATATCGGCAGGTAAACGGTGAGCGAATGTACCAACTTCACGCGCTGTACCACACGCTGACGGTTGGCCAGTTAGTGAGAATGGGCTGTTACCTGGAGTAGAAATCTTACCTGTAAGAAGGTGGATGTTGTACACAAGGCTGTTCATCCATACGCCACGAGTATGTTGGTTCATACCCATAGTCCAAAGTGACATTACTTTGATGTTTGGATCGGCATATTGCTTAGCCAGCTTGATAAGGTCTTCTTGAGATACACCTGACATTTCAGACGCTTTCTCAACTGTGTATTCAGCAACAGACGTTTTGTAGTCTTCGAAAGAGATAGCAGTCATTTCGCCTGAGTTAGGGTTTGCGGCTGCTTTCTGTAGTGGATCATCGTCACGCAGACCGTAACCGATGTCTGTCGTTGCTTGCTTGAAGTTCGTGTGCTTGTTCACGAAGTCCCAGTTAACCGCATCGTTTTGGATGATGTAGTTTGCGATGAAGTTTGCGATCGCAAGGTCAGACTGAGGGTTGAAGATGTAACCCGTGTCTGCAAGCTCGAAAGAACGGTGGTAGTAAGTAGACAGTACGTTTACTTTAACGTGTGGGTGGCTTAGACGACGGTCTGTAATACGAGTCCATAGTACTGGGTGCATTTCTGCCATGTTTGAACCCCACAGTACGAATGCGTCTGCGTGTTCAAAGTCATCGTAACAACCCATTGGCTCATCAATACCGAAAGTGCGCATGAAGCCTACTACAGCAGAAGCCATACAGTGACGAGCGTTTGGATCTATGTTGTTTGAACGGAAACCCGCTTTCATCATCTTAACGGCTGCGTAGCCTTCCATTACTGTCCATTGGCCTGAACCGAACATACCAACACCTGTTGGACCGTTCTTCTTCAGTGAAGCTTTCCATTTCTCAGCCATCACGTCGAACGCTTTGTCCCAAGATACGGGTGCGAAATCACCATCTTTGTGGAACTCGCCATCTTTCATACGAAGAAGAGGTTGTTCTAGACGGTCTTTGCCGTACATGATTTTTGAAAGGAAGTAGCCTTTGATACAGTTGAGGCCTTTGTTTACCGGTGCTTCTGGGTCACCTTGAGTCGCAACCACTTTACCGTTTTGAGTACCTACTAGTACTGAACAGCCCGTACCACAAAAACGACAAGGCGCTTTATCCCACGTGATTTTTGTTTGATCAGAGCTAGCAATCAGGTTGGTTGCTGTTGCCGGTAGAGTTACACCTGCAACGGCTGCCGCTGATGCAGCTGCGTTTGCTTTCACAAACGCACGTCTTGTCATTTTCATACTTCACCCTCAAGTTGAGAATTGTTACTTCCAGTTTCTAAATCCGTTTCGTCGAGTCCAGTTTCGATTTGGTGATAAACCAAAGCTGTCCCCAAAACGTTCTTAATGTTGTTTATTGCTTCGATGGTGTCCGTTACAAAACCTTGGTTTTCAGTTTCTAGGACCACGATGATTTTGCCTTCAGGGCTATCTCCGTAGATTTCAGCGTTATCGAATTGATCGATCTCCGCTTTGATCTCATTTAGATGCTCAGGGCTCACATGCACGACTAAACTTGATATATGCACTTCATTTAGTGCCATAAATTGCTCTCGTTATTTTTGTTTTATGCATTACTCACAAGAATAGCCGAAGTAGGGCAAATTGCTACGCAGGCCCCACAACCGCTACACTCATCTAACTCGATTTTTGGTAGAGCAACACTGCCTGCTCTAAGTTCAAATTGAATGGCCATAGGTTCACACATGTCACCACAGCTTCGGCATTCAACATTTTGTTGCGCTAAACACTTATCAGAGATTTGTGCTTTTGCTTGCCAAGGCTCTCCTTGCTTTGGCTTAAAAATGGGTTCGGGACAAACATCTGCACATTGATAGCAGAACGTACACTCATCAATAGAGAAATCTACAGTGGGAAAACCACCATCGCCTACAATGATTATCTTAGTCTCACAACTCTCGATGCATTTACCGCAGCGAGTACAGTCATCTGTAAAGCTTTCTAGGCTGTCAATCCAAGGCAAACGAATCTGGCTTGAGTCAACTTTTCGTCTTGAAAAAAGACGGCGTTTTGATAGATCTACCACTAGATACCTATAGATGTTACTAAGATGTTGTAATTGTAGGTCATTATTCTATTAATATCTTGTAATGAGTCCTCACAAGTAGTGTAGTTTTAGAAACAATTGTATAAATACCCCCTAAGGGCTAATTGGGGGCATATATTGTCTTAGATCAATAAATTACGGAGCGAGTGATCACATATTGAATGGAGCTATGATTTTTGATGTGTGACAATACGATATCGCTGGCAAGTCATTTATCAATAGGAAGGCACTTTTGCTTATAAAACCGGTTTCATCTGTAACAAGTACGATAGCAAAATCTTTGCTCTCTATACTGCTGTTGTCGGTTGCTACGACTGGCTTTGCCATCTTTACTTTGGCTTCAAGTTTGAATGATGCGGAAGCGGTTAACGTGGCC
Source organism: Vibrio sp. F13 (assembly GCF_020806305.2). NCBI lineage: Bacteria > Pseudomonadati > Pseudomonadota > Gammaproteobacteria > Vibrionales > Vibrionaceae > Vibrio > Vibrio sp. F13. The sequence continues at coordinate 1,532,271 of NZ_CP170176.1, read as the reverse complement.
GGTTCAATGCGAATGCAAAGCTACCGTTTAGCCCATGATATTCAAATAGAATCTGTCGATTATGAATCTCATATTCGTGAATTCGAAAGTTCTCTTTACTCGCCATCCATGACTAATTTGGTCAGTTGGAATGTTCCGACAGACATCACAGAAGATTACTATTTAATTATCGGCCGTTGGCATGAGCTAAAACAGGTCTTGAATAGCGAAGAGCGCGATCACTATCTCGTGTTGGTTGAAAACTTCGTGGCTGAAATCGATGGCTTCGTTTATAAGCTGCAAGAGTTCTCTGAAGACAAGTTAATAAAGTTAGCGTGGGCTGGTGGTATCGGCCTTGGTGGGATTCTGGTCATATCTCTTTTTGTTGTTCACTTTGTACGTAAACAGGTTGTTAAACCGCTACATGCTCTTGTCGGTGCGAGCCAAAGAATCAAAAACAGCGACTTCGAGGTAGAACTCAAGGTGACCAGTAACAACGAAATGGGCATTTTGACCAAAACCTTCAACTCGATGGCCAAAGATTTAGGCGTGCTTTATCGAAACCTTGAAGATGTGGTGGATGCAAAGACGATTGAGCTGCAAAATGCGAACCAGTCGCTGCAGGCACTTTATAACTCGTCACAAGAGCTCACGGTGACGCGTATTGCTCCTGAAAACTTCCGAGCTATCTTGCAGCATCTCGTGAGCTTGGAAGGGATTGGATCACTGAGGCTCGAGATTGTCGATAACTCAGGCCGTTCATTGATTATGGATGAAGGTTACGATTCGAATTTAGACTACGAAAAGTTTGAGATGAAACTCGACGATAACGAACTTATTCTCGGCTATTTATACTGTTCATATCACCACGGGCACTCAACTAAAGCTCTGATCGAAAGCTTCATTCAACTGCTATCGAGAGCGATCTACTACAATCGTGCTCAAAAGAAAGCTGAACAGCTTATTATCATGGAAGAGCGTGCCACGATTGCACGTGAACTCCACGATTCATTGGCTCAATCACTGTCGTACTTGAAAATTCAAGTTACACTATTAAAGCGTGTGATTGGCAAACTGCCAGAGCAACAGCACCGAGAGCAATCTGAACAAATCGCGTCTGAGATCGGAAACGGCTTAGCCGACGCTTATACCCAGTTAAGAGAGCTACTCACCACATTTAGGTTGACCATTAAAGAGGGCAACTTTGGAGACGCCTTAAGTACCATGCTTGAGGCGCTCAGCGAGAGAACCGATGCGAAGATTAACCTCACTAATAATCTCTCATCGATCGAGCTTGATGCGCATAGTCAGGTTCACTTGCTTCAATTGATTCGTGAAGCAACAATAAATGCAATAAAACACGCCAATGCCGACTTGATAGATGTATGCTGTATCGATGAGGACGGTGAAGTATTAGTCGTGATAAAAGATAATGGAGATGGCTTTGACTCAAGTAGTTCCAAGGTGAACCACTACGGGATGAGCATTATGCAGGAGCGTGCGGCAAGACTGAATGGCGACTTGACGATTGAAGCGGCGCAAGGTGAAGGCTGTACAGTCATATTGAAATATAAAAGTTTGAAGGAAGTTAAAGTTGACGATTTGTAAAGTAATGCTGGTTGATGATCATCCATTGATGCGCAGAGGTATAAGCCAATTACTGAGCTTTGAAGACGAATTCGAAGTGATTGCAGAAGCAAGTAACGGCACTGAAGCGGTTGCTCTTGCTCATGAAGAAGAACCTGATTTGATCCTTTTGGATCTCAATATGAAGGGCATGTCTGGTTTAGATACCTTGAAAGCACTTCGCACTGACGGTTCTAGCGCAAACATTGTTATTCTAACGGTTTCTGATAGCCCTGCAGACATTGAAGCGATTGTAAAAGCAGGCGCTGATGGCTACTTGTTAAAAGACACTGAACCCGATGAGTTAATTGAACTGCTTAAGCAAGCACACAGCGGTGACAAGGCTTACAGCAGTGTGGTTGCTCGTTACCTAAATGATGCTGGAAGCCGCAATGATATCTTCGAACAACTGACTGAACGTGAAATGCAGATCCTTCAAGAAGTCGCGAAAGGTTACCGTAATAAGCAGATCGCCGATCACCTGTTTATTTCTGAATCGACAGTTAAGGTACATATGAAAAGCTTGTTGAAAAAGCTGCAAGTGCCTTCCCGTACCGCTGCAACGGTTCTGTATCTAGAACGCTATGGTGAAATGAAGTAGGGCTTGTTCCTTTGAGATAACACTATTTCAAGCCTGACTGTTTATACATTTTGTACATGTCTCGATAGTTTTAACGATGTTGAGAAAGTGACATTAAAAAAGGCGCTGAACTTATTAAGTTCAGCGCCTTTTTGTTTACGCATTTTATATTCAGTATTGGTGTTCGTTTGTTCTTCGTTCTTTGAGATTAGAAACTTAAGGCTTACGCCGACATTGGAACCAATACAAGCGTACCGAAGATAACCGTAATAAGACCACAGATTACGGGTACAGACGTACGTTTTACGACTTCAAATGGGCTGATTTTACCCATACCAGAAGTCGCTACGATTACGCCAGATACTGGTGAAATTGTACGACCTAGGTTCGATGCTTGAAGCATTGGGATGATTAGGAACGCTGGGTTCAAGCCCATTTTCGCCGCTAATGATGGAGCCAGTTCTACGAATGCATAGAAAGGTGCATTACCTGAACCTGTCGCAATTGCCGCAGCAACCGTTAGACCTGTGAGGATAAGCATCAATGCGATACCGCCTGCGCCTGCAGATTCGGCAAGACCGATTAGGTTATCAATTGCACCGATAGACATTAGACCTTGAGCAAATACACCCGCCGCAACCAACAGCATTACTACGCCTTTAAATGCTTCGGCCATACCTTGGTAGCAAGAATCTAGGTCTTCTAGTGTTTTTTCGCCGTCAAACTTCTTCACAACGTAATCGATAACAGCGCCCACGAAAATTGAACCTACTACGATGGTGTAGATATCAAGTGAAAGGCCCGGAATGGTACGACCGTTGAATAGAAATACTCCAAAAATAGGTAAGAATGGAAGAGCAGCATAAAAAGCCGGCGCATTCGTTTCAATTTCTGAAACGTCTACTTTTTCCATTGGCGTGTTTTCTTTCTTATCTAGGTATTTGTTCCAGAAGAAAGCCGCACCCGCCATCACGATGATCGCACAGATAGAAACAGGCAGTACCGTTTGAACAGCAAACACATCAAGAGACATACCTGATTTTTCTGCTGCGATAACCACATCACCCGACGTTGGTGAAAGAATGATTGCTGCAGGTGATGCACAAACCGCCACCGCTGCTGGACGAGAAATACCCATTGCCGTCATCATTGGGAATAGGGTCGCCATCAATAGCACGCCAAGGCCTGTTGCAGAACTTACTGCTAGAGACATTAGACACGCTACGATGTAAGCCGCAACAAGAAGTACGTATGGAGATTTGATAGCAGCAAGCGGTTTAGAGAATTGTTTTACTACCACATTGTTTGCGCCGATATGCGTCATGTAAGAAGCAAAGCCACAAAGAAGCATGATTTGCATGCCTAGGCCGCCTCCACGGTACTGAAGCATGTACTTAACGAATTCTAGTGAGTCGGTAACCATGTTACCTGTTGAAGCGACCTTAGCGGGTAAGACTGTGTGACCTATAAGGCCAGTAATAAGAAGTAGGGCAAGGCCAGCTGTCAGTAATACACCTGCCGCTTTATAGCCTTTCACAATAAAGTAACCAACAGCGTTAGTAATCACTAATCCGATCAAGAGCTCTAACATAGAAATCTCCACAAAGTTTAAAAAAATATAAGAAAGTGTTTCAGAATATGACAATGAATGTACAGAAAACTGCACTGTGGCACGAGGCATAGTTGAGGTTGATATGATCTAAGACAAACATTTTCTTTGATGTTAATTGTGGTTGTAAATCATGAACAACTACTGTTGTTTAGATGTTAATAAACAAATTATCTATCTCAATAGAATATAACTTGGATCACCTTTATAGTGAGGAGTTGTATACAAAGGTGTGGATTTATAAATCTATGACTTTTGGAGCCTAACGTGCAGAACTAAAAAGAAGTGTGTATTTTTACATGATATCGGATTAATTTATGAACTGATGCCTACTGGGAATGGAAAGTTAAGTAGGCTTCAGCGAGAGTTGAATTGATGTGGAAATGCATAGCTCCTAACGTATTGGCTTAAGTACAGCTACTGACCGAAATAGTTGATAGTTAAACGATTAGTTAATGTTCAATTCAGGATCTGCATTCGAGTAAGTGGGCAGGTCGGCGCATATCACTTTTTTACAGAAGTGAATCATTCCGCGCTGAGTGACCAATTATAATTCATCATTATTTAGTGGGATATAAGCCATGGCATCTGAAGAAAGCACTGCACCTTCACTGATCATCACCTTTTCGTAAAATGTGAGCTCTCTATTTGGTATGATTTGTTCATGTTGAGTCTCGTCTAAAGAAATGTCGTGTTGGGTTACCACGTAAGTACCTGACGACGCAAAGCCAGCTTCTTTCGTAGAGACATATAACAATTCATAGCTGTTATTCTTCTTAAACTCGATATTAACGGCAGCTTGATTATAAATGACTTTTTCTTGTGGGTTGACCACCGAGGCTGTGTTGGATAAATAATGACCTTTAAGATAACTTTGAGGAATAAAGGTTGTCATCCATCCGGCCATAATACCGATTATGGCGATTGCAACGAAGATCTGTTTTTCTTTATTCACAAGTCACTCCTTTAAATTCACTTGGGAAGCTCAGAGATTTTCCTGAATTATCGATGATGATTTTTTTTCCCTTATATTCGTAAAGCGTCACGTTGAATAACTCATTAAAAGTGAACTCGTCGGATTCGATTTTACAAGAGATAAAATGTTGACCCACGAGATCTTCGCCTAGGCTATTTCTATCTAAATAAGAAAACAGATAATGGGATAAACCTGCAGCCACTACAAATAATGCAACCAGTGCTAACACACTGTTTGTTTTTTTCGTAGCGGCCGTTGTCTCGGTTGGTGATCTTTCTGGCGCTGTGTTGTCTTCAGGTTGTTTCGTTTCTTGTATTGGTTGCGATTGAACTATACGCAGCGCGCGTTCTTTGTCTTGTGTCACTTGTCCTGCAAATCGGTAGCCTTTACCGCGCTCAGTGACGATGATCATCCCCCTCTTATCTTCTAACGCTTTTCGGCAAATCGAGATGGTTTGCATTAGGCTGCCATCTTCAACGTAGATACCTTTAGACACCCACACTTGTTCAATAAGAACTTGGCGCGTGATCACCTCATTGGGTCTCGAGATAAAAAACTTAAGTAGCTCTGATTCGTTAGAACCTATTGGGTACGTACGACCTGTCTTAAAGTGATGGATTTCACTCTCTTCTAAATTGACCTGTATATCATCATTGATAATAAATTCAGCAGACATCTGGGTTCTCATTGTTATAAGCGTTCTCACTTAAATATAACAAATACCACTATAAATATAAACTCACTCACTTTGTCTTATTTTATGTTTAAATAATTGAATTTGTTTGATTATCCCTCTTTTCATATTCCCTTATAAACCTTTTTGAGGTTGTTTAATGTGGTTTCAGGTGCTTGCCGCCAGTCGCTATTAGATCATTAACGGGTGACGCTGATTTAGTGGGTGTGGGTTAACTGCTCAAATTTCTTACGTAGTTTTATCAACGTGTCATTCCAACTCTGTGTTGCCTTGCTCTCTACGAATAAAAGTCGAGCTTACCTCCGACTCAATCGGCAATTCAAATAACGATAAATCGCATGACCACACCAGTTAAATGCGAAAGCTACGAAGGAGCTGTTTTGAAAGATTTCAATAAGCCGTATATATGTGGACTAATTACGCTTGCCTTACTCGGCTCAAGATGCCGTATTGATATTGGTTCCCTACAACATTAATGAATTACCAAAACCGAACGATGGTTATGGGTATGACGAGGATGGAACAATATCCGGTGTCGGTGAAGACGTTGTCGTAATGTCATCGACTAACGACGCGTATTATCAGGACTACAACAACTCATACGCAGCCCTAGACGGTTGGGGACTTTGTGCAGAACCGATTTTGATTCCTCTAAAAAGTGTTAATTCTGATAAACGTTATCCACTCAATAACGAAACCTTAGCCGGGAATGTTGTATTAATTGATGAAATAACAGGTGATGAAGTTGACACTCAAATATCGGCCGATGGTTTCAATATAATTATTCAGTGCGAATCAGGATTAAAAGAGGGGACGACTTATTCGATCGTTGTTACTGACGGGGTAAAAACTGAATTTAATGAGCCTTTAAAAGCAGATGCCAGTTTTGATGAGTTGATTTATTCAGACGTCCCATTAAATAACGAAAAAGAAGAAGTCCTTCAAGATCAAGTATTGAGTGCTATTGAATCATATTATGCGTTATATCCAGAGAAAGGTATTCCCGTTTATGCTGCGCAGTTTAAAACACAGAGTTCGTATTCGTCGCTAGATGCAATGAAAAGAAACCATCTGCAATATGGTAGTTCATTCACCCAAGAAGAGCCTGTAATTGTAGAGGAAAAGCGGGGATATAACCTGTATACAAAAGTGCTAAAAATTCCGTCGTACTTACCTTTTACAAAAGAGAGGGAGGCGGAATGTATCGTCGATGAATTTGACCCGAAAGAAAATTGCCCACCACTGTATGAATGGATTACCAACACTTCCGGTAGTTTTCCAACTGCGGAGAATCCAATGCCTCAAAAGACAGAAGACCTTGAGGTGACGGCAGATATATACGTACCAAAAGAGTTTAACTGGAATAGTTTTATAGGGTTACCTGTCGCTATTTTTATTCATGGTGTTACAGCAGAGCGCGGCACTGCTTCTTTAATGGCTGCGGAATATACTGATAAAGGTTATGCCGTGGTTGCGATCGATATGCCATATCACGGTGAGCGGATACGTTATGACTCAAGCCCTGAGCACGTGGAAATTAGTGCCCGAGCAAACAAAGCCTTCTTCATCAATATTGATTCCCCTTTAGCGCTTCGTTCTAACCTCCAGCAGTCTGTTTCTGATTTTCTGGGTCTACGCTATGCGTTGAGCCAAGAAGGTTGGGTTGATAACAATAACGTTCATCTAATCGGACAATCGTTGGGTGGGATCATGTCGGTAATGGTGAGTGAGTTTAGTCAAGCAAGCCCTGATTTTCACTCGGATACTAATCCTAATTTTGAATTCAATACGGTGAACTTTGTTGTTCCGGGGCAGGGGCTAACCAACTTGGTTCTGTCTTCTCAAACCTTAGGCCCTGAAATGTCTGAAGGTGTTAAGAAGTCTCCTGATGTTCAGCGTGGCATTGCTGAAACTGTCATACCAGATACATGCATAACAGAAGCAACGAATCAACAATGTATTGAAGCACTTAGAGAGTTTGTAGAGCTTTCATCTGATAACGCGCTGCTTGTTAATCAGCTAGAGAACGACATCTTCGATTTAGTTGTTACCGACCTTAAACAAGGAGTTCAAGCAACAATTGATAGTGCAGACCCTGCTAGTTTCATCTCTCGTCAAGTTAAGGCTGAGCAACCGACTCTTTTGTTAGCTGCAGTTGGAGATTGCGGCGAAACCTGTGACGTTGGCGTTGATTATGTGCCAGACAGCGTAATTCCGAATACCGCGCCAAATAATATTCGAACTGGCACTGAGCCCTTAATTACTGCCCTTGGTTTAGACCCAATAACGGGTACAAAGCGTGATCAGATCGAACTCGGTGGAGTCATAAGAACGACAACCGGTGGACATGGTACGTACTTATTCCCGTATGAAGGCCCCGTTGATGAAAATGGCCTACCGGGTATGCCAGGCGGAAATATGTCAGATGTACGTGAAGCCGTGACAACCCAACAGTTAGCTGTTGCTTCGATGGTGATGACTGACGGTTCGCTTGTTGTCATTAATAACGAAGATCATATCGAAACAGAGGTGCCTCAAAATGAAGAATAAACTTTTTTTGGGCACTGCAGTTGCTCTTGTTCCTTGTCTGATTAACGCGGCCGGTTTTCAACTTAACGCACAGTCCGTAACAGGGTTAGGTCGTGCATTCGCGGGTTATGCTGTTATGGCCGATAGTGCGGCAATTGTGGCTAAGAACAGTGCTGCGATGGCTTACATCGAGCAACCAACACTCTCTGTCGGCGCTATCTATATCGATAGTGGTATTGATGTGTCGAGTGTTAGCTACACGCCAATGATTGGTGATACTGAAATGTTAGATGACCAATCATTAGACGCAGGGACATTAGTTCCGAATATTCACTATGTGCATCCTATCGAAGGTTCTAAGTTTACTTTGGGCGCAACAGTCCATTCCAATTTCGGTACTGACGTTGAGTTTGACGAGTCGTTCGAAGCGGATGAGTTCGGAGGGAAAACAGCGCTTTCCAGTATCAATGTTGGCTTCGCTGTGGCTTACGAGTTGTCCGAACAAATCAACTTAGGTGCCGGGATAGATGTTATCTACGGTGAGGGTGAGATATACCGTCAAAACTTGTTAAATGTAGATGCAGACGGTTTCGGTCTGGGTGCAAATGTTGGTGCGACTTACCAAGTCAACGAACATAACAAGTTCGGTATTAGTTACCGTTACAGCCCAGATATCGAAGTAGAAGGTGACATTACCAAAGGCGGTGTCCCTGCCGACAAGATGAACGTACCTCTACCAGACACTCTAGAGTTTTCCGGTTGGCACCAGCTCAACGAACAGTGGGCTTTTCACTACAGCCTGCAGTGGGTGAACTGGTCTGAATTTGATTCGCTAACATCTGACTCTTATGACGACTCAATTAAAGAGTATCAATGGAAAGACGCAGGACATGTTTCTGTCGGTGGTACATACACCATGTCAAAAGACGTCGTTCTAAGAGCTGGCTACATGTACGACATTTCCCCGACTGACGAACTCACATCGCTCTCTATTCCTGATGTTAACCGTCACTGGTTAACAGTCGGAGGGACGTATAACTTCACCGATGCCAGTTCTGTGGACGTTGGAGTCGGATTTATCATCGGAGAATCACAAGATATTGACGAAAACCTGACGACGATTCCAGCAACGAGTTCCAATATAACTGCTGATGTGACTGCCGATGCTCTCTTGCTTGGTGTTCAATATCAACATCGTTTTTAACTTTTACTTTGGAGTTCAGAACGTAAAAATTTAGGAATCATATAAAAATTGCAGGGCTCGACAGTGAGTTGAGCCCTTTTCTCATTATTAGCTGTTTTAGCATTATTTAAATAGCTGGAAGCTCATTAAGTAAGAAATAGCTGCTTAGAAAAACGTTTTAATTCAGACGAATTCAAACGGTTATGGTTATTAAAAATGAAATTTACAAAGCTTAGTAAAACAATCTGTTTGGCACTGTTTGCCTTACATATCTCTCCATCGTTTGCCCAAGACTCAAACTTGATTCCTGTGACTATCGAAAAAGCGCACAAACAAGCATTCACATCTTCAATCAACGAGGTTGGCAAAATCAGGGCAACGGATTCTGCTGCATTGACATTCAGTGCCTCCGACAAAATTCTCAATATCCATTTCAAAGATGGAGATTCAGTTAAAAAAGGCGAGTTGATCGCTCAATTGGACAATACCAAAGCGAAAGCCGATCTAGACAAAGCAAGAAGCTCTCTAGCGTTAGCAAAGTCGAAATTAAAGCGAGTACAAGAATTACTAAAGAAACAGCCTGACTCTATGTCTCAACAAGATGTTGAAGAACTGGGAGAGCAGGCGAATTTAGCTGCGGCTGATTTCCGTCAGAAAGAAGCGCTAATGAATGACTATTTATTGGTTGCGCCATTTGATGGGCAATTAACCAACTTTACCCACTCAGTGGGCAGTAAGATTGATGGCGCAACCGCGTTGGTGAGTTTGATCAAACTCGATCCTGTCGAAGTTCAGTATTCCATTGGACAATCGGATCTAGGCAACGCAAAACTTGGACAGAATGTCTCTATTCAAGTTGATGCTTTTGTCGATGAAGCATTTTCTGGTGTGGTGGATTACATTGCCCCCGCGGTTGATGAGAGTTCAGGTCGCGTAGAAGTACACGCGCACGTGACCAATCCAGATCATCGTTTAGTTCCGGGCATGTTTGCCAAAGTAAGCCAAATGACGAGCGAAGACACGACTCAAATGGTGGTTTCCCAAAATTCCGTTCAAGCAAAAAATGCACAACGTTTTGTATGGATTGTGAATGGCGAAAAAATCGAGCAACGCATTGTTGAATTGGGCGTGAACACTAACGATGGGTACGTCGTTGTAGAAAGCGGATTGAAACTGGGTGATAAGGTCGTAGTGACGGGGCAACAGAACCTTAAGAAAGCGTCTCTAGTTAAGGTAATGAACCCTAATGCGGAGCAGAAAACAGTTGAGCTAATAACGGAGCCAATAAACAAAGAGGTCACTAAGCAGACCGTTAAGCCCGAGGTAGAAAAGACCGAAACACAGATTGATGAAGCACATCCGGTTGAGCCTTCGGTTGATTGGACGGAAGCAACAAAAGGTGTAGACGAAGCGATCAACGAAAATAACGAGCGTGCGGAAACTAATGCGGCCGCTGAGCAATCATCGAGCGAAAGTCTAAACAAGGAAACTCACAGCAAGGAAATCCAAAGCAAGGAAGCTGTAACAAAGGAGAACCTGAATGAAGCTTCCTGAGATTTGTATCAAGCACCCTGTGTTTGCGTCTGTTCTGAGTATTACTATTGTTTTGCTTGGGCTTTTGTCGTTTCAAAAGCTCTCAATCCAATACTTTCCTGAACATAAAACACCGTCGGCGACTGTAACCGCGGCGATCAATGGCGCGAGCGCTGAGTTCATGTCGCGCAATGTGGCAGATAAACTGATCACGGCGGCAACGGGCTTAGACAGCGTGAAAACCATGACGACCGACTGTCAGGAAGGAACGTGTAATCTAAAAATCATTTTTGAAGATGACATTAATGACGTCGAATACACGAGCTTGATGAACAACCTGCGTAGCAGTGTTGAAGCGATTGGTGATTTTCCTCCTAGTATGACGGACAAGCCAACGGTAACGGATGACTCTTCTGATACCAGTATGCCGAGTAACATCATCACGTTTGTGAATACCGGCAAGATGTCTAAGCAAGACATGTATGACTACATTAGCCAGCAAGTCGTGCCCCAGTTTAAGCACATACAAGGTGTGGGGGGGATTTGGGGGCCGTATGGTGGCAGTGAAAAAGCGGTTCGTGTGTGGTTACAACCTGATCGAATGATGGCGCTTAACATGAGTGCGTCAGACGTGGTCGGTACATTAAGCTCATACAACGCGACATTTACCGCGGGTACTATCAAAGGTCAGGTACGAGATTTCTCCATTAACCCAGTCAACCAAGTGACCAGTGTTGATGATGTGCGAGATTTGGTGGTTCGTGTCGATAACGGCAAGATCATTCGTGTCGGAGATATTGCTGAAGTCAAAATGGGGGAAGAGAGCCTTACGCCGAGCATTCTTCGTGTAGATGACAATTTAGCGATGTCGATTCAGGTACTGCCACTGAAAAGTGAAAACCCAGTTACAGTTGCAAATAAAGTTAAGAAACAGATTGATGTGATTCAGCCTCAGTTGCCAGAAGGCATTGAGATGAAGATGGTTTATAACCAAGCTGATTTCATTAAAACCGCAATTGACGAAGGTTTCATGACTTTGGTTGAGGCGATTGTTCTTGTTTCAGCCGTTGTCGTGTTGTTCCTTGGTTCAGTTCGTGTGGCGTCTATTCCTATTATCACGATCCCAGTCTGTGTGATTGGTGTGTTTGCAGTTATGCATGTGCTCGGGTTTAGTATCAACGTGCTGACTATCTTGGCCATCATTCTTGCGATTGGTTTAGTCGTCGATGATGCCATTGTAGTGGCTGAAAACTGTTACCGACATATCGAAGAGGGAGAAACCCCTTTTAATGCGGCAATCAAAGGGTGCCGAGAGATCGTCTTTCCTGTGATAGCGATGACGCTGACTTTAGCGGTCGTGTATCTCCCTATTGGTTTGATGTCGGGCTTAACCGCCGATCTATTTAGACAATTTGCTTTCACGTTAGCAGCAGCAGTGATCATCTCTGGGTTTGTGGCTTTAACGCTCTCGCCCATGATGTGTGCTTACTTAATGAAGCCAGTTACAAAGCCGGCAAGGTGGTACAAAAAAGTTGATGCGAAGCTGAATGTTCTGTCTGACTTGTACACCAAGGAACTTAGCAAATGGTTTGAGCGTAAAACACTGATGAGTGGTATTGCCTTGGCATTGATTGCTCTATCTGCTTTGGCGGTTTGGACAATGCCTCAAGTGTTGCTTCCAACGGAAGATACTGGTTTTGTTGAGGTCACTTCAACGCCTCCTACAGGAGTCGGACGTCAGTATCACCTAGACAACAACGAGCAACTTAACAGTGTGTTCAAAGGTGATCGTTCGGTAGAGGCAAACTTGTCTTACATCGAAGGGACTCCGACTAATCACGTTTTATTGAAATCATGGGGCGAACGTGACCAGTCAGCTGATGAGTTGGTGAACGAGTTTATCGCTAAAGCGCAAAGTTCGGTCTCTGCTTATGGCATGTCTTTCAAGGTTCGCTCGGCTGATAACTTGAACATTGCCACTAATATGATCCTAGAGTTAACGACGGTTAACCGTGATACCACCGTATTGTCGGAAACGGCGAATGAGGTGGTGGAGGCGCTTGAGAGTTATGAGGGCGTGACCAACATTAAAAATTCGATGTTGCGTGACCAATTGCGTTATGACTTGTCGATTGACCGCAATGCTATCGTATTGTCTGGTGTGGATTACAGTAATGTCACCAATGCGCTATCTACTTTCTTAGGATCAGTGAAAGCGGCAGATCTACAAGCGGATGATGGCTATACGTACCCAATTCAAGTTCAAGTAAATCTTAGTGATCTTGGCGATTTCAAGGTGCTCGATAAGCTGTACGTGGATTCACAGTCGGGTCAAAGGCTTCCTTTATCTCAGTTTGTATCAATCAAGCAAGTGACATCGGAATCTAATTTCAAGACGTTCATGGGTAAAGACAGTGCTGAAATCACCGCGGACTTGATGCCCGGATATACGGCGAGCGACGTGAAGGCATACATTGATGACACGGTACCAAGTCTGTTGAAACCTGCTCAGAGCTACGAGTTCAATGGCGTAGTTAAAGACCTGGTTGATTCAACCGCGGGCGCACAAGTGCTGTTCGTATTGGCGTTGATTTTCATCTTCTTGATCTTGGCGGCGCAGTTTGAAAGCTTTGTTGACCCAATGATCATCTTGCTAACGGTTCCATTGTGTATTGTGGGCGCGATTTTGACGCTTTCGGTATTTGGTCAAAGCCTCAATATTTACTCGAAGATAGGATTGCTGACACTGGTTGGTCTCGTGACCAAACACGGTATTTTGCTGGTGGAGTTTGCCAACGAGAAACGCAAATCTGGCGCGAGTGCGAAAGAAGCGGCGATCAGCAGTGCACGTTCAAGGTTACGTCCAATCTTGATGACCTCACTGACGATGATCCTCGGTTCATTGCCATTGGCACTGGCGGATGGCCCGGGTTCCTTAGGTCGAATCAATATTGGTTTGGTTCTGGTCGGTGGCTTGTCTGTCGGAACTTTTTTCTCATTGTTCTTAGTGCCAGTCGCGTATGTCGGTATGGCGAACCTAAAGCAAATGGATTTGTTGACTCGATTGAGAACGAAACCAGCGTAGCGAGATGTTTTAGGTTTAGCTAGATACTTCAAGGCCCTCATTGTGAGGGCCTTTTGCTGTTGTGGGCTAGATTAAGTGAGGAGAGCGGTTAGAAGTCGTAGTTTAGATTCATTGAGCTGTAGATTTCGGCGTTACTTTGGTCTGATGCGTCAGTGGTGTTGTAGATGTATTCGGTATCAAAAGTTAGCGCCAAATTGCCTATCAAGATGTTCTTTAGATAGCCTTTAAGATTGTAATTGGTGTTCTCTTCACCGTAAGCCATGTTAGCGGTTGCCCCGATAGAAAACGTCTCTGTGAGCGTCAGAGAGCCATCAACACTGGCATTCACGATTAGTTCATAGTTCTCTTTGTTCGGGAACTCTTCATCGGAGGATTGCCGTTGACTGATTCGGTAACCCGGACCAGCAGAGCCTTGAAGTTTGATTCTTTCAGTATCATAAAAGTGGCGACCCAATCCTGTAGCCGTTATAAATTGCTTACGATAAGTACCAAAGTGGTCGTGTTCAAAACGTGTTGTTGCGACCAAATAGGTGACTTCGTTCAAGTCATAGCTGATGCCATAGTTGGTGGTATAGCGATTGGTGCCGTCTTCATCGTTTTCAGCATCGGTATAGTAGGTATCAAACTGAACTCGTTGGCCCCAGTTCTCTTTTTTGTATCCAACAGAGATTCCAGAGTTGATCGACAAAGATGAGCTGGTGTTTTGTGAGTAGATAAACCCGAGTTTGGTCAGGGTTGTAAAAGGGGATTCTTGAGCTTCTTCTTGTAAGTCAGAACCTTCGCTTAATACGACGTCGCCCTCGAGTTCTACTTCTTCAACTTCTTCGGCAAATACGGGCATAGAGATAGCGATTAGAACTAAAGGTAGCTTTATTAAGGATCGTGTGTATGAAACTGTGTTGGTTAATGGGCGCGTTGTTTGTGAGATAGCGTGTGTCGACATAATGGTTTGGTATATAAGGTGATTGAACACGATGAACGCAAGGTTAGTCGTGAAGAGTCGTCAATGATTGAATCGAAAATGCGAGTGAGTTACGACGCAATAGGCAAAGGCGAAAAGATCGTTTTTTTCGCTGAGAACCCATTACCTCGATGAGGATTAAAATCTTCAATGTGGACAAAGAATTCAAGTGTCTCAGAGGGTTTATCGTCTTCGATTAATAAGAACTCGAGTAGTCCTTGTTCTACATGGCATGAAACGATGGTTTCGCTCGATTGATCTGCTGAAATCTGTTCAACGTTGACCAAGACGCTCGTCTCGGGTAAGACATTGAAAGCATCTTGCGCACATTTAAGAATACAGCTGCACACGTACTCACGATATAAGGTATTGCTTTCAGAAAGAGACATCGTTTCAAGCTTTACTTCGCCTTGGCACAATACCTTTTTTTCTTTAGGGATCACGTTGTGCTTATTAACCTGAATGTTGATTTCTAACAGGTGGCCATTCTTATAGGTATTGAAGTTATGGTTAATCAGTTTGGTGTCGACCACCGCTACGTTCATCAGGTTTTGCTGAGCTTTAGAAAGGGCAGACAACTTTGCTTGGCTATCGTTATTCAAAACGCCTTTCGATAACTGATTGCTTTTTACCCAGTAGCTGTAGTTCTGAACCCAATGTACAAATTCCGTTTTATATTGCTCTATGTCTTTTTCTGCTGCTCGCTCGACATTGCTTGTGAGGGTGTGAAACTTAGACTTGTTACCCAACAGAATATCTAGCCAGTATGGCTTGTATTCATCAAGCGCTTCTATGGCTTTGACTTTATGATCGAAGCGAACCGTTGGCATTGCAGGCGCAGGTTCCATGGCAATCGACTCCCAATTTACTTTTGGTGTCGGAATGGTATGGACGGATTGGATTAAGTGGAGGTGCTGATTGAATAAGCTTACTTCACTAACCGCGTTCTCAAGTTGTTTGGTATTCATCTACATTCCTGTCGACGGTTGTTCTTGTCATTTGGCGCCTAGTTTATGGTCAAAGCGCGAGAACAGTATTTAAATGAATGTGAATGAACTTTCGTGAGATTACTTGATATTGATTTAGGAATATTTGGGGGGAGAAAGTTGGGTTCATTATTGAGCTAACAGCACAGAAACACAGAGAACAAGGCGCTCTCTGTGTTGGTCATCTACTGTTATAGAAACTTGCTGATGAGTATTATCTCTGGCGTCTTGCGACCAAAGTAAATCTGTAATCGTTAGATGTGAAGTAGTTACGGCTGTACTCGAACACTGTGTTATTGGCGAGGTAACCTCGAGTACGTTTTTCAATGATAGGCTGAGTTGGGTCAATCCCTAACTGTTTAGCAACGTCTTCAGGCGGAAGAATCGGCACCAGTTCTTGCTCGCTTCTATCAATCACCATGCCTTTGGTGTTCTCAATAAAGTCGTACTTTGATGTCTGCATCACTTGATAGGTGAGATCTGGGAATAGGGCAACAGGTAACCAAGTTTCTTCAACCGTGATTGGATTGTTGTCTATGAAGCGAACACGCTTTACGTAGAAAACTAATTCGCCTTCTTTAATATCTAGATGTTCAGACATCGCCAAAGAACAGGGCTTCATTTCAAAGGCTAGAACATCACTGTGTGTAACCACATCCAAATGCGCCCACTTTTCTTGAAAGCTCGACTGTTTGTAGATGTCGTAATTGATCTTGTTCTCTTTGACGTAAGTACCGCTGCCTTGAACGCTTTCAAGCTCATCGTTTTCGATCAGTAGTTTCAGTGCTTGCCTAACCGTTACACGGCTTACCGAGAATACTTCACGCAATTGCGCTTCTGTTGGGAGTGCTTCACCAACTTTGTATTCTCCAGAACTGATCTTTTCTCTTATTGCATCGGCGATTTGGCGATACATAGGGAGTCTTGCCATTTTTGCCTCATTTGTGCGCTAGGACAACTAGACTTTGATTAACAACCTGTACCTTAAATACGTAAATTTGCTCTATATAAGCTTTGCTTTAAAGGTTAGTGTGAGCATCGTATCGGCGTTTTGTAGTACATATAATACAAATTAAACGATACATAACAAGCTTTCTTAAAGGATTTACCAATACAGTTTAAATACAAATTAAATACAAATATGTATTGATGAGATCGTGATCACGGATTAAATGTCTTGAAGTTGTATTATTCATCTCGTCGGCAGGGACGACTGTCGTACTAATCCGTGACTATGGGACAAAGGTTATGAAACTTACTACTCTAACGAATAAGTCGCTCGTAAATCTGCAAACTACGTTTAGCAGTCGAGAAGAAGCGATTTACGCACTTGCTGACCAACTGAATCAGCAAGGCAAACTGCACAACAAACAAGAGTATCTTGATGCAGTATTTGCTCGTGAAGAGCAAGGCCCGACAGCGCTTGGCGAAGGCCTAGCAGTACCGCACGGCAAGACTGACGCGGTTAAAGAAGCTGGTTTCGCTGTTGCAACATTGAAAGAAGACATGAAATGGAAAGGCCTAGAT
Organism: Vibrio sp. F13; assembly: GCF_020806305.2. NCBI lineage: Bacteria > Pseudomonadati > Pseudomonadota > Gammaproteobacteria > Vibrionales > Vibrionaceae > Vibrio > Vibrio sp. F13. The sequence goes on along the minus strand of NZ_CP170176.1, from coordinate 1,515,003 downwards.
GAAGACGAAGATGTAAATCTTATCTTCCTAATTGCGATTCCAAATGCAGAAGCGGGTTCTACCCACATGCATCTGCTCACTGCATTGACAACTACATTGGTTGACGACGATGTTCGCGAAGCGGTATTAAAAGCGACAACGGCTGAAGAAATCTTTGCGCTTCTTGATGGCGACAATCAACAAGAAGAAAAACAAGACAACTTAGATACAAATGCGCCGACAATTGTATGCGTTACTGCTTGCCCTGCAGGTATTGCTCATACTTATATGGCGGCAGAATACCTAGAAAAAGCCGGCAAAAAGCTTGGCTACAAGGTTCATGTTGAAAAGCAGGGCGCAAACGGTATTGAAGATCGCTTAACTGCGGAACAACTTAATAATGCTGTAGCGTGTGTGTTTGCTGCTGAAGTTGCGATTAAAGAATCTGAGCGCTTTAACGGCATTCCTCGTGTTGAAACACCAGTTGCAGAACCGATTAAACACGGTGAGCGCATTCTTAATGAAGCGATTGAAGAGTCGAAAAAAGGTAATGGTGCAGAACGCACAGTGGCTACTGACAACAAGCCTAAAAAGTTGCCACTGAAAACTGAGCTTAAACAAGCACTGCTTTCTGGTATTTCTTACGCAGTTCCTCTGATCGTTGCTGGTGGTACTGTTCTTGCGGTTGCTGTTCTTATCGCACAAATTTTTGACCTGCAAGATCTTTACGCAACAAAAGATTCTTGGCTATGGATGTATCGCAAACTAGGTGGCGGCCTACTGGGTACATTGATGGTGCCAGTACTGGCGGCTTACACAGCTTATTCACTAGCAGACAAGCCCGCACTTGGCCCTGGTTTTGCCGCAGGTATTGCAGCAAACATCATTGGCTCTGGTTTCCTAGGCGGTGTTGTTGGTGGTTTGATTGCGGGTTATGTGATGCGTTGGGTAAAAGAGCATGTTCGCTTAGGCCCTGCATTTAACGGCTTCCTTACTTTCTACCTTTATCCGGTGATCGGTACTTTGGTGGCAGGTAGCTTGATGCTGTTTGTTATCGGTAAACCTGTAGCGTTCCTAAACCAAGGTCTAACGGACTGGTTGAACGGTATGTCAGGCACCAATGCGCTGTTATTGGGTGCGATTCTTGGTCTGTTTGTATCATTCGACTTAGGTGGTCCGGTAAACAAAGCCGCTTACGCATTCTGTTTAGGTGCAATGGCGAACGGTGTTTATGGCCCATACGCAATCTTTGGTTCAGTAAAAATGGTATCGGCGTTCACCGTAACGGCTTCAACCATGATTGCTCCACGCCTATTCAAAGACTTTGAGATTGAAACCGGTAAATCAACTTGGCTACTTGGCTTGGCGGGTATTACTGAAGGTGCAATCCCAATGGCGATTGAAGATCCAATCCGTGTAATCGGCTCATTCTTACTAGGCTCTGTAGTCACAGGTGCAATGGTGGGTGCGGCAGGTATTGGTCTATCGACTCCGGGCGCAGGTATCTTCTCTATCTTCTTGTTACACGATTCCGGTTTGGGCGCATTCTCTGCTGCGGCAATCTGGTTCGGTGCTGCGATTGTCGGCACAGTAATTTCAACCATTACTCTTCTGATGTGGCGTGGTCACGCTGTAAAAAAGGGTAAGTTTGAAGCAAGCACTGCAACACAGAACTAACTGAATTTTGAGTTAGCTCCTAACTCACTGTGAAATCAATATATAAAAAATAATAAACAACTTGGCTGTCCTAAATACCTGTGCTCCTAACGGTTTTATTCACACAGATTCTGGGCGTGGTTTTCTGCACCCTAAATTTAGTGGCAGCCAATTTTAACCCCTTGAAAAACTTTAATTTAGTCGTATTTGAGTTCGAATTTTAGATTTACTCGAAGCGACACATTTAGGTAAATGATTATGACTACATCACGCGTACATATTACTCCACACATGCACTGGGATCGTGAATGGTATTTCACAACAGAAGAGTCTCGTATTCTTCTAGTGAACAACATGGAAGAAATCATGAACCGTCTGGAGAGTGATCCAGAATACAAATACTACGTTCTAGATGGTCAAACCGCCGTTCTAGAAGACTACTTTGCGATCAAACCAGAGAACACAGAACGCGTAAAAGCATTGGTTGAAGCGGGCAAGTTAATTATTGGCCCTTGGTATTCTCAAACCGACACAATGCAAGTTTCTGGTGAGTCAATTGTACGCAACATGATGTATGGTATTCGTGACTGTATGAAGTTTGGCGATGCAATGAAGATTGGTTACCTACCAGATTCATTCAGCATGAGCTCACAGCTGCCAATGATCTACAACGGCTTCGACATCACGCGTGCAATGTTCTGGCGTGGTTGTTCAGAGCGTCATGGCACCAACAAAACAGAATTCTTATGGCAGTCTAATGACGGCAGTGAAGTAACGGCACAAGTGCTTCCGCTGGGTTACGCGATTGGTAAATACCTTCCACAAGACGAAGAAGGCTTGCGTGCTCGTTTAGATAAGTACTTCCCAGTGCTAGAAAAGCCATCGGTGACTAAAGATATCTTGCTACCGAACGGCCACGACCAAATGCCGATTCAAAAAGACATCTTTGAAGTAATGGACAAGCTTCGCGAAATCTACCCAGATCGTGAATTCTCAATGAGCCGTTACGAAGAAGTGTTCGAGAAAGTAGAAGCGGCGCGCGACCAACTCGACACAATCAAAGGCGAGTTCAACGACGGTAAATACATGCGTGTTCACCGTACGATCTCTTCTACGCGTATGGACATCAAACTGATCCACGCAGAAATCGAAAACAAGATTGTAAACATCTTAGAACCGCTAGCGTCTATCGCTTGGACATTAGGTTTTGAATACCACCACGGTTTGATTGAGAAAATGTGGAAAGAGAGCATGAAGAACCACGCTCATGACTCTATTGGTTGCTGTTGTTCAGACAAGGTACACGCTGAAATCTTAAACCGTTACATCCTTGCGGACGACATGGCGACCAACCTGATTCACTTCTACAAGCGTAAGATTGTTGACCACATGCCAGATCGCGAAGGTTGCGACAAACTGGCGATGTTCAACCTTTCTCCATACGAGCGTGAAGAAGTGGTTAACACCACTATCACTATCCGTGCTCAAGAGTTCTCTATCTTTGATGAAAACGAAAACCTAGTTGAGTACTTCATCCAAGACAAGCGCCAAATTGACCCGGGTAAAGTAGACCGTCAAATCGTTCACTACGGTAACTACGACCCGTTCATGGAGTTTGATATTCAAATCAAACGCATTGTGCCAGCGATGGGCTTCACCACGTTACACATCCAAGGTAACGAGAAGGGTGCAGTAAAAGTTGCAGAACAAAAAGACTACTTACTAGAGAACGAGTACTACCGAATCAATGTAAACGACAACGGTACTCTGACTATTTTCGATAAAGAGACAGAGCAAGTATTCGACCAAGTACTTCGTTTGGAAGACGGTTCTGATGACGGTGATGAGTACGATTACTCTCCATCTCGTCAAGAATGGTTACTGTACTCAGACGAGTTCCCGGTCGAAACATCGATTGACCACCAAGGCTTCCAATCGGTAGCGAACATCGCTTTCCTAATGAACGTACCTGCAAACCTTGCAGAGCGTGAAGAACGCACGGGTCAAAATGGATTCGTTGAAGCGCAATGCCAAGTGGTATTGAAGCAAGGTTCTCGCCGCATTGAAGTACGTATGGAGCTAGACAACCAAGCCGACGACCACCGTGTACGTGTGCTAGTACCAACGCCATTCGTTTCTGAAACTGTGGTTGCGGATAACCAGTTCGGTTGTATTACTCGACCAACCAATGACCCAGCAATGGCGGTTTGGGAAGAAGAGAAGTGGAAAGAAGCACCGGTTCCGGTTTACCAACTGATGAACTTCGCTGCATTAGAAAACGGCAAAGCGGGTATGGCGATCATGTCGAATGGTCTGCGTGAATTTGAGGTGATTGCATCTCAAGGTGACGAAAACCGAGATACCTTCGCACTGACACTGTTCCGTGGTATCGGCGTGTTGGGTAAAGAAGAGCTATTGCTTCGCCCAGGCCGTCCATCAGGCATCAAGATTCCGACACCAGATTCGCAAGTGCGCGGTAAGTTAGTGTGTGAATTCACGTTGTGCGGTTTCTCTGGTAACCATATTGACGCGAACATCATGGCGCAAGCACGTGACAATGTCACTCAAATCGAATGCTACAACAAGATCCCTTACAACGCGATGAAGCTCAACGTGGGTGAGCAGAACCTACCTATGAGTTTTAGCCTTCTGTCTAAGCAACAATCAGGCGCGGTGTTGAGTGTGCTGAAGAAAGCGGAAGACGAAGATGCACTGATCATGCGTGTCTACAACCCGGCAGAATCGGGTTCAGTATCGGATTCAATCTCTTTTACTCAAGCGGTTTCAAGCTGGAAAGAGACAAGCATGGACGAGCGCGTACGCGAAGGTGATGTAGCATCTGAAGAGTTCGGCCAGATAGCACCTTGCCAAGCAAAAACATTCCAAATCAAATTCTAATTTCGATAACCCGCTCACCTTGGTGGGCGGGAATGGTGAACGACAATGAAAATTGTAATTGCCCCTGATTCATTTAAAGAATCACTCGACGCTCATCAAGTTGCGTCTTGTATTGAGCGTGGATTTGCCGATGTTTTCCCTTACGCAGAGTTTGTGAAAATTCCACTCGCCGATGGCGGAGAAGGCACGGTAGACGTGTTGCTAGAGGCGCTCAATGGTAAGAAGCAACGGCTGCACACGACGGATCCAATCGGGCGTGAATGTACGGCTTATTGGGCTTCGTTGGAACAGACTGTTGATGGCGCCAACGTAAAAACTGCCTTGGTGGAATTTGCTCAAGCATCGGGTTTAGACCTATTAACCGTAGAAGAAAGAGCACCGTTAACCGCATCTTCGTTTGGTACTGGGCTATTGATCAAAGATGCACTAGATCAAGGTGTTGAACAAATCATTATTGGTTTGGGCGGCAGCGCAACCAATGATGCAGGTGCTGGCATCTTACAAGCGTTGGGAGGCAAGTTATTAGACAAGCAAGGCAACGAGCTATCTGGTGGCGGCGCCGAATTAAGCCGGTTAGCAAGCATCGATCTTGAAGGACTGCACCCTAGATGCAAAGAAGTGACGTTCGTGGTCGCGTGTGATGTGAATAATCCATTATGTGGCGAAAGCGGAGCCAGTACTGTGTTTGGTCCGCAAAAAGGCGCATCAAAAGCTCAAGTTGAACAACTTGATACTGCGATCGGGCACTTTGCCGATATCGCTCAAGCACATACGGGTACTAATCATCGCGACACAGCTGGATTTGGTGCTGCTGGTGGTACACCTCTGGGGTTAAGTCTTGCATTCAATATCCAAATTAAAGCGGGTATTGAGGTGGTATTAGATGCCTTGGATGCAGATAAGGTTCTTGAAGGTGCTTCACTGGTCGTGACCGGAGAGGGGCAGATGGACAACCAAACCCTGCAAGGTAAAACACCTTTCGGCATCGCTCAGCGAGCTCAAAAGTTGAGTATTCCAACCATTGGAATTGCGGGCTCTTTGGGGCAAGACGTTGAAAAACTTTACGGCTCAATGTCTAGCTTATTTGGAACCGTACGTTCACCTCAGTCTTTAGACCAAGTTTTATCAGAAGCGAATCAAAACCTGACTCGCACTGCCCGTAATATCGCCGCCACGCTCAAGCTTGGTAGCCAGATTTTTAATGAGAAGTAATTATGTCTCTATTTAAACTCGACAACGTTATTCAAAACTACGCATGGGGAAGCAAAGACTCCATTAACCAATTGTTTGGTATTGTGAACCCAAACCAGGAACCTCAAGCAGAAATTTGGATGGGTGCTCATCCAAATGGTTGTTCAAAGGTAGGCGATACCGGTGAATCGCTTTCTCACATGATTGATGAAAACAAAATCGATGTCTTAGGCGGATACACGGCGGCTCGTTTCGGTGAATTGCCTTTCTTGTTTAAGGTGTTGGCCGCTGAAACACCGTTATCGATTCAGGTTCACCCGAACAAGCGAAAATCAGAATTAGGTTTTGAGCGTGAGAATGCACTTGGTATCCCTTTGAATGCGTCTAATCGCAACTACAAAGATCCAAACCATAAACCTGAGTTGGTTTATGCGTTGACCTTCTACAAAGCGATGAATGGCTTTCGTCCAATCGACGACATTATTGCCTTGTTCGAAGAAGCGGATATTCCTTCGTTAGCGATTGAGCTTAATGTACTAAAAGCTAATGCCGACAGTGATTCTTTGAAGTCGTTCTTTAGCGCCATTATGTCTCTTGAAGGTGACCGCAAAGCGTCTGCGCTTAATGAGCTTTATGCTGCACATGCGCGACCAGCCAAAACGGTCATGGGGCGTGAAGCTCTTCAATACAGCATCGAATTCAAACAGCATTATCCAGGTGATATTGGCTTATTTGCGCCATTAATGCTTAACACGGTTGAGCTGGCGCCCGGTGAAGCGATGTTCCTGTTCGCAGAAACCCCACATGCTTATGTTCAAGGTACGGGTTTAGAGATTATGGCAAACTCAGACAATGTGCTGCGTGCCGGTCTCACTCCCAAATATATCGATGTCCCTGAGCTTATCGACAACACAATCTTTGAGCCGATTAAGCCAGAAGATATCCGCCTTAAGCCTGTATTGAAAGAGGGCAAGATGAGTTATCCGATTCCAGTGGATGACTTTGGCTTTGATATCTTGTCTGCGACTGATGAGAGCAAGTCACAGTATCTACGTAGCGCGGAGATCTTGTTCTGTGTGGAAGGAGAGGCGACCGTCACTTCAGAAGGGCGGTCAGTTTCTCTTAAGCCCGGAGAATCGGTCTTTGTAAGTAGTAATTCAAGTGTTTACCAATATCAAGGGAATGGCATTTTGGCTCGTGCTTTTAACTAGTGCCCCCGTGCTAGCGATCAGCAAAAGAAATGTCAGAGTGCCACTGTAAAGTGGTACTCAATATTGGATTGATGGTTGTTACCTATCTGTCTTTGACAGTCATGATTATTGACCATACCCGCTACTCTGGCGGGTTTTTTCATTATTAGAATGAGCAGATATAAGCTTGTAGAAAAGACAAACCCTGCGATCAGAGCAGGGCTTTTTATTGAATTAGTACTGAGTGACTGGTTAGGCAATGTGCGTCATTTTATTAAGCACAAAGGCTTCAATACAACCTTCAGTCGCAGCCATGTAGTCAGCGATGTGTTGGCTCGCTAAGTGTTTCTCTAGATGAACTTCAGACTCCCAGTTCTCATGAAAAACGAAGTGAGCAGGGTTACTGTTATCTTGGTGCAGATCGTAGTTAATACAGCCGTCTTCAACACGGGTTTTATCGATCAATTTAATCATCTCAGCTTTTACAAGCTCAGTTTTGTCTTCTTTAGAGACGATCGTTGCAATAATAGTCAGTTTGCTCATTTTCAATTCCTTCGCTTTAAACTCGGTAAGTTTAAGTAATATAAGTATAAATTCAGAATGAAGAAAGAGTTCTGAAATCCAATAACTATGGTTCTTACCATCCACAATTCAAACTCGAGAGCATAGGGCCAGAGCCGAGTAGGTTATGCTTATTAAAAAAAGCCCTCATAGCAATATGAGGGCTTTTGAATAAGAATCAAACTGTGTTGTTACTGGGGTGTTAAGCGTACTGTCTTACCTTAAGCGTATTGCTCAACCGTCATTGCCCAATTTTTCTTCTGTTGTTCGAAATTCATTTTGATTTGCTGATAACGAACCTTAAGAACAGAGTGTTCGTACTTCTTCACAACGTCTTCGCGCTTGCTTTCAAGTAGCTGTTTTTTAACTTCGTAATATTCGTTCATGTTTGATACTAGAGCATCAAACTCTTGTTGAAGCTTCTCTGCGATTTGTTGCTTGTCGGCACGATGCATGATTTTTTGCTGGGTGCGTTTAAGTAACATTGACGCTTCAGCTTTCTCAATACGAGCTTGAGGGGTTTTCTTAAGCTTACTTGCCAGTCCCATCAACGAAGCACTCTTAATCAACCATTTTGTTGGATCGTATTGCCACCAGTAGATGCCGTTACGGTAGTCGTTCTCAAAGATGTGGTGGAAGTTGTGGTAGCCTTCGCCGAAAGTGAGTACTGCTAACACACCGTTATCACGCGCTGTGTTTTTGTCAGTAAAAGGTTGGCTACCCCAGATGTGAGCAAGAGAGTTAATAAAGAATGTTGTGTGGTGGTTAAGTACCAAACGAACTGCACCTACGATTAACAACATGCCAATCAGGTCACCGTAAATCACGCCTAAAGCGATAGGAACACCGAAATTCATTAGTAATGCTAACAGAACATAGTGCTTGTGCTGCCACATAACAATCTTATCTTTTTTAAGGTCACGGCAGTTTTCGTAGTTTTCGTACATTGAGGTGCTGTAATTACGAATCATCCAGCCAATGTGTGAGTACCAAAATCCACGTTTTGCAGAGTATGGGTCTTTGTCGTTGTTATCGACATGCTTGTGGTGAACACGGTGATCAGAAGACCAGTGTAGCGCGCTGTTCTGCAGGGCAAATGCACCACCTAATGCAAACAGTAATCTTAGGCTTGAATGCGCTTCAAACGCTTTATGTGACCATAAGCGGTGATAACCTGTCGTGATTGAAAGGTTACAGAACGTAAAGCAGATTGCTAGCCATATCCAGTGCTCCATGCCATAGCCAAAAAAGTAGCCATAAACGGGAGCCGCTACAACAGCAAGCAGCATACTAAAAGAGAACACAAAAATATTGAGCCAGATTAATGGCGGCTTTTTTGTAGATTGTTTGTCGGCACTATTCATTAGCAAATTTCCATTGGGCTTACATCTGTGCGCTAGAATATCAGCGTACACGTGTAAGTCAATATTGAAAGTGTAAACGTGTATTAGTATGTTTTGCTTAAATATTGTATAAAGGTAGTGTGAAATGTAGTAGCAAGTCATAAATGGAAGTACTAAGGGCTAATAAATGGAAATTAAGGTAGCTGAATATAAAGATTATGAGCGGATTGCCCAATTACACGCGGATAGCTGGAAGCTATATTACCGTGGCATTCTTGCTGATGATTACCTAGAACATGATGTTTTGGAGGACAGATCTGTTATTTGGCAGACTCGTTTGATTAATCCTCCTTTCAACCAACATGTTTTATTGCTTGAGGAAGGCGGTTTACTGGTTGGTTTTGTCTGCGCGTTCGGTAATCACAACTTTGAGCGTGGTACGTTCATCGATGCGTTACATGTAGATAATAATTATCGTGGACAAGGTGTAGGCAAGCGTCTGTTGTCTGAATTGTCGAAGTGGTTGCAGCAATACTATTCGGACTCAGGGCTTTACCTAGAGGTGATGTCTGAGAACCACCAAGCGATTGCTTTTTATCAGGCGATTGGTGGCAAAGAAGAACTAGAGCAAGTTTGGAACGCACCATGTGGCAGCCAAGTGAATGAAAAAGTGATTTCTTGGAGCTCTCCCGTTGAACTTGAACAGAAAACAGCGAGCGTTGTGTATTCTTAGTCGATTCTTGTTGAATACTGTTTTTTTGCTGAGTAGCAGGTTCTTAACGAAGCTATTTTAAAGCAGAAGAACAAAGACAAAAGCCCCGAGTATTAAGTTGCTCGGGGCTTTTTTGATTGAATTAGTGGTCGTTTTAATGATTCGCAAAGATGCGTGAAATATTGGGCGATTAATCACACCATGTGATTCTTATTCCTACCGCCTTTTTTCGAAATGTAGAGTGCTTGGTCAGCGTCGTCGATAAGCTGCTCGACAGAACCAAGGGCTTGATGGGCATGTTTCACACCGATTGAAATTGTTACTTCTAATCTAAGGCGAGTAGGGGATTCTAAAAGGGCATTAACCAGCGATTCAATTGAAGCCTCGGTTTCTCCTTGGACCAGCACCAAAAACTCTTCACCGCCGTATCGAAAGCAGTTACTGCTAGTCGGTAGTCGTTTTTGAATCTCATCGGCCAGTTCTTTAATCACCATGTCACCCATTTGATGGCCGTAGGTGTCGTTAATCGATTTGAAATGATCAATATCTATCATGAGCGATGTAATGGATCGCTGACGGTCTATGCTCGGTTCTATCACCTGATGAAGATAAAGGCGGTTGTAGCAGCCCGTTAGTGCGTCTTGATAGGAAAGGGCCTCGAACATATTAGATTGCTTGCGAAGCTGAATCGCTTGTTTGCGGAGTTGCTCGGATTGAGCGAAACGTTTGTGTACTTCCAGGTCACGTCTAACACAGGCCGCTGAGATTAGGATGTAAGCCGAGATATAAACGGAAATTGTTTCTATTTCATGCTCTGGCTCCGCTTCATAAAGCAGTGGCGCAAGGCCGATGAGATAAGCCAAAAAGATAAACGACAGCGTAGATATACTGTATCTGGCTGACAATCTTGAAAACGTACCAATGTAGATCATCACTAAAATGATGCCACCTTGGTAATCGAAGTTGTTCAGCTCGATGGCTAGTCGACCGATATAGACCAAGAAAAGTGAGCTAATTACAAGGAAGGCACTTTCTACGAGTTTCAAAACGTTGGGTTTGTTTGTAATACAGTATCTGGCGGCGGCCATCATCAATAAAAAAAGTATGACTCGGAAAATGATAGGCGTAATGCACTCGCTACCAAAGTGGATGTAGTCGGTGACGATAAAAGCACAGAATATTGAGATAGGGATGTAGATGAAATTTATGTACGGCAAATAAATTTCATTATCGAAATAGGTTTTAAATCTTTGATTCTTGAACCCAGAATAAGAGCGCATTGAGAAATTAGCCGAGATTGATACACAATAATTTGCGTAGTATGTCACAGTCTTTGGGATTGTAAACGACCATTTCTATAGATTTGTCAGTATGTTAGCTAGATCAACAAACGGTAGCGGGCAATATTCACGCTCTATTATCGATAGAGCGTGAATATCTAGAGGCTGGTGTAAGAGTGGTAAACAGAAATTAAAGCAGATTATAAAAACTAATCGCGATTAACGCTTGTTCTTCAGGTAACGCTTACGACGCTCTTCTTTTTTCTTAATCTGTTGTTCCGCTTTCAGCGCAGCCGCTTCTTCAACTTCGATCAGCTCTTGTGTGATCATTTCTGGCAACTCAAGCGTTACCTTACCTAAAGTGCCATTACGCAATTCGTGAAGCAGGATTTCTGAACATTTGTGAATGTCGATATGACCACCGGCACGAAGTGCACCACGCTTACGGCCAATCGCTTCCATCAGTTCGATGTCAGACTCTGGCAGCTCTTCAATTTGGTAACGCTCTTGCAAAAGGTTAGGGTACTGCTTTGCTAGGTATTCTACTGTGTAGAATGCCACTTCATCGTATTCCATTGCTGTATCTTTTACAGCACCTGTTGCAGCCAAGCGGAAGCCACTGTGTGGGTTTTCTACTTTAGGCCAAAGGATTCCTGGAGTGTCTGAAAGGATCACGCCATTCTGCAGGTTGATACGTTGTTGACGACGAGTTACCGCAGGTTGGTTACCAGTAACCGCGATCGTACGTCCAGCCAAGCAGTTGATAATGGTCGATTTACCCACGTTCGGGATGCCCATGATCATTGTACGAATATTCTTGCCCATCTGTTCACGGTGCGGTGCCAGTTTACGTACCAGCTCCATAACGTGGTTAACTTCTTCTTTTACGCTAGTCGTAATCGCAATCGCTTTAACGCCTTGCTCCTTCTCGAAGTGCTCAATCCAACGTTGAGTCAGTTCAGGATCTGCAAGGTCACGCTTGTTCAGCACTTTTACACAAGGCTTATCGCCGCGCAGTGAAGAGATCATTGGGTTTTCACTACTGAACGGGATACGAGCGTCCAGTACTTCGATGATCACATCAACTTGTGGGATAACTTCTTCGATTTCTTTACGGGCTTTATGCATGTGACCCGGAAACCATTGGATTTTACTTGCAACCATATGAAAAATATACCTTTTGTTTTTATGGTAAATCTGATGGGGTATCAGGTGGGGTACCAAAAGAAAAAATCAGATAGTGGGGGGACTAGAAGTATTTTTACGACCACCTTAAGCCCCATCAACATTGTTGTGATCATTTTAACACTTTAACTGTTTGGACGAAAATCATAGTCAATTTAATAAATTTCACTTAGGTAGGTGGAAGCTGTCTGCGAAATACATCATTCTACTTGAACGGGTTCAGCTCATCAGATTGTTGGTTGGGCGTAACTGGAGTCCAGACTAAATTTTAGGAGTTTTAACGGGTGTAGGAATACCCAGGAGGCATGTGCTGATTTATTGATATATAGCTGAAGAGAAGGCTAATAAAGATAAGCTCTGCCGACACTTTAGGCAAGGACATAAAGAGTATCGCAAAGGTAAAAGGATTAAAGTTGTAGCTATTATGAGGGTACTGTAAATTAGATAAAGGCGTCGCAGAGAGACAACCTTGAATATACTGATGCCTTACAAAAGGCATGAAGGCACGGTTTACAGCCGACAATGATCGTTATTTTAAGAATCTCGAAGCGATTGGCAAAACATTAGATGCTTAATTGCAGGCCGAAGAAGTGTCTCGAGTTTTTGGCAATGAGCCTTCATGTTCAGAGAAATATGCGTGGTTACTTAAATGGTGAAGTTTCGCTTTTGGACTTGAATTCGGTTTTTTAACGTATAACTATGGGCACCAGATGGACGAAAATAAAGAAAAGCCCTATAAATAGGGCCTTATTGAAGGTTGTGAATTGAGGCTGAAAGCAGTTAGTATTCTGATTTTCAGTGTTGACTTTTTTGTTATTTAAAAAAAGGTTTGATTTTTTGTTAACGAGAGTGTCGCATTGCAACCACAACTTGTGCTATTTCAGTTGCTCAAAGCGCATATCAATGAGATTTTTTATGATTTCATTGATGCTACTGTCTTCTTGTTCGACCAACCACATCAATCGCTTTTTCGTCCTGTCTGTCATCGATACGCTATAGGGCCTCTTACCATTACATTTATCTCGAAACTTTTTTTGACTCCATGCGCGCTTCATTTTACCAATCAAGAGTGATTTACGATCTGGCTTATCGTGAAGCATATCGAAAATCGCAACAATAGCGGCTCTTTTGTCTTGTTCGCTTGAAACGCTCCAGACTTTTGACTGAAGTCTGTAACCTGTATCTTTTATATACTTCCATGACCAATTGCTTTGAGCTGTTTGGTTTTCTTCAAGCCAGGCTGACATTCTCGTATCTTCCAGAATGGACTCCCAAGTGTTTAGCAGTGTTTGAATAACTTTACGCTGCTGTGATAGTTCTAGTTCGGAACTCCGAAAGCTATCAATGATATTGCTTTTCCTTGCAGTGAAATTATTACTCATTGGCTTAAAAGCGTCATGTGATAATCCATCAAAGTTTCTGCCAATATCAAGATCGAGGCCAAAGTCATGTAGTTTTATTTTGTTGGAGTTACCTCTTCTAAGCTGATCTCGAAACTTAATTCTGTCAAATATCTTGCTTTGTTCCCTCAGATAACACCATACCCAGTTACAGAAACGTTCATCTGAGTTATGGAGCCATAAAAAATCCTCACCAGATAGTTGACAGTTTTGAAAATCAGTCTTCATTTTCTTAATGTGATTACTGTTAATTTTCCCATTTTTTTCTAGGTAGGATAATTCCTGTCTAAGAGCATTCAAACATTCTTGAACGCTACTGAAACCTTCCACCGATTGAAAAGTATCCTGATTAAGGGCTTGATTTAGGTAGTTGATATAGAAGCTGCATTCGCGGAAGGAATAAGCATTAAATGGTTCTTTAGGTACGTGAAAAGCCATAGTTGATATGCCTCTGTCGTTAAGTTCAGTATCCAATATATATCATTAATTATAATTACTGTGTAGTAATTTTAGTGATATATATGTGATTTTTTGGTGGTTATTATGTGGTTTTAGTGTGAGTTATTAGTGAGGTTATTCTGCATTTTATTGTGGCAATTCATTGGTATTGTTGCTCTGAACGGTGAGCGGAACTAGGCTAGATGTACATAACTTCTGAGTGGATTACAGGACACCCGTATTACGTGCAGCATTGTCCTATAAGGTTTGTGACCAAGTAGCTGAAGAGCAGGAGTGTCGGTATGACTATTATCTGATAGTAAGGTGGGTAACTATAAGCGTTACACCTACCCTAAGTAGGTGATAGAGATAAGGTAAAAAATAAGATGAGTGGGGATACCTGTAGATAAACAACACAGGAACTAACTCATGAAAGAATCAACTTACCATGGACTAACTATTCAAGGTTCGCAGGAAGAAAATAACATGCTCTATCTCGATAGATTGCTTACTACAATGAACAGTGCGCTTGAAGAATACACGCGAGTGTACGCTATTCGAATTGATCTCAGATTGCCAGTCGATGATAGTTTCTTTGATTGTCTTAGCCGAGATGAAATTGTTAGTTATAACCTTAGACGAACAAACTTGATGAAACGCTTTACAGAGTCTTTAAGCGCCAGAATTGAAGCTCAGGCGCGAAAGATACGTGGAGAGCGAAAAAGAGTACATTCCTGTAATGTCAGGTATGCTTGGGTAAGAGAGCGTGATACATCATGTAACGATCATTACCATTTAGTTCTGTTTCTCAATAAAGAGCGCTTTTGCAAGGCAGGTGACTACTCAGGGCAAGATAGCTTAGCCGCTTTAGTGATAAAATCCTGGGCGAGTGCGCTTGGCTGTGCAGCCGAAGATGTTTGTCGTTTGGTCTACTTCCCGAGAAATCATGGTTATCACCTGGATTCAAACCACAAAGATTTTTCTTATTGGTACAGTAAGCTGTTTTATCGAATTAGCTATCTAGCAAAGAAGAGAACTAAGCGCTATGGCGAGGGGCATCGTTGCTTTGGCTGTAGCACTAGGTAACCTCGACTAAGAGATTAAAAAAGGGGAGAGAATCCCCTTATCCTTTGTGACGATCCCTCAAGTCCCACACGCGCCATTGACTCGCTTGAATGTGCAAAAGAGCGTCACGTTTAAGCTGAGTCAAGGTGAAGGTATTTGAGAAGATGTCACCACTTAGGCAGTGGCTACAGAACTGATGGCAGTTTTCATTTAACAGGGAATAGTCTGTTTGTACATCAAGCATAGCGCCTGCTATTTGAACAGTAGACTCATTGCCAACGGCTCTACCTTGGGCGTTGCAACTGACGTAAATTGAAAGGGCTGTGGTATCTGCTAGAAACTGACGAATTGATGCAGCTTCGATAAGGCCTTTGCCATTACGATGGATGATACGTCCATTTCCCATGTACACACCTGAATGCTCAGCATATCCAAATGCGAGATCGCAATACACAATGCTCCCCCTTACTGGACCGTCGGTTTTCCAGAATAAATTTTGGATTAAACTTTTCGATAAGCTGCCTACAACAAAGCTCCCTATTGCGTGATATGGATTCATGTTATTTACCTCTCAAATGTGATGATAACGAAACTCAAAAGGGCTCTGAGCTTAATGTTAATAAGGGATTAGCGGTCCCGCCCCCTGAGTAAATGATTAGGTTTAAAGTTCAAGAGAAACAAAGTCTTTATCGACTTCATCTTGAGTGATTCCTATATAGCGAAGTGTGACTCCCTCAGATGTGTGACGAAGCATTTTCATGACACGTCCTATATCTTTTGTGGATTGATAGAGAAAGTAACCTCGCGTCTTTCTCATCGAGTGAGTACCTAAAGCGATATTCAGTTCTTGGCCTACTTGCTGAAACGCCATTGACACGGCGCGTCGTGAGATTGGCTGGGGTGGTTTGTTTTTCAACTGTTGGCATCGGTGGGATTGAAACAAATAGATGTGGTCGGGATGTTGCTCTCTCAACCTAGCAATATGCTGCTGCGCTTTGGTATTGAGTTGAATGTTGGCGAGCTTTCCGGTTTTACTCTCTCGAATAATGACTCGGTCGCCATGAATGTCTTCAAAGCGAATCGACAACAAATCAGAAATCCTCAGTGCTAGGTTTAATCCGATATGCCATACATCGGCCATTTGTGGATGACAACGAATACTCAATAAGTGACCAACCATACGTATGGTGTCATCGTCTTTAATTGCTTGGACTTCAGCCATAGTCTGCTTCCTTTTTTGTCTGTAGAAGGGTGTTTTGGGAAGCACAGAGCAGACGATATTAAAGAACCCTTATACAGCAAGGGATGGAAGCTTCCCGTTTTAACAATATGGGAAGCAGCCTCGTTTTGGCTCTGTGCTGGTGGTTGTGCTGAATGTTTGTGATATGAAGTGGAGCGGGACGGTGAGTGGATAGGGTTGCTACGAGTGATGATTAACTGTACTCAACCTGAACTTGGTCGTAGGCGTTCATTTCTACATAAGCTAGAAAGTTACACTCCCACATTTCATATAGCTCGGTTGTTTCTTGCAGGTACATACCAAGCCATCCGCTGAAACGAGCGAAAGCGACGTTGTTAGCAAAATCAAAAGCCAAGTCAGGAACGAGCTCTGGTGTACCGGTTCCCACATAAACAAGGTCAGTGATTTCAATAAGAGCGATATGGCTATCTTTGATATCTACCGTAATAGATACAGGGTGAAAGCCGCCGTCCTTCGGGTGGTAATTGGTATCTTGAAAACAGATGGTCATTTTTCCTCGGTAATTAACATCATCAATAAATCGTTTGATTAAGTCTTTCAGTTGATGTGAAGGCTTAGCTCGCTTGCACGCGAACATAGCCAGATTGGCTGCTTGATTCATAGGAACCTCTTTGAAATAAGTTAGGATTAACGAACGGATATGATGTTGATTGAGATAGCCGGTTGCGTGATGAGAGTGTGAGTGATGGCTTTAAGCCAGCTAGCAAGTAAGGTTTGAACTTCTGGCCGTTGTAAGTTGCACTGCTTAATCTCTGGGTGGTAGAACCAACACCCTGCGAAGTTGAAATACAGCGATAACTCTTTTTGTGGCTTACCAGTAACCATCACATCAAAGGTGGCAATAAAGCGAAGTTGCCAAGGTGTTTTGCTTGATGTTCGCTCTAATTGAATTTCGATTGGTTGAAAGCGACTATTTATATCTTTAGAGCGTATGTTTAACGCTACCCGCTCGACTGTATTGGGGATGACGTTTTCAGACATAAGTGCTTCAAGAAAACAATGCATGGGACTAACGAGTTCATCATTTACCCCAGAGATAGAAAACTTATTCATATCCACCCCTTTTCTGCAAATGACACATAATCCTCACCCACAACGATGTGGTCCAACACTCGGATATCCACCAGCTTGAGAGCATCTACTAAACGCTGTGTAATGCGTCTATCTGCTTGAGAGGGCTCAGCAATACCTGAAGGATGGTTATGAGCAAAAACGACGGCAGCAGCGTTATGGTTTAGTGCTGCTTTGAGTACTTCGCGTGGGTAAATAGAGGCAGCATCAATGGTGCCAAAGAACAACTCTTCAAAACTGATCAATTGATGTTGGTTATCAAGAAACATCACCGCAAACACTTCTCGGTCATGAGCTCCTAATTTGAGTTTTAAGTACTCTTTGACATTAGTTGGGTTAGTGAACGTGCCTTCACGTTTGTATTTTGCAGCCAGTGCGTCGGCTGCACGTTCTAGCAGTTCATTTAACTCTGAAGTTTTAAATGGGTAATCGTGTTGGTTGTTGGCGTTACGCATAAGAGCTCCTTGGGTTATCTGTTTGGTTATGCGTACTGATGAAATATATCTGAGAGCATTTTGAATCGGGGTGTGAAGGAGAGTATTTCCAGAGACAGGTAAAAAATAACTCTCTTGCCGTTGTTATGTAGCAATCGCAATAGAGCGACGAATGAACAATCAACACAATTAGCTGGTGCAAAGGATGTATCGGCTTTTCAGTCTCTGGAGAGTATAAAAATGAAAAAAGAAATTTATGTAGAAGCAGCCATCGTAGAGAAGCGAAGAGGACGACTCTCTGCTGGGGTAGGGCAGGTTGTATTCGATGACTATGAAAGAATAGCGGGTGAAGACTGGTTGTTCCTTGATAGCATCGTAGACCGTAATTACGCAGAGTTATCAGCACTTGCTTTTGGGCTAGAGCGTGCTTGTGATGGCGATATTATTTATTCAAGCAGTGACTATTGCGTTGATGGTTTTAATGACTGGCTTGATGGTTGGAAACGTCGAAATTGGCGTAAAGCAAATAAAAAGCCGATAGCTCATCAAGACCTTTGGGAGCTAGTGGATAAACGAAGTACAGATAAGCAAGTTGAGGTAAGAAAAGTCGCTGCTTGCTCCGCAGGAAAAGATGCCGCTTATAGATACGCTCTTGCAGCTGCGAATCGTCAATTGTAATGATAAGGAATCACTTGCTGGCATAGCCAGCAGGTGTTTTTTGTTGTTACTGGGTTTGAAGTTGGCATTGAACACCACAAGGTACAAAACGGTATTTTTCTACGTGCCAGGTAATCACATGGGAACCAATAACATAGGAGGACGTCCCATGAGATTTCTAAAGCTAAAAGAAGTAATGCAAAAGACCGCCCTTAGCCGTTCAGCGATTTACCGAAAAATGAATGAAGATCAATTTCCTCAGTCTATCAGTCTGGGGGGTAGGGCAGTAGCTTGGGTTGAAAGTGAAGTTGATGCGTGGATGGAGGAGTGTCTAGCTTTAAGGTAATTCAATGCCGCTTTGTTTTTAAGGTAGCCGTCACACTCTATCAGTCTTTTGTCATTTTTCAGCCAGTCCCTAAAGTCTATGATAATCAAGGCAAACCAGTAACTGAACAAGTGTCCCATCAGCCCTTGAACTTGACGTGAATCGCCTTACCAATGCCTGAATGTTCATATCATCAACTACTGAAAGTTACTTTCGAAAATACCCTTCTCCACCTTTACTTTAAAGTGGAGGCTTCTCGTGGTTTTGTCAAAGAAGAGCAACGAAATAAGATCATCATTAACTTCTTAAAGTCAAAGGTTAAACAAGCTAGGTATAGTGCGATTAAAAAGAGATTGAAGCTCGATAATCCTGAAGGCTTATCTGCTTGGGAGCAATTTTACGCACTAGCAACCTAATTGCATCTGAAAACCAGTACATTTGTTTGCGGAACAACCCTTTAAGCCATACATTCAAAGTATGGCAATACGGCATCACACACTTATCAATCAAAAAACAATTCAACATCATTTTAAACTATCAATAAGTCTGAATTATTATCCACAAATATATTAAATTTCAATAGAATATAATCAAAAGAACTTTATGGTGAGTGGTATTGTCAATGAGATTTATTTTCATTATATTCTAGGCCAGTCCTCATTTAAAAACCATGAAGTCATTACATGTTAAAACTCAAATCAAGTCATGCTGTACCGTGTCTGTTTAGCCTGACCTTTATACCCGTTTCTTTTGTTATGGCGGAATCGGCAATTGATGAAACCGTGGTTGTCACCGCAAACGCTGGCCAAAACACAAGTCTACTAGAAGCCCCTGCAACCTTGACCGTGATAGACGTTCAAGAGCAGAGTAAATATCAGATGACAGGGGACGTAGGCGATCTGCTTATTGACGCACCAGGCGTTAGCGTGTCGACCCAAGCAAATGGCTCTCGTGGTGTGCGAATTCGTGGTTTAAATAGTGACTACACGCAAGTGTTATTGAACAGCCGTCGATCTTATACCCGAGAAGCATTATGGCGTGGTAGCGACAATGCATTGAGCCTAACGCCAAGTATTGCTATCGATAATATCGAAGTGATTCGTGGCCCAATGTCCACTCTATATGGTGCCGATACCATGGGCGGTGTGGTCAATGTCATCACTCGTCAGCACAGTGGTACCGCAGAGGGTGCGATAAGCGTTGAAGGGCAATACAACCAAGGTGACAAGGGTGGTAGTGGACAAATTTATGGTCTGTATTTTTCAACCCCTATTACCGATGCTTTGGGTTATACCGTATATGGTAACTATTTAGACACCGACGAATCTTTTTATTCCGAACAGTCGAGCTTCACTAAACGTCGTGCGCAAGAAAATTACAATTTAGTGAACTCTTTTGATTATGCGCTGAACGACCAACACACGATTGACTTGGAAGTCCAACTGTCGAATGAGGATCAATCGGGGACGGCAATGTATCGTGGCCGCTCGTATGAACAAGAGCGTCAACTCCAAAGTTACACGTTAGGGTATGATTACCAATCGTATCTTGTGAGTGTCGATGCCCACCTCTACTACAGTGACTTTGATGTTAAATACGACACCCCAAGTTCAGACATCACCGAACAAAACTATGGCGGTGATGTACAAGCCGTTTTCTTTGTCGATGATCATACAATGACAGTGGGAGCCGAGGCTCGCAATGCCGAAATCGAAAACGTCGGCATTACAGGAGGCTCTACCGATAGAACCAGTACTGCTGTTTATCTTGAAACCAACTTAGCCGTTGCCGATTCGACCATACTGACACTCGGTGGACGTTTTGATCATGACTCCCTGTTTGACAGTGAATTTACTTATCGTGGATACATCACACAAGGTTTAACCGACAACTGGAGCTTAAAAGCCGGCGCTGGAACCGCATTCAAAGCACCGACCATGGCACAGATCTCACCGTCTTATACCGCGCCAGCCAGCGGCCCAGCTTGCCCTGATAGACCCGCGGCTTGTAACGTCTATGGCAACCAAGATCTCAAAGCAGAAACCGGCACCTTCAGTGAAATTGGCGCCTACTATGCCAACGAAGCCACCTCTGCTAACGCCACCGTATTCTATAACCGCGTTGACGACATTATTCAGCAAGTTGAAAGCTCCAATGGGAGCGACGGCTACTATACGTTTATCAATGTGGATAAAGCGACGCTCAAAGGCTTAGAGTTGTATGCCGAACACCAGTTCAAGCACGTTGGATTTGACGCTTCATATACTTACCTTGATGCGACAGACGACACAAGCGGCGAACGCCTTGTCGGCACCTCTGAACATGAAGCTTCAGTAAAAGCCAATTGGTATGTCACTTACGATACCGATCTGTTTGCAAGAGCCCATTACCGCAGTGAAGTACGTGGTGAGCTCGGTAACAATGATGTCTCTGACCCATACACAACCTTTGATATTGGCATGCGTCATACCCTAATGGAGGAACTGGAACTGAAACTCGGTGTCAACAACGTGATGGATGAAGATGTATCAAGCCCTGAGACTTATACCGAAGTCATTCAAGGCCGAACGTATTACGCTGGCTTGAATTACGCTTTCTAACCTGATGCCAAATACATTTTTTGATAAGTTAGAGCGATGGGGAAATAAACTTCCCCATCCTGTCTTCTTGTTTCTATGGTTGTCGTTGATAATCATAGTAACCTCATTCTTCACGTCCAACGCCCAAGTCTCTTACACACTGCCCGGTGGAAACATTGAACACGTCAACAACCTGTTGTCTTTAGAGGCGGTAAGAACTTGGCTCGGTGGCAGCGTCAAAGAGTTCATCAGCTTCCCACCATTAGGCGTCGTCATTATTGCCACCATTGGAATTGGCTTGGCGGACTCTTCTGGCCTCATCAGTTACTCCGTTCAGCGGTTAGTCAGTAAAACCGGCAAGTGGCAGCTGACAGTAAGCATCATGATCTTGGGCATTTTATCGAATGTCGTCGGTTCTGTAGGCTATATTGTACTCATCCCCTTGGCTTGTCGAGCATACCAAGCCGCCAATCGCCCGCCGCTTGCTGGGCTTGCCACCGCATTTGCGGGGGTAGCAGGGGGAACTCACGCCACCGTATTCTTAACCACTTATGACGTTGTGATTGCAGGCATCACGACCTCTGCTGCTCAACTGATTGATCCGACTATTATCGTCAGCCCTCTGGCTAACTATTTTTTTATGAGTGCCAGCGTATTCGCTCTCGTTTTAGTAGGCTCGTTTGTTTCGATTAATATCGTTGAAAAGCGTCAAAGTCGATTCGCATGCCATTATGCTACGCCTGAACAAAGGTTCACTGACAGCTATGATTTCGATAACAACAAAGCTGCCAATAATGACAAAGCCATGTGGGCCGCAGCCGTTGTATTCGTCATGGTTGCCGTGTTTGTTGTACTTTCAACCGTCCTACCCAACGGCTGGCTAGCCCCATACGAAGGCCAACCTTTAGGACGCAGCGAAGTGATGCGTGGACTACCTATTATTATTGCCGTTACATTTGGTTTAAGTGGATTAGCCTATGGCTACCTCTCTGGAAGCTTCAAGTGCGAGCGCGATCTGCTGAATGCTTGTCAAAAAAGCATGAGCCAACTTGGAGTGTTTTTACTGATCATCTTTGTTGCGTCGCAGATGATCTACCTCTTCAAGCTCAGCCAGTTGTCGGGTGTATTAGCCATGTCGATGAGTAGCTTAGTGACAGAGGTACAACTACATCCAGCAATAATTCTCTTATTGGTCGTTATTTTGTGTGCCTTTCTGAATATCTTTATGGGATCTCCGATTGTTCAATGGAGCATGATAGCGCCCGTATTGATCCCTTCATTGTTCTATGTCGGCATTCCACTAGAAGTGACACAGGCGGCGTTTCGGATTGGAGACTCAGTCACCAACATTATTAGCCCACTGTTTGGCTATCTCGGGTTAATTTTAGCGGCCGCACAAGATTACGATAAGGAGGCTAAATTAGGTACCCTGATGTCATTAATGTTGCCTTTTAGCTTGGCGTTTTTGTTGGTGTGGACGACCTTACTACTAGTTTGGGTATACGTATTGCAGTGGCCGATGGGGTTATAGACTTGACTAATTCTGTGTAAATCCATTGTTATATTGATGTGGGTGATGTGGATTGTAATAACCAACTGGAAAAGCAGGGGTAGACTCACTTGCTCGAGAAGTTTCAGACAAGTATCATGTCGCTACTGTAATGGAATTGTTATGTATAGGCGATTAGATTATGAGCTTTTTTAACAAAATTATTTTTATTTCTTTGACCACTCTATCTCTATTGGGTTGTAACAATAATGAACAACCGTCATACTGATCTGCACCAGTCAGACTGGTGCAGATCACTTGGTTTATATCCGTCACTTTCAGGTATTGGGTAAGCCTTGATAGCATCGAAAGATGTGACCAAGGCGCAGATGTGGTTTAGCTATTTGGGGAGTTTCGTAGTAGTGGTAATGGCTACAAAGATCGTACTGCCGCCGCGGCAATGATTCCTGCTGCGATTGCTGGTAGAGGTTTTTTGATGACGAACATGACGACAGCTGTAGAAAAGAGTGCAGCTCTAGCTCCGTTGTCACCTTCTACGGCAAGAGGTGTGAGAAGGGCGACTAATACAGAACCTGACATCGCTGTAATAAAACGTTGAACACGCTCGCTAATTGGAACAAATGACATGACATATACACCACCCCAGCGTGTAGCTAATGTGACCAATGCCATTGCAATGATTATCAATAAAGTACCACCAACATTTGTTTCAATACTCATGATTTCTTCTCCTTCCAACAAGCACCCAACACCCCACCAGAAATAGCACCAACAACAACATGGCTGTTTTCAGGTAAATACCAATATGCCAATATTGAAGATGCCGCTGCTGTGGCCCAAATAATAAAGATTCTTGAGTTTTTAGGCCCAACGACGACCATGGAAAGTAAAAAGCAGCCCATAACCATATCGAGCCCAAGCCCCACTGGATCTTGGATTACGCTGCCAAAGTAAATGCCAACCCAAGTGCCGATGATCCAAAATAACCAAAGTGCTAAACCACCGCCAACGAGCAATCCAAAACCGGGTTCCTTCCTTCCAAAGGCATGGAGTGCCATTGCCCAGTTTGCGTCCGAAGCTATCAACATCACACCATATCGTTTTGTCGGGGGGAGTTGACGTAACTAAGGATATAGCGTGGCCCCCATCAAAAGGTGGCGAGCATTGATCGCAAATACGGTAATAAGAACTGGAATAAGGGGGACTTCTGCTCCCCACATATCCAACGTAGCAAACTGTGAAGCACCTGCAAAAACAAGTGTGCTCATTAACATAGTTGGAAAAGAATTCAGTCCAGTTTGTACTGCAGCGACACCGAATGCGAAACCAAATACGATCACAAACATAGAGAGAGGCAAAAGTTGGGTGAAGCCGCTCCAGATGTCGGTACGTGTAAACTCGTGTAACTCAATCGAGGAGCGTTGAAGGTGTTGAGTGTTTTCTGTCATAGAGGTCCTAGCCAGTAGGCAAAAGAGCAGATCCATTGAAGGATCTTTGTTGTTATTTTTTAAGCCGCATGTTTAACATCAATTAGTTAGGCTTTCAAACGTTATGTCACAGATGAAAAAACATAAACGGTGGTGAAGATAGGATCTTGAAAGGGCTTTGTACGTAATTCAGGAGAAATAAACAAGCCCCTACGATCTGAACAGCTGTTTGGGGGATGGAAACTCAAAAATAATGCAGGCTTTCGTGATTAAGGCTCTAGTCACGAAAGCCGCATTTTCATAGACTAATTCACTTTTGAAAGTTTGAGATCTGAACTTTTCTTCTGGTTAAGTAAGATGCTAACTAATGCTAACATCGTAAAGACTAAGCTTGATAAAAATAGATTTTCTACGCCGAATTGAGAGATAAACCATCCCGCGATAACTGAGCCAAGAGTAATTCCTAAGTTAGAAAAAGACACAAAGAGGCTATTTGCAAATACTTTTGAATCACCTGCATTTTCCATTATCCATGTCTGGCTCACGATCAATCCTGCAGAATGCACTGCACCCCAAAACGCGACCATGCCGATCATAAAGTAGAATGAGAACCCCATGAAGTAAACAATTATGAAGGTAAGACCGAATATTATAGGGTACAGCATCACTGTTTTAAGAATATTTTTACTGAGTAGCTTACCAAAAATGAAGTTTCCAAAGATACCAAAGATACCAAACACCATCAGCATTGCACTAATCCACGTACCGTTCATATTCGTTACAGTACTTAAGTATTGAGTAATAAAACTGTACGAAGAAAACATCGCTGCAAAGATGAATATAACGGTGAATAATGACAACCACATTGATTTGCTGCGTAAGATAGTTACTTGAGAGCCGAATGACATTTTTTCCTTAACGGGAGCACTTTCCATCAAGAACATCACACTCACTAACGCAATGGCGCAAGCGGCTAAACCAAAGTAAAAGGCATAAGCGAGAGAATATTCTTCAGCAAGAAAAGCACTAATCGGAATACCAAAGACTAATCCTACGGCTACTCCACCAAAAACTTTAGCAGCGGCGTTGCTTTGTTCTTCAACTGGAACCATTGATGTGACAACCACTAAAGCGACAGAAAAGAATACAGCATGTACTAACGCCGGTAGAACGCGAAATATCATCATGGTTGTGTAATCTTGCGTCATAGCGTACACAAGGTTAGAGACAACGAATAGAGACAAAATGCCGACTAGAACATGCTTTCTATTCCATCCAGACATCATTAACGTAATAAAGGGGCCACTCACCGCGACGACAATAGCGTAGACACTGACTAATAGACCAGCTTCTTGTACATCAATATTGAAGTCTTTCATGACTTGTGGAAGGAGACCAATAATACCAAGCTCTGTCGTGATAACGCCAAAAACGGCTAAAGATAGAGCAAAGATAAACAAGCTTTGTTTTTTCATTGTTTCAACTCAAATTATTAATATGCGGTAATTACGTACCGTCGATATTGGTTGTTGTTAGAGCCCTAAGTCCAAGTGTTGGAAAAGTGGCACAAAAATGTTGTTTTTTATCCAATAAAAATGCCGTTTTCAATGTGATTGAATTCGGCAACGTATCAGAATTCGTATTATCAAAGGGTGGAGACTTTTTTCTTACCCGATGACATGTGCTTAGAACTGTGTTGTAGGCAACGTGTAAATGACGACTGGTTTCTCGCTTTCCATGGTTTTGTGCGGTCATTTCAATAATCCTATTTCGAATTCCTGGTTTGCAGGCCTCGTAACAATAATTCACTTGAAAGGTACGGCGGCAAGCAAGACAGCGAAATCGTTGATGGCCATTGGGGCCATAACCATGCTTTATGACACTGTCACTCTTATGACAGAAGCGGCAGTTGGGTTTATTCGTTGTCACATGGAACCTTAAATCTCACCAAAAGATATCTGTAGTCGTTTAAATTTAATTATCAACTTGGACAGCATAATAACGGATAAAATGAATTCAATTAAGTCTTAATGTTTATTAATAGATATTCCAATTGGGACTTAATGTGTTATTTAGAGGTATCGGTCGCCAAATCAGAAATAGAATGAAACTAGTTAAGTTATTGTTTTTAATGTTTTTTATATTCAATTTTTCTTTGGTGGCTGTTGGGAGGATTAGTGCGCGAAATGAAGGCGTTACTCTAATTTGTTAAGAAATGTCCTGTTGACTGCTCTGAAACATCATGACACATTTTGCGCCCTGCTTCGGTATGCCATTAACTTTAAGTGCATATCGACTTAACACGTTATGAGATGATTTAACTTTATGAAAAAATGGAAGAAAACACTTTTAGTCGCATCGGGCATTTTACTTTCCTCAATGGCTTTTGCGGGTAATGAGCAGAGTCAAGCGGACAGTGAGTTTCCAATTCCTTCTGGTTTTGAAAGCAGCTTTAAAGAAGTTAACGGAGTGAAGCTTCATTATGTAATTGGAGGGGAAGGGCCTTTATTGGTAATGGTCCATGGCTTTGCTCAGTCATGGTACGAATGGCACCAGTTAATGCCTAAATTAGCAGAAGATTACCAAGTTATTGCTATGGATCTTCCAGGTCTTGGTTTATCTGAGCCGCTAGACTCCACTTATACAGGGCAGGACGTATCACCTTATATCCATTCTTTAGCTAAGACCTTTAGCCCGGATGATAAATTCAATGTCATAGCTCATGATATTGGTGGCTGGGTCACATATCCTATGCTAGCTCAACATCAGAATGATATTGATAAGGTCGCTCTACTGGAGACCATCGTACCAAGCGACTTAATATACACGTTCCCAGCTTATACTCCTCAGGGAGAGTCGACCGCGTGGCACTTTAGCTTTTTCTCTGCGAAAAACGAATTGGCTGAATCACTTATATCAGGCAATGAAGATAAGTTTTTTAAGCACTTCATTCTTGAGCATGCAGAGAATAAGAATGCATTTTCAGATGAACTGTTCGGTATGTATGCGGAATCTTATAAAAAACCTCAAACTCTAAACGCTGCTTTTGAGTATTACAGAGCACTTCCTGAATCTGTGATTCAAAATGACAATCTATCAGAGAATAACTTGTTGAAAATGCCGATTCTGACGATATCAGGTAATGGTCAAGGCAGTTTAGGAGCGACTCAATTTAATCAAATGAAAGAATATGCTAATGATGTTCAAGGTCATGTGTTGGAGTCATGTGGTCACTGGTTGATGGAGGAGTGTCCAGTCCAGGTTGAAGATCTAGTTATTGATTTTTTTAACAAAAAATAACTTACAAAACGAGAGCTAAGTTTTGTTGACAATGCAGTCTTGATTACTGTCGTAGATTGCCTATCATTGTTAATTCGTACCCTAGAGCCACTCTAGGGTATTTTTATATTTGAACTGCTTATAATTTGTACTCGGTTATGTAGCAATATAACGAGAACTCTTTATCCGTTGTCTATCTCAGAATGTACCCAGCGAGAAAACGCTTGGAACTTCGCTCTGGTTTCCATTCCTTTAGGGCAAACCAAATCGTAGCCTTTTCCTGATTCAATATGTGGAAATGGCGCGACTAACTTACCCGCTTGAATTAAAGGCAGCGCAAATTCTAATCGAGCAAGAAACACACCGAGTGATAATTCCGCTGCTTCCATCGCCAGTCTGTTATCACTATAGAAATCACATCGCTTTTCGCAGTCGATGCCTACACTTATCTCATCTAACCAATACTGCCACGCACTTGTATCCCCTCTATGGATAAAATTAACGTCTGATAGAGTATTGATTCCATTGTTAAGACAATGCTCCTCGGCGTAGTCAGCACTGCACACAGGTGTTCTCTTTCCAGAAAATAAACGCTCACTGTAGTGATTTGGGTATTCTCCTTTACTATAAAAAATAGCTACATCGTATGGCTCAAATTCAAAATCAGATTGGTTTTGTTTGGTTTGCAGCTTGATGCTTAAGTGTGGGTATTGCTGACGAAGTGAGGGGAGTCTCGGGATCAGCCAAGCAGAGGCGAAATAAGGTGATGTGGCTATATGTAAGCTACCAGTCAGCTCTCCGGTTTGAATGTCAGAGAGGGTGGAAAATATGGACTCAAATGATGAGTTTAAAACACTCAGAACTCTTTGCCCCTCTGGGGTGAGCTCTAGCTTTCGGGTCTTTCGAATAAACAGATTGAATTGAAGCTGTATTTCCAGTTTTTTTATTCTCTGACTGACTCCGCTTTGAGTAATAAAGAGCTCCTCTGCTGCTTGGGTAAAACTCAAGTGGCGCGCTGCAACGCTAAAAGTATGAAGAAGAGAAAGCTGTTGTTGTTGATTGGTCACTAAGTTCATGCATTACTCTAGTTAATTTATATTGAAGTTTTGTTCGTTTGTCAGAAGCTTTTAGCTATTATAGAGTAATTTTTGTAATGGGTCATGGGCGAAGTGTTAAATTTTACTCAATCAACAAACGCAAAGTTGTTGTGTGAGATGTTTAAAATAGACGTCGGGTCTTATAGATACGTTACAAGAATTGATTATTTATAAATTGGACAAGATACGATGAAACTTATATTAAACGCTGATGATTTCGGTCTGACGGAATCTGTAAACTTGGGTATCGCTGATTGTTTTCGCGCCGGGACCGTAAAATCGACCACCATAATGATGAACCAACCTGGTGTATCTCACGCGTCACAACTCTATCAGCGTGGTCTTATTCATGAAGTTGGACTGCATTTTACAGTGACATCAGGTAAATCAATATCGTCCCCTAAATTAATTCCAACACTGGTTGACGAGAATGGTCATTTTTTTGATAGAAAGGCCCTGTTTAATAAATCTGATGTGTCTTCTGATGAAGTCTTTAGAGAGTGTATGGCGCAATATCAAGCGGCTTTAGACGCGGGATTTAATATTAATCATATCGATAGCCACCATTTTGCTGGTGCCTACCGTCCTCTTAAGATAGGTTTCACGCAGGCAGCGAATGAAATAGGTCTTCCAGTTAGGCGTATTGATAGCTTTATACAGGGTCAAAGTTTACTGTCGGTTCCTACCCCAGATGCGTTTGATATGGGCTTTCATGCTGAAGGTGTCAATATTGAATACCTCAAAGCAGTATTGCTGGCTTATCAAGACAGCATGCCTAACAGTACGATTGAATTAATGTGCCACCCAGCAAGGACGCTAACTGAAGAGCTAGAGGAAATCTCTAGCTATGCTCATGCTCGTGTTGAAGAGTGGAAGATTTTAACCAGCGATGAGTTTTCTCTCTGGCTAAGAAAAAATGGTATTGAATGCGTTGGTTTCGATGCGCTTCATGCTTAAGTCCGCGAGGTAATCTTCGTAGCGACAAGATAAACCATCTGCCTTGTTAGGTCGTTAAAACAGTTCCTTTCGGTTCAATAAGTCAACACAATAATAAAGGGTGACATTGTGGTAAATCCTACCGTACTTTCCCAAGTTAATATCTATCCAGTCAAATCCATTGGCGGGCTTTCTCTCTCTTCTTCATGGGTCGAAAAGCAAGGCCTTGTTTTTGATCGTCGCTTTATGTTGGCGTTAACTGGTGATGATGTCTCCGCCTCGGCTAAATACCCAACCATGGTGACGGCGCGCCAGTATCCAAATATGGTGAAGGTGAGTTCTAGTCTAATGCCAACCGGTGTCATTTTTTCTTACCCTGGGCTGGCGGCACTAAAATTACACTACTCTACCTTCAAAATGCAGGCGACAGATGCCAGTGTTTGGAGGGACAGCTTTTCAGCCTACACAACAACCGATGAAGCGAATGACTGGTTTAGCCAAGTAATTGGGAAGCGAGTTGAGTTACTGTTTACTGGCGAGCAATCTAAGCGTGTGAAAGAAAATCTTGGTCATAATGTGAGCTTTGCCGACGGATTTCCTGTTTTGCTTATTAGCTCTGGCTCATTAGCGGAGCTAAATAGACGCAGCAGCGAAGTTCACACCATGGAACAGTTTCGTACCAACCTGGTGGTGCAATCAGACGAACCTTTTATCGAAGACTCATGGAAGCGTATCAAAATAGGTGATGTCGAATTTGAAATTGTAGAGCCGTGTGAGCGGTGCATTTTAACGACACTTGATCTGGAAAATGGAGAGTTTAGGAACAGTAAAGAGCCATTGACGACCTTTTCGCGCTTTAGAGCCAACGAGCAAGGCAAAATATTTTTCGGGCAAAACCTTGTAGCGAAAAACGAAGGTGTTGTCTCCATCAATGATGCTATCGAAGTACTTGAGTATAAATCCAAGGAGTTTTATGAAGATCTCGATGCCAAAAAACAAGAGTTGATTTGCGTTGAAAGAGAATCAGTGGCAAGAAGTTTCGAGACATTTTGGTTTGAGCCCAAAAGCGGCATGGTGCCTGAGTATAAAGCGGGGCAACATCTTCCTATTGAGCTCATGATTAATGGCAAACTGACCAAACGAATGTATACGCTGTCATCTAGCCCCTCTCGGCCAGAACGTTTGTCGATTTCAGTGAAACGAGTCCATGGTGGTGAAGTTTCCAACTGGTTGTTCAACCACTTACAAGTTGGCCATACCATTATTGCGGATCAACCCAAAGGCACTTTTCATATTACTAAAGAATCGAATGAGCCGCTGTTGCTGCTTTCTGCCGGTAGCGGTGTGACGCCCATGATCGCTATGCTTCGGTATTTGACAGACCAACGAGACACGCGTGATATTGCGTTTTATCATCAATGTTTGACGAAAGCGGATATTCCATTCATGGAAGAGCTCCTTATGCTAGAAAAACAACACGCCAATGTCACTGTGACTCTAGCCCTTAGCGAGCCATCAACTGATTGGCTAGGCGAAAAGGGGCATTTTAGTCGTACTCATTTAAATCAAATTTCAGAGTTTCACAAACGTCAAGTTTTTGTATGTGGTCCTAGTGGTTTCATGGAGAGTGTAAAGCGCTTGATGATAGAGAGTGGGCTGCCCGAAGAACAGTACCATCAAGAGACATTTGGCGTTGCAAGAGTGGCGGACGGGAGCGAGAAAAGGGTTCAAATCAACCTTGATGGTGTCGTGTTTGAAGGAAGCAACCAGCGCACCGTTCTGGAGCAAGCTGAAGCAGCAGGGCTTTCTATTTCGAATAACTGCAGAGCTGGTTTCTGCGGCGCCTGCAAAGTCACTGTGAAATCAGGAGAGGTTTACCAGCCCGATGCCCCAGGAATTGAAGACAGTGATAAGGCGAAAGGAATGGCCCTAGCTTGCTGCGCGATACCTAAGACAAATGTAAATATTGTTAGCTAGTATGTAGGTTTTATGATGATTGAGGCCACTATCAAACTTTGATAGTGGCCTCAATATCGTTAATCTAACTAAAAACAATGACACCTAAAATATCTGATTTACTCTTATTTTAGGTAGAATGTAAGGCGTTTTTATCTAGATAAAAATGATCGCTCCTTTCCTAATGCTCTTATCTAAGTAGCTAGCTCGAGTCACAGGAGCACCCCGTTACTGATAAAATCAGTAGGGCGACGATTAAAGGTGAGCGATAAATCGAATGACTCGAACTTGGATGTTAATTCTAGTAACTTGGGCAAAATTGCTTAACTTCGCTACGATAACCAAGTGACAAACTTCTATAAGCTGACTTTGTATTTACAATTAGTTCCTATAGGGACTTTTTGATTTTAACTTTAAGGACTTAATAATTGAGATTTAATCGGTTATGATGCAGACATTAAAAAGATGATTCACATTGACTACTTTTAATTAAGGCAAACATAATGAACAACTTAAATAGATTTAAAGGTAAGGTTGCATTTATCCAAGGCGGCAGTCGCGGTATTGGTGCTGCGATTGTTGAGAGATTGGCTTTAGAGGGCGCGTCTGTTGCTTTTACGTTTGTGTCATCCCAGGGTAAAGCAAAAGACCTTGCTGATAGCTTAATTTCAAAAGGTGGTAAAGTTATCGCGATAAAAGCGGATAGCACGAAGCCGGAAGATATCAGAAATGCAATCAGTGAAACCATCAAGCAACTTGGTAAGATTGATGTTGTCGTAAACAATTCAGGTACGCTTATCTGGGATAATATAGAAAATTTGACGATGGATGATTGGGACAAGACCATCAATACTAACGTACGAAGTGTATTTGTAGCTATTCATGAAGCCTCGAAGCATATGAATAATCATGGCAGAATAATTAATATCAGTAGTACTAATGCTCAGCGTATTCCTTTTGCTGGCGGTTCTATATATGGAATGAGCAAGTCTGCACTAACCGGATTGGCCAAAGGTCTCTCTCGCGATCTCGGCCCTAGAGGTATTACGGTCAACAACATTTTACCTGGTCCGGTCGATACTGACTTAAACCCAGACAATGGCGATACTTCAGAGCCTGTAAAAGCTATCGGTGCACTTGGTCGTTATGGTCAAGTGGAGGAGATTGCTAGCTTAGTAGCATTCGTCGCTAGCTCAGAAGCGGGTTACATCACTGGTGCTGATTTGATGATCGACGGTGGCTTTTCCGCTTAATAAAAATATGTGGTCGAGTAACTCGTTACTATCAGTCTAACTTCATGTAATCATCAATACGTGATGAGTAAATATAAGTATGATGATTGGCCTATTTCATAGGTCAGTCATTTAGAAGCTATTGGTTTTAATCTGCTCCAGTAGGAGAGACCCCCGCATTAACCGATACCTTACTTTAGAGTTTTTCGAGGATGGTGGTGGCTCTTTGTCCAGTTTCTAGTTCTTCTGCCCATTCGATTAGCTGCCGTTTGAGCTTGGCAGCATCTGCTGCTAGCTCCTCGCTCTTGCTGATTAGTTTAGAGTCTTCCTTCGAATTCTTTCACCAAGCGTCGATTTGATATTCATGTAAATAAAGCTGTCTTGTTGCCACAGCCCTTCTCACTTTCTCTGCTAGTTTTGTTGCATCTCCTTTTAATTTAAGGATTCTAGTTTCCTTAGACGTCGTTGTTTAAGTCGTTAGTGATCACTTAATTCAGTGTCTAGGAATATTGGTGTAGACCTCCCAGGTTACTCTAACTTTTTATAGTCGAACGATGGCCGTTATAGACCACTACAGTGATGTTAAGTATGGTATTAAAGGTGTTAGAGTTTCTCTGAACGTTCTTTATTACTCTAAGTCTATGATACGACAGCGTATGGAGAGTGTGCTTACGGCTGCCGCAGAAGATAAGCTTCGAATAAAATCGAGTGCTTTTGTTAAATCTTGAGTTTCAATTTTTAATTTATTATCAATTCGACCATCGTTAGTCATGTCTGTGTTTACGACACTTGGGCATAAACAACAAACTTTTACACCAAATGGGAGAAGCTCATGATAGAGCGACTCGCTATAACTGACAATGGCCGCTTTTGAAGCTGCATAAGCGGCTATTTTGGGGACTGGCGTCAAACCTGCAGTGGAACCGATGTTATATATTTCTCCAAACCTTTGTTTTTTCATTTGTTCTGCAACGATATTACAAGCAGTGATGGTAGACAGTAGGTTTACATTCATTAATTCAGAAAGTTTGACTAAAGGTAGTTTAGTGTTGCCTGCTGCCAAAATACCAGCGCTATTGACCATGACCTCAATGTTTTTATTTTTTTTGATGATTGATGTGATTGTTGCTTCTACCTCGGACGGGACGTTGAAATCGATAGGCACTACTTCTACGTTGCACGATGGAAAGAGTGTGTTTATTTCTACTTTTGCCTGTTCAAGATTCAGCTTATTCAAGGACATTAAAATTAAAGAGTATCCTTCCTGAGCGAAATAGTGAGAAATTTTTTTCCCGATACCGCGGCTAGATCCTGTAATTATGGCAACTTTAGTCATGGTGAGCTCCTAATTTAACGTATGAGACGTTGTTGAAGTAACGTATCTAAGATTTTCTTGAATACGAACATATCTCATAAAAAATAGATAGTAGTGCAAATTTTTGCATATAATAAACAGTTGGAGGTTATGTGTCACATTCTTAATGACTTGAGAGGGTAATGGTTGTTACTTATAAGTATGTAGAGGGACAGTCTTAAACCAATCTATTATTTCCGACTTAGTCATATGCTTGGTTTGTTCAATCACTACTTTTGTGAGGTGTGGTGCAAGCTTTTCGATAAAATCATACATGTATGTCTGCAAATACACGTTTTTACCAAAACAAAGCCATGCGTAACAATCGGGAAAAAATCCTTCTAATGAGCGTACGGTAAAAGAATCATCTATTGAGTGGGCAGCAACTGACGCTATGATACCAATACCGACCCCTTTACTGACATATTCTTTTATTACCTCTACATCCATTGCTGTGACAATATAATCTGGGGTTAGGCCTAGTTGAGAAAACGTATTGTCTATAGCGATTCGCCCTGTTGATTTTAATTCATAGCTAATGAGTTTTTCTTTTGCTATTTGTTCAAGGGTTAATGTGTGTGTCTTTGATAGTGGATGTTCAGAAGGGATAATTAAGCTCAATGACCACTTGTAAACTGGGAGTACCGTTAGGCCTGTCATCTCTTCAATATCCTGAGCCACAATCGCAATATCACCGGGTCCAGCCGGCAAGGAATTATTAAGATGACTTGGTTCGATTGTCGACATGTGCAGAGACACATTTGGGTAGCTTGTCAGTAAGTAACGGACGCTTTTAGGTAGTATGAAATTTGCAATGGCGTTAGTTGTAAAGATATTGAGTTTCCCTTTTTTTGGGGATGTAACTTCGGATGAAATAGCCTTGATTCTATCCTCAATCTCTAAGATTTTAATGGCTTCGTTTAGGATTTCCTTACCGACATTTGTAGGACCAGATAAGTGTTTACCTTGTCGATCAAAAATTTTCACGCCCAGTTCATCCTCTAAAAGTGAAACTTGTTTACTGATACCGGGCTGAGACGTATATAGCTGATGTGATGTAAGAGATATGTTATACCCATTTTTTTTTATTTCATTAATGTAACGAAGTTGCTGTAGTTTCATTTTCTGCTCCTTGTTATATATGGTTTTATAGCGTGAACTCTAGCTGAAGGGGTGTATTAATTAAAAAATAGGTATTAGGCGCAACGCCACTGTAAGTTTTTTTAAAAGTAAAATTAAGTTAAAAAATAAAAGTGTCTTTTTATAAATCATTCACTTAATTTAAAGTTAAAACCAGGAAAAATATTCAACTTTAAGGCGTCACCTTTTTCAGTCATCATTAATCATTTTTTCTTGTTAGTTGGAAGTGTAACTTCTGTTCTAGATAATCTATTGTGAGCTCTGATTACTTTGTATAATGTAAAAGATATTTCTATTGTTTGATATTTTTTAAACATTTTTCATGATGTTAAGTCATCTCGCTACGTAATAAAATTGGGAGCTGAATTGTAATGGTATATACCGTTTTCTTTGAGGAATGTGTCATATTTCCTCCCATTTGGCAAGGCGGTTTTTATGTAAAATTAAAATACTATCTAATTTTTTTGTACCACTTCTCTACCAGGGTACTTCAGTTTAAAATATAACAAATCAATATAAAACAGGTGCTTAGGTTGGGTGTACTTGTCTGACTTTGTTATTAATGATTAAGTCCTGCGGGGACTGTGTGTTTATTTCTATGTGGTCTTAATTGACGGTTAGATTTGAACTATGATGCCTGCTCTTTAAACAATTCTTTGAAATAAAAGATAAATGGTAGTAAGGGTACTAGTAATGATTTTATGGGAGTGAGAATGAAAGTGGTAACCGAAAAAATATCTAGACAAATTTGTAATGAAAATTTTTCTTATAACTCTGTGTTGATATTTTAAACTGGTTTTAATAAAAATTGCTAATTTAAATAAGGTATTAAAAAATATAAGCCAGGTTGGTTTTTTATTTGCAATGCATTGCGTGAATGGTTTATATACCTATAGATTTAATGGGTGAGAATCAGTCAGTCACTCATTTATTAATTTAATTAAGATGAATTGGCATGCGTGGACTATTTAGATTTTCTAAGTGGCACTTATTTTTAATGTTTTAGTTCGTTCGATTGATAACGATCCAATAAAACAATAAATTAAAAAACTAGTATTTTCTTGAACGCAGCGCCGTAAAAAAGGCCATATTAATCATGACGTGTTTCTATTTTTCATTAAAGTGCCACATTAAAACCTTGCCAGCAGAAACCAAAGGTATTATAGCATCTATTCTTTGTTCATTTTTGTTTGCATTCATACCTGTATATGTCCAGTTTCAACCACCACTGCCCCCAAGTGAGATTACAGGGGGGGAAAGCCATTGGTTAGCAGTGCAGCGTATACTGTGGAGTACAATGTTACTCTGCTTATTATTATTTATCTCCAAAAGAACTCACCTACTACTGCAAGCTTTAAAGGTGTGGAAAATGTGGCCCAAATACTGTGTTTCAGCACTTTTGGTTGCACCGCAATACTGGTTGTTTGTTTGGGCGCCTGTGAATGGAGAGACTTTGTCTCTTGCATTAGGCTATTTTACGATGCCAATCGTAATGGTTTTAATTGGTCGATTGGTATATCGAGAAACGTTGTCTTTTTATCAAAAGCTAGCGTGTTATCTCGCACTGTCGGGTACGCTTTATACGTATGCTTTATCCGACGGAATCTCTTGGGTGGTACTAGTGATAGCTTTGGGTTACCCAGCTTATTTTATGCACCGAAAAACAATACCATTAGCTACCGATATTGGATTGGCTGTAGATCACCTATTCCTTATGCCATTGGCTTTGTTCGGTTTTTTCTTGCTCTATCCATTAGACTTTTCTTTATCTCTTTCTGTCGGTAATTATGCATATTATGCTGGCTTAGGTATCGTATCTGTAATACCTATGCTTTGCTATCTGTACGCTTACTCTAAATTGTCAGTTTCTGTCTTTGGGTTGCTTGGTTACGTTGAGCCTGCTTTTATTTTTGTTGTTGGGTTATTGATT
The DNA here is from genome assembly GCF_020806305.2 of Vibrio sp. F13. Classification (NCBI taxonomy): domain Bacteria; kingdom Pseudomonadati; phylum Pseudomonadota; class Gammaproteobacteria; order Vibrionales; family Vibrionaceae; genus Vibrio; species Vibrio sp. F13. Next base: position 1,477,917 of record NZ_CP170176.1, on the reverse strand, counting down.
GGTGACGCTATTACAGTACAAGAAATACCAACTTATTTGTTGATTACGTTATCACTGTTCGCACTCGTATTAGATGGGATTAAAAGGTTTAGGTAAACTAGATTAGTAAAATTTGGGTACGAGTTAATAAGATCTATACCCGTGATCATTGAAGATGCTTGATTTTAGCCAAAATGAGGATCATGCTAGGTGACATGAAAATAACTCTATCCAATGAACAAAAGCTTACGCTGATTAACCAACATGATACAACTCGTGATGATCGAGTTCGCGACCGTATCAAAGCTGTTATTCATGCCAGTAACGGGTGGAGTCCTGAAGAAATTGCCGATGCACTACTTATCCATGAAACAACGGTTAGACAGCATCTCAAAGATTACTCGCTATCGAACAAGCTCAAGCCTGAAAACGGTGGCTCAAAAAACTACCTATCTCAGCAGCAAACCCAAAGTTTAATCACACACCTAACCGTGCACATCTATCATCATACGCGTGAGATTGTTGCTCATGTTTTCACAGTTTATCGAGTGCAATATAGTGTTGCAGGGATGAACAAGTGGCTTCACCAAAATGGTTTCAGCTACAAGATGCCCAAAGGCGTACCTCATAAATTCGATGAAACCAAACAGAAAGCTTTTATTGAGGCTTATGAAGCGCTCAAAGCAAGCTGTAGTAAAGATGAATCGATTTTATTCATTGATGCCGTCCATCCTACTCAAGCAACCAAAATATCACATGGTTGGATACGAACAGGGCATGATAAAGCCGTTGAAACAACGGGAAGTCGAAGTCGTCTCAACCTCATTGGTGCTTTGAATCTTAACGACATTGGCGGCACTATTATTAATGATTACGAGACCATAAACAGTGAAAGCATCGTTCGATTTTTCTGCCAAATTAGAGAACGTTATCCATTGGAACACAAGCTCCACATTATCTTAGATGGTGCGGGGTACCATCGTAGTGATTTAGTCAGAAATGCTGCTTTTGTCTTGAATATTAAGCTTCACTACCTTCCACCTTATAGTCCAAATCTAAATCCAATCGAGCGGCTTTGGAAGGTGATGAACGAATATTCAAGGAACAACGTTTATTTAAAAACTAAACGGGAATTCAGAGAAGCAATCGAGAATTTTGCACCGTGACTCTTCCAGAGATTGCAAGCTCTTTGACGTCTCGAATAAATGATAATTTTCAGGTGTTCAAGCCAGCATCTTCAAGTTGATTGGGTATAGTACCTGGTTACTCAACGACTAACCGAAGCTGTTTGATGATTGGTTTCATAATAAAAATTCGAAATAGGTGAACTAATTGATATCAAACAATAATATTTGAATTAGTGGCTGGTTTATTATCTATTTAACTTATTTAAGGGAATATATGAGATTAGATAAGGGGGCTCTAGGTTTAAACCGATTCGAAAAATTAGGAGAGAACTTAGAGGTGTCTTGCTGTCCTTATGGATTTTTCCGTCGCTTACAAATTAGCACTTTTTATCATATTGATGATAGGGTTTTTCTATTTCAGTCAATGGTTAGATTTTAGTTTGGTATTCATTGCGACCGTATTAGTCCAGTATCAGAAATGTTTAATACCGCCATAGAAGCACTATGTGACTTTGTTGAATTAAATCAAAATATTAAAATAGGTCGAATCAAAGATGTTTCTTCTGCCGCAGTAGGTGTAAGTATATTTGTATCGTTTATAATAATCGAAGTATGTCGAGTTTTTTCTAGAGTTGTTTGATTGACATGGGCAATAACGTTTCACTCGATAGATTTTTAATTTTCAGAATTTACATTATCGCGGTTGAGTGTTTAAGAATAATAATGTGCATGATAACAAGAATAGGTTCTTGCCTGACCGCCGATAACGGTAGTGAGTTTGCGAACCACAAAGAGATAGCAACAGCATTAGACGCTGAATTTAACTTTGCTCATCTATGCGGTTCATTGGAGCGTGGATCCAATGAAAATACAAATGGACTCCTTTGTCAGTATGTTCCGAAAGGGAAAAACATAAGAGAAGTTGGCGATGATGTTATCTTGTTTGCTATAGCGAGGATTAACTATAGGCCGGAGAAGTGTTTGGGTTTTAAGCAACTTGCGGTTATATTCAAAGAAATTTGCATGGCTGCTTAAATGGCGAAGTGTCGCACTTAGGACTTGAATACGGGCTATTATTTTTGTCATAAAAACTAATGCCCTAATTCATGTAGCCCCCTAACTACTAAAATCAGATTTCTGCTAAGGGGGTATTTACACTTGTCGGTACAAAAAGCTCAAATATTTGTTGTTCCACCCTGCTTATCGGTGGAGGAACGTTCGTACTAAGAGAAAGTAACATCGATACATATTGAAAGATAGTAAATAGCTTTTCGTTATTTCTACAGCTATAGACGATTAACAACTTATCACTATCACTATCTATTGAACGTCATTCTTCTGATTGTCGAAAGCGAAATCTAATAACTTTCTTATGTAAGGCGCACCTACTTTAGAGCCGCCATTACCATTTTCAATTACGACCGTTGCGATATACTGTGGGTACTCGTACGGTGCAAATGCAGTATATAGCGCTTGGTCATGTAAGCTCCTCGCAAGTTTTTTAGAGTTATAAACCTGGCCTTTCGCAAGATTGAAGACTTGTGCAGTTCCGGATTTACCACCACTTATATATTCTACATGCTTGAAAGCATTTCTAGCGCTACCACGGCTACCATGGTTTACCAGACGCATTGCGTTAAGTGGAATATCCCAAACTTTATTTGACACTTCCTTCATGACTCTTATCGGTGCCTGTACAATTATCTTTTGTGTACTAAAACTTTCTCCATGGTTTAACGTTGCTTTAAGTAAATGTGGAGCTGTAACCTGGCCACGATTAACCAAGATGGATGTAGCTTTCGCAAGCTGAAGAGGAGTGGAGGTCCAGTAACCTTGACCAATTCCTACTGGAATAGTGTCTCCTTGATACCATGGGATACGATAACGATCCAGTTTCCATTCTCGAGTCGGGAGGTTAGCGGTACTTTCTTCATAAAGGTCGATTCCTGTCGGTTCACCAAAACCAAACCGTTTCATCCAAGAAGATATTCGGTCTATACCTAAATCAAATGCTGTTTGGTAAAAGAATGAATTGACTGATTCTTCTATAGCTTCGGTAACGTTTACTGGACCGTGCCCCCACCTGTTCCAGTCTCGCCACACTTTCGAGTTTGGTGCAGATCCCGGGATTTTCCATTTACCATGATTATCGCGAATCGTGTTGTTAGAAATTACACGTTCTTGCAAACCAGCGATGGCCATAAAAGGTTTTATTGTTGAAGCTGGAGGGTAAACGCCTAATGTAGCTCGGTTAATCAATGGACGGGCAGGGTCATCTAATAATTTTTGGTAGTTTTTATTAGATATCCCATCGACAAAAAGATTTGGGTCATAGCTAGGAGCTGATGCCATCGCTAATACGCTGTTGTCTTTTGAGTCTAGTAGGATGGCACTACCTGTATGCGGAGCTAGTTGATGAAATAAGTAATTTTGTAGTTCCAAGTCGATGTTTAGAACGATATCTTTACCTGGTAATGCCGGTATGTATTTAATTGTTCTAACGATGCGGCCTTGGCTCGTGACTTCTACTTCTCTGTACCCTTTTTTACCGTGAAGTAAATGTTCATAATATAGTTCGACACCAAGTTTCCCAATCACTTTAGTTGCTTGATAGTTAGCCACTACACCTTTTTTATCCAGTTTTATCAATTCGTTATTGTTAATCCTTCCCACATAACCTAACACATGAGTAAGGACTTCACCATGAGGATAAAAGCGTTTTTTTCTGGCTTCGATAGATAAACCGGGAAATTGATATTTACGAACCGAAAACTTCGCGACCTCTGTTTCATTCATGTTTTCTAAGAGCGTCACCGATTCAAAGGAACGTTTGTTGTTTAAGCGGTGTTTGAAGTTATTGATTTTTTTTGTATCTAGGACTATGAATTTGCTAAGCCTTTGTAGCATCAATTCTACATCAACTGTTTGCTCTGGAATCAATGTCAAAGTATATGTGATCTTATTTTCGGCAAGTAAAGAACCGTTTCGATCATATATTAATCCACGTGTAGGAGCAATAGGAAGTAATTTTATTCTGTTACCATCAGCTAATGCTTTATAACGTTCAAAATTTATCACTTGGAGCCTGTATAAATTCCCAATTAAGATTAAAGTGAGAAAGATTATTCCAGAATATACAACAATTATTCTGGTCCTGAAAATACTAATTTCTCTTTTATGATCACGAAGCTTTATTTTTTTTATTATTCATATCAAACTCGACCTTCTATATATTAGAGGCTTTTATATTATGTATGAAACATGTAATTTTTCATTGGTTTGAAGTTATGTTTTATTTTATAGGATGCACTCGTTTATATAGATTGAATTTAAACTTAGTTTTTAGAAGCCTGATATTATTACCAGGCTTTTTTTTTGGAAATAGAACGAGGAATGATTTAGGAGTTATTTCGTATTGGGTGTTCAGTTAAACCTGCCGTTGGATCATTGAAACGAGCTTCGTCTAATGCTCCTTCAGATTTTGCGACAATAATTGTTACTGCGCTGTCGCCTGTAATATTTACCGCTGTACGAATCATATCCAGAAGGCGGTCAACGCCCATAATTAGCGCTATTCCTTCTAAAGGTAAACCTACTTGATTTAATACCATTGCTAACATGACCAACCCAACACCAGGAACGCCGGCTGTACCAATAGATGCTAGTGTAGCAGTCATGATTACCATTAGATAATCGCCCATTGTTAAATCAATATTAAACGCTTGAGCTATAAATGCAGTAGCAACGCCCTGCATTATTGCAGTACCGTCCATATTTACAGTTGCACCTAAAGGTATTGTAAAGGAAGATACTCGGTTTGCTACGCCCATGCGGTGTTTTGCAGTTTCCATTGTTACCGGAATAGTGGCATTAGATGATGCTGTCGAAAAAGCAAACATGATCGCATCTTCCATTTTTCGCAGAAACAAAACAGGATTCAAACCTGTAAAGCCTTTTAACATTAAGCCATACGTTACAAGACCATGTAAAATTAAGGTTCCGGCTAGAACTAAAAAGTATTCAGCAAGATTGAGTATTGCGCCAATACCCAAGCCACTGAACAGTTTTGCCATCAAGAAAAATACACCATATGGCGCTAGATTCATCAGTAAAGCAACCAACTTCATTATTACTTCATTTAAGTTGGAAAATAATTCAGCAATTTGTTTGCCAGGTTGGCCTGAAATGCTAATGGCTATGCCAAACAGGACTGCAAATACGATAACTTGCAGTGTATTACCCTCAGCCATGGCGCTTATTGGGTTAGTTGGAAACATGTCGATGATCACTTGGCCTAAAGACGGCGCTTCTACCGATTTAAATGAACTAGCAGCTGTGAGATCGGCACCGGATCCCGGTTCAAACAATACGCCCATTGTAAGTGCGAGTGTAATCGCGATAGCAGTTGTTGCTACATAGAAAACTAAGGTTTTCCCTCCCATTCTTCCTAATGTAGATATGTCTTTTAAGGAACTAGTACCACAAACGAGTGAAACAAATACTAGTGGTACAACTAACATTTTTAAACTAGCAACGAAGATTTGCCCCCCGACTTCGAATAGTCCATTTACAATATAGGAATCAATAAACTCGTTATAGGAAAAAAATGTGCGAATTATAAATCCTGTCAAGACGCCTATAACCATCCCTGATATTACACGGCCGGTTAAAGACATCTGCTTGTTAGTTTTCATGAAGATACTCCATTATGTTGAAATCATTTAAAAATGGTTGAGAATACAGTAGGTGGAAATACATGCTCAGTTGTGGACTTGGTGAGAACCACTACTAAAAATTTTAACAAATAAACTATAAAATCAGGTATTTACTTTCAGTTAATATTAAGATTATCAATTTATAAAAATAATGATGTTAAATCTTTTCCCCTGCTATTTTTCTTGTTTAGAAAAATTTCAGTTAAACTATATTTTTGATGTCGGGAAATATTGATTTTATCAATTTATCTATATTTATATTTATATGTTTATGTAAGTTATAAAAGTCCATGTTAAGCTAACCCGGTTTTATCTGGTTTTCAATACTTTGATTGAGTCTCGGTGGGACTTTGTGTTTATACTATAATTATGAAATAATTTATAATTATCTTGGAATATAAATGGTACATTTAAAATTATTTTTTATGTCAATTTAATAATAGGCATTTAAATTTTTGATATTAAAAGAAAGGATTGATATGGTTGATGTGTTATTGCATCCTATTAATTTAGGTTCAATTGTTTTAAAAAATCGTATCGTTATGCCACCTGTAGCATTTTCTGAAGCCACTAAATCCGGAAACTTCGTTAACGATATGATGGCAACATATTATTCTCGACGTTCATCTGCGGGATTGAGAATCGCTGTGGGAAATCTGTTTTATCCGAAAGAACAAGAGTATTCGTTGCCTTCTGCTCTCGATACTCAAGAACAGATTATGGAATGGAAAAAAATCACTGATTCAGTTCACAAAAGTGGTGGCGTGATTTTCGCTCAATTATGGTACGGTGGTCACCCCGAAAATATCGATGGTGGACAATCTATTACTTCTTCCGTAGTCAAAAAAGATAGTGTTAAGGTTTTTGTTGATACTAAAAATCGTAATCAGGAGTTTGTCGGGGCAGCAATACCAAAAGAAACTACAAACAGTATTTTCGACATCGCTGAAAAGTATCGACAAGTTGCTTTGACTGCTATGACGTCTGGCTTTGATGGTGTCGAACTACATGTAGAAAATGGCTATTTCGCTCATCAATTCATAGAATCAGAGGGCAATACCTTCGTTTATGAGTATGAAGGTTTTACAGAGAATCGCCTGCTTTTTTGAATGTGGTTGTTGATACTCTTATTAGTGCTATAGGAAAAGACCGTGTAGGGGGTCGCTTGGCTCCATTTGCACCTCTAAACGGAGCTGTCGATAAAAATACAGCAAAAACTTATATATCAGCAGTTAAATCTCTCAATAAATCGCGAGTTGTCTATATTCATATAGATGAATTTGATTCGGGTGATGACCCAGCAATCCCTATAGAGTTTAAAATAGCTATTCGAGATTTATATAAAGGAATAATAATTTCTACTGGTCGATATCATTCCGAACAGGCCAGAATAGCAATAGAGTCTGATTTAACTGATATGGTAGGGTTCGGTCCACTGTTTATGCCCCCCCTCCAACTTACTGAATAGAATTAAGAATAATTAGAAATTTTGTAAATATAACTCTAAACTTTATTCACAATTGGTAGAATAGGATTGGTTGATTATTTTTTATTTTATTAAATTGATATTTATTAGCATCTTACGGTACATATGACAACTAATGATGATTTGATTTTATGTTAAAATGGTTTTTATATGGAAACTACTATGGATTATATTAAGGAAACGTTATTATGGATATACTTAAAAAGATAGAAAATTATAAGCTTGAAGAAATTAAGGTCGCGAAATTAACGCGTCCAGAAAAAGAGGTTAGGGAAATAGCTCTTGACCAGCCACCAACGCGTGGGTTCGTCAAAGCATTAATGAACAAAGAACAACAAGGAAAGTTTGGTCTAATTGCAGAAATAAAAAAAGCCAGTCCGTCTAAAGGGTTGATTCGGTCAGATTTTAATCCGGCAACATTAGCAGATGGTTACGAAGTAGGTGGTGCTGCTTGCTTATCAGTTCTGACGGACACGCCAAGTTTTCAAGGCTCTTTAGATTATTTGGCTCATGCGCGCCAAGCCTGCAAGTTACCTGTGTTGCGAAAAGATTTTATATTTGATTATTATCAGATATATGAATCTAGAGCTTGGGGAAGCGATTGTATATTGTTAATAATGTCCGTTTTGAGTGACTCGCAAGTTAAAGATTTCGAAGGTTTGGCTATTGAACTTGGGATGGACGTACTAATTGAAGTTCACAATCAAGAAGAAATGGAGCGAGCATTATTGTTAGAGTCTCCTCTGTTAGGGATAAACAACCGTAACCTCAGAACTTTTGAGGTGAACCTCAACGTTAGTGAGCATTTGTCAAAAATGACGCCCAAAAATAAATTGTTAGTTAGTGAAAGTGGTATTTTTACTAATGACGATTGCCTGAGACTAAGAAAATCAGGTTTTAATAGTTTTCTAGTGGGGGAGAGCTTAATGCGGAAAGATGACGTAGCACATGCAGTTAAAGAGTTAATTGAAGGTATCTAAAGAATTATTGTTGCTCTATGAGAAGTCGATTATTATTTGTACAAAGTATGATTTCTAAAGATTATTTTAAACAAACGTATAACGATAGCATCAGTTTTTTGTTGGCTTTTAAAACCACCGTCTATGCCGGTGGTTCTTACTTTTAGAGGAAATAACCACCATAAGTGCAGATGTGGGAGGCATGGCCCGATCAAAGGAGAGTGGCATTCTTTTGATCGAAACTTTATTTTCTAAGCTTACCTAATTAATTACTTTACGATTCATAATTTATCTCACTATCGTTGGTTATCATGTTTGGATTGCTTTTAGTGCAGTCTCGATTGCTAGGCTCACAATGGACGATAATCTTGTTCAGCAAGCCACCGAAAAACTTTGATAATGTAGCTGCTATTTCTCTTCAGCTTGACTAGATCAGCGACTTACCGTTATCTATAAACCAGCCTTGCTGTTAACGCTTTGTGCCACTTCTCTGGTTAGAATAGGAACCTTATTACTTGGTGGAGTGTTTTCGATGTTGTCAAAATGGTTGTTTATGGCTTTGCAAGTTAATATTTCAAACGTTCATTTTTTATGTATCAAGTTTTGAACTCTAATTAGGTCTTGTTAGGACTAAGAGAATTGTATTTCTTTAAGTTCTATCAAAGAAGTTAATAGGTTATTGTAAGTACAACTATGATAATTTTTTTAGAGGTGCATTCATCATAATGAATGACTTGGTCTTTTTTTATCAACCTAAGGTAGCTGCTAAGAAGGACGGTACTTTCTCCATATACGGCTATGAGGCTTTGTTACGCTGTAAAAAAAATGGGGTTTATAATGTTCCCCTTGATATACTTGAAAAGTGTAAAGATAACTATGAGTTTGATATATTCATTATTAGGTTGTTAAGAGATAGCCTAAAAAAAGAGAGTTGTTTCTCAAATAAAAACATCAGTGTAAATGTACACCCTTCCTTTTTTGAATTTTTTAAAATTTCAGAAAACAAAATTTTTGATGGTTTTAATTGTGCTAGTTTGGATCTTGAATTATTAGAGAGCTCAAGAGTAAACGATTTTTCTAAAGTAAATAAAGTTATGAATTTCCTGACCTCAGAATTTCCCTTTATAAGGTTAGCTCTTGATGATTTTGGAAGAGATTATACATCCTTAGAAAGAATAATTAATATTGAGAATATTAATGTAATTAAGTTGGATAGATTTTTAACCAATGATATTTTAAAATGTGAAAAAAAAAGAAAAGTTTTAAAGTGGCTTGTCGAGTTTACGCATAAAGAGTTAAATATTGAAACAGTTGCTGAAGGGATCGAAGATGAAAAAGTCCTAAAATTTTTATTAGATTTGGGTGTGGTTAATTTCCAAGGTTTTGTCTTTGGGAAGCCAATGCCTATTAATGAAATAAATAATTTTAATCTTTCATTAAGAAATGTTTGACTTTTTTATATGAAATTTTTAATTAGTGGGATCTTTTTGGAACGTTTATTATTAGGAAATAATGGCTAGTGTTATGAAGCATTTAAGTCGTAAAGAGTATAATTTGGCAATCTTTTACGTTGGTGAACTGATAGAGTCAGCTTACGTACTTTTTCTTTCGAAGAAGTATGTATCTAGTTCTATTATTCTAAGTTCAGTATTTGACGAGATATCGAAGATTAAAAAATGGCAAATTGAAATATACGGAGGTTCAAGTGTAGAAGAGCAACGTATAAACTTAGTTAAGAGCACCAAAAAACATGATACTTTGCTCGGTCTTAACTCTAGTGTGGCTAAAAGATTAGCATTAATTATTAGTGATAATAGTGTGAAAGACATTTTTCATAGATACGCATTAGGGGTAAATTTTGATAAGGAAATATTAACTCTTAATAGAGATAAGGATGGGTTAAATTCACCTTTGGATAAATTTGATATTATATTTACTGCTGAGTATTTTATTACAGTAATTAGTGTGTTTAGTAACGAGTTTTGGGGGGTTACATCCGAGTCATCAGTTATTTGTGACTCAATTGATAGTTTGTATAAAGAGGTTGAATTATGGTTAAAAAGCGCTAGAGATAACGGATAATTTGACATTTTATTTTATGGGGTTAATTTTGGGAAGTGGACAATATTTTTGTAATGCCACCAATTTTGATTTAGGGACTGTTATTATATCAAATGGTATAAATGGTTTGTTAGATAGAAATATAGGGGCAAACTTGTGGGTAATTTTTCAACGTCATCGAAATGCTGATTGGGGGCTAATTGATACAAATAGTAAGATCGAAAACGACCTTTCGACACATCGGGGCGGCGTGATCATGTCAAAATACAATTTTTGTAACGATATAATATCAGTAGTGACTAACCAAGATAGTATGGAAACTACAGTCTCTTTGTTTTCTGAGATTAGAGAACTACACGAAAATCTGAATAATTAATGATTGAAAATATAAATTAATCACGATAAAAATATGAAAATAAAGCTAAAGCCTTACTTACTCAAGTATATGGGATTATTATTACTCATTCCACTAATCTCTTTAGCTAAATAATATTTAGGCGAGACTATGATTGTAACTGCCAATGCAGGTCCAAGTGTTGATATTAATAAGGCTCCTGCCATAATGTCGGTGATTGATGTTCAAGAATAAAGGAAATACCATTTAATACTGTTACTTCTTAAGCTTAATTGACGGCTTTGATCTTTCCCAGTTCCAATTGGAGAAGAGAAAATAGATTGGGCGCGAGTTCAGACTTCTATGTCAAGATAGAGGGAGGCATAAAAGTATAGCTATCGTTATATTAATAAATAGCAATGCTCGAATGAAGTGAACTTTATTTATCAAGAGCATGACTATACCACCAAGCTCTTATCAGCACAGAAAACCATTTATTAAATTGTCACACGTAAAAATTGAGGCCTGAATGTGGGGCTCTAAATTACTGTATTGAAAAATCCTGTTTAATATTAAAAAATGATCGCAGCTTCTCTATCAAACGACAGCTAATAAGATTTTAAGAGATAATAGTTATGGATACTATTGGGAGCCCACTTTATTTGGGTTACCAGTAAGTGGGCTTGATAGAGAAATATATAACGTTGTACAACTATTCTTACTAAAAATGAGTGGTTTATTCGTCTAATGAAGCATTGAAAATATTTGGGTGAGAGCTCGCTAAAGCCACGAGTTCATCTATGATGACTCTAATTTTTGGTAAAATATAAGGTGTCTTAAGCCAAATTACACTTATTGGTGAACTTTCACCTGAGATATTTTCCAATACCGGGGATAAATGTCCTTTCTCAATATGCTCTTGAACTAGCCAGACAGGTAATTGCGCTAAACCCGTGCCAGATAAAGCTGACTGTAAGATACCTTCGCAATCGGCTATTTCATGGCGGGCATCAATATGAAACGATTCATTCATACCTTTTTTATTCTTTAATAACCAACTATGCCTTTGTCCTATAGGCCAACCGACGATGCAATCGTGTTGGGCGAGATCCTCTTTTTTGGTAATACGCTCTCGAGTAGCTAAATAAGAGGGTGAAGCGCATATCACCCTTTTTTGCTCCCCAATTTTACGCGCAACAATATCGCCTGAGTTTTCTAAGTGGCCAACTCGAATCGCAAGATCAATCCCGTCGCTGACTAAATCAGTAGGACGGTCATTAAAGGTGATTGATAAATCTAATTGCTCGAACTTGGACGTTAATTCTAGCAACTTGGGCAAAATTGCTCTTCTACCGAGAACAGCTGGTAAGTCGAGACGAACACGTCCAGAAGGCAGTAATTGTTGGTTGTTTAATCGCTTTTCAGCTTCCTCTAAAATCGTCATTGCCTTAAGGCAATCTGCAAAATAAGAATCTCCATCATTGGTTAATGCGATGCGTCGAGTCGTTCTATGCAGTAGTTTTGTACCCAGTTGCTTCTCTAGTCGAAGAACGCTTTTACTTAAGGCTGAGCCTGTCATACCGAGAGCTTGGGCCGCAAGCGTAAAACTACCTAGTTGAGCTACTGTAATAAAGTGGCGAATTTCAATAATATGGCTTTTCATTATACCATTAATTCCCATGTTGACTTTGTATTTATAATTATACGGACTTAATTGGTGTCTGTGAATTATTTAATTTACTCATGTCGGTTTAGGATGAAAATCAGTTATCTTTCTTACACAAATAACAACAATATAAATAGCTTCATTCGATTCTGACTTTTTGGAGTGATGAAGAGGTGATAATCAGGTGGGCGCGAAGTAAACCGAATAAGCGCTGGAGATCACGTCGGTACAGTGATTTGGCCATCACGACAACGCTTTTAGTGAAACGAGTGTTTTCTATGCCACTGAGATCTCTGCAAGGATTTATCGAACAAAGCAAGTTGAGGTCTCATTTAAGACTAAAACGAGAGGAGCGATACCAACACCTAACCATTGATGCAACTGGCCTTAAGGTTTATGGCGAAGACGAATGGAAAGTCAAAAACACGGGATGGATGGCAAGCGTAGAGTTTAGCGAAAGCTTCATATTGTAGTCTAGACAAACACTCATGAAATTATTGCAGCTAAGCTAAGTTTATCGACGGTTACAGATGGAGAAGCACTCCCGAACTTACTTAAACAAACACACCGAAGCATCCTTGAGGTGTCTGGTGATGGCACTTACTACACGACAGCTTGTCACGCTGCGATTAAGATTAAGAGAGCCGTATTGGTTCTATGACCCCTATGTAGCTCTGTGGCAAAGTTGTTGATTTAAATCATTAGGTCGATCTATTGGGTCTTCATTGGACTAAGTGTTGTGATTTTTATTGTCTTAATCGAGGTGCGTGAATAAGCTATTATTTAGCTGAGTTATTACTGGTTGTTTCTATTATTCGTAACGAAAAGATATTAGAAATTAATTTTTAACCGTTAACAAAGAGGTAATTTATTTCTATGGACGACTCCTTTAGGTGCCGTTGTATTCAATCGTCTTCTTTTATTGAGAGGGCAAGACAATGTTAGAACTCTTTCTACAACCCGAAATCTGGGTAGTATTTACAACCTTACTGATTCTTGAAATCGTTTTGGGTGTCGATAATGTTGTCTTCATTTCTGTTCTGTGTGAGCGACTTCCCGTAGAGCAGCGTAAAACCGCACGTAATTTGGGGATCGGTTTAGCCGTTTTAACCAGAATAGGTTTGGTCTTTTCTATTTCTTGGGTGATGTCTCTTACTCACCCTTTGTTGAGTTTAGCCGATTTAACGTTCACCGGACGAGATATAATTATGATTATGGGCGGTGGATTCTTGTTGGTTAAAAGTGGTAAAGAACTTTGGTCATGGTTGAAGCATACACCATCGTCTTACTCAACTCGTGCCAAGGCTGGACTGGCTGTAGTACTCCTTCAGATCGTAGCGGTAGATGCCGTTTTTTCAATGGATTCAGTTATAACCGCTGTTGGTTTAACGTCTGAAATACCTGTTATGGTAGCTGCTATTTTGACTTCCGCTGTTTTTATGATTTTGACCGCGGAAAAAATAAACAATTTGGTTGTGCGTTATCCCGGGTTTAAGACACTGGCTTTATTGTTTTTGGTTCTCTTAGGCGGATTGTTGATGGCCGAAGGGTTAGCAATTCATATTAATAAAGGTTATGTATACTTTGCTATGGTGTTTGGTCTTGCGCTTGAATTATGTCATATACAAATAAAAAACAAACAAAAGAGAACGTTAATTATCCATCGCATTAAAGTACTTAAGTCTAAAGCGAATCAGATGACGTTATAATAATATAATTTTCTGCATTGACGAGGTTATCAAGTAGAAGTGGAATTGACTACGACTCATTCCACTTAACTGATTGAACTTATTTTTGGTGGGGTGTTCAATAGACTTAGGTTCTAATTTAGGCCGGTTTTTCTTTGTTTACTGGAGACAACCCATTATTTATTTAATATGGCAGTTGTCGGTGCAGTAACTTATAGGTAGTAATCAAAGTCTCTTTTTACCATAATTTGTGTTCGGTGTTCTTGGTATCCACTTGGTCTTCTAGCTTCTATACCCGATTTAGATAATAAGTGCGACATTCATGAAAAGGTGTAGAAGAGGCAGCCAACTGCTGAAAATGGTATGCTCTTCTCGCCAAAGAAACAAGAAGTACTACCATGAGTTTCTGTCCTGTTAATGCTATGCTATTTGACGTGTGGACGCATATTGAACATTGCGCTCAAGCCTTAAGGCATAATAAAATGGTGTGCGGAATTATTTTCCCACGTTAGTTTCGTTTGCTTAAGTTATTGTCCTTTGGACTAGCGTTCAAACAGTTTTGGTTTTTCAGAGGAAGTTGTTTCCCATTTTCTTTACGTACATTAAATGTGTTTGCGGGCATAGATTAGTAGTTGCCATATGGCAGAACCATCCTAAGCTCGCTTATATAGTTGCTTAATTTACCTGCAGACGTTGTTGGGTCACTCCAGCTATTCTCTATGTTTTGGCCTCTTTAAAATAGAGAGTGCTCCCGAAAGTTAACTAGAGTTATTAAATTTCAACCACCTCATTTACGTTATTCTATCGCTGCTATGCGCTTGCGTTATATACTCACTCCACCAGCGCATGAGCACTTTCCTTTTTTCGAAAAAGTCAAATCTGTTATAACTTGCTCTTGTCGTATTTTTGTCCATGTGTGATAGGCAAGCCTCAATATGAAGCGTATCGTACCCTTGTTCATGTAACGCGGTAGAAGCTATGGACCTCAATCCATGTGCTACAAGTTCATCTTTGAACCCTAAACTACGCTTCAAAGCTGCATTGGCCGTATAGATACTTATATGACTGTTTGGGTCTCGTTCTCCCGGGAAGATGAACTCCTTATTTTCACTTTGAATTCTAATGTATTTAAGAATATCTATTGCTTGTTCGGTTAGAGGTACTTTGTGTTCACGCCTACGCTTCATTTCTTCAGCAGGTATAGTCCAGCAATTATTTTTAAGATCAATATCCTTCCAGCGCGCTCTGGCCGCCTCTTTTGGGCGAGCGATGGTATGTAACTGCCACAGTAGAAGTAGTTTGGTTTTATCTTGGATGTTTTCGTTCTGTGACAAGCGAGACAGAAATTCGCCTAAAAGCTCTGGGCGTATAGTGGGCATGTTTTCAACTTGGTGTTTCTCAAACGAATGGATCATTTTTGTTAGGGGATTAGCTGCTATGACGTCGCTTGCGACAGCGTATTCCATTATTTGATTTAGACTTTGGCAAATTCTTTTAATAGTTGATAGTTTACCGTCGGTTTCCAATGGTCTCAGTGTTTCAATAGCATAACGTCGACTGATCTCACTTATGGGAAGTGCGCCTAAATGGTCGAATACGTATTTCTCCAATGTTCTCCAGGTTCGTTCTGCATGAAAGGGGCTAACAGATTTACGTTTTCTTTCAAACCACATCGTTGCAACAGCAAGAAAGTTATCGTTGTGCTTACGCAGCTCTTCAATTCTCTTATCTTCTTTAAGGCGCTTAGGGTCTAAACCTTCCGCAATTTGTTTCCGATACTCTGCTGCTTCTAATTTGGCGGCTGCCAGTCGTAAAGAAGGATAGGTTCCCATCGAAATTTTGGTTACTTTTCGCGTTACAGGGTGACGATATTTAAACTGCCAGGCTTTCGTTCCAGTTCCTGCACTAGAGCGTTTAGGTCGAATACGGAGCTGTAAGCCCTCTTCAACAGTGTAGGTATATTCCTTGTCTTTGATAACGAGCGCTTTTATTGATGTATCTGTAATCCGTTTAGCCATAATCATAATCACATAGATGAGAAAATAGAGACCATTGTATAGCAAACTAGTCTGGTGGGGTACCGGGTGGGGTACCAAAATGTTGAATTGGAGTGGGATTTACTGGAATGTCCTGGGATGGTTTCTCTATTTAAATGATTGATTTTGTGTTGATTTTGGTATTTATTGGTTGTTCTTGGAATTTTAATTCAGTTGACCCGGAAACCATTGAATAGACATAGAGATAAACCTTGATAAATATATTTGCTGCACATTGTAAGGGTTCGATAGGGCGTGTAAAGCGCTATATCGCCTAGAAGAACTACAGAAAAAGACATTTGCGCAAAGATTCTTGGGAGTTCAATTGAAATTGACTATTAAGTTACAATTTAGAACGCAGTACTTATGCGGCTAAGTCTTTGATTCAACTGCTAACAACTTGAAATGAGTTAGTGAGACAACGCGTTATCTGAGTCTCCTATTCAGAGATAAATAATGCGAGTATTTGCTTGGTTTGCCTCAAAGGCAAATCGAATATTACTAGGGGAACTCTATGTTGGAGGTTGGTTTGATTGTACAGATTGAGCTAGGCTTTTTATTAGCTGCTTACGTTCAGCTTGAGCAATGTATATAAATTGGTCGTTGTAGCTTTTGTCTGCGTTGATATATTGTTCGAAGTTAACTGGTACTCCAGCAACCGAAAGCTCTAAATGCAAGTGAGGTCCAGTTGTTCGGCCTGAATTCCCAGTAAGACCGATTATCTGACCTTTAGTGATGTATTCCCCAGCTAAGACATGTCTTTCTGAAAGATGAAGGTAGCGCGCATAGTTTCCATCAGTGTGTTTTATGGTTAAGTAGTTACCTGCGAAACGGTTATATCGAGACTTCAAAACGACACCGTTGGACAACGAATGAATCTCTGTGCCAATAGGTGTCGCGTAATCCGTTCCAAAATGAGGTGCAATTCGATTCGTTATAGGGTGTTTCCTGTTTAAATCGAATGATGAACTCACTCGATAATGCTTAGCAAGAGGGAATACATAGTCATTGTTTATTTTATATCCATTTTCGTTATAGATATTATCATCCGCCCCTCTCATAGCAAAAAATTCTATATCACTACCTAAATAGTAAAAAGCACTGACATATTCTGTTTTTGTACCATCATGTTGGGTTTTTATTGAAAACTTATCACCGTTGTTAACTGATTTAATAATGTCAAAATTATCACCTAATAGACTCAATAGTGATTTTAATTCATTGTTCGTCAAACCAGAGGATAGTATAGAACTGACAAAAGAGTATTTCACAACCCCTGAAACCATTTCAGATGTCGGAGCTGGGGTTGGAATATGAATGCTTTTGGGCTTGGCTATTTTAGGTGCCTGTTTTTTATCAGTATTTGAATGATTGTAGCTTAGCGATATGGCTGTTGAAACGATCAAAAAAACCATCAAAAGGCCAAAGGAAAGGGTACGGCGACTTAAATGGCTATTTATTTTCAAATACATAAATTATCAATAAAATTCGGTTAATGGATAAAAATAAGAATTAGATCATAATATTTATTTGTTTTTTTTGCATGTTATTTTAGTTCATTCCTTCGTAATGACTAGCTAAAGGTATAGGGTGTGTTTTTAGAGAGATAAAAAACAAACATTTCACCTTTTGATTTAGCTAAACTGTACTTTATAAGTAGTTATTATGTCATGTTGAGAAAATCTTAGACGATAATATAATCGCGGAAAAATATACTCTGCCAGAAAACTATGTTCACTAAAAATACGTTGAAATCAACATTAGGTCTTATTGTTACGTCGCTTATCTTAAGCGCATGTGGCGGTGGGGAAGGCGGAGGTGATAACACCCCGCCAGCAAGGAATACCGGAAGCATCTCAGGTAACGTTTTTGACGCTCCTGTGAGCGGTGCGAAAATTGAGGTGTTTGAATACAAGGATGGAAACCTAGGTAGGAAGTTAGCAAGTACGACTTCCGATGCTTTTGGTGACTACAAGGTTGAATTTGAATCTTCATCGATGCCACTTTTCATCGTAGCTAAAGAAGGCAGTTATACCGATCCCTTAACGAAAAATACAGTGTCTGTCAGTAACGGCAAAACACTGCGTTTAGAAGCCATGCTCAATTACAAAGAAGGGCGTGATCAAAACTTAATGCTGACCCCTTTGACGAACATCGTTTCAGGTTTAACTCAATATAAAGTAGGCAAGGGAGTGTCAGGCTCTACTGCTATCTCAGAAGCATTAAATAGCATTAACGATATGTATGGTTTCGATGTCAATGAAACTACACCGATAGACATAACCAAAGGTGGTCAAAGTAGTTTTGCTACATCCGGTCACCAATATGGTGCTTTGTTAACCGCTTATTCTTCTTATTCGTACGACCTAATTCAAAAATACGGTGATACTCAGAGTAATATTTACACATCGATGCATTTGGCTGATATCCAATATCGAGATGTCATTGCCGATGGTCTTCTTGATGGGCTGGAAATAAGTACTGTGTCGGGAGGGGTAACCCCTTTAACCTTCGGTCAACAAAAAGTCTCTAGTGATATTTACACTCACGATTTGGCACAGCATGTTCTAATTGTCGTCAATGATCCTAACTTAAATATTTCAGGAACAGACGCAGACGACTATGTTGAGTTTAGCCGTAAGATTAATGACCAAGGCACCAATAGCGGTACTGGCGGTGTGATCCCTCCTCGCGATGAAACCGAAATTGATACCGAAGCGCCTACAGTGTCTAGAACAGACAGTGATGTATTGGCAGGTCTCGATAAAGTGGATATTAAGCTCAATGATGAAATTGGTGTTCAAGGTGTTTCAGCGTACCTTGAATACCAACTGGACGGTGTCTGGTCTCTCGAGAGTCAGTGTGACGATGAACAAACTTCGGATAGTGAGTTTTGTTTCTTGGAGTTCGACGGCTTTGAATCTGGTCTTAGAGAAACAAGTATTAAAGTAAGTGTAGACACAAAAGCCATTGACGCGGTAGAAGTTGATTCGGATACGGGACTCTCAAATGTAACTGCGGCACGTTTGGTTTTTTATACGACTGACGTCTTAGGTAACGAATTAGTTCAAGGGCGAGATGTTGGCCATTATGTAAACTTTGAATGGGACAACAATGCGCCGGTAATTGAAGTAACCTCGGCTAGTTCTATAAACAACAGTGCAAAAGAGTATGTGCTTAAAGGCACTGTAAAAGAAGACTCGCAAGAGATTGATTCGGTAACGGTTTCATTTAAAGGCGGTTTAGATGATAGCGTTTCTTGTGGTCATATAACTTTAGAGTCAGGCAGTGCCTGTGAATTCAGTAAGGGATATTCAACCGATGAATTCGTATCGATAACAACATTTGAAATTAAAGCCACCGATAGCAACGGGAATATTGGTAAGGAAGTTCACGAAGTCGTTCGTGATGATCAAGCGCCGGCGCAAGTGATTAGCTACCCAGAGAATGCTCCAATGAATTATGTCAACGTTAGTGTTGATGGGGAACGCGTAACTAAAGAAGATGTTTATACGCAAGACACCTACACATCAGAAACGGTTCAATCCACTCGTGATTATTTGAAGATTGATTACATTTACGCGAGCAAGGGGATTTTAAACTCAATTCCCGATGTCGATTTTAGTGACTTTAATGTCAACGACCTCAAAGATAACAAAATTCCATATGTTCGTGTCAGAGTCTCAGATGGCAACGGGGATATGGGGTTAGGATCTAGTGCCGACAAACTTAAGCTAGTTGTTAAGTATTTAGTAAGCGCAAACAATGATAATAACTACGTGCTTCAGAAGGTAACCGATACCGTAGCCTCTGCCGCTAACATACCCCACGAAACTATCTCTGATACTGAAGGACACGTAAATGAGGTTATCTATTATGTTCCTTTTGTAAAAGAAATACTTGGTGACAACTTCGCTTCGACGTCCGAGAACAGCAGTCAAAAACTAGTGATTCAAACTATTGACGAGTCTGAAAATGAAAGTGCTGAGCAAGAAGTTTATTTTCGTAGTAGCTTCGACTTGCCGACAATAACAATCGTTACTCCATTTATCGGGGCTAGTGTGCAATTGGAGGGATTAAACTCGAAGGGAGAGTTTACCTCGCTAGGAAGATGTACCACGATTCAGCACTTAGAAAGTGATGGAACAAATAAAGCACTCGATGTTGCTGGATGTGAAACAACAACTGATGTAGTTAACTACGACTTTATGCGAGTGCGGTTAATCGGTATTGATGGTAATACGCAACCGTATTACTACAAGTGGGAGAGTGATCCAGGTACACAATCAGAACAAGTGAACCTAAATAGCGCGAATATAGGTGCCTACTTTAAACTTAATGGTTCTAAGACTTTTTATATTACCGAGCTAGCAACATACCAAACCGGACTGTTTGACTCTCAATGGAATCAAGTTGAAGCTGGAAACAAGACTCCAGAGAATGCCGCACGAATTTTAGACGACGTACAATATGCTCTCGCTGGTGGAAGCGATTCATTCTTTGGTTTCGACCCAACGATCGTTTCGTATGCAACGAATCAAATATTGAAAGGTGCTATTCCGGAAAAACTGCCTAATAATTATATTCATCGGTTTTTAGTAGAAGCGATTTATGACATTACCCAAATAAACAATATGCTACTAAGTAACTCTGTTGATTTTGCTTCCGCTATCTATGATGACTTGCAGTACGATGGCCAAGCTAACGGTATTGGTAGTGGGGGTGAAAAAATAGTTCTAGATTCATATGAATTTAGCTCAAAGTCTTACCGTAATGACTTAGCGCAATCATACTATAACATTATGACTGAAAAGTATGGTGTAGCAGCTAACCTAGCTCAGCGATACGCCGATCAGATATCAATGGCGAACCCAAGCCTCGATGGCGAACAGATTATAGACGGTGATGGCGAAAGTATTGATAAATCACCGCCTCAACCTTCGCTAAGTATCGAAAATGGCCGAGAAACATGGGTTGGAAATAAACGGTACGTTGCTGGTGTTTTAGATTCACGGATTATTTTGGAAGATCCGTCAGGCATTGTCGTGGAAGAAGGCAGTCAGCCATTATTTGTTACAGTGTGGTATAAGAAAACTGAACCGAATACGGAAATCCCAATTGATCTGAATATTCGAGAGTCAGGTGGTGATAATTATAAAAAAGAGTATTTATTTACCCTTAATACCGAGTCTTCAAATCTCAAAGGGATTGTCGAGTTTGCACTTGTGACCAGTGCAATGGATGAGCATGGAAATAGCTATGGTTACAATGGAGAGGAACCACATACGGAAACTTTGTATGTGGATAATGATTATCCTTTAGCGACTTATATTCCCCCGAGCGATGGTAATGGTGATCCGATTGACGAAAATGTCTATTTGAACACCAATTATGTTCAAGAACTCACTTTCAACATTGACGATATTGTAGGAGACAAATTGGACGAGCGAGGGCTCACTTTCTACAACTCGGCAACCGGTGTTAATAATGATTATGACGCTAACTCACATTTTTCAAGTAATACAGAGGATCATTTTAAGGTAAAACTATGCTCTGGAGACAAATGTAGCAGTCAAGGTAATATTATTAGTCCAGAAGATGGTAATTGGGTAGTGTATGTTAATGCTGAAGACAATCTGTCTAATATAGTTAACCGCCAGACGACCAATGCCCCTCAATTTAGTGTATTACTTGATTCAAAAGGTCCGGTAGTAAACGGATCTAAAATTATTAACCACTTAGGTGGTAATACTAGCTGGGTACCTGATATTACTTGGAGCTTGAGTCCAGGGAGTTTGGTTGAAGTCGATATGAAGTCAGAGTCTGGCAGGCGTTTCACTTTGCAACATTACGAAACAGAACCTGAAGAGAGTACTGAGCCGTATCTATTAGGCATGCAGCCTAACGTAGAGGTGAGACTAGTTGCGGAGGCATTTAAATATAATGAGAAAAACTTCTTCTACGTAACAGCAACAGACAGTTCTTTTCCATCGGGAACACACAGTGGTGAATTTGAATTCTTGGTCGACAACAAGGGACCAGTAATTGAATTAGCTGACCCTTGGGTTTTAGACACTAATTCAGGTGAAAGCTATGTTCTTGGTACCGCATTTACTGTAAAGCTTACATCAGTATCTGACGACTCTGATGTATCTAAGGTTGAACTTTGGCAACAAGGTCAAAACGCTGCAATACGTTCAATTGACCCCAAAGATCCAACGCAGCCCTTTGATATCGAAATTACAGAAACGCAAAGTGACACTATAGTGATTGGCGAAGACAGAAAGGCTAACCTGTACCTCAAAGCCCTAGACGAATATGGGTTTGAATCTGAAACAGAAATTAGAACTGTTCTGCTAGATCGTGAAGGCCCATCACTAAAGTTAAATGCGTTTGATCCGGAAAGTTTCTATCTTGGTGATTATGTATTCAATCTTTCAGCCCAAGATTTAAATGATAGGGGAACACCATCATCAGACGGTGTTAACAATGAAACATTAGAGTATTGGACTTTCAAAGAAAACCCCTCTGATGCAAGCACCTTAGTTGGTGAAGATATGAAGATTCCTTTAAGAGGTGAAAACGATGGTGATAGTGCGATTCGCACTATCAGATTAGGTGGTTCCGACATTAGAGGGAATACGACAAGCATAGATTATGTGGTTAAAGTTCAAAACTCAAAGCCCACTATTAACTCGGTTACTTTCACATATGAAGATGGCACGCCAGTTTCTTCTGGTGGCCAGATACAAATTACTCGTGTTGAACCTGTAATTATAAGTATTGATGCTGAAGATGAGAGCGGGATCCCGCTAGTTGAAGGTACTTATAAATATGGGGAACAAACCAACAATATCTCATTTTCTCAGAAAGGTGGCCTTTGGGAAGCTAGGTTGACAGAGGCAGATCTAACGGAAGATGGTGCCTATCAGTTGGAATTCAAAGTATATAATAACGTTCGCTATAGCTCTGAACAAGAAAGGCCTGTTTCCGAACGGTCAGAAAGTATCAATGTGCAACGTCAAGGTGTTGCTCTGTCAATCGTAAAACCGACTGACTTCCAAAGTCATATATCGGGAAGTACCCTTAATGTTGAATTTGGCCCTGCGGGTGAGGTAAAAGCAAAAACATTAGAATGTTGGGTTAGAGAGAATTACACCTCAGACGGTGTGCCGGAAGATGGTTCGAACAATGCTTATTCAGGTGTTATAACTAATCCTCAAGAAAATTATAAGTGTAGCATTACAACTGATGTGAATATGTCTGTTTCACCTGTGGTTTTGATAACGAAAACAGTAGGAACGAATGATACTGAAACAGTCAATAAATTCAGCTTTAATATGATGGATATCGATGCCCCTACGGTTGAACAAGACACATATCAATTTACTGGCAATGACGTTGGTTTGAACGCCGAAGGTAAGAAAGTTCTGAGCTTAACATTGAGCTTCAAAGACAATCTTTCTGGTGTGGATATTAGTGATGGTAACGAACCGTTATTGGTAAGAAATCGATTAAATGTGTCTTTTGAACCAAATAGTTGTAGCTCTAAATTGGGTATAACGACATGTACGTATAGAGAGTTGTATGCCGATATCCTCTCTCCGGGGGCGTTACAGCACTTATACACGATTAAGAACTTGTCTGATGTCGCCGGAAACTTAGGTTCGGATCATGCGTTAGAATTATTGCTTCCAGCCCAAGGCGATTTAGAAATCGCTATTACCAGCCCTGCTGAAGATACTATTATTCGAGGTGAGACCCTTGAAATGAAATTCAAGGTGAAGGTTGGACAAAATTCTGATCTTGAAAATGTCATCGCAACTCTAGATGGTGCGTCATATAATTTGAATGATAACCCAGAGAACTTTGGCCCTTTCACTAAGTGTGAGGATGACTATTCTTGCTCGACGTTTACCGCGCCATTAGATGACAAACTAGATGGTCAATTTATCAAGCCTAAAATTCAAATTATTGATGTATGGGGAGAGTCTATAAGCGATGAAGTCAGCGTAATGGTCGATAATAGCCTACCAAATGTTGACGACACTGTATCCCTCAATGAATCTCCGGATGATTCTAGCTTAGTTAGATTTCAGTTTTCTGTGTGGGATGAAGGTAGCGGTATAGCAAAGGTTAAGTACACAATAGTTAATCCTAAATATGTATTTGATAAAGATGACATTGGCGACAATTCACACCTTTATTTTGATCTTCCAAAAACTGAGTTAGAAGAGTTGAATTCTTTACGAGTCAATGTCGAAGCAACTGACAATGTAGGTTGGACTCAAAATAAGACGACTGATATTGACATTAGGATACCAACTATTGATTTGGCTTTTGATGGAATAACGAGTTTACAAGGGGGTAAGCTTGCTTTTACTAATGATAGCCAAGCGTTCACCATTACCTCTGAAGAGGGAGAGGATGTAAAGGCTGCTTCCTATGCTATAGATTTGGTTCCAGTTTCAGGTAACACGATTAAGTTTTCTGGGGAAATAGCCTCTTCAACAGCTTCAGATACGATGACTTTTGATATCGATGCTCAAGCTGAGTATATGCAAAAAGTAACCGTAACCGATTCTATCGGGCGAGTTATTATTGACCTTAATGTGCTCAACAAGACTTACGATGCTGAAGGCATCGCATCCATTGTTGATTACCAAGCACCGGTCATTTCAAGTATCACCAGTACTCAGGATTCGATGATTCCAGAGGAAGGGCTATATTATTTGGATGTAAGAGCATACGTCTTCGATAAAAATCTAAGCAGTGTTGGTTCTACTGCGGAAAACGGTACCGATGCCCCGGTAAACCCACAATCAATTGAAGAACCGACCAAAGACGGTGACCCTTACTTGATACGTTATCTTTTATCTCCTGGCGATTATCTAATAAATGTAACGGCAGACGATTTAGTTGAACACCAGACCGAGAAGTCACTAAATACAAAAGTTGAAGCAGCAAGTATTCCAGAGCTAACAATATCAACGGCAGCATCAATGCCTTTGGCTGGTGGCGTTGATATTCCACTTTTGTTTACCTTCACTGAAGAGGTTAATCAATTTGAATTTTCAGATGTAGAGATTTTAGCAAGTGATGGCAATGATACAGGCGAGTTGAAGCAAGCATCATGGAGTACAACAGACAATATAACTTGGTCGGTCAATTACATAACGCCTGAAAAACAGAACAAAAACATAACCATACGAGTCGGTGATAATAGTTACGAAAGCGTAAATACTATCCCCGGTACAGGGGATAGTTTGGTTTTGGGGATTGAGGGTGTGTTACCAACCCTGTCTAGCGTGACATTTGATCCAATGCATCAGCAAGTAGGCAAAGATGTACAAGTAGCCCTTGAATTTGATAAGGAATTACAAGAAGTAACGGCCATGCTTGGTGGTAATCAAATCAACTCACTAACTGCTACGGCTGATAAGAAAGTTTGGAAGGGTAACGTTCGAGTGCCTGATACTAATGAATTAACAGTGGCTTTGATTACAGAGCAATACAAAGACCTAGTGGGTAATGTGGGCACGCAAGACAGCACACACTCGCTGCCTATCACGCCAACGTTGGACATCACACCGGTGGGCAGTGTGGACGGCAGCAATGCCGCGAACTTGGCCTTCTCAGGCACCTCGACCCGTTTTGATGGTCAAGAGCTTCGCCTGGCAGTGAAAGCGCAAGACAATGAGACGGTATTGAAAAATGGCGTTACGACCGTAGCAAGCGGTGGGGCTTGGAGCAGTACGGTGGACATCAGCGATCAACCGAACGGCAGCTACACCGTTATTGTGACGGGCACCAACGCTGCAGGCGTGCAAGTAAGCGAAAGCGCAAGCTTTACGCTCGCGCAAGCGGTACCGACGTTAACGAGCGTGACGTTTAACCCAAAACACCAAGCGATAGGTCAGAGCGTATCGGTCAGTCTTAAGTTCGATAAAGCGCTGCAAGCGGCCAGTGCCGAGTTAGGTGGTACGGTCATCTCGCTGACGCAGAGTGCGGACGCCAGCGTGTGGACGGGCAATGTCGATGTATTAGTCGCGACGTCGTCTGATTTGACGGTGGATTTGGTGGTGAAAGATTACCAAGACTTATTGGGTAACGTGGGGGCGCAAGACAGCACACATTCGCTGCCGATTACGCCAACTATTAGCATCTCTGCGATCAACAGCGGTAACGATGTTAACGAATCAGAGTCACCCACATTGATTCTCGATGGTACTACGGTTCGTTTTTCTGAAGGTGATAAGTTGAGCCTAAGTGTCACAGACAGTGGGGGAGTTAAAGTTTCAGATGCTGAGGTGCTGGTTAGTGAAAACGGAGTTTGGCAATATGAACTGACTCTTGATCCAATCGAAGGTGGGTCTGTGACGGTGTCACTACATGGTGCCAATGCACTTGGAGCCGATGCTACTTTGGTTGAATCTACATTTACATTAAATAAGGATGTGAACGCTGCAGTGGTCGTAGTGCCAAGTTTATTACGACAACTGCTTATTTACGACAAGGGCACAAAACTAGCAGCGTAACGCTAATCGTTATATGGAAGATTAGACAAAGGTCTGCCTATTCGGCAGACCTTTTTTGCAAATGTATCTCAGGTTGTAGGAATTTGATTATGCACAGTGGACTTAATCATTTTTATTACCCTCAATTTTATTAAGAAAATTATTGTATACCAGTGCCCAATATTGATTAGTTTAGTGATGCTGAGTCATTGAAATGAAAATTATTTTGTTTTTCCTATTTCATTATTTAGTCATATTTTTAGTCAGATAACTAATATAACTGGTGATGTAATCAGAATGGCAATTGTATAGATATTTTGCATAGTAGTTTTTGGTGTTATCTCTATAAAAGTGCCATCTTGATATTAAATGCATAATATATATAGTGTTTATATCACATCGTTATTTGATGTGGTGTTCTGCATTTTGGTACTTTAGTACCACCCTTTTAAGCCAATTTAGTGTTCCAAAATAAATCCTATTTATATTGGCTAAGTTTATGTGGGAATTTATTCCCACTTTTTTTTCTTTTACAGATGAGAAAATGCTCAATATAACCTTCTAAATCGATGAAATGCTTCCACCAGATATGTGTGTTTGGTCTAGTTCATATTTACTTAAGTACGCAATTAAATGATTATTATGTGACATCCGTTCAAATTGATTTGCCTTTTTAGTTGGTCAGACGAAATGACTATTTATCCTGTTTAATTAGCTTTATTGCTAGTGTTATGGTTTTTGACGATACTCCTTCTAATCTATTGAAATTTATAACCATTACGCGTAGAATTTATTTAACCAAATCGTTTTTTTAAGCCTTATCAGCTTAGTTATCACCGCAACTATATATATCTGTAGGTTGTGGAGAATCCAAATGCACTTAGTTTGCAAATTTATATCTAGTTCGTCTCTCAGTACGAACGACCTTCAATATGTCTTAACACCGGATGAGTGTGTCGGGCTATTTTCGCGCGTGCGCACCCCTAAAGACATCTTGGCTCAATTACCAAGCACTCTGCTTCAGCAGATTACTGCGTCGGCTAAAAAAAATGTCCACAGCCTGCTCAATGCTATTCGAGTAGAACTTGTAAAAGCGAACTGGGTTTGTCTTTCATCCAATGTGAGACGTCGTCCACTAACGAGTAAGCAGCTAGCAAATTTCCCCCGACTGAAGTTACATGTCGATCGGGTGATCAATAGTACTGCAGAGCGCGTTCACAAAGCTAACTACCAGCAAGTTGTCGATGATGTACCTTTGGCACGTCACTACAACTTCTCGCCGGTTGAACCTTCCCCTGAACATAAAATCGTCGTTGAGTTTGCTGGTCAGTGGTCGAGTAATGCTGGCTGTCTGATGTTAGGAACTACCGATACTCAAAAAGAAAAAGTGACGGTAGGTAAGTCAGATCGAGAAAATAAACACCGCAGTCTCGCGACATTTAAAGATCTCGAAGCTGAGGGCAAAACGCTTTACATCAAAATCCCTTGTTCTGACCAGCCTCATCCAATCTTGCTTAAACTCGCAGAAGGCCTGCAACCCGTTGATAAAGAAACTCATATGGATGAATGGGATAACGTGTTGGTGCCGGTGAGGCCATTAGCTTACTTAGATGGCAGCAACGACAAATCAAAAGCTTCTGACCTGCGTGGTGGTTTCCTTTATGTGTTTTGGAAAGGGAAGCTTTGGCGAGAGATGGCGTTAAACGAGAAAGGTTACTACCAAGATGTTGACGTCGAGTATTACCGTACCCTAGAGCAAGAAGAAAAGAAAAAGGACACACATCAGGTAATACAAAGAAGCGCAAGCGGTTTTTCCATGGCGCATTTCTGGGCACCTTACAAAATATCGGGTGAAGTCCAACAGGGAGAAAATGGACTCAAGATCATTTTCTCACCAAAGCAAAAGCGCTTTGCTCAAATTGAAGCATTAGAATCGGATGCTGCTTTGCTAGAGAAATCCAGCACGCCATTAGATGAATTAAGCAGTTACAGTGACGCACAGTCATTCAGTGCAAAAGAATTCACCTCCGATGTAGACAGCGCCGCCATCCACAAAGTTACCGAAGACGACATGCCATGGCTGAGTGACCAGCAAGCCATCGTTCGAAGTTATGACGAGAGTAATACCGTGATCGCTTATGTGGATGGAAAAAACAGTGGTTTTCTTGTCCGCTTGGAAGTTGGCTTGGCAGATGGCCCATTGGCAGAACAGCTAGACCCTTACTCGTTGGCTTCGTATGACGGCTTAGTTGCCATTATGGAAGATTCTGAAAGTGACTGGCGAGTTACCGAGCCTTTTGATTTAACCAGTAAAGAAGGATATATCAGTGCCTTAGTGACAGGTATGCCTCCCAAAGGAAAGTTTACACTTGTTCTTTCGCACCTTGGGGGGCAAGACAGCGCGGTGATGATGTTTGAAGGGCTGACATACCAAGAGATCGTCACAGAACCACCAGAATTACCGATGATTTCTAAGCACGAAGAACAGCGAGTGCCTGATGAAGTTAATGAAGAAAGAGAGCGTCAAAAGAAAACATTAGACATGATGCTAGAGCTTATCAA
Source organism: Vibrio sp. F13 (assembly GCF_020806305.2). Taxonomy (NCBI): domain Bacteria; kingdom Pseudomonadati; phylum Pseudomonadota; class Gammaproteobacteria; order Vibrionales; family Vibrionaceae; genus Vibrio; species Vibrio sp. F13. The sequence goes on along the minus strand of NZ_CP170176.1, from coordinate 1,448,787 downwards.
CTCCAATTAAAGTGATAACACGGGGAATGTGCGTTAGACCTCGGTTTATCAAATCACGAAGAGAACAAGCGAAATATGAAAAAAATCATAATAGGCAGCACCATTATTGCCGCCTTATTGGCTGGGGCTGGTGTCATACATTGGCAAAGCAAGCCTCAAATGGATAAGAATTACATCTCAAACCTTCGCGGAATAGTACAATCTACATCGTATAGCAATCAAAGGGACACGATTTCAAAAATTCGGGGATGGCAAATCGAAATAGAACCCCTTGAAGGTGTACCCAGAGAAGAGTGGAATGCAAAGCACACTCAACCCCAAGTAATGTTCAACTACGGCTCCGACTCTACCATCTACACCATGAACTTAGATGGTAGTGATGTACGCCTATTATTGAATCGAGGTGATGTAGGCGAACTACCTGTAGGGGGTAACACGCAGCGCACCGCCGATGGGCGATACGTAGCGTTCAATTATTCATCTTTTGGTAGCCGACATTGTATGGTTTACGATCTTAAAGATAGAGAAATTTTGGCGAAAATGGATGCATGCCACTCAGGGACATTTAACCTTGATAGCAGTAAATATTACTATTTAAATTTCCAAGATGGAAATCCATACTTTCTTGATTTGAAAACAAAAAAAAACAAGCATACATTTGAAGGGGAGCTCCAGGTTAATGGCGAAATCTGGAACCCATCAAAAGATGGCGTCGCTTTTATTATCGACCAATTGAACGGGCGGTTTATCTTTAGTGTCGCAAAAAGAGATGACCGCGGTGAACGAGGAAAAGTAAAACAGCTGGTATTTAGCTTTCCAGCAATGACGTTTATCAATCAAGAGAGATATGTAGCAGACCAATGTCAACAGGGTTATACACGCGGTCCGATATATAGCTATATAGTGTGTGGTGACCAAAAACCATATGAACTATTTTCGTTTCAAACTCCCAATGAAAAGCTAGAAGACTCCCCTGAGAGGTATCCGCTTCAACGCGGTAAGTGGTACGCCAGAGCGTACGGAAATCGATTGGTGAGATTAAAGCAACCTGAAGAAATTGGGATGTTTGATGGTTTGAGCTATTACTACGCGTTAAAAATCGGTATTGGCGAGTTTGACTACAAGAAATTAAATCGAATCAACTTTTACATACCGGCGGATATTTACGAAGACTTTGAGAATATGGATTTGAGTCTTTTTATGCCTCCTATCCCTACCAAAGCGCAATTTGATGAACTTTTACCAGACGTTACAGAAGAGTTACGTCGACACTGTGCCCGCAGTCGGGCTGGTTTTAAGAGTTGTGCTCAGTTTTACGATATGAAAGCGCTGTTTAAAGACATGGATCAAGTTAGGGAATATATGGGGGTTAAGAAATGGTAAAACGTTACGATATTCCGGGCCTTTATCTAATGGGGAGATTGCATGACAGGGACGGTAACCCCGTTGGCCGCCTTTTCCCATTAGCCCATGAAACATTGGTCATTCCTAGCTTGGAAGTCAAACAGGAGTTTGTTGCAGACCACAGTACTACTAACAAACAGATATCTACCAGCAGTAAAAATCCGATCGCGGTTAGTGATGAGTTGGGTAAGCTTAATATTTTAGCGGCTCGCGAATTCAACGCTGATCAGATAGGCGCTGAGTTACTGAGGGCTCCTTTGGCAAAGGGTTGTGTGGAAGCTGCGATTAACAAGGGCGCTGTGCAAGACGTGCTGTTTTTCCCGAGCTATTTGGTGCCATTAAGCCAGATGGCCAATGTGGCCCGAGAAGGTAAAGACCAGGAGCCTTGGTTAACTAAACTCTACAACTTGTTATCTTATAAAGATCTTAAGGAGATAAAAGATGATAAAGGGCAACCTGCTTGTGTGACCGATCTAAGCGTTAAGCGTGTTAGCGTCGAGCAAGATTGCCTAGCTCCCCCCCCGGACCAAGTTGACAAAAGTAGTGATTTCTTTAATAACTACGCAAAGTGGTACAATAAGAGCCACTCTAAACAGATACACGTAGTTGAAGTTCCGCAGTTCTATACAATTCAGGTTGTTTTTTCTTCGGTGGACTTTATTGGCGCTGAAGTTACATTAGCCGATTTACCAAAAGGTACTAATATTCAAGGCTCTAAAAAAGAGGATAGTGGTGTTTTACCTACATCGAAGGTTAAAGATGTCTCTTATGAATATTCTACAGACGGTAAAGCTACCCAACAAGAGTCGATGTATGTCGCAACGTTTTGGCTTAATTCGGAAAGTGTTTTATCGCTGAGTAGTCAAAATACGTCACTTCGAATCAACATAGATTTCTCGAAGAAAATCGATGAAGACAATGGAAAACAGTTCGTAACTATTCTTGATGCTAAAGGTATACCAAAAAGTTACAGTCTAAAAGAAAATGCCCTTGCTTTGGATATTCACACAACCGCTGGTCGCACTGCTGTTGTTAATGGTGATCCTATCTCCGTTGAAGAAGCCTTAATTAATCATGCCCCACAATTCTTCCCTCATTTGAGTGCAGATTTAGAAGCATTCCCTTACGACAGTCCGGAAAAACTGATTGAACGAAAGGAGACCAAAACCAGTTTACCAAACTCAACGTGGGCGACGTTTCAAACGGTAAAAGGCAGTTTGGAGACAACTTCCGGTGTGTTAAAAGATGGCATCAGTTGGGTGACGTTAAGTAAATTTGCGGCATCAGCTACAGAGCTGTTCAAAGACAGTGAAAAAGCCGAACTTAGGGACGTTGCACTAGTCGCTACAAAGACATTAGGTGCTACACAAGCGTCTGGAGCTTTCATCAAAGCCGTGGCGGACCTAAATGATCACTATCCGAACGAAGTGACCCAATCTGCTCACTTTATGAATGGCCGTATTAATGCGCAAATAGTGTGGTTTAGTCAGAAGTTTCATGCGCAGATGGAGAGAGTCTCTCCGCTATGGAGCACTTCCATTTTGCCATACCTTACTGGCGCAGGGCGGATCGGAACGAAAGCGTTAGACATGTTAGATAAACCGCTAACTATTGCGGACCTGGGTTACGATGCCGTCAATACCTATGCCAATTGGAACGGAAGCCAAGCAGCTCAAGGCTCAGCGCACGGAGATCTGCTGTCTAAAATACAGGAATACATGGCAACAACCGCTTCTATACAAGCAGATAAAGCACAAGCTTTTCAGCGCACGGAAGAGAAGTACCGAAATGCTGTCGATATCCTTAGAAATGAAATGCCAGATTTGTTTGTAGAAGAAGGCAGCATTTCACTAGACCAGCGTGTAGAAGACGTGTTACTTCGGTTGAACATGACATTTTTTGAGTTCGATTCTTACCAAGTCACTGAAAAAGGTAGTGTGCACAAAAGAATCGCTGAGCAGTTACAGGGGTTAATCAGTAACCCTTTCGAAATTGTCATAACAGGCCATACCTGTAATATGGGATCAGAAGCCTACAACTTGGCTTTATCGGAAAAGCGTGCTATTTCTGTCAAAGAGGCCATCCTTGATGCTATGTCTCCGGACGCTCGAAGCGTTTGGTCTCCTATGTTCAAAATTGTAGCAAAAGGGTATGCAGTTTCATTACCTGGTAATACCAACCGTACAATTGAAGAGCGAGTGAAAAACCGTCGGGTTGAAATTTATCTCGCGTTTAGCCGTTCTGTGGAATATCCACCGTGTCGCGCAGGCCTTATGAATGTTGAAAAGGCGGCAAAGATAAAAATTGCGAAAGACATGAACGAAGATCAGGCGATGCTAGAGTTCATCCAATCCGGTTTGAATGCATTAATTGGTGGGGCGGCCATGGCCTTCCCGCCAGCAAAAGTGATTGCCGCTGGGGTAGAGGGTGTAAAGCTTGCTACTGCCATTATGGACCTCTTAAAACCAAACACTGAATATCAAAAATGCGTTAAGCAGGTTGATTCCATCCGCTATCAAGATCTTATGGCGTTTAACCAATTTTTGGCACAACCAGATATCCCCAATGCGACCCGAGTGTACTTAAAATCGTATATGAAGCGAATGATTGCGTTGAATGGTTTGATTCGCTTGATTAAGAGCTTTCACGCTGTCAATGCGAATCCTGCTTTTAGCGGTGGCGGGATATTAAGTGACGCTGATGTGCTGAGCGGTCCTAACATCAATCAGTTCAGTGACCTCGATGTGCTGGGCTATATTGATGAGTTCATCCTCAATGATGATTGGAGTGTTGATATCTCACTGCTGGGTGCTGAACACTTAGATGAAGTTTGGATGGAGAAAAATGGTTATCGTCAAACATATAACCAAATTGGTAGCGCTTCGGTTACCAAAATATACGCTCAAGGTGTTAATGTTTACCGCCATTATGCATCCGATGATTTAACCGACTTGGTGACTGAGAGAGCTCGGCGATATAACCATTACTTCCCAATTCATTACCGAGCAAGTCAAGACGACAGCCATTTCGAAGCATTACTAGGGGATAAACCACCAACAGGATTAGATGATAGTATCTTTGAGAGAGTTGAGGTCTTTGTTCGTCGTCCTTATAAAAGTAATGGTTCAGTTCCAAAATATGATGATTGGGTGCCGTTTGAGCAATATTTTCGAGATAACGGTGCAATGCTGACACCTTATGACAATATTAAGGTCGTAGCGTTGGTAAAAGATGGGGTTGGGAGCGAAGATAACAGCAACGTTATTGGTCAGCTGCCGATTTGTCTTGATGTCATCTCACATAGTTCAAATGAAGGTAACTGGAAGTGGAGTGATAGTGTTGCCTCTACTCATATAGAATATGTATCAGAGTTATCACCTGTGAACTTTTCTGAACCAGAGAGAAAAGTCATTTTTGGTGATGACAATAATGCGAAGAAACTTGGCGTCATTATTCAGCCAAGTTATTTCTTTGGTACTACACGTGTATTTGGTATTCGACCAGTTGCTAATTACGACGACGTTGCATTGAAGAGCCTCTTTGATACAGGCGCTAGCTCAACCGTCTCGGGTGGTTTCAAATTCCTGAGCTACTTTTTTGAGTTAAAAGTGCCAGGTCAAAGTAAGACAGAAAAGCGTGTCAATTTGCTACGCTCGTTTGGTTCGACAGATAGCAAAGAGAGAACCATCGACCGATTTAGCGTGACGTTGTCGCCATCTCGTCAATATGAGTTAACAAAAGACTTTATCAATTTTAGCGGCGCTATTTTTGGCGATGGCCTCTTCTACGAGAAGACATTCTTAACGCCTCCTGAGGGTAAGAAAGCACGATATCCACAGGTTTTTGATGGGGCAAAAGTGAGCCTTTATTTAGGGCAAAGTGGCTTAAAATATGCCTCTGCTCAGAAAGGGGGGGATGATCCTCTTCTAAAAGCTGATAAGCGCATGAGTGGTAAAGTTACTGCCTTTGACTGGAATAAAGAAACGACGGCAACTCTACTGATTCGTTCAAAACCGTGTGATCCTGATAATTTGGAAGAGCAAGGTTTTGATAAAAATCTAATCCCAATTCACGTTCAATTCTCTTATGATCCAAACTTATGGCCTGGCTCAAACTTATGTCCAGTGACAGATTTTAAAGCAGTCGCACGACTCGGAACAGTGAAAAAAGTTGGTGGCTCTTTTATCTTTGAAAAATCTGAAATGGAAAAAATTCCTAAGTCGCTATCTGAGCTTCAAGAAGATCTAGCTAAGATGAATTCAGAAAGTCTAGAGTGTATCGCATTATCGACTTGGAGCGGTGCAAGGGAGGAAGAAACCACTTTGTTTGCCAGTGTGGAAGAGCTCTCTTATATCAATCTATTTGGTCACAAAGTAAATGGCTTGAGGCCGATGATTGCACCAAGTAGTTCAAGGAAAGGGGTTAACTTTGGTATACAAGTCAATGCACCATTTGGATCTGGGTTAGATTTAGAGAAAGGTGAGGGAATGCACTTGACCGATAGTGGCGTGACTAGAATCCCGACTAATTGGATCAAACTCAAGTACAAAGAAGACGAAGTTGAGGCTGCTAAACAGCTTAATAAGCTCAACACAGACCTTGCGTTTGCTGAGCAATCTAAGGAAATTAAATTTAAACCCCATATCAACCTTCAGAAGTGGATGAGTTACAAAGACCATTTTGATAGCTTGCTCGAAGCGAGGATCGATATGATTGATAGCTGGGTAGAGAATTAGTACACGGATACAAAAAAACCGCCTTCGGGCGGTTTTTCTTTTCTTATCAATTTAAACAGTAATTACCATGTTCCCGTTATCCCATCAACCCGCAGCAGAAATATCGTATTTCTTCATCTTGTGATTGAGTGTACTTAACGGGAGCGACAGTTGTTCAGCCGCTCGTTTCGTGTGCCAATTACAAGAGTTTAAGCAGTCGATAATCACAGTTCGTTCATATTGACTGACGACCTCTTTTAGGCCAACTGCGACATCGTCATCTCCTAGAGGTTCAGGTTCGAACGTGGTTTGAATTGCCGATGTAGCTGGAGCAACAACTTGACGGTGTTCTACGTCTTCAGGGATCTGTTCACCAAACTCAATCTGAGTAATAGTTTCGAAATCTGATAATAAAACCGATCGTTCAATGATGTTTTTAAGCTCACGCACGTTACCGGGGTAGGTATACGTAAGTAGTTGGTTTCTCACATTAGCACTCAATCCCGGTGATTGAGGCAAGCCTAACATCGTGGTGGTGTGCTGAACAAAGTGCTCGGCAAGTGGGATAATGTCCGCTTGTCTAGATCTCAGTGGTGGTAAAGTGATAGGGAAAACATTCAAGCGATAGAATAAATCGGCCCTAAAGCCACCGTCTTTAATCTGCTGCATTAAATTACAGTGTGTCGCTGCAATGACTCTGACATCCACTTCAATTTCTTTGCTGGCACCAACAGGACGAACTTTACGTTCTTGCAGCACACGCAGTAGTTTAGCTTGAAGTAGCATTGGCATATCGCCAATTTCATCTAGGAACAGGGTGCCACCGTTTGCTGCTTCAAATAAGCCAACTTTGTCCTTGTCTGCACCGGTAAATGCCCCTTTTCTGTGTCCGAAAAGTTCGGATTCCAGAAGTTGTTCAGGAATTGCGGCGCAGTTCTGAACGATTAATGCTTGATCTGAACGATTCGAGTTTTCGTGAATGTATTTTGCAATGACTTCTTTACCCGCACCTGTCTCGCCTCTTAGTAAGACGTCGACAGGCAGAGAGAGCACCTTATCAAGTCGGCTCAATACATTGACCATCTCTTCACTTTCAGCGATCGGACCTTGATAGGTTTTCTTTGTCCGCTTTTTTAGCTGAGTATTTTCACGGACCAATGCTTGGTTATCGGCGCTTAAACTCTTAATCACTTGTCCATATTGCTCTAACCAAATGGCATGGCGAATATTACTTGCCGCCATTCGGCAAAACTCGGTAAGTGCGGTTTCGTTATCGATAACGCTTAAATCGAGCAAAACCAATAATCCAATGGTTTTGCCTTCATCATCAATCAATGGCCAAGCAAGTAAGTTGTTGCTTTTTAGACCTAACGTTTGCTCGGTTTGATAGATGCCTTCGCAGTCATAACCATTATAAGTGTATAGCTCATTGATCAAGACAACTTCGCCGTTACGTACGGCGAAGTTGAATGGGTCGGCTTCACTTACTGTGTCTAACTGCAGTGGTTCCCAAGGATGTGAGGCAATGACTTTTTCATGGTGGTGTGCAGTGCTCGGAATCAAGGCTTGACCGGTTTGGTCAAGCACGTAAATGATGCCATGTTTCGCGAAAGTCATTTGCCTTGCTGCTGTGAGAACGGCATCCAAAGTTTGAGCTAACTGGCTGCGATCAGCCAGAGATTGGCTGATCGCAAGTAGGGCATTACTAAGCTCACTATGGTTAGCTGAACGCATAGGTTAGAGTTCCTTGCTCGTCCACAGAAACGTCAATTTGAGTATGTGAATCATCCTTGTCATTCACCAGTAGTTGAGTCGAAAGCTGCGGCAATAGTTGACGGTTAATAACGGCATCAATATTTCGAGCTCCCGTCTCTGCAAGGCGGCAGTTGCCTAATACGAATTCCACTAAGTTATCACCATAGCAAAGTGCCAGTTTGTGGTGGCTTTGCAGGCGCTCAGACACTTTCTTAAGTTTATGATGGATGATATCAGTCATTGCTGCGTCTGAAAGTGGAAGGAATGGCAACACGGACATACGAGCCAACAAGGCTGGCTTGAAGTGTTGATTCAACGTTGGGCGAATGGCTTCAGCGACGATATTGGCATCAATGTCTTTCGCTTGGTGAACTAAAGACTCAATCTCATGAGTCGCAAGGTTACTTGTCATGATGATGAGTGTATTTTTGAAGTCGATGGTACGACCTTCGCCATCATTTAGCGTGCCTTTGTCGAACACTTGGTAGAACAGGTTGAGTACTTCTGGATCTGCTTTTTCAACTTCATCTAAAAGAACAACAGAGTAAGGGCGCTGACGAACTGCTTCGGTCAGCATACCGCCTTCACCAAAACCAACATAGCCAGGAGGAGAACCAATAAGACGAGAAACCGTGTGTTTCTCTTGGAACTCAGACATGTTGATGGTTGTCATGAAGCGTTCACCACCAAACATCTGATCAGCGATAGCGCGAGCGGTTTCTGTTTTACCTACACCACTTGGGCCAACCAATAAGAAAACACCCGTTGGTGCATCTGGGTTACCTAATCCCGCTTTTGCGGTTTGAATACCTTCAGCAAGCGCATCAATGGCAAATTCTTGGCCTTTAATGTTTTGGATTAGGTTTTGTTTCAAGTTTAAGGTTGCTTGCGACTCATCTTGAAGCATCTTACCAATAGGGATGCCTGTCCAATCAGAAATTACATGACTAATTTCGTCGGGACCCACTTCATAGTGAACGAGTGGATTGGTACCGCGCACGTTATCTAAACGTTCGTTACAAGATTGAATAGCTTCGCGAGTCTGCTCTTCAGAATATTCATGACAATTTGGTTTGTCACTTGTTAGTGCGTCATCATCTTGAACCGTATTGTCAGCTATAGGAGCGCTGTCTTCTTCAGTCGAAGGAGTAGTAAGGCTATAAAGATGGCTACGCAGTTCAATGATTTCTTGAATAAGAGATTGTTCTTTCTTCCATTGAACTTGAAGGGTAGCTTGTTCTTCGGTGGCCTTTTCAATCTTCTCTTTTAGATCAGGAATTAAAGCGGCGCTGTGTTTGTCACCGGTTTGCTGCAGTTGGTCACGCTCAAGAGCTTCGAGTTCGCGGTTCGCAGCCGCAATTTCTTGATGCAATGTTTCGACAGGTGCCGGTGTTGCATTAAGGCTAATATTGACGCGAGCACAAGCCGTATCTAACACGTCGATTGCTTTATCTGGCAGTTGGCGTCCAGTGATGTAACGATCAGCTAAGTTTGCTGCGGCAGTGATTGCGTCGTCACGTACGTACACGTTATGTGATTTTTCATAGGCTGGTCTTAAGCCTCGGATGATCAATGCGGCTTGACTAGCTGATGGCTCATCGAGTTTTACTAGTTGGAAACGGCGCGCCAGAGCTGGATCTTTTTCGAAATATTTCTTGTATTCAGACCATGTGGTGGCAGCAATTGTTTTTACTTCACCACGTGCTAGAGCGGGTTTAAGTAGGTTGGCAGCATCACTGCCTCCAGCTTGATTGCCTCCACCAACTAGCGTGTGAGCTTCATCTATAAATAAAATGATTGGAGTCGGTGAATTCTTCACTTCATCTAGTACTGCGTTAAGGCGTTTTTCAAACTCACCTTTTACACTCGCTCCTGCTTGAAGTAAGCCCATGTCTAGGCCGTATAGTTCAACACCTTTGAGGCAGTCTGGCACATCTCCTTCGGTAATTTTTAATGCAAGACCCTCTACCACCGCTGTTTTACCAACTCCCGGCTCACCTACGGCGATTGGGTTATTTTTTCTGCGTCGCGCCAATATGTCGATTATTTGTCGGATTTCCTGATCACGGCAGAATACTGGGTCGATCTCGCCCTTTCTTGCTTTGCCGGTAAAGTCGGTGGTGAATTTACTTAATGCCGAACCATCTTCACGTGCATCGGTTTTTTCTGATGTCGTTGCTAAAGATTCTAGTGAGTTTGTTGTGAGTTCAGAAAAGTTACGCTTTAAGGTATCTGGGTTTACACCGTCTAAGATTGAAGCGTAGCCGTGCTGACCATAGCGTAGTGGGTTACTCACGAGTGTAAGAAGTAGGGCGCCAGAGCGAATCTGAGTTTCGGATAGATCTAAAGATGAGACCAACCAACTTTCTTGAAGCCATTCGATTAAAAGCGAAGAAAAAACGGGCTTGCTGCCGTTGCCTGTTGTGTTGGTATCTAAAGTCGAACGAATGGATTGCCTTAAAATGGTCTCTGAGCAATCGAAATGACTTAATAAGATATCAAAATCACTATGTGGCCTTTCTAATAAGCTTAATAGATAGTGTTCAATTTGCACTTCATTGGCTTTTTCCGATACGGCTAATGCAGCGGCGTCCTCTAAAGCGACTTTTACAATAGGGTGCAGACGTTGTATTAAAGAGGAAAGGTTTATATTTATCATTTTAGTTCTATTAGTTATGTATATGGGATGCAGCAATTATACTAAAATTGATAACTGGTTTTTTATTCGGTGATGAATTTACTATTGTTTATTGGTTACTTTTATTGTTTGTTTTGGCTTTTTATCTGACTAATATTTAAAATCCCGTTCAAAATAATAAATAGTCTAGGCGTTATGATTTAATTGCTAGTTTTTTTGACTTTATTTCTAATCTTCGAGATAGTTATTTTGCCTTTGTTTTTTAAATTCAATTTATTAGTATCCACGTTCAATAAATCGTTTTTCTAAACAACAAATTGTTGTTAAATATAATATTTATAACGGATAATTTATTGTAACTATCTGTATTTATTGGTTTTATAAAGTTGGCATGATGTTTGTATTAGCTTAATCAGTCGCGGTGATAAGCGATTTGGTGAATTAATGAATTATAAATTTTAAAAAGGAAATATCGATGCCAACTCCAGCATATATGTCTATCAATGGTGAAACTCAAGGTCACATTACTAAAGATACTTACTCTGCAGATTCTGTAGGTAACACTTGGCAAGAAGCTCACGTTGATGAGTTCCTAGTTCAAGAACTTGATCACGTACTAACAGTTCCACGTGACCCACAAAGTGGCCAACCAACAGGTCAACGTGTTCACCGCCCTGTAGTAGTAACTAAAGTACAAGACCGTTGTTCACCTCTGTTATTCAACGCATTAGTGTCTGGCGAAAAGCTTCCTGAGTGTGTAATCCGTTTTTACCGTACTTCAGTACAAGGTAAGCAAGAGCACTACTACTCAATCAAGTTAATTGATGCACTACTTGTAGATATTCAAACTCGTATGAATCACTGTCAAGACGCTGCAACTTCAGATCGTGTAACTGAAGAAGTACTTAAGCTGACTTACCGCGCAATCGAAGTAACTCACGAAAACTGTGGTACTGCTGGTAACGATGACTGGCGTGCTCCACGCGAAGCTTAATCGCTTTTCGTGAAAAACAAAGGGTCAACAACTGCTGTTGGCCCTATTTCTATTATTAGTATCAGGTAAAAGATATGGTGAATGACGTAGAATTTAAGTTTGAACTGCAAGGCTCTGAGCATGATTTTCGTGTGGAGAGCTTTCAGGTAATCGAAGAGCTTTCAAAGCCTTTTCAAATCAGCCTATCATTACTTTCACTTGATCCTGATATCTCATTTGATGCACTCATCCGTAAACCAGGTAGCTTGACTCTATATGGTCAAGGTGTCAGTTCAGCGAGATGCTTTCACGGCGTAGTTAATGAAGTTCGTTACCTTGGATCGGGTAGGAGATTCTCCCGTTACCAACTGACTCTTGTTCCGCAAGCTTGGTTTTTGAGCCAAAGACAAGACTGCCGCATTTTTCAACAAAAATCAGCGTCGGCGATCATCTCTGAAGTTTTAGATGATGCGTCAGTAACTGATTATCGATTAGAACTGTCAGGTGTCTATCCTTCAAAAGAATACGTGCTCCAATATCGAGAGACAGACCTAGAGTTTGTTCAACGAATTTTGGCAGAGCATGGTATGTGGTACTACTTCGAGCATACAGAAGCTAACCACACAATGGTTATTGTCGACAGTAATGATGCAATAACTGAGTTATTGAGCTCACCACTTAACGGATCTTATCTAGGCCCTATTGTTTATCATGCGGATGGTGGTGGTGTTGCAGACCGCGAGCATATCTCTGACCTTGAACTCGTGAATAGAGTAAAAACTGGCCACGTTACTTACACTGATTATAACTATGAGTTTCCGAAGATCCCTCAGGAAATGAGCAGCTCCGGCGAACTCGATTTAGATTTGAAATTATTCGATTTTCCAGGACGTTACGTTGACCCAGCAATGGGGCAAGTAAGATCAAATGAATGGATGTCAGAGCACGTTGTAGATAATCAGCAAGTAGAGGCGACCAGTAATGTCATGAGACTGGCGTCTGGATACAGTTTTAGTATCAGTGAGCATCCACGTTCGGCAATCAACCGCGATTACCTCATGCTGTCGGTGATGCATAGTGGTCATGACCCTCAGGTGCATGAAGACGAAACTAATGGTCTGCCAACTACATATCACAATCAGTTTGCGTGTATTCCTAGACATGTTGAGTTTAGAGCTCCAAAACTTGAAGCTCCTTTGGTTGAAGGTACACAAACAGCGGTTGTCGTAGGGCCTGCAGGTGAAGAGATCTATACCGATAAGCTTGGGCGAATCAAAGTTCAGTTTCATTGGGATCGTTATGGCGAGAGCGACGAGCATTCGAGTTGTTGGATTCGAGTTAGCCAATCAATGGCGGCACCAACTTGGGGGGCGGTATACTTACCTCGTATCGGCCATGAGGTGGTAGTGACCTTCCTAGAAGGTGACCCTGACAGGCCCTTGGTTACAGGCGCAGTTTATAACGGGCTTCATTATCCTCCGTATTCGTTACCAGAGAACAAAACGCGTACAACTTTCCGAACTCAAACGCATAAAGGGACAGGCTATAACGAGTTGAGCTTTGAAGACGAAGCGAACCAAGAAGAAGTTTACATCCATGCGCAAAAGGACATGTCGACTAAGGTTTTGAATAACCGCTATCGCGATATAGGTCAAGATGAGTTCTTAAAGGTTGCACGCCATCAAACAAATGATGTTCATGGTGATCACAAAGAGACCATCGACGGACACAAGACTACCCAAGTTAACAGCACGTTTACTGAAACTGTAGAGCAAGATGTATCCGTTACTTACAATGCCAATGAGACTCAATATGTTAAGAATAACTCTGATCTAGAAATTGGAGACAATCAAATTACCAAGATTGGTAAGAATGATGACTTGGATGTGGGCGAAAATAGCAACTTAACGGTAGGTGCTTCAAAAAGTTCTGACATTGGAGCTGATGATAACCAAACGGTTGGTGGCAACTTAACGGTTTCTGTTAAAGGAAATACTTCATACAAAGCCGATGGTGCGACCCAGATCATAAGCGGTGACAAGATAGTACTGAAAACGGGTGGGTCTTCATTAGTGATGAATAGTGACGGCTCAATCAAGTTGTCAGGTTCCTCAATAACTATCGAAGGAAGCGATAAAGTTGTAATCAAAGGTGGAAACGTAGCGATCAATTAATGATGGAAAAACAAACCCCAATTATACAAACCATCACGGAACAGCAAGCCGAATCAACGGCTTGCTTTTCGCGTTTTGGAACAATTGTATCGATTAACGAAACTAAGAGTGGTGTTCGCGTCGATTTCGAAGGAAACCCGTTGCTGCAGCCAATTAATGCGAGGTTGGGGCGAGGGTTTAAATTAGCCGAGTTGCAACTTGCTGTTGATAACAACCTTTCATGTCGTATCGAGTTTCTAAATAACGACTTTAACCTTCCCTTAGTCACAGATATCTTTTTCTCTATTCTTGATGATTCGGATGAGTTTGTACTGAGAGCAAAGAAAATGGTTATTGAAACGGAACAAGAGTTAATTGTGAGAAGTGGCGAAACAGAGACTCGTTACAGCGGCCGTGATGGCCGAATTACCACCAAAGCCAAATATGTGACTTCTCAAGCTGAGAAGGCTCAAAAAATTCAAGGCGGCACCATTGCGATCAATTGATCGTGTTACTAGATTGGATTCCCGGATGCGTCAAAAAATAGGTATAGATCAACTAAACCAGCCGATTACTAATGAAGATGTGGAACTGGCCATCGCTAATGCGGAAATTACGCTCACTTTATTGAACGAGCTTCCTATCAAATGGCTGGATATGTGTAATGAAAAGCTGTCACTGGCTTCGGAGACATTCGGTTTCTTGTTAAAGCAACGCTTACAAGTACATAAAAGGGGATACCCAAGCGTTAAACTGGAGTATTTAGCGCTGGCTGAGCGTCAGATTGAAGACCTAAAAAATGTTTATTTGTCTTTCTATCGATTGGCTCCGGGATTGATTCATCAATTAAAGCAGAGCGAACCAACCATTTATGCTTGGCTCATGTTGAATTCTGAGATTGGACAAGAGCAAGAAAACCTACTTTGTGGTTTATCGATACTTGATGATTTGGATTACCAAACCGCAAAATTGCTAGTTGTTCAGTCATCATTATCAGGTATCGACTCTGTGGTAATCGAAATGGTTGAAGGTGGTTGTAAACTGCCCCTGCTTTTCTTGGAGTGCTTACAGTTACGCCAAACTGTCACAGTTGGTCTGCTAAAACGTTGGCTTAAAGACAAGCGGTTTTCTGAGCATAAAACACATTTGTTTTTATCGTTACAAAACGATGCAGAAAGCGTTGACTGGTTAGCTGAAAACTCAAATAGCAGTCAGAACTTGTTTGAGCGATTACTTGCGAAAGAGGATAGAGGGACATGGTTTCGTAAGGAATTTGGTACCTCAATCGATAGTGTATCTGATCCCGAAGTGGTCACTTTTGCCAAACTTTTAGAACTCAAAGAGTTTTCCAAGTTTGATACGAGCGGTGCGCTGGCGCCAATTGAGTTTGTTTTACATGGCCTGAATGAGCACGTTCCTGAAATAGTTGAATTGATGTTAAGCCTTGATGAGTTCGATGGCGAGCAATGGGTTCAGGCGCTCTATATTGTCTATGGACAACGTATGCCAGTGACACCAGAAAATTTTGGCCTCGACATTGAATGGGATGAAATACTCATAAAGTTAACAGAGTGGGTTGAAAGTGGTGCTTACATACAAGTATCACCAAGTCGAATGGGGCAACCTTTGACCTTAGAAACCAGTATACAAGCCATGTTCGATACTCAGGTTAGTACCGTATTTAGGGTTTGGATTTGGCGACAGGTTTGTCTTCACACTCGATCATACATTCCTTGGGATTTTACTATGCCTGCTCATCAACAAAACTGGAATATCACACGATTAACTCAGAATTCAGCAGCCTCAGAAAGGTTCAATTTAAGGAATAATAATGCAGTTGTGGGATATTGAGAATCATCCTGACCTTTCTATTAAAGGCAGATTCCAACGAGATCAGAATGGCGATGAGGTGTGGGTTGTTGTTGGAAAACGCTCTTGGAAACTCGTAGATTCAGTTTGGACGGAGCAAGAAGAGTCAGAGATTTACGACGATCCGATTTATTTGGGTGAAGCGGGGCTCTCCGCCATGAAAGTAGACCATGAATTTGCCATAGTCAAAGCCAATACTGATGTGCTGATTTTCGGTAAGGCACGAAGCTATGCAAAAAAGGCAGTTACGTACCATGAGTGTCGGCTTTTGATTGATGGCCATATCGACAAAACCATATCGGTACTTGGTGATAGGCAATGGATTGAGCACGGAGGTAGCGTAACGCTAAGTAAACCACTCCCATTTGTGGAAAAAGAGATGGACTTCTCCTGTGCTATCGGAGGCGATTTAAGAAACCGGCTCGGCGGAGGTATTGCTGATACTAAAGGGGAACTATTGAAACAGAAGGTTCCTTCGGTTTTTTATCCTACGGAAGATTGGAGTGCGATACCCAAGAATACACGGGTTGCTGGATTTGGCCCGTTAGCCCCATTTTTCGGGGCTCGTCAGCAATATGCTGGCACTTTTGATGACGATTGGCTAGAGAATAGGAAACCTCTTTATCCCGTAGACTTTGACCAGCGTTTTTATCAGAGTGCGCCACTAGACCAACAATGCAAAGGCTTCATATCTGGCGGTGAACGATTGATGATGAGTGGATTTTGCCATAATGATGCACTCTCTTTCCGTTTCCCCAAAGAGATGTATGTAGCAGAAGCTCAATTTAAAAATGCCAACTATCAAGTAGATATGCCTATTTCTACGGTTTTCATTGATACAGAGGCTCGCATACTTTCAATCAGTTACAGCGCTGCCTTTCCATGTCAAGGCGAGGAGCATCTTTTAGTGTCAACGAAGATCCATAAAAAACAGGAGTTGTCGGATAATGAATAACAATTCAGCACGATTCGTTATTGGTATGGAAGCCATGACACCAACGGGCATGAATCTTGATATTGCCACAACAGTTGCCAAAGCGGATTTGGGAAGGTTCGATCAGCAAGTGGCCGGTGATGGGATAGAAAGATTCACCTACGCTAGTATTGAATACATTTCCAGTACATCATTGTTTGACAAGTGTTCGGTGCTTATTGAGAGCTTGATCGACTCTCTTTTAAAGCAGTTACCTACATCATTAAAGCCTATTCCGTTACTCGTCAATGTACCGGGCTCTATTTCTGCTGTGGAGATGAGTCAGTGGTTAAGTGAATGTAAGCATTGTGATTCAATATCACGTTATGAAGTGGTTCAACAAAGTGGACCATCATACTTGACCACATCATTGGCTAAGTTGAACCAATTCGATGCAATAATGAGTATCTCAGTAGATTCACTTGTTGATGATCTCAGTGACTTAATCGAAGCTGGAGATGTCATGAGTTCAACTAATCCATGGGGCATAATACCGAGTGAGGGCGGGGCTGGAGTCATTTTGTGTCGAAACAATTTGGTTAAAACGTTAAAACTTAAGCCCTTGGCGCAATTAGGTTACTTTGACTTAGAAGCCGCAAACACAACTCGTAGAACAATGATGAAGCTCGTCAGGAATGCGAGTCGCAATATCAAGAGTTTTGGGCCTGTATTCTCTGATATGACTAATCTGAGGTCTCATACTGAAGATTATGGGTTCGCGTTAGGTGCACGCGCCGAATGTTTTGATAACCCACAGCAGCCCACTTTAATTAATGATTTATGGGGTACATTGGGTAGTTGTTCTGCATTGGCATTAATGGCCTGCACTATCCAAGAGGTAACGCATAATAGCCCTGTAACCCTGTTAATGTTTGATGTTAAAGGAGAAAGGGCGTTGCTCCAACTCACTTGTATGAAACAGACCTGACTGCATAGCCGTGATACGAAACGCTTATATTATAATCATTATCACACGACAATTATCTGAAAGGCGATTCAGTAGACAAAGTTAGTCTTAGCGTTTATTTAGATCCACCTTATTCATCAAGCCGCTTTAGTTGCTGCACCGCTCTATCTCTAAATTTGTAACACCTTGATGAAACTGATGTGTATTTTTATCATCGTAATTAAGTATAGCGTTGTACATTCCAATGACGAACTCAAGCTTAGGAGCGGGGCTTGATGGTTTTATGATAAGTGAGCAGTATTTCAGTGCTTTACCATACTCACTTGATATCGAACTATTCCTAATTCCTATTTGGTGAATCCACTTCCCAAACACCTATTCCAATTATAGAGATAATCAATATTATTTCTGAACATTACTCAGATAAACGAACAATTCGTTTTTATTAGAATGAACTAAAAATGTGACTCAGTTAACAATGTATGTTTAGTTCGTTATTTACGTGGATAAGTACCCTAATTTTTAGCCAAAAATAGTTAGTTAAAGCGTTTGTCGTAATGTTCGGTTGTTTAGTAATAATAACTGAATTAATAGTCTTACCGATGGTTTTAAATACTGCTATTGAAAAGGGTATTGGACAGTAATTATTATCTAGCATTAATTTATTTCGTTTGATAAAGAGTTTAGCGTGCCAGAAAAGCAAGGGACAGCCAAAGGTTATCTAGATAAGTTGGTTGTGAAAGCAATCGAAAAGAAAAATCAGCAAGCTCAGAATATGGCTAATAAAAATAAGCCCAAGCTAGAGTATGTGATTTTCTCCCAATTTGACGTGTTAGATACATTACCTTCAAAAAATGGCAAAACGACTGTTTATCACCTGGCCAAGAAAGGGAACCCTGAAAAACAGGTTTGCTGTAAGGTTCTAAATGAAGGTTCATCTGAACTTGCGAATGAATTAATCATTAATGAAGCCAGTCGTCTTGAGATGTCTCAACATCCGAGTGTTGCTGATTTCATTAAAATAGGCAAAGAGTTCGATCGACCATACTTTATGTATCAGTGGATTCAGGGCGAATCTTTGGCTGAAAAAATGGCTCGTCATACTCCTAAAGGTTTTAGGCATGACCATATTGCGTGGCTGATATATCAATTGTCTGGTGCGCTTGAGTTTATGCACACGAGAGGTGTCTGCCATTTAGATATTAAACCTTCAAACATTATTGTTACAGAGTCCGATTATGTAAAGTTGATCGACTTTGGTGCTGCTCGTTATGTTGGTGAATCTAATACTTACGCTGAAGCAAGCATGAGCTATGCGTCTCCTGCGTTTATAAAGTCTGGCGTGGCTCAACCTCAAGATGACGTCTATTCATTGGCGTTATTAACTGGGCATCTATTTCTTGGAGCTGCATTTGGCGATGCTTGGACAACTCAATTACAAGCAAAAAAACGACCAGGTTTAATCCCTAACCATGTATGGAAGTTAATTAAAGATGTTGTCAACAACCCTCGACAGCACAGGTATACAGCGACTTCGTTTGCGCAGCAACTAGCCAAGATCAATACCCAAAAATTTGGTGCTGATGTAAGTGCTCCCTTATTTAGTAGTTTACGGAATGCTGATCTCGTTCTAACCAAACATCGAACTATTGACAGAATTCAAAGTGGTCGGCTTCGATACTTAGAAGCGAGTTTGGTTCTGTGTGTCGTGATTATCACTGGTACATATTTATATAACCAAGGTCAGCCTGAATGGAAATCGATTGTTAAATCGACCAACAGTTCGAGTAGCCTTGTGAGCACGATTAAACCTGCACAAACCGCGTCTTTTTTAGCGCAGTCTCCATGGGATATTGAATTCGCGTTACAAGATATGGAAAAAGATGTCGTCTCGACAGCTCCTTACCGAGAAGCTTATGAAGTCCAACAGAGCAAATTAGCTAAGTTGTATAAAAACTATGAATCGGACTTGAATGAATATGAAGGGGCGGTCGATCTACTTCCTAAAACTCTGATGTCGATCCGGCATGATCTCGTTGTTTTGCGAGAAAAACTGAACAGTGACGGCTCTCTATTTCCTTATGCAGATAAAGCGCTGACGGAAACGATGGCAAGTCTGAATAAGGCGACCATCAATTCACAAAATATTGCCGCCTTTGGTGGGAATCAAGAACAGCGTTTAGTCGAACTCATCTTAGATGGGAAATCAGATGTTGCAGACAGTGATATTGAAACTGCTTGGAAAGTAAACCAGTCAAGAGCCTACTTTTATAGTCATGTATTACCGCGAAAAGTGCTCAGCGGAATAGATGCCTCGATAGAGAAAAATGCAAAGCAGCATTATTACACCAAAGCAATTCTTGAGGCAGAAGCTGCGCAATCATTTTTTGGTAACACGCCAAAATTGAAAGCTAAAGTAAGAGCTCTAAAAGTAGCAAGAAGCGAATTTATCTTGTTCAGTACTGTAACTGAACAATCAGTATTTGGCCGACAGAAACTTCACGACTCGTTAGCTGATCTAGAGACTAATGCCCCTAAGAAATTCAGCGAAATAACGGAAATTCTTAATAGTATGGCAAGTGATTCTATAGACAAAAGTCATCAACTATCTAAACCAGCGCGAGGTGCTATAGCAATCGAGCGAGCAATTAGAAATTACAATTCTGAAAGCAGAGGTTAACTTGAGTCTGATCGATACTGAAACGCTATTAGCACCAATATCTGAACACTCACCAACTGGTGAGGATGCTAGGTACGAGTTTTGCTATGAAATGATGGAAGCCGAAGTGAAAAAATTTGGTTCATTATTTGGTGAGACTGTTGACTGGCATATAGTAAAAGTCCATTCGATTGAAGTGCTAAGTCAGCATAGTAAGGATCTTAAAGCGCTTTGTTATCTGATCCGTTCTTTGGTAGAGGACAAAGGCGAGATAGGGCTTGAGGAAGGATTATCTTTGCTCAATGACTCAATCAGTCGTTTTGGTCATGAGTTATACCCTAAACGTAAAAGAGGTAGAGATGGGGCTGTTGAGTGGCTCAATCATCAATTCAAACTCGTCGCGACTAAATTGTCTGCAGAATCCCTTGACTGGGAAGTTCTATCTCGATGTATCACACTAACTGAAGGTATCCAGCGTCAGTTTGACGAGATATTTCAAGACTCTGATGTAGACTTTTTCGAATTAAAAAGTCATTTGAATCAACTAATGCAGAACGCATCTTTAAATGAAGAAACGTTGGTTGAACACAGTTTGGCTGATTCCGAACCGCTCATTGATGTTGTTGCACTGTCCGAGAAAGCGATCGTTCCACAAAGCCACGAAGCTGACAGTCCGAAGACGCACACCACGCCTAATCAGAAACGAAGTAAACCTCGAGAGCACAGCACTGTAGACGTTGACACAGATTTTTCATCTCCGGCTGCATCAAAGCGTACGTTAAAAAAAGTGTCTGAGATCATGGTGCATTCAAATCCGACTGAACCTTTAGGATATCGGATTTACCGTCACCTGACATGGGCCGACGTTGATGGTTTACCTGATCACAAAGACAATCTAACGCCTCTTAGCCTCGCTGTGTCATCAGACCAGCAGGCGGAATATCGAGATAAAGCAAATCAAGAAAGTGATATCGATACGATCAAGCGTTTAGAGCGAACACTTACTGATGCGCCATTTTGGCTGACTGGGCATTATTTCGTTTATTCAATGTTAGACAATCTTGGGTATGACGAAGCTGCGTTGGCTGTAAAGCAAGAAACAAAGAGATTTGTCGATTCTTTTGAGGGAATTGAGAACCTCTCTTTCAAAAATTCTATTCCATTTGCGGATGAAGCAACGATTACTTGGTTGTCTACAGGTAACGCTTGTCCTTCGGGTAAGTCGTCAATAATTCAAACTATTGTTGTAGCTGAAGATGATCTATCTGAGATGGAGGATATTGCCCTAGGTGACTTGGGTAAATATGTGGCTGAACTGTCAAACAAACTCGAGTTGGATAACTCCGGTCGTGGACAATTCATGTTGCACTTAAAGTTAGTGAAAGCCTACCAAAGTGTTGGTTTATACCCTTTGTGCTTGCCTTACTTGGAACAAAGTTGGGCGGTGGCTAAGGAACTAAATCTATCAATTTGGGAACCCCATTTGTTTTTTTCTTTAGAAAATCTAATTCAAAAAACTCTAAAGGAACTATATCGAACTAAGGATTTTTTACCTGTGAGATATAGCGAATGGGAAACAATTTATGACCAGCAATAAACTAGAAAGGACTAATTATGTCACGTGATGGCTCGGTGGCTCCGAAAGAGCGAATTAATATACGTTATGTTCCAGCAACAGGCGATGCGTCTGATGATGTTGAACTGCCCCTAAGTATGATGGTTGTCGGTGACTTCACTGCTCGTGCAGATGAAACTCCAATCGAAGAGCGTAATCCGATTAATATCGATAAAGATAACTTTAACGAAGTATTAGAAGGTTACGCACCGAATATCAAAGCAAATGTTGAAAACCGTCTTTCTGATGAAGAAGGTGCGCAAATTGGCGTTGATATTACATTCAAAAATATGAAGGACTTTACTCCAGAGTCGATTGCGAAGAGCGTTCCTGAGCTGAATGGTTTACTAGAACTTCGTGAAGCCTTGGTTGCATTGAAAGGCCCTCTAGGGAATGTACCTGCTTTCCGTAAGAAGATTGCAGCAGTTCTTCAAGATGAAGAAGCAAGAAAGAAACTTTTGGATGAACTAAGCATTGGTGCAGACCAAGGCGAAAAAGCAGAGTAAGGAAGATCATGTCGGCAGAAGCACAAGCACCAGAACAAGAAGCAGCTCTAGTTGAGTCAGGCTCTCTTCTGGATAGCATTTTAAATGAGACTCGCATTAAACCTAGTGATGAGGGTTTTGACGTTGCAAAGCGTGGCGTTGAAGCATTCATTGGTGAGTTATTAAGCAGCTCAACAGTAGAAAAAGTAGACCAGTCTTTAGTTGATTTGATGATCTCTGAGATTGATCAAAAGTTGTCTAAACAGGTTGATGCAATTCTTCACAACGAAGAAGTTCAAGCGATTGAATCAACATGGCGTGGTCTTAAATATCTTGTTGATCACACGGACTTCCGTGAAAACATTCAAATCGAACTTATTTCGGCTAAGAAAGACGAAGTTCTGGATGATTTTGAAGATGCTCCTGAAGTAGTGAAATCAGGTTTATATAAGCAGATTTATACTCGTGAATACGGTCAATTTGGTGGTAAGCCTGTAGGTGCCGTTATTTGTGATTACCAACTGTCTGCGTCTTCGCCTGATATTAAACTAATGGAATATATGGGTAATGTAGGTGCTATGTCTCATGCACCATTTATTACTTCTGCATCTTCTCAATTCTTTGGTTTAGATTCTTATGAAGAATTACCAAACTTAAAAGACTTAAAGTCGGTATTTGAAGGTCCTCAGTATACTAAGTGGCGCGGATTCCGTGAGCACGAAGACGCACGTTATGTTGGGCTGTGTACATCACGTTTTATGCTGCGTACGCCATACTCAGTTGAAGACAACCCAATTAAGGCGTTTGACTACGATGAAATGGTTACGGACAGCCATGACAATTACCTTTGGGGTAACTCAGCTTATGCTATGGCTTCAAAGATCAGTGAGTCGTTTGCAAAATATCGCTGGTGTCCAAACATTATTGGCCCGCAAAGTGGTGGTGCGGTAACCGATTTACCGGTTTATAACTTTGAAGCGATGGGTCAGATCGAAACTAAGATCCCAACCGAAATTCTGGTTTCTGACCGCCGTGAGTATGAACTTGCAGAAGAAGGCTTTATGGCTTTAACAATGCGTAAAGGTTCTGATAACGCAGCGTTCTTCTCGGCAAACTCAGTTCAAAAACCAAAAGTGTTTGCGAATACACCTGAAGGCAAGCAAGCTGAGATGAACTACAAGTTGGGTACTCAGCTACCTTACATGTTCATTATTAACCGCTTAGCTCATTACATTAAAGTACTTCAACGTGAGCAAATTGGTTCTTGGAAAGAGCGTACCGATTTGGAAGTTGAGCTAAATAAATGGATCCGTCAATACGTATCTGACCAAGAGAACCCGCCAGCAGAAGTTCGTGGTCGTCGACCGTTACGAGCGGCTAAAGTCGAAGTGTCTGACGTTGAGGGTGACCCAGGTTGGTATAAAGTATCGATGTCTGTTCGTCCTCACTTCAAGTACATGGGCGCGAGCTTTGACTTATCTTTGGTTGGTAAGCTAGACCAATAATAAGTTTGGAAATAAATAAGCGGCCAGGTTTACTGGCTGCTTTTTTTCTTAGAGTGTTATATGGAAAAAGGTTACCGATTATTAGAACGAATTGAACTTGGTGAGCCGAAAAATTGTTATGAAAAAGTGGTTTCACATAGGCATTTAATTGAATCCATTCATCTGCACCTTGCTGATTTGCTTAATACTCATGCGGGTAATTCAATGATCGATCGGGAATATGGCTTACCTGATTTCAATGATGTTCTATCGAACAACACCAATTTAGTTCGTCACATCCAAAAGAACATCACTTCCACAATAGAAAGCTTCGAACCTCGGCTACGAAGTGTTGAAGTACATTACCGAGAAAATCACAACAACCCTCTTCAATTAGGCTTTGGCATATGCGGAGAAGTCTTACACAACGGTGGAAAAGTTCCGATGTCTATCGATGTCTATATGGGAACTGACGGCCAATTTAACGTTTAGTAGGTGCCCATTGAGTAACAGTAAATACTTTCAAGATGAACTCACATATCTACGAGAATCCGGCAGCGAATTTGCCAAGTACAATCCAAAACTGACCAACTTTTTGTCTGAAGGAACATTCGATCCTGATGTAGAACGTCTTCTTGAAGGTTTTGCGTTTCTTACTGGCCGTATTAGAGAAAAGATTGATGATGAACTCCCAGAGCTCACTCAGTCGTTAATGACGCTGTTGTGGCCACATTACATGCGCTCGATTCCTTCGTTATGCATTAGCGAACTAACGCCACACTCCGGAAGTGTCACTGAAAAAACAGTGGTAAAGCGCAGGGCTGAGATGGCTAGTGAACAAGTGGAAGGTACGCAATGTTTATTCAGAACCTGCTATGACGTAGAGCTTTTCCCCTTAAAAATCACAAGCATTGACCAAAGCAACAGTCGAACAAGCTCATCTGTTGATGTGACACTTGCGACTGAACATGGGCTAGAGTTATCTCGTATCGGGTTAGATAAATTAAGGTTTCATTTACATGGTGAGATCCATATAACTAGAATTCTTTTCTTATGGATATTTAGATACTTAGACTACGTCGAGTTAGACGTGGGCGGTGGGTATAAACGTAAACTTGGACCTGAATTTGTTAAACCGGTTGGGTACCAAGACGACGAAGCGATACTGCCATATAGCGACAATTCATTTGCAGGTTATCGTTTGTTGCAAGAATATTTTTCTTTACCAGACAAATTTATGTTTTTTGATATTACGGGTCTCGATTGGCTAAAAGGGATACCACAAAGAAGTACCGTGAACCTTAAATTCCATTTTAAGAGAGCATTACCTGCCGAAGTTGTCCTGAAAGATAAGCACTTAAGGTTACATTGCACGCCAGCTGTGAACCTATTCGAAAAAGATGGTGATCCAATTCGGCTTGAACATCGCCGAAATGAGTATAAAGTTCGGCCACAGAGTGACAACCAGGATCACTACGAAGTTTATTCAATAAACCAAGTAGAAAGTTGGAGCAAAAATGAAAGGCGACGAAAATCTCTTATTGAATTTGAGTCCTTTGAACACCAAATAAATCAAAGAGATAAACGTGATTTCTACAAGTCAAAAGTTTCAGAGCGAGTGAGTGGAAGAGGGCTTGAGCGTTATATATCTTTTCATACCCACAATGGGGATATTGCAGACCTAGGAACCGAAACGGTTTTGATGAAGTTATTGTGCAGTAATGCAGATTTGTCTGAAAGATTGTCTGTAGGAGACATCATATATACCACACATAAATCTCCAACTTACGCCACGTTTAGTAATATTACTAAACCTACGCAATCTGTTAGCCCGCAAGTGAATGGCGAACTCCAATGGCAACTGATTGCTAATATGTCATTGAATTATCTATCGCTCTCTAATATTGATGTACTCAAGGTTTTACTGTCTACATATGACTTCCATTCTAGAGTGGATAGGCAGGCTCATAGGGCTTCGTTGCACAGGCTTGACGGCATTATCTCATCAGAAATGAAACCTATCGATAGAGTGTTTAGAGGGGTATCCGTTCGTGGTAATCAATTTAAGCTTAAGATGAACTCTAGTTTTTTTGTCAATGAAGGGGACATGTTTTTGATGGCAAATGTATTGAATGAGTTCATACGCTTATATTCAAGTGTTAACTCATTTACAGAGTTAGAAGTCTACGATGAACGCAGTGGCGAAAGCTACCAATGGGCAAGTTTAACCGGACAGCAAACAATCTTATGATTGATGAATTATCAGAAAAAATAAACGAATTTAGCTTTTTTCAAGCAGTTTTGTTGTTAGAGAAGCACTACCAACTATTACCGGGCAGTGATTTTGTAGCGGTTGGTGAAAACAAATATTTTTATCAAGAGAGAATTGCGTTTAGTGTCTCACCAAACCTCTGTTTCCCCAAAAGTGATATGGAATTCATCAGTCATATGGAAAGATCTGGTGAGCACTATTCGAGAATTGAAACTAACTTCTTAGGATTACACGGTTCAAGTTCACCTTTGCCCGCGAACTATACAGAAAAATTAGTAGGTAGAGATGATGATGATAATCCAGTTAGAGACTTCTTTGATTTCTTTCATAATAGATATACCAGTTTAATCTATCGTGTTTGGAAAAAGTACCGTTATCATGTTCAGTATCAAAGCGATGCAACAGATGACTTTTCTGGGCGTATGCTGCACCTAGCAGGGTTGTCTAATGTTATTCAAGAGTCCGATACGATCGGGCTTGATCGTGCAAAGATTTTGTCTTACGTCAATCAGCTATCTACCAGGACACGCTCTCCGAAACTTATTTCTGGCATTGTTGCGCACTATTTTTCATTACCAAGTGTTCGAATCGAAGAGTGGGTCTTTCGAAGAGTAAAAATTGCCGAATGCCAAAGGAATCAATTAAATAGAACGAATTGTATTTTGGGTTCAAATTTACATTTAGGTAAGAGCATCCCAGATCTAAACGGTAAGTTTAATCTTTGTATTGATAACATTGATTTCGAGACGTTCCGAAAGTTCTCCTATGGAGGAGATTTCCATAAAACTTTAGTGGGGTTGATGCGTTTTATTCTTCGTGACCCCATGTCTTGGGATTTAAAGCTAACCGTTGATTTAGACTCAGTTCCAAAGAACCAACTCGGTCAAGGTGATGGGACGAGTTTGGGGCAAACTTTTTGGTTGGGTCAAGCAGGTACGAAAGATGCGAAGATTAGAGTAATTGGAGGCATTTAAAAAAGCCGCTCATAAGAGCGGCTTTATTTTTAACGACTGATTGGCTGGTGTAGCACTACTGTTGTATTGAGAGAGCGAATGCCATTGAAAGACTCTATCTCATTACATAAATGGTGTATTGATTGCAGATCAGGAGCTTCAATCAAAGAAATAATGTCGTAGGTCCCCCCAACAATGCTTGTAAGTCTGACTTCAGGTAGTTCTTTTAATGCATTACTTACATCATTTTTCTTACCTTTTTCACAAGAAATTAGCAAATAACTGGCCGCTTTTCTCCCGTCATTTTCTACTCTTATTTGTGCCGTATACCCTTTGATAATACCGGTCTTTTCAAGCCTGTTGATGCGTTCAGCGACCGCTGTTCGCGACAAGCCGATGTTGCGAGAAAGATTAGCAATCGATTCTCGCCCATTGGAGAGTAGATTCGAAAGAATTTTACGATCTAGTTTGTCTAAGCCTTGTAAACTAATGTTGGACATCATGTGTTCTGCCTTTTCTGAATTATTATTGTATTTGTATTTGTATTTGTATTTGTATTTTTACTATATAGCTTCGGGTAGAGTGAAGTTATACAGCTCCGCTAACGTAAACGGGTTTTTCTGAGTCAAAGGAGTGATTCGCAAGCTCAGATCTCTGCCTGATACTTTTATATCACTCACGAAGCTACCGTTATGGGTATTTGTTAACGTTGAGTCACCAAATAACCGATAGATAGCCCATTGACCATTCTTGCTTAGTACATGTTGTTTACCTTCGTCTGTTACATCTTGAATTGTTATACTGATATTGAAATCTCCATTTTGAGGAGGCCACTCAAGTTCGCGAATTCTGCTGGGACCATGGTAATAGTTGATATTTGAGTCCGCTATTTTTAAGCTTGCTCTGATCGCACTAGAATCAAGATCAAGTACCTTCGCACTAAATGGAAGGTACAAACGGTTTGTACTCTTGTTGATTAGTGTATCTCTGATGACATTGTAATTTCGTAACTGAACAAGCAGTTCTGGTGAGAGAGGCATAATTTCACCTTCTACTTGTTTTGGCGTCCATAGGTTTGTGTCATAAAAAGGAGCGAAATTTTTATCGATAAATGCATCAAGCAAGCCTCCCGATGCGAAAAGCAGCTCAAAGTCTTCGATCGAAATTTCTTCTGTTGCACTTAGATCAAAAGGGTACCTTCCTAAACCTAACTCTTTGAACTTAGAATAGATCTCACTATACCAAAGAGTCTGTATTCCTTTTGATGATTCAGAAATCATCACGGACCAGCTCTGGTTAACTACGTCTAAAAGCCAACTTCTTACTGGCTCAGGAGATTTTTGTGCAATTTGTTTTAAACGAATCAGAGGATCGGCATCCGTACTACTCATCCGGTGTTGTGCTGCAGACAACGCTGCCATTTGAGGGTCCGGTGCGTCTGCTATATCTTTCATATACGTACGAACTCTGCTCAGTGCAGTTATCGTTTCATCCCATGGTGTAGGGGAGTTTGGGGTTTCGTTAATTTGCAATTGATTCAAGATGTGGAAAGCTTGTTCAACTCTTTTCATTAATAAGTAGTCAGGCTTTACAACTTCTTCAACGAGTTCTGGTGCTGCTTTTACGGCACCCGTAAGTTTAGGGTTAACTTGAGCCATTAATGCTCCTTGTTGACCGATCGGTGAAAACTGCGTGTTTGTATAAACTTGTTTTAGAACCGTTGTCATCGGAGAAGATGGGCCAGAGATCAGATCAATGGCGTTAGTAATCTCCCCTATATTGTTATAACGCTTTACTTTTAGTTCGCTTAAAGCATTTCGCCAATAACTGATGTAGTCATCCGTATATTTTTTTCTTACTTGCTTCTTGAATGTCTCTTGTTCTTTGTCTGTTGGGATTACGTGGTTTGACAAACCCAATACCCAGTTGTCGGTGATGACTTGTTGCGACATTAAATCGACGCGAGGGCGGTAAAACGTACTGAAGCCTGTAGATGTGTAAACTTTATCGATTTCTAATCGTTGAGGATCCAAGTTGTCGTTGAAGACATTATTAAAGTCGAAACCGACTGCTCGCTGTAAATTCAAAGTGCCTAAATCAATGTCACCTGCTTGTTGTAACAAGCTGGCGTACACAAGATCTACATTTGAACTAGAGAGTAGAGAACGTCTTGTCGCACGCACCATATTCATGTTGATCGATACAGGTTCAAAATCAGTGCGGAAATATGCGTCCAAATATTTCATCACTGTCGTGATCGTGTCTGGTTGATCACTGAGTTTTTGGAGCGTTGACATCGTTTGCTGACGTAGAAATTTTATCTCGCGTTTTGTAGGATCATTCAACATTAAGTAACCTTTTAGTAAAGGCAGTGCATTATTAACGTTGTCTTGATTTTGTGTTAGTTGCAAACGATAACCTTGCTCAATTACTGGCATTAAGTGGTTTCTAATTTGCATTATGAGGGCGTTATAAGCGATTTTCGTACTTTCATCGAGACGACTTACATTCATATTCACAAGTTCATTATCTAGCGCTTGTGAGCCACTAAGCCATGCTTGATAAGATGGTTGTACAGTTTGGATCGCACTTGAAAGAGAACTTTCAAAAGAATTGCCTTTTGGGTAAGACGATTGTGAATCATCTATACCAATAAGCTGACTAATCACTCTCAGGTTGTCATCTAAAGTCGTTGAAAACAGGTAAGCACCACTACCTAGTAAAATAATGGAAGCTGCAACGGCTAGACGGCTCTGCCTCTGGATCATCCTAAGGTAAGTCTTGTTTTCACCTGCGAAATCAGATTCAGGCAGGATCTGAGAGTCCATTAAGAAACGCGTAAAATAGGGCGTTTCTGTTAACTGAGTATGTTCCGACGCAATGATCGGCAAGTTAAAGTAGTTGCTGCAACTCTTAGCTAATAGGTTGTATTTTCTACCACCTTGGATATTCGATATAAAAAACACTTCACGGATATCAAGAGAATAAGACCCAGTATTGAGTTCTGAAAGTCGTTCTATCACAGAAGCAATTTCAGACTGACACAATTCGAATTGTTTAGGGAATGCTAATATGGCTTGCTTCTCGTTAACGTCATTAGAGTGAGACGACGAATCTAACGCATTGCTCTCCATTACTTTTACTAAATTACGGAAGCTATCATGGTAGTACTCAACAAATACACCTTTAGCTTCCTTTAATGGAATTGATAGAAATTCAACCGAGGTCTTTAAAGAACTAAAGTGTATGTATTCCTTAAATCCTTCTAGCTTGTCGAGCTTAGACATCATTAAATATAAAGGGATCGCTGAAGATGTTTTTTCACTTACTGATTCTAATCGATGGTTAAGCGCGGTTAACGTGTAATCGATTTGTTCGGTTTCAGAGACAATTAGAAATTCAAAATCGATAAAAAACAAGCAACCAGAAAATGGCTTTCTAGGCTTGTGTTTAATGACCTCATCTACAAATGTGTTCCACAGAGCGCTATCGTTACTTGATACTTCTTGAAACAATAGGCGTTGATCCGGTTTGATATACACGGCGGAGTCTGACTCATACCATTCGAAAAAATCATTCTTTGCAGTACGAGTCTGATCCATTGGCTTGATTGCACTGGAGTTAAGTAGAAACTGAGTTCGACCCGCGTATTTATTGCCAATCATTAAATAGATTGGCTTTTTATTGGAACCAGAAAGAAGCGGACGGATGACCATGGCTAATGCTTCTTCTTCTGTTTCCAGCTTTAGGGCTTTAGTGTTGTTTTTCTTTTTTAGCCACAACGTTACCTGAAACAACGAATAGAAAATTGTTATAGCACCTAAAGCAATCCATAGGTAAAACTTGTCTGTTATATCTAGCCAAAGGATATAGATTGCAGCGATCGTAGCAGCAAGAAAGAGGAAAATGGCCGTTGATATAACAACAGGGTTCCTCATTAGTTTGTGTTTTAACATAAGCCTATTTCGTTGTTTTGAGTTTGTTGTAATACCGAGTCTTAAGACGGTTTTATGAGTTTTACGGTTTATTTGCTGACAGATCTGATTCTAAGGTTTTTATTTTGTGTAAATAGACGTTCAGTATCCGAAGAGATTTCTGTAGTTCTTTTTGTTGTTGTTCTTTTTCTGCATATTCAATGCGGCCAATCAATGGAAAAAGAGAGTTACTGTACTCATAAGCTCGTGCTGTCTTTTTACTTTCACTTCCCCTAATTACATTCGCAAATACAGTCCTGGCGTTAGAAAAGCGTCGGTGAAGTTGGGCGTAATCTGTGTTTAACTTTTCTTGTTCATTGGTGAACTCTTGGCGTAATCGTAGAATAGAAGACGAGTCCGGATACAGCTTGGTCAAATCAAGCGTCAATCGGTCTAAAATATCGATCTGATACACTTTGATTGGATCGGCAACCCAACCTTTCATTAGTGTGTCTAATTGGTTTACGACATTAGGTCTAACATCTTGAGAAATAGGAGCATATTCATATCTTAATGAATGTGCTATTTCATTAAGTTGTGAGATATCAGATGTGATGATTTGTTTAGTCAGATCTTTTAGTTGGTATTGCTTATAAAAGAAGTGAGAGGACAATGCTAAAGCAAGAAATCCGGCTAACAGGTAGACGACTAAATAATTAGAGGGTGTTTTATCGTCGACTTTCGATGTTGTTGCAGATTGCTTATTTGACACATCAATTTTAATGGTTGATGGTTGAGCCACTGGTGTTGGTTGTTTATTTTCTTCTGGAGCTCGGTACTTTCGTTGATTCTCTGCTTCGCGCAGGTTTGCTTCGGTCTCTTTATGTTCATCAACCCATTGCTTTAAGATTCGACGTACCCCACCTAATGAAGGTGCTTTTATACCGTAATGTAGTCTTAGTTCTTCTTCAATTCTCATACATAAGCGATGGCAAGTTTCGATCAGCAGTACGTCGTCGGGGTTTGTTTTAATCG
The DNA here is from genome assembly GCF_020806305.2 of Vibrio sp. F13. Taxonomy (NCBI): domain Bacteria; kingdom Pseudomonadati; phylum Pseudomonadota; class Gammaproteobacteria; order Vibrionales; family Vibrionaceae; genus Vibrio; species Vibrio sp. F13. The sequence continues at coordinate 1,416,983 of NZ_CP170176.1, read as the reverse complement.
ACTTTATTCGTTTTTCTGTGTGTTCAACCATCCAGTCTATCGCCCCAATCCTTGCGTTTGATTTTGTAACTTCTGGATATGCGGTAAACCAATAAACGACGCATAAGTCCAGAATAGAACTGAGTCCTTCAGCTAAACCTTTTAAGCCATCATTATGTGTTGCTGCGACAGTAAAGTAGCAACTACAACGGAAATCTTTGCTGTTTTTCGAAAGTATCGTTTTTGAAAGAGACTGAACCTTTTTCCAAGAGACTCTCCCTGTCACCTTATTAAGGTTATTAATTTGACGTTTTATCTCTGTAAAATCATCTAATGCGTTTGGGTTAGTTCCGCTAGGCTTTTCTTCGTCAATAGGCCGTCTTGTGAAATCTGAGGAGAACATAATCTTGATATCCAACTGTATATATAACGAAATCGAAATTTAGCGATAACTAATAAATTTAGCCTCGCTTGTTTTTTATTTATATTTTTCAAGGATTCTATAGTCAAACAGAATCCTTGAATGTTAAAAGATTTGAAAAGTTCTTAATTTCAGCACTATGTGACGTTATTCACAAAAAGATCAAAAAATGTAACAATTTACGACTAGGCTTTATAAAATTTCAGTGATAAAAGTCACATTTATGGTCTTTTTGGGGAGAAATAATATGAATCTAACTATTCCTACGTGTGGTGCTTTATTGATTAATAATTACTCATTGTCAATGATTGCATAAATATTAACTAACACTAAATTAGAAAAATGCTGTAAATGATTATGCTATAGGTTAAAGATAAAAAAGTGGCATGTTAGGTTTTTTGAATTTTGTAAATGCTAATTTTCTTGTATTGAACAACCTTCTTTCTTTGGATGGTTGTTGGTCGTTTGATTTTTCAATTATTGATAGTTTTGATTTTATAAATGAATTTTATTTGTAATTATTCGTAATGCATTTTCTTGTAGATATATCGCTTTTTTTGCTAGTTATAATGTCGTAATTAGAGGGTGAGAGAGTCTCCTTATTGTAAAAGACATAATACTTGCTATCTTGCGCATCTAGTTAATATATGGATGAACTCAGAGGGAAGCATGCGAAACCTAAGTAAAATCGGTCTAATATCCACAATGTGCCTTTTTTCGTCCATCGCAATCGCGAAGGGTGAAAGATATGGTGGTTCAGTAAATATGCTGAGCATAGACACTATAGAATATGATGAAGGGCCGAGTGGACAAGTAGATGCTCTGCGTTACGGGTTCGTCCATACACGTCCAATTGATGAAAGTAACAACCGATGGCGTTGGTGGCTAGGTTTTAATTATTTGGCTGAAGACGACATCGAAGCTCCAAAGAATGGCGTTTATAACGAGGTAACCAATTACGAATTTCGTATTGTGCCTCAGTATGCTTTAGGTAGCTGGTCGGTGTTCACACCTTATATAGGTGCAGGCTTGTCTTTAGGTTACTCGCAATACTCAAACCGTTGGAAAGTTGACGACCAAGGCTTTCGTGACGGCGAACAACTTGAAGATATCGATCAATTTGAAGCTGGCGCTGTTGTGACTTTTGGTAGTGTGATCAAGTTAGGAAGTAACCCAGACGCTCATTTACAAATAATCCCGCAAGCTTCATACATCTTACCTTTTTATAACGAAGGTCTAGGTGGTGTCGAGTTTAGTGTTTCTCTTCTGTTTTAAAGGCTATTCATGCGTATAAATCAATTGGTTTTGGTGATCTCAAAGTGCCCAGAAGAATACGTTGGATCTAAGAGCATAGAAATGCCTGAAGAAGGTGGTTCTATCGGTCGTGAAGCTGGATGTACAGTTTCATTGACTGATCATAATCGTTTTATATCAGGTACACATTGCCTTTTAAGCATATATGGAGATACCTATTACATTAGCGATATCAGCACCAATGGAACGTTGGTTAATGGGAATAAAATCCTGAAGAATCAACCTGTCTCATTGTGTGACGGTGATAGAGTGTCTTTAGGTCAATATGAAGTGAGTATTTCTCTTGAGTTGGTAACGACTTCATACGACATAGCTTCTGAAATAGCGCCAGAAAGAGACTCTACAGACCCTTTAATGAACTTGGAAGAGTCCGTTGTTGAAGAAGAGACTGAGGCAGGCGCGCTTGAAGATCTCTTCATGGAAACGAAACCTGATGGAGTAGATACTCATGATCCCGTCGAGCACTTAAAATTCTCAATGCAGAGAGATGATGATTATTTGGTCCGAGACGAAAGTAACGAAAAAAATCTTATGAAGTCATCGATAGAACCACAAAGGCAAGTTGTTGATGACAGTTTAAGCATCCATTCTGAGTTCGACCTCCCTAGTCTGATTCCTGAAGATTGGATGGGGATGGAAGAAGAACAGCAGGCGAACCTGAATGCTCAAGACATCGCTGATGATCAAACTAAGATACCGAACCGTTTAAAACCAACAAACATTGAAGGTACCGATTTTAAGTCAGATACGCTTACCGGCAGTTCAGATGTTCCCAAGCGTAAACCGACAAAAGTACCGCCTGTTACTATTATCCCTAATTTCGCAAATATACAAAGCCACAAGTGGGAAGAGGTGACACAAGAGTTTGTCCCTCATACCGAACCACAAGAGCAGCCTGTTGAAAGTGAGAGTAGAACTCAGAGTAATACCGCATTGAGTGAAACTTCTTACGAACATGAAAATGTAACACATGCATTCTTTGAAGGACTGGGTGTTGATTTAGAGTCTGACACGAAACATGACGCTTTATTTTTTAAACAAATGGGCGCTTGTTTGCGATTGTGTATCGATAATTTGTACAAAGATTTACAGAGTGTTGAAGAGCTTACTGACGAAAGCTCCTTTGCTCACAATGATCTTAGCCTAACTACATTGATGTTAACGCTAAATAGTCAAAATCTATTGGCTCCAAATGAGCTAATTGAACAGATACTGGATGAACTTAGCGAGCACGATACCTTATATGCGAAGGCAATTAACGATTTGGTATTGGAGCAACTAAAAGTGAATGATCCTCAGCAGTTTGCAAACACTTTAAGCCAGGAAACGCGCTTCCTTAGTAAGTCAAAGCTATGGCAAAAGTACAGCGAACATTATGAGCAGAATACTCGACAATTCAATGAGTCGACATTTAAAGCGTTGATGAAAGACAGATACAGTAAGGTTGCAAAAGCTGATCATGCGTAAACTTATAATCCCCATTACCTTGTTTCTATTATCAGGTTGCTCTATGTGGGAGCAATTTAAAGAATCATCTGGAATTACACCAGAAACATCTTCAATTGAACTCGTGATAGAAGCGTCAGAACTTCTCAATGTACGAGAGCAGGGACAATCTTCGCCGGTCATTCTGAGAGTTCATGAACTCACTTCACCTGTTTTATTTCGTAGTTTGGATTTCTTCGCTTTGTTCGAAAATGATAAGGCCTCCTTGGGGGATGAATACATTAAACGGTACGAATATCAGCTGCAACCAGGAGACAAGTTGCACGAGATTCTAGAGTTAGACCCAACAACTAGAGCATTGGGTTTTTCTGTCGCATTCCGCGATATCAATGGCTCATCTTGGCGGAAGGTCGAAGTGATCGAAGAAAAAAGTGAGTACTTCCTCAGACTAAAACTTGAGGGTAGCGAATTATCTTCGAACAATACTCGTGGTATTGAACAGACGTATTTTTAAGGAACTGACGAATGTCTTTATATAATCCAGTTGTTTGGCAAGATGGTATGTTCATGAAGCCTCAACATTTCCAACAACTAGACCGATCTCAAAGTAAGTTATCTAACATGCTTAGCTCTAATAGCTCTCCATTACATTGGGGAGTAAAAAAAATTGAGATTAATACTGAGCTATTGGCATTAGGAAAAATCGGAATCACACGAGCAGAAGGTATATTACAAGACCGCACGCCATTTGATTTACCGCTTCTTGCTGAACTTCCAGAAGTAAGAGATGTTGACCCATCTATTGCGGATAAAGTGGTGTACTTATGTTGCCCACTACCATCAGAGCGTTCGGAACTCTTTGGAGGTAATGGTGACGGTGCTCGTTATAACATGGAGACCCAAGAAGCCGTCGATGCATGTTATGAATCAGAAGATATGGCAAGTATTGTGGTGGGTAAACTTAACTTCTTCTTAATGTACGACCACGAAGATAAGAGTTCTTATACATCGATACCCATTTTAAAAATTTCCGAAGTGAAGCCCGACGGAAGCATCATTTTGGATGAGAACTATATCCCGACGTGTATTGATATTCATGCTTCTACCGTTTTAAGCAAGTTCGCGACTGAATTCGCGTCAATGCTCAAACATAGAGCAGAATCTATAGTTCAGCGTTTGGGGGTGGTTGACCAACAGGGCGTATCGTCTGTTGCTGACTTTATGTTGTTACAAGCCTTAAATCGCTACGAACCGTTGTTCTGGCATTTTGCAAGCGTAGAGGGTGTTCACCCAGAGTCGTTTTACCGAATCCTATTACAAGCTGAGGGTGAATTATCCACATTGTGTTCTGCATCTCGCAGACCACAAGAGTTCACCAAATATAACCACAGCCAACTTACTGATTGTTTATCTCGGACACTTGATAGCGCGAAAATGACACTCAGTGTGATGTCAGAGCAACGCGCAATACCTCTAACATTGAGAGAGCAAAGCTACGGAATTCGAACAGCAGCAATTCCAGACAGTAAAATTGTCGAATCTACGACGTTTATTCTTGCTGTTAAAGCAGACGTACCGCTTGATATTTTACATACACAATTTGTGAGCCAAACTAAGATTGGTTCGATCGACAATATTCGCGATCTAATTAACTTACAATTGCCGGGCATTGAAATGAAACCAATGCCAGTGGTACCTCGAGCGTTGCCTTATCATGCAGGTTATACCTATTTTGAGCTCGATAAAGCGAGTGACGAATGGAATGCATTGAATAACACAGCTGCCATCGCTGTCCATATTGCAGGTGACTTCGCGAACTTGTCACTACAGCTTTGGGCTGTACGCCTATGAGTTACGCCGAAAACGATGTCACAGTAGTACTATTTCAACCAGAGCCAGGCAAGCCAATGGAGGTGATGCCTGCACCTGATTTATCTAGAAATATTGCGGTAAGAGACCTAAATGTTGAGAGTATGGGTGTTAATCCTTTGGTCGATCAGTTTACTTGGTTAATCGCCAGTCTCTCATGCATGTCTTCGATTCCTTGGTTGGACGACCCTGGCCCTTTTAGAGAACAAGTTGCACGAGAAATTCGCAAAGGTGAGCGAAAGCTCAATGAAATGGAGTTGGATCGAGCATCAATATTGGTCATACGCTATTGCTTATGTGCTGCGATAGACGAATCTGTATGTCGACAAGAGTGGGGGGCGAACAGTCATTGGAGTACAAATAGTTTGTTGTCTGAGTTTCATAACGAAACATCGGGTGGCGACAAGTTCTTCACCATCTTAGAGCGCTTAAAAGCTGACCCTCGAAAATATAGACACGTAATAGAATTCCTCTATTTGTTGCTGCAGCTAGGGTTCCAAGGCAAGTATGGTCGAGAAGAGCGTGGCAACGAAAAGCTTTCAGAGATAGGAAATACTATCTATCGCTTAGTTAGAGACGAGCGTTTAGCTGAGCAGGAAAAAGTAACGTTAGTTAACTTAAAGGCGAAGTACTTAAAAAAACCGCTCAAACGGGTTATTTCCCCTAAGTTAATTCTTGGCGTCAGTACTGTCATCTTTGGCGTTATGTATGCTGCGACTTACTTGGTTATTGACCTAAAATTTCAGCAGCTTTTGGATGTGTATCAGTAGCATCAGATTTAATTGTGAGATCTTCTGTCCGTTTTTAAAAATAGACTCGAAGTAACAGTCTCATCCTTCATTTTCACTACGTACTTAGAGAGATTGCAGCCTGCGATCTCTTTTATCATACATCTATTGGAATTTAATTGGATTTACTATGGGCGTAACAGTTTGTGCGAATGGACTCAGCGTAGTTCATCAAGGCTCAGGAGGAGAAGCGAACGCAACACTCCCTGATGTTTGTTTAACAACAGTCGGCAAACCTGTTGTTCCTATCCCTTATGGTAACAATGCAAAGTCCGCCGATTTAGTAGGCGGCACCACGACCGTCTCTATGGATGGCGGTAACAGCATTGCTATTAAAGGCAGTAAATTCAGCGCCAGTACTGGCGATGCAGGTGGTGATAAAAAGGGCGTAGCCTCAGGCACTATTGAAGCCGAGGCCGAATTCATATCAGCTTCTCCTACCGTTAAGTTCGAAGGTGTCGGTGTATGCCGCCTTTCTGATCAAATGACCATGAATAAAGCCAACACCATGTGTTTAGGCGGTGCTCAAAACCCTTCGGTTTCTGTGACAGAAGAGCAAGAAGGGACGTATACGGTAGACCTGTTTCTTTCTTATTCTGATGGAGAACCTGTTCAAGGGGCTACATATAAACTGATTGATCAAACCGGCGCTTCCTTTGAAGGTACATTAGATAATGTAGGCAAAGCTTCGGTGAGTGGGGTTGCACCTGGTGAATTTAACATTGACTATGGTGAAGATAGTCGCGAATTCATGCCAAACATCCCAACTAAAACCAACCCTAATTTCAACCCAAATGCGAATGCCCAATTAATTATTGAAGAAGCCAAACGAGGTGAGGTTGGTTTCTGGGAAAATTCTTGGAAGAGAATGTCTGGCGCTGCCAGCTGGATCTGGGGGGTAATTTTAGGTGACTTTAATGATGATGCATCGGTAGAGCAAATCATTGCAAACACAGCGCTGACAATGATCCCCGTCGTAGACCAAGCAGCGGATGTACGAGACCTCTCAGCAAATATCATGACACTATTAAGTGAAGAAGAGCGAGATAAGCCAGAAAATTGGTTGGCACTCTCTTTGACTTTGATTGGCTGTGTTCCAACGTTTGGTAGTGCAGTTAAAGGTACATGTAAAGTCGCTTTGAAAGGTGGTAAGGGCACATCGAAAGACACTTTACTCGCGGTACTTCGGGGGATGGGCAAAGGTGATCCAGAAAAGTTCTTGCGTACATTAAAATGGGTTGATTACGCCAAGCAGGCGAGCAATATTGTATCGGATGTTCTAAAACCTTGTATTGAAGTGGCGAGTGAGCTTGCTTCTTACGCTAATCGCATGGGAGCTGATGAACTAGCAGAGTACTTCTTAAAGTTAGCCGACGAAGTGAAAACAATCGATAAAATGGTGCCAGATAAACTAAAAGAAGCGATGGGTGAGTTTGACCAGTTATTCGCTCGAATTTTGGGTAAAGGCGAGCGAGCTTATCCTGCAAAAGTTAAGCACAACACTGGTAAATCTGCTCAGTCAGGGAAGAGTGCGGATAAAACTAATGAGGAAAAAGACAAAAAAGAAGTTAAGTGTAAGGTCTGCTGCAGAATTGCTGGTAAAAAGAAAGGTCAATGTCAAGAAGCATTAAAGATGTGAGGTCTATATGGGTATACAAACAGATAAAGGACGTTGGTCCCGTTCGAGCCTAAAAACAAAGAAAATTAGTTCAGTTAGAGATAAACACCCTTTAAACTTTCAAGCATACTCGGTAGCGGCTCACCACTTGATTTCTTGTGAAGTAGCGAAGAAATTATCGAGCGTTCGAAAGAAGCAAATCGTGTACAAAGGTTATGATATAAACTACCTGTTTAACTTAACTTTCTTACCTACAATCGACCAGGTTTCATGCCAATATAGGGTACCTCTACACAAATCAGGACACACGGATCAACGTTTAGAAGAGTACTATCAGGCAGAAACGGGTACTAGCATTGTGCAAGATCTTTCATCTTTGGAGGCCAATGTTGCTAATGAAACGAATTCGTTTAAATCTGAATTATTAGAAGGGGACTTGTCGTTGATTACAAGTCTATCTGGGTATCATAAAGTCGTAGCTTCTATGCTTGCAAAAAAACTAAAAAGTGTAGATTGCGATACTAATGCTCAAGAGTACGTAGATACTCTAGATGAACTATCCCTTGATATTGCAGACTTAATCGGAAATCATAAACTTCACTTGATAGCCCGAGGAAGACACCTCAGTAATACAGGCACCGGATGTCATTTTTGTAGGAACTCCGGTGGTGATCGAAACCATTACGATTTGAGTGATGTTAGTTACAGAAGATCGGTACCGACTAAAGAAAAGGTAAAGGCATTTTGCTATGAAGGCAGTTCGTTGAAGACGATAGGAGAACAACAGTAAGCTATGAAATTCTCAATAATTAGTGAAAACTTTCAAGTTTCTAGTACGAGCTTTACATGTATCGATAATAGAGAGCCACTATATAGTAAATCCGAATATGAACCTACGAGCTCGAAATCACCAATAGTGTGGGAAGCACTGGACGGTTCGACTAAGCAAGTTGGAAATATAGCCGATAATGGGGATCTTTGTGTTACCAAGGAGTTTGCTGAGATCGTGATGAGCTTTGACCCTTATGGTATAGAGTGCTACCCAGCGACACTAAAATTAAGTGATGGCTCGTTGACTGATAGATATTTACTTGCTCTTAACAATGTTATTGATGTTATTGACGATGTTAAGTCTCGAACTAGAAAATCTCCTAAGAGAAACAAAATCCTTGTTATGGAGTTGTATTTGTCAAAAGATAAGATAGTACAAATACCTTTCCAAAAACGTATTTTGTTTAGGGTGCAAGGCGCTGATACTGCGACAGTGTTTTGTGAGGAAATTTACGATCTAGTAGCTAAAGATGACCGTTATTCTGATTTGAGGATGTTTAAGCTAGATTGCAATCAAGAAGTACCGAAATATTGAGGCGATAATGAAAAATCAATATAGTGTTTTATCAAAGCAAAACTTAACAGAGTTTCCATTTCAACAAACTCCAAAGCCAATTGTACCTGTCGAACCAGACTTATTACTGGAAATGACTTTTTCACCAAAGCTTTTTGTTATTGGCGATATCGCTTCAAAAGTAGAACAATTGGTTGTGCACGGTGTGGAATGGTTAGATGCTCGTGTCGATTGCTCCCCAAGCCAGCCATCTGATGATCAAATTAAGGTGTATGAAGACTATCGGATGCCTTACATTCACCAAACTTACAAATTGACGAATCAAGAAAAGCAGTTTGGTAAGCTTAATTGGATAGATGCTGAAAATACCGAGTTTGATTTTTCTAAGTTTGAGAATATTCCACTAGAAGAAAGGCTGATCTTCAAACTAGAAGAAGATTATGGTTTGGTTTTTATTCACCAAAGCGTGATTGATTTACTTAAGCAACATGTTAATGATGTTTGGGTTCGAGATGTATAAAATGAAAGCGCCTGAGGCGCTTTTTTTTAAGTCATACTGGTTACGTTAACTTCTGATACATAGCAATAGTTAAGCACTTAGATCTTTTCAATCTCGGGCAGGGTGTATACCTTCATTGATTCAACGTTAGGTTGATAGACACGTAATAAGAAAGACCAGTTGTCTTTAGGGGTGTAAGCAAAGTTTACGTTATTACCATCCGCATGTTTTTTACAGTCTAAACCACCGAATACCACCGTGAATGTACCGTCTTCGTTTTGCGTCAGTCCTTGATTGGTCGAAACGATGTTATTCTCGTTCGACATGAGATAACCTTTTGAATCGTAGACAGTGATTGAGTAATAACCTAGGTCACTAGCTAATTTAGGTGCTTCGTATGTCGCTTGGTAACATTGTTCACCTTTGGCATTCTCTAGTGCGTAAGGTGCATACATTGCGGTGTCAGCTGTCGATAGGCCGAACGCTCCAGCAATTGTGTAAGTAGTCTTTTCCCAGTCAGTCACATCTTGCGCTCGGTATTGAACTGTATCGTATGTGTCATTTAACTTATCGTATTCTGGCATTAATGCAGTACGAACTGCTTCCATAGCCTCAGTGTTTGGCTTTGGCAATCCTTCAAGATCTTGACCACCACCGATAATTTTCACTTTCGGCTGAAGCTCTTCTGTAATCCGTTTAACGTTTTGTTTTGTTCCATCTGTCGCAAAACGCAAGCCTATCAGCACATATTTTGTATCGAACATTTCAGGAGTGAACTCGTAAGTTCCTGCGCCAACCTTATAAAATGGTTGAGTGTGGTTCATATCTTGAAGGTGAAGTGTAACCAATTTCCCATCGTTCTCAGGTACAACGACTGTAAATGGTTTGGAGGTATCGATAACGCCCATTGAGTACAAGTGATCAATGGATGGTGATACAACCCAACGAGTGTCTTTGTTCGCCAGTTCTTTGAAGTGATGAAGGTTGTTTAAGCCTAACTTAAAGTTGCGAGCAAAATTGTCAGCAAACCAAATGCCTTCTTGGTTTATGTACTCATGCACCGTCATACCATGATCTTCTGGGTTTACCGCCCACGAAGAAGAGTCAATGTTAGCAAAGACGTCTTCAATTGATTTATCTTCATTGTTAAAGCTGGTTGTGGACGTTCCTGCAACCGTAGAGAAAGACGTGACCACTAATAAAGAAAGTAGAGTTTTTTTCATTTTTAAATACCATATTCTGTTTTATTAAGTTGAGGTAATGGTAAGTAAAAGTTTGGTATTTATGAAATGACTATATAGAATCACAGGTATGACAAATATGTTATACCTGTGAGGTTGGTACTTTGAAAGCTGCGCTAAACAAGATCGATTTGAACCTACTTAAGGTTCTACATGTTTTGATAGAAGAGCAAAATGTTACCCATGCTGCGGAGCGACTTTTTCTTGCTCAGCCTTCTGTGAGTCGGAAGTTACGGAAACTTCGAGAGCAGCTTGATGATGAGCTCTTTGTTTCGACTCCACAAGGAATGAAACCTACCTACAGGTGTAATCAAATCGCAGAGTCACTCCCTGACTTAATTGCGCTGCTAGAGAAAACATTAACTCCGGTAAAGAAGTTCGACGCGTACAGCCACGCTGGGCATATCTCTTTGGCCATTAATCCGCTTTTAGGACAGTCATTGCCTCATATCTTGTTTCTATTCCTTGCCAAGCATGCGCCGAACGTGACATTTTCTTGCCACATATGGAACCAGAATACGCTTGATAATTTAGCGAAAGATAACATTCAGTTAGGCATTAATTACGACGTCCCAATAGGCAGCAAGGCCATATTGCATAAACATTTGGCCGAAGATCACTTTAAGTTGTATGCGAATAAATCCCATCCTATTCATCTGAAGAAGATTGTAGAATTTGAATATCTTTCAGAATGTCGATTTGCAATTGCACAGTTGGCTGAGTGGAATGAAAAAGAGGGGATGATGGAAAACATGTTGGTGCAAAGAGGATTGAATTATAACGAAGTCTTTCGTTCCGAAATAATCTCAAATGTCGCAGCTGTGGCAGCGCAAACCGAGGCTCTATTTCCAACTTCAGAACTGTATATCGATAATACACATAACCTAGTTGAAGTTAGTCATGCGAGGCTCCCATCATTCAATAGCAAGCAGATTTTGCTTTATCAACACAAAAAAAGGGAGTCAGATCCTTTCTACTTGTGGCTACATGAAAACATAGTCCAGTTGGTTGATGGGTTAGGTTAGTTGTCCTCCTGGCAACTGTTTAACTCGATACATCGCTTTTTCTTAGAGTGAGCGCCATCACCAGGTACTTCAAGGATATTTCAACGAGTTTGTTTCAGTAAGTTCGGGGGTAATTCTCTATCTGTAACCGTTGATAAACTTAGCTCGGCGGCAACGAGCTCATGTGTGTTTGTATTGACTGCAATATGAAGCTTTCGCCAGACTCTACGCTTCCCATCCGTCCCGTGTTTTTTGACTTTCCATTCACATTCACCATAAACCTTAAGGCCAGTAGCATCGATGGCTAGGTGCCGTATTGCTCCTCTAGCTTTAGTCTTATGAGGCCTCAACTTGCTTGGCTCTACGAATGATGTAGGTGTAATGCGGACAACTTAACGGCACATGGGCTAACCAAAATATCGAGACTACAAATCCTTGCAGCGCTGTCAGTGGCATAGAGAAAACTCGTTTCACCATGAGTGCTGTCGTGATAGCTAAATCATTGAACCGATATGGCCTAAACGCGCGCTTATTCTGTTTGCTCTGCGTCCACCCTTTATCAATCCAAAAGGTCAGAAAGCCTCGATTAATAAATGATTGGTTGTATTGTAACGAGGTTTAGGCACAGAGCTACGAGAGGGGGTGGGCGTAGCTGAACAGGTCGTAGGTTCTAGGTTTAGTTCGATTGAATTACACAACAAAGCCAACTCTCGATATGGAATAGAACGCTATCTAGATAATGAAGAATAATAGGCAGCAATATCTTTTAAATCTTGTTCAGAAAGTCGACTTAATTGAGCCTTCATCATGTCAGCGTAGGCACCTTCACGTTGGTCGTTCTTATACATTGTCATAGTATTGAACAAATAGAGGCGGTCTTGCCCTTTAAGGTCTGGGGAGTTTTTATTCGTGTTGTCGCCAGCAACTGAATGGCAAAAAACACAACTCGGGGATTTCAGTTTACCGAGTTCTGGATCACCAAAGTTGTCTGCGTGAAGTGTGAAAGAGAGGGAAGCAGTTAGTAAGATTAGATACTTGTTGTACACGTATATACTCCTGTGAAAACAAAAGTATAAAGCTTCCCCTTAGGGGAAGCTCAAGTATTAATAGCGATAGATGAGAACTTTGCTGAGAGTTACAGCGCTTTTTCTAATTCCGTTAGGAATCGAGCAATGTCTTCTGTACTAATATCACGGTGAGTAACAAAGCGAACAGGATTACCTGGTGACATAGTAATACCTTGTTCACCTAGCTCTCGTGCGATGCGGTTGATATCTACTGATTCATCTAATTTAGCAAACACAATGTTAGTTTGAATGAAATCAGGGTTAACAGAAAAGCCTTCTAACTTGCTTAGGCCGATCGCTAGGTTTTTCGCGTTCTCGTGGTCAGCTTTAAGTTGAGCAACGTTCTCAGTCAGTGCCATTTTACCTGCTGCAGCAAGAATGCCTGCTTGACGCATACCGCCACCAACCATTTTACGTAGTCGACGTGCTTTACCGATGTACTCTTTACTACCAAGTAGCAGAGAGCCAATCGGAGCACCTAAACCTTTAGATAAACAAATCGTCATCGAATCGAAGTGTTGCGCGATCTCTTTAATGTGAACGTCTAACGCGACTGCCGCATTGTATACGCGTGCACCGTCTAAGTGCATCTGTAAACCATGTTGGTTTACGAACTCACGAGCTTCCGCTAGGTAAGACATTGGCAGCACTTTACCATTGATCGTGTTTTCTAAACTAAGAAGCTTAGTACGAGCAAAGTGGCTGTCGTCTGGCTTAATCGCAGCAGCAAGCCTTTTAAAATCTAAAGTGCCGTCTGGGTTGTTCTCGATTGGTTGAGGTTGAATCGAGCCCAATACCGCCGCGCCACCGGCTTCGTATTTGTAGTTGTGCGCCTGTTGACCACATAGATATTCATCACCACGCTCACAGTGCGCCATTAGGCCGAGTAGGTTGGCTTGCGTACCTGAAGAGGTGAACATAGCGGCTTCAAAGCCCGTTTCGTTGGCTGCCCACTGCTCAAGCTCGTTTACTGTTGGGTCATCACCATATACATCATCACCGACTTCTGCGTTTGCCATTACATCGCGCATAGCTTGTGAGGGTTTAGTTACGGTATCAGAACGAAAGTCCATGTTTCTCTCCTAGAGTGTTATAGGTAGCCGCAGAGTTGGGCTTTACTTAAACAAGCGATAGTTTTTGTATCGGTGATTTGATCGTGTCGTATTTTATCTTGCAGTTCTTCTAAGCTTAGTTCGAGCACTTCTATGACTTCATCTTCATCACATTCAAAGCGGGTAGTGAGGCTTAAGTCTTTTGCGACAAACAGATACTGTATTTCATCACAGAAGCCAGCCAAAGGGGTGACTTGCCCCAAGCTTTGAAAGGAAGTTGCGCTGTAACCGGTTTCTTCTTCCAATTCACGCTGGGCACATTGAAGAGGTGACTCATCAATTTCCATCGTGCCTGCAGGTAGTTCCAAAAGCCATTTCTTAAGAGAAGGGCGGAATTGGTTAATGAGGATGATTGTTCCAGACGAAGTGATAGGAAGAATAACTGCCGCGCCAGGGTGGTTTATTGTTGTATGTTTTACCACGACGTTCGTAGGGAGCGTCACGTTCTCTTCTATGAGAGAAATACTTTTCCATTTATGGATAACTTTACTCATGCAGTCTGGCCACATTCCTTGCCAATTTTTCGTATAACGGAAGACGTGCACCACCATAACGTCTATGGTGTCGAAAATAAAAGAAAAATTAGGGTTAGCAATAGATTTAGTTTCACGCCGTTCGTGATGTTACTCTCATAATTGGAATCTATGATTGCGCCAAAATTACCGACGTAACCATCTGATATAAATGCAACTCAATAATAAAATGCACTTGTAACAAAGCGCTAACAAATGTATAAAAACAATTCTACACTCTCAACTGTTCAAAGATTTTCGGAGTAACGCATGAACCCTTCTATTTCTTCACATGCTGACAAGGCGCTACTCTCTGAAAGAATCAATAAATTAGCGCATGCTCTGTCTGATGGTGTCTACGAAAGAGAAGACACTATTAAGCTTTGTTTACTGGCTGCTTTGGCTGGTGAAAGCGTGTTTCTATTAGGCCCTCCGGGCATCGCAAAAAGCCTTATCGCGAAACGTCTCATTCAGGCTTTTGATAACAGCAGCTATTTCGAATATTTGATGACTCGTTTCTCTACTCCCGAGGAAGTGTTCGGCCCACTAAGTATCCAAGAATTAAAAGACAACGGTCGTTACGTAAGACTAACCGAAGGCTACCTACCAACTGCACAAGTCGTCTTCCTCGATGAGATCTGGAAAGCCGGCCCTGCAATCCTAAACACGCTACTTACTGTCGTTAACGAAAAGACTTTCAAAAACGGCAGTGATATTGAACGTGTACCGATGCGTCTACTAGTATCGGCATCCAACGAACTTCCAGATGAAGACAGCGGCTTGGAAGCACTTTATGACCGTATGTTGGTACGCGTGTTCGTGAACCGTATTCAAAACAAACAAAACTTCAAATCGATGCTGACGACGGGTACTTCTCAAGAAGCGGTAATTCCAAAAGGTTTGGCGATTACGGACATTGAATACCATCAATGGCAGAAAGAGCTCGATAAGCTGGAACTGACAGACAATTCGTTTGATAAGTTGTTTGAACTAAAAACCATGCTTGAAGAGACGGTTAAGAAGCAAGGCTCTGCTTCAGAGTCAGAATTGTATGTATCAGACAGACGCTGGAAGAAGGCCGTTAAACTATTGAAAGCGAGTGCGTTCTTCAGTGGTCGCGATAGCGTGAACCCGCTGGATATTATGCTTCTGCAAGATTGTTTGTGGCATAGCCCAGAATCACGTGATGTGGTTCGTAGCGTGGTGAAAGACTTTGCATTGAACCGAGCGTTTGATCAACAAGAGTCGAAAGCTCAAATTGAAATGTCTCGTGAAGAGTTAGAAGAGATTCAAGACGATGTTGAATCAACGTTGTCGGTGTCACTTTCTATGGAGTCAACTAGTGGCTTGTTGCGTAAAGATGTTTACCAGAATGACATCAAGAACGCGAAAATGTACAGCGTGGGCAGTGCTTACAATCTAGTGAAACTGGTTATGCTACAAAGCAACATGTCGGTGTCTGAATCAGAGAAAGGCGATAGCCGTTGGGTATACGTAGCCAAAGACGATTTTGATCGTGTTCTTAAAGAAGGTCACGGCGATATTTACGGTTACGTAAACGAAAATAAAAACCTATGCCGTTTAAAACTCGACTTAGATGCCTCGAACCAATTAGTGATTAAAGACATTGCCAATCGCTCTGTCTTGGTGAGCGTTGTTACCACAGATGGTTTGGATCAAGAACTGTATAACAAGTGGTTAAGTGGCGCTGAAAGAGCGCTAGAACAGTTAACCGAAGCGGAATTCAAGTTAAAACGCGTTCGCACTGAATTCCATGATGCGTTACCTCATAACTATATTGACCCTGATTTACCGAAAGCGATGGAAGCAAGTTTGCAAGCGGTAACGCAAGATCTTGAAACCACCAAAGTGAAGAGCAGTAAGATTGCTCAGCGTATTAAGTTTATGAGCCAGTACTTCGAGTAAGGGGAGAGCATATGTTAGGAGCAGACGGCTTAAACCTCGCTTTGATGGTGGCTGATTCAGGAATCATTGATACAGCGATGAATGATCTCATCGCTCGTTCTCAAGTCATGATGGCTGCAGAGAACAAAGGTGTGAAAACATCAGTGAAAAACCACTTAGTCAAATGGCGCGGTAAAGTAAAAAAACGCGTCACCAAGGTGTGTGAAACTGATCGATTCCAAGAGGAAATCGCCCTTTATCAAGAAGTGATTTACTGGGATGAACCTCAGTTCTTTGATGAGATAGACAGTGTTATCAAAAAGCTCGAGTGGCACTCAGCGTTTTATCTACAAGCTCGACGCCTTATGGAGAACAACAAGGGTGTTTATAACGCGATGTTTCCACACTACTTTTGCGACCAATGGTACCAATCACTTTCTGATGCGATTAAACAAGCTCAAGTAACTGAACTTGAAACAAGCAAAGAAAAAGTCTTAGCCGATCTTTATCAGCGCATGGAAACCATGAAAAACATGGATAAAGTGACTGAGTCGGGTGATGAAGGCAGTGTAGGGCGCTTGTGGGACATGGCTTCTGCCAAATTAAGCAAAACAGACCTTACCATCATGAAACGTCATGCTGAGTTCTTGAATAAGCACAAGGGCTTGCAAGAGATCGCTGAAAAGCTAGGCCGTATGGCTGGTGAGGAAGATGATCCTTCGCTACACAAAGCCCCTGTAGAAGAATTGCAGGTGGTTGAAGAGAAAAGCGATGAAGCGGTCGATGATATTGTCGGGATTCATGAAAGTGATGACCTTAACAAGATGCTGCCAAACGAAACCATGTTCTTAGCTTATCCTGAACTTGAGGTTATCTTTTACAAGCACTTGGCCGACAAGCGTTTACTGAGCTATCGCTCGCAAGGTAAATCACGCACGTTACGCAAAGTGAAGGCGCAAAAACCAGATAGCAAGAACATCGATATTGAAAAGGGCCCGTTTATCGTCTGTGTGGACGCTTCGGGTTCTATGAGTGGTTTCCCTGAGCAGTCTGCTAAAGCAATGGCTTATGCCTTAATGCAAATTGCTCTTGCAGAAGAGAGAGACTGTTATGTGATTCTTTTTTCTTCTGAGCAGATTACCTATGAGTTAACAAGGCAAGATGGCCTACGTGAAGCGAGCGACTTCTTAAGTTACTCATTCCACGGCGGTACGGATTTGGAACCTGTTCTCATGAAGTCGATTGACCTAATGACTGGTGATAAATACAAGAATGCCGATTTAATCGTACTTTCTGACTTTATTGCGCCGAAACAATCAGACGAAATGATTGCTCAGGTTGAAAAGTTGAAAGAACACAAAAACCGTTTCCATGCGGTTAGTCTTTCTAAGTATGGCAACCCTCAACTTATGACTATGTTTGACCACTGCTGGGCGTATCATCCGAGTCTTGTCGGTCGTTTTATGAAGAAGTGGTAGCGCTAGAACATCTTGTTTAACTCGATTTTACTGTGTGTTTTTTGATTAAAGAGATTGAACATGCAGCAATTTGATTTAAATGTCAGCAAACGGAATTTAAATTCACTTTTTTGTTTGACTATCTCCCCTCAATCCGTAAAGTAGGCACCCGAACACAGCGGTGCGGCTTACTTAAGTCCCTAAAGTGTTGAATTAAAAAGGCGCCTTGGCAGAGTGGCTATGCAGCGGATTGCAAATCCGTGGACCTCGGTTCGACTCCGGGAGGCGCCTCCATTCTTTTTCTTAGCTTGATAAGTTAAGAGATATTAAGAATGAAAATGCGATACTAGCTCAGTTGGTAGAGCGCAACCTTGCCAAGGTTGAGGTCATCGGTTCGAACCCGATGTATCGCTCCAAATTTTGTAGTGTTGATTCATTTTGACATTAAGATGGTGTTTTACTTTTCAGTAATCGGCATCGCAATAAAGAATTGCGTGCCCTGGTGGTGGAATTGGTAGACACAAGGGATTTAAAATCCCTCGACGTTCGCGTTGTGCCGGTTCAAGTCCGGCCCGGGGCACCATCTATTTGATTATTACCTCGCTTGGTATTGATCAAAAGAGTTGTTCTCTTAAAACACTATTGAAGGCGCCTTGGCAGAGTGGCTATGCAGCGGATTGCAAATCCGTGGACCTCGGTTCGACTCCGGGAGGCGCCTCCATAATTCAGAAAAAACCAGTCCTAGTGACTGGTTTTTTCGTTTCTGGCCCCGCTAAAAGCTTCCTACGTACCCATTTCAATGCTTATCAAAGAAATCTTTGTTACGGATATACTTGCTCATCAAGTGGTAAGAGAAAGGTCTTATCAGCCAACTAAAGATAGAGCGACCAAGGCGGATTAATGTAGGAGTGTTCTCATAGATTCGTCCGTTATAAAGCCAAAGCACTTTACCTACATGCCAATAGAGCAAAGGAACCGGTGGCATGAAGGTCACGATGTCGATGTCACAGCAAATTCGGTAGGTCTTCTTACTCATGCGATAGTGCTTTCGAAAGCTCCAATCACCAATGGCGGGTTGGCCAAAAGTCACTATTCGTTTAATACAGCCTGGGTACTTTTGATCAAAGTAATCAGCGAAGACACAACCGATAGCGCCTCCGGAAGAGTGGCCAGTAATAGACACTCTTTTTCCTTGTTCGATGAGAGGTGTGAGCGTGGCTTCCAAGCGCTCAATAACGGTTAAGCCAAGCTTATCTTCATTACGACTTGGCTGGCTCTCTTGAAACATTAGATGGTAGAAACCCGCATGCACACGATAATTGAGCCCAATTCTCTTACAGCTTCTTGTCCATAGAGCAAAGGTTAGTAGCCAATCTGAGATACTGTGCGATCCTTTGATTACCACAACCACTTCATCTTTGTCGCTACTCCACAACACTCTAATCATGGTATTACCAAATTGGTTCTTGATGATGCGTTGTCCATTAGGGTCAAAACCATAGCGAGTCTGCTTAAAAACTCTAGGGTAGGCGAGGTTACAAAGAACGGCATAGCGCTCATATTGATATCGTTTTAGTGGTTTCACATGTTTACTTCTTAATAAGAGTTACTTCAAACTCTAATCGTTGAATGTGAAAAGCACATGAAAACGCCATTTGCTTGGTTTAAAACAATAAAATCACCGCATTCAATTGGTATTTGAATCAATGGTTGTCAGTGATTTGTCCGTTTAAATTAGAAATCCAAGTATAAGAACCGTACAAGCTGCACTAAATTTATTCTTTTGAGTTCGATAATTAATCACTTGAATTAAAAGATAAAATTTATTGTTGACGAATTTTTTCCTTCCGTTAAAGTACACCTCGTTCTCACGGCTTAGGTCGCTGAGAGATGGTGTTTTTACTTTTCAGTAATCGGCCTCGCAAGATTGCGTTGCCCTGGTGGTGGAATTGGTAGACACAAGGGATTTAAAATCCCTCGGCGTTCGCGCTGTGCCGGTTCAAGTCCGGCCCGGGGCACCATCTATCTAGCTTCTACATTTTGAGTAGAGTGATGAACAAAGAGTTGTTCTCTTAAATCACTATTAAAGGCGCCTTGGCAGAGTGGCTATGCAGCGGATTGCAAATCCGTGGACCTCGGTTCGACTCCGGGAGGCGCCTCCATTCTTTCTCTTAGTTTGATAAGTTAAGAGATAATAAGAATGAAAATGCGATACTAGCTCAGTTGGTAGAGCGCAACCTTGCCAAGGTTGAGGTCATCGGTTCGAACCCGATGTATCGCTCCAAATTTTGTAGTGTTGATTCATTTCGACATTAAGATGGTGTTTTACTTTTCAGTAATCGGCATCGCAATAAAGAATTGCGTGCCCTGGTGGTGGAATTGGTAGACACAAGGGATTTAAAATCCCTCGACGTTCGCGTTGTGCCGGTTCAAGTCCGGCCCGGGGCACCATCTATTCGATTATTACCTCGCTTGGTATTAATCAAAAGAGTTGTTCTCTTAAAACACTATTGAAGGCGCCTTGGCAGAGTGGCTATGCAGCGGATTGCAAATCCGTGGACCTCGGTTCGACTCCGGGAGGCGCCTCCACTATTCAAAGTTGAAAGGCCAGCAGAAATGCTGGCCTTTTTGCTATCTGAAATTCTAAACTCTCATGCTATGTTCAAACTTCCACGTATGCTCTCTAATCAGTAGCACCACTAGGAACAAGCTATATCAGATCACTTTTGTGCCGGTCTTTTCCTTATGTAAACCTATCATTTGCTAAACAACCAACAGCATCTGTTAACCAATTGCGCCGTTTGTGAGTGGAATGAGTGGGGAATGGAAAAGGGCGACTGTCTTTTGCGTCATTAAATTCTTCATATTTATACATAGTTGCTCATGATCCTGTAACGCTTTCATGAGTTATTACACTTATTATGACCACAAATGAAAATGATTGTCATTTACTTGTGTTGCTGCTAACCTATTGTGAAACTTTACAACATCTTATCTACTGCACGAAAGTGTATATAAAACCCCGCTAAACCTTATTAAACCTACGGTTATTCGTTTGCTTCGTATGATAAATCAGCAGATCTACCTCTTTTGTCCTACCCCTTTAGGGTAGTTCGATTTCGTAATTGATTTACATCATATTTTCATTTTCTTTCATAATTCATTATTCGCTCAGTTAAGAAATATATAACCTTCAGGAATTCTTATGAGCAAGATGAAGCTAGTCGTAATCGGTAACGGGATGGTCGGCCATCGCTATATCGAAGATTTAGTCGAGAAGACAGACGTTGCTAACATGGACATCACAGTCTTCTGTGAAGAGCCTCGCGTAGCCTATGATCGTGTACACCTTTCTTCTTACTTTTCACACCATACTGCGGACGAACTTTCTTTAGTTAAAGAAGGCTTCTACGAGAAACACGGCATCAACATGCTGATCGGTGAGCGTGCTATTAACGTTAACCGTGAAAAGAAAACAGTTTACTCAAGTACTGGTCGTGAAATTCAATACGACAAGCTAATCCTTGCTACAGGTTCATACCCATTCGTTCCGCCAATCAAAGGTAACGAAGGTAAAGACTGTTTCGTTTACCGCACAATCGAAGACTTGAAAGCTATCGAAGCAACCGCTAAGAATTCTAAATCTGGTGTGGTTGTTGGTGGTGGTTTGCTTGGTCTTGAAGCTGCAGGCGCACTAAAAGCTCTGGGTGTAACCACGCACGTTGTTGAGTTTGCTCCAAAGCTAATGGCTGAGCAGCTTGACCAAGCGGGTGGTAACCAACTTCGTCAAAAAATCGAACGTATGGGCGTTAACGTACATACAAGTAAGAACACGCTTGAGATTGCTCCTGAAGGCACTGAAGCTCGTAACGTAATGCGCTTTGCAGACGGTACAGAGCTAGAAACTGATTTCATCGTATTCTCTGCTGGTATTCGCCCACAAGACAAACTTGCTCGTCAAATGGGGCTGGGTATTGCACCACGTGGCGGTATCGAGATTAATGATCACTGTCAAACGACAGACAAAGACATCTACGCAATCGGTGAGTGTGCGTCTTGGAACCAAACGTTCTACGGCCTAGTGGCTCCTGGTTACAAAATGGCAACGGTAGCGGTTGACCACGTTGTTGGTAACGAAAGCACATTTGAAGGTGCTGACATGTCTGCGAAGCTTAAGCTTTTGGGCGTGAAAGTAGGCTCTATCGGCGATGCGAACGGTCGTACTCCTGGCTGTAAGAGCTACGTTTACCAAAACGAAGAACAAGAAGTTTACAAGCGTCTAATCGTTTCTGAAGACAACAAGAAGCTGCTTGGTGCAGTAATGGTTGGTGACACGTCTGACTACGGTGATCTTCTACAGCTTATGCTGAACGAAATCGACCTACCAGAACACCCAGATGCATTGATTCTTCCTGCTCATGCTGGTGCTGAAAAGCCAACACTTGGCGCGGATTCTCTTCCTGAGTCTGCTGTTATCTGTTCTTGTTTCGATGTGACTAAAGGCAAGATCGCTCAAGCGGTTGCTGAAGGTCACCACACAATCGGTGATATCAAAGCAGTAACAGGCGCAGGTACTGGTTGTGGTGGTTGTATTCCACTAGTGACTTCAGTACTAAACGCTGAACTTGCTAAAGCTGGTGTTGAAGTGAAGAACGACGTGTGTGAGCACTTTGCATACTCTCGCCAAGAGCTTTTCCACCTAATTCGCATCGAAGAAATCAAAACGTTCGATGAGCTATTAGAGAAATACGGTAAAGGCTACGGCTGTGAAGTATGTAAGCCTCTAGCAGGTTCTATCCTTGCTTCTTGCTGGGGTGAACACATCCTTAAGCCTGAATTAGTGAAGCTGCACGATACCAACGACAACTTCCTAGGTAACATGCAAAAAGACGGTACTTACTCTGTAATCCCTCGTATGGCGGGTGGTGAAGTAACACCTCAAGCACTAAGCGTTCTTGCTGATGTTGCTGCTGAATACAACTTGTACACCAAGATCACAGGTGCACAACGTATCGGCCTATTTGGTGCTCAGAAAGATGACTTACCAGCAATCTGGAAGAAGTTAATCGCTGCAGGTTACGAAACGGGTCAAGCTTACGCAAAAGCACTTCGTATGGCGAAAACATGTGTAGGTTCTACTTGGTGTCGTTACGGCGTTCAAGATTCAGTTGGCCTAGGCGTGATGATCGAGAACCGTTACAAAGGCATCCGTACTCCTCATAAGATGAAGTTTGGTGTGTCTGGCTGTACTCGTGAGTGTGCTGAAGCTCAAGGTAAAGATTTAGGTATTATTGCGACTGACGCAGGTTGGAACATGTATGTATGTGGTAACGGTGGTATGAAACCTCGTCACGCAGACTTACTGGCAAGCGACCTAGACCAAGAAACGCTAATCAAGTACATCGACCGTTTCATGATGTTCTACATCCGCACGGCTGCGCCACTACAACGTACTTCGGTATGGATGGACAACCTAGAAGGTGGTGTTGATTACCTACGTGAAGTGATTGTAGACAACAAGCTTGGTATCAATGACCAACTTGAAACTGACATTGCTGGCCTAGTAGATAACTTTGCTTGTGAGTGGACAGACACTATCAACGATGAAGCTCAACTTAAACGCTTTGCACACTTCATCAATGCTGATGACCGTGATGAAAACGTTGTGTTTGTTGAAGATGGTCGTGAACAACACCGTCCTGCGACATTCACTGAGAAACACCCTGAAGCCATTACTTCAAAGCATCAGGGCGACATCATTCACGTAGAATCTGTTTAATTGGGAGACGACACCATGGCATTTACCAAAGTTTGTAAGATCGAAGACATTATCCCAGGTACAGGTGTTTGTGCGTTGGTTAGTGGTGAGCAAGTGGCTATCTTCCGCCCAACTGAGGCTGAAGAAGTATTCGCGATTAGCAACACAGACCCATACTTCCAATCTAACGTGCTATCACGTGGTTTGATTGTTGAGCACAAAGAAGAGCTTTGGGTAGCAAGCCCACTTAAGAAGCAACGCTTTAACCTAGCAACAGGTGTGTGCATGGAAGACGAGAACTTCAACGTGAAAGCGTACAAAGCTCGTGTTGCCAAAGGCGCTGTAGAAATCTCTGCTTAATCTTCGGATGAGTAAGATTTGATAGTTCAAGGGTTCTAGTTCTCGATATTGCCTTAACTCGGCAACTAGAGCCTTTTCCTATCCAATTTTAACTTTTAATTTAAACTTTTTAAGGACAACCTTATGTCTCCTGATTACAAACCAGCTGAATTCGTTCAAACGATGATTGATGTGGGTGAAGCGAAAACGAAAACAAGTACTCGCGATCTTCTGATTCGAAGCACTATGGCTGGTATCATCCTTTCTCTAGCGGTTGTTGTTGCTATTACAGCAATGGTTCAAACCGGTATTGGCCTTGTTGGCGCACTTGTGTTCCCAGTTGGCTTCGTCATTCTAAGTGTAATGGGTTATGACCTAGTAACTGGCGTATTCGGCCTTGCACCTTTAGCGAAATTCGACAACCGCCCAGGTATTACTTGGGGTCGTATCCTACGTTGTTGGGGTATTGTTGGTCTTGGTAACCTTATCGGTTCTTTGATTGTTGCTTTCCTTGTTGCAGTATCACTAACGGGTAACTTCTCTTTAGAACCAAACGCTGTTGCTCAAAAGTTCATTGCTGTTTCTACAGGTCGTAGCCTAGGTTTTGAAAACATGGGTATGGACGGATGGATCACGTGTTTCGTACGCGGTATCTTCTGTAACCTTATGGTATGTCTAGGTGTGATTGGCAACATGACTGCACGCACAGTATCTGGCCGTGTAGCAATGATGTGGTTCCCAATCTTCATCTTCTTCGCACTCGTATTTGAGCACACAGTGGTAAACATGTTCCTATTCCCACTAGGTATGATTCTTGGCGCTGATTTTGGTATCGCGACATGGTTGAACTTCAACCTTATCCCAACAATCCTAGGTAACATCGTTGGTGGTCTATTAATGACGTGTGTTCCTCTATACTTAACTCATGCTAAAACAGCTCCTTCTCTAGGCGCTAAGTAATTAGATAGTTCTAGGTTAATGAGCAACTAATAATGTGTGTTAAGCCCCAAGCTGTTGATTTGGGGCTTTTTTGATCTTAACACTCTCTACTTTGATAACCGTGCACCTAAGGCGAGCAATGTGTGCTTGATGATGGTGCAAATGTCAGGGTTTTCCAACGTAATAGATTGTTTTGTTATATAAACTTCTATCTTGATTAGAATTAATCGTAAAGTTTTATGGCAACAACTGATAGTCTAAGAAGTAGGGATATTGGTGATTCATACAACGATGAATCGTCATACAGAATTAAGCTTGAAATATAACAAGCTAACTTTCGGAGCAAAGCATGTCAGAAGTATCGCCATCGAATGTTAAAACAGGAAACACAGGATTTGTTTCATTAGTAGGTGCAGGTCCGGGCGACCCAGACTTACTTACGTTAAAAGCGGCACGAGTGATTCAACAAGCAGACGTGTTGGTTTATGACCGTTTGGTATCAAAAGATATTTTGGCGATGGCTAATCCAGAAGCGGAAATGTTGTATGTGGGCAAAAAGCTCGATCATCACTGCGTACCGCAAGATCAGATCAACCAACTATTAGTGACCAAAGCTCAAGAGAACAAACACGTAGTGCGTCTAAAAGGTGGTGACTCGTTTATCTTTGGTCGTGGTGGTGAAGAGTGTGAAACGTTAGCTGAGAATGACGTGAGATTTGAAGTGATTCCGGGCATCACAGCTGCTGCCGGAGCAACGGCTTATGCGGGCATTCCGTTGACGCACCGTGATCATGCACAAAGCGTGCAGTTTATTACAGGTCACTTGAAGAAAGATGGCGAAGATATTGACTGGCAATCTCTTGCTCAGCACAACCATACCATCGTGTTTTACATGGGCTTGAAAGAGAGTCCGAACATTCAGAAGAATCTACTCGATAATGGTATGCGAGCTGACATGCCAGTTGCGATCATCGAAAACGGTACACGCCAAGAACAAAAGGTGTTTAGAGGTGGGTTACGTGATTTAGCTGACCTTGCGAGCGTCGCAAAGAGCCCAGCGCTGATTGTTGTAGGCAGCGTGGCTCAGCTCCATGAAAAACTTGCTTGGTTTAACAAACAAGCTTGATCGTTTGACCTTCTAATTGGATCTCTAAGCCACTACTGAGTCCATCAAGAATCAAATACTGCAGCGGCTGCCTTGTCGCTGCATTTCTTGTTGGCGCATCGGCATTTCGTCAATGATATTGGTGATCTGTTTCCAATCTGTTTTGCCACTCCATCGGTGCTTCTCTTTCCCGTCTTTACCAATCAAAACAGCGGTATGTGATCCTTTCGGGATCTCGTAAATACTGGTGACTGCTTCTAAGTTAAACTCTTCTTCTAACCAAGTTGGGACTGTGTAACCACTCTCAGCAATAACCATAATGACGACATCTCGTTCGTCCAATTGACAGTTATTGAGCAACACTTCATTCAGAAACTCTTTAACGATTGAATCTTCCTTTGGAGCGAAATAAATCACACTGCGGTGTGGCAAAGGCTTTGAGTGAGAATAAGCGGGGTAGGCGAGTACTGAATTGATGGTTAAGCTCATGATTATTACCGTGCTGATGGTCAGTAGTTTAAGCAAACTAAACCAGCTACCAGAGTTTGATGGTTGATTTAAAGTTTGCATCGCTTTGGTTGTGTCGATGCTTACGATCGAATTGTGTGTTTGTCGGTGCAGCATTGCCAACCTCCCTTTAAAAACTCTAAGCCTGAGTACGATTTGAACGCTACGTAAAGAAGAAGGTGAAGATCAGAACCACCTAAGAAACGCTCAAAACAAATCCATTTACAATAAGCATAGTTAGGATTACGTAAAGACACTTAGCTTTACGCTAAAGATATTAGATTTACGTTAACGATAGCTGGCAGGTTCATTTTTATTGAGTAAAGCGACTCGCATTTTATAATTGAATAGAATAGGGTATACGGAAAATCTAAAGGTATGAATTTATGGAAAACATAGCAATTTTGGTCGACGTTCAGAACGTTTACTACACGACGCGCGACAAATACCGTTCTAACTTCGACTATAACCAGTTTTGGTATGTTGCCACGGAAGGGCGTAACGTTATTGCAGCTAATGCTTACGCAATCTCAAGCCAAGATCCAAAGCAGCGTCAATTTCATCATATCCTTCGTGGTGTGGGCTTTAATGTGAAGTTAAAGCCGTTTATTCAGCGTCGAGATGGCAGTGCAAAAGGCGATTGGGATGTGGGTATTGCGTTAGACGCGATAGAACTTGCTGAGACGGTTGATACGATTGTTTTGGTATCAGGAGACGGTGATTTCGAAATCCTTGTAGAGCGAATCAAAGAGCGCTTTGGCAAGCCTGTTGAAGTGTATGGTGTTCCGGGGTTAACTGCTCAAAATCTTATCGATTCTGCATCAAAATTTGTACCGATTGAAAAAGATTTTCTTCTATAGAGGAAATCGGGCACTTTATAATTGAAATCAATAATAACGATAATTAGAATGCAAACAGTTCTTATTTATCGGTATGTGTAATGTCTCGCGTTTTAGTTGTTGATGATGATATTCAATTGTGTGAATTACTGGGTGAAGTGTTAGAAAATGAGGGGTATCACGTTGATACTGTTCATTGCGGTGAATCCGCGCTTGAGTTTATTCAATCTCACCCTGTCGATTTGGTTCTACTCGATGTAATGCTTCCGAACCTAAGCGGCATTCAAGTAGCAAGACGTATTTGTCAGCGTTTTGCTACTCCCATTCTTATGCTAACCGCGCTTAACGACGATGCCTCAATGCTCGATGGCTACCAAGCAGGCGCCGACCAGTACATCGCTAAACCTTTCAATGTTCCTGAACTCTTAACCCGTATTAAGGTGATCTTGCGCCGAGTGGGTTTTGAACGCCAAAGACAATCTTTAGCTTCCTCTAATCACGGCTTGTGTGAACAACTCTCTCGTTTGCCATTAACTGGCACTGAAAAAGACTTGCTTGATTATTTGGTCAAAAATGACGGTATTGTCGTCTCAAAGTCTGATCTGCAAATCCATGTACTCAAGAAAGAATTGTGTCCCTTCGATCGTAATTTAGATATGCATATCAGCAATATACGTAGAAAGCTCGTTCAGGCAGGTTTGTCTAAACAACATATAAAAACCGTTCGTGGTAAAGGTTACAGTTACCTAGAGTCGGTCGGAGCATGAGTAAAAAACTGCTGCGTTACCCTGATTTTATTGCTAAGCGTAAAGACGGACTCACTTTCCAACTGTTCAGTTACCTGACCGTCATTTTGGTGAGTATTTTGATCCTGCAAGGTGTCGCTGAAAGAGCCTTGATGAAAGCGCTGCTTAAAGTCCCAGAATCGGTAAAAGCGGAAATGCTCGACCTTGCTTACCAAGCGAATGTGTTGATCGAAGAAGGGGACATGGATGAACTCGCGGACTGGGGTAATGCTCAGCAGTATTATCTGTTCGTCATTGATAAAGACAATCGTCCGATCACACATCGTCACATGCACCCACATTTTGAATTTAAGCTCAAATACTTAAGAACGTTAGATCACCAACTTAGTGATCGTGTGAGTAAGCCGATCTTCGGCCTACCACTGGATAACGGTAAAACACTGGTTATCCAACTACCGCACCAGTTTCATCCCGCAAAATCTTTTGCGCCATATTCCTATATGCTTAAAGCATTGATTGCATTGGTCGTATTGTCTCTGTTCTCGATTATCATGGCCAAAAGCCTTCAGCAACCGTTGGATAGATTGAGAGAAGCGAGCCGCAGACTGGCTCAAGGTGACTTCACGGTCAGTGTGGTGTCGGAGTTGAACTCCACCACGCGTGAATTCAACGAGCTTGCACACGATTTTGATTATATGACCTTTGAGATTAAATCTCTGGCTGAAAAGCAACGTTGTTTGATTCGTGATGTCTCACACGAGTTAAGAACACCATTAGCAAGGCAAAACCTCGCACTACACCTGCTGCGCAGCAAGGTTGATGATAAAAGCATTGGTTTGCTAGAACGAATGGAAAATGAAACAGAAGAGATGAATAAGCTGGTGGGTGAGATACTTGAATTTAGCCGCTTAGAAACCTCTCGCTATGACTCCAAGTTAAGTTTAATGCACCTTGAGCACTATTGTTCAATGTTGATCGCGCAGATGCAAAACGATTTAAAACCGAATCAAACTTTGATTGGTTCCCTAGAGACGCCGATATCAATGGTGAACGTTGATGAGAGGCTACTGCTTCGAGTCATTGGTAACTTGGTCGGGAATGCCATTAAATACGCGGGTGAGAACGCTCATGTGGTCGTGACGACATACGAACAGGTAATGGATAGACGTTACAGTGTAATATCTGTAGAAGATGACGGTGACGGTATTCCTGATAACAAGATTGCAGGTATATTCGACCCGTTTACTCGTATTGAATCAGCAAGAGACAAACGGTCTGGTGGCTACGGTCTGGGCCTTGCGATTGTTAAAGAAGCGATGGGTGTGATGAATGGACATGTAACTGCTGAGAATAGAGAAGGTGGGGGGCTGAGAGTGAACTTGATGTTCCCAATCGGTGATTAGCTTTCCCTATTGATAATTACCTTAAATTGATAACTGTCCCAACTCAGTAGTACTGACTTAAGCGATACCCAATAAAAACGCCACTGCATCTGCAGTGGCGTTTTTCTTTATGCGCTTTGGTATGGGCTAGGCGTAGCCATTAATTACGCCTGAGCTTGAAGACAAGAGCATAAGATAAGCGAGACTATGCCTGTTGGCGAGCTAGCTTAACTTCTTCTTCTTTCTCACCTGCTGCTGGGTCGTTGAAGCGAGACTCGTCTAGAGCGCCTTCAGACTTAGCAACGATGATAGATACGGCACTATCACCTGTGATGTTTACAGCGGTACGAATCATATCAAGAAGGCGGTCAACACCCATGATTAGAGCAATACCTTCAAGCGGCAGGCCAACTTGGTTCAATACCATCGCTAGCATAACAAGACCAACACCAGGGACACCTGCAGTACCAACAGACGCCAGTGTCGCCGTTAGGATAACCATTAGGTAATCACCCATTGAAAGGTCGATGTTGTACGCTTGCGCGATAAACGCCGTCGCAACACCTTGCATGATTGCAGTGCCGTCCATGTTCACAGTTGCACCTAGTGGTACTGTGAAAGAAGCGACTTTGTTGTCTACGCCCATACGGTTCTTAGCCGTTTCCATAGTTACTGGAATTGTTGCGTTCGAAGATGCTGTTGAGAATGCAAACATGATTGCATCTTCCATCTTACGTAGGAACGTAATCGGACTAAGCCCTGTGAATCCTTTAAGCATCGCACTGTAAGTCACCAAGCCATGCAACAGCAGGGTACCAGCAAGCACTAAGAAGTATTCTGCTAGGTTCCAAATTGCACCTAAGCCAAGGCCAGAGAACAGTTTCGCCATCAAGAAGAATACGCCGTAAGGAGCAAGGTTCATTAGTAGCGCAACTAGCTTCATGATCACTTCGTTTAGATCAGAGAAAACTGCAGCGATACGTTCACCGGGTTTGCCCGCTGCACTGATTGCGATACCAAACAACACTGCAAATACGATAACTTGTAACGTTTTGCCCTCAGCCATCGCCTGAATAGGGTTGGTTGGGAACATGTCGATGATTACTTGGCCCAGAGAAGGGGCATCCGCTGATTTGAAAGAGCTTGCAGCAGTAAGATCCGCACCAGCTCCAGGTTGGAACAGGTTACCGATAGTTAATGCTAGAGTGATGGCAACGGCAGTAGTACCGATATAAAGTGCAAGCGTTTTGCCACCCATACGGCCAAGAGTTGATAAGTCTTTAAGAGAACTTGTACCGCACACTAGTGAAACGAAGACTAGAGGCACAACAAGCATTTTTAAACTGGCGACAAAGATTTGTCCGCCCACTTCAAAGAGTCCGTTAACGATGTAGTTGTTAACAAATCCGTTGTCTGCAAAAAGGGATTGAATGGCGAATCCCGTTAATATACCTACGACCATACCGAGGATTACTCGACCAGTCAGAGACATAGGTTTCTTGGTATTCATTTAGAACACTCCTTATTATTTATAACTTTGATACCTTTTCAAAGTGAGCAGGAGATTAGCAGTCGGATAATCAATTCGAAAAACAAAAAATGAGTTTGGAATTATAGATGTGATCAAAATCACTGATAATTGTGTAAATTAAACAAATAAAAACAAAATAATTCACTATTAATTTACATCTATCGAGGGTTTTATACATAAATTTGTCGTTTCAAAGGTAGTAAATAAGAAGAGATGATTTTCTTATCAATCTTCACGTCTTCAATTGACTGAACAAATACCGTTGTTTCAAAAAATTCGGTGAAGATAACCAGTCGATTTACGTCCATGAGCCTTAACTATTTGTATTGAATGGTTTTGTTGAACTCCTCAAATATGACTCACCGACAGGCCTTTACAAAACTTTACGAATGCAAAGAATGTAAATTTAATGCAAATGGTAATAGTTATCACTTATATTCACTCCCGAAATAATTCAGTGGTACCGGCAACGGTTCAGCGAACACATCGAATAAATAACAAAGTGTTCGTCTAAAAGAATAAAAGCGGAGTAAAGGACATGTTTTCAAAGAGCCCATTGGCTTTAGTGATCGGCGCAGTATTAGCTTCACCAGCAGTATTGGCAGAAACAGTAAAAACAGACGAGCATATGGTTGTTGAAGGTCGTGACTACGGTTATAAAGCCGACACGAACACAACAGCAATGCGCATGGAGGCGACTCAATTAGAGACTCCGGGACAAGTTTTAGTAATCGATGAGCAAATCATCGATGAACAGCGTGCAACAACGCTTGGTGACGTGCTTAAGAATGACGCGAGTGTAAGTGCTGGCGGTACAAGCCGTAACCGTGAACGTTTCTCTCTACGTGGTTTCTCGGTAGAAAGCTCTTCGGGCTTCCTTAAAAATGGCCAGCAACATTGGTCTCACTACCGTCAACCAATCGAACTGCTAGAGCGTGTTGAAGTACTAAAAGGACCTTCTGGTCTTCTTTACGGTATTTCTGCACCAGGTGGTTTGATCAACATGGTAAGCAAAAAGCCAACTTACGATACGCAAGTAAGTGTTAGCCAAGATATTGGTTCTAATGACCATTCTCGTACAACGGTAGACGTAAGTGGCGCTTTGAACGACGCTGAAACTCTACGTGGTCGCGCGATTCTATCTAAAGAAAGCTACGGCTCTTGGAGAACTTATGGTGACGGAACTGAACCACAAACAGAACGTTTTGTTGGTGGTGTATTCGTTGATTACGATGTAACTGAAGACGTGACAGTTTCTGTTCATTACGACAAAACTAACGACGAAGGTAGCGTAGATTCTGGCGCTTTATACACGCTAGACGGCAACCGAGTAGGTAGCGACAAGCACATCTGGGATGCACAGTGGTCACAGATCGAGAATGATGTTGAGAACGTTGGTTTTGATATTGCTGCTAACCTGACTGATACATGGTCATTAAAAACAGGTTTCAACTACCAAGATTTCGAACGTATTGATATGGAAAGCTACCCAAGCTTTTCAAATATGAATCCTGATGGTACGGGCACCGTGACTCAAGGCGGTAACTACCGTCATGATAAATGGCGTTTCAGAACGGCTTACGTTGATCTAACAACAACCGCTGATCTTGCGGGCACAGAGCACCAACTATTATTCGGCGCTAACTGGTTAGGTTACAGCTATTACCGTGGTATGGATCGTTTCAGCAGCGGCGAATACGCGCCAGATGCAACGGTACCAGCACCGTCAGTGGGTCCAACATCGCTAGGCAAGATGAGCACTTACGATACTTGGGGTTTCTACATTCAAGATCTGATTACTATCAATGACGAATGGCAAGTTCTTGCGGGCGCTCGTTTCGACCGTAAAGTAAGTGATGGCGTTGCAGAAGAAAACGTAGCACCTAAGCTTGGCGTGATTTACCACCCAGCATCAAACGGTAGTATCTACGCTTCTTACTCTGAAAGTTTCGAACCACAAGGTGTTGTGTCTAGCGGAAGCCGCAACTACACCAACGATGGCGAACTTCTTGACGCAGCAACGGGCGTGTCTTACGAAGTCGGTACTAAGTGGGAACTGATGGACGAACGTCTATTCGTTTCTGGTGCGGTATTCGATATTACCCAAGAAAACATTTCAATGGATGTAGAAGACACTTCATCAGGCGATTGGACGAAGACACAAGGTGGCGAACAAGTTCACCGTGGTGCTGAGCTAGCCGCACAAGGCTTTATTTCAGAGCGCTTCTCAATGTCTGGTTCTGCAATGTACTTAGATGCTGAAATCACGAACCATGAAACATATGAAGGTAACCGTCCAGTAGACGTACCTGAGTTTGCAGCAAGCGTTTGGTCTACCTATGCAGCAACAAACGAAGTTGATGTGAACCTGGGTCTTATCTACGAAGGTTCTCGTTACGGCGATAGCGCGAACACATTCAAGAAAGACGGCTACGCACGTGTAGATATGGGTGCTGCATACACGCTTAAGTACGACGATTCTCTTGATTTCGTAGCGCGTCTAACAGTCGAGAACGTATTTGATAAAGAATACCTAGCGGGTGGCGGTTCAACATCTTCAAACCACCAATTTGCTGAAGACGTAGTAATCGGCGAAGGCCGTAACTACATGGCGACTTTACAGGTAAAATACTAATTTGTTAGTAGGGTACTATTGTTAGCCTAAATACTAAGGGGAAAGTTTCGGCTTTCTCCTTTCGTGATTCTGCTATTCAGTAAAATATCCCTAGTAATGCGAGTGACTTTTAATGATAATGAGAGTGCTTATCAATAATGGTATTTATCAATAAAATGTATTTGACCTTCTTCTATAGTAAATGACTACAATTATGAATCTTTTAAAAACTAGCCTAGCGCTTGCCATCAGTTTGGTTGCAACGTCTTCTATGGCAAACAGCTTGGATCAAGCTCAATCAATTCAAAACAAGACCAATAACGCGTCGGCTTCGAGCCAAAAGGTTATTGATAAAAGCTCACAAGCGACTTTAATGCTGCAAGCTGAGATTGAGCGTCTGCAAGAAGAAGTTAAAAACCTAGAAATCTATCACGATCACCTTGCTGCATTAGTTGAGAGCCAAAACCAAGAAGCTCAAAGCATTGAAGAGCAGATCGAAGAAATCAAATACACACGCCAAGGTGTTGTGCCATTGATGTATCAAATGATCGATGGTCTTGAACAGTTGGTAGAGAAAGACGTGCCGATTAAGAAAGAACAGCGTCTAGAAAGAGTAGAAAAGCTACAAGCAATGATGACTCGTGCTGATGTGAGTGATGCTGAGAAGTATCGTCGTATCCTGGAAGCTTACCAAATCGAGATGGACTACGGCATCAAGCTCGGTGCTTACCAAGGCCGTGTCGCATTGGCGAGTGATAAAACAATCGAGGCAGATGTTCTGCACCTAGGTCGTATCTCTTTGGTGGCTCGTAACCTAAATGGCAGCCAATATTGGTCTTGGAATCAAACACAAAATCAGTGGCAAGAGCTAGATTCTTCAATGAAATCTGAGCTAGATAAAGCTTACGACATTGCAAGCCAACAAGCGGCGCCAAGCCTAATTACTTTACCTGTTTCTTTAACTGTTGCGGAGGTTAAGTAATGAACTTAAAGCCATTAGCAGCATTGCTTTGCATTACATCACTTTCATTTTCAGCTTTCTCTGCATCAGATACGACGGCTCAGCTAGTTAATAAAGCAAAATCAGAGAGTCGAACTCAAGCTTCTCACAACGTAGTGCGTGAAGCTGATTTCAAAAAGACAGAACAAGAACTGAAAGCGATCAAAGCTCAGCTTGAAGCGAAGCGTACGTCTATCCAAGGTGCGACAGATGTTCTGACTCAAACGTTCAGTGATAACGAAAACAAGCTTGCTCGCTTAGAAGAGAAGCTGCGTTTAGAAACCGGTAGCTTAGGCGAGCTGTTCGGTGTCGTTCGTCAAAACGCAAAAGAACTCGGCGCAGAGCTTAGCTCAACCGTGAATAGTGTTGATCGTGCTGAACACACTGCAACTGTTGATCAAATCATTGATGCTAAATCACTGCCTTCAATGCCACAGCTGACCGGTTTGTGGATGAGCATGGTTGAACAGATCCAAGCGAGTTCTGAGCTTAGCAAATCTCAAATTGCATTCATTAATGGTGAAGGCAATACAAACAAGGTTGACGCTTACCGACTAGGTTCGATTGGTCTTGTGACAGAGCAAGGCTATGTTAGCTGGAACACTCAGCGTGAAGATGCGATCGCTTACCTTAAGCAACCATCAAATGGCCCAACGTTGGCATCGCTTTCTTCACTTGTGGATGGTGAAGTATCTAATGTAGTCGTCGATCCCTCACGCGGATTCATGCTAGAACAATTGGCTTTGGAACCAAGTCTAACTGATCGCCTTCAAGCGGGTGGTGTGGTTGGTAAAGTGATTCTTGGCCTACTAGCGATTGGTCTAATCATCGCATTGGTTCGCGGTATTTCTCTCGCTATCGCTCGTCAAAAAATTCGCGCGCAACTTAAGAACCCTGAGCAAGCGGGTGATAACCCACTAGGTCGTGTTCTTGCGATGTACAACAAGGAACAAAACCAAACGGTTGAAGCGTTAGAGTTGCGACTTTTAGAAGCGGTAGTTGATGAGCAGACTCACCTAGAGAAAGGTCTATCGATGCTTAAGCTATTGGCGGCACTAGCACCAATGTTGGGCCTTTTAGGTACAGTAACCGGCATGATCGAAACATTCCAAGTGATCACTCAGTTTGGTAATGGCGACCCTAAAGTTATGGCGGGTGGTATCTCGATGGCGCTTGTAACTACGGTACTTGGTCTGGTTGCGGCAATGCCTCTTCTACTGGCACACAACATTCTTAGCACTCAAGCAGAAAACATTCGCAATATTCTTGAGAAGCAAGGTATTGGTCTTGTTGCTGAGCAGGCTGAAAAGACCGTTGAATCAAACGCTGTTGTTTCACCAGTTGGGACTGCTGCGTAATGGATATTTTGTCGGGTTCTCTATTACCAGCGAGTTGGTTAACGAGTGACTGGCTGCTGTCTTTATCAAGCTTTATGGAGCAGGGCGGTTTCGTCCTGTGGTGGCTAGCGGCTGTCGTCCTAGTGTATTGGGTGCTTGTGGTAGAACGTGTGCTTTATCTTGCGTTCTACTTTCCTAAGCAACGCCAAGCTTGGATAGCGAAATGGCATGAAAGAGAAGATCACTCTTCTTGGCATGCCAAAGCCATTCGTGAAGGTTGGTTAGGGCAAGCGAGTATCTTGCTTAACCAAAACTTGAATTTTATTAAGCTGTTAGTCGCTATTTGCCCGATGTTGGGCTTGCTAGGCACTGTAACCGGTATGATCTCTGTTTTTGATGTTATGGCGACACAAGGCAGCAGTGACCCTAAATTGATGGCTTCAGGTATCTCGTTAGCAACACTGCCAACCATGGCAGGCATGGTTGCAGCGTTAGCGGGCATGTTCGTTCACGCTCGCTTAGCGAAAGTATGTAACCGCTTAGAATTGAAATTAGAAAAATCTTTAAGGAGTCAACGATGAGACTCGGTCGACGTCATTCTAAAAACGAAGAGGCTCAAATAGACCTTACTTCGATGCTTGATATTGTCTTTATCATGCTTATTTTCTTTATTGTGACCAGTTCATTTGTTCGTGAATCAGGGGTGGAAGTCAATCGCCCACAAGCGTCTAACGTAGTAAGCCAAAAGGATGCGGGTATCTTTGTAGCGATTACGTCTGCGAATGACATCTTCATCGATAAACGTGTTGTTGATGTTGAACGTGTTCAAGCGACGTTAGAGCATTTATTGCTAGAACAACCTGATGCTTCTTTGGTCATTCAAGCGGATGAACACGCTTACAACGGAACCGTTGTTAAAGTGATGGACGCCGCTAAAGGTGCGGGTGTTAAAAACATTGCGCTTGCTGCTGAAAAGCGATGATCTTGGAGGATCTTCATAAATGATTCGCCTATTTCTTGCTTTACCGCTAGCGGGTGCATTGGGCTTAGCACTGTTTTCTTTCATGGCTTGGATGGTCGATAATGGCCACCAACGTTCACCAGACGATAGCGAGACGTTAAGTTTCAACATGGTAATGGTGGAACAAGAACAAGAAGTTCAAAGAAGACAACGTGCAGTCCCTGAAAAACCAGAAATGCCAGAGCCGCCACCGGAAGCGCAAACGTCTCAGTCACAAGCTGAAGTTACGCCTCTGAATTCGATGTCTTCATTACCTTCTTTGGATTTGAATACATCCATTGACGGCCTAGCGATTAACGCGCCGACATTTTCTGATTTTGGGTCAAACCAACAAGCAATGCCTCTGTATCGAGTAGAACCTCGTTACCCACCTAAAGCGCTGAAGCGTGGCGCTGAAGGCCATGTGATAATGTCTTTTACCATCGACGAAACGGGACGCCCAATTGACATTCAAGTCACTGACGCAAACCCACGTCGTATGTTTGAACGTGAAGCGATGAGAGCACTTAAAAAATGGAAATATCAACCAAAAGTCGTCGATGGAAAAGCGATAGCTCAGGTTGGTCAAACCGTGAAACTAGAGTTTAAGTTGGCAAAATGATGAAACAGATATGGATATTAGTGGGCTTGTTGTTAATGCCCCTTACAACACAAGCGCAAGAGCTATCTCAATATACTGCCATTCGTGTTCAAAAGGCGCATAAGCTTGCTCAAGATGAACAGGTTAAACAGGCGATTGATGTACTCGCAGGCTTGGAGCTTTCTAAAGGTTACGACAAAGCATACGTAGCTCGTATGCTAGGTGTTTTTTACTGGCAAGATGGCAAAACCGATAAGGCGATTAAGCAGCTTACATACGCCGTCGATACCAATTTGCTGGTGGATGAACAAGCTTGGATAACGAAGCGTATGCTTGCGGATCTGTTATTAAACGATCAACAGTTCAAAAACGCGCTTCCACATTACTACGAGTTAGTAAAAACAGCGCCAGAGGCAGAAAAGAAAGACGTGCTTTGGATGCGAATTGCACAAGCGGAATACCAAATCGAAAACTGGTCAAAAGTACTGGTTGCTATTGGTAATCGCGACAAGTTCAATGCGAAATCAGAACTGTCGCCTCTTTCGCTAAAATTGGGTGCACAACTACAGTTAAAGCAATGGAAGCAATCTATTCCAACACTGGAAAGCCTGATTGAACTTCAGCCAGAAAAAGACAACTGGTGGCGTCAACTGGTTGGTATTCAACTTAGGTTAGATCGTAATCGTGATGCATTGAACACGTTAGCACTGGCTGATCTACAAGGTGTTGAGCTGAAGAACTCAGATCGCCGCTTGTTAGCGCAGCTTTACGCGAAACGTGGCATTCCAGAGCGCGCAGCACAAGAAATTAGTAAGTTAGATGATGCGAACAGCGATGTTCAACTTCTGGCTGAGCAAGCAACCTACTGGCAGTTAGCGAAAGAGTGGGACAGTGCTATTGAAGTATGGACGTTAGCGTCTAAAAAGGACACGCAATATCATTGGAATGTGGCTCAATTACTGGTTCAGCAAGGTTACTACGATCGTGCTCTGGTTGTTTTGGATAAAGTGAAAGACAAGAACAAGCAAGCTGATGTTGCTTTAGCGAAAGTACGTTCATGGTACAAGCTAAAGAATCTTGATAATGCTCTTGCTCAAGCGAAACGTGCGAACAACATTGAGCCTTCTTCTGAGGCAAAAGGTTGGATTAAATATCTGACTCAGCTAAGAACAGTGAGTGATAACGGCAACGTCTAACTGCGAATAGCACAACAGAAGACAAGAGAAAGTAATATAGAGAAAAGGGTGTCATTTGATGGTTCAAATGACACCCTTTTTAATTTTGGCGGTTAAAGCTTTTTGAACTTTATCGTTCCAATGCGGCAGTTAAGGCTCGCACATCGTGCCGCTGGACGTAGCACTTTGAATCACGCCGCTGGTATCAGCAACCCAATTAATGGTGCAGTCACGATAAGGGTTTTTGAATGCGTGTACTGTATAACCATTGTCTAACGGTTTCTTGGTTTCAATCCAAGCATAGTTTCGAGACGCCCAAAAACTGATAGGGCGTGAGCGTTCGGTGAGATAACGTTCTTGTACATCGGTTATGTCTGAACCGATGTATTGTTGAATATGTTCTTCCGTGCTGATTATTTGGCTGGTGCACGCCGTCACTAGCGCAGCAAAAGCCAAAACAAAAATACGCATTTCAAATCCTTTTAAGCTTCATTAGCTATCATCAAACCAGTGATCAAATAGTCCCAACTTTCTATCCTTAAAGCTACGACTGTTACCTTAAACCCATCTCAATCAAGCATGTTGAGATTGAGCTTTTTTGAGCTTTGACCCTGTTATCAATAACCTCTAATAAAACGAATCAAATCCCTTTAGTACACGTTAGCAAGAATATGCATACAGTTCGATTACTTCCCATGTAATGTTATGTAAATTTCCTTACGCCACTCGGCAAACGTAAACAATGTAAATTGAATGCCAATACGAATGATTATCAACTAAATTGTCGCCATAAAATTTATAGGTATTGGTTTGTATGTCGTTAAAAAGTAGGGCGGTTCAGTCATGGGCTCGTCGACTTCATGTTTATATTTCTATGGCGCTTCTGTTCGTGGTTCTTTTTTTCTCAGTAACCGGTATCACCCTGAACCGACCTGAGTTATTTGAATCAAGCCAACCCAATATCCAACGCTCTACGCTAACGCTTCCTACAAGTTTATTTACGGTTCAAGACGGACGTTTAAAAGCTGACGAGACAGCCTTTGAAACGTTTCTGTTCGAAGAAGCCAACCTCTCCGGCGTTCCTTCTGGTTTGGACATCTATGCAGAGATTGAAGATGGTGAGTTGCTCATCGGTGAGGTATCTATGGACTTCAAAGGACCCGGCTACAACGCTTCCGTTTTTGTTGACGTTACGTCTGAGTTTGTAGAAGTCGAAACCACTAATTACGGCGTTATCGCATTGTTGAACGATCTGCATAAAGGTCGTAACAGCGGTGAAGTATGGAAATGGTTTATCGATATCACTGCGCTATTGATGATCTTCTTTGTGCTTACTGGCGTGTGCTTACTGTTACCTAAGAAAAAGACGCTTAATACTTCCATCAAATGGACGGCGTTTGGGTCTGCAATCTCATTGGTTATCTATTTTGTCGCCGTGCCTTAACGCTTGATTCGATTGATGAATCGGATTGAAGAGCGAACTTAAGGTTAAACGGATTTAAAAGGTTGTTAAAAATGAAAAAAATGAACTGGAGCAAGGCGCTTCTTGCTTTATCTCTTTTGCCAAGCCTAGGTATGGCACAAGCGATTCCTGATACGGCAAAACTGGATGTCAGCTTTGAGCTTCCAAAGATTGATACCTCTATGTATGCACGTCCTTATGTGGCGGTGTGGGTAGAGAATAGCGAACGAAAGTCAGTGAAAACCATCGAGCTTTGGGTCGGTAAAGACGAATGGCTTAAGGATCTGCGCAGCTGGTGGAGAAAGGTTGGCCGTTACGATCGTGAACTGGTTGATGCTGTGACGTCTGCAACACGTCCTGCTGGCCAGTACCGTTTCGTGTGGGATGGTAAGAGCGACAGCGGTGAAACGTTAGAACAAGGCGAGTACACGGTTCATATCGAAGTGGTTCGTGAACACGGTGGCCGTAATTACCTTCGCCAAAAAGTATCACTCGCAGATTCAAACATATCTTACGAATTAAAAGCAACGGAAGAGACGGGTGAAATCACCCTGAACTACATCGCTAAATAGTAAGTGCGAACAGTAAAACCAAGCTGAACAGAATAGACAGTGGTCATCGTAGGCTCAGATAGAGCGACACGGCTAACAATTATGAATAATGGAATTGAACATGATGAAACAGACAAAAATCAAAGCACTTGCTCTAGCGGGTGTGATGGCATTCGGCCTAGCAGCAACGACAACGGCACAAGCTCACCCACGTTGGATTTTGCCATCTCACTTTACTGTATCTAAAGAAGGTGGTGATTGGCTAACGTTCGATGTTACTGCGTCTCACGGTACGTTTGTTTTTGATAAGCCTGCTGGCAGCGAAAATGCTCATGTCATCATGCCAGATGGCCGCAGCGAGCGTCCTAACTTCGTTATTCGTGGCAAGCGTCGTTCAATCTTCGACTTCTATTTTGAAGAAGAAGGTACACACAAAGTGGCGATCAACAACCAGCCGTCTTACTACACGCAATACAAAGCGGGTCGCCGTGACACGGTGAAGTGGATTAAAGCAAACAAAGCTGAGCGTGACTCAGTTCTGCCTGAAAAGTCACGTGACGTGGTAACACAAATCAGCTTCACCCGCGCAGAAAGCTACATCACGGTAGGTAAGCCAACGGATTCAGTGTTCAAAATTGAAGGCAAGCTTCTAGAAATGAAGCCTGTGACACACCCTTCAGATATCGTTGAAGGCGAACCTGTGACATTCCAGTTCTTCTACAACGGTGAAATCCAGAAAGACGTGAAAGCGGAGATTACTCGTGAAGGTACGCTTTACCGCAACCACCAAGAGCAGATTGATGTGGTGAGTGATGAGAACGGTGAAATCACGTTTACTCCAGACGTAGCAGGTCGTTACGTAATGAAAGCGAACTACAAAGGTGAGTTGATTGACAACCCACTGGCAGACAAAGCAAGCGCGAACGTTCACCTAACGTTCGAAACACTGCTTCAATAATCTGTGCTATCGGGGCTAGGTTCCTGATTAAGCAACCAAAAACTTAAGGGCTCATTTGAGCCCTTTATCGCTCAGTTTACTTCTGAGAATTTGCACTGTGGCTAGGGTACGAACCATGACAATAAAAACAAAACTTAACG
Source organism: Vibrio sp. F13 (assembly GCF_020806305.2). Taxonomy (NCBI): domain Bacteria; kingdom Pseudomonadati; phylum Pseudomonadota; class Gammaproteobacteria; order Vibrionales; family Vibrionaceae; genus Vibrio; species Vibrio sp. F13. The sequence continues at coordinate 1,375,422 of NZ_CP170176.1, read as the reverse complement.
CTTTAATGACTCCTTGCTTAGCATTGGGACTTGGTTTCGCTGCATTACCTGCGCAAGCACACTTTCCACTGATAAGCTGCTGGTTTGAAGGTAAGACTGTTGCTTGTGAAGCGGGTTATTCGGATGGCAGCAAAGCGATTGATTACGCAGTTGAGATGTACGATTACGAAGACAACTTGATTGCAAAAGAGATGACAGATAAACGTTCTATCGTTGAATTCCCACATCCTGACACTGAGTTCTACCTTGTGTTCGATTCAGGTCATGAGTTTCCAGTTGAAGTTGATGTTGTAGAGATCAGTGAAAAATGATGATTCAAAGCGTACGTGCTGATACGGGCGGCAGAGAGGGCAAATGGGTAGGACTGATCATTGTGTTCATCCTTTGCTTTGCAACTGTCGCAATCCCATTTCATCAGGCTGAATCCCACGTTAAAGCAGTGCTTGATCATCAAATTCTAGTGACTGATGTTGAACAAGAAAACTTGGCGATGCTATCAGAGCTGCGTTTAGCGCATGAAGAAATCCGTGACCTGCGCATGGACTCAGATGGTGAATGGCCGAGTGTTGCATCACTTAAAGATGAATGGGTTGCCCCGTTTGTAGAAGATCAGAGTTGGAAGCGCAAAGGTTCTCATGCTTGGGTACTGGACGAGCGTGGTTATTACTTTTCTACTCCAAGTGAACAAGCTACGCCTACCGATCATGGTTTTGCGGATTCCTTTATTTTAAATGCGAACAGCGTTTCTCCTGAAATCTGGATCTTCTTGGGCGGTGTAGCGAAACAGCCCGCTACTTTTGACCAACACACGCTAGAGTCTACGGGTTGGAAAATGGTCGTGAACGAATCAGAAATTGAACAGCATCATGAAAGCGATGCTCACTAATAATAAGAGAATTACTATGCGAATTATGACTCTGTTCATGTCGTTATTAGCGGTGTTCATGGCACCCAATGCATTGGCAAAAGAATATAAGATCGACAGCAACAAGCTGACGATTGGTATCACGCTTCAACCTTACTACAGCTACGTAAAAGCAGTAGTAGGCGACAAAGTGAACATCCTTCCTTTGGTTGATGCCGGCTTTAATCCGCATAACTACTTGCCACAACCGAACGACTTGAAGAGATTGAGCCAGATGGACGCCATCGTGGTAAACGGTATTGGTCACGATGACTTCGCGCTTAAAGTGATTTCAGCCGCGCAACGTGATGACCTAGTCGTGATCGAAGCAAACAAAGAAGTGCCTCTACTTCCTGCTCTTGGTCAGTCTGTTGGTCAAGGTGCCGTTAACCCACATACCTTTGTTGGGCTTTCGACAACAATTCAAAAGGTTTACACCATCGCGAGTGAGGTCTCTAAGCTCGACCCTGACAACGCGGCTTTTTATCGTAAGAATGCACGTAAATACGCAAAGCAATTTCGCTTTATGAAGCGCGATGCGATGTTGTCATTAGGTGAGTTAGATACTTCAGGTATGAAGGTGGCGACCACGCACAATGCGTATGGCTACATCCTTCAAGAATTTGGTGTGGATGTTGCGGCGGTGATTGAGCCTGCACACGGTGTTGAACCAAGTGCGAGCCAGTTGCAAGAAACGATCGAAAAGATCCGCGCATCGGGCATTGATGTGTTGTTCTACGAGCTAAACATGCCAAACCGTTTTGTTGACACGATTGAAGCGGAAACGGGTGTTCAGCTTTACCGTTTCTCTCACATGACGCATGGCGAATATGAAGACGACAAAGTCGAAGTTGAGATGCAGAAGAATCTCGAGACATTAATCGAAGCAATGAAATTTGCGGCGGCGAACCAAGCTAAAAGCGGGAACGCATAATGTTAGGTCCATCGATTTCAATCAATCAACTCGGTCTGCAATATGACAACAACGTCATTCTTGACGATATCTCACTAGAACTTAAAGCGGGTGAGTGCCATGTAATCATGGGGCCAAACGGCGGTGGTAAAACCTCTCTGCTACGCTCTGTTCTTGGTTTGACGCCTTTCTCTGGGCAAATCAATATTCATTGGCCAGAAAAGCCAAGTATCGGTTATGTTCCACAAAAAGCGACCTTCGAATCGAGCTTGCCTTTGACTGTCATGGATTTCGTGTTGCTTAACCAAACTCGAATTCCGCTATTTTGGCGTCGTAAGTCTAAGCAGTTGGATCTCGCACTCGCGCAATTGGATCGTGTGGGTATGGCGACTCGTAGCGATCGCAGAATGGGACAGTTGTCGGGTGGTGAGCAGCAACGCGTGCTGTTTGCCCAAGCGCTATTAGATAACCCAAGTCTACTGGTGTTGGATGAACCAACCACGGGTATGGACGAGCAGGGCGTTCGTTATCTTGAATCGTTAATTCGTGAATGTGTTAGTGAAGGTCGTACGATCCTTGCGGTACACCACGATGTCACGGCAGTGCGTCGACTCGAAGCGAACGTACATGTTGTGAATCGATTCTTGGTTGATAGTGGCCCACACGAACAAGTCTTACACCCAAGTAAAATCGAGAGCCTGTTCCAGCACTACAGCAGTGGCTCTGCGATGACCAAATCGAAGGAGGTTGCGTAATGGATTGGTTACGACAACTAGCCATTAGTGGCGTGGAAGCGGGCTGGTTATCAGACAGTTTCATGTATGCCTTCATGGTCAATGCTTTGGTTGCAGCGTTACTACTTGGTCCTCTGTTAGGTGGCCTGGGTACTTTGGTGATTGCTAAGCGTTTGGCTTTCTTCTCTGAAGCGGTAGGCCACGCGGCATTAACCGGTATCGCTATAGGTGTGTTGCTTGGCGAGCCACCAGAAAACCCAATTATTGGTCTGTTTAGCTTCTGTATGATCTTCGCGCTGCTTCTTCACTTTGTAAGAAACAGAACCAATGTGCCATACGATACTTTAGTTGGCGTTTTCCTTGCTTTAGCACTGGCAGTGGGTGCGGCATTGCTGATGTACGTGGCGCGTAAGATCAACATCCACATGCTTGAGAACGTACTATTTGGTTCGATTTTGACGGTAACAGACCAAGACTTAGCGATTCTCGCAGGCAGCTGCGCGATCATTATTTTGCTCTTGATACCGACGTTCAACCGTATTCTTCTAACCTGTATCAGCCCTGATATTGCCAAGGTTCGTGGTTATAACACCAGTTTCTACGACTACTTGTTTGTCATGATGATCACCTTAGTGACGATTGCAGCGGTGAAGATCGTAGGTGCTGTTCTGGTTGGTGCGTTATTGTTGATTCCAGGTGCGACCGCTCGATTGTTAACTAAACGTATGGGGAGCTTTGTTCTCTTGTCGGCATTACTCGCAACCATCGCATGTTTGGTTGGAACCGTGTTGCCTATGGAACTCAAACTGCCAGTGCCATCGGGCGCTTCAATCATCATCGTTTCTGCAACGTTTTTCCTAGCAGCAACGCTATACCGAATTGTAAGAAAGGCGTAATCATGACTTGTTTAATGAATCGTATCGCTAGCTCAGTAAAAGCAACGGCTCAAGTAGGTGTGCTTGGTAGTGTATTAATGGCTGGTTCTGTGATGTCACTGAACGTGAATGCAGAAGACATCCTAACCAGTACACCTGTGACTTATGCATTGGCGACAGAGCTAACCAAAGGCACGGACATTACGACCGAATATCTACCACCTAAGCGCTACGGTATTGACCGTCTGCCGAATTGGTTTGGTACCAAGGGTGCGAGTAAAGTGCTTCAATCGGGTGAAAAGGCGACCGTTGCGGTAACGTTGTCATCGATCTGGCAAGCCGACCCTACGTTTGTATACGCAAGACAGGGCAATATCCGTTTGGTTGAAGTGGATGCGGCTCAAGCGATTACACCGCGCGCGCAAGGTGTAGCTGCGCTGACGTTATCAAATGGTGAAGTGTCTAAATACGCGTGGTTAAACCCAACCAATCTAACGCGTATGGCGGCAATTGTGGCTGATGACTTTAAGTTGTTGTGGCCTGCGCAAGCTGAAACGATTGATAGCAACTTACAACGTGTGATGTTGGATGTTCGTGAACTGATCAACAAGCAGCAAGCAGTATTGCTCGACAATGACGTAGATTCAGTATTGTTGCTTTCAGAAAGCTTGGAAGATTTCGCCTCTGGCAGCCAACTGTTTGTTGAAGAACGCATGTTCAAAGCTGAACTGGAATGGACAGAGCAGGACAAAGCCAAGCTTAAAGAGATGTTTTCGGAAGATGATGCTCTATGGTTAGTTACAGCGAAAAAGCCAAGCAACTTGATTAAATCATTGGTACCGAATGAGCGTATCTTGGTAGTGGATTCTGTTGATCGTTGGGGCAGAGCGGGAATCAACGCAAAAGCACCGTTTGCCCGTTGGGAAGTGCAGCCATTCAAAGGCTAACCAGCGCGATTAAAAATGGTAGGATCAAAAAAGCAGCCCAATTTGAGGCTGCTTTTTTGTTCTTGTCTGTTGGCTCTGAAAAGAGTGTCAGACAAGAGGACTGCGAGTATAAACTTACTCTGCAGCTTTTGTCTCTTCAGCTTCAACAGTTGCTTCTACTGAACCTTCAGCTTGCTCTTGAGCTGCTTTCGCTTGTTCTTCAGCTTCCATTTTTGCACGGTCAGCTTTAGAGATGTAGCGAGGCTTGTTGCTACTATGCAGTTTAGAATTCGCCTGTTTCTGCTTCTTTTTTAGAATTTGATTGATTTTTTTCTTACGGTTCATTGCTGCATAGCCTTGTATTTAGTTTAGGCGGTGGAGGATAATCATTTTAGCTCTAGAACTCAATATTTACATGGTATTCAGCAAGGAAAATATCACTATGCAGTCAGTCGAGACCGAACGTTTAAGATTAAGAATGATCACACCTCAAGATGCGGCGTTTATTCAACGACTATACAGCTCAGAAGATTTCCTGCGTTACATTGGTGATAAGGAAATCAACGACACTGAAAAGGCTGTCGAGTACATTGAAAACAACATTCTTAAGATGCATGAAGAGAAGGGTGTCTGTTTGTTGATGGTTGAAATCAAAGAAACTTCAACGCCAATTGGTATCTGCGGATTAATAAAAAGAGACACCTTAGCGTCGCATGATATTGGCTACGGGTTTGCTCCTGAGTTTTATGGTCAAGGCTTTGCCCAAGAAGCCGCGGAGGCGATAATTGAACAAGCTAAGCAGAATGCTGATATCGATCATTTAGTTGCCATCACTACCTCTGATAACATTCGAAGTATCACACTACTGACTAAGTTAGGCTTTGTGTTCGAGCGAGTTGAAGATGTGATAAGCGAAAGCGTTAATCTCAACCTGTACGGTTTCTCATTAGGTAATTAAAACATGTTCCAACATAACAATATTCTACAAGGTGAGCTCGCAACGGAGTACAAAACCGTTATTGCGATGGTGCACATCTATTGCAAAGATCACCACGGTGAAGTTCGTCAGAATAACGCGTTATGTGAGGAGTGTGAGCAACTGTTGCGTTACGCCGAAACACGACTGGATAGATGTCCTTATGGCGAAGCAAAACCGACCTGTAATAAGTGTCCGATTCATTGCTATAAACCAGACCCGAAAGAGCAAATGCGATTGGTGATGCGCTATGCCGGGCCAAGAATGCTACTTAAGCATCCGATATTAGCGATTCGACATCTGATTCATGAGAAACGGAAAGTGCCTGAAAAGCCGTTGCCGAATGTGTCGAACCGCCATATCCGAATGAACAAGAAGTAAGTGGCGCTTTAAAGTAATTTCTAAAGAAATGCAAAAGGTCTGATTTCTCAGACCTTTTTTATGTAGATACGTTTTATCTAAGTTTGAATATAGCCAGGTAACTGAAACTTACGCCGCTTGAGGCTCTTCGTAGGTCACCGTTAGGTTGTTGATCCAGCGTCGGCTCAAGTAACGGTGTGAACAGATGGTCAATTTCACGACTTCTTCTACCAACATTAGACCATAGATGTATTTAAAGTCCCATTCAGCGACAAACGCGCCGTAAACACATACTGGAATGCCCACCATCCACATCGCGATGAAATCCATGCGAAGGCAGAACGCATTATCACCACCAGCACGAATAATACCGTTAATGATCACCATGTTGAGCATGCGAATCACGACCGCAAAGCACATGATCATCATCGCAGGTGAAGCAAGCGGGTATAAAGCGTCTTTGGTCAGGTTTAGCCATGACAGAACGTGCTCTTTACCCATAAACAATAGCAAGCCTACAACCGCACCAAAACCAACCACGGCTTTGATGAACGTCAGACCCATACTCATAGCGTCATCAAACTCATCACGACCGAGTGAGTGACCAAGCAACACGGAACACGCTACAGAAATACCAAAGAATATCGAGTAACACAGCGACTCAAAAGGCGCGAGCATAGAGAACACAGCAAGTTCCGTTGTGCCCATGTGACCGAAGATCATTTGGTATGCCATAGTACCCATTGCCCATAACACGGCATTCATCGTTAGTGGCAAAGCAATACGACGGTAAGATAGCCACAATGATGGACGATGTGGTGAGCTAGGCGTGGTTAACAACCAATGTTTACGCATGCGCATGTAGCTATACATCAAGCCGACTTGAATTGCGCGAGCGAGTGTCGTCGCTAGTGCTGCACCTGCTACGCCCATAGCGGGAATACCAAAGGCACCTTTGATTAGAACGAAGTTAAGCGCAATGTTGAGTGCAATGGTCACCGCGCCTAATAGTAGCGGGGTTACGGTGTCACCTGATGAGCGCATGCTTGCTTCTACCACGACCACAATGTGAGTCAGCAGAAGGACAGGGAATCCATACCACAGGTAAGTCGCGCCAAGTTCAATCACGGTTTGATCGCTGGTCTGCAACATCATTAAAAACTGAGAACCAAGAGTGATGATTGCAGTAACAGGCAGCAGAACTTTTAAGCCAAACACCATTGCGATAGATGATACCGTTCGCGCGCTTTTTCGGTCGTTCTTTCCCCAGTATTGAGCGACTAATGTTCCGTTTGCTGAGGCCAACCCTGCCATAATCATAATAGCAACGAAGTGCCATTTTGATGCAATTCCCACAGCCGCAGCTGCTTCCATACCATAATCACTGACCATTAATACGTCAGCAAGGGCAAGAATAGCGACAAGCGCACTTTGTAAAGCAACAGGTAAACCCAGTTTAACGATACGAGGTAAGATGCTCTCTGGCTTGTTATTCATAGATGAGTTAGGGTTGATGTTAGTTGTCATAAGCTCTCCGATTTATGGCAGAACTATAGTGATTTGAGCGAAGTAACAACATGTTTAAAAAACAACAAAACCTGTGCGAATCCGTCATTGATTCAATGAGACCAAAATCAACTTGGCATGATGATGTTTTTCTCGCTGAACAGTGCAAAGAACGTTTTTTGACCGTTGAAGATATTCCAGAGATGAAAAGCTTTGGTGTCTATATGGGCGGCATGGCGAAGCTATATGATGGCTACTGGGTTGAGCGCGAATCCGTTAATGTTCATACGTTGATTTTCACTATGGAAGGTGGCGGCATTCTAACAACCGCAACATCGGTCCAAGCGATTACACCTTATACACTCGTGGTGCTTCCTGCTGAAACCCCATTTCGTTTTGAACTCGATCCTCAATATAATTATTGGAAAATGGCGTGGATGCTGACGCCTGACACCAAGCAATGGCAGCACATAGCAAGTTTAGGACAGGGGATTGTGCCTTTTGGAGAGTGTGAGCAGATCTGGTCATTAATGAACTTGGTTTACTTTGAGATAGGCGGTAGAGCCAGTTACCGTAAGTTACTCTTGAGTGAAATTATCCGAACATTGACGGGGTTTGAGCCTAAGTCGACCAGCACCACTGAACGTGTTCAAGCGCTCTATAACGAAATTGAAAGTAGTCTGCATCAGCCATGGACAGTGGCAGGGATGGCTGAAAGAGTGTTTATCAGTGAAGAGCAACTCAATAGAGTCACCAAGACGCTATTCAACCTCTCACCACGCAGTAAATTGATTCAATTACGCATGGACAAAGCCACCAGTCTACTGAAATATCAAGATTGGTCAGTTTCTATGATTGCTAATCGCTTAGGCTACAAAGATCCTTATAACTTTTCGCATCGTTTCAAAAAGCATTTCGGTTTGTCACCCAGTCAATATCGAAAGAGCCATCGACTTCTTGGTTAGCCTTGCACGATGAAATGAGAAGTGTGGGAGAAGAAGGTTACATATAGGCATGAGTTGAAAAGAGCCCTTCGCTTAGACATAAAGTCTGAACTCGGAGCCCTAATGACACGCATCTAGTGTCTGTCTATTTAAGCTTACTCGCCTGCAATCTGTAGGTGAGAGCGCTTTAGGCTAGCAATCAACATGTAGATCGTTGTAGCAAGTAGAGACGCGAACAGGTAAGTGAACAATCCTGCTTGTGAATCCATAAAGCTGTCTGCAACGATTGGTCCCGCAACAGAACCGATGCTGTAGCAAAGTAGCATGATTTGAGTCACTGACACCAAGTAGCTTGGGTCAAGGTTACGGCAACCTAAGTTAATCGCGATTGGGTATAGCGCAAATGTGGCCATGCCTAATACGAACAAGCTCATGCCTAGTACGTAGAAATCGTGATTGATAGTCAGCACACCAATGCTTGCAACCCCTAGCAGGCAGAACAGAGCCATTAATAACACTTGTCCTACGTGGTGAGATAACCAAGTCACCATCGGCTGTACAGCCATACCACCCATGATAACCAAAGCCATCAAACCACCAATGTCTTCGTGTGCAATGTTACGTTGAGCAAGTTCAACTGGCATCAAGCCGTAAATCGCACCTAGCGTTAATCCGGAAACAATGCAGCCAATTAGCGCGCTGTGGCTTAATTTGCTGATCTGCTTTAAAGACAAAGATTGCGCATCGTGGATCTGTGGTGGAGTTGCTTGTCCGTACATCAGCACAATGATCGCACCAAACAGAAGGGTGAACATTGCGATGAAAGGTACGCCACCAGTAATACCTAAGTAACCGATACCAAGCTGACCAACTGCAGAACCGCCGTACAGTGAACACATGTAGATAGCGAGACGTTTTGCGCGTTGTGACTCGTCGCCGCTCATTAGCCAAGACTCTACAATCACGAAGATACCTGCAACCGCCACACCAGCCACAAAGCGAGCTAGTAGCCATACTGCTTGGTGTGGGATCAATGGCAATACAAGGATCGTTGCGATGAACACACTCAATGCGATGACGAACGCATCTTTGTGGCCAACACGCGCAATGGCACGTTCAATCAATAATGTACCAGCCAGTAGACCTGCATAGAATGCACTCGCTAACCAACTCGATAGATCTTTGTCTAAGCCATACTCAGACAGCATTAATGGTAATGAACTCATTAAGTAGCCTGAAGCGATCGCGTAAAAAGACAATGCAATAACAGGAACAGTTATGCGAGTTGTTGGTTGGATGTTGTCCAATGCAGGAGCCTCTGATAGTAAAAGAAACGATGAATTTTCCGCGACTATGGGGGAGAAACTGAATTGGGTAAAACAAATAAAAATGGTCGTTAAGATAAAAGAAATTTATCGACCAACTAAACTAAAATACGGTTGCGATATTTGGTGGTTTGGCGAGATTTTATGCGGGCAAAAAGTCGTTAAGCCGTTGTTCATTGGTGGTTTAATTTAGAAAAAGATTGCAGCGTGATTGTCTTTTTATGATTTGGATTGAGTGGGATTTTAAGTGTTAGACCGTTTCTTTACGGTATTGACGTGGCGAGTTACCACTCCACTTACGAAAGGCATGACGAAAGTTAGCGCTATCAGAAAAGCCAACTCGTTCAGATATCTCTTCAATACTCATTCGAGTTGAAGAAAGGTAGTGCCGGGAAAGGTGAAAGCGAACATGGTCCAGTATCTTCTGATAGCTCGTATCCGCTGCTTTCAGGTGACGACGCAGAGTTCGAGAAGACATGCCCAGTTCTGAAGAAATGGATTCTATAGAAGGGTAACATCCTGGCCTTTCAATCAGCATCTGAGAGACTTTCTCTTTGAGGCTACTGGGTGCACTGACTTTTGCCAACATGTCATCACACGATTTTAAGCACATCTGTAAAGTGATGGGGTTGGCGGTAGGAAGAGATGAATACAAGGTGGTTGCGTCGAACTCCCATTCAAGCCGGTCACTATTGAATTCAACCGGGCAGCGGAAAATCTCTGTGTATAGATCGCCGTATTCAGGTTTTGGATAGGGGAAGCGGATCACTTGAGAAGGAAAGGGCTTCTGTAAGACCTCTTCGCACAAACTGTGTATCGCTGCGAACCAGTATTCACAACAAAAGGGCAGTAAAGAATCGAGTTCGATAAGTTGCTCTGCGCGAAAGTAACCAATGTTGTCTTCTACAGACATGGTTTTCCTGAGGACAGGGCCAGCAAGTTGCAGATACTTAAACCCGATTAAAAAGGCATCGAGTAGTGTTTCGCTGCTAAACACCGCATAACCGAGCACGCCGAAATCGCTGAACCTCGCTTGTTGGCCAACTTTAAGCCCCAATCCGTCTTCGTTGGAATTCGCTAACGCATTACTGAACACAGCAAGCTTTTGCGCCAAAGTGATGTGTGTATCGGGTGTGTTGAGTTGGAGAGCATCGATGTTACTGCCTTCGAGCAACTCTTCGATACTGAGAACAGGCGACAGGTAACGATGCAGCAACTGAAGATCCAGAATGCCGAATGCTTGCATGTCGGGTTCGTAAACTGCGGTGTATTCCATAAGCTGCCTCTTGTTGAATATCGATATCTTAACCGAACTTTTAACATTTACGCCTGTTGCTTGTTCTCACTTTCGCAAGCTTGTTCCAAATTTTGGTTTATGTGTGCAAGGTTTTATTGGGCTAGCGCAGGCTGTGTCCGAATATCACCGGTTTTTGTCTTTTTGAAACCTGTTCGAAATGTTATAGAAATGTTGTAATTTATTGGGCTGCACATTGGAGCGTCTCAAACATTTTGCTCAATAACGACTCTTATCTACATGACACACCAATGTGCAGGCTCGTGATGACAAGAAAGAGACTTATTACAACGATTAGAACGTCTACGGTGACCGTCACAAACAGGTCTAAGCCGCACAAGGAGATCATGGATGCACAATCTTGCTGTTAATTTGGAGCGTAGCGCTTCGCTTTTTCCAACTAAAGCCGCTCTGCGTATGGGATCGGATGAAATCAGTTTTTCTCAGTTAGAACAACTTTCTGGAAACGTGGCTGCTAACTTGAAAAGACTTGGGTTGCAGAACGGAGATAAGGTAGCGTTGTCATGCCCGAACGTGACTTACTTTCCGATAGCCTATTACGGGATTCTAAAAGCGGGTTGTGTAGTCGTGCCTTTGAACGTGCTATTCAAGGCCAGAGAGATCGCTTATCACCTTAATGACTCTAACGCGAAGGCCTATTTATGTTTTGACGGCAGTGAAGAGCTTCCAATTGGTCGCTATGGTTTACAAGGTTTTGAGCAGGCAAACCACTGTGAACACTTTGTCGAGATGCCTATCCCAACAAACACAGACACTACTTTAGAAAGTAATGAGGAGCATGAATCAATCGCTGATTGGTTGGCACAACCTTTTACTCCTTTTGAGTCTGTGGCTTGTCATGGCGATGATACCGCTGTGATCCTTTATACCTCTGGCACGACGGGTCAACCAAAAGGGGCTGAGCTTTCCCACACCAACATGCAAACCAATGCGATGTCGTCACAGTATCTAATGAGATTGGAGTACAGCGACACCACAATGGCTACACTGCCTTTATTCCATAGCTTCGGTCAGACGGTGATGATGAACGCGAGTGTGCTAACAGGGTCCACCATGGTGTTGATTCCTCGTTTTGAACCGTCATTGGTTATTGAACAGATCATTAGCCATAAAGTCAGCGTGTTTGCGGGTGTTCCTACTATGTATATCGCGCTATTAAAGGCGGGAGAAGAGTCTTCTGATAGTTTAGAAAACACAAGCAAACGCTCTGAACAGGTTAAACACAGCTTGAGGTTAGGTGTTTCTGGCGGTGCTTCTATGCCGCTTGAGGTTATACGACAGTTTGAATCTCGTTTTGAATTACCAGTCTTAGAAGGTTATGGGCTCTCGGAAACGGCGCCGGTTGCGACCTTTAATCATATTGATGGCGATCGTTTATCGGGTAGTGTCGGTCAGCCTTTATGTGGCCACCTCATCAAGATTACTGATATACAAGGCAACTCTGTCGCTATGGGTGAACTCGGCGAAGTCTGTATTAAAAGCCCAAGTGTGATGAAAGGCTATTATCAAAGGCCAGAGGCGACAGCTGAATCTATTCGTGATGGTTGGTTCTTAACGGGAGATATCGGTCGCGTCGATGAGCATGGCAATTTGTTCATTGTTGACCGTGTTAAAGACATGATTATTCGTGGTGGGTACAACGTTTATCCACGTGAAGTCGAAGAAGTGTTGATGTGTCACCCCGATGTCGAAATGGTCGCGGTGGTAGGCGAGCATCATGAACATTTAGGCGAGGAGATCCACGCGCATGTGGTTCTTCACGAACATACGCAATGTGATAGTGCCGCCTTGATAGCATGGTGTCGTGAGCAACTCGCCGACTACAAATACCCGCGTAAGGTATTCATTCGTAAAGCCTTACCCATGACAGCAACCGGAAAAATCTTGAAGCGTGAGTTACACCCACTAGAAATAGCGGAGATGGCAAATGGATAGTTATGATTTTATTATTGTTGGCGGTGGTTCAGCTGGGTGTGTGATGGCTTCTCGGCTGTCGGAAGATCCTGATGTGACGGTTTGCTTGTTAGAAGCGGGTGGTAAAGACACCAGCCCATTCATTCACACACCCGTTGGCGTGGTGGCGATGATGCCAACCAAACTCAATAATTGGGCATTCGAAACGGTTGAACAGCCGGGTTTGAACGGTCGTAAAGGCTATCAGCCTAGAGGTAAGACACTTGGCGGTTCTAGCTCTATCAATGCCATGATGTACGCTCGTGGACATCGCTATGACTACGATAGATGGGAAAGCTTGGGCAATGCTGGCTGGAACTATGAATCCTGTTTGCCTTACTTTAAGAAAGCAGAAAACAACGAAGTCCACCAAGATGAGTTCCATGGCCAAGGTGGTCCTCTTAATGTGGCCAATCTTAGATCGCCAAGCCCTATGTTGGAACGTTATTTAACGGCGTGTGAATCGATAGGTGTACCTCGCAATGAGGATATTAACGGCGCTGCTCAGTTTGGGGCGATGCCGACGCAGGTAACACAGCTGAATGGTGAACGATGCAGTGCTGCCAAGGCTTACTTAACGCCAAACCTTTCACGATCGAATCTCACGGTCGTGACTAAAGCCACCACACATAAGGTCTTATTTGAAGGAAAGAAAGCGGTTGGCGTTGAATATGGATCTAACGGCAAGCGTTATCAGATCCAATGCAACAAAGAGGTGATTCTATCTGCTGGCGCGTTTGGTTCTCCGCAATTGCTACTACTGTCTGGTGTCGGTGCTCAAACTGAACTAGAGGTGCATGGCATCGAACAAGTTCATGAATTACCTGGAGTGGGCAAGAACCTTCAAGATCATATCGACTTAGTACATTCGTATAAATGCAGTGAAAAGCGTGAAACTTTTGGTATCTCGCTGCAAATGGCCTCTGAAATGACCAAAGCCTTACCACTATGGCGCAAAGAACGCCGCGGTAAAATGAGCAGTAATTTTGCAGAGGGAATAGGCTTTCTCTGTTCCGAAGATCATATCGCTGTACCGGATTTAGAGTTTGTATTTGTGGTCGCTGTTGTAGATGACCATGCTAGAAAAATTCATACCAGTCATGGCTTTACCTCTCATGTCACCTTATTGCGACCGAAGAGCTACGGCACCGTAACGCTCAATAGTAATGATCCCTATGATCCGCCTAAGATCGATCCTGCGTTTTTCAGTCATCCTGAAGACATGGAGATCATGATTAAGGGCTGGAAGAAGCAGTATCAAATGTTAGAGAGTTCCGCGTTTGATGATATCCGAGGCAATGCTTTCTACCCTGTGGACGCCAGTGATGACAAGGCTATCGAGCAAGATATTCGCAATCGTGCAGACACTCAGTATCACCCGATCGGGACCTGTAAAATGGGACCTAGTAGCGATTCTTTAGCTGTGGTAGATAAAGATCTCAAAGTTTATGGATTGGATAATTTGAGAGTCATTGATGCTTCTGTGATGCCGACACTGATTGGGGCAAACACCAATGCACCAACCATTATGATTGCTGAGAAAGTCGCAGATCAAATCAAACAGCAATACGGGTTTGGCAAGCAAGAATCTAATATTCAAGCGAAAGGCGAAGCTGTAGTTTTATTCAAGAAGTTAAGTGATAACCATAAATAAAACAGTAGGTTAGATAGTCTTGATTTGGTAAGACTCTCTAACCTATTTTTGTGTGCTTACTTAGAATTAAGTAATGCTAAATCAATAGCTTAACCAATAGTATTACTTAGTTAGTGCTTGATTAAGCCACTGATCAAATTGACCTTTTGGCAGTGCACCGTTAATCGTATCAACACGTTGACCGTTCTTGAACACCATCACCGTTGGGATGCTTCTGATTTGATACATAGCCGCCAGTTGCTGTTGAGCTTCGGTATCAATTTTAACAAATCGAACATCGCCAGCGCGCTCTTTAGCGACATCGCTAAATACAGGTGCGAAACCTACACATGGGTTGCACCATGTCGCCCAAAAATCGACAACGACAGGCTGTGAACTGTTCAAAATTGATTGGAAATTCAGTGACGTACCTTCGATTGGTGCACCGTCTAGAAGTGCGTTTTTGCACTTACCACAAGTAGGGCTTTCTGAAATTCTTTCTGAAGGAACTCGGTTTACGCCACCGCAAGAAGGGCAACGTGTGTTGAATGTAGACATAACTTTCTCTTTTTATTGCGTCTCCGTGCCTAACGCGATTTACGAATCATGTACGGAACGCTTATACTGTTTAAAACAAGAATAAGATACTCAAATAAAAACAAACAATAAACAGGTAAATGATGACAAAATTTTACGCTGAAATTACGGGCTGGGGAAAGTGTCTGCCACCAGCCGTGCTATCCAATGATGATTTAAGCACTTTCATTGATACGTCTGACGAGTGGATTCGTACTCGAACTGGTATCGAAAATCGTCGTATCAGTCATGTAAATACCTCTGAGCTAGCGACCGTTGCTGCTCAACATGCAATGGCGTGTGCTGGTTTAACAGCCGAAGATATCGATCTTGTGATCGTAGCGACATGCAGTCCAGACTCTCTTATTCCAAATACCGCGTCTAAAGTTCAACAGAACTTAGGCATCAAGAGCGCAGCAGCTTTTGACCTTAATGCAGCGTGTACAGGCTTTATCTACGGTGTTGAAACAGCAACTCGATTGATTCAAGCGGGCAACTACCGCAATGCGATCGTTGTGGGTGCAGAGCGTCTTTCATTCTTCATCGACTGGACCAAGCGTGATACTGCGGTTCTATTCGGTGATGGCGCTGGCGCTGTGGTTTTATCGCGTACTGAAGAACAAGTGGGTTTACAAGAAGCTCAAATCGGTTGTGACGCAGAGGGCCGTGACATTCTAGCAGTACCAAAATTCGGTACGTCTATGGACCGCTTTGCTGCTGATAACGGTTACTGGGATTTTGATTTCGTTGGTAAAGAGATCTTCAAGCGTGCAGTGAAAGGAATGGGCGCTGCAGCACATACAGTATTGAGTCGCACTGGCATCTCAACTGAAAACATCGATGTTGTGATTCCGCACCAAGCGAACATCCGAATTATTCAAACTCTGTGTGATATGGCGGGCATTGAACGTGAGAAAGCGTTTGTGAACATTCAAAACTATGGCAACACGTCGGCTGCGACTGTGCCAATTGCATTGTGTGAATCGTTAGAGCAAGGCTTTGTTAAACCGAACTCAAACATCCTTGTGGCGGCATTCGGTGCCGGTTTAACTTGGGGGGCAGGCCATATTAAGTGGGGTAGCCGTGTTGATCCGTTAGGTCAATCGGACGCTAAGCTTCCAGAAGCAGATAGCTCGGCATTAGAACTTCTAGAGAGAGCCATTTTACACTGTAAAACGCGTCCTAATTCTGAGAATGAGTAGCAGCATGGCCCAAGTTCGTTTTATGACAGAAGCCGACCTCGATGGAGCGGCTTTAGTTCACCAAGCTACTTTTGTTCGACAGCAAAACTCAAAAAATTGGTTACAATGTAACTTAAATGCTGCGCCACGCTTTCTTAACTTTGTTGCTGAAAGCGATGGCGAGATTGTCGGCTACATTATTTGGGTTCAAAAGAGTGGGTTTAGGCCTGAAGCTGTTTTGGAGCTAGAACAACTTGCTGTGTTACCGAGTGCTCAGGGGCAAGGATTGGGCAAAAAGCTGATTCTAGACTCTTTGCCTCAAGTGAAGCAGAAGCTATCAGAGCAGGGCTCGACACTAAAACATGTGCTAGTGACGACCAGAGCAGATAACTTTGCACAAAAGCTCTATCAGTCGACATTGGGCGCTCAAGTCGAAACCACGATTTCAAACTTTTACTCAGCCGATGAAGTGCTTATGATAGCTCGCAATGTAGGTGAGCGAATCTGATCGCCGAGTGATTAAAACTCATTATGATCAGCGATATAAGTCGACCACGATCGATAAACGTTTTATTAGGGGCTAAGTTAGTCCCTTTTGTTATTTCTTAGGAAGTGTTTTGAAGAAAGTTTTTGCAATTGGCTACGTTTGGCCAGAACCGAATTCATCGGCGGCTGGCAGCCATATGATGTCTCTTTTACGTCTATTTAAGAGACAAGGTTGGTCAGTTGAATTTGCAACACCCGCTCAAGAAACCGAGCACATGATTGATCTCTCTGAAGAGGGCATCACAAGCCAATCTATACAGTTAAATTGCGATAGCTTTGACGATTACATTGAAGAGCTGCAGCCCGATGTTGTGATGTTTGACCGTTTTATGATGGAAGAACAGTTTGGTTGGCGTGTCGAGAAAGTATGCCCGAATGCCTTTAAGTTACTGGATACGGAAGACTTACAGTTTCTGCGTAATGCTCGACACGAAGCGGTTAAGAAAGAAACAGATCTGACCAAAGCACACTTGTACAGTGACTTGGCTAAACGTGAAATTGCCGCGATTTTGCGCTGTGATCTTTCGTTGATCATTTCAAGTTACGAGATGGAACTGCTTCAATCTGAGTTCAATATCGATCCCAAACTGCTTCATCATCTGCCGTTCATGGTTGATCTTAATACGCTTCCTGAAAGCACGAAAAGCTTTGAAGAACGTAAGCATTTCATGACGATAGGCAACTTTAGACACGCACCGAACTGGGATGCCGTACTTCAGCTACAGAAGATTTGGCCGAAGATTCGTAAACAGTTACCTGACACTGAACTTCATATTTATGGATCGTATCCGCCGCCAAAAGCAACCGCTTTGCATAACCCTAAAACTGGCTTCCATATCAAAGGTTGGGCGAAAGACGCTCAAGAAGTGATGGAGCAGGCTCGTGTGTGTGTTGCACCTTTACGATTTGGCGCAGGCATTAAAGGCAAGTTACTTGATGCGATGAAGCTACAGACTCCGAACGTGACCAGTGAAATCGGCAGCGAAGGCATGTTGCCACAAGGAGAACTGCAATGGCCAGGTGCGGTTGCTGATGATATCGACGAATTTGTTGAAGCTGCAGTTGCCCTTTATAAAGATGAAGAGAAGTGGCTTAAGGCACAAAGCCGATGTCATTCAATCCTTGAAGCGCACTACGAGCAGAATAAACTGGGCGACACATTGATTGAGCGATTGATTGCGTTAGAGTCGGATCTTGAATCTCATCGACTGGATAACTTCTTTGGTTCGATGCTCAAACACCACAGCATGGCGAGCACGAAGTATATGTCCCAGTGGATAGCTGAAAAGAACAAGACTAAGTAGCTTACATAATACAACCAATACAACCGAATTAAATCATAAGCCCTTAGGTTAACGCCTAGGGGCTTTTTCATGCAGGGCGCTTGTTAATTCCAGACTTACAAAACGACACATACTCGCAGTACATTAGCATTGACTAATTTATATTTATTAGTAAACTCTAACTTATAGGTTGTTATGAGTTTATGATGTTTGTGGATAGGAGAGGTTTGTGCTTAGTTTGATTCCTTGGGATGCTTTTTTCGGCGGCATGTTGTTAGGCGTGTCGGCCATTGTTTTAATGTTGGGGATTGGTCGAGTTGCTGGCATTAGTGGCATTGTCAGCCGATTATTGCCAACTGGCACCAGCAACAAAGAACGTAAAGATGCGGATACAGCAAACACCGAAAAACACTGGCGTATCGCCTTTGTTGTGGGAATGGTCGCAAGTGGTTGGCTATTAATTCCGACGGGCTACCAACTTCCGCAGTTAGAAGAGATGAATCTCGCTTTAGTGATTATTGCTGGCCTTCTGGTGGGCTTTGGTACTAAAACAGCGAACGGTTGTACTAGCGGGCATGGCATTGTCGGAATGGCTCGTTTATCTAAACGTTCTATTGTTGCGACCTGTGTATTTATGGGTGTGGCAATCGTAACCGTGTTTATCAAGAATCTGACTGGCTTGGGGGCATAATGAAAAACGCTTCATTTACTATCGTTATCGGTTTGGTCGCAGGTATTCTTTTTGGCTCTGGCATGATCATCTCAGGGATGGTTGATCCTGAGAAGGTACTCGGCTTCTTAGACATTACCGGTAACTGGGACATTAGTTTGGCATTCGTCATGGGTGGCGCGCTATTGGTCTTTGCACCGTTTTATCATCTGGTCATTAAAAAGCGCGCTAAAGCCATCAATGGCGAGCCGTTAGATAGCCGTAACAATCCGTTGATAGACAGAAAGCTGATTCTTGGATCTACAGCGTTTGGCTTAGGCTGGGGGATTGCAGGCTTTTGCCCAGGCCCTGCGGTAACCAGCCTAAGTGGCGGCAACCCGACGGTGTGGGTGTTTATGATAAGCATGCTGGTGGGAATGTGGCTGGCGGATCGTATGAACAAAACGTGTTAGTAGCAAGCTTATAGCTGATTACATTGGCTTTGACGTTATCCGTTCTGAGCTGACCAAGCATAGAGGTTGACTCGCTTTCAGCACGAAAGTCAGTCAGCCTCTTTCTATATTTACTGTTTCTATTATTTTCAGTTATCTACAATCTGCTGTTATCTAAAATCTACTATTTAATAGTCGTTGAAACTGGGCAGTGGTCACTGAGTTTGTAGTCCAGAACATCTTGTGTTTCAAATACCTTCTGCTTTGCAGGAGAAGCATTTAGCGACTCACTCACCACAATATGATCAATAACAGAGCGGAACTGATGTGTGCGATAATTGTTGCGGTTAGAGCGTACCTTACAATCTGCACGGGTCTTTCGTGTCGCTAACTGCGCATCAGTATATTGTGATAACTCTTTCCACATCCAATCTCGTGAGTAAGCGAGGTTATGGTTAAAGTCGCCAAGAATGGCGTAGTCTTCGTTATTGCGCTCTCTTTGCTTTATCCACTTGTTCAGTTGCTGAGCTTGCTCTTTTAAACGAGAGCAATCGCGGTTGGACTTATACGCTCCGCTACAACCTGCCTTTAAATGCACAGACAACATGTGAATGGGTTTAAAGTTTGTTTCTACAACGATATAGCTGGCAAACCTAAGTTTACTGTTGGATGTGGTTTCAAGCGGAAAGTCAGCGTAGTCGGTGAGGGCTACTCCTTTACGAACTGCAAATCCCGTGTATTGGTTCACTTCTTTAAATTGGCGGTTGCTGTTCTTAGATAGCGTCCGGTCAGACATCAATATCTTGTATTGATCACCAGCCACACGCTGAATGGCATTTACGTTATCGACTTCTTGAAACGCAACCACGTCTGCGTCTAAGGATTGAAAATAAGTTGCGAGTTTGTCGAAATCAGCTTGATCACGTTTGTCAGAAAACTTATTCACAGCCTCGTTGGTTGATAACCATTCGATATTCCAACTGGATATGGTCAAAGGTTCAGCAAATGTCTGGCTACTGAGTAAGCAGCCTAACATTATCCAGTTTTGAAGTCGTTTCATGCCAAATATCCCTAATTTTGTCTGCCAATATTGATGAGCCGTTATCCTACAACACTTACCAAAAATTCAACTCTTTTTAGGAGTTTTTTTATTGTTACATTGTTTCTTTTCGACTTGAGAACTAGCGTAATAATATTGAATTGATCTTAGTCAGCGTTCTCTTTTTATTGATCCAAATCAATACTCAAAGTTGGTGGTTCTCGTTAAATACGCCACAATATCTAGTGTTAGTTAAACGATAAATCGCTCTATATAGTGTGTTTGTGGATAAGTCTGTGAATACCTCAAGAGTAAGGAGAAGTGGTGAAATCAATCGTAATCAAGCGTGATGGCTCAAGAGCTCCATTCAGTAGAGATCGCATCCAAGCTGCAGTGGAAGCAGCATCAGACAAAGCCGATAAGGAAATTGCTATTTATGCACTGAATGTGGCATTAGCAGTTGAGTTGAAGCTCGAAGACTACGATGAAGTTCATATCTCTGAAATTCAAACCATGGTCGAGAACGAGCTAATGCAGGGACCATACAAGTCTCTGGCTCGTGCCTACATTGAATATCGTCATGACCGCGACATCGCCCGTGAGAAGCAAAGCGCTTTAACTCGTGAGATCGAAGGTTTGATCGAAGAAAGCAACGTTGATCTAATCAATGAAAACGCGAACAAAGATGGCAAAGTAATCCCAACTCAGCGTGACCTGCTGGCGGGTATCGTGGCTAAACACTATGCGAAAACTCACATTTTGCCACGTGATATCGTACATGCTCACGAATGTGGTGATATTCACTACCACGATCTAGACTACGCACCGTTCTTCCCAATGTTTAACTGCATGCTTATCGATCTGAAAGGCATGTTAACGCATGGCTTCAAGATGGGTAACGCGGAAATCGACACACCTAAGTCTATTTCTACGGCGACAGCGGTAACCGCGCAGATCATCGCGCAAGTGGCGAGTCACATCTACGGCGGCACAACGATTAACCGCATCGATGAGGTTCTTGAACCTTACGTTATGGCGAGCTACGAGAAGCACTTATCGCTAGCGAAAGAGTGGGACATTCATAGCCCAGAAGCTTTTGCTATCTCTCGCACAGAGAAAGAGTGTTACGACGCGTTCCAATCTCTGGAGTACGAAGTAAACACGCTGCACACCGCTAATGGTCAAACACCATTCGTGACGTTTGGTTTTGGTTTAGGTGAAAGCTGGGGCTCGAAATTGATTCAGCAATCAATCTTGAAAAACCGCATTGCAGGTTTGGGTAAGAACCGTAAAACAGCCGTGTTCCCTAAACTGGTATTTGCGATCAAAGATGGTTTGAACCACCAGAAGCAAGATCCAAACTACGACATCAAGCAATTAGCGCTAGAGTGTGCGTCTAAGCGTATGTACCCAGACATTCTTAACTACGACAAAGTAGTAGAAGTGACAGGGTCATTTAAAACTCCTATGGGTTGTCGTAGCTTCTTGAATACTTACGAAGAAAATGGTGAGTTGATTCACGAAGGTCGTAACAACTTAGGTGTTGTTAGCTTGAACTTGCCACGTATTGCGATTAACGCAAAACAAGATATGGCTAAGTTCTACGAACTGCTTGATGATAAACTCAAGCTGGCTCGTCGTGCATTAGAAACTCGTATTTCTCGTCTAGAAAACGTGAAAGCGCGTGTTGCTCCAATCCTATACATGGAAGGTGCGTGTGGCGTTCGCTTGAAAGCAGACGACTCTATTGCAGACATCTTCAAGAACGGCCGTGCTTCTGTTTCTCTTGGTTACATTGGTATCCACGAAGCAATGACTGCGCTTTACGGCACAGACGTTCACTTGTACGATGATGGCGAAACGCGTGCTAAAGCGCTTGAGCTAGTGGAGTACATGAAGCGTGAAGTAGAATCTTGGACCAAAGAGACAGGTTATGCATTCAGCCTATACGGCACACCAAGTGAAAACCTATGTAGTCGTTTCTGCAGCATCGACACCAAAGAGTTTGGTGTGATTGATGGCGTAACAGACCGTGGTTATTACACCAACAGCTTTCACTTAGACGTGCAGAAGAAAGTGAACCCATACGACAAGATCGATTTTGAGATGCCTTATCCTGAAATCTCTAGTGGTGGTTTCATCTGTTACGGTGAGTTCCCGAACATGCAGAAGAACATCGAAGCACTAGAAAACGTATGGGACTACAGCTACACACGTGTTCCTTACTACGGTACAAATACGCCGATTGATGAGTGCTACGAATGTGGTTACAACGGTGAATTTGACTGTACTAGTAAGGGCTTTACGTGTCCTAAGTGTGGCAACCACGACTCAACCAAAGTATCGGTAACACGCCGTGTTTGTGGTTACCTTGGTAGCCCAGATGCACGACCATTTAACTTCGGTAAGCAAGAAGAAGTTAAACGCCGAGTGAAGCATCTTTAGTAAGCTCTAAGATTATTAGCTAGCTTATTTAGAAGAGCTACGTTTCAAGAAATATGATTGGTATCGGCGTTATGTCGATACCAATTCTTTCGTTTCAGCTTTTACAACACATCTTCTCAAACTATTAAGTAATCACGAGTTTTCAATACTGCCTTATGAATTATCACCAATATCACCCAATCGACGTTGTAAATGGCCCTGGAACACGCTGCACTTTGTTTGTGTCGGGTTGTGTACACCAGTGTCGCGGGTGTTATAACCAATCGACGCAAAGGTTGGACTCTGGGCATTTGTTTACTCAAGAACTGCAAGACCACATTATCGCTGATCTCAATGATCCGCGAATTAAGCGTCGTGGCTTGTCGCTTTCTGGTGGTGATCCTTTGCATCCTGCAAACGTGTCTGAAGTGCTTAAGCTTGTTCAGCGTGTAAAAGCAGAATGTGAAGGCAAAGACATCTGGATGTGGACGGGCTACGAGCTCGACGAACTCGACGAAAAGCAGAGGCAAGTACTTGAATATGTTGATACTTTGATTGATGGTCGTTTTGAGCAAGATAAAGCGGATCCAATGTTGGATTGGCGTGGTAGTTCAAACCAAATTATTCATCGGTTCCGACTCTAGTAGACTTTCGTTAGTTAACGTCAACCTACATTAGTGCAAATTAGTAGCCTCAGCTTCTCTGTTGAGGCTTTTTTATTTTATGACGTTCTAAATTTGTAAATTGATTGAATATTGAACTATATGGAATAGGGAATATTAGATTGCACCAGTCTCAACTAGAGTTATCTCCTAAAAATCAAAACTTTGATGAATTTCTGTTTCTTAAATTGTAAATAAAATGATAACTTGGAGGCCATTACTTGAATTTCAAAGGGTTGTGACTTTCATGTTTTCACATCTACCAAAACCAACTTTAGATCCAATTCTATCTCTTTCTGTTGCTTACCGCGGCGATACTCGTACTGATAAAGTCGACTTAGGCATTGGCGTTTACAAAAACGATCAAGGCGAAACTCCGATCATGAAAGCCGTTTCTATGGCTCAAGATATCGTTGTTGAAACGCAGAAAACCAAAGCTTACGTTGGCCTAGCAGGCTGTGAAGAGTTCAACCAGAGCATGGTTGATCTGCTGCTTAAAGGGACTTCTGCAATGGATCGCGTTGCTGCGATTCAAACACCGGGTGCAAGTGGTGCACTTCGCATGTTGGGTGACTTAATGAAAGTTTCTCAACCAGACACCACGGTTTGGATTTCAAACCCAAGCTACGTTAACCACAAACCGGTGATGGAAGCGGCAGGCTTAAAAGTTCGATATTACAATTACTTCAGTCCTGAAACGAAGCAAGTTGATACTGCAAGAATGTTGGATGACCTTTCAAAAGCGGGTCCATCAGATGTGGTACTACTGCACGGTTGCTGTCATAACCCAACGGGTGCGGATATCAACTTTGAAGCGTGGCAGGAAATCACCAAATTATCTCAGAAGAATGGTTTCTTACCGTTCGTTGATATTGCCTACCAAGGCTTTGGTGATGGCTTAGAAGAAGACGCAAAAGGTCTTCAACACATGGCTAACAACGTCGAAGAGATGTTGATTACGACATCTTGCTCGAAGAACTTCGGTTTATACCGTGAAAGAACGGGTGCCGCTATCGTGATTGGCAAAAACAGCGAACACGTTGGCAATGCTAAAGGTAAGCTTCTAACGCTTGCTCGTTCAACTTACACAATGCCGCCAGATCATGGTGCAGCTTTGGTTAAAACAATTCTTCAGAATCAAGAGCTAACCTCGATTTGGAAGCAAGAATTGAGTGAAATGCAGCAACGTTTGTTAAATCTGCGCCAAAGTTTATGTGATGAATTGCGAAATACTTATAACACGTCACAATTTGACTTCATTGAAAGCCATAAAGGCATGTTTAGTGTACTAGGCTTTAAAGAAACTCAAATGAATCAATTACGTGAAGAATATGGAGTCTATGGTGTTGGTGATGGACGCATCAATATCGCAGGCCTTTCCGAATCTCATATTCCTTATGTAGCAAAAGCGATAGCAAACGTTTCAAAATAGAAGGTGACTGAATGTATAATTGGAAAGCGATTGTAGTTTTAATGCTAAGTGGTGGCCTGTTTGCTTGTTCGGCTACAACTCAAACTCCTGTTGAGCCAGAGCAAAAGCCTCAAATCGAACAACCTGTTGTGGATGACTCTTCAAAAACTGACGCTACAGAAGGCGAGAAAGTAACGGAACCTACTGAGAAGCCTGAAGAAGTAAAACCAACTGAGCCGGAAGTAAAACCTGCACCTGTTGAAAAACCAGTAGAGAAGGTTAGAAAAACAAGTGATGGCAAACTGATTCTTGGTGAAGAAGAGTGGGTGTTTGTTCCTGGTTTAAAAGAAGCGTTTAAAGCACGTGTCGATACCGGTGCAACAACCTCTTCAATCAGTGCAGTTGATATTGTTGATTTTGAACGTGACGGCAAAGACTGGGTTAAGTTCAAGATTGAACACGACGGAATTACAACTGAAGAGATCAGCTTACCAGTAGAACGCTGGGTTAAGATCAAGCAATCAAGCGCAGAAGGCACACAACGACGCGCTGTGGTTGTAGCTTCGATTCAAATTGGCGATCTAAAAGACAAAACTGAATTTACGCTAGCCGACCGAACGCATCTTTCTTTCCCACTTCTGTTGGGTAGAAGCTTCTTTAGAGATGTTGCGGTTGTCGACGTGAGCAAAAAATACGTTCAGAAGAAAATTACTAAATAACAAGTTCTGCTCGTCATCAAAGCTTTTCGTTTTGAAGAGCTATAGTTTCAAAGGTGACGAGCTTAAAAGACTTTTAGTGTTGATAAATGAAATCCCTACCAGTTCTGCTGGTGGGGATTTTTTTATTTACACCCCATAACGTATGAAAAGCATCTAAATGGTCTATGTTTACTATTCGTTTACTGTTTAGCCTCGACAACGTGATCGAGATCTCTATATAATCCGCGCTTCGATTTTTGTTTAATCCATACTTTCGTACTTCTTATTTAGGTTCTTGAAATAGCCTAATAATTATCTGTCAGTACACGCTTAGGAATTAGTTCTTTGATATCTACCGCGAACATCACAATGCAATTTGGCGCAGAGCCGCTGTTTGAAAACATCTCTGCTAAATTTGGTAACGGCAACCGTTATGGTTTGATCGGCGCTAATGGTTGCGGCAAATCAACGTTCATGAAAATCCTAAGTGGCGCATTAACGCCAAGCTCGGGCAACGTTTCTATCACTCCAGGAGAAAAGCTGGGTGTGCTAAGCCAAGATCAGTTCGCTTTCGAACAGTACAGCGTTATCGACGTTGTGATCATGGGTGACAGAAAGCTGTGGGAAGTAAAACAAGAACGTGACCGCATTTACTCTTTGCCAGAAATGAGCGAAGACGATGGCATGAAAGTCGCTGAGCTTGAAAGCGAATTCGCGGAAATGGATGGCTACACAGCAGAAAGCCGTGCTGGCGACATCCTAATTCAAGCGGGTATTGAAGAAGAGTTCCATTTCGGCTTGATGCAGCAAGTAGCTCCAGGTTGGAAACTGCGTGTGCTATTGGCACAAGCTCTGTTTGCAAACCCAGATATCCTGCTTCTTGATGAACCAACCAACAACTTGGACATTCACACGATCAACTGGCTTGCTGAAGAGCTAAACCAGCGTAAATGTACAATGATCATCATTTCGCACGATAGACACTTCCTGAACTCTGTGTGTACACACATGGCAGACATCGACTACGGTGAGCTACGTGTCTACCCTGGTAACTACGAGTACTTCCTAGAAGCATCTGGCTTGATTCGTGAACAGCTTTTAGCAAGCAACGCTAAGAAAGCGGCTGAAATCAGCGAGCTTCAAGATTTCGTAAACCGTTTTGGTGCTAACGCATCTAAAGCAAAACAAGCAAGCTCTCGTGCCAAGAAAATGGATAAGATCACGCTTGATGAAGTGAAATCATCGAGCCGTATGAGCCCATCTATTGATTTTGGCGAAGGTAAGAAATTACACCGTCAAGCGCTTGAACTTAAAGAGCTTAGTCACGGCTTCGATGGCGAAACACTGTTTGCTGGTGGTAACTTGTTGCTTGAAGCGGGCACACGTCTTGCTGTTATCGGTGAGAACGGTGTGGGTAAAACCACGCTGCTACGTTGCCTAGTTCAAGAACTAGAGCAAAACGAAGGTATCGTTAAATGGTCTGAAAACGCATCGGTAGGCTACTGCCCACAAGATAGCACGACTGACTTTGACAACGACCTGAGCATCTTCGATTGGATCTCTCAATGGCGCACAGTGAAGCACGATGACCTTATGGTACGTGGCATTCTAGGTCGCCTATTGTTTACTGCTGACGATGCGAACAAAAAAGCGCGTAACTGTTCTGGTGGTGAGAAGAACCGTCTGTTATTCGGCAAGCTAATGATGCAAGACATCAACGTGCTTGTAATGGACGAACCAACCAACCACATGGACATGGAAGCAATCCAAGCCCTGAACGACGCGTTGAAGGTTTACACTGGCACGCTTATCTTCGTAAGCCATGACCGAGAGTTCGTTTCTTCATTAGCAACACACATCATCGATGTAAAAGATCAACAGCTAGTGAGCTTCCAAGGTACTTATGAAGAGTACTTAGATCACCAGAAAAAGATGCTGATGGTTAGCTTATAAAGCAAGTCGCTGGCTCAGGTCGTGAACGACTAAAAGCCAGCGAAACTAACAAACAAAAAAGCCCCGAACATTAATATGTTCGGGGCTTTTCTATGTAATACGTTTAGCTATTTATTACTCAGTAATTGAAATCTAGATTAGAATCCGAATCGAGCCGACATTAAGATTTGGTGGCCATATGTGCCGTTATTGCGCATATCAAGACCAACAGACAGTTGATCAGTTGAATGGAAACGAGCACCGATACCCAAAATTGAACGAGTGTCATCGTTGTCGATCAGTTGACCAAGGCGTGCGTTAACTTCAACGTTTGCCATTAACCAAGCTCTCAAGCCAAGGTTAATTTCTGTTTTGATGTGGTTATCGTCATTCCGTTCAATGTTGTGCAGTAACATTTGGCCAGTAACGTCAGCAAATTGACTGATTGGGCCGTTGAATCCCATACCTACCGCTGCATCCCAATCACTTTCAAATTCTGAATCGATACGAGCAACAAAATGAGAGTTCTGAGTGAACATTGTTGTGACTTCACCACCGAAAGTACTTGGGCTAGTACCCATGCGCAGCTCGAATGTGTTGTAGTTAAAGTTGTTTGCAGACGCAGAGAATGAACACAGTGCAGCGAGTCCTAAAAGGACAGTCTTATTCGTGCAACCTAGCATGGTGACTCCATATAAATTGTATTTTGCGGCAGTATAATACAAAAAAGCTTGCAATATGCAGGCCAATTATTTGAAGTCGGTATTTTTATATTAATCGCTTATAGAACCTGGATGTGGTCCACTTCGATTTCAGGTGTCTTACCACCTTCATATTCACCGAAGATACGAACTTTTGTATCAGCGGTCAGTGGTTGTGCTAGGCGGATATCATCATCAAGTTCGATTTGAATTTCACTCTGGCCATCAGAGAAGACAAACGTGTCATTCTTAAGTTGACGAACGATCTTGCCATCCACAATTGCTTCTTGCTCTGCGAACATGCTTGTGTCGGCAAGTAGTGTCGCAACAGAAACGGTTTCAATTGGGCCAGTATAAGCAATAGCGCTTTCGTGCTTGTTGCTGTTGTGGTCACTAGCCATTGCGAAAGTAGGAGCAAGGATAATAGTAGATGCGATAGCTAATACAGTTTTTTTCATGGTGAATCCCTTAATGTTGTTTTTAGTAGAAACGTTTTTCTGAATTTGAAACGTTTCTTTTCGTTAGTACGTTTTTTGTTGAAGCGCCTGTTATCGTTCACAAGCTTCGTTTCGATGGAGCTATTAAACAACACTGGGGTTGAATCCAGAGTGAGTAACACATTCATTTTCCATTCATTTTATTGAGCATCTACTCGGCAATGACGTTAAGATGGTCGCAGAGAAATATTGCCCACAGCTATAAATTGAAAATTAAGAAATTAAGGATTTAAGTACAAATGCGAGCACCATTAAGTGCCCTTATGGTTCAAGGGACAACGTCAGATGCCGGAAAAAGTGTTTTGGTGGCAGGTTTATGCCGTGTTTTGGCAAGGAAAGGAATCAAAGTGGCACCTTTTAAGCCACAAAACATGGCGTTGAACAGTGCTGTGACAAAAGATGGTGGCGAAATTGGCCGTGCTCAAG
The DNA here is from genome assembly GCF_020806305.2 of Vibrio sp. F13. Classification (NCBI taxonomy): domain Bacteria; kingdom Pseudomonadati; phylum Pseudomonadota; class Gammaproteobacteria; order Vibrionales; family Vibrionaceae; genus Vibrio; species Vibrio sp. F13. Next base: position 1,346,581 of record NZ_CP170176.1, on the reverse strand, counting down.
CGGTTCAGGCGCAAGCTTGTAATATAGAGCCAACCGTTCACATGAACCCTGTATTGCTAAAGCCCAACTCAGATACCGGCGCGCAAGTGATTTTGCAAGGCCGAGCGCTGAGCAACATGGAAGCGACGGGTTATCATGATTACAAGAAAGTGGCGATGGATACAGTTATCGATTCGTTTGACCGACTTTCTGAAGAATATGAAAGCGTGATGATTGAAGGTGCGGGGAGCCCAGCCGAAATCAATCTTCGTGAAAATGATATCGCTAACATGGGATTTGCTGAGAAAGCGGACATCCCTGTGCTCATCGTTGCTGATATTGACCGTGGTGGCGTTTTTGCGCATCTCTACGGGACATTAGCTCTATTGTCTGAATCTGAACAAGCTCGTGTAAAAGGCTTTGTGATAAATCGTTTTAGAGGCGATATCGCACTGCTTCAATCTGGCCTAGATTGGCTAGAGGAAAAAACCGGCAAGCCAGTCATTGGTGTTTTGCCATATCTGCATGGTTTTAACTTAGAAGCGGAAGATGCCATTACCTCTGCTCAAGAGTCTGACGGAGAAGCTAAGCTTAAGGTGGCGGTGCCAGTGCTAACCCGAATCAGCAACCATACAGACTTTGACGCGTTAAGATTGAATCCTTCGATTGATTTACGTTATGTCGGTAAAGGCGAACGTGTAAACAATGCTGATTTAATTATCTTGCCGGGTACAAAGTCGGTAAGAGCAGATTTGGATTACCTAAAAGAACAAGGCTGGGATAAAGATATTCAACGCCACCTGCGCTTAGGCGGCAAAGTGATGGGTATCTGCGGTGGCTACCAAATGTTAGGTAACATCATCCACGATCCTGATGGCGTTGAAGGGGAACCCGGCAGCAGCGAAGGGTTAAGGTATCTGGATACTGAAACGACCCTTACACAGCAGAAAACCTTAACCAACGTACGCGGCACCATGACGCTGGATGGCAAAACAGCACAAGTAAAAGGGTATGAAATCCACGTAGGTAGGACTGATGTCAAAGAAACAGCCTTACCGGTTCAGTTAGAATCTGGCAGCCTAGATGGCGCTGTGAATCAAGATAACTCGATTTTTGGTACTTACTTGCATGGCGTATTCGACAACAGTGATGCGTTGTCGCTTATTTGCGAATGGGCAGGAGCCAACGATGTGACCGCGATTGACCACGAACAGCTTAAAGAGCTGGGTATTAATCGAATCGCTGATGCCATCGAAGAGTACTTAAATCTTGATCTGCTTTGGCCAGAGTTAACAGCTTAAGCCGCCATTTAGAAGTTAGCTAAAGAACTTAAACGAACAATAGATAAGTGATAACAATGAAAAAGCGAGTCTTCCTTTTAACCATGGCTTTAACTTCGGCATTGAGTTCTAGTCATCTTTTTGCTGCGGAAAAGCTACGAGTTTACGCTGCATCGTCGATGACCAATGCGGTTAATCTGTTGGTTGAAGAGTTTGAGAAAGACCATTCTGTCGATGTGATTCCTGTGTACGCGAGTACATCGTCTTTGGTGCGACAAATCGAAAGAGGAGCACCAGCAGACATTTTTATCTCGGCAAATGAGAAATGGATGACGCATTTAGTCGATCGTAAATTGGTTTATAGTGACAATGTCACAAACCTATGTGAAAACGAACTGGTGCTGATTGCTCCTAAAGAGACATCGGTAACGTTAGACCTATCAAAAGGTGAACAATGGGCTAAACTTCTTACTAATGAAAGGCTTGCAGTGGGTAACACCATGTCGGTTCCTGCTGGTATCTATGCAAAAGAAGCGTTAGAAACGTTAGGTGTATGGGACGATGTGAAAACTCGATTGGCACCAAGTAACAATGTTCGTATGGCCTTAGCCTTAGTCGAGCGCAGTGAAGCTAAGCTTGGCATTGTCTACAAAACGGATGCGTTGCTTTCTAAAGAAGTAAACCTAGTGTCGACCTTCCCATCAGATCTGCACACACCAATACGTTACCCTGTAGCGAAGTTGAGTGATAAAGTTGTGGCAGAAGAGTTCTATACTTTCCTAAAGAGCGAAAAAGCGAAAGACACCTTGAACAGTTTTGGATTTGAAGTGCGTTAAATGATGTATTTATCGGAATACGAATACCAAGCCTTAATGCTGAGCTTAAAAGTCGCTGGGTTTGCAATCTTATGGCTTATCCCTATCGGTATTGGCTTAGCATGGCTACTTGCTAAGAAACAATTTGTAGGTAAGAGCATTGTTGAGAGTATTGTCCATTTACCTTTGGTACTTCCACCTGTGGTTATTGGCTATTTACTGCTAGTGATGATGGGCAGGCAAGGTATCATAGGTTCGTGGCTCAATGACGTGTTTGGTATTGTATTCAGCTTTAGCTGGAAGGGCGCGGCACTCGCTTGTGTGGTTGTGGCGTTGCCGCTGATGGTTCGCTCTATTAGATTGAGCCTAGAAACCGTAGACAGTAAGCTTGAAGAGGCGGCTGCTACATTAGGCGCTTCACCTCTTCGTGTGTTTTTCACGATCACTTTACCCTTGATGATCCCAGGGGTCATTACCGGCACCATGCTTTCATTCGCAAGAAGCCTAGGGGAGTTTGGCGCGACCATCAGCTTCGTTTCAAATATTCCCGGTGAAACTCAAACCATTCCTTTGGCTATGTATACCTTTATTGAAACCCCTGGCGCTGAAATGGAAGCCGCGCGTTTGTGTGTCATTTCTATTGTGATAGCGCTGGGTTCATTGATGCTATCTGAGTGGCTCAACAAAAAGTCAGCACAACGCTTGGGAGGCAATGCATGAGTGCTTTGATCCTCCAATATCAACAACAACTTGGTGAAACGTTCTTTGATATCGACTTGGAATTACCAAGTAGCGGCATTACGGCAATTTTTGGTCGTTCTGGCGCGGGTAAAACCTCACTTATCAATGCAATCAGTGGCCTTAAACAGCCCGATAAAGGTCTGATCAGCGTATCTGGAACCACACTGTTCGATAGTGAAAATGGCATTAATTTGCCGACTCACAAACGCAACGTCGGTTATGTGTTCCAAGAGTCGCGATTGTTTCCACATATGAAGGTGGCAGCGAACCTTAAATACGGTATGAAAAGCGTCGATCAAGCGCACTTTGAGCAAATAGTCTCGCTGTTGTCTTTGGGTTCATTGCTTGACCGATACCCAGCTCGTTTGTCTGGCGGTGAGAAGCAACGTGTGGCGATTGGCCGCGCTTTGTTATCAAAGCCGAGCATTTTGTTGATGGATGAGCCTTTAGCGTCTCTCGACTTGCCTCGTAAGCGCGAAGTGATGCCATTTCTGGAAAACTTATCCGAAACCGTCCAAATACCGATCATCTATGTCACCCATAGCCTCAATGAAATTTTACGCTTGGCAAATCACCTTGTGATTATTGACCAAGGCAAAGTGATTTCGTCGGGTGTGACGGAAGAGGTTTGGGCATCGAGAGCCATGCAACCTTGGCAATCTTTCTCAGAGCAAAGCTCGTTGTTTGAAGCGACATTAGCGGAACACAATGACGATTATGCGCTGTCTCGCCTGATGCTAGGAAAGTCGACGTCGTTATGGGTTCAGAAAGTATCGAGTGAGCTTGGTACGACAGTGAGGCTGCAAGTTAGGGCAAATGATGTCTCTATCACGCTAGAACGGCCGAAAGGGACTTCTATACGTAACATCCTTCCTGTCACCATTAAAAGCGTAGAGACGCACCAACAAGGCACAAATAAGCAGAGTGTCGAGGTCGAGCTAGAGTTAGAGTCTGGGTGCTACCTATGGGCAACCATTACATTGTGGGCGCTGGATGAGTTAAATCTAGAAATCGGGCAGCGTGTTTACGCTCAAATTAAAGGTGTGAGTGTCGCTCAAAGAGATATCGCGGTAACGCATTAAACCTGACAAGGTCAGTTTTTCGATATTGCCGCGATACTGCCTGTTATAGGTTCTGAAAATTCGGTCTTGATTCCATGAATGGATACATGCGTCATTTTTATACGGTATAACTGCCAGTTTTGCGTCACACTATATAAGTGTTAAAGCATATAATTTGTCGAATCATATGAACATTAGCAACAAGAACATACAGACGTAACGATCGACGAACAGAAAATAGCGGATATAAAAAAGCCGCGTGTTTAAAGAAACATGCGGCTTAATTCTAAGTAGTACTGTTAGCGCTTAGCCTAGTTTAGGCGACTAGCGACTTACTTAGTAAAAACTTCTTTGAAATCACGCTTCAAGATTGCATCACGACGAGCTTTCTTGATTTGTTTAACCATGTCTTTTACACAGTTGTGTAGAACTTGGTCTAGCAGTTGAGCACGGTACTCTTCTTTTTCTTCGTCAGACATGTCTTCTGGAAGTTTAAGAGTAGGGAACTCTTCCATCACGTTAACACCAGCGAAAGCTTGGCTAACTGAGATTAGAGCGTGGAACTGCTCGAAGTTGTCTAAAACATTTTGTGCGCTTGCTGGAAGACTATCCCAAGCTTCGCGTACTGCTTCTTCAGACACTTCGTGAATAGAAGTAACCATAAAGTGCATCTCTTTTGGTACGCCATCAAATTCGATAACTTGACGAAGTTCTGGTGAGATGGTGGTTAAATCGATTTCTTGTTGTTCGTTGTTTGTAGCGTCTGACATAGTATTTCTCTTTAAAAAGAAACAATGCTAAAAAGATCTGTAAAAAAGTCAATATAATATAGAGATTAGGGCATGATTTAAGCCCAAATTTGAGCTACTTTGAATATTCAACACTAGATAAAGGTGATGTGATGATAGAAAAGGGATCTTCAATGCGCATATTGCTGGTTGATGACGTTCAACTAGACAGGATGCAACTTGCTATCCGACTCAAGCAACTGGGTCATATTGTAGAAGCTGTCGGTAGCGGAAAAGAAGCCCTGAGTGTTTATTCTGATTTTGATCCTGAACTCGTGTTACTTGATATCAACATGCCTGATATGGATGGTTTTGAAGTGGCGAATGAGGTTCGAAGCCGATTCCCAGAATGGGTTCCCATCATCTTTCTTAGTGGTCACGAAGAACCTGAGATGATCGCAAAAGCGATTGACGCTGGTGGCGATGATTACCTGATCAAGCCAGTAAACAAGGTTGTTTTGAATTCTAAGCTGATTGCGATGCAACGTATCGCGCACATGAGACGAGAGCTAAAACAAAGCACAGCCAAACTCGAAGAACTGAACATCCTTCTGCAGCAACAAGCCAACGAAGATGGCCTGACCAAATTGTATAACCGTCGATATATGGATACTAAGCTTGAAGAGAGCATAGCGTGGCACGGAAGACGTAATATATCCATGACAGTCATACTTCTAGATGTAGACTTCTTTAAGCCTTACAACGATAATTATGGTCATATTCAAGGGGATAAGTGCTTACAAGGGCTTGCTAATACCTTGAAACAGCTGTTTGTTCGTGCGGGAGAATTTGTAGGTCGTTATGGCGGTGAAGAGTTTGTTCTGATTCTTAGCGATACAGACAGTGAAGGCGCTAAGGTACACGCGACTCGAGTTAAAGAGGCATTGCATGAGATGAACTACGCTCATGAACACTCAACGGTATCGGATAGAGTGACAGCGTCACAAGGTGTGTTGTCATTTGTGCCAGAAGGTGGCGAATCTATTGCGTCTATTTACGAAAAGGTCGATCAAGCGCTTTATCAAGCGAAGCAAAGTGGTAGAAATACCTTTGTACAACGTAACATTTTGGAGCTTGCGCGTTAGTTGGCGAGCTCTTTTAGATATTTGAATTTATACTTCTAATAGCGTTTGAGCTAGGAAGTACTTTAAGTGATAAAAGAAATGCCACATTCGAAGTCATTTTCTATGACTAACACATCTTGGACGCTTGCGGTTCCTCTATTTTTTACCGCTTTGGCGACCACTGTTAATGCCAATACGCTATCTGATCTTTTTCGAAAGGATCTAGAGCAGAGCTTTGCCACCAGTGTATTGCTCAACGACACCGATGTTTTCACTTTTGGTATCAATAACTTTGACCCCAATAAAGTGTTTAGTTTGGACAATGAAGACATCGGTTCGAATGATTCGGTAAGTCGTCGCCAAAACATCACCTCCCTGAGTTTGCCTTACACATTTGAATTACCAAGTTACATCGAAGACAACCATCAAGAGGTGACGCTACGCTTGTCTGCATTGCGAATCGAGAACGATGTCGAGTACGCGGCAGCAAACAGAAACGATTTTCAAAAAGAGTCGGTAGTGTCTGGCTACGTCGAATTCGCGAATGTGTCCCAGCTAGACGAATATTGGAGCTTCAGCTCTGCAATCGGTAACCACATCTCTTACTACCGCAATGATTATGAATATCGCGCTTCGTTGCTAAAGCCTATTCAAGACCAACTGGATGGCGTATATCTCAATACTGATGCTTGGGCTTACATCATCGAGCCTAAAATCAAGCTGATGTACGAAGATAAGAATGACTGGGGAAAGTATAAATTGAGCACCAGTTGGCATTACTTTAATGGCATCGGCTGGGGCGAGGCGAATAATGGCAATGTCGGTCATCCTGAAGGGTGGTATATCGCCAATGAAGCCAAGGTTTTCTATGATCTCGTGCGTTGGGATAAGAACATCACATCGATGTACTCGAGTATAAGACGAATTGATATTGGTGGTGACACCGTGGCATCTATGGGCACCACATCTTACTACGAGGGCAGTGTTGGTTGGTTGCTTAACCCAAACCTGTTTAATGAGTGGGTCGATAACGTGGGAATAGGTTTTACGATTAACTACGGAAGTAGCTTAAAAGGTGGCAGCTTGGTTATATTCTTCAACCAAGATTAAGCTCTTTTTTCCAGTTAAGCCCATACGGCCTCAAATCAATGAGGCTCGTTGAACTTGGAAGTGATAGTTATTGAAGCAGATCGCTATTAATGGCTTAAGCTATTTAGATCTCTAGCACTCAATATCTTTCGCTATCAACTATTGTTAACGGTCAATACACAGTTTGTTTCGACCGGTTTCTTTCGCTTTATACAGCGCTTGGTCAGCAAGCTTCAACACCTCTTCAGGATGTCTGGTGGTTGTACTATCAGACAATCCAATACTCACCGTCACATTCACCACTTCCGATGGTTTGCCTTTCTTGCCACGCTTTTTCATACCCACTTCATGATCGTCGGGGCGTTCATGACTATTACGAATCGTCATGTCGTAGTTTTGAACCTCGGAAATCAGAGCTTGAAGGTGCTCTTTAACTTGTTCCGAATGTTTTCCTTTGAAGATAATCGTGAACTCTTCTCCACCATAGCGATAAGCTTTAGCGCCGCCTGTGGTTTCCCTCAGAATGCGTGCCACCAGTTTTAACACATCGTCGCCAATGTCATGTCCGTAGGTATCGTTGAATTGTTTAAAGTGATCAATATCGACCATCGCCATCGAATACTTACGCCCCAAGTGCTTCATATCGACTTCTAAGGCGTGTCGACCGGGAATGTTAGTCAGTTGGTCGTTAAAGGCCATATCATGACTAGCAGACATCACATAGACGATGATCAGTGTGCCTGACAGCGAGAACATGGTGCTCGAGATGTACTGAATATCGAAGAAGATGAACGTACAAGAAGAAAGCAGGATAGCGCTATAAACCACAACATCGATAGAGCGGTTATACACCAACACGAGAATGGCAGTAAGGCCAAGCAAGCAAAGGCTATACAGCACTAAAACAAAAGGCAGTTTGGAGAAGTCTCTGACAATAAATAGAAGACCATCACTCCATGATTCAAAACCGCCGGCATGGAAGTGAGAGACGATCAATTGTGCCCACACCATAAACAGAACAAGAACGATGGCGTAGAGCAGCATCGACTTTGAGTTTACGCCGTTATCAGGGAAGGCATAAACAAGTAAGCAAGTGACAGGTACTAATGCCGCAAGTAACGAGAGCTCTAATAGCGTTGTGCCAGTATTGAGAGGCGTTTGTAAGCGAACTTGGATGATCAGATAAGCGACAAGCATGGTCACCGATACCATCGCCATTCGACCTTGTCTGAACGTATGGCATAGCAGAACCGCAACGCTCAATAAAATGTAAGGGAGGTTGCTAGCAAACCCTAAATTTGAGTCCGTCACGAGAATGACGTTGTCCATACCAACGAGCAAAATTGTTAACAGGACTAAAGGGAAGCAAAATCGAAACATGCTCGACGTTACAAAAGATGATGCCATTTATGTGGTGAGCCTAACTATATTGATGATCTTATTATTTAATACTATGCGTAGGATACGGTTAAACAAGCGATTGCCAAGCTTTTTGCCTAAATTAGAGCAAAAACATAGTCATAGGTCGCTATTGGTGCAATCATTTTTATATGTGTTTTGAGTTGCTATTAACCTTAGAACGAACTACACAGTATATATGAGAAATTAATTAGTCGTTATAGATACTTAACAAAATCTGCTCTGCTGCTCTTACGTTGGCGCTGTCACTTAAAGGGCTTGATGATCAGTTATCATTGAGTGACCTTTTCATTAAGCGACGAAGATCTGTAATGAAGTCAGAGTAAGATTAAATAATGCCTAAGTTTCAACTATGGACAGTAAAACCTATAACTGAGTTATAGAAAGCTATTAGGAATTGCATGGTTTCAAGTGACTTTAGAAACGACTGCGACTAGAAAAACCGCTACAAATGGAGGTGTGGTATGCAAATTAGTGTTGATGTACATAACTATATGGAAACTCTGGTCGGTCATGTATTGGCTACCGAGGAATATGTGTCTAGTTATACCAACGAACAGTTGGCCGATCTCGCGTGCTTGGCTTTGGGCCAGCTAAAACCTATCTATATTCGTTTTGATATCGATTTTCTGTCAGCATTGCCAGAAGACAAATTGGTGCTCTATAAACGCAATAGTGAGATCGCGGTCAAAAATGCAGAAAGTATGATTATTGACGATCGAAGACGTGAACGTGATGACAATGTGCCTGTTATATTTAGTCAACACAATTTTGACGATGACGTAGAATTGCAATGGTATGAAAAGCCGTTGTTGAACCGTAAACAGTCATGATAGTTTAGGGTGAATACGGTCATTTAAGGAGTAAAAACGTGGGATTCTTTTCTAGATTATTTGGTGGCAAAGAAAAAACCGAACAAAAAGTAGAGATTGAGCCAGTCGAATATAAGGGTTTCAATATCTATCAAGATGCCATTGCAGAATCTGGTCAATACCGTGTTGCTGGGCGAATCGAGAAAGAATTCGATGGTGAAATCAAAACTCACCGTTTTATTCGTTCAGATGTTGTTTCAAACAAACAAGATGCCGATGAATTGATGCTCAAAAAATCGCAGATGTTCATCGACCAAATGGGCGACAATATATTTAGCTAACCAATTAGGGTTAGAATTGATGTTGGTCATAATTTAGAGAGCTTTCAGTGTATATGCTGAAAGCTCTTTTTAGTTTTATGGATAAAGAACAGCTAGTGAGTTGTTATTAAAAGGATTATTTGCAAGTGGTTTGACCTCTTGGTTCGAGACGGTCGTCATTTATCCGAATGAAGCGCTCAAATTCCGTCCAAATCGTTATAAGTAATAACTTTTCCTGTTCTTTGAACAAAACGCTTGAAGTATTAGTTGTCGTTAGATACAAACGAATAAGTCATTCGTGCCAATAGTCAAGGAATAGCTATGCAAATTGGTGTACCAAGAGAAACGCTCGCAGGTGAAACGCGAGTCGCTGCTTCGCCGAAATCGGTAGAACAGCTTCTAAAATTAGGATTTGAAGTTTGTGTTGAATCACAAGCAGGTGCGTTAGCAAGTTTTGAAGATGCAGCTTATGAACAAGCTGGAGCAAAAGTTGTCACCGCAGATGAAGCTTGGAAATCCGATATTATCTTTAAAGTTAACGCTCCGATCGTTGACGAGTCTAAAAATGAAATCGATCTTCTTAAAGATGGCGCAACATTGGTCAGCTTTATTTGGCCTGCTCAAAATCCAGAGTTAATGGAACAATTGTCCAGTCGTAACATCAACGTGATGGCGATGGATTCTGTACCACGAATTTCAAGAGCTCAGGCGTTAGATGCATTGAGTTCTATGGCAAACATCGCGGGTTATCGTGCTGTTGTTGAAGCGGCGCATGAGTTTGGTCGATTCTTCACGGGCCAGATTACGGCTGCGGGTAAAGTTCCACCAGCAAAAGTACTGGTTGCAGGTGCTGGTGTTGCTGGACTAGCGGCAATCGGCGCTGCGGGTAGCTTAGGTGCGATCGTTCGTTCATTCGATGTTCGTCCTGAAGTTAAAGAACAAGTTGAGTCGATGGGCGCTGAATTCTTGGAAGTGGATTTCAAGGAAGACACCAGTGCTGGTGACGGCTACGCAAAAGAGATGTCTGAAGCATTCAATAAGAAAGCGGAAGAGCTTTATGCAGCTCAAGCAAAAGACGTTGATATCATCATTACTACGGCGCTGATTCCAGGTCGCCCGGCTCCGAAGCTGATTACCAAAGAGATGGTAGACAGCATGAGTGCAGGTAGTGTGATTGTAGACCTTGCGGCGGCCAATGGCGGTAACTGTGAATACACGGTTGCGGATCAAGTCATTACAACGGCTAATGGCGTGAAGGTGGTTGGTTACACTGATATGGTTGGTCGACTGCCGACTCAATCATCTCAGCTGTATGCAACGAACCTAGTTAACCTTTTGAAACTGCTTTGCAAAGAGAAAGATGGCAACATCAATATCGACTTTGAAGATGTTGTTCTGCGTGGTGTTACTGTCGTTAAAGAGGGCGAGGTCACTTGGCCAGCTCCACCAATTCAAGTTTCAGCTCAACCACAACAAGTTAAGCCAAAAGCGGCCAAACCAGAGCCTAAAGTTGAAGAACCTGTTTCTCCAATTAAGAAAGTGGCGGGTATGGCGGTAGCTGTTGGTGCATTCGCTTGGGTAGCTTCGGTTGCTCCAGCTGCGTTCTTATCTCACTTTACCGTTTTTGTTCTCGCTTGTGTGGTGGGTTATTACGTAGTTTGGAATGTAAGCCATTCTCTGCATACGCCTTTGATGTCCGTGACTAACGCGATTTCAGGCATCATTGTAGTAGGTGCACTGTTACAGATCGGACAAGGAAGTGGCGTCGTCACGTTCTTATCATTTATTGCCGTATTAATTGCAAGTATCAATATCTTTGGTGGCTTTACCGTGACCAAACGTATGCTTGAAATGTTCCGTAAAGACTAAGGAGTAACAGATGTCTGAAGGATTAGTACAAGCAGCTTATATTGTTGCTGCTGTATTTTTTATTATGAGCTTGGCTGGGTTATCGAAACAGGAATCTGCGCGTGCAGGTAACTATTACGGTATCACGGGTATGGCAATTGCGTTGATCGCGACGATCTTTGGTCCTCACTCTGCAGGTATTGTATGGATCATCATTGCTATGGTGATCGGTGGTGGTATTGGTATCCACTACGCAAGAAAAGTAGAAATGACTGAAATGCCAGAGCTGGTTGCAATTCTGCACAGCTTCGTAGGTATGGCTGCAGTACTTGTAGGTTACAACAGCTACATCGATCCACCTGCTGCTGTTTCTATCAACCCTGCAGATATTCATGCAGAGCACGTTATCCATCTAGTAGAAGTGTTCCTTGGCGTGTTTATCGGTGCGGTGACGTTCACGGGTTCTATTGTTGCGTTTGGTAAGCTTCGTGGCGTTATCTCTTCGTCTGCATTGAACATCCCTCATAAGCACAAGTGGAATCTAGCGGCTATCGTAGTTTCTACACTGCTGATGATCATGTTCGTTAAAGCAGACGGCAGCATGTTCGCACTAATGGTGATGACACTTATCGCATTCGCATTCGGTTACCACCTAGTGGCATCGATTGGCGGTGCAGATATGCCAGTAGTTGTCTCTATGCTGAACTCGTACTCTGGTTGGGCAGCAGCAGCGGCAGGTTTCATGCTTGCAAACGATCTGCTTATCGTAACTGGTGCATTGGTTGGTTCGTCGGGTGCGATTCTGTCTTACATTATGTGTAAGGCGATGAACCGCTCTTTCATCAGCGTTATTGCTGGTGGATTCGGCCAAGAAGTGGTTGTGTCTGATGGCGATGAAGAGCAAGGTGAACACCGCGAAACATCAGCTGAAGATGTGGCTGATATGCTGAAAAACTCTAAGTCAGTAATCATCACTCCTGGATACGGCATGGCAGTAGCTCAAGCACAATACCCAGTGCATGAAATCACTGAGAAGCTAAGAGCGCAGGGCATTAATGTTCGATTTGGTATCCACCCAGTTGCTGGTAGGTTACCGGGTCACATGAACGTACTGCTTGCTGAAGCGAAAGTGCCTTACGATATCGTTCTAGAAATGGACGAAATCAACGATGACTTCGATGAGACAGATACTGTATTGGTAATTGGTGCGAATGACACCGTAAACCCTGCAGCACTTGAAGATCCAAACAGCCCAATTGCTGGTATGCCAGTACTTGAAGTTTGGAACGCTCAGAATGTTATCGTATTCAAGCGTTCGATGAACACAGGTTACGCCGGTGTGCAAAACCCACTGTTCTTCAAAGAGAACACGCAGATGCTGTTTGGCGATGCTAAAAAGAGTTGTCAAAGTATCTTAGAACATCTATAGAGATCACCTCTAAACAATCTGTAACAACTCGATAAGGAGCTCATTTGAGCTCCTTTTTTTATCTTACGAAAGCGACTCTATGTGTGATCTCAGTTGATACGAAGTTGACGAAGCCTGATGCAAAACTTGTCGCAATTGAGGTTTGGCTTGCCAATCAGCCTACTAGTACGTATGTACAATGTGGCCGTAATATATTGGCCTTTATCTCTGTAGCTCGCCATTCTCAATGTTTTTCATGCGGTTAAAAATTTATCTTTGATAGCGAATGGTATATATTTGGTTGATCTATATGAATTTGCGTTGGTTTGTGATCATCAAAAGAACATTTACTCTTCTTATCGCTACGTTGTCTGTGTCTGCAAACGCATTTGCTGACTCTTTACCTGAGCGTATCGATAATTTCACCAAACTCTTTGATCATGAAACGGCAATCGAATCTTACGATATTCGAGTGCTACAGGCTGATTATCCAACACGTTTGATCATGCCGTCTTCTATGCTGCCACAAACAGCAGAGTACCCGTTAAAAGACATTCAGCGCTTGTACCAGTTATCAAAAACCTGTAGTGGTAAACTGCCGTTAAGCCCTTTGATTACTGAGCCTTTAGTTTTTACTCGTGCAATGTGTAAAGGCACCAAGCTTTCTGACCGTTGGTTTAGCCGTAGTGGTTTGATTCACCCTGGCGGCGGTTCTTATGCGGCACGATACGTTGAGAAGTACCCAGAAAAATTCGACTCTCTGAAGCGCTTTATGCATATTCAAGAGCGACCAAACACCGAACACGATGAACTACTGTCTCGCTTGCAACAAATGGATAGCGAAGCAATCACCGCGCTGTTAGCGGGTGCGAGTATGTTTGTTGAGCTTGATGAGATGTGGGTAAAACGCGGCTACAGATATTACCTGTATAAAAAATCAGTCTGGAACGAAAATGCCACGCTTGCTGGGTTATCGTTTAGCTTGTCTTCAGAAGGTAAAAGCTGTTTTGTCCAGCGTGGTAATGTGTGTTGGGAAATAGAAGATCATTCAGAGCTTCTGCAAGTCGCCATGTTTATCTTGGTTATTGCCAACATCATGCTTGTCTTAGGTTGGGCGATTTACCGCTGGAACAGCAAGAAACAAGAGATGAAGAGTCGCATGCTGGTTCTTCAAATCCTAACGCACGAATTAAGAACGCCGATTGCGAGTTTGTCATTGACGGTGGAAGGGTTCAGGCGTGAGTTCGAACACTTACCAGAATCGGTATATGATGAGTTCCGTAGGCTGTGTGAAGATACACGCCGTTTAAGACAGTTGGCGGAAGCAAGTAAAGATTACCTGCAATCAGATAATCAACCGCTCGCAACAGAGTGGGTGCCAAGTGTTGAAGAGTGGCTCCAATACAAAGTTGAAGAAGACTTTGCGCCGGGGATTGAACTCCGTGTAAACAAAGATATAGCTGCAAAAGTGAACGTATATTGGTTGGGAACGTGCATCGATAACCTAATCAGAAATGCCGTGAAATACGGTGTGGCTCCAGTAATTCTAGAACTGAATACTTCTGACAAGAAGCTGACATTCAAAGTTATAGATAATGGAGACTTGTCTCGCAAAGATTGGGGGCAACTAAGAAAGCCATTCGTAAGTAAGAGTGGACTCGGTTTAGGTCTGACGATAGTGGAATCTATGGTTGGAAAAATGGGCGGTCACATGACGCTTATCGGCCCCCCAACAACATTTATTTTGGAGATACCTTGTGAAACAGACATTGCTTCTCGTTGAAGATGATAAAAATTTAGCTGACGGTTTATTAGTTAGCCTTGAGCAAGCTGGATATGAATGTTTGCATGCAGAACTGATCTCTGAAGTTGAAGGCTACTGGGAACAAGCGGATTTAGTGATTCTAGACCGTCAACTTCCTGATGGCGACTCAGTAGATTCACTTCCAGGTTGGAAGAAAAAGAAAGATATCCCAGTTATTTTGCTGACGGCTCTCGTGACAGTAAAAGACAAAGTAGCGGGCCTAGATTCAGGTGCAAACGACTACTTAACAAAGCCATTCGCAGAGGCTGAGCTATTTGCTCGAATTCGTGCTCAACTTCGCCTGCCAGATTCTGAAGAACAAGATGCATCAAAAGTTATCGCTCAGAATCTTGTTATCGATAAAGCGACACGTGAAGTGTTTTTCAATGAACAGGAAGTAACGTTAACGCGCACTGAATTTGACCTTCTACTGTTCTTGGCAAGTAACCTTGGACGTGTGTTTACACGTGATGAACTGCTTGACCATGTATGGGGTTACAACCATTTCCCAACAACACGTACGGTAGACACGCACGTTCTGCAACTAAGACAGAAACTGCCGGGTCTAGAAATTGAAACGCTGCGTGGCGTTGGTTACAAG
Organism: Vibrio sp. F13; assembly: GCF_020806305.2. Taxonomy (NCBI): domain Bacteria; kingdom Pseudomonadati; phylum Pseudomonadota; class Gammaproteobacteria; order Vibrionales; family Vibrionaceae; genus Vibrio; species Vibrio sp. F13. The sequence goes on along the minus strand of NZ_CP170176.1, from coordinate 1,331,552 downwards.
ATGAAAGCGTAATGAGAATAGCCTTACTTCCACTATTAATGTTTTCTTGCGTAGCGAATACCGCGCAAGCAACGGATTGGTTTAAGAGCAGCGATGCTCTGACTCAAGTTCATAAACATCTGCTAGATAATGATTTACCTCAGATGTTTGACTCATTAGTGGAAGTTTGGCAAATCAACTCGTCTCAATCACGAGAAGATCACCTCAATGAACTGTTCGATCAAGCATTGAACAAAGATTGTGGTAAAACTCTCACCAGAAAAACACTCCCAGATTGGATTAGTTCAGTCGTCGTTAAAAGACACATCATTCAAAGCCCTGGCCGAGATACCTTTCGTGTATCGATTAATGTTGAATCCGAAAACAACATTCAAGACATTACCTTCGAGAAGTGGGTCGATAAGATCGTTTCTTCGGACAGTGAGTTAACCAAAGACAGTGAAGTGGTTAACAACGCATCGGTGAGTCTATACCGCAAGCGTTACAATTTAGCCTCTCAACTTGAATCCGGTTTATACCGTTTAAGCGTTAAAGGTGATGGCGGAAAGTCTTGGAGCACTTGGGTTGTTTTGGGTGAAGTTGCCATGCGTCAACAAGTTCGCTGGGCATCAAAAGACACGTGGCGAATCGATAAAAAAGAACTACTCAATCCTTATTGTCCGCTCCCTAAGCTCGAAATCGGTTTGTACGATTACGTTGATGAACACTATGAACAGGTCTGGGGCAAGAGCTACGAATCTGATTATCCAATGAACCTTACTGGTGAAGAACTTCCTAATGATCGCTATGTTTTAGCGGTTTCAATGGTGCATTCACGCTGGCAAGGCGACATAGCGATAGAACAAGCACAAACTATCAGCAAAACTTATGATATTTCTAGCGAAGAAGAGTTAAAGTAATTTAAAATTGTGCCGTTAACTATGTAAGGGATCTAACAAAGATAAACGGCATGAAAAAAACCACAAAACTACTCGCAGCGTCAATTGCATTCGCCAGTCTTCCTCTTTCAGCAGCAAACTACGCCATTGAAGCGCGTGGTGATGCGATGGGTGGTGTTGGTGTTGTTTCAGCAAACTTCCTAACTGCTCCATTCTATAACCCAGCACTTGTTGCGATTTATCGTCGTAATGATGACATGGGAATGATCACGCCAAGTTTTGGCGGTAATTATAATGACCCTAATAACTTAGTTGATGATATCGATAATTTAGTTGACAGCATTGAGTCAGGTACTGTGACTGGTTCTGATCTAGATGCTCTTAATGGTGATAGCCTGAATGTTGATTTAGGTGGTGTTGTAGCATTCGCTCTACCAAATCAGTATATTGCAGCAAACGTATTTGCAAAAGCATACACTGAATCATTTGTAACCCCTGATACATCTAGTGACGCTGCTAATAGTGACTTGGTTAATGCTGAGTTAACTGCTGTTAAAGCTGTTTCTATTGGCATTATGGAAGCTGGTATATCATTAGCAAAATATCAAACGTTCATGGGACAACATTTGTCGTTTGGTATTTCTCCAAAACTCCAAAGAATCTATACGTATAACTACATTGCCTCGGCACAAAACTACGATCTAAGTGATGTTCGAGAAAACGACACCGCGGAAACTACATTTAATATTGATGCAGGTGCGCTTTGGTTTTACGGCCCATTTAGAGTGGGTTTTTCTGCAACGAATATTATAGACCGTGAGATTGAAACTAAATCCGTTAGCCAACAGCTAACAAGCAGCACAGGGGCTACAAGAACAGTAACATCGAGTCATTCTTATAACCTGGGGCCTGTCTACACTGTTGGTGCGGGGATCGTTTCTGATTACTTTACGTTGAGTGTTGATTATGATTTGAATGAAGCAGAGAAGTTTACTTCGTTCGAAGACAACGAACAGATGATTCGTGTTGGTACTGAAGTCGACCTGTTACGTCAGCTTAAGCTAAGGGGAGGGTATTACAAGAACCTGGCTTACTCTGATTCAGAAGGAACAGTGACAGCTGGTGTTGGTATCTCGCCATTGAACTTGTTTCAGCTAGATCTAAGTGCTAACTACACGAATGAAAATGCAATGGGTGCATCCATCAATTTCCTTGCTAGTTACTAACAGTCCTTATATAGTTCTGCTCATAAATAAAGGAGCAGAGCATGCTAAACGACTTACCAACCCTTTCTCACGAAGAACAACAGAAAGCTGTTGAACGAATTCAAGAAATGATGACCCAAGGCATCAGCACAGCACAAGCTATCAAAATCGTTGCTGAGCAAATCCGTGAAGAAATGAGTAATAAAGAAGAGTAGGGCATCAGCCCTTCTTTTTTAATACGATAGTGCACTATAACTAAATATATTACCCTCTAGTATATTATCTCGTACATACCTACTCTTTAGTTTCTCTAAATCCCGACCTGTCCAAAACTCTTAAATACTTTTTATTCAACAAGTTACGTCAGAGTAATTAACTTCTCAGGCTTTACTTGGCTTTGAGTTGTAATTAAATTACAGCAATATCTGAAAGTAAAACAATCACCACTTTAGGTGTCAGTATTTGTGTCACCATGGCTAAATGGCTAAAAATGGCTAAATATATGGTGTTTTTACGGCTAGTGACGTTGTTACTTCTATTTTTAGCGGATACGAGTGTATGAATGTTCAGAAGCAGACAAATGAGGATTTCATCTAAAAACAGTGCGAGATAAGTAACGACGGTAATGTTCAAAACCGATACCGCGAATGGCTTACCACCGCTTAGAGCAAGCTTCGTTGCCACATATGTGCTTTACAGAATAAGTATTTAAAAAGCTTACGAGGCGTAAGGTGTTGTGTAGAAGTCGATTAAGGAATGCGGCGCGTATCAATTTGAGAATGCTAAATTGATGTGTTTTCTATTGGGGAATGATAAGTCTAAGCGATAGAACTTGTTAGAAATAGGGTCGCTTTGAGCGCTGTAGTTGTCGTCGTGGTTACGTATGTAGAATCGAAACCTTGGCTCCTCTTGACCTTCATATTCTATATTGATGGTGACCGAATCGAACGTTGAGAGATCGAGCCCTTTATTTTGGGTCGATATAACGAACTCAATTTCACAGAAGGGTAAGCTATAGGTTTGCTCAAAGTCACACTGTAACTCAATTCCATCTTCTGACTTATGTAATGAGCCTACGGTGCCACCATCGTGGTCTCTGTCCGTATTTACGCGCGTAGGCTATCTGTCAGGTGTGATGATGTAGTTCTTATCCATGAGCGTATTAAAAGAGATCAACGACACTAGCGTGATTGCTAGGCAAAAATACGCGCCCAGCGACAGATATATGCCTAAATAGCGTTGTTTTTGTTCGGTATTTATACGAAAGGTAACGTTTTTAAGGGGATAATAATTTAACTGTGTAAATATACAGTTGTTATTTGGGTTCTTTATTTTGTGTTCCATAGGACCAAGCTTTACCTGTACAGCTAGCTACAGTGTCACTTTACTTATTGATTACATGTGCCGATAAACATTATAAGCTTTCTAATCTCAGGCGGTAACACCATTGCAACTTCAAAGCAGGCATATCAGTTAGAGAAAACAAGTAAAGAAAAACTAAGCGCAATGGGTTTAAAGTAACTCTTAGGTTTATTACCAAAGCTACCTAAATCCAATTGAACGTAATTTCAGGGCAAACCGTGATTATGGATCTCCCAAGTATCGGTGTTGTGTACCAGCAATAAGTGTAATGAATCTATGCAAACTGAACACAAAGTACTAACTCTAGAGAGAATCGTTAAGAAGGTTTGAAAAATCTGTGTGCGGGTCTACATAAGACACACGAACTTTATTAGTTGATGGATTTAAACGAGAGCTAAGCATGTGCAGTTGATAAGAAACATTGGTCGCGTGTGTGAAATCTGGAATAGAAACAACAGCAATGCTTACAAGAATTGCACACAGCGCAGCGAACCGTTAGTGCAAACAGAGAAGTGGCATATAAGTTAAACCAGACGGACAAAGTTTCGCGTCAATTAGATTTTCTGAATGAAGATTGAATTGTGTAGACGCTGGCCGTACATATAATTATTAGATTTCAAATGCGATAAGAAAACTCTGAACGGCGCAAGAAGCGTGAGAGTCAGTTGGAACAAGGATTTTAAGGACAAAAGATGAGAATACTACCTTTAGAATTAACTACACGCATTATTAACTGCGTATTATGTACGTTATGTTAAATGGATTTTGATGTTTATAAGGCAGGTATCTTTGTGTGATGCCCTGCCTTTGTATTGTGGCGATATTCTCTAATTTATACTGTGTATTTAACCAAACTGGCTATTTACCATAAAATACCTAATAACCAGTGATAATAATCTTCGATTTTAACCCTGGTATTAGTTAGAGATTAACCGCCAGCAAATTTAACTTTGTAGCCTTTCTTTTCAAGGTGCGCTTTGATCTTGTCGCGCGCGTCACCTTGAATTTCGATGTTGCCATCTTTTACTGAGCCACCGCAGCCGCAAACTTTCTTGAGTTCTGCTGCCATTAGTTTTAATGGTGCGTCATCTAGGTCTAAGCCAGTTACGACAGAAACGCCTTTGCCTTTACGGCCTTTGGTTTCTTTTTGGATTCGAACGATACCATCGCCTTTAGGACGTTGGACTTTCTCTTCTTCAGGCTTAATGCGACCTGTTTCTGTTGAATATACTAGGCTCATAATTTACTTCTTTTGTTGCTCTGCTTTTTGTTTTGCGAGTAAGTAAGCTTCTATATGGCGTTGGATTGCAACCTTGCCGCCTTTGATTAAGCGACCGTTAAACATGCAATACCACGCATTAGGCTCACCGGTGTCATTCTTGATTTGGTAGCCGTTGAAGTTTTCAGTCGAGCCACCAGTTCCTCTCGACTTATTTAATGACATGAATTCTTTTGGATCAATAATAGATGCGGTATCAATCCACCAATCAATACTCTTTTTCACGGCAGCTAGGTTGCCCTGAATAACGTTGTTTTTTAACTTAGCACGCCAAACTGTGTTGTTAGCATCTATCGATTGAAGATGGACGCTTCGGTAAATTGAATTAGCCATATCTATTAATCATCTTTCTGTTTTCACTGCATTAATCATAAGTATACTAATAATGATATCAAGCATAATATGGTAAAAACACCTGTCGAGGTATGGTAATTTGAGAAAAAAAGTCCCTATTTTAACTGACTCTGTGATAATTAATTCATTTGTTGAAAAATTAAACAGCAACGCAACAATAGAAATTATAGATGAGTTGACAGGATTTCAATACTCTCGCAATTCACTGTTGGGCATTTACAGTGATTGGAATCGCTATCATGCGTTCTGTACCAAACATCGTATTAACACACTTCCCGCATCTATAACCGCTGTTCGTCGTTTTCTTGAAACGGAGTCTAACGATAGAAAATACGCATCGCTAAAACGTTACACTGCAACGCTTAGCATGTTACATACTGTGTTGAGCTTTGCTAACCCGATCAAGCACAGGCAAGTTCGCTTTACCCTACTCCACTTACAATCTCAAATGGCCGGTGACGCTAAACAAACCAATGCTATGACATCTGTGCATCTCACTGATTTGAATACGTTACTCTCCCATGAGAAAGCAAACCTGAAAGAGATCAGAGACATTGCTATTTATAACGTGATGTTCGAGTGTGCTTTAAAGCGCTCAGAGCTTAAGTTGTTATCGATGAGTGATGTTGAGTACGTTGAAGATCATTACCAAGTAACAGTCAAAGATTCGGCTTATCAGTTGTCACAAATAGCCAGTGTTGCACTTCAACGTTGGCTTTCGTTTACTGGTATACAAGATGACTTGCCAGTATTTCGTGCGATAGACAAGCATGAGAATATTGGTTTGCAGCCTTTAGATGATTCGTCCATCTATAGGATATTGAGAAGAGCTAGCGACTTACTTCAACTGCCAGAAAATCACCATTTCTCTGGAAATTCGATTCGTGTTGGTGCTGCACAAGAGTTGTCGAAACAAGGTCTTAAGGTTAGAGAGATTCAGGACTTTGGTCGCTGGCTTAGCCCTGCCATGCCAGCCCAATATGTGGGTTTCACGGGAACGGCTGAGAGTGAGAAGATGAAGTTTAAGGCGCTAATACCTTGGCAATAAACGGTTCGTAATTACTTGGATATAAGTTGTGGCTAAATGATAGATTCGTAAAAAACGGCTAGCTTTAAAAACAAAAAGTGCCTTGGCGAAAGCTTAAGGCACTTTTGGGTTCAGCTCTAAGTGAACGAAAACGAGTTAGAAACCTAAGAAAGGCTTGTTCTCACGCAGTTTTCTAAGAACTGGCTGAATTTGTGGCCGTCATGCTCAACCATTTTAGGGAACATGGAGATTGGCGTCATACCTGGGAAGGTGTTGACTTCGTTCAGGTAGATCTCGTTGTCTTGCGTTAAAAAGAAGTCGATACGAGACAAGTGACGAAGCTTCATCTGGGTGAAGACTTTTCGTGCGCTGTCTGCAATCAATTCACGCTGTTCGTCAGTTAAATTACTTGCTTCAACTTCAGTGATCGAGTGGCTGTCTGCACTGTACTTCTCTTCGTAAGAGTAAAATGCGCCATTCGGTGCAATCACCTCACCCGGCTTGCTGATGTGTAGCTCGCCATCGATTTCATAAGCAGCAATTTCTAGCTCTCTAGGCACCACTGATTTCTCAACCAATACTTGGTCCGAGAAAGTGAACGCCTTGTTGATAGCCTCGCTTAAATCTTCTACTTGGTTAACTTGGTAACAACCTACAGAAGAACCTTGACGAGCCGCTTTCACAAACACTTTACCCCACTTTTCAAATGCTTGAGTTGCTTGTGAGTGAGCTTGATCATTGTTGTCTGATAAGAACAGGTACGGCGTGTTTGGAATACCAAGTGCGTCGTACCAAAGCTTTGACGTGATTTTGTTAAAGCTGTTGTTGCTTGCTTCTGGACCACAACCTAGGTATGGAATTTTAGCCATTTCAAACAGTGATTGAATGTCACCTGTTTCACCTGGGAAACCGTGTATGCAAGGCACAATGAAATCGACTTTAGATGCTAAATTGTCACCGCGTAAGGTTTGGTCGTTAATATCAAGATAAACCAATTCACCTGAATCAAGACACCAGCCTTCGTTCTTAATTTCAACTCTTACAACGTTAAAATCTGCAACGCTATTAAGTTGTTCAAAAAGGTAATTGGCTGAAACTAAAGATACTTCATGCTCTGAAGATCCACCGCCGCAAAGTAGAAGGATGTTTGTGGTGTTCATGGGTAAATTCGGTCCTTGAAACTAGGAGTACTGACTTCAATGATAAACAAAAGTCGAGATAGGTACAGTGTTTTGATTGTTAAAATTGCGTTCGAAAGATCGAGCGATTAACTATTAAACAAAACAGCGAGTCTTAAAACAAAAGAAGGAGCATTTGCCCCTTCTTTATGAATCAAAACTTAGTTCAACTTGTTAAGCGTTGGGTATTCAGAGTTCTTGATGTCATCAATGCTCTTAACGAACGGCTTCAAGTTTTGGAAAGTGTTCGGCAGTGTTGAGATTGCCTTTTTAGCTTCTAAGCGTGTTGCGTAGTCACCATAAAGTACCGTGAACCACTTAGTGCCGTTAACCATTTTGTAGTTTTCCCAAACTGGCTGAGAAGTCGTAGGTAGCATTTTCACGAAAGAATCGACTTTACTTTGGCTGCCAACAGCAACAACTTGAACTGTGTAACCAAAACGCTGGTTCATGTCTTGTTGTTTCTTCGTTGGTCCTGTCACTACTGCAACTGGCTTAGCTTTAGTCGTTTGAGTGACTTTCTGTTCAACAGGTTCAGTTCTGATCACGTTGACAACGTTTTCTTCAACAACGCCTGTTTGCTCAGATTGAGATACAACTGGAGCTTCAACTTTGGCCGTCTTGTACTCTTCTTGATAACTATCTGAAGTGACATTGGTAACGTAGTCGTCAGATACACACGCAGCCAAGAGCAGTGGCAAAGTCACAATTGCAAATTTTTTCATGGAAAGCTCTATATCCTTAATAATAATTACTATAAATCATGCCGATACGTCGGTTTAGAATCAAGTTAACTTTGGGATTATACACCATTAGTGGGTGACCTATTTCACAAACTTTATGCAGTGTTTGCTTATTCATCTGAATTCGGTGAATTTGCCATCAACCTGTGAGTGCAAAGTAAGTTACGATGAACTTACGTGCATTGCTAGGATATGTCTATGAATCATCTTGATCCCCTACTTAAACCCCGTTCAATCGCTGTTGTTGGTGCTTCTCAACGAGAAACACGCGCAGGATATATTGTTATGAACAATTTGTTGCATGGGGATTTTAAAGGTGCGGTGATGCCGGTTACGCCGAAATATGATTCAGTGGCCGGTGTGCTTTCTTACAAGAACATTTTGTCGTTACCGATTGTTCCTGACCTCGCAATCTTGTGTACCAATGCGACCCGTAATGTCGCTATTTTTGAAGAACTGGCTGAGAAAGGTATAGCCTCTGTCATTGTGCTTTCTTCAGACATGCAGCAAGAAAGCGATAATGGTGAGACGTATGATGAACGATGCCTAGCGATTGCCAAAAAGCACAACATTCGAGTGTTGGGTTCCAATAGTTTGGGGGTGATTGTCCCTTGGTTAAATTTGAACGCCTCATTCTCTCCAGTGACAGCATTACCCGGTAAGATCGCCTTTGTTTCTCAGTCGGCAGCTGTGTGTACCACTATTCTCGATTGGGCTAATGACAAAGAGATCGGTTTTTCGGCGTTTATCTCTATAGGCAATGGTAGCGATATCGAATTCTCGGAGTTATTGGATTATCTCAGTACCGACTCTCACACCGAAGCGATATTGCTTTATGTAGACAGCATTACTGATGCGAGGCGCTTTATTTCTGCAGCGCGTGCGGCTTCGCGTAACCGACGAATTTTGGTGTTGAAAGGCGGTCGAACGGCGAAAGGCAGAGCCGCAGCAATGGCTCACACTGGCGGTGCCGACACATTAGATATTATTTATGATTCCGCAATCCGACGCAGCGGCATGCTACGAGTTAAGAACTTACATGAACTGTTTGCTGCGGTAGAAACACTGACTCATTCAGTACCATTGCGAGGCGAGCGCTTGGCTATTGTTACTAATGGTGGCGGCCCTGCGATTATGGCTGTGGACACCCTATTTGACCGCGGTGGTAAGCTCGCAGAGTTTTCAGAAGAGACACTTGATAAGTTGAACAAGGTTTTGCCATCGAGTTGGTCTCATAGCAATCCTATCGATATTGTCGGCGACGCTGGTGATCAACGTTATATCGACATTATAAACATCTTACTCGATGGCGATGAAGCAGACGCGATTCTTATCATGCACAGCCCTTCAGCGGTCGCACATTCCGCTAAAACGGCAGAACGAATTATTGAAGCGATTAAGAAGCACCCTCGCCACAAGCGCTTTAACATCCTGACGAATTGGTCTGGTGAGCTAACAGCAAGGCCCGCACGAAAGCTGTTTACCGAAGCGGGTTTCCCAACTTATCGGACCCCTGAAAGCTCTGTGGTCGCATTCATGCACTTAGTCGAGTACAGACGTAACCAACGTCAGTTAATGGAAACGCCGACCACTGCAGAAAAAGTACACATTGAAGATCTAGCAGATGCGAAAGGTTGGATAGAAAGAAAACTACTGGATAAAGATACAGTTAGCCTTGATACTCACCAAAACAGTCAGTTTTTCAAGAGCTTCAACCTCGATGTGTTACCAACTTGGATCGCTTCTGACCCAAGTGAAGCGGTACACATCGCTGAAACGATCGGTTATCCCGTCGCAGTAAAATTACGTTCGCCGGATATTGCACATAAGTCAGACGTACAAGGCGTAATGCTCAATTTGCGAAACAGCAGTGAAGTTGCCAATGCGGCTCAGGCAATTCTCGATCGTTCTCAATTATCCTTCCCTACAGCAAACATCCACGGCTTGTTAATTCAAGGTATGGCTAAGCTCGCGGGCGGCCAAGAGTTGCGTATTAAGGTTACAACAGACGAAACCTTCGGCCCAATCATATTACTTGGACAAGGTGGTTCGGAGTGGGATGAGTCGATTGATGCCGCAGCTGCTTTTCCACCGCTCAACATGACACTGGCGCGTTACTTGATTATTCGAGCGATAAAAAGCGGCAAGATTCGTCTACAAAAACTCCCTAACCCCATCGATATAGAAGGTTTGTCTGAGTTATTGGTACGTATATCGCAAATGGTAGTGGATTGCCCTGAAATACATGATTTGGATATCCATCCAGTACTGGCCAATGGTGACAAGTTCACGATATTAGATGCCGATATCATCTTGAAAGCGTACGAAGGCGATCCACAGGAACGTCTTGCGATTCGCCCTTATCCGGTCGAGCTTGAAGAACGTATCCAGCTAAAAGATGGAACCGAAGTGTTGTTACGCCCTATTCTTCCCGAAGATGAACCGCTTCATGCTGACTTCATTAACCGTGTGTCTAAGGAAGATCTCTATAAGCGTTTCTTTAGTGATGTCGGTGAATTCAATCATGAGGCGTTGGCGAATTTCACTCAGATTGATTTCGATAGAGAAATCGCCTTTGTGGTCGTTCGCGAGGAACAAGGCGTTCCAGCGATCATCGGCGTGTCCCGTGCACTGATTAACCCTGAGAACACAGACGCCGAATTCGCAATATTGATTCGTTCTGACCTTAAAGGTGTTGGTCTAGGTCGCATTCTTATGACCAAGGTTATCGATTACTGCCGTGCGAAGCAGACCAAGCAGATGTCGGGGATGACGATGCCAACCAATAGAGGGATGCTGACACTAGCTCAAAAGCTCGGTTTTAAGCTAGATATCAGTTTTGAAGATGGTACTGCAGATATGGTGTTACCGTTACTTTAACGCCCATGTCTTTTTAAGATGTTGGATACACCAAGACTTGGCGTCGCCCATTTTGTTGCGTCGCCAAGCCATAACAATATCGATCGGTTGTGGTTCTGTACCGGAGATCTGCTGTAGTACGCCAGATTCAATCAAAGGTTTAGCGACACTATTCGGTAAGGTGCCAATCCCTAGTCCTGATGTCAAAGCCTCTACTTTCGCAGGAAAGCTTGTCACGGTTAAACGTGGCTGTTTCTCTAGAATATTGATGCTTAGTGCTGGCTGATCGCGTGCGGTGTCTGCAATGGCAATAACCCTGTAACTTTCTCTCGCCTTCTGATCGAATTCACCAGAACGATTGTGAACATAGTGGCTTGATGCCGCGACCCACACCATCTCCATTTTACCAATTACGTCACTTTTCATATCGTTTGGAATTGTATCGAGCTTAGGGCATATCAATAAGTCAGCACGACCATCTGTGAGAGATTCCCAACAACCCGCTAAGATTTCCTCTTGCAAACGAACGCGTGTTTTACTGATTTTTCCTAGTTCATCTACCAGTGGGAAAAAGTTAGCAATCGGGATAATGCCATCAAAGGCGATGGTCAAATCGAGCTCCCAACCATTGGCTAGAATGCTTGCCTCGTTAACAAGACGTTCTGTAGCTCCAAGAATGATTCTACCTTGCTCAAGTATCAACTGACCCGCTTCCGTGAAATTTGCACGGTGGCCTGAGCGGTCAAAAATCATGATGTCTAGATCTTGTTCAAGCTTCTGTATTTGATAGCTGAGTGATGAAGGCGCTCTGTCCATTTCATTGGCCGCGGCGGCGAAACTTCCACGTCGGTCGATGGCGTCTAGGATGTGTAACGCTTCAAGTGTTATTGGACTATGCATAGCTTTCCTACTTTATAAATGAGACTTGAATCACAAAAACAGAAGCATTCAGACTGTGAATGGAACTGTAAAAGTCTTTTTAATACAGATATTTAAGAGTATTAATTATGAGTTAGTTGATAAAATTGAAAATTATTTAAATGCAAATAATAGTAATTATCATTTAGATCCAATATTATATTTCGCAAATCAAGATAATACTATGGAACTAAGGTAACTATCAGATGTATAAGCAATCCCTGCTCTCTGCTTCAATCGTTTTAGCGCTTTCATCAACATCAGCCTTTGCTGAAGATTATGCCCTATTTGACGAGGTTGTTGTATCTTCGACTCGTACTAATCAACAACTTGAAGATGTTGCTGCGTCGGTAACTGTGATTAACGATAAAGATATCGAAAAAAACATGGTTACGGATGTAGAAGACTTATTTAAGTACACACCAGGTGTCACGGTGACTACGAATTCTCGCCAAGGGATTCAAGGTATTAACATTCGTGGTATGGAAGGTAACCGAGTAAAGGTTATCGTTGATGGAGTATCACAAACTAGCCAATTTACTCCAAGTGGTACTCAGTCATATAACTTCATTAACTCTTCACGCATTGATGTCGATACGGATATGTTGAAGTCTGTCGAGATTGTTAAAGGTGCGGCTTCTTCTCTGTATGGTTCTGACGCGATTGGTGGTATTGCTGCGTTCGAAACAAAAGACCCGAGTGACTTTTTAAAAGACAAAGACTTCGGTGGCCACGCGAAGTTCAACTACTCTTCATCTGATAATACCTTTAGCGAATCGGTTGCTTTAGCAAATCGTATTGGCGACCTAGAAACGTTAGTTGCTTATACTCGCAGAGACGGTGAGCAAACTGATAACTTTGGTACACCTGATGAGCAAGATACTCAGAACAACAACTTGTTGGTTAAGCTTCAGTACCAATTAAACGAACAACACCGTTTAGAGTTTTCTGGTAACTTCATTGAGAATTCTGGTGATACCGATTTAAATAGTGCAAGTTACACCGACTACACTGGCGAAGACACAACTAGCCAACAGCAAATCGGTATCAAACATATTTGGGATGCTGACCTAGCGTTTGCAGATACTATTACTTGGCAAGCTGACTGGCTGAGCAAAGAAGAGAATGGCGTAACTAATCGTACTTCTAATGGCGGTATGTTCCTACCTCCGGCAGGTAATGTTCAGAAAAAGGACTATATCTACGAGGATGAAGGTTATCAATTTGATGTGCAATTCGATAAGTTCTTCATGACGGGTAATGTAGAAAACTACTTTATCTATGGCGCTTCATATTCGGACAAAGACATTAAAAACGTTAATAACGAATATAACTCCATCAGCGCAGACCAAGTTATTTTCTACATCCCTGCCGCATCTGAAAGAAAATATGGATTCTTTGCTCAAAATGAAATGACGATCGGAAATTGGATGATTACTCCGGGTGTTCGTTTTGATGGTTTTGAAACTGATCCAGGTGATACAAGTCAAAACCCAAGTGGTAACCCAGAAGAGTCTTATGCAAAATATTCAGACTCAGCTGTTACCGGACGTTTGGGTACAACTTACACGCTTAATGATGAAAATAAGATCTTCGGTCAAATCAGCCAAGGCTTTAGAGCTCCTGATTTCCAAGAGCTTTACTACTCATTTGGTAATCCTGCTCACGGTTATTTGAATGCCCCTAACCCTGACTTAGAAGCTGAAGAAAGTATTTCATACGAGTTAGGTTGGCGTCATAACACAAATTATTCATCAAGCGAAATCGCTATCTTCTACAGCGATTATGATAACTTTATTGATAACGTAGCAGTTAGTGGCTCAGCCACTCCGGCCGATCCAACAATATATCAGAATGTAAACATTGATGAAGCCGTAATTAAAGGTATCGAAGCGTCAAATACACAGTCTTGGAATAGCTTCATGCCAGTGAAAGGTGTTAGTACTCGTGTTTCTGCAACGTATACTGAAGGTGAAGATGGCGAAGGTAATCCTCTTAACAGTGTAAACCCTTGGAACGCTGTCGTTGGTTTTAACTATGATGCTCCTTCAGCACTATGGGGTACATCACTTAACATAAGCTACACAGCAGGTAAGAAGTCTAGTGATATCAACAGCGATGGTTTGAATGATGAAATTCTACCAATTGATTCAGCAACTGTAGTTGACCTAACAGCATACTACTTGCCGATGAAGGATCTTACGCTTAGAGCAGGTCTCTTCAACGTTACGGATGAAGAGTACTACTCGTGGAATGACGTTCGTGGATTCTCACAAGAAGATAAAGATTACACGCAAGCAGGTCGTAACTGGTCAATTACAGCTAAATACGAATTCTAATTCGTTAAAAAACTGAATTGCAGATACTAAAAAGCCAGCTAAATGCTGGCTTTTATTATTTCACTAAAAAATTGTATAAAAAAGGTAATAAGTGAAATTACTTCTCTGCCATCTCTTTTTTAACCATTACTGCAGCAGCAACGATGAAAGTGATGATTAGGCCTAGTTCCATGATTAACTCCAAAGAAAATTAACATTAAACATATAATTCGCGAGCATAATAACACAGCGGATACAGAATGATACTTTTTAACCACTAATTTACTTTTTATTCGATTAAGATCAAAAAAGATGCCCGAAAGCATCTTTTAATTTTTGAATCATTCACGAAACCACTAGGTTAACCAGGGAATCCATTCGGGTTTGTTGACTGCCAGCGCCATGTATCTTCGGTCATTTCAGCCAATGTGCGGCTTGCATTCCAGCCCAGTTCTTTCTGAGCTTTAGCTGGATCTGCCCAACACTCTGCGATGTCACCAGGACGGCGTTCAACTAGCTTGTAAGGGATCTCTTTACCGCTTGCTTGTTCGAATGCTTTAACCATGTCTAACACACTTGAACCGTTACCCGTACCAAGGTTGTAGATATGAAGACCGTCTTTGCACCCTACTTTCTCAAGCGCTGCGATGTGGCCATCAGACAGATCCATTACGTGGATGTAATCGCGAACGCCAGTCCCGTCTTTTGTTGGATAATCGCTACCAAATACAGATAGGAATTCACGGCGGCCCACTGCTACTTGAGAGACAAATGGCATTAGGTTATTTGGGATACCTTGCGGGTCTTCACCTAGCTCACCACTTGGATGTGAACCTACAGGGTTAAAGTAACGCAGCAGTGTAATGCTCCAATCAGGATTGGCTTTTTGGAAATCGGTTAAACACTCTTCAACCATTAGTTTACTACGACCATATGGGTTGGTAGCGCTTGTTGGGAAGTCTTCAGTAATTGGCACACTTGCAGGATCACCGTATACCGTTGCTGAAGAGCTAAATACCAAGGTTTTTACACCCGCATCACGCATTGCATCAACAAGAACTAAAGTGCCGTTTACGTTGTTGTCGTAGTATTCAAGAGGCTTTTCCACAGACTCTCCGACGGCTTTCAGACCAGCAAAATGGATAACCGCTTCGATGTTGTGTTGCTTCATAGTTTCAGTCAAAAGCGCTTTATCACGAACGTCACCTTCAATGAAGTTGGGACGAACGCCCGATACTTTTTCGATACGCTCTAGAACGCTTGGTTTACTGTTATACAAGCTATCAAAAAGTACAGGTGTCATTCCTGCGTTGATCATCTGGATACTTGTATGGCTACCGATGTAACCCATGCCACCTGTAACTAAAACATTCATGTTTAGCAGACCTTTTAATTAAAAATATTCAACCTATCACTTATGATACAACAACTTAGGTAGAGGTCACAAACGCCTACGGCTATTAACTATCACGAGAGAACACAAATTGACCTTTTCCTTTGCGTTTTGCTTGGTACATCGCCTCATCGGCAACCTTTAGGATCACGTCTATATCACGCTCTGAACCATCAACTAAGTGTATGCCCAAGCTCGCTCCAACATGAAGCGAACGCTGTTTATGGGTCACCTCTTGCCCGATTAGCTCCAACAGTCGCTCCGCTAACTTTGCTAATAAGACTTTGTTTGTCTGTTTAATAATAAGAACAAATTCATCACCCGACAAACGTGCAACCAAATCCCCCGCTCTTACCTGAGATAATAACCGGTTTGACACTTCTTTAAGGATTTCGTCACCCGCATCGTGACCATAGTTGTCATTCACTTCTTTGAAGCCATCCAAATCCAAGTAAATAACCGCAAAATGCTGATTTGAATAGTGGCTCGACGTGACAACATCATCCATAACCTTATACAGCTGCGCTCTATTCGCTAACCCGGTTAATGCATCGTGATGAGCCAAGTGTTCGAGTCTTTCCATCTCTTTAACGTTGGATAAATCAGACAGCGTTAATACCATATCAAACTCGTCTTTCTCGTTGTCTGAGGCAATTCGATTCACTTTGACAAACATTGGAACTAACGTGCCGGACGCGCTTTTCTCCCACACTTCGCCTTGCCATTGACCATAGTTGTCTAACGAACTGCGAATTGTCGGCATCAATGATGAAAATTGCTGCCACGAAAATACTTCAAATGGTGTTTTGCCCACCAGCAGCTCAGAGTGATAACCGAGAAGTTGTGTGATCGCCGGGTTAACCATGGTTATCACATTGGATGAGTTGAGCACGATCAAGCCGTCTTTACTGTTTTCGAAAACACCCGCAGCAATACGTTGGCGACTCATGGCCGTTTCTATGTCGGTGACATCTTGGATTGCATAAAGAATACGACCATGTTTTGTCAAAGAACGACTGCTCACACGAAGCCAGCGTTTTGATTGAAAGAGATCGGTGGTTTCCAGCAATTCGTCATTAAGTTCAATATTGGCATCAATAACATCTTGTAAGTAACCCGTTTGCTTGGTCGCGATCAACTCTTGGATCAACAAATTCTCAAGAAAGGCTTCCGAGCATTTAAAAATATCCCGAGTAGCTGCGTTCGCATGAAGAATGAGCCCTTTTTCATCCACCACCAACAAAGAGTGCTGAACGGTTTCAATGACCTCATTTGCGAATGATTTTTCTTCTTGTAACTTGTCTAACGTAAAATTGATTTGGTTATCGCGATGTTGAAGCCTTTCTAACATGGTATTGAAAGCTCGAACCAGATCGCCGATTTCATCGCGGTTCGTTACGACTAATTTAGGCTGCTTCGAACGACGCTCAACAAAGGCTTGCATCGCCTCATTGAGGTCAAACATCGGTTCGATAATCAAGCGTTGCACCAATTTGACCACTACTCCGCCTAACATCACCAGAAACAACAGGTAGACGACCGCAACCTTGAAAATATTCGTTAAGATCGAATTAAACGTCTCTTTCGATATTGTTACTCTCAAGTTCGCGATCACTGCGCCATCCAGTGTCACTGGAACGAGCAAGAAGATGAAATGCTCAGAGATGGCAAATTGATGATCGGCGATATCGTCTAATTCTTCTGCGTTTGGCCTTGGAACCAGAGTGTTGCTCACCTGATAGCTGGCAAAAAGCTGTTCGTTGATGTCATAGAGCTTCACTCTAACAATATCTTTATCTGCGACGAAAGCTGACAATATTTCCTGAGCCGATGACTTGTCTTCAAATAAAATCGCGGCTTGCAAGTTATAAGCAACACCTTGTGCTAGCACTTTAACACGCTGAATAAGACTCTCTTTTCTCTCTCAAACGTGACAGTGTAATTTACCGATTGGATCGTTACAAAAGTGACTGCGATGAAGATGATAATGGGTAATATCAGCTTGTTTTTAATCGATATGTTATTAATGAAAGACAACATTATTGGCCCTCCACTATAGCGATTCGTAACAGGTTCGAGCCAATGACGTAGTCACCGCGCCTTGCGTTCTCTAGATTGATCTTAGGTTTGAGCTTATTATCGATGTGCGTGAGTTCAATGATTCCACCTAAGTCCGTAAAGTTAGGGATATCACTGATTGTCACAGTATGTGGCGAGTGCTCTTGACTAAGAAATTGGTCATTTTTACGGTCAGACAAATACGTAATATCACACTTAGAAGTAATCGACTGTTGAACTCGGATAGCGAGCGAACGAATAGATTTCCCCTCGGTAATTGACGTTAGCACTTGGCTTACCTTTTCATCGCCAATCACACAAAAGTTCACAGCGTTCATTGAGCTTTCATCATTCCAACGTATAAAATTCGCAATTCTAAAAAGGTACACCGCTTTCACTTCATAAGGTTTGAAGCTAGCAGCTGAGGTGTTCAACGGCACAATAAGCATCGTTAAAGCCGCTAAGCCTAGTTTAGATAAGCCGAGCTTAATGCGGTGCTTAAGCCATTTAGAATTCATGAGAGATCCTCACATACACCGATTCTTGATTGACGCTTTTCTGAGATGTGAATTCAGCTTGATAGCCGTCACTCTTACCTATATTTTCAACAACCACTTCAATTAAAGGTGCTGCGGACGATTTTTTCCATGCGAGACGCGCATCAAAGGTTATTTCATGTGGGTAAGACTGCCATTTATATTGAGTGCCATCGCCTGCTACCCAATAGTCTGGGTAATTCACATTAATGTACTGGCCTATCACATCGAATTGCCAACTTTCGGTGATATTCCACATCAACTGTGCCGTGGCTAAATGTTCATTATCAATATCGTAATAAACACTCGTTTGAGGACTAGATTTCAGGTCATCACCTTTATTCTCACCTTCCAATGTCGTATAGGCGTAACTCAGGTAACTGGCTAAATCTGCGGTGAGTTGGTAACTCGCGCCTAACTCTAAGCCATAAGTTTTTGCTTTATAATCATCAGACAACGCACCGACATAGACATGATTCGCAGGGATATCATTCGGGTCATAGCTGTGAAAGCGAAGGTTGTCATGTTCACTCAGATAAATCGTTGCATCGAGTTCGAAATTTGAATTGTTTGAGTAGCGATAACCCATTTCCGCCGTTACGACACTCTCTGTTTCAAGACTCGAGCTTGATTTATATACATCTAGGTAGCTGTTGTTTGAGTCAGCATTGTAACTATTGAAATAATAAGTGGAATTGGAATCCATATAAGATGGTGCAACGACCGCACGGCTAAGCCCCGCCCATACGGAGTGACGTTGGGTGAACTTATATAAACCACGCAATTGAGGTGAAAGCTCAGTTGATTCATTCTGTGTAAAGTGTTCAACCTTGGCACCAAGAGTAATAGACAGCGCTTCCGTCATTTGAATTTGAGACTGTATAAAAGCGTTCGCAATATAATCGTTGGCAGATTGGATGTTGTAAGCTCGACCGTAGTAATCGGGATTGTACCAATCCACGTCCGAAACTTGGCTTGAGGAGAAATCAATATTCATATATCGCAGGCCACCACCGAGTGTTAGCTGATGGCTTTCCGATAGTTGGTTGATATAAGTAGAGTCAAAATCGAGGGTCGAATAGCTTCCTGGAGCGTCTGGCGCATTATCCTCATTATATTCACCCCATAATGAATATGAGAGAGTCGAACTTTCATCAAAATGGCGAGAGTCGTTGAATTGGACATAAACAGATTGGCTCTTGTTATCGAAATCATTAGCTTGTGATCCGACAAACGACCCTGAGTTATCATATTGGAACGTATATAACTCCGACTCATAAAAGCTTTTCTCACCACCAATACGTAATGACCAATTTTCATCAGTATTACTTGGCTGAAACACCATCCCTGCCGTTTGTGCTTTCCATTTTTCAGATTCATTTGTGCGATATGTTGGTTCTTCTCGGTATTTATAAAAGGCACGAGCATTCACACTGTCGTTGAGGCTTAATCCCTGACGAACACTAAATTCGTAGTTATCAGTATTAGACGCAACACCGGAGAGATAAGTCCCCTGCGTATTATTGGCAGACTTAGTAATGATATTGACAACACCATTAACCGCGTTACCTCCCCAAATTGTTCCGCCGGGGCCTTTTAGTACTTCGATGCGTTCTATGTCGGAAAGCACATAATCAACGTCGCTCCAATACGTACCGCCATAGACTGGGCTAAACAAGCTTCGTCCATCCATCATCACGAGCATCTTGTTATATAGCCCATCATGAAAGCCGCGTGTCGAAACAAACCATGAGGTTTCATTGAATTTGGTGACTTTGAGTCCGGGTACAAGCGTTAGGACTTCAGCAATGGTTTTCGCCCCACTACGCTGAATTCGCTCATTAGAAAGTACGTACACCGACGAGGGAATGTCAGTGAGTTTTTGTGTCACTTTCGAAGCCGTTTCCATTTTGACATCTAACATAGACAACTCTTCAAGGCTCATCGACATGAGCTGGTCTAGAGAGTTTTCTTGAGCAGAGACAAAAACAGGTATCGTTAATGCTAGTCCTAAGCAAACCTGGCGGGATATCATGTGCTCACCTAATATACAGATAGATATTAATCCTTTAATCAATAGTTCAACTATATATGAAATGCCATACTGGCAAATCTACGGTGTCGAAAGTTTGAGTTAGGTCACTGTTTATTTATGGTATTTATAAGACCGTCATTACTTACCTCAACGTAAAGGATTAGCACCACGTGACAACGAAGATTTTGCTTAATTGCGACATGGGAGAAAGTTTCGGCAATTGGAAGATGGGCGATGACGAGTCGGTCATGGAATGGGTCGATATGGCAAACATCGCTTGTGGCTTCCACGCGTCTGATCCGCACGTTATGTCCAAGACGATAAAACTGGCGCAGCACTATCACACCCAAATTGGTGCTCATCCCGGTTATCAAGATCTCGTTGGTTTTGGTCGCCGTTCTATTCCACACACCATGGACGAAATCAGTGAGCTGGTTTGTTATCAAGTCGGTGCATTACAAGCCCTTTGCCGCTATCACCATACCACTGTTGGCTATGTGAAACCTCATGGCGCTCTTTATAACGATATGATGGCAAACATTGATGTGTTCAATGCGGTAGCCCAAGCCGTCGCTGAGTTTAACATCCCGTTGATGATTCTCTCTTCATCAGACAATCAACAGTATTTGAATATTGCTGACGACCATGACTTGCCTCTCTTGTTTGAAGCGTTTGCCGACCGTGCTTATTTAAATAACGGACAATTAGCGCCACGTACTCAAAAAGGCTCGGTTTACGTCAATCAAGACGATATCTATAACCAAGTTATGCAAATCATTAACTATGGCTCGGTTACGACTTTAGAGGGCGAAAGACTGCCTATTGAAGCCGATACTATCTGTGTTCATGGTGATAACCCTCAATCCATCGCATTAATTAGAAAAATCAGACAAGACCTCAACGCTTTTAATTAGTATGAAGCGTGTGATTGGTATGACGCATGGTCTAATCGCTCGTGAGATCTAATTGACTTGTATTGGCTTGGACACGGAAGTGAGACACGCCAAGTAAGCTAAAAAAGGCAAGATAACAAACGTATGGAAACGAAATGACGACGAATCAGATTGAATTCAATATAGCGCCAGTCGCGGAATGCAGCGTTTTGGTGACCTTGACGCTATCGCCTTCAAATAATCAATCTAGCGCCGAATATGCGCAATACATAGCTCACTTTTCCGATGCCATTCGCCAAAACTTAGCATCGGTGTTGATGAATGTGACACCGGCTTACCAAACAATATTGGTCGACTACCTCCCTTATCGAATATCAGAACAGCAGCTCATTGAACAGCTCAATAATTTGTTGAGTCATGCTCTGTCGTCCTTTTCTAGTGTTAGTAAAACTCGCGATACGATTGAGCTTCCTGCCTATTACTCACCAGAAACGGCGCTCGATTTAGACCGATATCAAAACAAAGGCCTGTCGCTCGACCAGATAATTCAACATCACACCTCACAGACATACAGCGTCAGTGCGATTGGGTTTACGCCTGGCTTTGCCTTTATGTCGGATGTGGTTAATGAGCTTGCCTTGCCCCGTCACTCCACACCCCGCTTAATTGTGCCCAAAGGCAGTATCGCCATCGCGGATACGAAAACAGCTGTGTACCCTTCGGATTCACCGGGCGGTTGGAATATTATTGGCAATTGCCCACTTCCGTTGTTCGATCATAGCCAGTTGAAGAACGCCGATATCACGCAAAGACCACTGTCTCTGCTTAATGTTGGTGATACCGTCCGTTTCATAGCGATTTCAAAAAAAGAATTTGTAGAGTTGGGTGGAGGCATCGTAAATGGCTAAGACAAAAACTAAACCAACACTGACAGTGATTAAGCCCGGCCCGTTGAGTTTGATTCAAGACTTTGGGCGATTTGGTGTTGCTCATCTTGGATTAACGCAAGGTGGACCGGTTGATGACTACTCTTATAGCTGGGCTAACCATCTATTGGGCAACCCAGTCAACCAAGCGGCGTTGGAAATCACGCTTGGGCAATGTGCGTTGAGAATCGATTTTGATTGCGAGATGGCACTATGCGGGGGTGATTTACAAGCGAAACTCGATGGTAAACCACAGGCTAACTGGAGCACTTTTCAAGCTTTTAAGGGGCAAGTTCTCTCATTTGGTTTGCCTAAAAATGGTCTAAGGGCGTATTTAGCCATTAAGGGCGGTTTCGATGTTCCATCAACTCTTGATAGCTGCTCTACAGTCACTCGTGAAAAGATTGGTGGATTAACGCAAGATGGCGAGCCATGCCAGCAAGGGCAACAAATCGCTTTTACCCAACACCAACTCTCTCATCCATTTAAAGCGTTGAGTGTTACCTTCCGATACACGCCTGATTACAATCTACCCGTGAACCTACGAGTGATTGAAGGCTATCAAAGCGAGCTATTCTCCGAGTCAGCAAGAGAGATTTTGTATAACGCGCAGTATCACGTTGACCAAAACTCTAATCGGATGGGTTATCGACTCAGTGGCGAACCCGTCGACTCGCCTGACATTTCGCTATTGTCAGAAGGCATTGCCTTAGGTGCGATTCAAATTCCACAAGATGGACAACCTATCGTGCTGCTTAATGATAGACAGACCATAGGTGGTTATCCGAAGATAGGATGTGTCGCCAGAATCGATTTACCACGCTTGGCGCAAGCAAAACCTGGACATGCGATATCGTTCAGCAAGGGCGATCGCTTGGGCTTACAAGATGTTTGGTGCCAATGGGCTCAGTTTTTCGGCTATTAGTTTTTGCGATGTGTTATGTGCTAAATGCTATGTAGCTGAGAATAATCAACTAGGAAGATGTCATTTAGATGAGGTTCGGTATCTAAGCAGATGTTGAAATGAAGATTCGGCTTACCTATTACTGTAAGCCGAATTGAAGAAATTAAACGCAGTCGATGATGATAGACTAATTATAGGCTATTAAGCGTGATCTTGACCTGACACCTTGGCAAGCGCTTCTGGGTATCCACGTTCTTGTGTCAAATCTATCGCTCTGTTTTCAATATCATTTAGATTAAGTGACATTGTCACTGAGTGTGTATCTTCAATAGATGCCGCCTCTGATACATCAAACCATTGCTCAGCGACCTTTTGTGCCGCTTCTAATGTTGAAGAAGCTTTTACTACTTCAAGTCGAGCATAGCGATCCCCACAGAATGAAACGTCTGAAGCTCTTAAGCTTGGATCGGTTCCCGGAATCTGTTGTGCACCAAACAAAGGTTTACCACCGACCAATGCAGAACTGAAACTTGGGATGAACTGAGACATATGCGTTATTGCCGCGCGAGTTCTTAATTCAAGCTGATCTTCACTCCAACCCGATACGATTTTCTTAAGCAGCTTCGAAGGCAACTGTGGCTGTGACGAGTCTGTTGACGATGAAACAAGCCCACCCTCAAACAGAGTAATCCCTTCTGTCATGCCGTGAAGTTGGAACACACCATCAGCATACGGCGTTAATTGCGCCATGCCTTGCGGTGTGCCTCTCGGGCCATGGAAGATAACTTCTGGCCACTCTTCCTTACATTCTTGCGAATATGGCCACTCTGTAACGTATGCAGCTTTAAACTCAACAAGTCTTTGCTGCTTAGAGCCAACAAAGTCATCTACGATACCCGTTTCAAACCCACTCGCATTAATCAAGTAATCGGTCGTTAGTTGGCAGCTTTGGTTTTCGGCATCGGTATAAGTCAAAGACCAACCTTGACCTGTCGACTCAACAGATTGTAATCGGCTGTTGGTTAACACAGTACAGTTAGCTTGTTGCCCCAAAGAGAGTTGAGCGGTCGCAGAAAGTCGGAATACGCTCCAGCCATACTCTTGGACCATCGCAACAGGATACTTTAGGGTCTCTAAATCCGTATGCTTGGCGAAAGGAATACACCAATCATCAAGCGATGTTGGTTTCAGAGGCTGTGTTTTCGCAGAAAGTGCTAATAAATCTTCTTTGCTGTACAGCTTATAATACTCTTCCGGATCACCGAGCACTTGGTTGCTTTTATCTTGTTTAACAAGATCGGCATAAGCGCTTTTGATTATCTTGAGACGAGGAAGCAGATCCAACGGCTCTCCACCATCACTGTGCGGAACGGCGATGATTGTCGGACGAATATTGATCGTATGAGGGAATAAGCGGACGGTATCAATTGACTGTGTGAGCAATTGAAGACACTGCTCTACAGAAATATCTCGATACAAATTGCCGCCAGCGTGCAGGTGGCAAATTGGTGGACCATTAACCAAACTCGGCCCTTTTTCTAAGATAGTGACCTTAAAACCCAACTCACTAAAGTGAATCGCGCTCGTTGTTCCGGCAATACCACCACCAACAATGGCAATAGAAGGTTGATTTGTATCCGTTTTGTTGTGGTTCATCGTGTTCTGTAGAATAAGATTAACTGCCTCTATTCTACTTTTGTTCTGCGATGAATTAAAACACATTTTTATCAAGGTCTTAGATAGGCGGGATTTAATATCTATGTAAAAAACATAAATAATCTCTTGACTCAATAACTCCAGATAGGGTTTTAAAGGTTATTCTAACAGTCAAATTTGTCCTAAGTGACGCCACATAAAGGCTGCCTCAGTACTCTTAAAACATAGCGGTTAACTTATCCCTAAAGTTATCCACCGTTTTTGTGGATAACTGTTGATAACGTTCTTGCTAAGTTGCGTAAACCCTTTGTTTACAGGGACTAACCGCTGTTCATTAAATCGGCATTATTGGGTAATTAGTTTTAAAAAATGCTAAAAACAGTGGAATCTAAGGTGCGATATTTTTTACTTATGCTACCGGTTGGTTAAATAAAAAACGGTCTAAAGCGACGTATTATAAATAGTGCATGACTAAGTATAAATAATCTCACTTTTAGACCGTTTTAAGCGCTTGGCTAGATCTCGCTAACGACTAGCCAAAATCCTTGTTTACTGGTGCCAACAAACGTTTGATTAAGCTATTCACTACCGCGGCTAATGTGATGAACGTTAGCACCGGTAGCGCTATCCACAACATCGGGTGAAGTGAAGGTTGTAACTCAAAACCAAAGTTCATCACTCCTGCCACGCTGAGCTCAGAACCAAGGGCTGCAATTGAGCCTGCGACTAACGCCATTAAACCGTACTCACACCAAATAGTATTGAGAATTCGCTTCTTACTCGCGCCTAATGTTCGATACAAGCGTATCTCTTGTTGTCTTTGAGATAAGCTCAATCGCAATAGAGTGAAGATAAGCAACAGCCCCGCCACCACACCTAACGCCGCAAGTACCGTTATCGACCAAACAATCTGTTTGAGCAGCTCTTGGATCTTGCTACCCATCTTGCGAATATCCATCAAACTCACGGTTGGATGATTTCGAGAGAGTTCATTGAGCATCTGATTGTGTTGTTCTTCTAATCTGAAGCTCACGAGCCAAGTAGAAGGGATTGAACTCAAGACATCTGGAGTAAAAATGAAGTAGAAGTTCGGCTTCATTTCTCGCCACTCGACTTTGCGGATGCTATTCACCTTGGCAGAAACATTCTGGCTGTTGATTGTGAATGACAGCTCATCGCCAATCTTTAGATCCAGTTGCTCCGCGACATCCGATTCCACAGATACGCCATGCTCTTGCGTCCAGTTACCTTCTAACACTTCATTGTACTCGGGCAAGCTATCTCCCCAAGTGAAGTTGATCTCTCGACTTAGTGCGTCTGTTTCGCCTGAGGTATCGCTGTATTCCGACGCTTCAACACCGTTTATCGTCGTCAGTCGTCCTCGGATAATTGGAAACGCTTGAGTACGCTCTACTTCGTTTGCATCAATCGTCTCGAGATAACTGTCTTTTTCATAACTTGCAATGTTAAGTGCAAACGCATTCGGTGCGTTCTCTGGCAAGGTTTGCTGCCAATCTGACAGTAAATCACTTCTTACCAACCAGATGATAGACAGCAACATCAGTGAAAGCGCTAAAGAGCCAAATTGAATCCCAGTTGCTAAAGGTGTGCGATTAATTCGACTCAATGCTAAACGCATAGACGTAGATGTCGGCAACTTACTAACCAAACGCAGAACAAGCGTACTAACGACCGCAAGCACTAAGAACAGGCAAGCGATACCCGCTAGAACTATCCATACCAATAGATTGTCGCCGTACATCAGCATCATTGGAATAGTCGGTACCAGTAACAACAAATATTTCTTGTAGCTTTCATTAGACTGGTGACTTGATTGAATAACGCTGATTGCCGAGGTATTGACCAAGCCAATTAACGGGATACCAAGAGCAGGAACACCAATTAAGATGCTTGATAAAATCGCCAAGATTGCAGGTTCAATACCATAGCTAGGAAGTGGCGTTGGTAATAAGTCACCCAGAGGTATACGAAGCAAAAACTCTAAGCCGATACCGATAGTTATTCCCAGTACTGCACCGATAACCACTAATAAAGATACCTGTACAGACAACCATTTAACGATCCACTGCTTGCTTGCACCCAAACTCTTAAGCATCGCGATGGTTTTACGGCGACTCGCAACATAATGTTGGCAAGTGAGTACCAAAGTGGTCGCAGCCATGATCACTACGATAGCTACCGTTAGTGATAAGTATTGAGTGGTGCTTTCGAACATGTCGTTGGTACGACTGGCTGAGTCTTGTGTACGCCAGCGGTCACTTGGTGTCAGTTCGATACTGTCTTGTGCGGCTTTGAGTTTCGATTCATCACCATTTAAAAACAATCTAAAGCTAACGCGACTGCCCGGTTGAATCGCTCCCGTGGCATCGATATCACTTGTATGAATCAGCACAGCTGGCATTTGTTGGAATGGGTTAAAGCTTAAGCCTGGTTCTTGAGTGATTCGTCCAGTTATCGCTAAATCGGCATCACCAATAGTGACATTGTCACCAATTTCAACCTCTAACTGTGCAAATATACGCTCGTCTAGCCAAAGTTCACCCGGCTCAACATGGTTACTTGATGCTTTATCAGCGCCCTCTAAGATCATTTCACCGCGTAATGGGTAATTACTTTCAACTGCTTTTACCGTCACTAACTGCATTGAGTTATCACTGAATGCCATGGTTGAAAAACGAGTCAACTGAGATCTTTCTAATTGTTCAACTTGAGTGAGGTCTAACAAGGATTGCGGAATTGGGTTTGCTGAGATAAACACGCTATCAGCAGTAAGCGCATCTTTGCCCTGTTTAACAATTACCTGCTCCATACGTTCGGCCAACGCCGACAATGCAAATACACAAGCAATAATAAGCGTTAAAGCGATTGAAACTGGCCACAACTGGCCGTGTCGAATCTCTTCGATACTCCATGAAAACAGGCGTTTATTCAGTCCGTTTGATGAATTCAATTTAGACTTCCTCTATCTGACCGACATGCATCTTGAGTGTTCTTTGGCAACGTTGTGCAAGCTTAGGATCGTGTGTCACCAAAACTAAAGTTGTGCCGTGGGATGAGTTCAATTCAAACAACAACTCGACAATTTTGGCAGCAGTTTGTTGGTCTAGGTTGCCTGTGGGTTCATCGGCAAAAAGAATTTTTGGCTTAATCATAAATGCGCGCGCCAACGCGACCCTTTGTTGTTCACCACCCGATAGCTGCGACGGCAAATGATCAAGCCTGTCTTTCAAGCCTACTGATTCAAGCAGAGCAGTCGCGCGTTCGATGTCTTCGTCTGCTCCCTTCAACAAACAAGGTAACGTGACATTTTGCAGCGCAGAAAGGCTTGGAATTAATAAGAAGCTTTGAAATACAAACCCAACCGATTCACTGCGAATCTTAGCCCTTGCCTCATCATCAAGCTGTGAAAGTGGCTGTCCTAATAAACTGATTTCGCCTTTCGTTGGTACATCAAGACCAGCTAACAGCGTCATTAGGGTCGATTTACCCGCACCAGACGTGCCGACAATCGCGACGGTTTCGCCTTCACGAATATCGATATCAACGTGCTCTAGGATTGTTAAATGTTCTTGATTAGTAGACACTGTCTTGGAAACAGCTTCTGCTTTAATGATGGATGTATGCATGACTCGACTAATTTCCTTTTTATTCTTTATTTTATTTTCAACCGCTTCTTTGGCTCAAGATACCCGCTTGGATTCTAAGTTACTGGTCCTTGGTGATAGCCTGAGTGCTGGTTACAACATGGACATCAAACAGAGTTGGCCAAGCCTGTTACCAGACGCGTTAGCAAAGCATGACAAAACGGTAACCGTGGTTAACGGGAGTATTTCTGGTGATACAACGGGCAATGGTTTAGCCCGCCTACCACAATTGCTTGAAGAACATGCTCCAGACACCGTTCTTATCGAACTTGGTGCGAATGATGGACTTCGTGGTTTCCCACCTAAGCTGATGTCTGCAAATCTTGAGCAGATCATTGAGCAGATAAAAGCTGCGGGCGCCAAACCTATAATGATGCAGATTAAAATCCCACCAAATTACGGAAAGCGTTACAACCAGCAGTTTGAATACGTTTTTGCAGCGCTTGCTGATCAACAAAACGTGCCACTTTTGCCGTTTTTCCTAGAGCATATCATCCTCAAACCTGAGTGGATGATGAACGATGGACTGCATCCAAAACCAGAAGCTCAACCTTGGATTGCTGAATTCGTCGCCGAAGAATTATATCAGTATCTTTAAGTTTTAATGGTCTAGCTCAATAAATTTTACACAGCTTTACGTTAGCCTGAGTGCATATCACCGTTAACTGTAAGGTTATTTATGCTGATCGAACCTGTTATCAAGGGTGTGGTAGCCAAAAGCGCTCACCCTCTTGGCTGTCAAGAAGCCGTAAAGCAACAAATCAAGTTTGTTAAGAGTGCGCCGCAAATCAAAGATGGCCCTAAACGAGTACTGATTATCGGCGCTTCCTCAGGCTTTGGCCTTGCCGCTCGTATTGCCCTTACCTTTGGCGGCGCAAAAGCTGACACTATCGGCGTCTCATTCGAGCGCGGTCCAAACGAAAAATCCCTAGGTAGTGCTGGTTGGTACAACAACATCTACTTCAAAAAAGAAGCCGAACGAGAGCAACGCACTGCTATCAACATCGTTGGCGACGCATTTTCGCAAGAAACACGCTCACAAGTTGTCGAAGCCATTGAAACCTACTTCGAAGGTGAAGTGGATCTGATTATCTATAGCTTAGCTGCAGGCGTTCGTCCTAAACCAGATTCCGATGAGTTTTGGCGCTCTGCCATCAAACCTATTGGTGAAAGCGTAACTGGCGCAACCATTTCTCTGGAACACGACAACTGGGTCACCAACACGCTTGAAGCCGCGACGGAAGAAGAAGCCGAAAGCACACTCAAAGTGATGGGAGGCGAAGATTGGGAACAATGGATAGATGAGCTCATCAACGCAGAATCTATTGCTCCGGGTTGTAAGACAATCGCGTTTTCTTATGTGGGTCCAGAAGTCACACATCCTATCTATTTAGACGGTACATTGGGACGCGCTAAGATCGACCTTCACCAAACCAGCCACGCTCTTAATCTAGAGTTAGCTAACTTTGATGGCAACGCTTACGCGGCGGTATGTAAAGCCCTAGTCACTAAAGCGAGCGTTTTCATCCCTGGATTAAGCCCTTACTTACTTGCTTTGTATAAGGTGATGAAAGAGAAAGAGACCCACGAAGGTTGTATCCAACAAATGCAGCGTCTGTTTGGCAGTAAACTTTATGGTCAATCCAAAGTACCACTTGATGGTGAGCGATTGATCCGTATGGATGATTGGGAATTAGACCCAGAAACCCAAGCGCACGTAACTGAACTGCTAGAAAAGATGGACGAAAATAACTTCCAAACCTTAGGGGATTACCAAGGGTTTAAAGAAGAATTTCTACAATTAAATGGGTTTGCTCAACCATCGGTAGATTATAGCCAGAAGCTTAATACAGAAGATTTTATAAAGTTAAAGCCTTAATCTAAAATTATCTCATTACTGAGACCCGGATTCACATTTGAAAACCTCTGCATAATTGCGGAGGTTTTTTCGTGCAACATTTCTTATACTTATTAAACGTAAGGTTCATAGTTTTCTTTGGTTCATCATAATTAACACAGGATGTGTTGATGCATTTAGCATAATTGACTCGGAGTCATATGAAGAAGATAAAAACAGTAGACTTAGATATCCCAGACGATCTGGTGTCTGGTTGGCAAAATATTGTCGACCTCTTGGCTCAAATCACTCAAGTGCCCGCCGCACTGATCATGCGTGTTCACGCCAATTATATTGAAGTATTCTCGACCAGCCGAAATGAAAATAACCCTTACAACAAAGGTGATTCTGAAACCCTAGGCAATGGGCTTTACTGTGAGACGGTGATGGATTCCCAGCAGCAACTTGTGGTACCCAATGCGCTTGCCGATGTTGATTGGGAAAACAACCCCGACACGAAGCTTGGCTTAATCTCTTATTGTGGCATTCCGCTGCTTTGGCCGAATGGTGAATTATTTGGCACTATCTGCATTTTAGACTCGAAAGAAAACCACTACACCCCCACCTATATCAAGCTTTTACAGAGCTTTCGCACCTCGATTGAATCTCAGCTTAAAACCCTATTCCAACACGCCAAGCTTACCCAAATGAATCGCGACCTAAAAAACCGCGTTTACAATCGCACTAAAGATCTCGCGAGCCTTAATTACTCGTTGAATCAAGAAATTGATAAACGAAAAGCGGCTGAACAGAAGATTAACTTCCAAAAGAATCACGACCTCGGCACCGGCTTTTTAAACCGAAACGCATTTGAATCTCGCTTAAACCACAAGCTACTGTCACAGAGAAGGCTGACAGACAGCTCATTTGCAGTCGTTCATATTGGTTTTACCAACGGTAGACGCATACAAGCACGCTACGGCTATAACGCGTTAGACCAAGTGCTTGTTGAATACCGAAAACGCATCGACTGTATTTCTGATATCGATGTATTAACTGCACGCCCTACTTCGGTTGACCTCGTATTGGCGTTTAGCGTTAAAGATTTACACCATCGCCTTGAAGAACTTTGCCAGACGCTCGTTAAAGTTGGTCATTCAGAATTCGACATCGAAAGTGACAAAGTGCATTTGCACGCGTTTATTGGGATTGCAATTACGAACGACGAAGATGACGCGGAAAGCATTCTGCAGAAATCTTCTGAAGCGATGTTAGCCTGCAAAGATTCAGGACAAAAGTTCGCTTACTACTCTCAATCCCATACCGAAGAACAAACTCACATTAATAAGATCGAAGGCTATTTGCTTCAAGCCGTTCGTAATGATGACCTTATGCTCTACTTTCAACCCAAAGTTAGCCCGTTGACGCATCGCTGGGTCGGTGCTGAAGCTTTGCTTCGTTGGCGACATCCTGTTTTGGGTGATATCTCTAACGAAACCCTGATCCACATGGCTGAACAAAACGGTTTGATTTTCGAAGTGGGCAGCTTTGTTTTACGCAATGCGATTGAAAAAGCCAAAGAGTGGTCCGAATACGTTGAAGATTTCAAGATGGCTGTGAATGTGTCTGCAATTCAACTCAAGAACGTACACTTTGCGGAACAAGTGGTTCACCTACTCGAAACCTATCATTTAGAGCCTCGTTTCTTAGAACTTGAAGTTACGGAGAGTGGACTGATAGCAGATGAAGTGGTTGCCAAGAATACCTTGGGATCTTTGCACGATATTGGCGTTACATTGTCACTAGATGACTTCGGTACGGGCTACGCCTCCTTCAGTTATCTGAAGAAGTTCCCATTCGACACCATTAAGATTGATAAGAGCTTTATCGACCAAATGCTCAACTCACACGAAGACTCGGAAATTGTTCGTTCTATTGTCCAAATTGCCAAAAAGCTCGACTTAAAAGTGACGATTGAAGGCATAGAAACGGAGGTTCAGGAGCAATTTATTATTAACGAAGGCTGCGATGTGGGCCAAGGTTACCTTTACGGAAGACCAATGCCGAGCCAAGAATTCGAACACAGCTTAATCAATCAAAACTATTTGGGGACAACTCGTTACGCTTAAAGCGAAAAAGAGCAGTTAGTTTTGGATTTAGGCCTACTTTCTCTTTACTCTAAAGGTGGTGATTTTTATAATCGCCGCCTTTCTGTTTTTATCTTTCCCCTTATATAGGCATTCCTCGTTATGGATCAGTTGACTGCAAAGCTTAAAAAGCTCGAAAAACAAAACTACCGTGCATATCAACAAATTAAAGGTCAATACGACTTTGCTGATTTTGAATTACACATCGACCACATCCAAGGTGACCCATACGCGTCAGCTTCTCGTTTTCGTGCAACGCGCGCGTGGTCTTTGACCGGGTTAGATTGGCTGAAAGAAAAATCTTACGAATACCAAGTAGCCGCTCGTGACTTTATCGCACGTAGCTTCTCTGAGTTCGCGAAACAAGAGTCGACCGTTTCTATCGCGCTGACGGGTCAAACCGTATTAGACAACACAGCTGTTGTATTCACAGACCACGGCATCGAAATTCGTTTCCGTATTAATTTACCAGCTGATGGTCGTAGCATTCTTGCTAAGAAAGCGAACAACATCATCACTTTCTACTTACCGAAGTTTATTCGTCGCGCGACGCTTGAGCGTGAGTTAAACATCGATGCAATGATCAAACATTGTGAAACGATTGAAGACCAAGAAGCGCTGCGTGCTCAATTGGATGAAAACAACCTAGCCGCTTTCGTTGCAAACGGCAGTGTGTTACCTCGTATCGCGGGTAACTGCGACCTTCCAATGAAAGACGCGGTACCTTTCGCGGCTCCAGAATCATTGAGTGTTACGTTAAATACTCCAAACCAAGGTGACGTGACCGGCCTAGGCATTCCAAAAGGCATTACGCTGATCGTTGGTGGTGGTTTCCATGGTAAATCGACACTGTTGAACGCCGTTGAACGTTCTATCTACAACCATATTCCTGGTGACGGTCGCGAAGGCATTGTAACTGCGATTGATACGATGAAGATCCGCGCTGAAGATGGTCGATGTGTGCACAGCTTGAACCTGTCAAACTACATCAACCATTTACCAATGCAGAAAGACACATCTGACTTCAGCACACAAGATGCGTCAGGTTCTACGTCTCAAGCGGCTTGGTTACAAGAATCGATTGAAGCCGGCGTTCAAACTCTACTTATCGATGAAGATACGTCAGCGACTAACTTCATGATTCGTGACGAGCGTATGCAAGCGCTAGTGTCAAAAGGCGATGAGCCAATCACACCACTTGTCGACCGCATTGGTCAGCTTCGTGAAGAGATGGATATCTCTACCATTGTTGTAATGGGTGGCTCTGGTGATTACCTAGATGTCGCGAACACTGTGATTCAAATGCACGACTACCAAGCGGTAGATGTGACTGAAAAAGCAAAAGACGTGATTGCTCAGCACCCTACTCAGCGTACTAACGAATGTGAAACTGCTTTAGAAACGTTTGTACCGCGTTCATTGAACCGTGCTTCACTGATGAACATTCTGACTGACGGTAAATTCCGTGTTAATGCTAAAGGCAAAGAGTCACTGCGTTTTGGTAAAGAGTTTGCAGACCTTTCTGCGCTTGAGCAATTAGAATCACCGTCTGAAGTGAATGCGATCGGTTGGGCTTGGTTCCAATTCGCACAAACTCCAGGTTGGTCAAACAACCCTGCTAAAGAGTTTAACGCTATTTTAGAAAACGAATGGCACGCTAACATGCCTAACTACGGTGACCTAGCGAAACCAAGAACGTTAGATGTGATGGCTGCTCTGAACCGTATGCGTAAATCTCAGTTCAAGCCTTCGAACTGATTTCGTTAAATATCGGATTTATTGTGCTTCTAGGTTTTTGAAGTTTTAATCTTCTAATTTACTAAAGCTTCTAAGCCACTAAATAAGCAAATTAACCTTCTACGGCTCTCATTCTGCGGGCCGTAAATTTATCTAACCTCTTTTGACCTAACCTCTAGTGTCGTCAAAACTCTTGAACTTTATAAATTCATAAAACCAATCTTTACATCAATTACTTATCATCTTTTGTAATGAGAAAATTAAAGGCACTGTTTACCGCCATCTAATGCTGTCGATCCTTCAAAACATGACACAGCTTTTACAAAACCCTAGTGATATTCAGATAAAGTCCCGACTCGACAAGTGTAACCAAATGTAACAGACCCTTGAGGCTTCAATGAATCATAAACGCGTTAAGATGCGTGACCATAAAATCGAAGTGAACCTATTCAAAAACCGCGTAATCGTCGCGTTTTGTGGGATCTTGATGTTCACTCTTGTCTTAGTCGGCAATCTATACCGACTTCAAGTTGAAAATTTTAAAAGCTATCAAACTCGTGCCGATGGCAACAGAATCAAAGTATTACCTATCGCCCCTACTCGTGGACTTATTTACGACCGTAACGGCGTGTTGCTTGCAGAGAACAAGCTTGTCTTTGATCTAACCATGATTCCTGAGCAAACCGATGATGTCGATGCAATGCTCACCAAGCTAGACAAATATGTCCCCCGTGATGCAGAGCAGATCGCTCGTTTCAAAAAACGCTATCACAACACCCGCCGTTTTAAATCTGTGACTATTCTAGAGAACTTAACGGAGGAAGAGATCGCCAAGTTCTCCGTGCACCAGTACCAGTTCCCCGGCTTATCTATCGATACCAGCTTAAAGCGTTTTTACCCGAATGGTGAGGTGCTTACCCATGTTCTTGGTTACGTGGCGCACATCAATGATAGCGATCTCAGAAAGCTTGAAGAACAAGGGATAGAAGCGAATTATCAAGCTACAACAATCATAGGAAAACTGGGTGTTGAACGTTATTACGAAGATATTCTGCACGGCACCAAAGGTTATCAAGAAGTCGAAGTAAACAGCCGTGGGCGAATAGTCCGAACCATTGAGTACGTGCCGCCAGTAGCCGGCAAAGATATCGTGTTAAATATTGACCTTGAGCTGCAAAAATACGTCTTTGAGCAACTTGATCACCGAACTGGAAGCGCGGTTATTCTCGATCCGAAAGACAACAGCGTGTTGGCGATGGCATCAAGCCCGAGTTACGACCCTAACCTATTTGTCGACGGCATTTCGAGTAAGAACTACCAACGTTTATTGAATGATCCGGCTCACCCGTTGGTTAACCGCACCACTCTAGGCGTTTATCCTCCTGCCTCAACCGTTAAACCATTTATGGCTGTGGCAGGACTGCAAGAACATGTCATCTCTGAAGATACCATCCGTAACGACCATGGCGTTTGGAGAATTCCTGGCTCTAAACGAAACTCTAAATCGTGGCGTGACTGGAAACGTTGGGGTCACGGACCTGTCGATGTCACTCAAGCCATTGAAGAGTCGGTAGATTCATTCTTCTATCAAACCGCTTTCGATTTGGGTATTGACCGAATTTCAAGTTGGATGAACCGATTTGGATTTGGTGAACCGACAGGCATTGATATCTATGAAGAAAGTACCGCCAACATGCCGACTCGAGAATGGAAGATGATGCGTTATCGCACCCCTTGGTATCAGGGTGACACAGTTCCGATTGGTATTGGCCAAGGTTATTGGACATCGACACCTATGCAACTTGCTAAAGCAACGTCAGTATTAGTTAATCATGGTAAGGTGATGCCCCCTCATATCTTAAGAGCCACCTTAGATCATGGTGAAGATTTCAGTACACAACAACTTGTCGAACCGGAGCCAATGCCCTCAATCACCGAAGTACCGGATAGAATTTGGGATGTACCAATCAATGCGATGCGACTCGTAAACCACGGTAATCGAGGCAGCGGCAGACGTGCATTTAAGGGAACTGAATACACGAGCGGCGGTAAATCAGGAACTGCACAAGTCTTTGATCTTGCGAAAGACCAGGTCTACAACTCGAAGAAACTCGCTAGACACTTGCTTGACCATGCGCTTTACACGGCTTTCGCACCGTATGAACACCCTGAATATGTCGCAACTGTGGTCATTGAACACGGTAACGGCGGTTCAAAAGTCGGTGCGCCTTATATCCGTAAAGTACTCGACTATGCCTTTGAACATAAAAGTGGCGAGAGCAAAGATCACTCCTAACACCAATAACTTAAGTCGCTACAGCACATAACGTAGTTACCCAAAACATAACGTAATGACGACAAAGCCCCACTTGTATCACTCACAATGTGGGGCTTTCTGTTTTAGGGTTCTAAGCAATTAGACAGCTAAAAATGCCTGTCGATTATGAGCTTCTTAATACATGCCATGCTTCACAGAGCGTCTGAAATTTTGCGGTGTTGCCTTCGTCTCTGTCCGGATGCCATCTCAATGCCAGTTGTCGCCAACGTTTTCTAATTTCATGGTGTGTCGCGTCTAAAGGTAACTCAAACAGGTTCAATGCTCGACTTCGGTCCATATCGAGTTCATCACCACCCACATACTTTCTATACCGAGTCCAAAATTCGTTCAACAGCCTTTTGACTTCACCTTCATCCGCTTCATAGTTAACCCAATTAATGTAGTATTCTCGAAGTGGGTCTTGATGATCGATGCTGTGACTGCTTCCGTGATAACGACCATTCATCAATTCGATGTCCATCGCTTGGACTTGGAGCCAACCATCTGGGTGTAAGGTTTCTTGAAGCTGATAAAGCGCATTCATGATAAGGAAGTTCTTTTTAAACAACTCTTTCTCAGGCACAGCATCCAACACTGGCACAAACCCAAGATCGTTCAGATGAGCTGCCAATGTGTGTACTTTCCATCCGCTTGGCTTTTGCTTAAGCACTTCCATTATCGGCCAAAGCAATGGGTTTTCCATATGGCAATGAAAGTTTGCTCTCACATCTTGATAATTCGACATAGTTGACTCAGTTAGCTTCTCTGAATTAATGGATTTCTAGAACTGTGGATACTATAAGTAACCTGTTTCGCATCCGTTGCGTATCTTCTTTAATTGAAAGCGATTTTCTAAGATTTGTCGAGCTTAAGGACAAACAACTTTCTAACGTTTGGCTTAAAGGCACCTTTTATCGTCAAAACTGAGTACCATTTCGTTGAATACAACCGTTAGTAATAAAGCCGTAATTCTTTGGTACGGATACAAAAAAGGTCAGCGACTTAGCTGACCTTTCACATCTATCCCAATTTTAGGGACGAAGCATTGAACTGACTAGATAACGCCAAGCTCTCTTAGACGTTCCATTAGGTATTCGTTTGCTGTGTACTTTTCAGATAGCACTACTTCTGGTTTCGGGTGAAGGAATAGAGGCAAAGAGATACGAGACTTCTCTTGGCGTTCACCTGATGGGTTGATTACACGGTGAGTTGTCGATGGGAAGTAACCACCAGATGCTTCTTGAAGCATGTCACCGATGTTGATGATCATGTTACCGAAGTCACATGGAACATCTAGCCACTCGTCATTTTGAGCTTTAACTTGAAGGCCCGGCTCGCTTGCAGCAGGAAGAACCGTCAGTAAGTTGATGTCTTCGTGTGCCGCAGCGCGGATTGCACCTGGCTCTTCATCACCTTGCATTGGTGGGTAGTGAAGAACACGAAGCAGAGTCTGTTCACTGCCGTTGATCATTTCTGATAACGCTATAGAGAATTTATCTTGTACTTCTTTAGGAGCATGAGCTTCAACCCAACCTAGCAGCTCTTGAGCAAAAGCATTCGCACGTTGGTAGTAATCTAGAATCTGTTCTTTCAGCTGTTCAGGGATTTGGCCCCAAGGGTATACGTGAAAGTACTCTTTGATGTCTTTTACAGTGTGGCCTTTAGCAACTTCAGACACTGAAGGTGGAAAATATCCATCTTGTGTTTCAACATTAAAGTGGAAGTTCTCTTTTTCTTCAGAGATGAAGAATTGGTACCAGTTTTCGTAAATTGACTCAACAAGCTCTTTCGGGATTGGGTGGTTCTTAAGAACACCAAAACCAGTTTCACGTAGAGAGCGAACAAATTGTTCTGCTGCGTCGTCAGCAAGGTAATCGACAGTTTCCAGTTTCATGACTTTCTTTCTTGTTATGTAGTAATAGAGCGATTTTAAGGATCGCTTTGTTGTAAATCAAACTTTTGTGAAACTCTCGCAACCGTTTGTCTAGATACTGGGCGATAACGCCGGTTTTCAACAAATATGGTGATTAGAGCACAATTGAACACTGTTCATTATTGTGTAACTATACATGAAACTAATACAGGATCTGATGATGACAATTACGCCACTTGCTCAAAATAGACCATTACTGTCATTGACGACGCTGTATCTGATTGTGTTTCTATTTTCAGCGTTTGCTCCCTCTTCAAGAGCGGTATGGATTGCCGAAACTGTCCCAGCGCTCGCGATATTGGTGGGTATTTGGTGGTTATCAACAAAGCTCACCTTCACTAAGACAGCTTACGTTTTGATGTTTATCTGGCTGATTTTGCATACGATAGGCGCAAAATATACCTTCGCGGAAGTGCCATTTGATTGGTTCAATAACATGATAGGTTCAGAACGGAATAACTTTGACCGTGTCGCGCACTTCTCTATTGGCCTTTATGCTTACCCACTCGCTGAGTACTTGATTCGTAAAAAACTGGCTCAACCGGTGCTTGCATGTTTCTTTGCGTTATTTGCGATCATGAGTGTTGCTGCAGGTTATGAAATCATCGAGTGGTGGTACGCGGAGATTGCAGGTGGTGATGAAGGTATCGCATTCCTTGGTTCACAAGGCGATATTTGGGATGCACAGAAAGATATGCTGTGTGATACGACGGGCGCAATTGTTTCGCTATTACTTCTTAAGCTTCAAGGGCGTGTCAGAGCTTACTGAGCTCAATTCTTTACTCTGAGTATCAAAAGCAACGTTGAAATGCCACACACAAACTGTGCTGTGGCATTTTTAGTTTCAACATTATTTTCTCGTTTATAATGATTGGTCGTTTCATCGTGACGGGTTATTTCATCGTTACCTTGCCACCAACAAACTTGTAGGCTGGCGTACCTCGAACCAAAGTGTCTCGCGCAAATTCAATCCCGCATTCAGGGCACACACATGGTTTTGTCGTGAAATCTTCAACGATACGCTCCTTAAAACATTTCACGAGTGCACCTTTGCCACCTTTCCGATACTTAAAAAGCTGCGTTTTACATTTGGCACAGAAAATCTGAACCGTCTTGGTCGGTTGTTTCTTGTTTGGTTTAGCCATAGAAGTTAATGATTGAACTCTTTATTTCTTAAGTTTAGGGGCGACAAGAACCAAGCTTATCCCTAGAAGTATAACGGTTGATGAGACTATAAATTGCATGGTGACAGGTTCAGATAACAATAATACACCACCAAGTGTTGCGATAACTGGAACAGAAAGCTGTGCAATAGACGCCACCACGGTATTCAGTTTTTTCACTACGTAATACCACAAACTATAACCGATACCAGAAGCCACAGAGCCCGATATAATCGCGTAAATCAAACCTTTCTCAGTGATAGACACTTGCGTTAACGCATTAGGTATCAAAACTAATAAGCTCAATGCCACAAGGATAACTAGCGAACTGAATCCAAAGTTAGCGGTGGTCGATTGCAGTGCGTTTGACGATTTCTTTCCTGCCAATGTGTAAATGCCCCACCCAACTCCGGCCAGAGACATCAAGATAATAGAAACTAAATCAGGTGCCTGTGTCGATTCCGTTGGCATTAATAAATAAACAAGCCCTGCTACCGATAACAAACATCCGCCCCATTCAATCAATGACATTCTGTTGCCAGAAAACAAGTGCGCGGCAATCATCGTAAATTGCACCGCGACAAACAACACCAGAGCACCAAGACCTGCGCCAAGCTCTAAGTAAGCAAACGAAAAACCAAACATATACACGAGCAGTGACAATATTGATGTGAGTTTAAACTGTGATTTGAGCTTTGTGTATAGCGATGTGTTACTTGCTAACTCACTTTTAGCTTTAGATTGGGAAGATAAAGCTAATAAAATCAAAAGCGTAAGCGCACCAGATAAGATGCGAACGATCGAAAAGCTCAAAGGATCAATCGTTTGATCCATTAAGGCCCAGCGACACAGAACTGAATTAGCAGCAAATGCCACCAGCGTAATAAATGTAACCATCAGAGTTTGCATCGTTTTTCCTAAATGAGTTGTTTGGTCCTAATTGAGTTTTCTTGGATTTCAATCAACGTCAGGCTTCACCCAAACTTGGCTAAAGTCGAACCAACCTAATGCATTACATTTCGCGTTTTGCAACGTACCACATTGATCTTTATTAACGCCTAACCAGCAATGGAACATTGGAATCAATTGATTGCTTTGGACAAGTTGTTTACCGAGTTGTCTTGCTGGGAATTGCTCGAATTCCCCCGAACGCCAACGGTCAATCATGTGACACCATTGGTCGAAGTCTTCTGCCGGGCTAGATTCATCAAGAAAACTGTAGTCCATTAGCCAACCGGCTAAAGCGTCGTCTCTGTTATTAGCGATACCCATAGGGCTAATCCAAATATCGACATCATCAGCGTGTGGAGGATCGGTTTCGTAACCGTAAAGATCAACATCGACGTTGTATTGCTTCAGCACCGTGACAATCGCCTTGGCAAGCGTTGGAAACATTGGGTGTTGGCATTGATACGCCAATCTTATCGTTGGTTTGGAAATTGCTGGTGGACAAACTGGCACCTTCAATTTGATGTCATACCAACCAGGTTTTATGCCATAAGCGTGTAACACGCCCAAATCGATAACGGTCTCTTTTGGAATATGAACAAACAGATCCGCCGCATTCAACGCGTTAGATAAAAACTGTGCCCATGCAGGATCTTGTGCAATACCTTTCTTTCTATTGAGCAGTAAATACGTGCAGCCAGGATCGAGTTCTACTTCATCGCTATCGCCACGGTCGGCCATAACAGGCTTAGATAGGCTTGGGTAAACCATTGAAGAATAAGCCTCATCCACCACCCAAACTTCAACGCGATCAATTAACGGTCTAAAACCAAAGTACCCATTAAAAGCGGTTAACACGAGTTGTTTCTCGTCGTTCTTTTCGATGCGATAAGGTCCCGTTCCAATCGGTCGAATATCGTAATCTTCACCACGTAAAGTGATCGGTAACGTGACTTTAGCGACCGATTCCGTTAGTGCGAGCGGAAAATACTTGTCTGGGCGTGTGAGAAAGACATCTACGACACAATTTGCAGGTGAAGAGACATCTTTGATATGCGAAAACATGTTGAGAGGTTCGAGGGCAAGAAGTGTATCCACAACATGGTTGGTTAACAGAGGTTCTCCGTTATGAAAACGAACACCTGGCCTCAAGAAGAACCGCCATTGATAATCACTAATCTGCTGCCACGAGTGCGCAAGATCAGGCTGGAGCTGATCGTTTTCATCCAAACGCGTTAGACCACTGAAGACTTGGCAGGCGATGTGTTGCTCTGAACGACGCATAGACTTTATCGGATTAAGCATGGATAGCGGACGGTAATAAGGCAAACGAATAACTTGTTCGCCTTCTTGATACTGTACACCCAAGTAGTTTTGAATAACTTGGGTGAGTTTGGCAGCATTGTGATCAAGCACTGACAGCGCCTGTCCAATTTTGCCTTCTTGTAAATAGCGTCTTGCTAGGTTCTCGCTGACATCACAACGATTCTGTTTAAAGATAAGTTGAGATAACTTCCCTCGACCAGCTGCAGGTAACCATTCTACCCACCCTTCTTCTTCAAGCTTGTTGAGTACCATTCGGGCATTACGACGGGTACAACAAAGCACATCCGTGATGTCGTCGAGTTGAACATCAGAATCTTTACCATCGAAGTATTCAAACAGGGTTTCAAATTGAACGCGAAGTCTTGGGCTGCTCATAAAGAGGAAAACTTATTCAAAGGACATTGAATTCAGTTTCCCTATTTTATGGCGTAAAATCAATATTACTGACACAATTTTATTGTGAATTATGAGTACGACACCCTAAGATGTTATTCAGTCTTAAGGGTTAAGTGCTTTTACCGTAAAGGATTACATTACATCGCAGCCAATTTCATTGGCGATTTCACGGAGCTGCTGTTCATCGTCTAATTTTATCGACCATTTACACTCAGAACCGTTAGCTGAAATAACATTTGCCCCTTTTCCGATCAATTGAATTGCATCAACTTGGGCTTGCAGCGTGACTCTATGCTCCCCATCTAAACGAACAACCAATTCATGTGCGGTTGCGATGACTTTTCCACTTTTAAACGTTATGACCATGGGCTTCTCGGGTTACTTCTTTAAATACTGATTGCTTGTTCTAAGTACTGATTACTTCTTCTAAAGACAAAACCAGCGTACGACTGCCTAGTCTGTTATCGCTTATGTTTCTTAACGGCAATGGTTAAACGGCTGGTACAAACTAAGCGTTGACGATCATCAGTGATATTGATCTGCCATACTTGAGTAGAGACGCCCAAGTGAATAGGCTCAGCAGTACCAATGACATGCCCTTCACGCATTGACCTTACGTGGTTCGCATTGATATCGAGCCCAACGCAATAATAGCCTTCTGGTACGCAGAAGTTTGCAGCCAATGAGCCAAGCGTTTCTGCTAGCACAACCGATGCGCCGCCATGAAGCATACCCAGTGGTTGGTGCGTAAAGTGACAAACCGGCATGGTTGCTACCAAAGAATTGTCATTTACTTCGGTGTAAACAATGTTGAGGTGTTCAATTAAGGTATTTTTTGAGGTCGCGTTGAAGGTATCTAGGTCAACGGGCTTTTTCCAAATACTCATATAGGTTCCTTAATTATTGATCTTGTTATCGCGTGCATAGCTTTTTTCTATATTACCGCTGTTAGTTATCTTACAGCCCTTAGCTATTACGCAAGTTGATGTTAACATGCATAAAAACCGAATACACAGAGGATATTGTATGACGTCATGGATGAAGTTTGCCTCGCTTCTCACACTTGCAGGCCTAACCGCGTGTAGCGCTTCTCCGACAGGCAGAAACCAATTGCTGCTTTTTTCAGATAAAGACATGTCTCAGCTTGGTGCACAGTCTTTTGAACAAATGAAAAAAGAACAACCCATCAGCAAAGATGCCAAAACTAACGCTTATGTACAGTGCGTAGCGAACAGCATCACTCAATATATTCCTAAACAAGGTTTTAGTGAATGGGAAGTTGTTGTGTTTGATAGTGATCAAGTGAACGCATTCGCCCTACCTGGCGGAAAAATCGGTGTATACACAGGGTTACTCAAGGTTGCAGTCAATCAAGACCAACTCGCGACGGTTATCGGTCACGAAGTGGCACACGTTTTAGCGGACCACAGTAATGAGCGCCTTTCTCAGTCTCAAATCGCTAATACGGGCTTATCTATTACTAACGTTGCGTTAGGTGCATCAGAATACAAACAGTATCAAGGTATGACGATGGCCGCGTTAGGGTTAGGCGTTCAATATGGCGTTATTCTACCGTATGGGCGAACTCAAGAGTCTGAAGCCGATGTTGTTGGTTTAGAGTATATGGCTCAAGCAGGTTTCGATCCAAACCAAAGTGTCAACTTGTGGCAAAACATGGCGAAAGCATCAGGGGGTAATCAACCGCCAGAGTTGCTTTCTACGCACCCTTCCCACAGTACGCGTATTAAAGATCTACAAGCAACGATAAAAACGCTTCCTCAATCAGGTTCACCAAGACCAAATTGCAAAGCGTAATCTAAGTAAGAATCGCCTAGCTGGTGTAAATACAAAAATGCCCTATCCATATTGGTTAGGGCATTTTTAGTTTCTTGCTTGCTAACAGTTCAAGTGCACTAAGTAGCTGGATAATTCCAACAACAGAAATTCACAGGTTAAGTACCAAGAATTTGTAATGGTAGGCTTAATAGCTGATCACCAGTAGATGCAAAATACCAGATGACACCAATCAAACTGCTCACTAAACCCACATACCAAACGAACGACACGACTTGCCCGTATTTGTCTAACGGTAACAAGTGACTGTGATGACGTCCTTTCCATTCGAACAGTATTTCAACACTGCCCATGATCAATAAGAAACCAAACAGGGTTAAATTCAACTGATAACTCAATACCACACCAGCAACGGCAGCCGCGACACAAAGTACAATGCCAAGTACGCTGTTCATCGAGAAACTGATACTTTTAAGAACATGTCCGCCATCGAGAGGCAAAATCGGCAATAGATTGAACAGGTTTAATAGAGCATTAAATACTGCAAGGCCGGCAAAGAACATTTCGCCAGTCGCCCAGTACAGCACCATAAATACTAACGACAATATCAGGCCGAACAATGGCCCCATGATTGATATAACCACATCTTGCCAACGCGTATTAATCTTTTCATCGGATAACGCCAAGCCACCAAGAAATGGTATCAAATAGATCCCTTTGGTTTTCATGCCGAAGTATTTCATCGCTCTAATATGACCGTACTCATGGAACATTAAACAGGCGATTAAGGCCAAAGCGAACTGAATTGAAAACAACCATGAATAGGCCGCTAAACTCGCAGAAGCAAGTACGACCTTGATTAGCTTGGCGCTTTTTAGCGCTTTCATACCGAGCGACACCAACCCAATTAAGCTAAAACGCTTCTCTGGTTTAGGAGCGACAACAGGAGTTTGTTGTTCGATATCTTTGGTGTTTCGATTGCCTTCGGAAATGGTT
The DNA here is from genome assembly GCF_020806305.2 of Vibrio sp. F13. Lineage (NCBI taxonomy): Bacteria > Pseudomonadati > Pseudomonadota > Gammaproteobacteria > Vibrionales > Vibrionaceae > Vibrio > Vibrio sp. F13. Next base: position 1,286,771 of record NZ_CP170176.1, on the reverse strand, counting down.
TGGCCATTGACCAATGCTTTATACGTCATCTCAAACGGTTGCCACTGAACTGTCGACTCAACGTGACACTGCAACGTTTCTTCGCCAGCGCGTAGTGTAAATTCGTGTTTTCGTGCGTCTTCTTGGTCTGTGGTCGCATCTAATTGAGATACCAAAGTGTTATCCCAATACAACTGTTGCCACCCTGCCATTGATCCTTCTAAACGAAGCGGTTTTCCAAGAAACTCTATCGCGAGTAATTCCAAACTTAAAATTCCAATTTAATGACTTCTAACGAGTGTCGATATTATGCCGATTTAGCGAATGGTGGTAAACAGAAACAAAGTTGTTACATATTGAGCTATTGAACACTATTTATACCGCAACGATGCATAAACACTCTGGTCACACCTCCAACCACGAATAAATTATTGATTATACTTATATTATCGATGTTAAAGTGTCGCCCCTTTAAAACATAACCTCACAAAATAACAACTCTTTCTTTGACTTTATATAAAACATGAATTTAACATGCCATTTACATTAGAGCTTCAACACCAAAAATGCTCAGTGTGTTTTCAAACCATAATAACGAAATTCGATGCCCTAGGAGGGTCAAGGATGAAAACAATACAACGCTCTCTCGTTTCACTTTCAGTACTATTTGCATGTAACTCACTTGCGGCTGGTTTCCAAGTTGCTGAGCATTCTGCCTCAGGTCTTGGTCGCGCATTCTCAGGTGAAGGCGCTGTAGCCGATAACGCGAGTGTACTAGCGAGAAACCCCGCCGCAATGACCCTATTTGATACAGCCCAATTTTCAGGCGCGGTTTCTATCGTTGATCCAGAGGTTAACGTCACTCAAACCAAAATTAATGATAGCGATTTCAATCAGAAGTCTTCTGACGTAGCCCCTTTACAAATAGTCCCTGCCGCTTACTACATTAGCCCTATCAACGATAAATGGGCTTGGGGGATTGGCATGTTCACTACATATGGCGTTGCTACTGATTATCCCGATGATATTTATGCAGGTGATTTAGCCGGTGACACATCTTTGGTGTCCGTAAACCTAAATCCAAACATTGCGTACAGAGTTAACGATAGCTTTAGTGTTGGAGCTGGCGTTAATTTTGTTTATGCAGAAGCTGAACTCAACAGACATAAAGGCAGCCTTCCTGTTGGTGGTTCATCAAGCGACAAATTGATATCGATGACTGGTGAGACATTTGCTTTTGGTTGGAACGTGGGTGCGTTATATGAACTAAACGAGTACAACCGTTTTGGCTTTGGTTACCGATCGTCTGTTGAACTCGATTTTGATGACGGTGAGTTCACTGACTATGTAGGTTTAAAAATGGCTAATGACCAGCCAGGAAAAACAACAGGGCGGCTAGAAATTGAGCTACCAGACATCTTCGAACTATCTGCTTTCCACCAACTAAATGATGCTTGGGCCGTACACTACGGTTGGCAGTTAACTAAGTGGAGTAAGTTCAAAGAGTTAAAAGCGACGAGTCCTGATTGTAAAAATAATGAATGTTTCTTAAAGACAGAACATTACGAAGACAACCAAAGATGGTCTGTAGGTGCTACTTACACGGTTAACCAAAACTGGACTTTACGTGCAGGTTTGGCATATGACGAACAAGCAGGTGAAGCAACCTTAAGTATCCCAGACAGCGATCGGATGTGGTATTCAGCGGGTTTAACTTACGCAGTTTCTGAAAACATGACTGTCGATGCTGCATTTGCTCTCGTGCAAAGTAAAAGTGGTTCATTCACAGAAACTGATGCTGCCGATGACAAGTTAACATTTGATGCTGAAGGCGCTGCTTACCTTTCTGCGATCCAACTAAACTATACCTTCAACTAACCGTACGGGAATAATTACATGAACAATAAATTTTCTTTTTCTCTCGTATGCTCGGCATTACTAATTGCTGGATGTGGTGATAATAGTGAAAGCTCAGGATCTATCTATTCTGATGCTATCGAACAATCCTTGGAACGAAGCTCAAAAGTCAGCTTTACGCTCTTAGGCCCAGAAGCAGATATTCCTCTGCCGTCTTTCTTTCTATTCGATACCAATGATCACACATTGAACATTCCTCTAGATGCAAAGTCAACGGGGTTACTGAATGATCCAAAAGTAGCGATGGGAGAAGCTGATGGTTGGAGTACTATCATGCCATTCACTATTAATGTGAATCTTCCAAGTGACAGAACGTTGAAGAATGATGTCGTGATGAACGGGACGACACCATTTAGCGCGCACCTAAATGCTGGCGTAAAAGTCGCTAAAGTGGATGTTGATCTTAGCACAGGGGTTATGTCTAACTTTACTGCACTAACAGCTGGTGTTGACTACTTAGTGGTATCCAGCGACTTCAAAACCATAAATATTGTGCCTCTTAAGGGGTTAGATCCTAGCTCTGACTATATCTACGCATTAACTGACTCAATTGTTGATAGTGCAGATGAACCACTCGGAACATCAAGCTCTTACGCGTCTCTAAAAACGACAGATATAGACCAAGCTGGCTCACTCGATTTACCACAAAAAATCATCCACCAGGTTGAAGCATTATTCGCTGGCTATGGGTCTGTATCAAGCTCAGATGAAATCATCTACTCATCTTGGTTTACCACCGCCTCGGCAGGTAACGTTATGCAAAATACTAAAAACGCGTTAGCACTAGGGTATGAATCAACCCAATCTCAGATTTGGCAAGGCAGCGCCAACCCGAACAATATTGATGCAGATATGCTCAATAGCCTTTATGAGATAGAAATAGACAGTGCAAGCCCGATCCCAAACACTATGCCATTTGATACCGCGTTAAGCGTTGACCCGTATGCAATGGCTGCTCTGGGGACGGCAGGTATTGATGCGCTCACAACCAACTACGCAGGTTTCAAGTTAGCAACAGGAAGCGAGATCACGGTATATCGTGCCAAGGTGAAATTGCCTTATTTTCTATCAAATGATACGGCGAATAGTGGTTGGAAAACTCAGCCTTGGCGCAGTAGCATGCCAAGTGTACTCAAGATACTAAAGGTTCTATCATCGGGTTCAGATGCGGATAAAGGTGAGATTGCACGACAACTATTTGAGTTAGGTATCTCAGATCCAGCTAATCAATTATTGGACCCAAACTACCAAAAAAACCTAATTGGTGCCGAACTCACCTTAGCGAATGGCTCACAGTTAGACCAGGAACGAATTTTAACCAAATACAGCCCAGTACCACAGATTCGCTCTGTTGAAAGCGTTGATGTTATTATGTTTATTCCTTCTGGTGTCCTTGTCGGTAACAGCCTGCCAGTACTTCAATACCAGCACGGTATTACCAGTTTAAAAGAGACCAGTTACGCTTTCGCGTTGCAGCATATTGCGGGCGCAATCCAAACCGGCCAGCAACCTTATGCCATTGTTGCGATTGATCAACCGCTACATGGTCAGCGAGGTCTTGGACAAAATGGAGAAGTCGTGACTACGCCAAACACACCGACTGTGTACATGAACCTTGAGTACTTACCGGTTGCCCGTGACAATATTAGACAAAGTGCGATTGATGGCATTGGTTTGAGACTTGCGCTCAATAACGGTACTGGTGCACCATTTAGCTCTTTAGATACGAGCAACGTCTCTTTGATGGGGCATTCTATTGGTGGCATTACTGGCATTAGCTCTTCAGCGGTAGCCAACACCAAAATTGATGCGAAATTCGGCATCACGGTTGATGACGAACTTGCTTATAAAGCGACAACGCTAGCGAATCCAGGCGGTGGTATCGGTCAATTCTTACTTGAATCTACCTCATTTTCCGGCACAATAAAGCATACGGTAATAGGTACTCAAGTCACCGCCTATCAAGACTATTATGCGGTCAATTGTTATAACAAAACGCCGGCAGTTGACGGTGGTGATTGCTTTGATGATTTCTATGAAACGCTCAGTGACTCGAACGCAAGTAATGAACAAAAGCAAACAAAAGCCGTGATTGATGCAACGCTCACGTCATTCACTTATGCGGCGCAAACCGTGTTAGACAATGTTGACCCGATTAACATAGCGACACTTATGTCTGGCCCTGTACTTGGCATACAAGCAGAAGGTGATGAAACAATACCTAATACGACTCGACTGCCTACAGCTGGCACGCAAGCTCTGTTTAGCAAACTTGAGTTAAAGAACAGTGTTAATCATTCTACAGGCCAATTATTGGCATCTTATTTTGCTCGCACTTCATTTGCTGAGCATAGTACTGTGATTGCACCACAAAAATCTCACCTACCTGCAGAAGACGACAGTGCCGCGCATGAAGAAATGGTATCACAAATTGTGCAATTCAATCTCACACAAGGTAATGCGACGGGTAGCTTGGTCGTTAACCCTGCACTGCTTGATGCAACGATTGATTAGCAACAAGTAACTAATGATTAAAAGGTAAATAGCCCAGATCATTAAGCCAAGTTATAACTTATTCATGCCAGCCTAACCGCTGGCATTTTTGTATCTGCCGTTCGAACAGTTCCCCTAGTTAACCGTTTGCATAAAACTTTAAAACACAAATGGTTGATCTCAGCTAAAATTAATCAAGACAGAATACCGTACGACCTCTTTCTTTATTGTAAATAAAGTGGATAATAGCCCCGTAATTTAATACCTAATAAATGTGAGTCCATTATGTCTTCTGAAGCTACTATGCTAGAACGCTGCCAATCTAAATGTGAACTATGTGGTTCTGATTCTTCTCTTACTGCATACGCAGTGCCGCCACACAGCCACGTAACAGTGGATCACGGCATCATGGTATGTGACAAATGTCTTGGTGAGATTGACGATCCTAAAGATATCAACCACTGGCGTTGTCTGACTGACAGCATGTGGAGCCAGGAAGCGCCAGTTCAAGTAACGGCATGGCGTCAACTTACTCGTCTGAACACAGAAAGCTGGGCTCAGGACGCGCTAGACATGATGTACCTTGAAGAAGAAACATCAGTTTGGGCACAAATCGGCATGTCTGCTGATGACAAGCCTCTTGATGTGAATGGCGTTGAACTTAAGAAAGGTGACGACGTAACAGTAATCAAAGACCTGCCAATCAAAGGTACTAACCAAGTGATTAAGCAAGGTACTGTTATTCGTGGTATCAGCGTTGGTGACGATCCTAAGCTTGTTTCTGGTAAAACAAACGGCGGTCAATCAATGTACGTAATCGCTGAGTTCTGCCGTAAGAAGTAATCTTACTGTAAGAAAGTGATAGAAAACGAAAAGGCGCTAATTAGCGCCTTTTTTCTTGGAAAAATTCAACCTATTCCGTTGTTCTAGAAACCACTGCCTACGTTAAAGTAGATAGCGCGTTCTTCATGGCTTTGCGCATAATCCATCCCAAGGTGCAAACCGTAACGTCTCGCGATTTGGTATCGAAAGCCGACACCTCCGGCATTGACGGTACTGTCGTGGCTTATGCCGTTATCTTGCTTTGCAACCCCTGAACCGTAAAACCCAGACACCTTCCAACGATGAGTGATGCTATACGTCAATTGGCCTTGAATTGTTTCAATCTCATCTCCTTGGTACCGATAAGATGACACCCCGCGTAACGACACGTACGGTTTCGCTGTGGGTGATACAAACAGGTCTTGCTGTTCGAAGCTTTGATAATTTGCAGCCAAGCCTAACGTCCATTTATTGGTAATTGGGATATAGGCTTCGCCATCTATGTTCAAATTTCGGTAATTGTAATCACTGCCAATCGCATCGTCGTACACCATGTAATCTGCAGACAATTTGTAACCTTTGGTTGGATAAAATAAATTATCTCTTGTGTCATATTCAGCCTCCAACCCTAAACCAGAAGTAACCGATTCGTTACCCAAAATTCGGTCTAAAACCATGTTATCAAATTCAATCTCAGACTTAGCTAATAACTGCTTTATTCCCAACATCCAAGGCGTATGCCCAATCCGGAACTGCACCTTTTGTGAAAGTACGGCTACCGAAGTTGACGTGCCTATTCTAAGGTCATGATCTATGGGGCCCCAGTTGATTGATGTGTACAAATCCAAATTCGCAACACCAAAGCCGCCGCCTCCTGTGTAACGAATGGAATCATTCATCCAAGATCGTCTATGGCCACCAAATACAAACCAAGTTTCGTTCTCTGTCCCTACTGCGCCCACTACTGACATTGCTGAGGGTACTAACTGCGCACCACCATCTATGGCAGAAAGAGCAGCTTGCTTTCTTTGTCGCTTTTCCTCATCCGTCTCATGTAAAAACAAACCAGCCACACCGCCGCCGTACCCCACCGCAGGCTCGGTAATCAAAATTGGGATAGGCAAAAAGCCATGTGCGTTTTCCGCAAGGTGATGCCCCATATCAAATTGACCATCAACAGGATCATAAAACGATGCGAAAGAAGATGTTGTAAATAAAAAGCAGGAAAGAAGAACAATGCCGCCGCAGCGAGTCATAAAATTTGCCTCATAAAAAAGACCGGGTGACGAAACCCGGCCAAAAGTTTGCTTCCTTGCAATAAACATAGAAATTAAACACTTATTGCCAATAAAGGGGGTCCTTAATCGACAGGCATAGAATAGGCCAAATAATGGTGTTGCCCTACTCTTATATAGAGGATGTCGCCCTACAAAATTAAAGAGCTTTCGAGATGACAGAAACGCAAAAGGCTCATATAAATGAGCCTCTATTAATAAGTTACCTACATTCTTCCTTTGCTAATATTGACTCAATACTCGATCAACATGTTCTTGTATAACAGATAAAACCGATAATTTTACATCCTTCACTTGCTTAGAATGATTGCACCAAAGCGCAAAACCGAATTTGAATCCTTGGTGCATTTCAGACGACTGTATAGGTTCAATGTCGTAATGGGAAAATTCAGAATGAGCAAACGTTTTTGGTAACAGTGCCCACCCTAAACCGGCTTCAACCATTTTAATAACTAACGCCAATTGATTGACTTCTTCGTTATCGGAGCTGATGGTTACTTTTTCTGACATTCCCTCTTCAATAAACGATCTCAAGATAAACTGCTTTGAATTTCTTAACGCTAAAAGTACATCCTCTTGCGCCAAAGATGAGAACTCACCATTTTTTTGAACGAATGGGGAAAATTCAATGTGACCTAGAAAAGTCGCATCAAAGCTGTGTATACCCCGGCTGTCATGCACATTGACTAATCCAAAGTGGTACTCGCCACTTTGAAGGCCCTTCTTAATATCCTTTTTGTTTCGGATTAAAAAGTTCACTCGCATCATCGGGAAATCACTACGCAGTTTCTTTCGAATATCCAAAAGCATTTGATGAGGTATCACACCAGAATAAGCAAAGGTGATGTTTTCCAACCCGCCATAAGACAAGCTCAAAGCCACCTTGTCGAATGTTCTTGCCTGTTCAATCGTTTGCTTAGCGTAGTGGTAAAGAAGATGACCATCTTCTGTCGGCTTTACAGAGCGTCCAACCCTTTCAAATAGGCTTACCGCGAGTTGGTCTTCAAGGTTAGTTATAACCTGCCCGATTGTCGTTCTGTGCTTGTTAAGCTTGACTGCTGCCTTGCTGAAAGACAGTTGGTCATAGACAGTTACAAAAGCAAGAAGTTGTTCAATGCTGAAATTCATTTTGTTGTGCTTACTTTTAATCGTTATGTCTTTAAATTATCACAGGTTGGCGAAATATCTACTTTGTCAGAATAATATTAGTGAAAATAATTCGTCAATTTGAAACAAAAAAACCTACTTAAGCTAGTAGGTTTTATCGTTGATGTCAAACGAATAACTTAAATGTATTCGATAACTCGAGCTAGATAGTTAAAGTCCCCAGAATCACCGTGGTAATTACGGTAAACATCGACACTGAAATATCTAGGTTGGTCCACTTGAATATGCTCAGCAATTCGCTGCTCGATGGATTCTAGAGTTTCACCTGTTTGCGAGTAAATGTATTTCTTGGTGGTCTTTTGAAGCTGGCGTTCTTTAGCTTCTTTGTGTGTGACGTAATTGTTCACGTCAACCCACTGACCAATGTAGTCAATCTCCACGTAGTCTGAATTTTCTTCAACCATGAACAACGCCGCTTCTTGTTGAACGTCGGCCAGTTGTAGCATGTCGTTATCGACTTTTTGCTGTTCCATTGAGGTCACATTTTGTGCCATGGCAGCGCTAGACGTTGCCATGATAAGTAGCGCTAAAGCTGTTTTATTCATTTTACGATATCCCTAAATTAAGGTAATTCTGTTACCCAAGGTTTGCCCTGAGTTGCTTTGTGATAACCATATTCGTATATGGTTAATAAATAGTGTTCATCAAACATGTCTTTGGTTCGTTTGGCGTAACCAAAGTCGTGCTCGATGTAAGTAAATTGCATATCAATGTTGTTGATTTCACAGATGTATTTCATTCGATATAAATCACCACGTGTTTGAGCAAGAGTCAGGCTTGATACGCTCTTTGCTACTAAATCTAGACCCTTATCTCTCAGCGAGTGGTACGGCGCTTTCAGTGCTCCATTTCGAATAACATCGAGCTGTGGTGGTTTTTCTAACCCAAGAGCATCTGAGATCTGCTGATAGTCGAAGTTAGATGGATTGAAAAATACTTGAGCGGCTAAACCACCATCGACGTGAAGTTCTTCATAACTTTTACCTTCGTACTTCACATTGATAAACTGCGGTGGGAAGACTCCAGGAATAGAAGCACTTGCTGCTAAAACCTTATATATAAGTTCAGACTTATCTGGCATGTCACTATTTGCAATTGCGCCCACATTCCAAATGACAAGCTCTCCAGAATCAAAGTGTGTGCTACCAATAAACAAACGCTTACCGTTGCGGTGTCGCGCAGCAATTTGCTCGATCATCGGTTCAGGGAACGCCTGAGCGATAAATTGATTCAAGTTTTTACCGTCAGTAAAAGCATCTTTAAACACGGTGTTTAAAAAGTTCTTTTTGCCGAGCACTGATTTGTCATTGATGTTTAACATCACCTCCTTCATCTTCGGAAATGCATCTCCGCCGATGAATACAAATGGTGCCATTAGCGCTCCTGCACTGATGCCAGTAACTATTGAGTAGTCTTTCAATTGGCCAGATTCTTCCAACCCTATCAAAATACCGGCTCCAAAGGCTCCGTTCGCGCCGCCTCCTGACAAAGCTAAGATATTTAGTTGCTCACCTGACACTTTAATTGGCGTTGTTTGATCGATTGGAGAGTATAAGAAGTCTGGGTTCTCACTCGCCCACATACGCAATGGCTCTTTTACTGATATCGCTTCTTCTACAACCACTTCTTTGTAATTGTCTTTGTGTACGCGTACATCCAACGTGTGGGGTGAGCTACATGCCACTACAAGTAATGACAAAGCAACGGTAAAACCCGAGGAAATTAGACGGTTCATAATTAGGCTCATTTAATGTTCTCTAAAATGATTCAGAAACTCTGTTTAATCAAAAGAACAGCTATAAACAGAGAAGTTAATAAATAGGGATAAAGTGAAGTCCGTCTCTTTCTGGGAGTAATATAGCTAGGTTTAGTCTTAGCTCGTAATCTCGTTTGTAGGATGCGACCCATCGAATAGGTACACCCTCCACCACTATCGGAGTTAAACGCTCTACCCGATTTTGACCACGTTGAAATCGTGGGTAGGCTCTACAAATTCATATTGTGCATTGATTGTTTGTAGCTCCCAAGTGCCATAGCTTTTAGTTAGCTCCAACACACCATAGACCGCGTTATTTGCATGTCGGAATGCAGCTATGGGAGACATTCTCTTTATTAACCCTGCGGTAAACAGGCCAGAGATAAGGTCACCGACACCAACCGGTTGTTGAGCAAATTCAATGTTCGGTCGTTGGGCTAAATAACATGCCTTTTTCGTTGCTAAAATCATACTGAACGCGTCATCGGGTAATGAGTGAAGATGCTTCACGAGCACCATCTTTGGACCAAGCTCCAATGCTTTCTTACATGCTGTAACCGCGTCATAAAGGGAGAGGATTTTAATGCCGGTCAATTCACTTAGTTCAAATTGGTTTGGCACTATAACATCGGCAATAGGAAGCAAGTGTTTAGTAATGGCGGTTCTAACGCCATCCTCAACGATACAACCTTTATCTGGGTCACCCATTACAGGGTCACAAACATAGAGTGCACTGTGGTTCTTTTCTTTAACTAAATTAACCGACTCGGCAACCGCTTTACATTGGTCTGCGCTTCCCTGATAACCCGATAGGATCGCACCACAGTCTTTCAGTACGTTGATGTTGTCTAAGCCTCGAATCAAGTTTCGAATATCATCTGAGCCGAATGTTTGCCCGGTCCAACCTTGTTGATATTGAGTGTGATTAGAGAACTGAACAGTGTGGATTGGCCACACATCGAGTCCCATTCTTTGGATTGGAAAAACCGCAGAACTGTTTCCTGCATGCCCGTAAACCACGTGAGATTGAATAGAAATAATGCTTTTCATACGTCGCTCTTTCAGTTTGAAATGGATTTGAATACTTGGATAAGACGACTAAATAAACACAACGGAAAATCAAGATAGGAAGTTTTATCGATTTAACCACTGTGCTTATTTGGTCGGAATAGCCTCGACATCGCCGAGGCTTATTCTTAATGAGTTGGACGTCATCGGCTTTAAATCATGTATTTGATTCTAAGCCAGACTTGAACTTATGCGTCTTGAAACTCAGCGAAGTGCTCGTCCAATACCTTGCGAGTTGCGCGGCCAATCAGTTCGTACTCATGGTGAGTCAGGTTAGCCAGAGATACGCGAACCGACGCATGTACAGTATCGAAGCCATTTCCTGGTAGTAAAATAACACCAGTTTCGTGAGCTAGACGGAATAAGAAATCTTTACCTTTACCGCTTGCTTTGAACCATTCAACGAACTCTTGACCGTATAGTTTGCCACCTAGAGTGTCTAACTCTAATAGTGTGTAGTAGTCCACACGATTCTTTGTTCTCTTCAACTTCTAGCCCCATGTTGGTGTATAGAGTTGTATAGCGCTCACGAATGATGCGCTTGCATGCTGCTTTGTAGCTACCTTCAGAATCCATTAGGCAAGTTAGAGCAAACATCGCCATTTGCACTTGTTGCGGTAGAGATAGACCGGCAGTGTGATTCAAGGCTACGCTACGGCTATCCGCAACGATGCGGTCGATGAACTTAATGTCACGTGGCTCTGGAGTCAGTGTTTTGTAACGGTCATCAAGTTGACACTGTTTTTCTTCGCTGAAAGAACTTAGTGCGTCATCAAATACGTTTTTGTGTTGGATACCAATGGTACCTAAACGCCAGCCTGTTGCGCCAAAGTACTTAGAGAACGAGTAAACACAAAGTGTGTTGTATGGTAGTTTTGCAAATAGAGAAACGAAGTCATCGGCAAATGTACCGTATACGTCATCAGTGATGATGAATAGGTCACTGCGTTGCTCATTCACAAAGTTTGTTAGGTTCTCTAGAGTCTCGTCAGAGAATTTCACTGATGCTGGATTAGCAGGGTTAACGACGCAAAGTAGTTTGATGTCTGTATCTGCCAGTTTCTCGATTTCAGACATTGGTAGCTGCCAAGTGGTCTCATCAAGACGCAGTTCAACGATCTCTAGTTCGTACTCAGAAAGCTCTGGGATTTCTAGGTAAGGGGTAAAGATTGGCGTAATTAGCGCCACTTTATCGCCTTTTTTCAATAGACCATTGTTGAACATCGTTTGGAATGTGTAGGTCATTGATGCCGTACCACCTTCCGTTGCGAACAAGTCAAAGTCCGTGGTCATTGGAACTGGGCCATACATCTCTTCTGCAATGTACTGCTTCACCACTTTCTCAATGTTAGTCAACATACGTGGTGGTACTGGGTAGTTACACGCTAGGTAAGCAAGAACGAGTTCGTTTAGGAACGCTTGTTTTTGGATGCCTAGACGATCTTTTGCGTAGCTTAGTGCGCGCTCGATGAACTGAACACCTTTGTCGTTTGAGTATTCTTTAGTAAACGTATCGAAACGCTCAACGATACCCACGCCATCAGGGATACCACCGAAATCACCACCGAGGTAAGCGTAGTTACGTTCCGCTTCCATTACTGCAAATTCACCCAAGCGAATAAATGCTTTACGTGGCAATGTTGCTAGGAAGTTTGGATTACCACGACCTGCGTCTAGTAAAGCACGATCTGGCACTGCTTGAGCAACTTCAATTAATTTGTCTTTTAATTCAAATGGGCTTAAATCAGCGAATTTTGAAAAGTCGATAGTTGTATTTTGTGTAGTCATAATATTTACCTAATAATTTAATATTAAACACTTGTAATTAAATAAAGTGTTTTACTTAAGCGTGATTATTCAGGCCTACCCTATTTTTGATTGGGTAGGTCTGTTAATAAGTTGATGATTTTTTAAATCTATAATGAGTTGTAGGTTTTAATTACATACCCGCATTAACGGTAATAATGCCGACGATAATTGGTCCCCATAGAGTCAGTAACACGTTGGCTACGGCGTAAGTCACAGTGAAAGAGAATACTGGCGTTGCGTTGCCTGTTTTTTCCATCAATGCAGCGAACGCTGGGTTTGCACTTCGACCACCAGTCACACAACCTAACGCTTCTACTGGGTTCTTTATCTTCAATACAAAGTACGAGAAAAAGAATGAAATAATCTGTGGAATGATGGTGACCGCCATACCCAAGAACAGAAGCGACATACCATGTTCTTTTATGGTATCAACTGCTTGAGGGCCCGCTTGGAGGCCAACGATGCCAACAAATGCTGCTAAACCAAAGTCACGAATAAAGTTTGCTGCACCCGCAGGGAACTGAGCCACATGTGGGTTTCGGCTACGTAACCAACCAACAAGCAAACCAGAGATCAAACAACCTGCACCAGATCCAATCGTTACTGGAATACCTGCAATCTTGAAACTGATTAAGCCGATAAGAAGGCCCAACACCATACCAAAACCCAGTACGATGAAATCAGTCATGGTTGCTGAGCCCATACGCTTACCGATGTGTTTTTCAACTCGGTTGATGTCTTGTGCGGTGCCTGTTAATTGAATAACGTCGTTTTTCTGAACAATCAGATCATCAGTAATGGCGACTGAAGCACCAGCACGCATGTAGTCTGTAACATACACACCACGGAACGAACGTTGATTTGAGCTATCTTTGATCTCTCTTAGCGAACGACCAATCAGTTTGCGATTGTCAGCGATAAGTTGACGGTTTTCTTCAATAACTTCATAGCTTTCCGGTAATGCGACTTCATTACTTTGCGCCTTGCTCTGTAGCTCATGAACCGCATTTCTACGGCCGGTAACCACAACAAGGTCGCCCGCTTTAAGTGCTGTGAACTTGTCTGCACTCAGCTCTTTTCCGTCGCGTTCAATAAGTTCGATACACGCAGCAAGTGATGATTGATTCAATTGCGCGAGTGTTTTTCCAACCAGTTTATCGTCGTGAGTGACTTTAAAAGCACGTGTCACTAGAGCTGTGACTGCGTTAAATTCGCCATCTGCCAAATCACGTTTACCGTTAGAATTTTTCTCCTCTAACGCAATTGCTTCAGAGCGAATGTCCCACTTCATCAACGTTGGGAATACCCAAGTCACCATCAAGATTGGACCTAATGAACCAAAGATGTATGTTACAGCGTAACCTACAGCAACGTTAGTTTGCATCAGATGTTTGGCTTCTTCAGACACACCACCCAAACGGGCGATCGCATCGCCTGCAGTACCAATGATCGCAGACTGAGTTAAACCACCGGCAGCTAGGCCCGCAGCAGTACCTCTATCTAAGTCAAACAACCACGCAGCGGCAAGTACACACAATAAGCCTGAAACCGTCATAACAACCGCAGACAACAGAATGTTGATGGTTCTAAAGTTAAGCGCTTTAAAGAATTGTGCGCCGCCTTGATAACCCACAGCATAAATAAAGAGCGCAAAGAAAATACTTTTTACGCCGGGATCAATCTGAACACCAAATTGCCCAATAATTACGCCCATTAATAATGTTCCGGCCACACCGCCTAAAACAAATCGGCCGATAGTAATTTTACCAACCATATAACCCAATGAGAGTGTAATAAATAGTGCGACAAATGGTGCCATGTCAAACAGATTAGAAATAATGTCCATGACAAATTTACTCTTGTTACTAAATATAAGGAGTAAATAATCTAACTAATAACTTAATAATGATATTTGTTGGATTATTCAAAATAAATAAAGCATCTCGTTGCTTCGAACCGAATATTAAGAACAAAAGGTTTTATTATGTAATCCCATTTGATGGATCAAATCATCACTTTAACTGTTCGCATAGTTTTTGAAGTGCAATTTACACCTTAAGTGATTGGTTTAAATAGATTTATCTTAAATCGGCAAAAGTAGATGATTTTCGAAATCAATTTCAATTAAGTGTTTCCACTTCAAGAACGACAACCTACCTACCGTTGTTTTACTGGCTTACGGCTCTCAACAAAGAGGCAGTTGGCATAATCACCGAATAAAGTTGGATTTTGATGGGTACGATCCTCTATAAGCGATTATCACAATAAATCGAACTCCGTTATCGTTGCATTCATCAAACAAATAGAGAACAGAACCATGAATACCATGCCGCATGAGCTTGTGTGGGATGAAGTCTACTTCCCACCGCTGTTATTGGTTATCGCACTGGCTTACATACTGACAATGCTAACAGGGTCAATCGCGACACGGTTTGGCCTTCATAAGTACGTCGCCTTTCCTGCAATAGCAGAACTGAGCTTGATCGTGATTTTTACTGGCGCTATCGGCCATTTTATTACCATTTTTTGAGGCACTTACTGTGATCAAACGTTATCTCATCACACTTTTATTATTGGCTGCTGCGGGAACTGTGGTTTATAGCTATTACCAGTCGTACTCAAGTAACCCATGGACCAGAGACGGACAAGTCAGCGCTTATATCGTCTCGATTACACCTCGAGTCACGGGTCAAGTCATTGAAGTGCATGTCGAAGACAACTCGAAGGTAAAAAAAGGCGATCTTCTTTTTGAGATCGATCCGAGTATTTACAAGGCGACCTACAGAAAAGCACTTGCGACTCAAAAACAAGCATTTGCCCTACTCGCCAAAGCCAAAAACGAAGAGCAACGCGCGTTGAATTTAGAGAAAAGAACGCCCGGTGCCGTGCCCGTGCTGACACTAAACAACTTGAACAACGCGGTAGAAACCAGCGCCGCAAATGTCGAACTGGCAAAAGCGAACGTAGAAGAAGCACATCTCAACCTTGAGTACACCAAGGTATATGCGCCTACTAACGGCTATATCACCAATCTGAACCTACGTGTTGGCTCTCAAGTTGTCGCGAATTCACCTGTGGTTGCGCTAATTGATGAAGATAGCTTCTGGATTGAAGGTTATTTCAAAGAGACTGATTTAGTCGGTGTCGATGCTCAGGACACTGCTTATGTGACCTTAATGATGCACAACAATGTTCAGCTAGAAGGACATATCAAAAGTATTGGTTTTGGTATCGCGAAGCAAGACGGCAGCACAGGTAATGATTTATTGCCAAACGTGAATCCAAACTTCCAATGGATACGCCTAGCTCAACGCATCCCTATCAAAGTGAAGTTAGACAAAATACCAGAAGACGTACAACTGCGTGTTGGTATGACTGCCTCGATCAAAATAATCAAAAATAGCTAGGTGATTCTTATGTTCACTGCATCGACTAAAGACGCGATTAAAGTCGCACTCTCTATCGTTATCGCAATCTGCCTAGCGTTGTGGTTTGGTTGGGAAAAACCGTATTGGGCTGCGATAGCCGTCGCAGTGATGGCATTGAACGAGAGCTTCGCCCATTCAATAAACAAAGGCCATAACCGGTTAATGGGAACCTTGTTAGGGACCGGTTATGCCTTTTTCCTCATTGCGATGTTTTCACAAGATCGATTTTTGTTTCTAACATTTCTTACCGTGTTCTTAGGCACTTGTATTTTCATGTCTAGTGACGAGAAATACGGCTACATCTTTTCAATAGGATTTACCGTGTGTTCGATTGTTGCTTGTATGGGCGGGTTTGATAACCAAACCACCTTTCACTTTGCTGTACTTAGACTTCAAGAAACACTATTAGGTGTTGTTGTGTTCTCTATTGTGTATCGCATCGTGTGGCCTGTGAATACTGAACTCAACTTTGTACAACGTTTCGAAACCAGTAAACAAGCGTTGTTAGATGCGATGGAAAAAACAGACAACATCGACATTGCCGCACTTGAAAGCAACACCGCGAATATTGATAAGCTGTATCAACTTTTAGATCTGCCACTGACCGGAAGCTACCACCTTAAAGAGAACATCCAAACATGGCGCTTGCGTATCGATGAAATGGCACATATCCAAGATACATTACTCAAACAAAGTAACAGCGAATCAGACTTAGATATCCAATGGGCAGTTCTTACTCACAACTTGAAGACGTTCGATGTATTAACACCAGAACAATCTCTTGTTGAGGGTGAACTCAATGTCATAGGTGATCATAAAGACGTGTCTTGGCATCATGCACATCGCACGTTTGTTGAACATTTGAATGAAGATGGGCGCAAAGTACTGCAAGGCGTGTCGATGTTTATCACATCGCTGTTGATTTGGATTTATCTTCCAGTTCCAGGTGGTTTCATATTTCCTATGTTAGCCGGTGTATTCTCTTCTATGGTGCCGACCATGCCACCAAGCGTTATTAAGGACGCTTTTTATGGTGTGTTGGGTACAGGGTCGGTGGTTCTGTTGCAATACATCTTTGTGATGCCATTAATGACAGAACTATGGGAGCTGGGACTATTCTACTTCCTTAACATTATGGTGATATGGAAAGTGTTCGCGACACCTAAGCTCATGGTACACCGAATATTGGGTATTAACTTATTAGTTGTTCTCACATCTGGTGCGCTCAACCTCACACCTGTTTATGGAATTGAAACGCCACTTTTGATGCTCGTAAACATTTTGATTATTCTGATGATAGCGAAGTTGTTTACTGATCTATTTAGAGTGAGGGTAACTGCTTAGAACTAAATGCGCTTAACAACTCACAACAAAACGGTCTGCCAAGTATTTTTACTTCACAGGCCGTTTTTTTATCTATTGAAAATCATTATAAATCAATTGATTAACGCTAATTATTACTAAGTGAGGATAGCGTCCATCAAAAGCGATTAACGCGATCTGCCACCTCCTCTTAAAATCCTCTCATTGATTGACGCAATGCATTTTTAGTCGCGACATTCACACTAGCAATCCTAACGGATAAATACATAACAACTGAACACGACGTTCAGTATTACATCGACTGTTTGAGTCTCGAAGGTTTGAGGCCACTCAGCGTGGAAACCGTCATGAGTTTTTTTGAAATACGCACCAGCGCCTGTAAGACCCATACTCTTTCTGTGTTAGCGAGCGCCCTATTACTTACCACCCCCAATTTTGCGTCTGCGGCAGAAACCAAGACTTACAGCGAAGTTATGGAAAAAGGTCGAGCACTATTTGACAAATATGGCATCAGTCATGATTTACCAAAGCTAGCAATCAGTTCGCTCGTACAGGGCGAACACCTAGTTGAACACGCACATCGAACCATACAAATTGGCGATGAGGTTCGTGACTCAAGCGTCTATCTGATAAAAAACACAGACAGCAAAGGCAACATCGACCTGCGCGTCAAATACAACCCGCAAGAGCTGGATGAAAACGAAAAACTGATCGATGAAATTGAAGAGTTTACGCGCACTGAGTATCGACTAAGAAATTATGCAGAAAGCTTCGATCCATCGTCAGTGAAAGTCAATGAAAAAGACAACGGCGACGTGACCATTAGCTTCAACTATTCGAAATACGGCTTACCACAAGACATCGCCTATTTCCGTTTCTTGAATGTTGATATTGAACTTGTAGGCGGCACACCAAAACGCATGGTAATCACCAACGACAAGCCATTTAATCTTGGTAAGTCAAAAGTCGATACCTATTACCAAGTGATTGATTTCCAAACGTTAGACTCTGGTAAAGTCGTTATTGAACGTAAGACAACTAACATCGAGGGTACGTCTAAAACGAAACCGATGACCATGAGCGCTGTAACTGAACCCGTCGCAATTTATGAAGACGACAACGGCGTTAATGTCCTGCATGAAGAGCGTCTAAAAGAAGTTTCAGATCCTCGTATGCAAGAAGCGAGTGTTAAGTTAGATCGAGTATTCCCTTTAATGGGTGACATGGTGCGTCGTCAAGGTATCGATTTGCCATTACCATTCGGTGTTTCAGTTGCTTATCGCAATCAAGACATGAACCTTCCTATGACCGATTACGTGATTGGCGGTGTGCGCTTGAATGACCTGTTCGACCCTGAAGATAGCGTTGCAACGGTTAAAGCAGAAAGTCTTTCAATACGTGGTGATGTGAATATTCTGCCGTTCTGGAATGTATTCGGGTACGTAGGAAAGGTAAACGTTGACGCGAATGTTGATGCCTCTTACACCGGCGCTGCGGGAGAATATCTACAAGATAAACTCAATAACAAACTACCTGGTCTAGGTGACAAACTATGCGAGGGCGTATCAGCACTGTGTAACAGTGGGCGTTTAAATGTACCACTGCATCTCGAATATGACTTACGCGGTGCGGGTACAACACTATCTGTTGGTTACAAAGAGTTCTTTGCATCACTGACCGGCACCTATTCACAAACCCGTCTGAAAGGGATGGATGATTGGGGTGACGGCATTGTCACGATTCAGCCAATGTTGGGCTACCAATTAGTTGATTATCGCGCTCAATTCTTCGTTGGTGCTGAATACCAAGGTTTAGATTCACGTATGCAAGGTACTGTAAAGACAGACGATATTGAGTTTGATTACGACGTTGGTGTCGACATTAACCAGTGGGCATTTTTAACCGGAGTCAACAAACAGATTGGCAAGCATTACAACATGACCGTGTTGTACAACAAAGGTGAAACTCGTTCGGCTGTGACATTGAACCTTGGCTATCGATTCTAACGGTCAAACCATCGCTCTATTGTGAATATAGATTCGTTAGAGCGATATTTTCATACGAGCCTCTGAAGCTCAGTCGTCCAGCAAGATGACAACTCAAATATATGCCATGTCGATGCTCCATAGATGGAGCGCAATACCCAATGGAACTGCAGGATTGTCGATACAAGTGCGTTTGATCGTAACTATACCGAATATTATTGTGGAAAATTAAATATGAATATTGCATACCGCTCACTTATCGCATTGTCTATTGCTACTGCCCTTATAGGCTGTGGCGACGATAGCCAGCCAACGGTTCCTTTCCCTGATAAACCTGAACCTTTAATTCCAGCACCTTCAGAAACCTTTACCACTCAAATCGGCGATGTGATGATTACTGCGACCAAAGAAGAGCTGGTTGTTACATCTAATACCGAAGACGATAAACTGGCTTCTGTTGAGTCTTTTAAAGGCATTAAGTTTGCCGATGCAGAGCGTTTTGAGCACAGTGAAATGGTTGATCTTGGGAGTGACATTGATGCCACTTCGTTTGGTGATGCATGTCCTCAATTGAAGACCGTTTCACAGACACAATCTGAAGACTGTTTGAACCTGAACATTTGGCGCCCAGTAGGCGTAGATGCTGATGCAGACCTACCGGTTTATGTATTCATTCACGGTGGTGATTTCGAATACGGTTCTGGTGCAGAGCCGCTCATCCAAGGTGATACCGTGGTTGCTCAAGGAAGCGACGATGGTAAGCCTTTCATCTATGTAAACTTGAACTACCGTCTTGGTCAGTTAGGTACTCAATGGATTAAAGGCGCGAACAAAGATGGCAATTATGGTCTAGGTGACCAGAAGCGCGCCTTAGAGTGGGTACATAACAATATCGCTGACTTCGGTGGTAACGCTCAAAACGTAACCGTTATGGGTCAAGGCTCAGGTGCTATGTCTATCGGTTTCTTGCAGCAAGATGACGATATCGCAGGTCAATATTTCCAACGTGCCATCATGCAAAGCAACCCTTATGGGTTCGAGTATCCAAGTTATGAAGTTGCAAAAGATCGCAGTAAGGGTTTTACAGCAGACACTTCGCTTGACAAGATCATGGCGTCGCAAGAAACAGCTTTGGATGGTATTGAACAACTGAAAAACTGGTTACTTAGTTCTCTGTCACTCTCACTGAATTACAAACTCAAGTTTAATGATATAGACGAACAAGGAAATATAAAATTGGGTTCCAACTCTGATAAGACACCAATGTCTACCCTTATGCCATTTGCTCCCTATATTCTTTGTAAAGAGCTAGAGACAGACTCAGACGCTGATGAAATTTGTGTAAGTTCTATTGAAACACCTATAAAAAAAGATTTCGCTGTGTCTACAGTACTTGGAAATAACGCTAGTGAATCTAACAGCTTCGGCATGTTATTCAATGTGACCTTTTTAGTTCCTACCATAATTGAGTATATAAAGCCCGAGATCAACGAAGATACAAACTCAGAAGAACTTGCATTAAGTATGTTGGATTGGTTGAGTGATGAAGATAACGTAGCCATGCTTGAAACTAAAATTGGGGGGATGAGTACTGAAGAGTTGACCCAAAACATGACGCTTTCCCTTACGGCATATAAGTCTGTAACACAGCTATTTTTTGGTTTAGATACAGACATCAACATTGACGTAAATTTTTTAAATTCGATTGCATTTGGTATATGCCTAGCAAATGCATCTAATGGTGAGGATAGTTACTTAAGTTGCTTATCAATTATTGGAGACATAGAACTTGCTAGTCATGATGAGGTAAAAGCTGCTCTAGATTTAACAGACTTCTACCCTAACTCAGAATCTAGCTTTGGTGGCGCTCTTGACAACATGAAGCAATTTAAAACCTTGTTAAATGACACCTTGTTCAATGGTCCAGCTCGTCACATGGCAGCAAACAGCGGAGTAGAAGCAACGCTATACCACTTTGAGCACAAACCAAGCTTTAACATGTGGAACTATAAAACAGGTCTAAATGAAGAAACGGGCGAATACGACCAACTGCCAATCATTGATCTATTCAAAACGATTGGTTGCATCAGCGGTGCATGTAACGGTTCAGAACTGCCATTTATGTTCAACAAAGCTGTACGTTTTGATGGAAGCGAAGTAAATCCATCAAGCAAAGATAAAGCCCTTATGAACGAAATGTCGCGTCTTTGGTTTAGCGATGAATTGTTCCAGAGCTACCAGTACAGCGATGCTACCGACAATGTGCTTGTCATTGATGGTGCAGGATTCAGCGACAACAGCACTACCTTCGACTGGGACTATGTCACAAACCCAGGTGTTGATCCTAAGCTTCGTGAAGGTCGCTTAACGGGTCTAGCAGAGCAAGGTCTTATGCCTTGGGACTGGTACCTAAACTAAACATATTCAACACCCTTCCTACTTTAACGGCCAGCTCGCTGGCCGTTTCTATATCCAAATTTTATGTTTAAACGCAGGTTAGTTATGACACTTAGCAAACTAAAAACAGCATGCACAATAATGTTGATTGCTTTGGTCACAGGATGTGCCCAACCTTACCCCGATGTTGAACCTGACTTCGAAGCTAACTGGCAAAGCACAGAACATCAAGCCGAAGTCTATTTGATCCCGAGTGCGCCTGAAGCCTTTGCGCGCCGCATTGATCTGGTTCGCCAAGCAAAACACTCGATTGATATGACTTACTTCTCTTGGGAAAACGACACTCTGGGTCTGATGCTGTTAAACGAGCTGAAACACGCCGCTGACCGCGATGTGGCCGTACGCCTCACACTGGATGACTTGTTGGTATTCAATGACAAATGGCTTGCGGAGTTGGACTCACACGCCAATATTGAGATTCGACTGTTCAACCCTTTTGAGTCACGTAAAGCTGGCTGGATTGGTCGTGCGCTCAACTTCTCTACTCATCAAAAACAGTTAGATAATCGGCTGCATGAGAAATACTTTAACGTTGATCACCAATCGATGATCCTCGGTGGGCGCAACATCGGTGATGACTACTTTGGCTACAGCGAAAGTGCCAACTTCTTTGATATGGATGTGCTGTTTAAAGGCGACGTGATTGCTGCTTTCGACCGAAACTACCAAGCGTTGTGGAACAGTGAGCATGTAGTGCCAATTCAAGAACGCATTAAAATCAAAGAGAAAGAGCAATACCAAGCGTTCACCAAAGCGTTGAACAAAGGTGAAAAGAATCAAGCATTGATCACGTCTGAAGTCGAAAGGCAGATAAAGAGCTTAAACCAACCGAAGTTCATTTCAGCCTCTGTCACGCCGGTATTTGACTCACTGGAGAAACTCAATGACAACAAGCCCTACTTTCGCCAACGTATTGAACACTTGATGAAGCAAAAAGTACCGACACCTTCTAAGGTTATTATTTCTACGCCTTATATGGTGCCAAGCGATAACAAGTTTGTATTCGTCGATGCACTTAGAGAGAGCGAAGCCGAAGTCACCTTACTGACGAATTCATCGGCTTCTAATGATTCGGGCTTTGTGCCTGCGTATTACGAAAAACACCGTGAGACTCTACTCGACAAGGGCGTAAGTATCTATGAGTACAAAAGCCAAGCGATCAATGATGATCACTACTTTCATGTTGATACCTGCTACCACAACAAGACAGTAATTTTAGATGAGCGTGTCACCTATATTGGCTCTTCTAACTTCGATCCAAGATCAGACTTTCTCAACGTTGAGTTTGGGGTGTTGGTTGACAGTGAAGAGTTTGCGAAGCAAGTGACACACTACTTAACACGTCAGAAAGAGGAGTTGTTCTGGGCTGTGTCGCGAGAACAATCAGGTGACACCATCTGGGCTTCAGAGGAACAAATCCATACTAAGAACCCGAACTACAGTTCATGGAACAAGGTACCTGATTGGTTATTTCGAAAAATGAATGGCGAGTTCGAGCTTTAAGTGTTCAGCTTCGAATCTTAATTTTTAATTTTCTCCAGTCCAAATGTAAAAAAGCCGCGTAATTCGCGGCTTTCTCATGTTTCAAATACACGTATCTGAGCTTATAGACGGTAGGTCATCGCTCTTTGGGCTACGTAGTTCACCATATCAAGCGTTGTGAAGATCGAATTAACATCATTAATGTTGTAATCCACATGTCCACGCTCCACATATTGCTCAGCGAGACGGTAAATATCAACGACACGCTCAGCTACCGCTTCCATAGGATCAATAAAAGTGACTGTTGGAAATGCCGTTTCAAGTTGCTTTCTAACCAAAGGAAGTTCCGTGCATCCCCAAATAACCGTATCAACGCCCTTCTCTACGATGGATTGAATCGCTACAGCAAGCAGTGCGGCATTACGCTCAAACTCGCCCGCTTTGATCCCGTTGGTTTCTCGGATTGCTTGTCCACACTCTGTCATCTCACCGGTTACTTCACCATAGATAGCACTATGCACGTTATGCTCTTGCTCAAAGGAATCTGGCTTAACGAACACCAGATTCGCGTCCGTTAGGTAACGATCATAGATTCCCGAATTGTATGTGCCGTTGGTACATAAAATACCAACAACAGATTCAGAGTTCTGCTCTTTGATTTGATCAACGGTGGTTTGAAGCATGTCGACGATATAAACGTTGGTGTGCTTTTGAACCTCAGGTCTAAAGTAATGAGCGGTGTTACAGGTCATTACGCCAAACTGAACATTGGCATGTTCTAAAATGCACGCTGACTCAATCAGTTCAGGCACAGGATCGGTACCGCCTTCGTTAATCACTTCAGATCGATCGGGGATATCTGAGTTTTTCACCACTATCATGGCCATGTGGTCTTAGTCTTTAAGTGCGCCGTGTTCAATTTCTTTCTTGGCGACGATATCTTGGAACAGAGCATCTGCTTCAGGGCCCATATTACCAAATACACCGAATCGTAGCTTTTTCATAGTTTTTACCTTTGTGTTTGCTAAAGCACAAAGGTTATTACGCTCTTTCGATTTACTTGAATCCTATTAGATGGTTCGCATCCTCGCGAGTGCATAAACAGCGTACAAAAATCAGAATTGAGTACCAAAGGAAAAATGAATACGAAATTCGTCGCCTTCAGGCGCATCTAAGCCGTAAGCAAAATCGAGCTTAACTGGCATTAACTGTGAGTTCCAAATCAAACTCACGCCCGTCCCACGCTTCCAATCCGCTTGTTGATCAAATGCATCACCCACATCAAGAAATGCGCCCAACCAAATTGAACGATAGACTTGATGCTGATATTCGAGCCCAGCAGTTAACATATAACGTGCCCCCGTTAGTTCACCATTCTCGTCTCTAGGGGAGATAGATTCGTAACCATAACCTCGCAGGTTTCCATCGCCACCAGCAAAATACCGCAGTGACGACGGCACATCAGATAATGATTTGGCAATGTTGATGCCTACGTTGGAGCGGAAATGGAGCTTCTGCCTGTCACTAATATCCCATGAAAGGACACTGTTTCCTTCCAACCGCAACAGCCTTGAGTCAGAGAACAGACTAGGGTCAGAATACTCGACAGAATAGATGTGTCGATGATTGAGCTCCAACTGATCATTTTTACGATCAACCTGAGAAAAACTGATGCCAGGTAACAGTAATTGCGATTGCTCTTCCTCAGACGCCTGACGGTACTGTTCGTGCAAGTATTTGACATAAATGGTGCTTTGCCAATCACTGTCTAATTGCCAGTAACGTTCGAACTTAAGATCGTTTGTAAAGCTATTGGTGTCTCGATGATCAATTCGTTTCGATTCAAACTGAATACCAAAGTAATCCGTTGTGACTTTCTCTGTGGGGATTTTGTACCCCAACTGAAGTGATTGCTCCTGTTCAGACAAATATGTCTGTGTTTCAAAGCTGTGGCCTCTCCGGTTATACCAAGGCTTTGACCAACTGAGAGAGGCGCGTAAACCGAGATCAGTAGAATAGCCGCCACCGACCTGCACGATATTTCGAGAACTTGGCTCGGCAATGATTTCAATTGGAACTTCTAGGTTGTCATCAAGTTTGTCAAAGTCACCATGTACGATGACACTTCGAAACCATTGAGTGTCTGACAAATCAGATTGCAGTTCACCTAACTTGAT
The DNA here is from genome assembly GCF_020806305.2 of Vibrio sp. F13. Classification (NCBI taxonomy): domain Bacteria; kingdom Pseudomonadati; phylum Pseudomonadota; class Gammaproteobacteria; order Vibrionales; family Vibrionaceae; genus Vibrio; species Vibrio sp. F13. Next base: position 1,261,613 of record NZ_CP170176.1, on the reverse strand, counting down.
GGTGTCAAAGTCATCACCTTTTTTAAAGGTGGGTATTTTCTCGATACGAGTAGGGTCAACCCCATCATCAGGAATACTTATAGAACCGAACTTGTAGCGTGGACCACTTGCAAAATACAAGTGTATATTCGCGATGTTCTCGCTAGGAATAACTTCAATCTTTGACTCGATAAACCTGCCGTCAAAATAACCTTTCCGCTTTGCTAAAGAGAAAATCGCACGCTTAGTTTGGTCATATTCTTGGTGAGACAAAGTTAAACCTGAGCCTAACTTGCTTTGATTGAGTATATTGATGAACTCCGCATCTAGGCTAGCTTCACCTGTTATTTTTACTATCGATTCTGCGATGCGCATGACAGGACCAGAATCGATGTTAATGATCACGTTATCAGAATCATTGAGGTCGATATCGAGCTGTGGGTGATAATAACCATAAGGGTTGAGTGCATCTTGAATACGTTTAGATAGCTTCGTTTTCGATAGCTGTGATGCAGGAACATCGGCTAAAGGTTCTAAATATAATTCTACATTTTCGGTGAGAGTTTTATTAACCCCTTTAACCTCAAATTCAGCAGCACTAGAAGAGTGTTGGGTAAACAGGAAAAATGAAGTGGCCAGCACTAATTGTTTAATCGAGGTCTTCACGCGGTTACCCAATTGCTCAAAACCCGAACAGGTTATGAGCAAAGCGTTAAATCGCCGAATCTCTTATGGAGGACGCTATCCTTCGAACGGCTTATCGGGTTGTTTAACACTGCAACAGTCGTTTATTAACGACTCAAATCCCAGCCCTACAGACACAAAAAAGGCGCAATTAAGCACCTTTTGAATGTCTATTACTTATTGATTTATATGGCTTGCTGACTCAAGATCAGTTGTTGTTCAGCCACACATCTTGGTTTTTTGGAGCTTTCTTCTTCTTTTTCTTCTTGCCAGTACCGGCCGGTGGCGCAACAGGTTTTAGTGCTGCGATCAGTTCAGCTGTCGCTTCTTCATCCACTTCAAAGCCTTCAATTTGCTCACGCTCAAGACGAATCTTGTTCTTCTTCTCGATGATTTTGAAGTGGTGGTAATCTTCGTGATCGATCAGAGATAACGCAAGACCAACTTCACCTGCACGACCACTTCGGCCGATACGGTGCATGTAGTCTGACGGGCTACGCGGTAAGTCAAAGTTGATTACCACTGGAAGCTTCTCAATATCCAGACCACGTGCCGCGATGTCTGTCGCGATCAGAACGTCAATCTCGCCAGATTTGAAATCTTCTAGGATACGAGTACGTGAACCTTGCCCTTTATCGCCGTGGAATACTTCTGCGATGATACCGCGCTTGTAAAGCTTGTCTGCTAGGTGCTCACAGCTGTTCTTCGCATTAACGAAGATCAGAGCTTGGCGCCATTCATGTTGTTGAATTAGGTGTGCGAGTAACGCTGTCTTGCGACCTTTTTCTACTTCGAATACACGTTGAACCAGTGTGCTCGCATTGGCACTTTGAAGTTGAACTTCAATTGGATCGCTTAGAAGTTCGTGAGTCAGCGTTTTAACTTGCTCTGGGAAAGTTGCAGAGAACAACAAGGTTTGTTTTTTGCTCGGCAAGAGCTTCAAGATTGCATCAAGTTCTTCGGTAAAACCTAGGCTTAGCATTCGGTCAGCTTCATCAAGCACTAACGTTTTCACTTTATCTAGTTTGATAGCGTTGCTCGAAATAAGGTCAAGCAGACGACCCGGTGTTGCCACCAATATATCAGTGCCGCCACGTAGCGCCTGCATTTGAGTGTTTACCGATACACCACCAAACACACAAACCGTTTTAATCGCGCCATTGAAATGCACAGCGTAAGATTTAACGCTGTCAGCCACTTGCTTAGCAAGTTCACGAGTAGGAACCAAGATAAGGCCAGAAACAAAGTTACCTTTGCCTGAACGACGGTCCAGAGGGGCATCTTCATGAATCTTTTGTAACAGTGGAAGTGCAAATGCTGCGGTTTTACCTGAACCGGTATTTGCGCCTGCAATTAAATCGCGTCCTGCTAACACACTTGGAATAACTTGCGCTTGGATAGGCGTTGGCTGTTGGTATTCAAGCTCAGATAAACGAGCCATCAAAGGAGAGATTAAGCCAAGATCAGAGAAGTTGGTTGGTGTAGTGGTGTTAGTCATTAATTGCAGGAACTCAAAGCTAAAATAATAGCGCGCTATATTAACGTATTTCAGCAGTATTACGTAACTAAATCGCCCTTTCGCTTCTATTTCACTGATTAATATCCGTCAGAAGCGAAGTTATCGATGTGAGAACATCGATACTCGCCGTACCAACTTCGTCTAAGAGTATTCCAGCTACACAATTGTCGTGGGTTGCAGTTAGTTCAGCCAACCTGCTACCGTTTGTTCCGGTGCATACGAATTCGGCTCGGTTAACCAAACAGCGACTGCGTCTGGTGTAGCGACAAGTGGCTCAAAATTGATATTAAATTGCCATTCAGACTCACCACGCTGATAACCATCGTAAACCACAACAAAATCATGTTCGAGTTTCTTACCCCTGTTCTCGCCCGCCTTAACGCTGGTGACTTCGTTCATCGCCAGCAAAGCTATATGAGCAACATAATCCCCTTTGCCTTCGTAACTTACGCTGAACGTATCGCCTTTATAGTTGACCGTTAGCTTGGGGTTATTTTGTTGTTTGAGCGAAGGCAACGTTCTGTCTAACCAGTTAAAGTAACCGCGCCACTCTTTTCCATCGACAACAAAGCCGGGTGTGTAAACCCCACTTGTTACTCCATAAGCTTTGTACAAGCGTTGCTTCTGACTAAACGCCTTACTCGCGAACTTGTCGCCCCAACCTAAGTAATCCCAATAATCGACGTGATAGGCAAGCGGAATAACTTGTGTCCAAAGTTTTGGATGGTCTTCAAAAGTACTGAGGTACTGATCAGCAGGTGGACAACTTGAACAACCTTCAGAGGTGAAGAGCTCGATAACCTGTGCGGGCTGGCCTTCATTACTCCAGGTTTGTGCAAGCGACACTGAGGAATAGAAGCCGATCGGTAAGGAAAATAAACAAAGTTTAATCAATGATGAATTGCGTTTGGCGTGTGACATACCGAGATCCTTGTACAAAGCGAATTGAATGGCGCTCAAATACAGACCGTTATGCCTAGGTTTTTCTTTCAGGTGCTTAGTTTACGAAGAGATTGAGTTTATTTCAGATACAAAAACGCCAGCTTTAGAGGCTGGCGTTTTCTTAAAATTCTATATTTACATGTTAACGCTGAGATTAACGGTTAATACCGACATCGCGTTGCATGTGACCAGATAGGTCGCTTGCGTAGTAACTACGTGGAGAGTTGTCTACGAAAAGAATATCGAAAATGTGTGCAATCAATCCTTTGAAGTTAACCGAGTAGGTTTTCTTATCCATAGAGTTAGGAACAGCGATAGTATTCATTTGTACTGCTTGAGCCATGATTGCCTCTCTATAAATTTATTAATGTGTTTCGTTCTGATGACAAGAATAATAGGTGATCTTTTGCAGGTTAAAAAATGACTAAAATTAGATTTTGGGATTAGTTTTTCTAATAAAACAAACCATTAACAATACCACAAAATAGATATGCAGATTATGTGAGTACAAATTCAATATAGTGTTTAAATCATGCATTTAGTACAAATACCCCGCAAACAACAGTGGCCAATGTCACAGAGAATTTACATAAATAAATTTTCCACTTCATCAGCCACGTGTTCATTATCGACTTTTCGATAAGTTATATTTGTTTTTGATTTACTTGTTCAATGCCTGGCTTCTTCGCATAAACCGACGCTATAACCGCAATCGTCATCGTAGAAACCAATACCGCCAATGACCAGTAAGTTGGGATAGCCCACTCGCTATCAACCAGAAGCATTTTCACACCAATGAACACCATGATGAATGAAAGCGCGGGTTTCAAATAGATGAACTTGTCCATCATACCTTGCAGTACAAAATACAACGAGCGAAGACCAAGTAACGCAAACACGTTAGCCGCAAGTACCAAGAACGGTTCTTGTGTTACCGCAAAGATCGCAGGGATAGAGTCTAATGCAAACATCACGTCCATGACTGCGATCGCACCGATGACCAACATCATTGGAGTGAATGCCCATTTAGCACCCTGTTTAACCATTAATGCAGGGCCATGGAAGTCCTCTGTTACCGGCATCACTTTACGAAGTAGCTTTTCAGGCAGAGTATTCACACTCTCCTCTTCGCCCTTGTCTAATGCCAGCTTAATACCTGTACCAATCAAGAACGCAGCGAACACGTAAAGCACCCAGTGATATTCCGCCAATAGCTGTGCGCCTAGTGCGATCATAATTGCACGAAGCACCAATGCACCAATTACGCCCCAAAGAAGCGCACGAGGTCTTAGATGCTCAGGAACTTGGTATTGAGCAAAGATCATCGCAAAAACAAACAAGTTGTCTACGCTAAGGGATTTTTCTAACAAGTAACCCGTAATGAATGACACGGTTGCTTTTTGCGCTATGTAGTCACTGTTCGGCGCATAAATGTCCCAAAATAGGTAAATCGAGCCAGCAAACAAAAACGCAAGTACAAACCAGAAAACACTCCAGATTGCCGCTTTCTTGATAGTAACGTTACCGCCACGAGTCTGATAGATATCAATAGAGACGAGAATAACCGTTAGCAGGAAAAAGCCCGCATAAGTCGTCATGATTGGCGATGAAAAAAAGGATTCACTATTTGTAGATAATAGAGATTGAGTTGAGTTCATTATTCCTCCGGGCGGAAGAACTGTACAAAGACCTTCCGCAAACAAAGCATATCAAGCTCCATTACGGATCTTGACTGTGATTGCGTTGGTCTCGTTGAAGTGAAATATGGGATTTCACTTTTACATACCGGATAGACTCTTGGCCTAACGAGATGACGATATGTAAACTTGCGCTAACTACTCCCCAAACGCGTGGATAATAATCCTCTGGTTGTGTTTCGTCTATATAAATTTGCACGGAAAAAGCAAAAAATGAGCAAACGCTCCTTTCTGATTGATGCCACTTTGTCAAATAAACACGCGAATTGATTCTAAGAATAAATTCGCAAGTCAAACACACTATTGCACTGCGTAATGAAGTTGCAAAAAGAGCAATTTACAGCCCTGCGGCAGGTATTAAATACACTAACGCTGACCAAACTGATACCCAACCGACAACCGCTACCGCATCTAACCAATCTTTCTTATCCATGCATATCTCCACAAGAAGGCGACCTGCAGAGATAAAGCATAAACAATGCCAATTTTATAAATAACCCAAAGTAATAGTGTTAAATATCAGTATCAGCTTTAGTTATCTAAAACACTCCATGCAATTCAACGGTTCATTGAGTTGAAGCGACTCTGGGTGGTCTTGCAGAAACTCGATGAAGCAGTCTGCCATAGAGTCAGTGGTGACCGTGCCATCACCGATCATATCCAACACAGCGTTATAGCCCTCTTTGCCTTTCATTGTATAGGCTGACGACGCGCCCCGGTAAATACGGTTGCGAGAAACAGCTTGCCAACCTGAATCATCAGAGTGAATTTCTAGATGGTGAATCCTGTGTCCTATAGGCGCTTCTTTGTGGTAACAAAACCTCAAATTATGTGTATAAGGAAAGCTACCTGAACCTGTGCCCACGACACCATTATCAATCGCGTTATTGATTGCACCTTCAAGCATGCCAGCGATCGTTTCACCTTTTACTTCATACACACCAATAGGTACGGCAAACGGTAGTAGTTTTCCGGCAATATCGGCAACAGAAACATCGCCGCTATTCAGTGAATTTCTAACACCACCTGCGTTGTGAATGGCAAAGTCAACCTGATGCCCTTTCTTGTTCATTAGGTGGTGAAATGATTGAGCAACCAAGGGCGCGAGTTGGCTCGGGCCCTTATCATCTGGAATACGTACATGGCGAAGTTTAGTGTCTGCATGAGCAATCACTTGTTGCTGAAGCTTTCGAACTCGCGGCTGGTATTTATCCGTCAGAATGCTCTGCAGCTCAGGATCTTTCTTACACACTGCAATATTAGGGTGATTGTTTAAAAACTCACACGCCATATCGTGGGCATCGTCTTGCCCTACTTCACTCAGTTTCGCGTCTATAAAGAGTCGACGGCCTAATAACAGTTCGTTTTTACCATTGAAGTGCGTCACTTTGCCTTGAGAATCGAACTCGATTTCGCAGTGTCCTAAGCTCATGGCGTGGAAACCCGCTTGCACAACATAGGTATCGCCAATTTTCACACCGTATTCATCATCTTTAACTAAGCCGATATCAGAGAAATCACCTTGTAAGCGATGACTATGACCACCAACGATGACACCAATACCTGTTACGTTGGCTGCTAACTCTAAATCAGCTTCGTAACCAAGATGGCTAAGTAACACAATCTTGTTGATACCTGCTTGATGGATTTGCTCAATGGTCGCTTTTGCTGTTTCCAAAGCATTTTCAAACGGTGTATCGATATCTGGGTTAGCGATGCCTGCCATCTTGTCGATGCTTAAGCCGAATATTGCGACCTTCTCGCCATCAAACTCTTTCGTTATAAAAGAAGCACTTCGTGTTTCAGGCCGATAAGGCTTAACAATGTCGTTGTCCGCTAGCGTATGAGTTTTATTGATATCCTCATTCGATAGATTCCAGTTACCGGCCAACAGCGGGAATTTGATTCTTTTCGCGAAAATCGCAACGGGCTCATTACCCATGTCTAACTCGTGATTACCGAGCGTCATGGCATCTATATTAAGGGCATTCAACAAATCGGCATTGGCTTTTCCCTTGAATAAGGAAAAGTACAACGTGCCTTGGAAGCAGTCACCAGCGTGCAAGAACAAGGTTCCAACCTTCTGACGCTGGGCATCTTGTTCTATTTGTTTGAAGCGTGTTGAAATTCGAGCAAAGCCACCAGCACTGACATAAGGTTCAATGATGTGGTTGTTCATTTTAAGTGATAGCTGTAACGAGGTTGGTTCAAAGTATGAGTGGGTGTCGTTGATGTGTGCCAACACTATTTTTGTCGGCTTATTCTTTTTAGTCATATTTTCTTCTCTCTTTGTCCCTTCATACTAGGTCGAGAATCATGACAGAATCGTGAATTTTATGAAACTGCACTGCAAAAAAATACTCGAGATAGATCAAAAATCTCATTTTGCACCGTATTAATAAACAACGGGTTTTGTGACAGGTGAGCATACCGGATTTGGATTTTTCGATTATGATTAAAGATATCTGTTAGCTTTCAAATAATTAGCAGAGCCTTCCGTTAGGAGTAAGCCTATGCAACTAGAAAGAATCGAGATTTCTGGCTTTCGAGGTATCAAGCGCATGTCACTCGCGTTTGACGAGCTAACCACGCTTATTGGTGAAAATACTTGGGGTAAGTCTTCATTATTGGATGCCCTTTCCGTCATTCTGCCCTCAGACGGTGTGCCATATCACTTTGAAATGACCGATTTTCATGTCGATTACTCTGTTTCACACCCGCAGTCTCAACATCTTCAAATTGTTCTCGCTTTAAAAGCTAACGATAAGAGCGAACTTAACGCAGGTCGTTATCGCAAACTCAAACCTATTTGGGTTCAAGATGAATTTGGCGTATTTCGCATCTACTATCGCATCAGCGCGACGTTAGAACAGTATGAGACAACAACACACTATGCATTTCTTGGTTTGGACGGTAATCCGCTCAAGCTTCATCATTCAGAAAAGCTTGCTCAAGAATTAATGACCTTACATCCCGTTATCCGTTTGCGTGATGCAAGGCACTTTGATCGTCCTTTCAACGGCAAGTCCCTTAACCACAATGCTCACCTGCCGACTAATGTTCACGCAACTAATGCAAATTCAAACGGGAACGGGAACCATCACACGAGCAATGGCACAACAAATGGAAACGGCGCCAATAACGGTAATGGTCGACAAGCAAGAATAGAAAAACGAATAGACAACACCTGCCGCCGTCTTATGGCGATACCCGGACATGTTAATAAAGGTGAAATGCGCAGTAGCCTAGAGTCGATGCAAAGTTTGATTGAGCACTATTTTTCTTTCAAAAGTACTTCTCGTCGTAACCCTAGAAAACAGCGAGACGGATTGCTTTATTCTGCGGGTACCAATGATCAGAGTATTCATCAACTCGTCGAAGAGACCAAGAACAAACAAACTCGCTTATTATTCATGGGGTTACTTAACGCTTATCTACAAGCTAAAGGGCCAAACGACTTAAGGCGATGTGCGCGCCCTCTGTTGATCCTTGAAGATCCAGAAGGTCGATTGCACCCAACACACTTGGCAAGGGCTTGGAGCTTGATGCAGAAATTGCCCATGCAGAAAATCCTGACCACCAACAGTGGCGACCTACTTGCGGCGGTCCCACTTCAATCGATTCGTCGCTTGGTTCGTCAGTCAGACAAAACCATCGCCAATCAACTCAACATGAACCATTTCAGTAAGGATGAACTTCGACGAATTGGTTTTCATATCCGCTTCCACCGCTCTGGGGCACTATTTGCTCGCTGTTGGCTATTAGTAGAAGGTGAAACCGAGGTTTGGTTGTTCAATGAACTTGCCAACCAATGTGGCTATAACCTAGCAGCAGAAGGTGTGCAGATTATTGAGTTCGCCCAATCAGGACTTAAGGCACTGATTAAGGTCGCGCAAGAGTTTGGCATCGATTGGCATGTGGTAACTGACGGCGATGCGGCGGGTAAAAAATACGCAGCAACGGTGCTATCGAAGCTTGGTAATGATCAGGAAAGACATCGACTCACGGAACTGCCAGATAAAGATATCGAGCATTACCTATATATGAATGGATTTGAGAGCTTTTTCCGTGACATGGTTAAGATTCCATACGATCACCCTATCCCTCCAAAGAAAGTGGTTGCCAAGGTATTGAAGAAACATGCAAAACCCGACCTTGCACTCGCCATTGTTTCTCATTGCGAGAATCAAGGACAAGAATGCATTCCGCTTTTATTAAGGTGGACATTAAAACGCGTGATCACCATGGCGAATGGAAATACCTAAACATAATTTGTTTTATAGATGCTATCAGTTGCTCTACTGATGAAATATTTAGCTAGTCGCCTCAACCAAAAAAGGCACACCAAACGGTGTGCCTGTATAAATCGATATACAAATTAATTGGGGGTTATCTTGCAAGAGTTCACAGTGACTAACTAAGGTTAGGTTAACGAATTAAGCCTTTGCCTGTTTAGCGTGTTGTTCAACAACTTCCGAAGATTGAGTCGATTTCTCGTGAAGCCATAGCCCCGTTGCTTTCATCAAGTATCCAAATACACCACCAAGCAGTAAAGATGGCACTACAAGTTGCCAATCACCACCTGCAGCAAACGTCGCACAGCAACCAATGAAGGTGCCTGGGATATAACCTAGCCACGCTTGTTTCGCTTGAATACACATAAAGAAAGCCACAATAGCAGTAATCATGTAGCCTAAAATCTCTAACCCTGCGAAGGTTGAGCTTTCGATAATCACCATTGCCCAGAATACGCCAGTCATGTTGGTCAATAAGCTACCTGCTAGTCCTTTAACGCCGCCTGTTGGCGAAGCAAAGTAACTGGTGCAACCTAAGAAACCTGCCCATGACAATAAGCCGAAAGAGATAGCAATCCATCCCCATAGACCTGACAAAATACCTGTTGTTAATGAAATCGCGACTAATGTACTCATACTATTTCTAAAGCCTAATTACGTAATTGAACGCAACCGGATTTAGCCTCACTTAAAATCAAGTAAGCATACTATGGGAAGATAGCCCTTATTTAGCCGATCACGATCACATTAATAATGTATGCAGATGTGTATTTATCACTAGATAGAGACCGGAATCGCTTATTCAACATATTTAGTTATTAGAATTGGTGTTGAGTAGCGACTAAAGAATCGACCGTTTGCCTTTCATCATGCGCTTACCTTCACGCTTGATACATTCAGCAAGTGGGTTCTCTGCCATGTCAGCACGCCAAATAAAGGACAAGGTTCTTTCCATTTCAAGCTCAGGAACATTCAACGTCACCAGTTGCCCTGACTCAACAAACTGTTCGACATCTAGATAAGGTAAACACGTTAAATATGGGCCGTTTGCAACCAAACTTCTTAAAACAGGAACGTGTTCATACTCTCGCCATACATCGAGATCGCCAATTAAATGGTGAATAGAGCTATCAAAAACTTTGCGAGTACCCGAACCATGTTCGCGTAATACCCACTTTGCTTGTTCTAATTGTGCCAAGCTGACTCGTTCACGCTTCGCAAACGGGTGATGAGCCGATGCAACCACCGTTAAATGGTCGGTACACCACACTTCTTGGTGAACTCGGTTGTCATCACAACGACCTTCGATAACGCCCAAGTCATATTGATAATCTAATACACCATCAATGACAGCATCGGTACTTTGCACGCCGAGCGAGATTCGCATCTCAGGAAAGTCGTTATCAATAATACTGATGAGATCAGGAACGAGGTGTTCCGCTGGAGTTTGGCTAGCACCTAATTTGAGTTCGCCACTCAACAAATGCTGCTCGTAAAAACCCATCTCAATTTGCTGCGCATCTTGCAGTAAACGCTTCGCTTTTGGTCTTAACCACATGCCCCAATGAGTCAGGGCCATTTGCTTGCCCTGCCTTTCAAACAAAGGCCTGCCGAGCATTTTTTCCAACTGTGCAAGAGACATACTTGTTGCCGACTGAGTCAACGCCAATTTGTCTGCTGCCTGACTAACGCTCCCGGAGTCTGCTACTGCATCAAATACCGCGAGTTGCTTTAATGAATAACGCAAAATTCATCCTTAATGCTTTTAATTATTTGTGTCCTGATGCTCGTTTTTTATAAAGCCAATGAGCAATCAATTTCATTCTACGCGTAACCAAATCTATATCAATAAATTTGATGTGGTTTCTAAAAATTATCAATTTTACCTCTACCCCTCAACGCCCTAATCTGAAATGGCAGGACACAACGAGCCCTGCAAAACATTACTGATTAACCATTACGGATTAACCAGGTCATTAACACTAGGAATTACACATGACGGATTGTTCAAGGGGGGGATATGGCAACCAGCACTTCTGAAAATCATCAACTGTTCTCACCAACAGAAATGATGGCGGAAGCAGAGAAGTTTGCATTAAGTAAAGCAAATAAAACCAGCAGCATGACATTGAGTTTGGCAATCATGGCTGGCGCATTCATCGGGCTTGCTTTTTTATTCTACATCACGGTAACCACGGGCAGCGCTGATGCTGGATGGGGACTGAGTCGCTTAGCCGGCGGTCTTGCCTTCAGTATGGGTTTGATCTTGATTGTGATTTGCGGTGGTGAGCTATTTACCAGCTCAGTGTTATCAAGCATCTCATGGGCTAACAAGCAAATCACCTTCACGAAGATGCTGTCTATCTGGGGCAAGGTGTATGTCGGCAACTTTATCGGTGCCATGTTCCTATTGGCTTTGGTAAGCGCAGCAGGCTTGTATCAACTGGATGGCGGGCAATGGGGCTTAAACGCTCTAAACATTGCTCAACACAAACTACACCACACCCCAGTTCAAGCGTTTGCTTTGGGAGTGCTTTGTAACTTGTTGGTGTGTTTAGCGATTTGGTTAACGTTCAGCTCTGCTAACGCAATGACTAAAGCAATGATGACCGTGTTACCCGTTGCAATGTTCGTAAGCTCAGGCTTTGAACACTGTGTGGCGAATATGTTCATGGTTCCGCTAGGCATCACGATTCAAGCATTCGCACCAGAAAGCTTCTGGATGCAAATCGGCGCAACACCAGCCCAGTATGCAGACCTAAACGTCATGCAATTTGTCACCGCAAACTTAATACCAGTGACAATCGGCAACATCGTAGGTGGTTCAGTATTGGTCGGCTTAGCTAACTGGAGCATCTACCGTCGCCCACAACTTAAAGCAGCAAAAATTACCGCTATTACACAAACAACAGAAATTACGTCAGTTAAGGAAATTATTATGAACACAGCAACTACTATCAAGCAAATCATGAACACTCAACCAATTACATTGAGCGTAGAAATGCCAACATCAGTCGCGATTGATACACTTTTAGACGCGCAACTTGTTAGCGCTCCTGTTTGCGATGTTGAAGGTCGTCTAGTGGGTATCTTCTCTGTTCATGACGTAATGGTTGACCTTTGGTGCCAAGATTACATCCCAACTAAAGGCCAAAAAGTTGTAGACCTAATGAGCCGTGACGTTGTGGCAATCGACGCAAACGACAAGCTAGTGGACGTTGCTGAGTTCCTATGCATCGACAAAGAGCAACTGTACCCGACGACAAGCATGGGCTTCGCTACTCGCCTGACATCTCTTTCTCTAGAAGAGCGTGCAAAAGCGATGAAAGTAAGCCAACCACATATGCTTCCAGTGTTAGAAAACGGCGTAATGGTAGGTGTGTTGACTCGCATTGAAGTGATGCAAGCACTACGTCCAATCTACGGTGACCGACTAAACGTGGTTCCACAAGCTGAACTAGAAACGGCTTAACTAATCTTAAGTTGAACTATTAGGGATTAGTAGTTCAATTAGATAACTCAGTCATGGCAACGTTGACTGGCTAGAGGCAAATGGTGGCTTTTAACGTACTAAACGGTTTGACACAAAACAGACCTAAACGCGTTGCCATTTATCTCAATAAAAAAGGCGCAAAGTGAAAACTTTGCGCCTTTCTCTATTTCTAACTGCTGACCTATTTAGTATCGACCAAACTTTTGATATTTCTAAATAATGTTGATACCTGTCAGAGAGCTAGAAAGCTAGATTACTTTTTTACGCCTTCAACGTGTAGATCCATATCTACATAGCTTGAAGCGCCCATTACTGGAATGTTGAAGTCAGCAAGTTCTAGACGAGTTGTACCAACGAAACCTGCACGCTCACCGCCCCATGGGTCTTGACCAGCACCGATGAATTCAGCTTCGATAACGATAGGCTTAGTTACACCGTGAAGTTTAAGGTCACCCATTACTTCAAGTTTGCCGTCGCCTTTATCAACAACTTTCGTGCTGTTGAATGTCGCATCAGAGAACTTACCAGCATCGATGAAATCGCCGCTACGGATATGCTTATCACGTTCTGCGTGGTTTGAATCAAGGCTTGTAGTATCAACCGTTACGTTTACTGTAGACGCTTCAACGTTGCTTTCATCAAATGAGAAGTCACCTGAGAATGTGTTAAAACGACCTTGGATAAAGCTGTAACCCAGGTGGCTAACTTTAAAGTTAACTGAAGCATGCGCACCTTTTGTATCAATCACGTAATCAGCGGCGTTCGCAGCGAAAGGCATTGCCATTGCAAATGCTAATCCTGTAGCGATAATTGACTTTTTCATTTTGAAGCTCCTATCATTTTTCGTAGCGTATCGTCTTTGTCGATAACGTGGTGTTTTATCGCCGCTAAGGCGTGTACTGATGCCATGATGATCAGTACCCATGCAGCATAGTAGTGAATCGTTCCTGCGAGATCAGATTGGTTTGCAAACAGTTCACCCATACTTGGTACAGTGAACCAATTGAATACGTCGATCCCGCGGCCATCTGATGTTGAAATCAAATAACCTGAAATAAATAAAACCGCTAAGTTAATGTACATAAAGCCGTGAGCGATCTTCGCTGCTGCAACTTCATAGCTTTTACCTTCTACTTTAGGTGACGCGGTAACTAGTTTCCAAACCAAGCGGATAACAGTAACAGTAGCCAAAAGAATGCCTACCGAGCGGTGATAGTCTGGCGCTGTTTTGTACCACTCGCTGTAATATGAAAGATCAACCATCCACAGGCCTACACCAAATAAGCCAAATACTGCGAGAGCTGAAATCCAATGCATCGCTCTTGCTAAAGGGTTGTAATTTCTAACGTTGTTGTCCATGCATCTCTTCCGAATGTTAACGAGTAGTGTAGTTTCGAAAAGCGTACCCTACACCAAGTTTGTGTAACATATTATTTACCAAGCTTTACATTGGTAACATCATTTCAAATTAAACGAGTTATTCAAATTATTTGAACAAGTTTGGGCTAAACGTTAGATTTCAACGATTTGTTCAATCTCGTAAAGCTCATCTGAGATATCTAACATTTTACGTTCCATGACTTTTTGAGCGTCTTCTATCCCTTTGTTGTAGTAAACCGCCCCAAACTTTTTACTTATGAAATCGACCAAGAATTCCGTGTCGAACTGACCAAGCTCCACATCAAGTTCATCTTGCAGGTACTTTTGGAGCGTATTAGTAAGCTCAGACTTTTGTTTCGAATCTAATTGAATGGTCATGAATGTTTCCAAATAAAGAGTAAGTAGATCAATTGTGATTTGCTGACTAGACTATAGTCGAGGTAACTAGCTAGAATTCCACATAATTTAGAATACAGACCTGTAGAGCGCCAGTGCTATCCATAAAATCACTCAGCAATGGTTAATTTTGATAGAGAGATCAAGAACTCGCACTTTGACGATAGGTAACGGAACCTCAATTACCGTACTATTGCCCATCAATAAGATAGTAGCTGTGTATAAGGGACTTCATTGTTATTAGATCTAGTGATTAAAAGCGTTAATCAATTTCAAGACGATTGCCTAAAGCTCTGTGAACGCCACTACCCTACGGTGCACAATCAAGGGATCAGTGAGCACCATATAGGAAAGGCATTTGCTCGCCGAATGGAGCACACCTTCGTTAGCTTTAATCATGCAAGCAACATCAGCCCACTTGAAATGCTTTCTTCTGGCGAAACGCCTCGACACTTCCGAATATCTTCCGAAATCGGTACCGTTTGGATGATCAGTCATCATATGGTGAGCGCCGGGAAAACATGTCGTAGAAAGTTGATGTTGGACATCCATAATTGGCAACAAGAGTATGGATTTTCCATTCAACCCAATGACGTTTTGATCATTGTCTCCGACCATTGGATTAGCCGAAGTAAAAACAGTGGCGAATTATTGCATTGGTGGATGGGTGAACTCCCAGATGAGATCACGGAATATAGTCAACAAGGTATCACGCTAAGAGAGAGTGATTCTCAATTTGCTACTGACTTAAATAATAATTTTAAAATCAGCCCTTGCTTCATTAAATTTGGACACCCTTTAAAGCGGTCAGGAAATCAACAACTGGTTCGTAAATATCTGCAACTTTACGCAGTACTTCAATGGCAGTAAGAATACGGGTCAACTTTTTTAATCAGTCTTGAAAGTAAATAGTTAGACCTCCATCCCAGTATTTTATAAAAGATAACTCATTCCCTGTTCATTAATTATTCGAACTTCCTGTTTTAATTATTAATAGCCAATCGACTCACAGTCTCGATTTTGAGAGATAGATATCATTTCTGTGTAACTCGCTTAGTCAATCTATTTTATAACTTTGACACTCCCCCATAATTTAAGCCATTAACCCTACTTTTCTCTGGTGTATCAGCGTTCTAGCCTTATATTGGTTGGGGTTAATATGTGAGACGTTACTTAGCCATTAGATTCACTTAAACTATCAAACACAGTCAATGATAAGTAAATTTAATGGTTAATGTCATTTATCATGCTGATTTTTCGTTAGTTATATTAATTTAAATATTGACGTTACAAATGAATTTTTATTAATTGACAATTTAGTAACACCTGTCAATATTGTGACAGCCGTGACGTATATTCTCGTCATTAAATAAACACCTTTATTAGCGACTATGATTTTATCAGACAGAAGTGAATTTATTAGCTGTATATCTGTGGATGCCGACATGCAGTTTATTGCGAAATATCAAGACCTAACACTTAGAAGTGTCTACCAACCTATATTTGATTCTTCTATGACTCAGATAGGTGTAGAGGCTTTAGTTCGAATTTCGAACAGCAAAGGTGCCATTGTTCGCCCTGATCACTTCTTTCATTCCGACGAAACCTCATGCACAGACAAAATTAATGTCGAGAGGCTGAGCCGAGCCATTCATATACGCAACTTCGCACAGTCGACTATTCGTCATTTACACCTATTCTTGAATGTTCTTCCTAATGTTGGCGAGTTATTTGCCGCAGAGAAAGTGAGCGATAGCTTGTTAGCTAAGCGCCTGTATGAGCTTAACTTATCGTGCGAACAAATTGTGATGGAGTTGGTCGAGCTTAATGTAGAGAGTGAAGAACGTTTGAAAGACGCAGCCCATTCATTGGCGGAAAATGGTTTTCAAATCGCTGTTGATGATTTCGGAACACAAGCGTCAACAGAACAGCGGGTTCGCCATATTAATCCTCATATCATCAAGATAGATCGCTCTGTGATGTTGGATTTTGAACAAGGCGACACAAGTGAAATGGAGTTGGCCCTAAAGCTTGCTACTCAAATCGGTGCGAAGACGGTAATCGAAGGGATAGAAACCCAACAACAACTCGCAGCGATGCAAAATTTAGGCTTCGATATGTATCAAGGTTATCACTTAGCCATGCCAAAGCCGATTGAGTTAGACATACGGCTAGCAATTTAGAATCGCCCTATTGTTCTTAAAGCCGCTTGCCCATTGAGTAGCGGATTTTTTAATGCTTGCCTATTCGTACCCTCTTACCGCTCTCACGTGTCAACACATTTCAGGACGGGACAACACGCATAAAAAACCCAGTCAAATTTGACTGGGCTGGCTTAAAAGAATCTGTTTTATATCATTCCCTAATAACCCGCAGTGGACGGTTTGATTCTATATAAAATAGCGAACATCACCGGTACTACTATTAGCGTTAGTACGGTAGCAAAGCCTAAACCTGCCATGATGGTAATCGCCATCGAGCCGAAAAATGCATCGAATACCAAAGGAATCATACCCAAGATAGTCGTTAATGCTGCCATAGATACCGGTCGTACACGACTAATCGCACTGTCGACAACCGCTAAATATGGGTCTTTACCTGTTGATAGCTCACTGTTGATTTGGTCAAGCAGTACAATGCCGTTCTTCAAAATCATGCCGCTTAGACTCAATAAGCCAAGGAACGCTGTGAAGCTGAATGGCATATTGGTACCTAACAGACCAATTGAAACACCAATGATAGAGAGTGGAACCGTAAACCAAATCACAAGCGGCTTACGAACCGAGTTAAACAGAAGCATCGTGATGATAAACATCAGCAAGTAACCCATTGGCAGTGAGCCAAACAGAGATTCTTGCGCATCTTTAGAGCTTTCGTACTCACCACCCCAGCTAATGCTGTAGCCTTCTGGTAAATCTAATGCTTCTACCTTTGGTTTCACACGAGCAAACAGACTCGCTGGCGTTTCATCACCAAGAACATCGTGGTCAGCCAATACTGTTAGCGTACGTTTTCTGTCGCGACGCTGAATCAGTGGCTCAGACCATTGAAGCTCTACGCCATCAATCACTTGCTCAACTGGGATGTAAGTTTGTAGTGATGGGCTCCAAATCTTCACATTGTTCAGTGATTCAAAATCAAAACGCTCTTCTTCAGGCAGGCGTGCCACGATAGGTAACATGTGCGTACCATCACGCAGTAGACCGATGTTGTAACCGCCAAACGCCATCTGTAGTGTCTCAGACAGATCCGTCTTTGAAATGCCAAGGCGACGTGCCTTTGATTCGTTAAACAGTGGCACGAGCTCTTTGGTACGTTCACGCCAGTCGTGACGAACATTTCGAGAGCCTGGATCGGCAAGCAAGATGTCTTCGACTTCAACTGCAATGTTACGCAGTACTTGTGGATCGGCACCGATAATACGCGCTTCAATTTTTGAAGCGGGTGACGGACCAAATTCAATCAACTTGAACTGGAACGTTGGTTGCTCAAATTTGTTGGCTAAGTCTTTGTCTAGCGCCGCTAGAGCCTTAAACATAGTGTCGCGGTCAGTGGTTCTTACTTGTAACTGGGCGTACGCTTCGTAACTTTTCTCTGGTTGATATGTCAGCGCAAAACGTTGCATACCCTGCCCAACCGTTGTTGTCACAAACTCCACGTCATCTTGTTGACGAATGTAGCTCTCAACCTTTTCAGTTTGTTTGATCGTTTCACGTACATCCGTACCTTCTGGCATCCACATGTCTACGTAAAACATTGGCGTATTTGATGGCGGGAAGAACTGCTGCTTCACCATACCAAAACCGACAACGGAAACCGCTAATAGCGCGACCATACTAACTACAGTAAGCCATCTAAATCGAAGTGCTACTTTCAGACACGCACCGAATACCACAAACAGGATGCCTTTGTATGGGTCTTCGTTCTCATCAACCTTGTCTTCTTCTTTAAGCAACATCTCGGCAAGGAATGGCGTTAGTGTTAGTGCAGTTACCCAACTCAAAAACAGTGAGAAACACAGTACCCAAAACAGTGAACCCATGAATTCGCCTGTCGCATCCTTCGACAAACCAATCGGTGCAAACGCTGTGATAGCGATAATGGTCGCACCTAACAGTGGCCATTGTGTTTGCTTGACGATGTCTTTCGCTGCTTGAAGCTTGGTTTTGCCTTTCTTCAAGCCCACCAAAATACCTTCAACGACAACAATCGCATTATCCACCAGCATACCCAGCGCGATGATCAGTGCCCCCAGAGAGATGCGGTGCAGTTCAACATCGTTGTAATCCATCAGGATGAAGGTACCGAATACCGTCAATAGAAGAACCAAACCGATGATCAAACCACTGCGTAAGCCCATTGCGAACAACAATACAATGATAACGATGGCTACCGCTTCAACTAGGCTGATTAAGAAGTCAGCCACAGATTTGTCTACTTCTTGCGCTTGGTTGTAGAAGTAATTCAGTTCTACACCCGCTGGCTTAATGCTTTCTAGGCGATCCAGTTCCGCATCCAGTGCTTTACCAATCTCAACCACGTTTACACCAGAAGAGAACGCAATACCCAAGTTGATTGCAGGTTTACCGTTGTACGTTAATACATTACCCGGTTTTTCTTGAATACCACGAGTCACTTCAGCAACGTCTTTTAGACGAATTAGATTGCCAGTGTCACGACCATGAATGATTAGGTTTTCTAGTTCTTCAACCGTGCTTAATGTGCCGTTTGGCTTAATCGTTAGGCTTTGACCATTCAGCATCACCTCGCCTGCCGATACCACACTGTTTTGTTGTGCTAGCAATGCTGTCACCGTCGACATATCTAGGTTCAATGCGGCTAAGCGTTCCAGTGACATCTCAACAAACAGTTGTTCTTGTTGGTCACCTGCAATGCTAACTTTACCGACACCGTCAACCAGTTCGATTTCACGCGTTAGGTAATCTGCGTACTGTTTGAGCTCAACGTAATCGTAACCATCACCGGTCAGCATGATCATCACACCAAACACATCACCAAAATCATCGATGATCTGAACGGAATTTACACCACTTGGCAGTGTTGGTTGTAGATCGTTGATCTTACGGCGCATTTCATCCCAGATCTGAGGCAGCTCGTCTGGACCGTAGTCCATCTTCATACTGACCATAATTTGGGACATACCGTTCGATGATGTCGAGGTAATCTTGTCGATGTACGGAAGCTGTCTTATCTCTTTTTCTAGTGGGTAAGTCAGCTCTTCTTCAACTTCCATTGACGTAGCGCCAGGGTAAGTTGAAATAATCATTGCATCTTTAATGGTAAAAGCTGGGTCTTCTAAACGGGATAGATTACCAAAAGACGTCACACCGCCAATGGCCAAAATGACTAGAAACAGCCAGCTGATTACTTTGTTCTTTATTGAATATTCTGCGATGTTCATTCTGCTTTTCCTGACAATTGGATTCCGTCACGGAGTTTTCTTAAATTCGAATTTACGAGTAGCTCACCTTGCTCAACACCATGAGCGATGAGTGCGCCTTGGCCACTGATCTTGTCGACTTCTACTTCGCTTTTGAATGCTTGTCCGTCTTCCATTTTCCACACATAGAACTGATTCGCTTCAGAGCCCGCTTCTAGCGTTGTCATTGGTAATTGGTAGCCTTGAACATCGCTCAGGCCCGCTTTCGCCATATCTACATTGACCGTAACGCTCGTGCCTGGCAGGATTTCACTTTCAGGCTGCTGCATCTGCATCCAAAATTCGTAGGTACGGGATTGTGGGTGCAGTTCACTGGTGTGTTCTAGATACGTCAGTGGATATTGGCCTGTGTGACCGCCAAAGGTCGCCTCAGGACGATAGCTATTTGAACGCATGTCTGGGCTAATTGACGCCAAGATCGAATCTGATACTTGAATTCGCACATACACCTTGTCGTTCTGGTACACACTCAGTAGTGTTTCTCCAGGCGCCGTATTTTCGAATCGTTGCTTATCGACAGTTGAGACTGTTCCTGAGAACGGCGCTAAAAGTTCTGTGTAACTCAGCTTGCGTTTCGCCGCCGCCAAATTCGCCGATGCGAGCTTATAGTTAGCCGTCAGTTGGTCGTGTTCTGATTGCGATAACATTTCGCTGCCAAACATCTCCGTTCCACGGGCCAACTGTTTGCTTGCCAGTTTGAATTGAGATTGAGCATCAGTCAGATCTTGTACGTACGTTGCGTTATCTAAGGTGGCTAATAACTGCCCTTTTTCGACATTGTCGCCCGCTTCTACTAATACTTGTTGAATCTCGCCTGCTAGCTTAAATGCCAAGGGAGTCAATTCAGCTGGTATCACCTGTCCATTAAAACTTCTGAACTGATTAGTAAGCGGTGCGCCAACTTCAAAGGTAGAAACCAACAAAGGTGGTTGTTCACGGTGTACAGCTTCATTGTTACAGGCTTGAAGTAACAGAACCGACGCGACAACAACTGATAATTTTGAAAGGTTCATTAAATACCGCCCTCACGAAGCCAAGCTTTTACTTGTTGTCCGTCTGATAACACATCCACACCCGCTTCAACGATAAGGTCACCAGACGACAATCCGTCGATAACCTTGCCTTGCTCATCAAGAAGGACTTGTACTTTAGAAATCAGTTGAGAGTCAGGGTTATAACGCCATAGTTCACCATGGCCTACGTCTTTGTTTAACCAAGCTGAATCCACAATACCAATGCCGTAGTCAGATTTACTTTTCTGAACTTCAACTTGCGCTGTCATACCAGAAAGTAGATTGATGCCTTCTGGCTTTTCGATAGACACAACCGCTTGGTAGCTGTTGGTATCTTCATCTGGTTGCGTTGAGATTTCTTTAAAGCGAGTCGGGATACGAATGCCGCGGTGGCTGTCCATCACAACCCACATGTTTGAGCTCGTTAGGTCTTGAATAGAACGGTCTTCAAGCTTTGATACTGGAATTGAAAACGTCACATCCATTTCACTGTGATTCAAAATATTCAGTACAGGCTGCTTTTCTGCGATCAATTGATATTGCTTTCCAAACACCATCGATACCACGCCATCGAATGGAGCAACTAAGGTAGTGTAGCCAAGGTTTGTTTTTGCTTGGTCCAACTCAACTTCAGCGGCAGTAAAGGTGTTTACGGCTTGGTCGTAGTAATCGGTACTGACCAGTTTTTTCGCATACAACTCAGAAGCTTGTTTGTATTGGCTGTTCGCCAGATCAAATTTAGCTTGGGCTGCGTCAACGGCAATACGGTAATCCGTCGCGTCTAATACGGCTAACACCTGACCTTTCTTCACTTCTTGTCCCATACGAACATCGAAGGTTTCTATATCTCCACCCACTTGGAAAGAAAGTGCCGCACGGTCGGTTGCATCAACCTTTGCAATGAAGCTATCGAGATCAATATCAGTCTGTTGTGGGATTTCGAACAGCTTGACTGGCTTGATTACCTGCACATTTTCCTCTGACTGAACTTTGTCACATCCAGTTAGAGATCCTGCGAGCAATAGTGCTGCAATAACAGCTCCCATGCGCTTGCTCGATATGGCATTGATAGACAAATTGAACTGCATGATGCCTCTCCGTTTAATTATTATGATTTATTACACAGGTGGGCAGTATATTTAATATTAAATAATTCTCAAGATTTACTTTCCACTTGTGCAGTATTTTTTATTTCAGTAAAAACAGTGTAGAATGTTGTAATCAGGTAATTATGTGAAATGAAGATGACCGAAAAGAAGCAAGGTAGAAGAAGTGCAAAAGACGCCGAAGAGACGCGTTTTTTGATCATGAGCGTTGCCGCAGACATGTTCTGTGACTTTGGCTACGATCGTGTATCACTGCGAAACATCAGTGAAAAGGCAGGCGTCTCGCATAGCCTTATCCGCCACCACTTTGGTAGCAAAGAAAAGATTTGGCATGCAATAAGTGATTGTTTACACGATTATTTTCAGTCTTACATCAGTAAGATTATGGAAGAGCTGCCAAAAGATGTTGCGCCAAATATCGCTATCTACCTGTTTAGCATGCGTCTGTTCACCAACATGATTCACTCACGTAGGCCAATGCAGCTTATTTCAGACTCTGTTCGCCAAGAAGACAACCTAGTTGATTACTTCATCGACAATGTCGGCGATGTTGAAAAAGAGATTAACGGGCTTGCCGCTGAGTACAATGCAGCTAACCCAGACAAAATGATCAACATTTACGAAGTTAAATGGCAAATGATCATGTACGCAAACGGCGCTGTATGCCTCACTCCCTTTATGGAAAGCACTTGGAATGAAGGTGATATGGTCACCTCACCCGAAGACGCCCTACTTAAGCATTGGCAGCTTTTCAACACGCAGATGGTCAGCAAGTTCAATATTGATGAAGAGTGGGCTCTAAATCCAACCTCGATTGAAGAGCTGATTTATGAAGTGCCATGTGAATGGAAGTGTAACCAGGAACATAAAGCTTAATCGGGTTCATAACCATTATGAGCTTATAAGATACAAAAACGCGCCGTTACAGAAGTCACTGTAACGGCGCGTTTTTATATGTATAGATCTTTAAACTGGAGCTTTGTACAGCTTATTAGCGACGTGCTTTACCGCGGTTTTGGTGAATCTTAAGCTTCGCTTTCATCTTACGTTTTTCTGATGAACGGCTTTTGCTGCGACCACCACGATCGGGCGCTAGATCTTTTTCAAGGCTTGGTTCAAAGCCCTCTAGCCACTCTTGAGGCAAGCGAGTATCAAGTAATCGCTCAATGTCACCCAATAGGTAAGCTTCATCCTGACTCATCAAAGAGATCGCTAAGCCGCTGTTACCCGCACGGCCAGTACGTCCGATGCGGTGAACATAATCTTCTGCTTTAAATGGCATGTCATAGTTCACAACTTGTTCTAGCTGCTGAATATCAATACCACGAGCTGCCACGTCGGTTGCGATCAACGCACGAACTTTGCCTGACTTGAAATCGTCTAGGGCTTTTTGACGCGCACCTTGGCTCTTATCGCCATTGATTGATGCCGCTTTAATGCCGTCTAACTTAAGCTCTTTAACGAGAGCATCAGTGCCCTGCTTAGTCTTTGTGAACACCAACACTTGTTGCCAGTTTTTTGAACCAATCAAATACGCTAATAGCTCACTTTTACGCGACTTATCTACCGGGTAAACCATCTGTGTTACGGTTTCAGCGGTGCTGTTTTTTGGAGTAACTTGGATTTCACTTGGCTTCTGCATCATACGGTGTGCAATCGCTTTGATTTTGTTATCAAACGTTGCAGAGAAGAACAGAGTTTGACGCACTTCGTTCATGCGAGAAAGAATACGCTTGATGTCAGGCATGAAGCCCATATCTAACATACGGTCAGCTTCATCCAGTACCAGTACTTCCGTTTGGCTCAACATGATGTTTCTAGTGAACATGTGATCAATAAGACGACCAGGCGTCGCGACAAGAATATCTGCGCCACCGCGTAAGTTATCAGTTTGCACCTTCATGCTAACGCCGCCGTAAGCCACCACGACTTTAATGTCGGTGCCCTTTGCGTAGCTAGTTAAGTTATCGAAAACCTGTTGTGCCAATTCACGAGTTGGCACTAATACAAGCGCACGAACGAGCTTAGGGTTCGGAATAACGTTGTCTTTTGTCTCGATTAATCTTTGAATAATCGGTAAACCAAACGCAGCCGTTTTACCTGTACCCGTTTGAGCACCAGCCAGTACATCTTTGCCTTCTAATACCAATGGAATTGCTTGTTCTTGAACACTGGTAGGAGCCGTAAAATTAAGCTCAGACAACGTGGCAAGAAGATGCTCAGATAATCCTAGTTGGTTAAAAGATTTTGTAGATTCAGACATAGTATGATGCTCAAAGATTAAATAGGCGCGGATTGTAGCAAACCTGCATTACGCTGTTTACCTTTCCTTTTGATTTTTCTTCATTTGAAGCGCATTAAACTGCTTAGCTTCCTCTAAAACGTTGGGATAAAGCTCATTAAAGTGACACTGCAACGTATCATAGTGACGTTCGAGGTCATCGTAACATGCCTCGAGCATACCGAGCTTAGGCCTTCTCAACGCCATTCGCTGCAACACCACCTCTATAGATGACATGTCTTGATAGCTCTCTAACCATCTATGCTCAGCCATTTTCTGATGAACCATAACGAAATTTTCAGGCCAGTGTGGCTCTTGATGTTCAAAGATCTGCTCATGGCTATCTAAACAAAAACGCTCTAATGTCTGCTGTGAAAACTGATCCCAATGATTGGCTAAGCAGTGATCCCAAAATACATCGAGTGCGATAGGCGCAAAGCGTCGTGTTTGGTCTGAGAAAAGTGATTTTGCAGAACGAGATACATCATGACGATCAGTATAGCTATCAACAAATCGATGAAGCCTAATACCGTCAGAAAGGGAATCAGAATAGTGTTTATTAGGGTCGCCTTTAACAAAATCACCTAACAGGTTACCTGCTAAGTTGCTGTTACAGTGCTTGGCGATGTGAAGGTGTGCGAGAAAGTTCATTGAACCTCATTAAAGTATCGAGAACTAAGTAACATGGTAAACGTACTCGTTTATCTTCGCGAACTTTAATGAGGATAGTTTTGGTATGACGTGTGAGCGAATACGATTTGCTCAGTTTAGAATTGTTTGCTTTGAGAAGCTTTAGCTAAGAAAACTTTTAGCTTTAAAACGTTTCAGTTGAAACTGAATTAAAGATCTTAAAAGCTTAGTTCGAAGACTTGAAAAGCTCTTCTGCTAACTGTTTCACTGTCTGCTCATAGTCAGACAAATCAATGCCAATTTCCATAGCATCTAACAACTCTAGACTTTCGTCATTATAAGATTGGTCACTCATTGTGCCCCCTCTATTCCTTGATGTGGACATGATGTCCGATTAACTAGTGCACCATCTTGGACTTATATTATGTCACTTTGATGAACGCACTCTACTCTACCCATTCCATATTCATAGCTTAAAGCTACTCGCGATCATTAACGCTTTTTTGCGTTAAAGGGGTATACGCGAACGACATATGTACTGCCACCTTACACCAAGTACAACAAATTACTCTATAAATTTTGAAACCGATCATGGTCAAACGTTTGCTTTGCTCATTTGAATGCTGACACGCCCTTTGTGTAAATATTAATTTACAGTGGATGTTTTTAATTACAATAAGAATTGCATTTGGAATTAAATTCAATCAGAATACTTAAAAATCGAGATATTCTTTGGGTTTATGCGCTTAAGCTAGAAGAATTACAATGAAAACACACCCTAACGTAAAGAATTATATACAATGAATAAATCAAAGGTTTTTGGTAGTACTTTGATCATTGCAGGCACAACCATTGGTGCTGGCATGCTCGCTCTTCCACTTGCTTCTGCAGGTATTGGCTTTTCAACTTCACTTTTCTTGATGCTGGGTTTATGGGCGTTAATGGCTTTTACTGCGCTATTAATGGTAGAGCTTCACCAATTCGCAGAATCTGACGCTACCCTACACACGTTAGCTCATACCATTTTGGGGACAAAAGGAAAGTGGATTGCGAGCTTCGCGGTGATGTTTCTTTTCTACGCTCTGTGTGCGGCATACATAGCTGGCGGCGGTGCGCAATTTAACCAACGAATTTCGGATATCGCGGGTATCGAACTTAATGCTCAAATCACCACGCTTCTATTTACCCTATTAGTTGCCGGCGTTGTTACGATTGGTACACACAGTGTTGATAAAGTTAACCGCGTTTTGTTTGGCTTAAAGCTTATCGCGATGGTTTTGGTACTCAGCTTCCTAGCGCCAAACATTACCTCTCAATACTTAATGAGCATGCCTTTACAGCAAGGCCTGATTGTTGCGGCTATTCCGGTTGTGTTTACCTCTTTTGGTTTCCACGGCAGCATCCCATCAATTGTTCGATACCTAGATGGTGACGTTCGTTCTTTACGTAAGGTAATGATTATTGGCTCGGCACTGCCTCTGGTTATCTACGTTTTCTGGCAAAGTGTTACTTTGGGCGTGATTAGCCAAGAGCAGTTGTTGTCTGACACAAGCTTGGGCGCGCTATTAGTCTCGCTATCGCAAACGGTTCATCAATCCAACCTAAGCGTAATCGTCGGTGTGTTTGCAGACCTTGCACTGCTGACATCTTTTATTGGTGTGAGCTTGGGCTTATTTGAATTCATGGGCGACTCACTGAACAAGAAACTAGGTAACGCAAAACGTGTTAAGACAGCTGCTATCACCTTCTTACCGCCACTGGGGTTTGCCTTATTTTACCCACAAGGCTTCATCATGGCTTTAGGCTACGCAGCCATTGCACTTTCAGTGCTCGCGATTCTGTTACCAACAGTGATGGTCTACAAGGTTCGTTACACTGATTTCTCTGTCAAACCACAATCTTCAGAAGCCAGTTACCAAGTGTTAGGCGGTAGCAAAGCGTTGTTTTTAGCAGGTAGCGTTGGCGTATTTATCATTGCGATTCAAGTTCTTATTTCAGTAGGGTTACTGCCTTCTTTAGGCTAATAAACCTATACAGAACTAATTTACTTGATTCAGATCTCATAAATGACATATCACTATCATTAATTTTCACAATTAGTCGATTGAAGTCACATTTTTATTGAGGTCGGTTATTTAGAGTCCACGGTAAAGGATTTACCGTGGAGTTTTTATGAAAGAAGTACAATTTCGAACGATAGACAAACTGTTTATTAAGATGTCGATCAACGACAAGTTTTGGGTCATTTTCTTAATCTTTTTTGCCGCTCTGGCAAGCCTAGCAGGACTGAACTACGTCAACAAAATGGAACACATTGACGTAACTGCAAAACAGCAGGTCGAGTATCAACTGCAAGGCATTTTATCAGCATCAGATTTCCCGGCATCTGTTCGCTCTGTTAGCCAGCAAACTCGCGCTCAACAAACCACTATTTCAAATAATGGTTCTGTGACTGCCACAGCACTCGCACAAGATGGCAACTACTACTCACTTACCGTTTCAACGAACGATATACAGAATCAAAAGCAGCAAGCACTGTACACTTTATTACTGAGCTTCTTGTGGTGTGTGCCTTTTGGTCTTTTCTGTTACTGGGTAGCGACTTTCCTAGGCGGCGCACTTTGGGTTCTTTATTCAACGACTCAAAAGATTGGTGATGGTGACTTAACATCACGCCTTGGCTTCCACTCTGGCCGTGATGAGTTCGGCACGATTGGTTGTGCGCTTGACCGTTCAATGGACACGCTTAGTGAGTTAGTCAACAACGTAAACCACAGTGCAGCAACGCTAAGCGAAACATCGGCTTCTTTCGAAACTGAGATGAAGCGCAGCGAAACACAAATCATGAGCCAAAATGCCTCTCTAGACTCTGTAGCGACAGCAATGGATCAGATGACAGCTTCGGCAAATGAAGTCTCTAACATCTCTGCACGCTCAACTGAACAAACAGAACAAGACGCGCAGCAAATCAACGATAGCCACGCGAAGGTTCAACAGGCAATCTCGGAAATCACCACCCTTTCTTCTTTGATTGAGCAAACCTCATCTTCTGTTACTAGCTTGAATGTGAATACGAGCCAAATTAACGAGGTCATCACGACGATCAATGCTATTTCAGAGCAAACTAACTTACTTGCTTTAAATGCCGCGATTGAAGCCGCTCGTGCGGGCGAGCAAGGCCGAGGTTTCGCTGTTGTTGCTGATGAAGTAAGAACACTGGCAAGCCGCACTCAGTCGGCTACTGTAGAAATCCAAGCGATGATTGAACGCTTACAGCAAGAGAGCCAAAATATCGCGAAGATCACCGAACAGACGGTTGACCAAGCGCAAACCAGTAGCCAGTTGATTTCAAACATTGGTCACGACGTAAACTCGATTGCAGATTCAGCTCAAGCACTAATGGACATGAGTATCCAAATCGCAACATCAGCCGATGAGCAAAGTAACGTTGCCAATACGATTGCAGCAGAGCTTAACGATATTCGAAGCCAATCCGATGTGATTAAAGACGTGGCTCAGAATTCTTCAAATGGCGTATCTAGGCTAACAGAAGCGTCGGTTTCTCTATCTCAGACATTGGCACGCTACCGAACTTAAGGATCAACTGGTGAACTAGCGGCGTGAATTGAAAACAAACTAATGAGGACTCGTAATGGGTCCTTTCTTTTTGGCTTTTGTTTAATAACATTACAAGAACCATGGTCAATAACGATGACATTATCAATTACCATGAAGCAAGTCGCAAAGGAGAGATTAAGAAGTGTCAGAACTGTCTAATATTCGAGCTTAGGAGTAATCTAATTGAACGTGTCTTTTTTCGCTTACCCCCTTGCTGCAGGTGACACATAATGAATAAAACAGAAACACCAAACACCGACGACATTACATGCCCTTTATGCCAACACGACGAGTATCTGCTTTCAGAAAGTGGAGAAAAGTTTACTTGTGCATCTTGCGGTTTCCACACCAAACAATTTAGTAAGGTAGTCAGCCTTCAACTAAGCTCTACCCCACCAAAGCTGCAGAATTCGATATACCACCATTTGAGCAGTGCTTGCCATTAATCCAAACTGAAATTTCTTCTAAACTGTAGATATCCTGAGCCGCGAGTTCTGCTGAGTCGGCTTCGGGATCTACGATTGCTTCATCAATACTCGGGCGTAATCGAAACGATTGGATACCCGCGCGAACACCAGCCTCAATCCCTTTCAACGTATCATCCACGTAGATGCACTCATTTGGCAGAAAGCCCATGTTCATGGCCGTGTACATGATTAGATCAGGCTCTGGCTTCCAGCTGTTAGCATCAAAAGCTGAGAACACTTTGCCTTTGAAGTCGTCTAGCATGCCTGTCATCGCCAATGAAGATTCAACCCTAGATTTCGGTGCATTGGAAGCAATACAAAACTCGATGTCTTGTTGTTTGAGGAATTCAATAAGTTCGATAGCGCCATCCATCGGTTTTAAATGACGCTGGAACAGTGCTTGTAATTCATTGCGATATAACGGCTCAAGTGTATCAATCGAGATAGATAACCCAAGACGTTCTTGTGTATCCATTAAGATGTCGGCTAGCTTCCCGCCTTGAAAGTGCGCATAGCAGTCGTTGACGTTTAGCTCCGCTCCAAAGCCAGTGAAAACGTTCACCAAAGCTTGGCAGCACAGCTTTTCACTATCGATAAGTGTTCCGTCACAATCGAAAATCACACATTTAGTCTGTTCTAACCGCATAGGTATCTCACTCAGATTGAATCCAAGTTTTATCCTATAGTGTTCTTTCAATGCGCGAGATGATTGAGGTAACAGTTTGCAGATACAGGCTTATTTCTCTTCGCGAAATATGGAGTTGATCACTTTATCGCTCGGCATAAGCAACAGTTTTCATCAAATTAGCCCAAATTCTACGAAATCAAATGCTGCGAGGTTTACATAAGCGACTCAATTTCAGGGGAAAATATAAATCACTACTTTCTAGCCGGATCGTGATGAATAGATAAAAAATAAGACTTATAGGCTACTCAGATAAAGCAACGGTTAGCTAACAACCGACTCTTCTAATACCTTTGCTTCAATAGTAGGTGCAGACGCATATTCTATAGTTCCAGTATCGGGATACGAATCTCGGATAGCGACAAACTCGGGTAAGTGTTTCAGTAGCAATTTAGTTAGCTGAGGATCAAACTGGTAGCCACACTCTCGCTCGAACAAATCGACCACCATCTCTAATGGCCACGGTTCTTTGTAGCAACGTGCACTAAGGAGCGCATCAAATACATCGGCTACAGCTGTGATACGAGCAAACAAGTGTATTTCATCCCCCACTTTGCCATTCGGGTATCCAGCACCATCCCAACGCTCGTGATGTTCGTTAGCAATGATTGCTGCGAGGTTGGTAATATCACCCGCTCCGCTCTTCAGTAAGTTATAGCCAGCCGTAGTATGAAGCTTCATCACCTCCCACTCTTGGTCGGTTAATTTCCCAGGTTTATCCAAGATCGATTCAGGGACAGAAATCTTACCCACATCGTGCATTGGGCTGATGATCTCAATCATCTCGACCTCGCGATGGCTCAAGCCACGATACTTAGCAAGCAGTGCAGACAACTTGGCTACACGCTTAACGTGATTACCAGTTTCGCCAGAGCGGGTTTCAATTGCCTCTCCGAGAACATGAATCATATCCTTTTGGATATTCAAGGTCTGTTTCTGAAGCTTTAAGATTCGTTTGTTCTTATTCGCCAACTCTTTCTTTTGGCGCAGAGTGACAAATTGCATCAAGATGATCAGGCTCAAACCCGCAATCACCATCGACAGCCCCAATAACAACTGGAAGTTTTTGCGAATAAAGGATGAAGGCTCGTTAATGAAAACCGCTTCGTCAGGTAACGCGTTTCCACTAATCCCGTATCTCTTCATTGCAGGGTAATTGAATACAAAACGTTTGTTGTCTCCGGGAGTTAACGGTGTAGTAAAACCAAGTGGAAGGTATTTATCCAACGCATCGACGGCCTGTTCACCCATGCTTTGTGAGTGATTAACGTAACCACCGAGTACATCACCCGAAATATAGAACTGCCATAAAGCAAACACCGGAGCAGCACTCGCTTTTGACAACGTATCCGCAATCTCTTGGTAAGTGTGATAAACCCCTTGCTTTAACTCGGTGTTGTAATGACTTAGCAATACCGCATCGTCCGCAGAGATCCCTTCCAAAAATTGGCTCGTATGCTCCAGCGACAAGTCGCGAATTTCTACGAGATTGATATTTGAAAATTCAGCCATCATTTTGTTCATTTCTTTATGAATCAATTCAGACGTGACACTGTAATCATTTACAAAATAGAGATTCTTTAGATTAGGTCTTAATTTGGAGATCAGCTTAATATTAACGTCTATCTGATCGTTCTCGTAAAGCACAGTTGCTCTGTCAGACACCGCGTACATGTCGGTGCTGAAATCATTGATGCCGGCTGCAACGACAGGTGTGGAGCGTTCAATCAAATTAGGCAGAGATTCAAGAAAATTGGCTGCGTTATCGTCCGTCGCAATTACGCCATCAAATTTATAACCTGCATACTTCGCACGTAAGTAGTTCGCGAGAGAGTCGTAATACTCTGGGCTGTGGACACGCTTTGAATCCAAATACTCTATTGAGAGTTTAACTTCGGTTTGAGACTGGCTGAACGCACTGTCTATCCCTTTTTGGAAGTCAGCAGTCCATTGATAAGAAGGTTCGTATGAGTGTAAAACTAGGATGCGTTTAATATCCCAGTCGTTAGCAAAACTGAGTGAAGAATAAGCGCTAACACATAATACAGCGATTGATATCAATAGCTTGTACATACAATACCCTTTAAATAAGACGGGGTATTGTACTTAGATTAACGCTTTGTCAAAGAATCTTTAGTTCTCGATCCATACTTTATCGCAAGAAGCATGATCTTGTGCCCAAAAATCGTGTAACTGCTTAGCAAAGTTGTTGATACTTTGACCATTTTCAGCAACGACATCCGAGATCAATAGGGAACCATCCGCTTCTGTGACGATAGCGCTCGCCACAACTTCACCGTTTTGAGTACCAATATATAATACATGATCGTCAGAAAGCATAATTTGGCTCAAGAACTCAAGCATGTGTGCCCTTTCGATTTCATCTTGGTAAACGCTTGCTTGGTTGAGTGAAAATAGCACGGTCAATTTATGGAAATCGACTTTATGCAGTTCATCAATTTGGGAAGGAGTTTGATCTTGTGCTAGGAGTTGGTATGTCTTGGATGGAAGTTTGCTTTGATAAAGTTCACGGCCGAGGAGGCTCTCTTTTGCGGGGTAAGCAATATCGAGCTGACTAAATAGCCATTGGTTTTTCTTGTGTGCAATTTCAGGTATTTCGTTATTCATTCTTTTAGTACCTACGGTTAGTATCCCCAAATATCGCAGTTATTTGGAAGACATACGGTCGGCTGAGGTGCCGAGCTACAAGCAGAGAGCATACAGAGCATGACCAAGGCCAACAAGTACTTTAAATGCTTCATATTTTTCATTATCCAACAACATCCTTTAAGAACTTAACGAAAAGCTCTACACTCGTATCCAAGCTTTCAATATCCTTATAGTAAACAGAACTATATAAATAAAAAGGACTTCTTATGAAAAAAGCCTTAATAGCAGCAGGTATCGTGACAATGTTAGCTGGCTGTTCGGACAACGAGGTTGGCGACGTCTCACTGGGTTTCTTCACAATGAAGGATATCAAGATGTCTTCATTAGATGACGATAAGATCGCGGGTGTTACCTGTCATATCGCATCAATCGAAGCAAACCTTAGCCTTTCTGATCCAAGTGATAGCTCTATATCTTGTCGTCAAACAGGTGAAATTACACCAGAAATGATTGCTCAAATAGACAAGAGTAAGTCTGGCGAAGTGGTATTCAAGCAATCGAAAAGTATCTTCTTTAAAACAATGAAGGTTCGTCGTATCTACGATGCAGAGAATCAATCGCTACTTTATTTGTCTTACACCACCAAAGAAACGGAAGGCAGTTTCAAACATAGCCTTTCAACTGTTCCACTTTGGGGTACAGAGGCTTACGTAGACCCAGCAACACTTGTTCCAGCTGAATAGCCTTAAGCACAAGTAAGCCGAATCACCTGTACAGACATTGTGCAGGTGATTCAAAATGTAATAAAAATGAAAGAAACAGAAACAAAATGTGATATCATGCGGCAAAATTTTTTCACTGTATTTTTCATATGAAGTTTCCTGGACAGCGTAAATCTAAGCACTACTTTCCAACTCACGCACGTGATCCGTTGGTCAACCAAATTCAACAAACGCCTAAGCTTCACCGCGCAACGATTGTGGGTGTTGGCCAAACGATTGTTGATATCGAAGCCCGTGTTGACAACGAGTTCCTAGAAAAATACGAGCTGAGTAAAGGTCACTCACTGGTATTGGAAGAAAGTAAAGCAGATGCGCTGTATGAAGAGTTAGTTGAGCGCGGTTTGATCACGCATCAATATCCTGGCGATACTATCGGCAACACACTGCACAATTATTCCGTACTTGCGGACAGCAAATCTGTCCTGCTTGGCGTAATGTCTAAGAAGATTGAAGTTGGCTCATTTGGTTATCGTTACCTTTGCCGCACTTCTTCTCGTATGAATCTAAACCACCTTCAAACTGTTGATGGTCCAATTGGTCGTTGTTACACGCTGATTTCTGAAGATGGCGAACGTACGTTTGCAATCAACGAAGGCCACATGAACCAACTTCTTCCAGAAAGCATTCCTGAAAAAGTCTTCGAGAAAGCTTCTGCATTGGTTGTGTCGTCATACCTAATGCGTGGCAAACCTGAAGATCCGATGCCAAAAGCGGTACAAAAAGCGATTGAATACGCGAAAGCGCACAATGTGCCTGTTGTACTAACACTTGGTACTAAGTATGTGATCGAAGGCAACGCTGAATGGTGGCAAGAATACCTGAAAGAAAACGTAACCATCGTCGCGATGAACGAAGATGAAGGTGAAGCGCTAACGGGTGAAAAAGATCCTCTATTGGCTGCTAACAAGGCACTTGAGTGGGTTGACCTAGTTCTATGTACTGCAGGTCCTATTGGTCTATACATGGCAGGTTACACTGACGAACCAGCGAAACGCGAAACCACACTGCCATTGTTACCGGGTAACATCCCTGAGTTCAATAAATACGAATTCAGCCGTGCGATGCGTAAGCAAGACTGTAAAGACCCAGTAAAAGTGTACTCTCACATTGGCCCTTACCTAGGTGGCCCACTTGAGATTAAGAATACCAATGGCGCTGGCGATGGTGCACTTTCAGCACTACTTCACGACATGGCAGCAAATAGCTACCACCACGTGAATGTACCAAACTCAGAGAAACACGAGCACACTTGTCTAACTTACTCTTCACTGTCTCAAATTTGTAAGTACGCAAACCGTGTAAGCTACGAAGTGTTGACTCAGCACTCTCCTCGCCTTTCTCGTGCATTACCTGAACGCGAAGATAGCTTAGAAGAAACATACTGGGATCGTTAATCGACCATATTAGGCAGTTACCTCTTAAAGGTTAACGCCAAGTGAGATTACCCATTCCTTGAAGGGCTGCTATATGCAGCCCTTTTTGTATTCAACACCAATATAACGGCAGGTGAAGTTAATCATATCGAATATTTTGCTCGTTTAAGATTTAATCTCGCGCAATGACTCTTTAGATCTGTTATCTTCCAGCACATAATTCGTGTGGTTTGCCTTTACTTGGCAAATTTATACAGTACTATCGCCACGCAAACGTTTACGTACCGCCTTTCGGTTCTGATATAAGGATCAAATATGCTGTCTGATATTGATATTTGTCGCTCTACTCCCCTTAAAAACATCAGTGAGGTTGCCAAGCAAGCTGGCCTGCACCACAACGAACATCAGCCATTAGGGCAATTCAAATCTAAAGTGTCTCTCACGTCACTTGAACGCCTCGCCAACCAACAAGATGGTAAATTAGTCGTAGTCACGGCGATCACACCGACACCTCTTGGTGAAGGCAAAACCGTCACTACTATCGGATTAGCACAAGGCCTCGCAGAGATTAACCAATCTGCAATGGCCTGCATTCGCCAGCCTTCAATGGGTCCGGTATTTGGTGTAAAAGGTGGCGCTGCGGGTGGTGGTTACTCTCAAGTTGCCCCTATGGAACAATTAAACCTGCACCTGACGGGCGATATTCATTCTGTTACGGCCGCTCACAACCTCGCCTCTGCCGCCATTGATGCACGTTTGTATCATGAACAACGGGAAGGCTTAGAGGCGTTTGAAGCGCGTTCTGGCTTAAAAGCCTTGGATATTGACCCAAGCAGAATCGTTTGGCGACGTGTACTTGACCACAATGATCGCGCACTACGCATGATCACGGTTGGCAAGAACGAAGCAGACAAAACAATTAACGGCTTTGAGCGAGAAGATGGATTTGATATCTCAGCTGCTTCAGAGCTAATGGCCATTCTTGCTCTAGCCAATGACCTTCAAGATTTGAGAAAGCGCATCGGACGAGTGGTACTTGCCTACAACAAACAAGGCTTGCCGTTGACCGCAGATGACTTCAACGTTGCAGGCGCAATGACCGTAACCATGAAGGATTCTATTGAACCAACATTGATGCAAACCCTTGAAGGCGTTCCTACCCTAATTCACGCCGGGCCTTTCGCGAACATCGCACATGGTAACTCTTCAATTATTGCCGATAAGATAGCGTTAAAACTGAGTGACTTTGTCGTGACCGAAGGTGGTTTCGGCTCAGATATGGGCTTTGAAAAAGCGTGCAACATAAAAGCAAAAGCGTCGAACAAAAAGCCCGATTGCGCTGTGGTTGTTGCAACATTACGTGGATTAAAGGCCAACTCTGGTTTATACGATTTGAGACCCGGCACTCCATTACCAGATTCAATTTTTAATGATGACCAAGACGCGCTAATTGCAGGCTTTGAGAACCTAAAATGGCACATCAACAACGTTAAGCAATACCAAGTGCCTACAGTTGTTGCGATTAACCGATTCCCACAAGACTCAGCTCAAGAGCTCGATGCTTTGAAACAGATGATCACCGACTTCGACTCAAGCGTTAACGTTGAAGTAAGCGAAGCATTTGGTCAAGGTGGCGAAGGCGCGACTCAACTGGCTCACGCTGTAGTCAAAGCTTGCCAAAAACAGAGTGAATTTAAGCCTTTGTATCACTCAGAGCAAAGCCTAGAAGAAAAGCTGATGGCAGTTGCTGAAGTTGGTTATGGCGCGGCAAGTATTTCGCTATCTCCACTGGCTAACAAACAACTGGCTGAATTCAAACTGCATGGCTATAGCGACCTATCAGTTTGTTTGGCAAAAACACCACTATCGATCTCGACAGAAGCACACGTAAAAGGTGCACCAACCCAATTTGACGTGCCTGTTAGAGAACTAAAATTGTGTGCTGGTGCTGGCTTTATTTACGCGTTGTGCGGCAATGTAATGACCATGCCAGGCTTGCCTGACAAACCGGCGTTCATGTCGTTAGATATTGATAGTAATGGAAATATCGTCGGCCTAAGCTAGCTGCCCTTAGTTAGATAATCGGCAATTAATCGCGATTAATTTAGCTTAGGTTTCGGAGCAGTGTTCTATATTGAGCAATCATTTACTAACGAAGTGATTGCTCAACAATCAAGCTTAACTGCAAAAAGTTGCACTTAAATCGTAGTTATATGCGAATCTTGTCTTAACTTCTGGGTCAAGATCACATTAAAAACCCTATAAAATATATAGTATTGCGCTGATTCTTTGAGGACAGTGATGAATACAAGTATAAAAAAACTAGTCAGCCAATTTCTATGTACCATCTTTGCCCTAGGACTAGTCCCTGCCCTCTACATTAACTCTGAATTTGACAGGGTTGAAGCTCAGCACACGCTAAATATCCAACAGTCCAGCCAGAACCAGATCGAATACAGCTTTCATGAACTCGCTGTTATTGTTGAGCAAATCTCTAACTCTGTTCCGTCAATCGCCGACTCTCAAACACTACTCCGAGCGATTCGAGAACCTTCTATTATCCATAAAGAAACCCTGCAAGATCTTTGGGTGATGTTAGCTCGTGGCCAAAAATACTATTCCCAGCTTCGTTATCTCGATCTAGCCGGCAACGAAGTGTTCCGCGTTAACTACAAAGACGGTCGAGCCACTGTCGTCCCCGAGAACGAACTGCAGAACAAATCATCTCGAGATTACTACCAGATGCTTCAGAAATTAGAGATTGGCGATGTCAGATCCAGAGGCATTGACCTAGAAATGGAAAATGGAGAAATCATCCACCCGTTAACGCCGGCGCTTCGCATTATGACGCCAGTCGCTGAAGGGAATCGAATTATTGGTTACTTCATTGCAAATCTAAACATGCTAGAGATTTACAACCGCCTTCATTACCAAATTGGAGACTCAGATGCAGTCCCGGTCATTCTAAACAAAACTGGTCATGTCATCATGGGCCCTGACCCAGCTGAATCATTTGGGCATGTGATTGAATCACGTTCAGACAAGACATACGCAAAGCTATACCCAGAGCTTTGGAAAGACATTCAAGACAACTCTTCGTCTAGCTATTTCGATGGTAAGAACTGGTATTTCCACTCGGACATCAGCCCAAAGATAAAGCAGTTTGCAGGCCCTATTTACATGGTTCTTCACATTGAGAATCAGCATTTCAGCAGTCAATACCGACAAGAAAAACAAGCGATTGTCGTTCAGATCATCACCTTGTCTTTCTTGATTTCGATGATCTCCGCTGGCTTTGTATTGTGGAACAGTAACCACAAGAAGAACAGTATCGATAGTCAACTGGCTAAAGCCGCGATGAATGGTATGTCTGCCTTAGTGATTACCGACAGAAACAACCGTATCATCAAGGTAAACCAAGAGTTCACCCGTGTTAGTGGCTACGAGTTAGAAGACGTAAAAGGCCGCCAACCATCCATGTTTGCCTCTGGTCGCTACAACGAAGAGTTCTACATCAAGATGTGGAGCATAATCACTAAGACTGGGGTATGGGAAGGCGAAGTGGTCAATCGCCGTAAAGACGGATCTTTGATCACGGAAATATTGCGAATCCAAACCATTAAAGACTCGAAAGACGTGATTCAGTTTTATGTCGCTTCATTTGTGGATATCAGTAAACACAAAGAGCTAGAAAACAAACTGAGAAACCTGAGCGAAAAAGATGCCTTAGCTGGGTGTTGGAACCGCCGTAAGTTCGATCTTGAGCTGAGAGATGAGTGCTCTCGTGTGAATCGATACCCTACTCGCGAACACTCTTGCTTAGCGATCTTGGACATAGACTATTTCAAACGCATTAACGACAGATTTGGTCACGATTATGGTGATCGCGTCATTCAAACCGTTGCTGAGGTATTACAACGTGAGTGTCGAGAAACTGATTTTGTGGCTCGCATTGGTGGTGAAGAATTTGGCGTTATTCTGCCTCATACCACAACTGAAGAAGCTGAATATGTGCTTAACAGATTGAGAATCGCAGTCAAT
Source organism: Vibrio sp. F13 (assembly GCF_020806305.2). Classification (NCBI taxonomy): domain Bacteria; kingdom Pseudomonadati; phylum Pseudomonadota; class Gammaproteobacteria; order Vibrionales; family Vibrionaceae; genus Vibrio; species Vibrio sp. F13. Next base: position 1,223,161 of record NZ_CP170176.1, on the reverse strand, counting down.
ATTGAGCTCGACAACGTGGTGACGGTCAGTGGCGGAATCACCAACCTGACCAACGACCCTACTCTCAACTACAAGTGTGCGGATTTAGCACTCTATGAAGCCAAAGCCGCAGGTCGAAACAGTGTTTGCCTGTTCCTAGACAGCGAAATGAGCGAAATCGCCTAACAGAAAATCAGTATTGTTCCGCTAGGCTATCAGTTTGGCGGTTTAACAACCCAATCCTTTCAATCAGCTTGGTGCTGGATAGAACTCTAACTTTTTCCCTTCTACCACCAGAATACAATCCATGTTCGCAGCATGAGCAGCCTGCTTACCTAAGTTCGTATCTTCAAACACAACACACTGCTTTGGCTGTAATCCCATACCAAAACAAGCATCTAAGAAGGTATCCGGATTTGGTTTGTGATTCTTCACATCTGTTGCTGTCACTAGGATATCCAGCTTGCTCAAAATATCTGTTTTGTCCAACAACTGTTCGGCACTTTTACGTTGACTGCCCGTTCCGACTGCAATCTTCTTGTTACCCAGATGCTCTAACAACAGAGAGTGAGTACAAGGGATAACGTCTCCTTTGTCTTCAATAGCCGCAAACGACGCCATTTTAAACGTAGAAACCGCTTGTGGGTCGAGCGATAAACCGTATTTGCTGTTCACCTCACCGGCTATCTTATAACTCGGCATGCCACCTAAACTATGTAGCCAAGACGCTTCAAAATGAAAACCAAACTCTTCAGCCGTTTGCTGTCACGCCTTTACATGTGCAGGCATTGTATCGATCAACGTACCGTCCATATCAAAGATTAATCCTTCATATGCCGTTAAATCTATTTTCATCACTACTACCACTCTTTAATAAAGTTACTGATACCATAACCAATATTCAGTATCATGGCGCCATATTACCGTTCAAAATGGATGTTTATGTTACAAATATCTAATTCTGTTTCGATTCAAGACTGGGAACTTCAGTTAACAGCGATCAGAGCACAAGGAGCCGGCGGTCAGAACGTCAATAAAGTATCGAGCGCGATACATTTACGTTTTGATATCAAGCACTCTACCCTACCTGACTTCTATAAAGAAAAGCTCCTCGCACACAAAGATAGCCGCATCACCAAAGACGGTGTGATTATCATTAAAGCGCAACAGTATAGAACTCAGGAACAAAACCGAGATGATGCTTTAGTGCGCTTGAAAGAATTGATCTTGGAAGCGACAAAGGTTCAAAAAGTAAGACGAGCAACTAAGCCGACGCGTGGCTCTCAGAAAAGACGTTTAGAAAGCAAAAAACAAAGAAGCACCACCAAACAGCTGCGTGGAAGAGTGAGCTGATGGCTTCATGCCCTCAGAGAACACATTACCCTAGAAGTATCTGTCAATTTGACTAACGAATCGATCTATTACGCTGTTTATTTGAAAGAAAGACTACTGCTTCTTTTTGACCGACAAAATCAGCTTGATCAACAACAGGCGCTCTTCGCTGGTCAGCAGACGACTGACCGCAGCTACATCTTCCGCTGTTACTTGTGATGCGCCAACAATATCAAGCACCACATCCAAATCCGTCACTTTTAAGGTTCTAGTGATTGAACGATACTGAGACATCTTGATGTCCGCCTCTCCGCGTTCAATCCTTTGATAGGTTTTTAAGCTCATTCCTGCACTCGAGGCTAACTTTTCTTGAGACAAGTTGGCTTGTTTCCTACGCTCAATCAGCGCCAATATTATGGGTTCTTGTGACATAAGCTCATCCTCAAAAGACAGTTATGTCCTAAATTCAGCAAGAAGCAGACCATATTGACTTGTGATGGTTTACATAAGCCATCAAAGGCATATTATTCGCTTGATAAAACCGTTACGTTTCATAAACCTTCACACTGATATCAGTTGTGAACGTACGGCTAGGTAACTTGAGTATTCAAGTGTTGGGAAATTAGAAAAATTGCAAATTGCGAATAAGAAAGACGTCATATTGGAAATTGCGAATCGTTATAAATTGGCATTTCCTTGCATTAAGCACGCATTAGAAACGGACAATGCCCGCTCCGAAATTATTGCAGTGCAGCATAGGCTACTCACTTACAAAGAAGTATTACTTCACCAGAGTATGCTGGATGACAAGGAAATGAAGCAAGCTTTTGAAGCACTCAATTCAACAGAGAAACAGATAGTAAAGAGTGGTATCAAGACAATTAACGATACTGTTAAAGAGATCGATGAGATCATTGAGAAATACGGCAGGAAATCGACCCTAGAATTGAACTAACAGAGAAGGTTTGAGCTACCATCTGGGGATGGTGCATAGTCGACAGAAAAAGCGAACAACAGGTAAGTCGACGATATCCAGAGACATCATGTCGACTTACACATTACATTAAGTTCTGCGTAATAGAGTAGATCTCAAGCCTGCAAGCAACATCAGCATGCCAAGCAATCCAAATGAAACACTACCACCGCTGCTTGAACCAGATGAACTAGTGCCAGCGTAAGCCGCGCGCTTAGCGTCTGTTGAAACAAATTTAGCGGTTTCAGTTCCTGCAATCACACTATCAATCCAACTCTCATAATTATAGATTTCAGTGAATACTGATGTGACGGTAACGCCCTCAGTAATGTTGCCACCACCACACGTTTCAGGACCAAAACTTGTAATACCTACTTGTTTATAATCAGTACCATCTTTCCAGTAAACAGGCCCACCAGAGTCACCCTGACAAGTACCGCCATATAAGCTAGAGAAAACGCTATAGTCACCAATAAAGCATATTTGATTATCAGTTAGGTTCGAACCTGAGAAAAATGCCGCTGCACATGTCGTGTTATCGACATAGTTGAGCGATGCTTTTTGTAATAAAGTAGTAGCATCGACACCAGATTCAGTATCTCCATGTCCCACAGCCGTAAAAGCCTGTAAGGAACTTCGATAGGTTTCGTTGTCTGGGCGTTTCACAACATCATTAACTGAATCTATATTGAGCGCGCTTTCAAGTTTTAAAATTGCCACGTCATTACGCAACAAATCGTTCAAGCTATTTGAATAATTGCTAGGATAGAACACCTCAGATACGCGAATTTTTTCAATGCTTCCATTTGGGAACTGAGAAGTGTCTTGTAATTGTGGGACGACAACAGTAAATAACTGAGCGTTCTCATCACCATAAATACAGTGTGCTGCCGTCAGAATATGCGTTGGATCTAAAATTGTAGCTCCACAGTAAGGGCCTGTAGAGTAAACACCGTCATAATCAATACGATCAATGAACAAGCTTGCCATCGAAGGAAATTCCGTGACTGAAGCGTCGCTACCATTCACAATATAGGGTGTTACACCCACATCAGGAGTACTTTCGTCCGTGTTTTCCGTTGCCATAACACTTGATGTGTAAATTAATGGCGCTAAAAGCCCTAAAACGGCTTTACGAACCGGACTCATTGTATGGTTTACGTTCATAGTTAACTCCTTGTAACCCCTACTACTTATTTACAAAAATGATGAATCGTCACCATAACACGTCACAATCGTGATTATAGTAAGTATTTGTAACGATATCGCCACATATCTCATTTTATAAACGAATTTTAAGTAACCGTTGTTAGTGGGTAACGTTAAAAGCAATACGTTACCAAAGACATACGCTACCAAAATCAAAAAAGCCTACCGTTAGGCTTCCCAATAAAGAGAAGCAAACAATAGGCTTTCATTTAGCTTAGTGGTTTATCTTAAAAGAGATTAGCCACGATAGTAACGCTGAGGTACGAATGGCATTTTTTCTACTGTCATTGGTAGCTTCTTGCCACGAACGTCAGCGAATACTTCAGTGCCAATTGTTGCTAAGTCTGTACGAACGTACGCCATAGAAACAGGCTTGCCGGCGTTAGGACCCGCAGTACCGCTCGTTACAACACCAATCTTGTTGTCTTCAGCATCGAACAATTCAGCACCTTCACGTACTGGTGCTTTAGTTTGACCAACAAGACCAACACGTTTACGTTGAACATCTTTCGTTGCGATTTGCTCAAGGATGATATCAGCGCCTGGGAAACCGCCTGCACGCTCACCGTCAGTACGACGAACTTTTTGAATACCCCATAGAAGGCTAGCTTCTACTGGTGTTGTCGTTGTGTCTAGGTCGTGACCATATAAACATAGACCACACTCAAGACGAAGTGAGTCACGAGCACCAAGGCCAATCCACTCCACTTCTGCTTCTGATGTTAGTTTACGAGCAAGTGCTTCAGCGTGATCGTTCGGTACTGAGATTTCGTAGCCGTCTTCACCGGTATAACCACTGCGGCTCACGATGCATTCTACGCCGTCGATATCGACTTTTTGAACGTCCATGAACAGCATGTCTGCAACACTTGGTTGGAAACGAGCAAGAACTTCAGACGCTTTAGGGCCTTGAAGTGCTAATAGAGCGCGATCATCAATCACTTCCATTTCTACGTCAGCTGGAAGGTGCGCAGTTAGGTGGTCGATATCTTGTGTTTTACAAGCCGCGTTAACAACAACAAACAAGTGATCGCCTAGGTTAGCCACCATCAGGTCATCCATAATGCCGCCCTGCTCGTTAGTAAAGAACGCATAGCGCTGTTTACCAGAAGGAAGGTCAATAATATCTACAGGAACCAAAGATTCTAAGACAGCTGCTGCGTTTGCGCCATGAAGACGAAGTTGCCCCATGTGAGAAACATCAAAAAGACCAGCAGCGTCACGAGTGTGTAAGTGCTCTTTCTTTACACCCAGTGGATACTGAACTGGCATGTCGTAGCCAGCAAAAGGAACCATTTTTGCACCGACTTCAACGTGAAGCGCATGCAGAGGTGTTTGTAGTAGGTCTTGATTAGCGTGTTCTTGAGTCATTTTATTCTCCATGAAGCGTTGCAGGCTTTCCAAATCGAATCTGCCGCTTATATCTCTATTTAGAGTCGCCTCTAACGATATGGGTTAACGTTAGAAACAGTAGATAGTAAAAAGTGATGTCTTCTATATAGGCTTTTATTACTAGCGATATAAAAAGAGGCTTCTGTATAAAAGCTATACGACTCACTTTCTAAGAATTCACTTCAGTAAACTTCAATCAACATGAGTAAACCGTGTTCACTATAGTAAACAAGCCTGAGTCAGTTTTACACCCTTAACAAGATTAAAACAGCTCAAAATGTGACATTTAACAATTTAAAAACAATTTTCAATCGCATACAAAAACGCGATATTGATGCTTTTCACACCAATATCGCGTCTTTTGGCAAACGTTAGAAACAAAAGCAAACGTTTGCATTCACTATAAGAAATTCTAACTTTGTTAACTTATTTTGCAGTCACCCACAAAATCAGTGCATCTTCTGTACTAGTAGAAATCAACATATGCCCCATGTTGGCGTCGTAATACATGCTGTCACCTTCGCTCATGGGTACCGGCTCATAGAATTCTGAGTAGAACATCACATCACCAGAGATCACCATCAAGAACTCTTCACCATCGTGGCGAACCCAATCGTTATACTCTTCAAAGGTGCGTGCTCTCACTCGGCTCTTGAACGGCATCATCTTCTTATTCGAAAGTTCTGTCGCCAGCAGTTCATGCTCGTAAGTCGGAGTTGGGTGAGGTTTACCCTGGCCTGCTTTAGTTAAGTCACGACGTCCTGTGGCAACTTTTTTTCTTGGCGGCTCAAAGAGTTGCGGCATATCGATTTGCAAACCCATAGCCAATTTCTGCATCGCTTGGAACGTCGGTGAGATTTGTTCGTTCTCAATTTTACTCAGCGTTGAACGTGCCAAACCAGTGCGTTGGCTCGCCTCTTCTAACGTAATGCCCAGCTTGCTGCGGATATCTTTAATACGCTGGCCGAGCCTAAGTGGTTCGATATTCTGATCTAACGTCTCTTTAGCCAACGTTAAAGATGGGTACTCATCATAAATGTCTTCTGACATAGGTCCCTCATTTATTTCTTACTTCCTGTCTATTGATTTCATTGTTGCATGAAGCGCTTTGTTGATTAAAGAGCACACAGGAAAATAAAGCGTGCTCCCTGTAGCAAAATGAGAAAAACTGTTTCCTATTGGAAATTTTTGTTGAAAATTGATTTTATCGGAGCTATGTTATCGACTTGTTAGATGAAGAGATGCTACTTCAGCTTGCAGCAAGTGATAGATTTAACATTTGTAAGAGCTGTTTTTTACCCGAAATTTTTGGGAACCAATTCGTGCTGCATTGACCCTACAACGATTGCTTTGACGCTATGGTCGTATAAATAAGAAGCAACGCACTATTTATACACCTAAATAACGCAAACGATACCGATGCAGAAATCAACGTAAGACCTAATGGACTATAAAAACAATCACCATTAGCTTAATGAAAGGTCTCGACAATGAACGCTTATCAAAACCATAGCTTAGACAGTTTTTTCTCTACGAACCTATCTGCGACTGACGACGCAGTATTTGCTGGAATCCAAGCAGAGAACACTCGTCAAAACGAACAAATAGAACTTATTGCTTCTGAGAACATCGTTTCTAAAGCAGTAATGCAAGCTCAAGGCACTTGCCTTACCAACAAATACGCAGAAGGCTACCCAGGTCGTCGTTACTACGGTGGTTGTGAGCACGTAGATACAGTAGAAGCTATCGCGATTGAACGTGCTAAACAGCTATTCAAGTGTGAATACGCGAACGTACAACCTCACTCAGGTGCTCAAGCGAACGGCGCAGTTAAACTTGCCCTACTTCAACCTGGCGACACTATCCTAGGTATGTCTCTTGACGCTGGTGGTCACCTTACGCACGGTGCACGCCCTGCGCTTTCAGGCAAATGGTTCAACGCAGTTCAATACGGCGTAGACCGCGACACTCTTGAAATCGATTACGAAGCGGTACGCGCTCTCGCTATCGAAAGCAAACCTAAAATGATTATTGCTGGTGGTAGTGCTATCCCACGCGTTATTGATTTCGCTAAGTTCCGTGAAATCGCTGACGAAGTTGGCGCTATCCTAATGGTCGATATGGCACACATCGCAGGTCTTATCGCGACAGGTGCACACCCTAGCCCACTGCCACACGCGCACGTTGTAACGACAACGACACACAAAACACTTCGTGGCCCACGCGGCGGTATGATTCTGACCAACCACGAAGACATCAATAAAAAGATCAACTCTGCAGTATTCCCAGGCCTACAAGGCGGCCCACTAATGCACGTAATTGCGGCTAAAGCTGTCGCATTTGGCGAAGCACTTGGCCCAGAATTTAATACTTATATTAATTCAGTGATCGATAACGCAAAAGTTCTTGCTGAAGTGTTGCAAACTCGCGGTTGTGACATTGTGACTGGCGGAACGGACACGCACCTAATGCTGGTTGACCTTCGTCCTAAGGGCTTGAAAGGTAACGTAACTGAAGAAGCATTAGAGCGTGCTGGGATCACATGTAACAAAAATGGCATACCATTCGACTCAGAGAAGCCTATGATTACTTCGGGTATTCGTTTAGGTACGCCAGCTGGAACCAGTCGTGGTTTTGGCACTGAAGAATTCAAACTTATCGGTGAATGGATCGGTGATGTTCTTGATGGCTTAGTTGAAAGCCCTGAAGGCAACGCTGAAGTTGAGCAACGTGTTCGCAAGCAAGTTAAAGAGCTTTGCAAACGCTTCCCTCTTTACCGTTAATCCGTTTTTAAGATTTAAATTAAAACCTCATAAATTTTTGGAGAATAAGCAATGGACAATACACTTAAGTTTGCAGACAGCCACGAGTGGGTAAAAGACAACGGTGACGGTACTGTAACTATCGGTATCTCTGAGCACGCTCAAGAGATGCTAGGTGACGTTGTGTTTGTTGACCTGCCTGACACTGAAGACGAAATTGAAGCTGGCGAAAGCTTCTCTCTAGTTGAGTCAGTTAAAGCTGCTTCTGATATCTACGCGCCAATCTCTGGTGAAATCGTAGAAATCAACGAAGAACTAGAAGATAGCCCAGAGCTAATCAACGAAGAACCTTATGAAGGTGGTTGGATTGTTAAAGTGAAGATGTCTGATGCGTCTGAACTAAACAACCTTAAAGATGCGGAAGAATACCTAAGCTCTATCGAAGAAGACTAATAGGTAACCTCATTACGATAAAGCTGCTCTTGTGAGCAGCTTAATTTTAGGGGCTAGCTCACGGCTCCAGAGAGAAAGTAGAACGATATCATGACTGAATTACTTCAAAGCCAATTACTGAAAGACTTGGGTACACAAAACGAGTTTGTTGCTCGTCATAACGGCCCAAATAAAGCAGACCAGCAAAAAATGCTTGAAGCGATCAACGCGACTAGCCTAGACGCACTGATCGACGAAACGGTTCCTGCACAAATCCGTCTTGAAAAACCAATGACACTTGCTGCGCCACTGAGCGAAATGGACATGCTGACCTCTCTAAAAGAGATCGCTAACCTAAACCAAGTGAAACGTACTTTCATTGGCCAAGGCTACTACAACACATTCACTCCAAACGTTATTCTACGTAACGTTTTAGAGAACCCAGGCTGGTACACAGCTTACACACCATACCAACCAGAGATTTCTCAAGGTCGTCTTGAAGCTCTACTGAATTACCAACAAATGGTAATGGACCTTACAGGTATGGAAATCGCGAACGCGTCTCTTCTTGACGAAGCGACAGCGGCTGGCGAAGCAATGACACTGTGTAAGCGTGCTGGTAAAAGCAAGAGCAAAGTATTCTTCGTTGCTGACGATGTTCACCCTCAAACACTAGAAGTTGTTAAAACTCGTGCTGAGTACATCGGTTTTGAAGTAATGGTTGGCGCTCTTGAAACACTTCCAGAGCAAGACGTATTTGGTGCGTTAGTTCAATACCCTGGTACAACGGGCGAAGTTCGTGACCTAACAGACATCATTGCGAAAGCTCAAGCAAACAAAACTCTAGTAACCGTTGCTACTGACCTACTCGCATCTGCTCTACTTAAGCCTGCTGGCGAAATGGGCGCAGACGTAGTAATCGGTTCAGCACAACGTTTCGGCGTTCCTATGGGGTACGGCGGTCCACACGCTGCATTCATGGGTACTCGTGAAAAGCATAAGCGTACAATGCCAGGTCGTGTAATCGGTGTTTCTATCGATACTCACGGTAACCAAGCGCTACGTATGGCAATGCAAACTCGTGAGCAACACATCCGCCGCGAGAAAGCGACATCGAACATCTGTACAGCTCAAGCACTTCTAGCAAACATGGCGTCTTTCTACGCGGTTTACCACGGTGCAGAAGGCCTACGTACTATCGCTCGTCGTACACACCACATGACAGCTATCCTAGCGGCTGGCCTGACTAAAGCGGGTTACGAGCTAACAAACAACAGCTTCTTCGATACCATCACAATCAACTCTGAAGAGAAGACAGATGCACTGTACGCGAAAGCACAAGCAGCAAACATCAACTTGCGCCTTCTTAAAGGTAAGATCGGTATCAGCTTAGATGAAACAACCACAGTCGACGACGTGAATGCCCTATTCGCTATCTTCGACGTAAAAGAAGACGTTCAAGCGCTATCTTCTGACATTGCATCAAATGAGTTTGCGGCAATTCCAGAAAACTGTCGTCGTGAATCAGAGTTCCTAACTCACCCAGTGTTCAACACGCACCACAGCGAAACGCAAATGATGCGTTACCTAAAACAGCTTGAGAACAAAGACTTCTCACTAACGCACGGCATGATCCCACTGGGCAGCTGTACGATGAAGCTGAACGCTGCTGCTGAGATGATTCCAGTAACATGGCCTGAGTTTGGTTCAATTCACCCATTCGCACCTCTAGAGCAAGCGGCGGGTTACACAGCACTAGCAAAAGATCTTAAAGAGAAGCTATGTGAAATCACCGGTTACGACGATTTCTCACTACAGCCTAACTCTGGAGCATCTGGCGAATACGCAGGTCTAATCGCGATTCAACGCTACCACGCAAGCCGCGGTGAAGGTCACCGTAACGTTTGTCTGATTCCAAGCTCGGCGCACGGTACTAACCCTGCAACAGCATCAATGGTTTCTATGAAGGTAGTGGTTGTTAAGTGTGATGAAGATGGCAACATCGACATGACAGACCTAGCAGCGAAAATCGAGAAGCACAAAGAAAACCTATCAAGCATCATGATCACCTACCCTTCTACGCACGGCGTATACGAAGAGCAAGTGAAAGAAGTGTGTGAACAAGTACACGCAGCGGGCGGTCAAGTTTACCTAGACGGCGCGAACATGAACGCTCAAGTAGGTCTAACTTCACCTGGCTTCATCGGTTCAGACGTATCTCACTTGAACCTACACAAAACATTCTGTATCCCACACGGTGGTGGCGGGCCGGGTATGGGTCCTATCGGTGTTAAATCACACCTAGCACCTTTCCTACCAGGTCACATCGAAAACGGTGTGCAAGGTTCTGACTACGCGGTATCAGCTGCAGATCTAGGTAGTGCTTCAATTCTACCTATCTCTTGGGCTTACATCGCGCTGATGGGCGAACCTGGCCTAACAGACGCAACGAAAGTAGCGATTCTGAACGCGAACTACGTGATGGAAAAACTACGTCCTCACTACCCTGTTCTTTACCGTGGCACTAACGGCCGCGTAGCACACGAATGTATTATCGATATTCGTCCACTTAAAGAAGACACAGGCATCAGCGAAGAAGATATTGCTAAGCGTCTAATGGACTTCGGTTTCCATGCGCCTACTATGTCTTTCCCTGTAGCTGGCACACTAATGGTAGAGCCAACTGAATCAGAAGATTTAGAAGAGCTAGACCGTTTCTGTGAAGCGATGATCGCAATCCGTCACGAAATGGCAGCAGTAAAAGCGGGTGAATGGCCACTAGACAACAACCCTCTAGTGAACGCACCGCATACACAAGTTGACCTTTCAGGCGCAGAATGGGATCGCCCTTACTCTCGTGAACTTGCTTGCTTCCCATCGAAAGCAACCAAGAACTCGAAGTACTGGCCAACAGTTAACCGTGTAGACAACGTATACGGCGACCGTAACCTAATTTGTTCTTGCCCAAGCATCGACAACTACGAAGACTAATTTTGTAGATTTTAGATAAACAAAAGCGAACCACTTGGTTCGCTTTTTTGTTTTTGGAGAATCAATCATTTCAAGCTGAGAGGTAAAGATCGCGCTAGCTAACCAACAATCCACATATAGACTTTCTATTATCGTTGTTGAATATCTAAGTTTTGGTTCTATTTGTAACGCCAGTAATAAACTTATCTACTTCCGCATAGAACTTGGCCGGATCGTTTTGCACCCAGTGGTTTGCGCCCTCAAATGAAACGTTGTCTAACGTACTAATAAACTCTTTCGCACGCTCACAACCCTCTAGGCTGTCAGCACCCCAAAAATATACTTTAGGTATGGATAAGTTTTCGAAAATTTGTCCCCAGCCAACCACGCCACGGATATCTTGAGTCGCATGTTGTCCGTAGATTTCACTGGCGGTTTGACCAAGAACCTCTGGCTCACATCTTCTAACTGACGAAAGATACTTAACACCTGCTCCGTGTCCCCAAGCCATGGGAAAACGTTTTGAGAAACCTTCTCCTTTCACCCAGTTCGCAAACTCGTCAGTGCTTAGTTCAGAATATGTATCTGTAATAATCTGGGATAGGATGATGCTTTCTTCGTGCAGTCCGCCTTCAGCATTAATGAAACCACGCACGATGCCTCTCGTGTCGTATTCACAAATCAACGTCGATGTATCGCCTCCCCAAGAGTGCCCAAGTAGAAAGCAACCATGGATGCTCAATAAGTCGAGTGCTTTCAATATTCGATTTGCTTGAGTTTCTGTTGAGTGGGATATATTCGAAGCAGGAGAATAGCCATAACCACACAGGTCGAACATGACTAAGTTGTAATTCGGTAGCCAGTCAAACACATCGGCAAAACATAAATGCGACTCACCCAACCCATGAATCAACACCAGTGTTTCCTGAGACTCTTTGATATCAGTCGACAAGCAATAAAGCTGATCACCATCGATCTCTAACCACTTTTCTATCAACACATTATCCTCACACTTCTAATCGCAGACTTTGGATTTATCTTAACGAATCCAACACGATAAGAAAGGTTAATTTGGTTAAGTTTTATAAACTTATTGACCTTACTGTAAGGGGAAGGTTTAAGGTCAACTCACGAGCTCAATATAACTAGGAAACGATTATGGGATGTTGCAATAAAGCGCCAAAAGGTGGAGCCCCTCTTGGCTTACTTTTAAAAGTCACGCTTGGAATTGGGTTATTTGTGTTTCTGCTGGCATTGTGGCAATAGGAGAGTTATCCAGCACTAGATTTGAAGCTAAGACGTGGCGGTATATATCAGAGCAACTTGAACTCAATAAATCCAATGCTTGACCCTATACGGTAAGGTGTTTATATTGTCGCCCGCCCAACGGGGCACATCCTAAAATGCACACCGGCCATCCTGCCATCATTCGTGTATTTATATTGGTGTTGTGAACTTCCATGCTAACGAAACTTCGTCCTTTTACTCGTGAATCGGGTGCGCTTATGCATCTTTCGATTCCAATCATTTTGACTCAAATAGCGACCCAAGCGATGGGGTTTGTCGATACGACAATGGCTGGCCAAGTAAGTCCTGCCGATCTTGCCGCTATTGCGCTCGGCACCAGCCTTTGGATTCCTGTATTACTGCTACTACGTGGCGTGATTATGGCTTTAACGCCTGTAGTCGCTTACCACCGCGGCGCACGTGATTTCCAAAGTATCTCTGTTGAATTCTTCCAAATGGTTTGGTTGGCATTAATTGCTAGCGTATTACTCATCGCTTACTTAGTGAGTGCGAAACCGATCTTAGAATGGATTGGGGTTGCCGCTGAGATCATTCCCATTGGTAGCGACTATGCTTTTGCCCTGGCCTTTGGTGTTCCGGGTATTGCCCTGTTTTATACCTTGAATGGCTTCTGTGAAGGTATGAACAACACCAAAGTGCCAATGATCATTTCTGTGGTTGGTTTGTTGGTAAATATTCCGGTCAACTACGTGCTTATCTACGGTAAGTTTGGCTTCCCTGAAATGGGCGCTGTAGGTTGTGGTTGGGCGACAAGCTTGGTGTACTGGTTAATGTCGGGAATGTTGTATTCCTACATTAAAGGTCATCACCATTACAAGACCATCATCAACTTTTCAGATGCGAAGCCAAAAGCAAAAGAGATGCTTCACCTTCTAAGGTTAGGTTTACCTATCGGGATGAACATCGCGGTGTGTGGCAGTATCTTTGCGGTTATCGCATTGATGATCGGCCGTATTGGTGCCGAGAATGTGGCAGCGGCGCAAATCGCTCTCAATATATCGAGCCTAACTTATGTGATCCCGATGAGTATCTCGTTTGGCATTACGATTCGTGTTGGACACGCTTTGGGTGAAAAAGACGAACTCGGAGCGATTGAGCGCAGCAAAGTCGGTATCTTGGTTGCAGCGTTAATTTCATTGCTTTCGGTTGCGATGTTCTTGCTGTTCCCTGAATTAATCATTAGGCTTTACACCACTGACCCAGTAATCAGTGCAACAGCGGCAGTGTTATTGACCTTTACCGCTATGTACCAATTCAGTGATGCTCTGCAAACCTCTGCAAATGGTGCTCTGCGTGGCTATAAAGATACCAAGATCCCGATGATCTTAGCTATCGCTTCATACTGGGGCTTAGCGTTACCACTGGGTATGGTGTTGGGCTTAACAGACCACATTGTTCCAGCAATGGGTGAAGAAGGCTTTTGGATTGGTATCCTAACGGGCTTGAGCGTTTCAGCGACGTTGATGTTAATTCGCTTACGATACGTGATTAGGAAGCGTGACTTGCCACCAGCAAGTGCTCCATTGGCAAACTAAGACAGAGCATCAAGCTAATACAAAAAAGCGCGTTATTGCTACTCGGCAATAACGCGCTTTTTTATTGAATTTCTATCAATCAGTTAAAGAGTGCGGTTTAACAATTGTTGTTAACAATACGGACTGTACACTCACATCCTTCATCAGGACATTGGCTGCCATTTGTTCGGCCAAAAGAGTCATAAAGAACAAAGCAACCTTGGCGCGTCTCTAGATCCGCGTCCGTTATGTTCGTACTATCTAGTTCAGCTTGGGTAAAATCGTAATCGTAACCAACTACAGTATGTCGGTTACCGAAATCAGACGTTAAGCTGTCATCATCTGACAAGGTAAGGAAATCGAGCATTTTTAATGGTTTATCACCGGACTCTCCTTGACTTTCAGGGCATAGCGTACCCCAATCAACTTCAACGCTACCAATACCAAAGTCAATCACATAGTTACTTTGGTCACCTGGGTTTGTTGCGTCAGGATCAAGCCCTGCGATAATAGCTTTAGAAGTCACTTGCGTGATCACGCCTTCCATCGCACCCGCAACACCTTCAAGTACCGTTTCTCTCGCTGATTCCTGAATACCAAGGAATCTTGGAGCAGCCGTTACCGCTAATACTCCGAGTATCACGATCACGATGATTAATTCCATTAAAGTAAATCCGTTTTTCTTCATGACATCCGCATCTTTTGATAACTTAAATATTCAATAACCCAATGAATTACCTATAACTATACACCTCAAATAGGACTCATAACACTCCACGGCTATCGCTTTTTATAACGCTGGTTGTGGTATTTGTTCCCTTTAGAGGCTGAAAAGATAACTGGAAGCGTTATCACATAAGGTGTCAGCGGGTTTAAATTCGATCAAATGCGTGGTGCAACTGAAAGTATCGATGGAAGAAGGTTTAATTGATTTATTTGAACTGAGGCTCGCTGCGTATAATCAAAGTTAGACCATTTTTGAGTCGCCCTTTGTGTTTCTACACTTAAGAAAGCAAGAAATGAAATAGAATCCATAAAAAAGCGCGTTATTGCCATTTGGTAATAACGCGCATCTATAATCGTTGTACGACTATCGCAACATTAGTTCACTGCTTTCACGTAAGGAAGCACTCGGAATCCATCACGTACTTTTTGGCTTGGAATGTAATGACGGAAAGCTAAGTTAAACACACCAGAATCGTTTTCTGTTTTGATGTTGTTTACTGCATCATCACCACAACCAAAGCTTACGGTGTAAGTGCCGTCTGCATTTTTCTCAGCCGTGTTTGAGCTTACGTTCGCCACTTCACCAAACATGAAACCTTGCTTGTTGTAGACCGTTACCGACCAAAACGCTTGGTTCTTAGGATCATCAAAGGTTGCCTGATGACAAGTGTCTGCTGGGAAGTTACCAGAGACTTCGTAAATATTGTCATCTAACTGCGCGCCACCCCAACCGATAGCCGCACCCACTGCGTACTTCTCTTTGGTAAACATCTCTTTTGAAGCATCTTCAGGGCTGGTAAACATACCAAACGTCGCCTGAGCACCATCGCGTTTCAGTAGTTTCGGCATTTCCATTTTAAGGTTTTTCTCTACCTCATCGAATGATTTCTCATCCACTTGCATTGCCATAAATTTGCCGTCTGCTTTTGCATCAATGCTCATCTGATCTTGGATTTTATGAACTTCATCTTTGGTGAACGTCGCATCAGTACGAACGATGACATACACGTGGTCTCCACTATGAGTAGAAAGATCAAACGTACCTGAACCGTATTGCATTGGCTGAATGCGGTGATCTTCAGTAATCACTTCCATCGACATGTACTTGCCTTCAGGGATCTCAGGTAACGTGACGGTCGCCCCCTTTGATACATTAATTACTGCCATTGAGTAGTAGGTGTCTCGGTTCATTCGAACCACATCCTGTTCATCTGTTGGCGTTAGCTCGCGTTACGTTCCTCTCTTTGATTAAAACACTTAACGACACCAATAAGTTTAGATCCAGCCGAGAAAGCTGTTGTTCGATAGTCATCATAAGACATGCATCTGAGTAATATCACTCGTTAAATAATTGCACCATTGTGACTAACAAACAAGTCTCTGTTTAAACGATGGCATTTATATCCAACTAAAAAGGCGAACCCATCGGTTTAATCATTTTGTTCGCCAGAATCGTTTAGTCGTTACGAATGGGTGATAACAACTCAGGGTTAACCACCAAATTTCTCACACCGTGGGCGTGATCTTCGTTAAAGTCATTGCCTTCACACCAGCTACCTACTGTCGCGATATTTACTTTCGCGACTTGTGGTCTAACGCTCCATGTTACTTGGAAAGGTGAACCTTGCTCATTATAACCAGGACCCGTTGTAGAGCCTGCGTATTGGATCGCTGAGCCCGTATCTTGTGGGATGTTTGGTGCTTGGTGTAAGCCGTTCACTTTTGAATGTTTAGCGAGCGCTTCAAAGTCGGGTGCTTTGTCGTCATTCACTAATACGTAAACTTGGGTTTCTACACGCAGTTGCGGGTTGGTAATCGCATCGTTAAAACAAGCACCCAGTGTTTCACCCGGTTCAACTTGCGCCGTTGAATAAACATAGTGAACTTCAATGGTGTCACCCGAATGCAAAGAACCATGCTCGCTCGGACAAACCTTGCCCTCAAATGGTTTCAGCTCAGCAGAACTCAGCTTGCCTGTGTATTTAAAGCCACTCTGGAATCCCTTACCATCACCGTTACCAGCGTATTGAGTAAACTCTCCACCTTTATGCTCAGCATTTTTATGGAAGTGAATATTACATAAGTTCATCGCTGTTGAATCAGGGGCATCCGAGAACAGCCTAGTATTTTTACCTTCTAATGAACCCAAATCTCGTGGAGCTTGCGGTCCAAAACCTTGTCCTTGGGTATTTTCAGAAAGCTTTGCTCTTTGTTCTGCGATAACACCATCTGATACAGACTCATGGTTCACGTCTGATGCATTTGCATGAGCTGACAACATCACCAATGCGGCACTTAAAAACACACTCTTATTCTTCATTTTTCTTCCCTAGAATATTGATAACTAAACCCAAACCTACTTAACAGCAAACATCTTACTATGCTCATAAGTGAATATAAGGCTTGTCTTTGTAAGATTAGATTTCATTGCTTACTTTGGGATGAGTATTAGAACCCTTGATGCATATAACAAGTCAAACAGGGTAAATTCGGCGAGTCCCTTCCAGAACGAATAATTTCCTATTTACGTTAACCGTCGCCTGACTCAGCGCTCAGATAAGTGAGCACGATTCTTAGGAAGAACGGTGGCCAGATTTAGAAGATCAAAAAAGGCGAACCATCTGGCTCGCCTTCACGTTTCATTCTATCTATTAGGTTGTGGTTCTAAGTTAACGATTTAACCGTTACCGGTGGCAAATATCCCAAACGTCATGACGTTCAATGCATCTGTCACGCCCTCTAGTGATTTAATCACCGTCTTAGTCGGTTTATTATGACGAATAAAATAGCTTCCGATGCCTTTTTCACCGCCACTCTTAGCATCGCTTTCAGTTGTTTCTGTCGCTTCTATTTGAGAAGGCTCCACTGATTCTGGCTCTGCATTGGCGTGAGCTATCGTGTCTTTATTTGAATCAAGGTTAGTGAGTGGTTGATGATTAACGATTGAATCATGGGAAGAATCAACGCTGGTCTCAGCGTTTGTATCCTTTGAAGTCTCGAGATTACTCTCTCCCTCTATACTTTTCGACATAGCGTCTTCGTTGCTCAATGTCTCGTCGTCTAGCTGATGATTACTCGTTGAAGAACAGGCTGTTAAGAAGAACAGGCTAACGATGAATATGAGTAATTTTCTCATCATAATGATAAAGCACGAATTAATAAAACATTGTTCGATTGTATTTTATTTGGCTGACGACATCCAGTGATAAGCGGAGTAAACACGAACAGTCACGGTCTTGAAGAGTAAACCAAAGCGTACGGGTTTAGTGCTTAAGAATAATAATTCGAGAGCTCAATTAGGTTGCCCGCCGCTTATCATCTGAAAGGTGGTGTCAGTTAGGCTTGAGGATTCACACGCTATAAGCTTAATCTTTACTGGAACACAGTTCAGAGATTCGGTCACACATGGCTTGGTTGACTGCGAAGTGGGTGTTGAGGAATGCTAGTTGGGCAAGTGCCGATTCAGCGGTGCGCTCGTAGCCTTGGGTAAAGGTTGGTAGCAATTGGGCAAACTTAGGGAAGCGTGCTTCTAGCCTTCTATCCGACATAAATTCATCAACGAATTCAGGCTCAGACTGTTCAGTTTGATCCACAAGATCGATCAAACGATCGAGTGCGTAAGATTGAACGAACCGACTGCCCGACAGCTTTTCGCCTCGGTTATAACGAGACATACCCACATAAAGATTGGTTAGAGCCTCACCAATGATCCAATCTTGGGAATTAGTGTCTGTCTCCCCTTTTATTGGTGAAACACAACACTGTGTATCAAATTCATGTTGCTGCCAAACAATACGCCCTTCAGCAAACGGAATGTGCGCTAACTCGTGGGGTTCAAACACTGCAAACTCACAAAAGATTCCGTCAGCGTACAGAACTTTATAGCCATCGACGGTATTTCTCACTGCGTAGTCGATTGAGTGAATATCAGATAGCCAATGCAAACTGTCTAAGAAATACTGCTTGTGCCCTGTTTGCACTATTGCGAAAAAATCGACATCTGAATACTGATCAAGTCGTTCTGTTTCAATACCTACTGAGCCCAATCCCAGTAAAGCATGAGCCTTACCCGATGCTTCCAAAGACTCCCCAATCGCATCTAAACGCTGTAGTAATTTTTCTGGTGTGTTTATATGTCTTGTCTGCATCACTTTATCCGTTTGCATTGCTAAATCCCTATCAAGTTGAATGCCACTCAACCTAACTGATAGTTAGAACATCTAAGAAGCTTAATTTATAAAATATGTGTTTTGGATAACGATCTGCGCAAGTTATTGTTTGAATAACAACAGGATTTCGGAGTAAAAAAGAGTGCGTTCAACCGATAAACAACACTCTTCTATCATGACTTACCTTTTTAACCGCTGATCTTTTTAACAGCATATATTTTAAAAAATCTTAGCCTATAAAATCTTTAGGGTTAAACCGATGACTTCGCTAAGTAAGCTGCCATTTCTTGTGGTGGCACCATGCCTCCGCCAGTCGCCCACACAAGATGCGTTGCATTCGCTAGCGTCGACTCATCAATTTTTAGGCGATCAAGATATTCTCTATTCTGCTCAACATGAATCACACCTGGCATACCCGCTAATGCTGAAGGTTCAAGTTGAATACCCTCCACTTGGTTCAGTTCGCCTAGCAATTGGTACATACGTTCATCGGTTAATGTGTAATAACCATCAAGCAAGCGCTCCATCGCGCGACCCACAAAGCCAGATGCCCGTCCAACCGCCAAACCATCCGCAGCTGTTAAGTTGTCGATACCAAGATCTTGCACCGCAATCTCATCATGCAATCCCGTATGAACACCGAGCAACATACAAGGCGAATGGGTTGGCTCAGCAAAAATACAGTGCACGTGATCACCAAAAGCCATCTTCAATCCAAATGCAACACCACCGGGGCCGCCACCCACACCACAAGGCAAGTAAACAAACAAAGGATGCTGTTCATTAACCACAATCCCCTGTTGCTCGAATTGCTTCTTGAGCCTTTCTCCAGCCACAGAATAACCAAGGAACAGGGTTTGCGAGTTTTCATCATCAATGAAAAAACAACGCGGGTCTTGCTCCGCTTCTTTACGCCCTTGTTCCACCGCAACGCCATAGTCTTGTTGATACTCGACCACGTTAACACCGTGCTCTCGCAGTTTACTTTTCTTCCAAGCTCTCGCGTCTGCTGACATATGAACGGACACTGTAAAACCTAGCTTGGCACTCATGATACCAATCGACATTCCTAGGTTACCCGTTGAACCTACCGCAATGCTGTATTGTTGGAAGAAGTCACGAAATTCAGGTTCGAGCAACTTACTGTAGTCATCGCTCTCACACAGTAACCCCGCTTCAATCGCAAGCTTCTCGGCATGCGTTAGTACTTCATAGATACCACCGCGCGCTTTGATTGAACCTGAAATCGGTAAATGGCTGTCTTTCTTCATCATCAAACGCCCTTTTATTGGCTGCTGATAATGAGCTTCTAATGCTAACTTCATTGCAGGGATATCGATAAGCTCAGATTCGATGATGCCATTCGTCACATGAGTTTCAGGGAATGCCTTCACCAGATAAGGGGCAAACCTTTGTAACCTCAAACTCGCATCATGAATATCTTGTTCGCCTAAACCCACATAAGGCAAACCGCGCTCCAGAGTCGTCACATTTGGGTTAAACCAAACCACTTCTTCCAATGCAATCAATTGTTGAAGTAATGGGAAATCTGAGATGAGTTTATGGATATTCAATATGGTCATGGATTACCTTTTTTGGTAAAGCGCGCGCGACGCTGGTTCAGTCATTAGTAAACCTATTTAAACGGTATTTGTGTAATCATTCAATGACCTGTAGGCTAGCTTTTCTTCTCATAAGCAAACAGTAGAACAACCTATGAGCGCCTCTCTTCGTAATAGCATTTTCGTCATGTTAGGGATTCTATTCCTAGCACTTAACCTTCGTGGGCCTTTTACGAGCTTGGCTCCTGTGCTTTCTCAGGTTATGGAAGGCCTCAACCTTACGTCGTCGGCTGCTGGCTTCTTAACAGCTTTGCCACTGTTGACTTTTGCCTTATTTTCACCATTAGTCACTAAGATATCCCAACGAATTGGGCTAGAGCCTAGCCTACTCTTAGGCTTAGTTTTGATCACTTCGGGGATTACACTGCGCTCTTTTGGAGCAATTCCGACGTTATACATCGGCACAGTAATGATTGGGCTTGGTATCGCGATTGGTAACGTGTTGTTGCCCGTTGTAGTGAAAATTAGCTTCCCTACTCGTATTGCGACCGTTACTTCTTTGTACATTTTTACGATGGGCATCGGTTCGACGTTAGGCTCAAGTTTGATGGTGCCGTTTTCAAATCTAACCTTATTTACGATCACGGGTTGGCAATTAGCACTGTTAATGAACCTAATATTCCCAATATTAGCTTTGATGATCTGGTTGCCTAAAATCAAAAAGCGCTCTTCTTCATCTACCAATAACAAGCATCAAGAAAAGCCGATTCCGATGAAGAAGATGATCAAGAGTGGCATTGCATGGCAAGTGACACTAGCTCTTGGGCTTAACTCATTTACCTTCTACTCTTTGGCAGGCTGGCTTCCACAGATCTTGAACGACCTTGGCTACAGCGAAATCGATGCGGGTTATATCTACGGATTTCTACAATTTTCGACTATGGTTCCGGGATTACTGTTACTGCCGTTCTTAGGTAAAAGCGATAACCAACAATGGCTCATTACGCTTTGTACTTCGAGTGTATTTATTGGATTGATTGGGCTGCTGTATTTGCCTGAGTTTGCGATCTTTTGGGTAGGACTGTTTGGATTAGCCAACTGCTCGACGTTTATTATTGCGCTCTCTTTTGTTGGCCTGAGAACATCGAATAGCAGCCAAGCCGCATCGCTGTCGGGTATGGCTCAGGGAATCGGTTATGCGTTGGCTGCCACTGGTCCAACATTGGTGGGTAAGCTTCATGCTCAGACAGATTCTTGGAGTGTTCCTATTCTGCTGATCGCATCTGTTGCCTTTGCGTGCACGATTTTCGCAGCACTGGCAGCACGAGATAAAAAAGTGAGCGTTTAGGCCAAACAGAATGATTATGGTGTCGCGACTTTATTGCTCGCGACTGTATTGCTGACGACGGTTTTGATGTATTCACTTGGCGACAAACCAAACTTCCCTTTAAAGCGCTGGCTAAAACGCCCTTCCGATTGGTAACCGCAAGACTGAGCCAACATCGCCACATTCTGCTGCCCGTTTTGCATCAGATAAAGCGCATGACTCAAGCGAACTTCAGCCAGTACCTCACGATATTGCATGCCTTCAAGTTTCAATTTACGGATAAGCGTGGCGCGGCTCATCGCAAAGCGCTCTGCTACCGACTCTAACGGATGTTTCTCGTCCGGTGAATGCGAAAGGTAGTGGCTGAGTTTCTGGCTAAACGAGACGTTTGAGCTAATAAACAATCGATGCAGTACGCCCTTCTCGGCTAATTGCTGATACAAACCCTGCAACCAAAATTGTTGGGTTTGTTCACTCATGCTCTGACGATCAAACGAAAACAACGCATTGAGAGAATCTTGCAAACTTCGATCTGCCTCTACGGTGGGTAAATCCAGTTCATTTGCTCGATCCTCACTTAAATCAAGCATCGCCTGAGAAGGTTGGAATTGAAAGCTGAACACTCGTGATAAGAAGCGCCCTTTGTGGGGCATGTTCTCAAAACTTAGTGAAGCTGATGCCTCACACAACAACAGCTCAGAATGTGAAAGTTCTGCCGCTGAATCTTTCCAAAACAGGCGCTTACTGCCTGTAATGATCTGAATGATACTAGGAGATAGAATCCTCACATTACGCAATTTTTGTAACTGCTCTGCACGAAAGATCGTCACTTGATATTGATGATTCATTTCATCTCCCTTGTTTACTTATTATCAACGACCAGCTTTCGCATCAATAACTGGTCGCTTTATTAGCTTGTGTCAATTACTAACGTGTATAAAGTTATTAACGTATACAAATTATTGGCGTATATCAGCTATTAACGTGTGTAAGTTGTAGTCAGTTTCGCTTTGTCTAAAGCCATGCTGTTCAACGTGAATCCAACCACTGCCGACGGCGTGTTTTCGTCTAGGTTGAGCTTATCCGTTGGCAATGCCCAAACCGTGAATTGATAACGGTGCATACCATCTTTTTCTGGAGGACAAGCACCACCGAAACCTACCGTTCCATAATCGATACGGCCTTCTTTGCCACCCACTTTAGAGATATCGACACCGCGAGGTAGCTCGCTCACTGTTGCTGGAATATCAAACGCGACCCAGTGCCAGAAACCACTTTCAGTCGGAGCATCTGGATCATAAGCCGTGATTGCAAAGCTTTTGGTTCCTGCTGGAGCATCTTTCCACATCAACTGCGGTGACAAGTTCTCGCCATCACAGCCCCAACTTGAATATTCAAACGTCTTCGCCATTGGGTGACCTTCTTGAATATCATTACTCGTTAATTCGAATGCCTGAGCCGAGCCAGCTGTTAAGATACTAAGTGCCAATACTGATTTAATGAGTGTTTTCATGGTGGTTCCTCTGATTAGGTATGAGCCCAGTATAGTCCCCTCCATCCGCCCAACAATGACAATAAGTACACAATTATCTAGTTTAATCCATCCAAATGATACTTACTGTATTTTTAGTTTATTATTTTAAAACATGACCCACTCGACAATTTGTTGTTAAAGGAACACTTGTTGACATTCAGGTTACAAATCACGTCCAAAACTCTTTAGACTCGCCCCACGACTTTTAACGAGAATGATTGGATGCGCAGGTTTACCTTAGCCCTTGGCTTGATCTTTTGGCTCCCAGCTCTAGCCAATGCCCAAAGTTTGCAAGACAAGTGGCAAACCCTGTATCAACTGAGCTGGCAATCATCCCCAATCCTAGTATCTCAACAAGAGTTGGCTCAGTATCCGAAAGTTCTGCTTCATGAACGTAGCCGCTATCCTGATTTCAACCAATTCAGTTGGGACGACATCGCAGCGTTAGCGTCAATACAAGATCACTGCCGAGCGATTGAAAGCAATAACCCTTCATTAGATGACGCCATCGAGTTTGAGCTCGCTTTGTGTCAGCAACAAGCATTGGATTCCATTTGGTTTGCAGCACACTCCAAACGACACCCTGCAGGTGGCAGTTTTGCTGATCGTTATTTAGCCGCTTACCCAGATGTGACCGAGCAGATACGCCCATTTCTGAGTCTTACCAACCCTCAGCACCCTTTATATAACAAGCTAGAAAACCTAAGTGCACAAGGCAGAGAAGCACTGCTCAGTGGATACCGAGCTTGGCAACAGGACGATGTGCTTTGGTTAAGTGGCGAACAAGGCTGGAAAGCCATTCCCTTAAATATTTGGCAACCTATTGCAGAGCGGCAAGAGGTATCTTTGACGGGTGAAACCTGTACTTTTCGTTACAGCAACGTGTGCTTAAGCGAGCCTAGCAATGACAATCTGATCATGAAAACGTTGATCTTTACATTGCTGTTAACGTTGCTTTCCGGACTCGGTAGAGTCTTATACCTAAGAACAAAACAACGAAAAGAGAGGCAGTTCATTTTACAGCTTCTTACTCATGAACTGCGCACGCCCATTACTAGCCTAGGCTTAACCGTCGAGATGTTTAGAAATCGCTACGATGACTTTTCTGATGAAACTCAAAATGCGGTTTGGCGTTTAATATCCGACTATCAAAGGCTCTCTCAGCTCACTGAAAACAGTAAAGTGTATCTAAATGCGGATCAGTCGGAGCCTTTATTAAAGCAGAACGCATCCTTAGAAGAGTGGCTCGATCATGTATGTGAGAAGCACAATATCGAGTATCAATGTGATTCAAGTGATGCTGAACTTAACCTACCGTATTACTGGCTAACCATCTGCTTAGATAACTTGATTAAGAACGCTAAACAGCACGGTATAGGTGAGGTTTTGGTCAAGGTAGAACTCGCTGATAAGCTCAGGATTGAGGTGCAAGACGAAGGTCACTTCCCTTCTTTTCTGCAACGGTTTGTATCTCGAGCAACACCGAATATCAATCACAGACAAGACAACATGGGCATTGGCCTGACTATTGTCGAACACTTGATGAAACAAGCGAATGGCCGTCTCATTATTCTTCGTAACCCAACCCGATGTATTTTGGAAATAGCTTATGAACACCCTACTGCTGATTGAAGACGACCATCTACTTGGACAAGGCCTCGTCAGCTTCTTTGAGTCCAATGGTTACCCATGCCTTTGGGCGAAGGGTTCAGAGAGTGCCAGTAAGCAATGGTTCCGCGCCGATCTAGTGATACTGGATCGACAACTCGAAGACGGTGACAGCTTGCGACACCTGCCGAATTGGCTACTCCTCAAAGCGCTTCCTGTGATTGTGTTAACGGCTAAAGTGGAAGTCCAGCAACGCGTAGAAGGCTTAATGGCAGGTGCCAAAGATTACGTCACTAAACCTTTCTCAAACGAGGAGTTGCTTGCTCGAGTCATTACCCAACTTCGTCCGTTAGGGGTGAGCCAACTAAATTACGCCAACATTGAAGTCCGCTTGTCTGAACGAATCGCTTATTTGGATGAAAGCCCGATCACGTTAAAACCTAAAGAGTTCCAGTTATTGGTCTTGTTTGTTCAGAACCAAAGTCGTGTGTTTCATCGTGATGAGTTACTCAATAAGATTTGGGGTTATCAAGCCTTTCCAAGTACCCGAACCGTGGATAATCACATCCTACGCTTGCGCCAGAAGCTGCCAACCCTAAAGATCGAAACACATCGCGGCGTTGGTTACCGCTTAGCTGGGGAATCATAATGAGAGTCACTTCGTTAATCGCATTGATCTGCGCTTTGCCGTTTGCGTGTCACGCCGCTTGGTTTACCAACACACCATTGCAACATACGTATCAATCTCTGCTTGATGAACAACCTCAAGTCGCGTGGCAAGAGCTTCAAATCGCACTCGATCAACAAACACTCGATAGTGAGCTTTGGCTGCCTGTGAAACAAGAGATATTGAGCCAAACTCAATGCGGAACTTCACTAAGACAAGACACTGAAACGAAACATCACATTCAAGTTAGCTTCATTCGACGTTACGGCCTGTCATCGCAAGGTTATCAAATCAAAGTCGCTGCAGAACAACTCAGTGAAGACATGAAAATCCAAACACAACCTATCTCTCTGGTCTCCCCAAGAGGTAAAATCCTTCTCGATGGACAACTCGCTTCTAACAATGAGTATCAAGAGATTGAGACCAGTGAAATGTTTATCAAACCCGAACCTGGTGTTTATCAACTAAAGATAGGTTCAAACCACTATCCTATTGTTGTCGCTTTAGACAACAGCAAGCGATGGTTAACACTCGAAAGTAAACTCAGCGAACCACATATCGTGATCACGCCACCGAAGGTGATCGACAACTGCCCTAACGCCAATGTGAGTTGGCAATGGTTCGATGAGAACTACAACCTGTTAGGCTACAAAGTGCCAATCAAGACAGCGCAAGCACCCGTTCCCACAGAAAGCCCGCTAGGGACTAATGCCAAACATTTGAGTGCCTCGGTTGAAATGTTTGAATACCAAGGCGCGATTGAAGTCCAATATGTGCAGCGTGTCGCGGTGCCTTTCTAATGGAATGCTTTCAGAAGAAGATTAGAAACTAAGTAATGCAGAAAATAGAGACATATAGGTGACAAAGCACTAACGCTACTTGGGTGTAATGACCGTACTTACCCTTTACGGAATCTAGATATGCTCAGCGTACGTCACCCACTCAGTCTTTCTACTTGTGCCATTGTAGCTTTAACAACAGCTTGTCTGTTTTCATCCAATGCACAAGCGAGCCAAATAACGCTCACCAGTAATAGCAGCGTTAGCTCTAACACCACTACCAGCAATACAGTCTCTATTTCATCGAATACCTTAGAGATAGATTGGAACGGCTTAAGCGTTAACAGCGGCGCTCTCACCGTTGATAGCCAACCACAGAAAGTGACGAATCTAGTCATTGGTCTTTCCGATAAAACTAACTCAGCAAAGGCCGCAACTTGGACCTTAGTACCTAGTAGGATAAACGTTGAGGCGGAACTAAATCAAGATCAACTCACTTTTCAGTTCAGCTTCCCTTCAAATATACAGGTGAAACGTAACCAGCCCGTAGAGTTGGCGTGGTTTGATCTTGCAGAAAAACAAACTCAGACCCTATTTCTTCCTTTTAGCGAAGGCATGCGTGTACCTACAAATAACAAGCTTTGGGGTAGTTATCTAGTCGACAACCATTCTGGAAGCAACACCACTCAAGACCTAAAGATGCCTTTTTGGACAGCACAACAGAACGACCACTTCATTAGCTATCAGATGATTAATGCAACCAACAATCAACTGCTCTTTTCAGATGCATCCTCTAATGCTTCCTCAAATACAAAGACCAAAATTGATATGAAGGCATCACACCAATTTACGATGCTCAATCAGTCACAGCCTTTTATTGTTCGTATCACCCTCGGAGACTCGTGGTTAGATGGTGCCAAACAATACCGAGATTCGCGCATCAATAATAACCAGTCTGAAACACTTGTAGCAAAGCAAAAGCGCAATCCAGATGTGAGTCAGTTAATCGGTGCGAGCCACGTTTATTTGTTTGGCAAAGATCCATTAAGCGTCCAAGATGTGAGTGACTGGTGGGGATTGAAAGCTTGGTATCTAAAAGGCTCTAAACTCAACGTTTCCAAGGAAGCAAAAAGAGAGCTTTCATCACTCTCCAAGGGTAAAGATTGGTTCAGTCAGTACCACAAACAGTTATTGTTGGACTCTATTAGCCAGTCGTTGCAGGTGTTATTTCCAATCGGTAATCCGACACTCGAAAATAACACGATTAAAGCTCAATACGTGGCAGCGCAGAATAAGAAAAATTGGTTGGTTGAACACGCCTCCCCCTACCTAAACTCGTCAGACACTTGGGGACAAGCGTTGTCTTCAGACATGGTAACCAATCTAAATAAGGCAGGCTTAAACAAACTGTGGCTCGGATTCGATAATTGGATGCCAGCATTCTATCAACCTAACGCTGTGGGTCTGGCAAAACAGTCAGGATATCTGGTCGGCACCTATGACTCCTACAACACAGCCATTCCTGCGAAGCTGAACGACAACTGGCTAACCGCTCAATTACCAGAGCCGATGCGTGAGAGTTGTGCCATTGAACTAACGGATGGCAGCCTAAAAAAAGGGTTTCGAGGTAACGGATTCTACCTCAATCCGAATTGCCATTTAGATTACGTAAAGCAGCGCGCTCAAGACATTATGAAATTCGGCAACTTCAACAGCTTGTTCTTAGATGTTGATGCAACCGCCATGGCACGTGAGGATTACAGCGGCTCTATAGACAGTCATAGCAAGAGTCATAGCTACAGCGATGGCGATGGCGATACAAACGAATCGGATATGCTTTCTGCCTTCAACAACCGAATGCAGTGGCTTAGCGAGCAACCATCGTTAGTATTAGGATCTGAAGACGGCAACAGCCTAACAACAAAAGGCATCGCGTTTGCGCACGGCTTAGAAACGGTTGGTTTTGGTTGGACAGACAAAGACATGAAAGAGAACCACCAATCTCCCTATTACTTAGGTCGTTGGTACCCAGACCACAAGCCTGACTTCTTCTTTAAACCCGCCGAGGTTAAAGAGCCCTACAAATCGCTACTGTTTTCGCCTCAATACCGAATTCCGTTATACCAAGCCGTTTTCCAGGATGAAGTGATCAATACGCACCATTGGCATTCAGACAGCCTTAAGTTCACTAATGTACAAGCAGAACGTGACTTAACCGCCATGCTGTACAACACGCCAGCGATGGTTCACTTGACCAGAGATGAAGCTTTATCAAGTTCAAGCACGAGAATCAAAGCATTGAAACACTATCAAGATGGCTTTGAACCGATGCACGAGCAGTTATGGGATAAACAGTTGGTCGATTTCGACTGGTTAGACAAAAGCGGAGACGTTCAACAAACTGAGTTCAGTGACGGGAGTAAAATCATAGCGAACTTCTCCGACAAGTCATTTCGTCACAACGGTATCGATATTGCTGCCCTATCGGTCAAAGCTATATTAGCGAATGGACAAGTCGTCGACTGGCAGCCCAATCATAGTTAGCTTCGATACGGTTTAGACAAAACGAATAATAGGAAGCTTAAGCACTTAACCGCTAAGGTTTTCCCCGTTACTTTTGCTTCCTATTTTGAAAGGCAGTCAGTAGATAGTCGATAAAGACCTTTTTACGTTTCGGCATCAACTGCCTGTCTGCATACACTAGGCTTACTGAAACTTCTGGCATCTCATATTCAGGTAACAAACGAATCAGCTTACCTGTCTTGAAATGTTCGCGACAAATGAATTCAGGAAGCACCGCCAAGCCGAGCCCATCCACACACGCTGTTAGGCATGCCGTGATGGTATTCACCCGTAACTGACACGGCAGATCGATCAAAATCGACTCTCCGCCTTCTAATTGCAAATGCCACTTAGGTAGACGTGCCGCCTTGTTCACCACCTCAATCATCCTAAATGGAGGCTTAAGGTCATCGGGTGAAGAGATTTCACCGAACTGTTCTAAATACTCAGGGCTGGCTACCAATACACGCTTCGATGTTGTGAGGTAGCGAGAAACCAAGCTCGAGTCCACTAGCTCACCAATTTGTGCGTAAAGATCGATCCCCTCTGCAATGATGTCGACTTCTCGATTCGACAGTTCTAAGTTCAAAGTCACGTTTGGGTGCTCTTTTAGGAAACTGTGGATGTATGTGGCTAATACTTGATGTCCCAATTCGACAGGCAACACAACATTCAACTGCCCTCGGATCAAATCCTGATTGGCAGAAACCTCTAACTCAGCTTGGTTCATGATCTCTTGCATCTGCATGCTCGACTGATAAAAGCGCTCACCCTCTGGCGTTAAAACTAAACTTCGTGTCGAACGAGTGATCAACCTCACACCTAGGTGCTGCTCCAGCTCGTCTAGCTTTCGGCTGACGGTCGACTTGGTCATGTTCAATGCTTCAGCCGCTTGCGTGAAACTCCCACAATCAACAACTTGTGTAAAAACAGTCACAGCATTTAAGTCCATCGTACTTCTCCCAAAGCCCTATTAGTAAGATTATTGCAATAGTGTTTCCCTTTTTTCCTATCTTATCAATCAATCGAATTCATTTACAATTCGTTACATCTAAATAAAAACAAAATGAGAAATAAAAAATGACAGAGAACAACAACGCTTCGCAATCAGTAAGCACAAAAAAACGTAAAAAAGCCCCGCTTATTGCTACTGCGATCATGCTGTCATTAGGTCTAGCTGGCGCCGGATATTGGTATGGCTATGGCCAATACTTTGAATCTACCGACAATGCCTACCTACAAGGCGACATCACTAATATAAGCCCGAAGGTGTCAGGTTATATTGTTAAGTCTTACGTGAGTGATAACCAATCGGTTAAACAAGGTGACTTATTGGTTCAAATTGATGATCGTGATTACCAATCTGCACTTGCTCAGGCGAATGCGCATTTAAGCGTCGTTCAATCAAGCGTACACAACCTTATCGCTCAACAAACGTTACAACGTAGCCAAATAAATCAAGCCGAGAGCCGTGTTGATTCCGCACAAGCTGAATACGAGCGTGCAATCCAACAAGTCGTGCGTTCTCGTAGCTTATTAAAGCGTAACTATGCTTCGCAAGATGAAGTAGACAGCATGGTCGCACAACAAAAAGTCACCCAAGCAGAACTTGAAGAAGCAAAAGCAAACCTCGTCGCAAGTAATGATCAGCTAATCGTGATTGCGAGTGAAATCGAACAAGCAAACGCGTCCGTGACTGAAGCTCAAGCACAAAGAGATCAAGCACAACTTAACCTTGATTACACCAAAGTTTACGCGCCAGCAGATGGCGTGATTGGTAAACGTAGCGTCCGTGAAGGCTTGCTGATTCAAGCAGGCGCACCACTTATGAGCTTGGTACCAAACAACCAAGTGTGGATTGAAGCTAACTTCAAAGAAACACAGCTAAGCGGCATTCACAAAGGCCAAACGGTAGAAGTCGAACTGGATGCCTTTCCGGGTCAGCCACTTGAAGGCGTGGTAGACAGTTTCTCTCCTGCGACTGGCGCCAAGTTTGCGCTACTGCCGCCAGAAAACGCGACAGGTAACTTCACTAAAATCGTTCAACGTGTACCGGTGAAAATCATCATTCCAGATCAGCAAGAATTGAAAGGTCGACTGCTTCCTGGTTTGTCTGTGGTAGCGACCATCGATAAACGAGGCTAGACCATGAGTAACGCTGGTGTTGTCACCCACACTAATGATGATGGCGAGGTTTCAAGACGCCATTGGATCGCCCTATTTGGTGGTTTGATTGGCGCGTTTATGGCGATCTTGGATATTCAGATCACCAACTCGTCTCTCAAAGATATTCAAGGCGCGCTGTCTGCCACCTTAGATGAAAGTTCGTGGATCTCTACGTCTTATCTAGTCGCAGAAATGATTGCTATTCCACTCAGTGGTTGGCTTTCTAAAGCACTCGGTAAACGCCGTTATATCACGTGGACAACGGCCATTTTCACCATTTCATCTTTGTTATGTTCGTTCTCTTGGAATATGACCTCGATGATCGTATTCCGCGCGATGCAAGGCTTCAGTGGTGGCGCTTTAATCCCGCTTGCTTTCTCGTTAGTGATTCAGTTATTGCCTGTTAACAAACGTGCTGTGGGTATGGCACTGTTTGGTGTAACCGCGACCTTTGCTCCATCGATCGGCCCAACATTTGGTGGTTGGCTGACGGAGAACTTTTCATGGCACTATATTTTCTATATCAATATTCCGCCTGCTTTGCTTGTGATCACCATGATCCGATATGGTTTGGATCATGAAAAGCTCGACCTTGGTACCCTGAAAAAAGCCGATTGGTTTGGTATCGCCACCATGGCGTTAGGGCTAGGTTGTTTAGAAGTGGTACTAGAAGAAGGTAACCGGGAAGAGTGGTTCAGTTCGAGCTTTATTATTGGCTTGAGTATCGTGTCGGCGGTGAGTTTGGTTTACTTCGTGATAAACGAACTCCAACACAAAAAGCCATTGGTTAACCTGCGGCTATTGCGGGATGGGCAGTTTGCGATGTCCTGTATCGCCTATTTGATTCTAGGGATGGCGTTGCTTGGCTCTATCTATGTTCTGCCGATGTATCTCACTCAAATTCAGCAATATAACGCGATGGAAATTGGTGAAGTACTAATGTGGATGGGTTTCCCACAGCTTCTGATATTCCCAATTGTGCCCAAGCTAACACAGATAATTAAGCCTAAGTACTTGGTGACCTTTGGCTTCGCAATGTTCGGTTTCAGTTGTTACGTGAATACGCACATGACAATCGATTTTGGTGGGCAACAGCTGATTTTGTCTATGGTTCTGCGTGCTATCGGTAGCCCATTTATTATGGTTCCGCTGTCTTTGGTTGCCATGAAAAACATCAGTAAAATGGATACACCAGATGCATCAACGTTAACCAACGTGATGCGAAACTTAGGTGGTGCTTTCAGCATCGCGATTATCGCTACGCTATTGGATAACAAAACCCGTGAGCACTTAGCACACATCAAGGAGTCGTTGCCTTCTGTGAGTCAACTTGGTTGGCAGACGCTTCAGCAACAACAAGCGTTTTTCATTCAGTCAGGAAGTGATGCCGCAACGGCGATGCAACAAGCGCAAGCAAGCTTACTTGGTACAATGCAACGTGACGCTGCCATCATGGCTTACAACGATGTGTTCTTAATGATGACGGCGTTCTTGGCTCTAGCGGCAGTATTGATTTTTAACATGCGTGATTAGCGCTAGTTTTTTAGTTAGTAATGCTTCAAAAAAGGCTACATTTCGGATAAAAAATCGAGTAAGCAAACAGAGAGGTAAGCTTATCGGCTTACCTCTTTTTTATTTCTAAAACACGGATAACCCCACAAAAATAAGGTAAACGCAGCCTGCGTTTGAAGGCTTTCATAAATGTTATCGAATACTCTTTAATTACCAATAGTTTATTGAGTGTTTGTATGTGATACAGGCACCTTGACAATGTGCAACCTGACACCTAAATTAAACATAACATTTGGTATTGAGGAAAATGGATTTGACCTTACCAACAGACCTGCGGGTTTTGATTGTCGACGACTCTAAGAGCGCAACAATACTTATTAAGCAGCAACTCTCGAGCTTGGGCATTTCACATGATTGCATCTTTATTGCGACCGATTATCGACAAGCCATCAAGGCGGTCGAGACGCACTCATTTCATGTACTCCTCATTGACTACCACTTAGAGCAATCCTTCACGGGGTTTGAGCTTTTGGGGATCCTTTATCGAAACAGGCTCATCAATCATACAGTCGCCACGATTCTTGTTTCTGGGGATATGCGTCAGGAAACCGTATTGACGGCCCTTTCTGGCGAAGCACATCACTTTGTTTCTAAACCGATCAATACTCAATCTTTAGGCAAGAAGATTCAAAGTGCTGTGTCCGTTTCGAAGAAACTCACCCAACTGAATGATTTGTATCCCATTGCCAGTCAAGAGAGATTAGCTCAAGCTTTGGCGATCTCCCCTAATGGTACTAGCGTTCAGTTCGAAGCGACATTGATTGAACATTTAATTGCAGGTAAGAAATGGCAGTTACTCTCTAGCGTCATTAACAACTCCAAAACCAACATGCACCCAACCAAATTGGTGGCTGAGGCGCTGATTCTCGACAGCTTAGGCAAGCCAAATTTAGCCATAGATAAGCTCCACAATTTTCTAATAGCACAGCCACTCTCATTGAGCGTGATTGACTGCTTAAGCTGTATCTATGAAAAACATAAAATGCTGCTGCCTGCTCTTAAATTAGCGATTCGTGCATTTGAGATGACTCCCAGCATCAGCCATCGTGCAATCAGGGCCATCGACTTAGCTGAGAACGCAGATAACACACATATGATCATAAAGTTAGGTGAGATGTATGCAACCCACATTTCAGCTGCTGACATTGATGTCATCCATTCCATTGGTGCGCACTTTAATTCCTTAAAAGCAACGTATCAGCGCGAGACGCAACTAAAGTACAAACGTATTTTGCTTGAGCACGCCAACCAATTCACCGAGTTGGTAAACCTGAAACTTCCGGTAAAACAACAGCAGCAAGTTTTGGCCAGCCTTGCCCTATTTCAGAGCAGCATATTGATCATCGAAAATAGCCCTCAGATTGCCCACAAAAAAGTGATTAGAGCTTCGACACTGTTAGCGAACAATTTCCACAGCCAACCGACTTATTTGCTCACTCAGTTATTACCCATGCTCGCCCACTTTGGTGAGTACTCTCTTTATCATTTAACAGTGGAATGTCTCAAATCTCGTGGAGAAGCCATAAATCACCAACTTGAGTCCAAAAATGTCGACCCTTCAACGTGTATAAACATTGAAAATTTGGGTTCGATCCAAGAAATAAAGGACTACATTCACAGTTACCCATATTCAGTTGCCGCCAAACTTGACTATATATACGCCGTCAATAAAGCTCATATAGAAGAGAAACTTAGCGACGACTATCTAGAAGAAATCTTACAGTTAGAACTTCCTCCAAAATGGAATCAATGGATTAGTGATTCATCAAGGTATGGTTTTTCCACTAAGCCGCCTAGCCCATTTTCAACATTCAGCCGACAGGAGTCCACATGCTAGACTTTGATGCTTTAAACGCCTATTTAGACAATGACAGAGACGTCATTTACGCCGTTTTGTCTACATATCAAGAAGACCATGGCAATTCGCTACAAGAGATCGAAGAGTTGGTTCAACAACAAGATTGGGGCAAGCTTCATTTTACCGTGCACACCTTAAAAGGCATTTTAGCCAGCTTTGGTGAAGAAACGGCCACAGTTGCATTGGAAAGAGTAGAACAAAACACACTCAATAAGCTTGCGCCGCAAGATGATGATCTTTCGGTTATCTACAGCGAAATGAAGATCATTAATCAGCAAATCGATGAGGTTCTTAGCACTTATTAGTCGATAGAATTAAAACGTGCATGGCGATACTTAACAGCCGACACAGCTAAAAGAGTTGAGGTGCTTGGAAACATTGAACCTCGACTCTTAACATTTTTCTCATCATTTCTCCTCTCAATTATAGTTCTAACCCACACCTATAAATTCACGTCATTTATCTAGATAAACCGATGTATAACACATGCTTTATAAACTATCCGTCTTAATGTTTTAAACGAAAAACCAACACACTTGATGAGATGCAAAATAGTTAAATATTTGTAGATCTTTTTGTGACATAAACATACGAAATTGCATTTTATTTATTGGTAAAGAAGAAATTGTTATCTACACTCTAATGAAACCAAGCGTTAATCACTTGGTGGCATAATAAAAAAAACTAAAACGTTCAGTCGGCTAGATAAGGACAAGGAAATGAACAACGATAGTTTTGCTGCGTTTCAGGGGCTCACGGATGAAACACCCATTACCGAATCATTTTCTACCAGTGCAGACCCTTATGCTCATTATCTGAAAGATATTGTTGGCATTGATCTGCTGTCGCGTGAAGATGAGGTGTATTACGCAAAATTGAATCGCGCGGGTGAGAAAAAAGCGCGTGATGTAATGATCGAATCAAACCTGCGCCTTGTTGTGAAAATCGCAAAGAGTTACCTAAAACGTAAAGGCAATAATTTCACCCTGCTCGACCTGATCGAGGAAGGCAACATTGGCTTGATTAAGGCCATCGACAAATACGATCCAGAACCAGGCTATCGTTTTTCAACCTATGCTGTTTGGTGGATCCGCGAAAACATTGAAGCCGCACTCATGAACACGGGTCGAACCGTTCGATTGCCAGCCCACGTGTGTAAAGAAATAAACAGCCTCGCCTCAAAAAAGCTCGATGCAAGCAAAAAAATGAGTAAAGAGGTTTCAATTTCTGAGCTATCAGACAGTTCAGGTGTAAAGGCCGAACGCGTCGATCAACTGGTGGCGTTAAGCGGGTTTATTGACGTGACGACAACGGTTGGAACTAGCCATGCGCCTATGGTGCTTGATCAATGCGAAAGTGAATATATCCCAGACCCTCAACAAGATTGTGAGGATCAATCCTTTACCCAAGCTCTAGAACAAATCATCTATACACTTCCTCCAAAATTACAAAAGGTGCTCATCCACCGTTTTGGTTTCTTTGATAACAAGGTGAAAACGCTGTCTGAGGTCGGACAAATGTTGGATGTGAATGTTTCTAATGAACGTGTTAGACAAATGCAGAAAGAAGCGGTCGAAAGAATTCAAAAACGACTCAAATTTGATGGTTGGGTGTAAGTCGTAGCCCAGTTGAGAATTAGTTGAAAATAACGTTAAGCCAAAACAAAGACCTTTAGGGTGAGCCTCCAAGCTTGCCCTTTTTGTTTGCTGATTCGTTAGAAAAATAAAAAAATCGTAAGCACACGAACCCTAAGTCGCTAATGCCTAATGCCTAATGAAAAATGACAAATGCCACACCATTAACTTACCTTAAAGAAGTGACTCGCTCACTGCGCAAAATGAGATAATTGATATAAGTGGTTTCAAGACAATCTTGTTCCCACACTGATAAAATCCGTTTAGCCGCAAAATAATAATCTTTGTTTCTCAACAACATCCCAACGGTGCGGCTAAGCTTTTCAAATCGAACGTGATCGCTCGCAGAGATGTAGTCATCGTCACTTTCAATAATGGGCGCTAAACCATCAGCAAACCAATTATTCAATATTTCTCGCATCTCTAATTCAGACTCAGGCACATCCACACTCGACAACTCTCGATGTTGAGGCGGTGGCACTATGTACTTCGACGCTTGCGGTGAACTGACATAACGATACATGTCGTCCCTCCTGTCTAACGGACCCTTCTAATAATTAAGGACATATTTACCTGTTCTCAAGTTTATTTAGCGAAACAAAAAAATAAATAAAAAAAAGCCATGTATCAATAACTCTACATGGCTTTAATGAGGGCAACTTTACGCTGCCCTATCTACTTGTTGGTTTAGACTAAATGTCGGTTCAGACTAAAACTAAGCCCTCTCGATTAAATCGAGCTTTGGTCGAAGTCGTTGCCTTGATCGGTTCCAGTTTGAGAATCTGAATCGAAACTTCCAGAGTCGTCCGTGAAGTCGACACCTTGGTCTTGACCTCCCGCACTTGTCCAGTCGCTGCCACCAGATTCCATACCTGCCATGTCCGGTTGCTGTTCTTGCGTAGAGCCTTGCATGGTGTATTGATCATCGACCTCAACTTCAACAGAACCGCTAGCACCGTCTATTGAGCTACCCAATTCGTCGTAACCTTGGAATTGGATCTCGCTAGTACCTTCGTAACCTTCTGGAAGTTCAACAGATACAGGCTGCTCTAAGTTGCCACTGATTGTGAAGCTACCATCACCGTTATCCAGTGCGTTACTTACAGTAGCGCCCTCAGGTAAGCCAGACATATCAGCGTAATCAACCGATTCGTTACCACTCACCTCATCTGGAATCGAGATAGAGATAGTATCGCCCGGCGCCGCAGTTACATCTGCTGCGCTGTCTTCAGTTTCAGCATCTTGAGCTTGGTCATCAGCTTGTTGAGCCACTTCCACTTGTTGCTCTTCTGTTGCTTGAGCAGCTTGGACTTGTGGTTCATCACTTTGTACTGAATCATCTTCAACTTGGATGCTTAAGCTGTGACTTGATACTTCACCGCCGTCGTTAACTTCAACATTCATCGCTAAATTGCCATCGAAGTCTTCGTTCGGCCAGTAAGTCCACTCACCTTCACCTGATTCGGCAAAGAAGCCAGCATCGTTCGCGTCTGCAACATCAACAACTTGTGCAGAATCACTGACGCCTAACTCATCCACCAGCTGTGCATCCGTGATAGTTAGTGAACCATCATCAGCTAAGGTATAACCTTCGCTCGCCGCTGCTTCATCGCCACTTTGGATATCCACATTGAAGAAGCTTTCGATGCGATTTTCGCCATCGGTCGCTATAAACCCAACTTGAACATCGCCGGTGTAGTCTTCAGCAGGAGTGAATTGATAGTTACCTTGGTTATCGCTCTCAATTACGCCCTGACCTTCCATCAAGCTTACTGACTCAATGCTCAAGCTGTCGCCTTCTGCATCGCTCAGATTCGCTAACATGTCTTCATCAGTGAACGACAAGGTGGCATCCGCTGCGATTTCCGTCGTTGTGATGCTGTTAACTTCTGGTGCTGCATTCCCTTGCGAGTCACCTTCTTTCACGACTACGCCAGTTTGCTCATCATGAAGCACGCCATCTTTATCAACTACGTACGCAATGTCTGCTTCGCCCGTGAAGCCTGGTGCTGGTGTGAACGTCCAAGTGCCATCGCCATTATCGACAATCTCACCTTGGCTGCGGTCGGCAAGATGAACCAGTTTCACTTCATCATCGCTGTCTGCATCCACATTCTCAGCCAAACCAATTAGGTCGTCCGCCGTTAGGATGATGGAATCACCCGCCACAGTTTCGAAATCACCTGAATCGATACCATCATCAAACGCTTCCGGCTCATCTCCGTAATCAACCGTTGTTGCGCTTACGGTTACGAAGAACTCACCATGGAAGTCTTCAGGCGGCGTCATTTGAATGTTTGAGATATCCCAGTCGAACAGGTCGATGTATTGACCCGGCTCGGTGATCATCACGGTATTCACACCATCTGTTACCTCGAATCCAACAGGGAAACCTGTCATCACCAAGTTACTTAGTGTTTCTGAATCATCGACTAGGCCAACGTTCAGTCCCAAGTGACCCGTTTCATCTTCGCCGAAGACTAATGGACCGTCATGGTCAGTTGAAATAACCGCGCCATCTGCGACAGGACGTACGTACACAGGAACATCGAGAACCGTTTCGAACTCACCGTCACTCACGACAACTTGTAGGTCAGAAACACCCGCAAAGTCGCCTGTTGGTGTGAATGTCCAAGTACCATCACCGTTGTCTGTAACTTCTCCGCCATCTTCACCGTCTGCGGTGATAATGCGAGAAACAACAAGGTCTGCGGTATCAATGTCACCGAACAAGTTCATCAAGTCGCCAGCATCGAAGGTGAACGCGCCATCTTCGTCTGTGGTCATCATTGCGTTGCCGACATTGAATGGTGCGTCGTTAACCGGAATGACATCCACATTCAGCGAGCCATCAACCACTTCTTCACCGTCAGTAGCTTGATAACCGAGTTCTACTAAGCCATTAAAGTCTTGAGTAGTCACTAAGTGATACATGCCGTCTGGTTGCTGAGTTAAGGTCGCATTCGCTGGTGCTCGTACTGTGATGCTCTCAATGCTGATCTCGTCGCCATCAAGGTCTGTCACTTGACCCGCGATGTAAGCAGGGTCAATCACCATGACCACATCTTCTTCGCCTTGCATCTCAATGGTTGGCGCTTCAGGTGCATCATTCACTGGCGTAACATCGATGTTGCCGTCGACTGAAATTGTCTCTTGGCCATCGCTAACGTTAAACGTCATTGGCACATCGCCATTGAAGTTTTCGTTTGGTGTAAATGACCAAGTACCATCTTCGTTATCTAGCAACTCACCCAAGCTAGGGTCGATTTGTAGACCAGAAGCCGACAGCTCGTCTGCGGTGTTATCGATGTCGGTAGCTTGAGCTAACAACATGTCTTGTGTGATAAGAATGGTGCTGTCTTCGGCTGTGGTTAGTTTCACATCCTCAGATTCAGGTCCATCGTTCACAGCCAGAACTTCGATACCTGCCGTTGTTGTTGCCGTTGCACCGTCATCATCGGTCACGACCACATCTAGGCTGATATCACCATTAAAGTTCTCGTTTGGCGTGAAGGTCACAGACCCATTATCGTTTTGAACCAAGGTGCCGTCAGAGCCTGAGTAAGTCACGCTTTCAAGTGACACTTCACCATCAACGTCAGAGCTATTAGCAATTAACTGCTCAGGGCTGATTGTGATGGTGCCATCTTCGTTCATTTGGTAAGACGTAGAACCCGCTACCGGCGCATCGTTAACATCCGTTACCGTCACACCAATATTGGCATCGACTGTCTCAGTGCCATCAGTCACTGTGAAACCTAGGTTGACATCGCCATTGAAGTTCTCGTTCGGAGCAAAGCTATAAGTGCCGTCACCGTTATCAGTGAACACACCTTCTGCGCCCGTGTAAGACACATCCGAGATAGACAAGTCATCGCCGTCAATGTCTGCAGCGCCTGCTAGTAGGTCTGCATCCGTGAAGATTAGCGTTCCATCTTCCTCAACGGTAAAGTTTTGGTCTTCTGCTGTTGGTAGGTCATTGACTGGGTTAACCGTTAGGTCGACGCCAGCTTGAACAGTTTCAAGGCCATCTGACACATCGAAGCTCAAATCAATGTCACCGTTGAAATCAGCATCCGGCATGATAGTAAATGAACCATCTTCGTTCGCTGTTACAGTCGCATTGTCACCTGCAGATAGGTTGCTTGCGGTCAGTGCATCACCATCAACATCGGATGCGTTAGCCAGCAACTGCTCTTGAGATAGCGTAATTGAACCATCTTCATCAACCGAGTAAGCCAGGTTTCCGGCCACTGGTGCGTCGTTAACTGCAATGACTTCAATACCAGCAGTAGTCTGAGCCGCTACACCGTCGTCATCAATAACTGTCACATCAAGGTTGATGTCGCCGTTAAAGTTTTCGTTTGGTGCGAACGTTACCGACCCATCTTCATTTTGAACCAAGATACCGTCTGCACCTGAGTAGCTCACGCTATCAAGCGACACTTCACCGTCCACATCGGAGCTATTAGCAATCAACTGCTCAGGGCTCAATGTGATGGTGCCATCTTCGTTCATTTGGTAAGACGTTGCGCCTGCCACTGGTGCATCGTTAACGTCTGTTACCGTTACGTCGATGTTAGCATCGACCGTCTCTGTACCGTCAGATACTGAGAAGTCTAGGCTTACGTCACCGTTGAAGTTCTCGTTCGGTGCAAAGGTGTAAGTGCCATCGCCATTGTCAGTGAACACACCTTCTGCGCCAGTGTAAGACACATCAGCAACTGAAAGTTCGTCACCATCAATATCAGAGGCACCCGCTAGCAGTTGCTCGTCCGTAAAGGTAAGCGAACCGTCTTCTTCAATGGTGTAAGCGACATCTTCTACAACTGCGATGTCATTTACTGGATTCACAGTAAGGTCAGCCGTTGCAACAACCGTTTCAGTACCATCAGAAAGGTCGAAGCTTAGGTCAATATCGCCATTAAAGTCAGCATCCGGGGTAATGGTAAATGAACCATCATCGTTTGCCGTAACGGTCGCGTTATCACCGGCGGTTAGGTTGGCCGCGGTAAGATCATCGCCGTCCACATCCGATGCTTGAGCAAGCAGCTGCTCTTGGCTTAGTGTGATTGAACCATCTTCATCCACTGAGTAAGCCAAGTCACCTGACACTGGCGCGTCGTTAACCGCGATAACTTCAATACCCGCAGTGGTTTCAGCCGTTGCACCCTCTTCATCAGCAACGGTGACATCTAGGCTGACATTGCCGTTGAAGTTTTCATTTGGTGCGAAGCTGTAAGTACCATCACCATTGTCAGTAAAGATACCGTCTGCGCCTGAGTAGGAAACGTCGCTAACGGATACATCACCTTCAATGTCTGAGCTGTTCGCAAGAAGCTGTGCTTCAGAGATGGTAATCACGTTATCTTCGTCAACGCTGTAGGTCGTTGAACCTGCAACTGGCAAGTCATTAACGGCAATGACGTCGATACCTGCGGTTGTTTCAGCGGTTGCGCCATCTTCATCCATAACAGAGACATCAAGACTGATGTCACCGTTAAAGTTTTCGTTTGGAGCAAAGGTGTAAGTACCATCACCATTATCAGTGAATACACCATCAGTGCCGCTGTAGCTTACATCGCTGACAAACACTTCCCCTTCAACATCCGAGCTATTCGCTAGAAGTTGTGCATCGCTTAGGGTGATACTGCCGTCTTCTTCAACACTGTAAGTCGTAGAACCCGCTACCGGTACGTCGTTGATTGGAACCACTTGAACATCAATATTCGCCGATACAACATCTGTACCATCACTCACATCGTAAGTTAGGTCGACATTACCATTGAAGTTCTCGTTTGGAGCAAAGGTATAAGTACCGTCGCCGTTATCCGTGAACACACCGTCTGTACCTTCGTAGTTAACCGACTCGACAGAAAGGTCATCGCCATCAATATCCGTTGCACCAGCCAATAGCTGTTCATCGGTAAAGGTCAGCGAACCATCTTCATTAATGGTGTAGTCGTGGTCGTAAATTACAGAAAGGTCGTTAACTGCTGTTACGGTCACGTCTAGTTCCGCTGGAGTAACCCCACCGTTGCCATCGTCTACGTTGTAGCTAATCGAGAATTCACCATTGAAG
Source organism: Vibrio sp. F13 (assembly GCF_020806305.2). Lineage (NCBI taxonomy): Bacteria > Pseudomonadati > Pseudomonadota > Gammaproteobacteria > Vibrionales > Vibrionaceae > Vibrio > Vibrio sp. F13. The sequence continues at coordinate 1,181,044 of NZ_CP170176.1, read as the reverse complement.
TTCTCTTCCGGTGTAATGGTGTAAGTACCATCACCATTGTCAGTGATAAGAGCGTTCTCAATGGAAACATCTCCAACACTTGGTTCGTTACCACCCGTTTCACCAGAATCATCACCTTCCTCGCCGGTTAGCAATTCAGAGATATCAATGCCGTTTTCATTCGCGAGCGCTTCTTCTGCCGTTGGTAAATCAAACGCATTCTCGCTGCCTACATCTTGGCTTGGAACAATAACGCCGTTCACGATATCAAATACATGCCAGTGGTCACCCGATGGGCTTTCAGATAAATCAGGGCTAAAGGTTTCAACCAATGTATCGCCAACAAATACCTGAACCTGTACATCTTCAACACCATCTACATCCCAACTTCTGCTGGTGTAGTTGTGTACTGAATAGTGCATGTCAGCATCTTGATAATTTGGAATAGTGATGGTTTCAGGACCACCGCCATTCGTGTCATCTACATCTTGCTGAACGACATTACCTTCACCCAAATCATGGCTCATGTCGCGATAGTAAATATGGTCTAGCTCACTGCCATTCTCTGTATCGTAGAGCCATAGGTGGTTGTCCATATCACGTGGACTGTCACCCCATGTGACCACGATACGCATATCTGTTTCTTCAAGGACTTCAGATATTGCAGTCACGCCACCATTGGTATCTTCGCCTGCTGGAACTAGGAAGCTGCTAGTAATTGAGCCTTCTTGTTCAATCGTAACGGTACCTTGGTCAACAACTGGACCGCTCACAGAGTAGTTACCAGATTGATCCGTCTCCGCTGTGTAAGAATGACCTGCGTTGTCGGTTAGCGTAACATCCGCACCTGCGATTGGATTGCCAGTTTCAGCATCCAACACTGTACCGGTTACGGTTGTTTCATCGCCCTGCTCTCCGATAATTGCGGTCATGTCATCGTCTTCGATGTCAGTCGCGAATTGTAGGAGCTCTTCTTGAGTAATGGTGTATGAACCGTCTTCTTCAATGGTTATCGCCACATCAGCAGAAACAATTGGCGCGTCGTTAACTGGGTCAACGGTTAAGCCTAAGTTAGCGGCAATTGGTGTGTCGCCATCGCTGATGCTGTAGGCAACATCGATGTAGCCATTGAAGTTTTCGCTTGGAGTGATTGAGAACGTGCCATCGCCATTGTCGACAATCGTTGCATCGTCGCCCACTAAGGTTAAGTCGGAAGCGACAAGGTCATCGCCCTCAATATCAGCGGCATTCGCAAGTAACTGCTCCTGCGTGATAGTGATGACATTATCTTCATCAACGTTCGCATAAACATCAGATGTCGTTGGCAAGTCGTTGACTGGGTTTACCGTCAGATCGGCGTTCGCCACAATCGACTCGGTGCCGTCCGAAATATCAAAGCTTAGGTCGATATCGCCATTGAAGTTCGCATCTGGCGTTACCGTAAAGGTGCCATCGCCATTATCAACAACGGTTGCATTATCGCCTGCGCTTAAGTTGCTTGCGGTCAGATCATCGCCATCCACATCAGATGCTTGAGACAGCAACTGCTCTTGAGTCAGAGTAATCGAACCATCTTCATCAATGCTGTATGCCAAGTCACCCGATACTGGTGGATCATTAATTGGAAGAACATCAATACTTGCGCTGGTGGCTACTGTCGCACCGTCTTCATCTGTCACCACTACATCGAGGCTAACATCGCCATCGAAGTTTGCGTTCGGTGCAAAGCTGAATGTGCCGTTGCCGTTGTCAGTAAAGATACCGTCAGCGCCTGTGTAAGTAACACTATCAATCGCCACTTCACCTTCAATATCAGAAGAGTTCGCCAACAGTTGCTCTGCACTGATGGTGATAACTTCATCTTCGTTGACTGAGTAGCTGGTTGAGCCTGCGATTGGCGGATCGTTCACCTCAAGTACGGTGATTCCCGCGGTGGTCGCTTCTGTTGCCCCTTCTTCATCGGTAACAACAACCGCTAAGCTCACATCACCATTGAAGTTCTCGTTTGGCGAGAAGGTGTAAGTGCCGTCACCGTTGTCTTCGAACACACCGTCACTGCCAGTGTAAGTCACGCTATCAATCGCAACCTCACCTTCAATATCTGAAGAGTTGGCTAATAGCTGTTCGTTACTGATCGTGATTGAGTTGTCTTCATGCACAGTGTAAGACGTGCTACCCGCCACTGGTGGATCGTTCTCAGGCGTCACGCTCACATCAATGTTGGCTTGAACCGTATCCGTGCCATCTGACACATCAAAGCTGAAGTTCACATCACCATTGAAGTTCTCGTTTGGCGCAAAGCTGTAGCTTCCGTCACCATTGTCGGTAAGCACACCATCAGCACCAGTGTATGTCACACCTTCGACTGTTAGGTCATCACCTTCAACATCCGTCGCACCCGTTAACAGGTCAGCGTCAGTGAAGTTAAGAACCCCATCTTCACCAATAGTGAATGCTTGGTCTTGTGGCTCTGGCGCATCATTGACAGGTGTTACCGTCAAGTCTAGGCCAGCCGCGACCATGTCTTCTCCATCGGTTACATCGTAACTAAATTCGATATTACCGTTGAAGTTTTCACTCGGTGTAATGGTGAAGCTACCATCGTCGTTCATTTGAACGGTCGCATTTTCATCATTGGTAGTTAGGTTGATTGCTGATAAATCATCACCATCAATGTCAACAGCGTGCTCTAGCAACTGCTCTTGAGTTAGCGTGATGCTGTTATCTTCGGCTGTAACGGCACTAATATCACCGTCAACTTCTGGAGCATCGTTCGCAGGTGAGATGTGAATCGTCACGTCTTGCGTAGCTGTTGCGGTTGTACCGGTATCAACATCTGTTGATGTTGCATTCACAGTTAGAACCACATCACCATTGAAGTCACCTGAAGGGATAAACTCTAGCCCTTCTAGCTCGCCTGGTTGCAATGACCAAGTGCCATCACCGTTATCGGTACCTGCAGAAAGCGAGCTGCCTTCTGGCACGTCTTCAATCAAGATAGCAAGGTTTTCTGAGCCATCGGTATCTGTTAGAGCTGCATCAATATCAAGTGGTACAGGTGTGTCTTCAGTACCAATGATTTGGTAATCCGCGTCAGACACTGTGATTTCGATGTTGTCGATACCAAACGCCTCGTCATCGACGCTTTGATTCAGGGTTGAACCGAAGCCAAGTTCAAGTTGGCCGTCTTCTACTGGCACCGTTAGGTTGATTTGATGTGCTTGGTCATTCCAACCACTGAAGCCCTCACCTTGCGATACGCCGTGAACCACTTCGCCGACTTCATTTCCTTCTGAATCGTAAAGCGTTGTTGTGCCATCTTGAGTACGGAACGCAGAATTATCTAATGTCGTTAGCTCTTCGCCGCCGACAAAGATTTGGAACGACTCACCATCCCAAGAATCAATTTCGTAGAAGTTGAACGAGATATTAACTTCGCTCACATCACTTGGAATGTCGTAAGTTTTGCTGACGGCTTCATCACCGCCCGTTCCACCAATACGACCTAGCATGTCACCCGACTCGAAGCCTTGAGAGCTTTCTGTGCCTGTATTCCAACCGTTTGAGCCAGACTCGAAGTTGTCTGAAGCAATCACTAGGTCAGAAGCAATCGACAGCTCTGGCATATCAACCACAGATTGAACATCAATCGTCGCTTCTGCTGGTACTGTCGCGGTACCGTCATTCACGTCGAACGTCACATTCACATTGCCGTCGAAGTTTTCATTCGGTGCGAATGTGTAAGTGCCGTCGCCGTTATCAACCAAAGTACCGCTATCTGAAGCCACATTTTCAACCGATAGGTTATCACCATCAATGTCACCCGCATTTTGCAGCAGTTGTTCTTCTGTGAAGGTAAAGCTGGTGTCTTCTTGAGTCACAAATTGTGGCTCACCGACTGTTGGCAGGTCATTAACTGGGTTAACCGTTAGGTCAGCCGTTGCTTGAAGCGTCGCATCGCCATCGGTTATGTCGAAGTTCAAATCAATGTCGCCATTGAAGTTAGCATCTGGCGTGATAGTGAAACTACCATCATCGTTTGCTGTAACTGTCGCATCACCACCAACGGTTAGGTTAGCCGCTGTTAAGTCATCGCCATCAACATCACTCGCTTGAGCAAGTAATTGCTCTTGGCTCAAGGTAATTGAGCCATCTTCGTCCACGCTGTACGCCAAGTCGCCCGATACCGGAGCATCGTTAACAGGCAGAACATCAATGCTTGCGTTGGTCGCTACAGTTGCGCCTTCTTCATCAGTAACGACAACATCAAGGCTTACGTCGCCATCGAAGTTAGCGTTAGGTGCGAAGCTGAATGTTCCGTCACCATTGTCGGTAAAGATACCGCCTGAACCTGTGTAGTTAACGCTATCAATCGCCACTTCACCTTCGATATCAGAAGCGTTTGCCAACAGTTGCTCTGAACTGATGGTGATAACTTCGTCCTCGTTGACTGAGTAGCTGGTTGAGCCTGCGATTGGTGAATCGTTCACCTCAAGTACAGTAATACCCGCGGTGGTCGCTTCAGTTGCGCCCTCTTCATCAGTTACGACAACATCAAGGCTAACTTCGCCGTTGAAGTTTTCGTTTGGTGAGAAGGTGTAAGTACCGTCACCGTTGTCTTCAAAGACACCGTCAGCGCCAGTGTAAGTCACGCTATCGACGGCCACATCACCTTCAATGTCAGAAGAGTTAGCAAGTAACTGTTCGTCACTGATGGTAATTGAGTTGTCTTCATGAACGGTGTAAGACGTGCTACCTGCAACCGGTGGATCGTTCTCTGGTGTCACGCTGACATCAATGTTGGCTTGAACTGTATCCGTGCCATCTGACACATCAAAACTGAAGTTCACATCACCATTGAAGTTTTCGTTTGGCGCAAAGCTGTAGCTTCCGTCGCCATTGTCAGTAAGAACACCGTCGGCACCTGTGTAAGTCACGCCTTCAACTGATAGGTCATCCCCATCGATATCGGTAGCACCTGTTAGCAAGTCTTCATCTGTGAAGTTCAAGATGCCGTCTTCGCCAATGCTGAACGTTTGATCTTGTGGTTGTGGAAGGTCATTAACTGGATTAACGGTTAGGTCAGCCGTCGCAACGAGCGTGTCTGTACCGTCGCTAATGTCGAACGTTAGGTCAATGTCACCATTGAAGTTCGCATCTGGCGTAACGGTAAAGCTGCCGTCATCGTTAGCAACAACCGTCGCGTCTCCATCAACAATCAAGTTAGAAGCAGTAAGGTCGTCGCCATCTACATCACTCGCTTGAGAAAGAAGCTGCTCTTGGCTCAAGGTAATCGAACCGTCTTCCTCAACACTGTATGCAAGGTCGCCTGATACTGGTACATCGTTGATTGGTAATACATCAACCGTAATAAACGTATCAACCTGAGCGCCGTCTTCATCTTGAATGGTTACATCCAATTGAACTTGGCCGTTGAAGTTTTCATTCGGAGCGAAGCTACATGTACCGTCACCATTGATTGAGAAGATACCGTCTGGGCCATCGTAGTTGATCTCAACAAGCTCAACATCACCTTCAATATCAGAAGCGTTCAACAGAACTTGAGACTCGTTGAAAGTCAGTACTGAATCTTCATCGATGGTGTATGACGTAGGGCCAGCAACTGGCGGATCGTTCACCTCAAGGACAGTAATACCCGCCGTTGTTGCTTCAGTCGCTCCATCTTCATCCGTCACGACAACATCTAGGCTAACTTCGCCATTAAAGTTCTCGTTTGGCGAGAAGGTGTATGTACCGTCACCGTTGATTTCCAGAACACCGTCGCTACCACTGTAAGTCACGTTATCAATTGCGACTTCGCCTTCGATATCCGAAGAGTTCGCTAGCAGTTGTTCGTTGCTGATTGTAATAGAGTTGTCTTCATGAACCGTGTAAGACGTACTACCCGCAACCGGAGGATCATTCTCTGGCGTCACGCTCACATCAATGTTAGCGGTTACCGTATCGGTTCCATCTGATACATTGAACGAGAAGTTCACATCGCCATTGAAGTTTTCATTCGGCGCGAAACTGTAGGTGCCATCGCCATTATCGGTTAGGACACCATCTGCGCCAGTGTAAGTTACACCTTCAACACTTAGGTCGTCCCCTTCAATGTCCGTTACACCTGTTAATAGGTCTTGGTCATTGAACGTTAACACGCCATCTTCGCCGACTGTGAATGCGTGGTCTTGTGCTTCTGGACCGTCATTTACTGGTGAAACTGTTAACTCAAGGTTGGTAGAGACAACATCATCACCATCAGACACATCAAACGTAAAGCTCACATCGCCATTGAAATCAGCATCTGGCGTTAATGTGTACGTACCATCACCGTTATCGGTAATCGTAACGCTCTCATCATCGGTTGCTAAATTCAGAGCCGTCAACTGATCGCCATCTAAATCACGCGCATTAGCCAATAAGTCTTCTTGCGTAATGATGATTGAACCATCTTCTTCAACCGTTGCAGAAACCGGAAGTGCTTCAGGTGCGTGCTCAATGTGCGCGCCTGTCGCGTTAATGTAGATGGTTTGAGATACCGTTTCAGAATCATCATTCGATAACTCTGTCGCAGTTGCGGTTACATGAACTTCAAGCTGCTCATTGAAGTCTTCTGGTAACTGGATTTGTAACGCATTTTCGATAGCCGTTGTTGGTAAGTTCACCGTACCATCAGGGCCAACCGTTACTTCACCGCTGTAGATTTGGCTGTTCACTTCACCGACATCGATTGTGAAGTTGAAGTCAGAATAGTCAGCATCACCGCCGCCATACAAATCTTCAAATCCGTAAACCAGCTCGCCGTCTTCATTAACCGTAGTACGAGTATGTTCGATACCATCTTGGTTTAGCTGAGAGCTTGAACCACCATGGAAGATCGCGTCACCATTTTGGCCTTGAATCACTGTCTCGGTTCCATCAGCAGCCACAAAGACAAGTTGAGGATCAACCGTATCCATGTTCGCAGGCGAACCATCCTCAGCACGGAACTCGTACTGACCGTCTTGCATCGCATCAAAGTCGTTGTGCTGATGTCCGTTTGGAATTAAGAACAGGTTAAAGCTTTCGCCTTCCTCGACTTGGAAGCTGAATTGATCTTGCCCTGGAACAAGGTCGCCGCCACCACCAACTTGTGATGCGTTTTCGTAAACAACTTCAACACCTGTGATGTTGCCGTCTTCGTCTACTTTGTAGTAACCCGCAGCGTTTTGGTAGCCAGCCGTCTCACCTTCAAACGTTACTGTGATTTCAGTGTCGTTGTAACTAGTGATACCGTTCTCTTGGTCATTCAGAACGCCTTCGTTATCGTATTGAATAACCGAACCTTCTGGCACACCATCTACTGTAACAGTGAGTGTTTCAGACAAGTCTTGGTCGACAAGTGCCGCAGCAATGTTCAGTTCAACAATACCGCCTGGCTCAACCAAAATCGCCTGGTCGTCGACGTTAACACCATCACCATCCGTGATAACTAAGTCAGGCGCATCAGCAACTGCTTCAATGTGAACATTAATGTCTTGTTCAACTTCATCCGTACCGTCTGTCACAGTAAAGCTGAACTGCAGATCACCACTGAAGTGCTCTTCAGGAACGAAGCTGAACGTGCCATCGCCGTTGTCGGTTACTGTGCCTTCATCACCAGAGTAATTGATGCTGGTAACGCTTAGGTCGTCGCCATCAATATCAATTGCAGCACTCAATAGATCTTCTTGAGTGAACAGGATGCTGCCATCCTCTTCGATGTGGTACATTCCTGGAGCAACAATTGGAATGTCATTCACCGGATTAACGGTCAATGTCATATCATTAGACGTGCTCAGCTCACCGTCGCTCACCTCATAAGTGAATGCAATATCGCCATTGAAGTTCTCTGAAGGTGTCACTGTGTACGTGCCATCACCATTGTCTACAATGCTGGCATTTGGATCGTTAGTTTCAAGCGCGCTTGCAAACAACTCATCGCCATCTTGGTCGCTCGCGTTCTCCAACAACATTTCTTGTGTAACGAGGATTGAACCATCTTCGTCGACATCTGCCACCATCGGTGTCGCTTCTGGCGCATCGTTGACGAACTCAACTTTTAGGTCGATGTTTGCGGCAACCACATCAGTGCCATCGCTCACATCAAACGCTAAGTCAACATTACCGAAGAAGCCTTGCTCTGGTGTTAATGTGTATGTTCCGTCACCATTGTCTGTGACTTCTACCGTGTCGCTTGCGCTCGTTACATTCACAACTGACAGTTCATCACCTTCAACGTCTGTCGCTTGTGCCAGTAATTCAGCTTCGGTAATAGTAATCGCTTGACCATCTTCCGTAGCGAAAGACATGTCAGGCACGTCTGGGGCATCATTGATTGGATTTACGGTTAGGTTGAGGTCAGCGGCAACAGTTTCGATTGCGTCAGTGACATCGTAAGTAAATTCAATCTCACCAAAGAAATCTGCACTTGGTGTAATCGTGAAGCTACCGTCTGGGTTTTCTACAACAACCGCATTTGGATCGTTGGTCGCTAAGTTAACGGCTTCAAGGTTGTCGCCATCTACATCGGTTGCATTCGCTAACAGATCCTCTTGAGTGATAGTGATTGAACCATCTTCATCAACAGCGGCTTCAATTGGACCACCAACCTCTGGGCCTTCATTGACAATTTCAACGTCAACTCTTGCTGTACTTGGTGCGCTTGCTTGGCCATCACTGATATCGAAAGTCAGATTCACTGCACCGTAGAAGTCCTCTGCAGGTTCGAAGGTAAAGGTATTATCACCGTTATCCGTTAACGTACCTTGCGCTTGGTCTGCAAGTAATAGGTTTTCGACATGAAGAATGTCGCCATCAACATCGGTAGCACCAGACAATAGGTCTTTCGCTTCGATGATCATGGAGCCGTTTTCAAGCATTTGGGTGTGCAATGGTTCACCCGGAACCGGCACATCATTGACTGGTACAACCGTTAGGTCTAGGTGCGTTGCAACTTCATCAGTTCCATCAAACACCTTGTAGTCGATGTCGATTTCACCATTGAAGTTTTCATTCGGCATGAAGGTAAACGTACCATCGCCGTTGTCGACCAAGTCACCGTTATCACCACCGTAAGTGATGTCAGAAATAGACAGCGTATCGCCTTCCACATCTGTGGTGTTCGCTAGCAAGTCATCTGCACTGAACGTGATACCTTCATCTTCATCTGTCGATAGAACAATCGGGCCAGAAACGATTGGCGCATCATTTACTGATTCGAAGTTGATGTTGATGATGTTGCTGTCTGTCAGCTCACCATCCGTAACTTGGTAACCGAGTTCGATTTCACCATGGAAGTTTTCATCCGGTGTTACCGTCCAAGTACCATCACCATTATCGGTGAGTGTTGCATGCTCTGAGTTTTCACCCACTAGCTCGAGATTTTCAATATCAAGGTCGTCGCCATCAATATCAGATGCTTGCGCCAGTAGTTGCTCTTCGGTAATCACAACCGAAGCAAACTGGGCAGAACCATCGGTATCGACAGTGATATTCGGAAGATCAGCCGTTAGTTCGATTTCGTTGTCACCCGCATGGATGTTCAACTCAACCGTTTCGGTGATTTCTGAACCGTCTACACCAATCGATGTAAACACCGCTTCATCATGAAAAGTTTGTGACACTGTCATGTTTTGAACGACGTAAGTACCATTACCTTGCACGGTACCAAGCTCAAAGTAAGACACTGGTTGATCAACCGTTAGCGTGTAATCTGTCTCGAAAGTACCACGGTCTTCTTTGTGGTAAGTCATCGAGTCAATTAGGTCGCCATCCTCATTGAACGCTTTGATTTCTACTTCTGTAAAGTGACGAGACTCTTCCATAAACCAGCCACCCAAACCATCTAGGTGGAAACTGATTTCATTGATGTCTTGACCTTCAACCGAAACAGTCAGTTTCTCATCACCACTTAGACCTTGGCGGTCGGTATCACCAAGTCCGTGACCAATGTGGGTGTTACCATTCCAAGCACCAAGAGGATCATCGTTACTTTGAACGGTTACCGTTAAGTCACCATCTGAGAACTCACGCGTATAAGGGTCTACTTCTGTACCCCAGTCATCCACGCTCGCGTTATCGTCAAACGTACCGATTTGTGTGGTGTGTGTACCTTCAGCAAGAGCATCTTCACTTGGAACAAAGCGCACTTCGGTATCTGCAGGAACTTCTTGTCCTACTTCCAGTACCACCCATTCGTCATTCACATTTGCTTCAATGATGCCGTTTTCTGGCGCTTGGTCTAAACGTAGTGCTGGTTCTTCACGAAGTGTCACACCAACTGTTTGGTCTTCTTGCGCTTGGATGAAGATTTCATCGCCCGCTTCTGGCGCATCGTTGACAGGGTTAACCGTCAAGTCGAGTGTCGTCAGAACTTCATTCTCACCATCACTGATGCTGTATGTGAAGTCCAACTCGCCATTGAAGTTTTCTGTGTGCGTAATAGTGAATGAACCATCGTCATTAGTAACAATTGTCGCATCTGGATCGTTGGTTTGTAGGTTAGATGCCGTTAACTCATCACCTTCAACATCGGTCGCATTAGCGAGTAACTGCTCTTGAGTAATGGTGATTGAATTATCTTCATCGACTTCAGCCTGAATGCCCGAAGTTTCAGGTCCGTCATTCACAGCGATAACATCGATGCCAGCGGTTGTGGTTGCGGTTGCACCGTCTTCGTCAACGACAACAACGTCTAGTGAAATATCACCATCGAAGTTTTCATTTGGCGTAAAGGTGTAAGTACCATTGCCATTATCAACAAATGAGCCGTCATCACCGAAGTACGATACTCCAGACAGTGAAACATCACCTTCTACATCGGAAGAGTTTGCCAATAATTGCTCATCACTGATCGTGATTTGGCCATCTTCTTGAACTGTGTACGATGTTGAGCCCGCTACTGGTGGGTCATTCTCAGGCGTTACGCTGACATCAATAACAGCTGATGTTGAATCAGTACCGTCAGAGACATCGAATGAGAATTGAACATCACCATTGAAGTTCTCGTTTGGAGCAAAGCTATATGTGCCGTCGCCATTATCGCTAAGAACACCATCTGCACCTGTGTAGAGTACGTTTTCAATCGACAGTTCATCACCATCAATATCCGACGCACCTGCAAGCAGGTCAGCATCGGTGAAGAGTAACGTACCGTCTTCTTCAATCGTGAACTGTTGATCTTGCGCTTGTGGCAAGTCATTAACCGGATTCACGGTAATGTCTAGGCCAACTTGAACTGAACCACCATCGTTATCGATGATATCGAAGTTCAGATCTAGGTCACCGTTGTAATCTGCGTTCGGTGTGATGGTGTAGCTGCCATCATCATTGTGTTGGATGGTCGCATTTTCATCAGTAGATAGATTGATAGCTTCTAAGTTATCGCTATCGATATCACCTGCTCTTGCTAGCAATTGCTCTTGGCTTAGCGTGATGGAGCTATCTTCATTGATGGTGTAAGCCAAATCGCCCGATACTGGCGCATCATTGATTGGCAATACATCAACGTTAATGTGTGTTTCAACCGTTGCGCCATCTTCATCTTGAATGGTCACACCCAGTTGAACCTGACCATTGAAGTTTTCGTTGGGTGCAAAGCTGCATGTACCATCACCATTTACAGTGAAGATACCGTCAGAGCCATCGTAGTTAATGCCAACAAGTTCTACATCGCCTTCGATATCCGAAGCATTCACAAGAATCTGAGATTCACTGAACGTCAGAACCGAATCTTCGTCAATGGTGTATGACGTTGGACCCGCAACTGGTGGATCGTTCACTTCAAGAACGGTAATACCTGCTGTGGTTTCATCAATTGCACCTTCTTCATCTGCAACAATCACATCAAGGCTGATATCACCGCTGAAGTTTTCATTAGGAAGGAAGGTATAGCTGCCATCGCCGTTATCTTGGAACACACCATCAGTGCCACTGTAAGTCACAGTATCAACCGACACCGCACCTTCAATATCCGAAGAGTTAGCTAGCAACTGTTCATCAGAAATTGTGATGGCATTGTCTTCATTGACCATGTATGAGGTTGAACCCGCAACTGGCGGATCGTTCTCAGGAGTCACACTCACATCAATGTTAGCGCTAACGGTTTCTGTGCCATCAGACACATCGAAACTGAAGTTCACATCGCCATTGAAGTTTTCATTTGGCGCAAAGGTATAAGTACCATCACCGTGGTCGGTCAGTACGCCATCACCACCTGTATAGCTAATACCTTCAACGGTTAAGTCGTCGCCATCAATATCGGTGGCACCGGTAAGTAAGTCGGCGTCTGTAAATTGAAGCGTACCGTCTTCTGCGATACTGAATTGTTGGTCTTGAGGAACCGGCAAGTCATTAACTGGGTTAACAGTAAGATCGGCGGTTGCTTGAACCGTATCAGTACCGTCAGTGATGTTGAATTGAATATCAATGTCACCATTGAAGTTCGCATCTGGTGTGATGGTGAAACTGCCGTCATCGTTAGCTACAACCGTCGCATCACCACCAACTGTTAAGTCACTTGCGGTTAGATCTTCGCCTTCTACATCGGACGCTTGAGACAACAGCTGATCTTGGCTCAGTGTGATTGAACCATCTTCGTTAACGTTGTAAGCCAAATCACCAGACACTGGCGCATCATTGATTGGTAATACGTCAACATTGATGACGGTTTCCACTTCTGCACCATCTTCATCACGAATGGTGACATCAAGCTGAACTTGGCCATTAAAGTTCTCATTTGGAGCGAAGCTGCAAGTGCCGTCACCATTTACTGAGAAGATACCCTCAGGGCCATCGTAGCTAATACCAACAAGATCAACATCCCCTTCTACATCTGAGGCGTTAAGCAACACTTGAGACTCACTGAAGGTAAGTACTGAGTCTTCATCAATGGTGTAAGACGTAGGGCCTGCAACCGGCGGATCGTTCACTTCAAGAACATTGATGCCCGCGGTCGTTGAGTCGGTCGCACCATCTTCATCAGCAACAACCACATCCAGTGCAATTTCACCGCTGAAGTTCTCATTTGGCGAGAAGGTGTAAGTGCCGTTACCATTGATTTCGAGGACACCGTCGCTACCAGAGTAAGTCACGCTGTCTATAGATACATCACCTTCAATATCTGAAGATGTTGCCAATAATTGTGCATCAGAAATGGTAATCGAATTATCTTCATTCACCGTGTAGGACGTTGAGCCCGCAACAGGCGGATCGTTCTCAGGAGTCACGCTAACATCAATGTTTGCAGACACGGTATCGGTGCCGTCAGACACATCGAAGCCGAAGTTTACGTCGCCATTGAAGTTCTCATTTGGCGCAAAGGTGTATGTACCATTACCGTTGTCGGTAAGAATACCGTCACCGCCATCGTAGGTCACACCTTCAACTGTAAGGTTGTCACCTTCGATGTCTGTAGCACCTGTTAACAGGTCGGCATCAGTAAAGATTAACGTGCCGTCTTCTTCAACGCTGAACTGTTGATCTTGAGGTACTGGCAGGTCATTAACTGGGTTAACGGTTAGGTCAGCTGATGCTTGAACCGTATTAGTACCATCTGAGATATCGAAACTGATATCGATGTCACCGTTGAAGTTTTCATCTGGCGTAATCGTGAAACTGCCGTCATCGTTTTGAGTAACGGTTGCATCACCGTCGACCGTTAAGCCGCTGGCTGTTAGGTCATCGCCTTCAACATCTGACGCTTGTGATAAAAGTTGCTCTTGGCTTAGGCGAATCGAACCGTCTTCATCGATTGAGTACGCTAGGTCGCCCGATACTGGCGCATCATCAACCGCAGTCACACTTACATCGATATTTGCGGATACCGTATCGGTGCCATCAGATACATCGAAACCGAAGCTTACATCACCATTGAAGTTCTCGTTCGGCGCAAAGGTGTATGTACCATTACCGTTGTCGGTAAGGATACCGTCGCCGCCGTCGTAGGTCACGCCTTCAACAGTAAGGTTGTCACCTTCGATGTCCGTAGCGCCTGTTAACAGGTCTGCATCAGTGAAAATGAGCGTGCCGTCTTCTTCAACGCTGAACTGTTGGTCTTGAGGTACTGGCAGGTCATTAACTGGGTTAACGGTTAGGTCAGCCGATGCTTGAACCGTATTGGTACCATCTGAGATATCGAAGCTAATATCGATATCACCATTGAAGTTCTCATCTGGCGTGATGGTGAAGCTGCCGTCATCATTAGCTACAACCGTCGCATCTCCACCAACCGTAAGGTCGCTAGCCGTAAGGTCATCGCCTTCCACATCTGATGCTTGAGAAAGCAGCTGCTCTTGGCTTAGACGAATCGAACCATCTTCGTCGATTGAGTACGCTAGGTCACCAGACACAGGCGCATCATCAACCGCAGTCACACTTACATCGATGTTCGCAGAGACCGTATCGGTGCCGTCTGACACATCGAAGCCGAAGTTTACGTCACCATTGAAGTTTTCATTCGGTGCGAAGGTGTACGTACCGTTGCCATTGTCAGTAAGGATACCGTCGCCACCATCGTAGGTCACACCTTCAACCGTTAGGTTATCACCTTCAATGTCAGTAGCGCCTGTTAATAGGTCTGCATCAGTGAAGATTAACGTGCCATCTTCTTCAACGCTGAACTGTTGGTCTTGAGGGACTGGCAGGTCATTAACTGGATTAACAGTAAGGTCTGCAGAAGCTTGAACGGTATTGGTGCCATCAGAGATATCGAAACTGATATCGATGTCACCATTGAAGTTCTCATCTGGCGTAATCGTAAAGCTGCCATCGTCGTTGGCTACAACCGTTGCATCACCGTCAACCGTTAGGCCACTAGCAGTAAGGTCATCGCCTTCAACATCAGATGCTTGTGATAACAGTTGCTCTTGGCTTAGACGGATAGAACCATCTTCGTCGATTGAGTACGCTAGGTCACCAGACACAGGCGCATCATCAACCGCAGTCACACTTACATCGATGTTCGCAGAGACCGTATCGGTTCCGTCTGACACATCGAAGCCGAAGTTTACGTCACCATTGAAGTTTTCATTTGGCGCAAAGGTGTATGTACCATTACCGTTGTCGGTAAGAATACCGTCACCGCCATCGTAGGTCACACCTTCAACCGTTAGGTTGTCGCCTTCAATATCAGTCGCACCTGTTAATAGGTCAGCATCAGTGAAAATAAGTGTGCCGTCTTCTTCAACGCTGAACTGTTGGTCTTGAGGGACTGGCAGGTCATTAACTGGGTTAACGGTTAGGTCAGCCGATGCTTGAACCGTATTGGTACCATCTGAGATATCGAAGCTAATATCGATATCACCATTGAAGTTCTCATCTGGCGTGATGGTGAAGCTGCCGTCATCATTAGCTACAACCGTCGCATCTCCACCAACCGTAAGGTCGCTAGCCGTAAGGTCATCGCCTTCCACATCTGATGCTTGAGAAAGCAGCTGCTCTTGGCTTAGACGAATCGAACCATCTTCGTCGATTGAGTACGCTAGGTCGCCAGACACTGGCGCATCATCAACCGCTGTAACACTCACATCGATGTTGGCAGAGACCGTATCGGTGCCGTCAGAGACATCGAAGCCGAAGTTTACGTCACCATTGAAGTTTTCATTCGGTGCGAAGGTGTATGTGCCATTACCGTTGTCGGTAAGAATACCGTTGCCACCGTCGTAGGTCACACTTTCAATAGTAAGGTTGTCACCTTCAATGTCCGTTGCGCCTGTTAATAGGTCTGCATCAGTGAAGATTAACGTGCCATCTTCTTCAACGCTGAACTGTTGGTCTTGAGGGACTGGCATGTCATTAACTGGATTAACAGTAAGGTCTGCAGAAGCTTGAACGGTATTGGTGCCATCAGAGATATCGAAACTGATATCGATGTCACCATTGAAGTTCTCATCTGGCGTAATCGTAAAGCTGCCATCGTCGTTGGCTACAACCGTTGCATCACCGTCAACCGTTAGGCCACTAGCAGTAAGGTCATCGCCTTCAACATCAGATGCTTGTGATAACAGTTGCTCTTGGCTTAGACGGATAGAACCATCTTCGTCGATTGAGTACGCTAAATCGCCTGACACAGGTGCATCATCAACGGCAGTTACACTCACATCGATGTTGGCAGAGACCGTATCGGTGCCGTCAGACACATCAAAACCGAAGTTTACGTCGCCATTGAAGTTTTCATTCGGCGCAAAGGTGTAAGTCCCGTTGCCGTTGTCGGTCAAGATACCGTCGCCGCCATCGTAGGTCACACCTTCAACAGTTAGGTTGTCGCCTTCAATGTCCGTTGCGCCTGTTAACAGGTCTGCATCAGTGAAGATGAGTGTGCCGTCTTCTTCAACGCTGAACTGTTGATCTTGAGGGACTGGCAGGTCGTTAACTGGGTTAACCGTTAGGTCAGCTGATGCTTGAACGGTATTGGTACCATCTGAGATATCGAAGCTAATATCGATATCACCATTGAAGTTCTCATCTGGCGTAATCGTGAAGCTGCCGTCATCATTAGCTACAACCGTCGCATCTCCACCAACCGTAAGGTCGCTAGCCGTAAGGTCATCGCCCTCTACGTCAGATGCTTGTGATAGCAATTGCTCTTGGCTTAGACGAATCGAACCATCTTCGTCGATTGAGTACGCTAGGTCGCCAGACACTGGCGCATCATCAACGGCAGTTACGCTCACGTCGATGTTTGCTGATACCGTATCGGTTCCGTCTGACACATCGAAGCCGAAGTTTACGTCACCATTGAAGTTTTCATTTGGCGCAAAGGTGTACGTGCCGTTACCGTTGTCGGTAAGGATACCGTCGCCACCATCGTAGGTCACACCTTCAACCGTTAGGTTGTCACCTTCAATGTCTGTAGCACCTGTTAACAGGTCTGCATCGGTGAAGATGAGTGTGCCATCTTCCTCTATTTCAAACGTTTTATCTTCAGGAACCGGCGCGTCATTAATCGGACGTACCGTTAAATCAATTGCGCTGCTAATCGTTTCTTGGCCATCACTGATGTCGAAAGTAAGGTCAAGTTCACCATTGAAGTCAGCTGAAGGAACTACTGTGAAAGTACCATCACCATTGTCTTGAACTGTTGCATCAGCACCAACTTGAACGTTAGATGCAACCAGTTCGTCCCCATCTACATCACTTGCGTATTCGAGTAATTGTTCTTGAGTGAATGTTATGGAGCCATCTTCATCCATGATGTAAGCCAGATTTTGTTCTGCTTCTGGCGCATCATTTTCACTTTCTACTTGGATTTTGAACGTTTCGCTTACTGTTTCAGAATCAAAGTCATCCTCTACTTCACTGATGGTCTCTTCATCTGAAGCTTGAACATCAACGGCAAATGTCTCTTCGACTGTCTGTGAATCGAGGTCGTCACCGACTTGTTGCTCACCCGATTCAGAAGATGTAGAACTCGACGCTGCAGAGGTACGTGCAGCTTGGCCTTGTTCTTCATTACCTTCAGCATCTGCTCCACCTGTCGCAGACTCTGCGTTATCGCCACCTACTGCTTGAGCGCCAGCACCTGCTCCGCCACCACTGCCAGCAGCATTGTCCGAGCCAGCTTCCGAAGCCGCACCACCGACTACATTGGATTGAGCTGCATCAGAATCTCCATCGCTTTCTGGCGTCTCTTCTTGAACAGCCGCACCAGAAGCCGACGCATCTTCAGCATTACCTGCGCCACTCGGATTGTCTTCTAAAGCCTGATTAACCTCGTCGGCCGCATCCGTGTTTTCAGCACCCGTCGCTATTGTCGACGCAATCGTATTTTGTTGATTTTGTTGATTCTGCTGTTGGGAGGGCGTACCCGCGTCGTTCGTGTCCGTTTGTTCTACCGCGTCATTGAGATCTTCATTTTGGTTGTTTTGGTTATTTTCGCCTGCCATTACAGCCTCCGTTGCTACTAGCTAACTGATCGTATTTAGAGGCATTAAAGGACACCATTTTGAAAAACCAAGTTTTTATACAACATTTTTCATATTTTTCTTTTTATACATAAAGAATCAAAAAAAATTTGAAAACTACCTTTAAACATCCTTAGTTATTGTGATTAAAGCAATTACGGCGGTGGAATGATGATAGACATGACGAGTTTGCTGCGTTCAATCGACAACAACCACAAAGGGCTTCAATTGCTACTAGGCGATTTTTATAAGGACTTTTCAGACGCAGCGATCAACATAGAGACGCTCCATAAAAGTGACCGTTTTGATGAACTCAACAACTACTCAAAGAGATTAAAGACCATCTTAACTTTACTGTGTGATCAAGACTTGCCACCCAAAATGGCCAAATTGGAACATTTGAGTAAGCACGAATTCCCTGCACCTGAAGATCTTTTAGAGGATGTAAAAACTGAATTGCACAACGTCAATCGACAAATCAATCACTTGTTGGACATTAAGGAAGTAATAGATGACAAGTTATCGAGGTAGTCATGAGCAATAACCAAATAGAACACCACTTAAGAAAAGCGCTCGTTTCTAATAATGAGGCTTCTAAGGTCACAGCTGATGACACCATTGTGCTTGCAAGTGCCATGACCAGTGTTCACAAAACGTTGCTCATCATATTCCTACTCGCTTTAGTCGCTATTGCCGTGGCATCACAAGCGCGTATCGACATCGTCGTTTCTGTACGTGGTGAACTGTTGTTGGAATCTGACGTTGAGAAGGTTCAACACCTAGAAGGCGGCATATTGGAAGAGATGTTAGTCCGAAAAGGAGAAGTCGTTTATGAAGGACAGCCGATCGCACGAATTCGCTCACTAGACCGCAACACACAACTCGATACCGTGAATACTGAGATTATTCAGATAGAGCTCGATAAGATTCGTTATGAAAGCTTACGCGACATGGTAGAACCCAACTTCGCTTCTTATATCGAAAAATTTCCAGAACAAGTTCAGGTCAACATGAATACATGGCGACAAGAGTTCTCTAAAAACCGTTCAAATGAAGAGCTCATTACCCACGATATTAAACACAAAAACTCCCTGATTAGGTCAATGCTTAAGCGTCGTAAAAGTTCAGAGAACCAACTATCGCTCATTCGCAAACAACTCAACATCAAAAATACGCTTTATAAAGAAGAGATGGCGTCTTATGTCGACGTTCTTAACATGAAAGTACAAGAGTCGAATATGGTGCGTGAGATTGAGAACCTTGACGAATCTGTGATGAATGAGCGTTTCCAACTCGACAAACTGGAAAAGCAACACCGTGACTTGGTTGAGAATCGAAACTCTGAGTACCAAGCACAAATCATTCAAGCGAACAAAGACCTCAAGCTAAAGCGAATCTTACAACCGCAGCATTCCGACAAGGTTGATCGCCTAGTCGTCTACTCGCCAGTCGATGGTGTGGTCGATAAACTTCACTTCAATTTCCGTTCTGCTGTGATTCCGCCAGGAGAAAGTATCGCCGATATTGCCCCAATAAATAATTCGTTACACGGTGAAGCGAAGATCCCACGTAAAGACATGGGATTTGTCGAAATTGGTCAGGCAGTGAAAGTAAAAATGGATACCTATAACTTTGCAAAATACGGGTTTGTTGAGGGAACCATCGCCTCAATCAGCCGTTCATCATACGAAGAAGAAGACGCTGAATTCTATTTAGCTGAGATTGAAATTGACCGAAACTTTCTTGAACGAGGAGGCACTCAATACAAGTTATCACCTTACATGGAGTTTACCGCTGATGTGAAAACAGGCTCGCGTCGCGTGATCGAATACGCTGCGAAACCGGTGATGTCAGCCATCGAGGATGCTTTCGATGAGAGATAATCAATGAGCGGTAAACCTTCGTACAATATTTCCATACCCGCCCTACGTCTAAGCATACTATTTAGCGTGGTATTGGCTGCGCTCGCTTTCTATTTATACTTTTCTTGGTCAAAAATAGATTCAGTCGCACAAGTGCAAAGCGCCCCACTGCTCATACAAGCCCAGAAGCTTAATCAGACCATAGAACAAGATATTCAAACTCTGCAACAGTGTTTAAGTACCAACACTTGCGGCACTAACGAATTCAACCTGGTTAACTTGAAGCTTGAAATTGATGAATTTCGCTCTTTAGCCTCGTTGAACAAAACCGAGTTCAGCTTGGTTGGGGCAACTGAATACACACAACTGGAATTGGCGATTAATCGTTTCTCCGATAGCGCAAAAACACGTAACGACGTATTAGGCTTGTACCTTTCATTGACCAATAACTATCTGCAGATGGACGACAACTATCGCACCATGTTTAACAACCATGCAAATGACTTAATGTCAGAAAAAAACGAGTTCTTTATCTGGTTGTTTATGGTGGTCGTGATATTGGCTGTGATTACGATTCTATCCAACTCAGTTGCTATGTTGAAGCTAAAGAAATCCAGTTCTAACGAACGCGAAATCGACTATGAATTCGATGCCCTGTATCAAGAGCTGAAGCAGCTAGATTTACAACGTCTTGAAGAGCTTCTTAATGAAGTTAGCATCAACCCCAAGCAGCGTCAGATTTACTCTCATCTCAAACTTATTTTCAGTAAATTAGAAGACCAAAAGCGCAATAACGATCTCTACAAACAGTTGTATGCGCTGATCGGTTATGAGATTCGCGGAATTACAAACACCATCAACGGTGGTGTCCAATATCTGGTTCAAGAAACCGATGAAAATGGCGTATTGATGGCGAAGGATATTACCTCTGCATGTAGCACCCTATCTGAGCTAGCAGAAAACTATAATCGATTGATTTCACAGGGTACGGAAAGCAAGTCGAAAGAGTTTTCTCTGCTGAGCGTGTTATCTGAATTAATGATTCATATCAGTGCCAAAGTACAACGTAATGAAAGCCAACTGGACTGCTTTATTTCCGACAACTTACCCAATCGCGTAGAAGGCCAATCCACCAGCTTGTTCTGGATATTGTTCCTGCAGCTTTCCAATGCCATTCAACTCAAATCAAATAAGAAACTATTTGTGACGATTGAATCTGGGGCGGCTTCAGACATGGAAAATACCCGAGTTACCATCAATCTAAACTTCCTTTCAACGTTAGATGTCTCTGTAGCCAAGCTCAATAAACTCCATTGGAGCAGTCACAAGGACCACACCGCAAGCACAGACGACTTGGCAAAAAGCGTATTAAAAGATTACGGGTATTACGAAAGTCACTGGTTCCAATCGGGTACGCAGGAACGTTTTCAGATCGAGCTTGATCTTAAGGCTAAGAACTTCCACACAGAGAAAACTCGCTTTGATGGCAAGCGTTTACTCTTGTGTGCTAATACTCAAGTTCGCATCGATGTGATGAAGAAAATGCTCAGTAACTTGGGGCTTGATATCACCGAGATTCGCACTGCAAATGAGCTTTTCTCAGCGGCGAAAACGTTCGGTGATTACGATGCGATTATGCTCACCGATACCTTTGAACCCAACAAGCTGCCGTCGTTGAGCAAGACGGTGAAATCTCAGCTTAAGAACCACCCAAATACCAAGTTACTGTTGTCAGTGACCAACACTCAGCAAGCACAAGAGTGTCATAGCTTCGTCGACAAAATCATCAACGCTCCTGCTATCCCTTACGAGTTCATTCCAAACCTACTCACCATTATGGAAGCGGAAGCATCGGAAGAACAGATGGAAAACAGCTCATTCCTTATCGTAGAGGATGACCGAGTTCAACAAATTTTACTGAAACGAATCTTGACCAAACAAGAATATGAACCAGACATGGTTGGCGATGGCGCCGATGCCGTGAAGCACTTTATGAACAAGCGTTCTGACATCATCTTCATGGATTGCATCATGCCGGGTATGGGTGGCATCGAAGCCACAAAACGCATTCGCCAATTCGAACAAGAAAACGAGAAAAACCCTTGTACCATCATAGGTGCAACCGCATTGACCAGCAGTAACGAACACCAGGCTTGTATTGAGGCCGGAATGGATTACGTAATCAGCAAACCTTATAAAAGCGACCAAATCATCAAGGTGATCAACAAGTATGTGGCGGTACAAAAACTTAACTAGCAGCATCATAGCTGCGCTTACATTAAGCACGACACCTTCAGCATCGGCGACTACCCTGCTTGAGGCGGTAGAACTCGGTCTGCAGAACAGCCTTTCTCTTCGGGCGAGTGATAAAGGGGTCGAAGAGAACGAGTACAACATTGGTATCAGCCGCTCAAAATTTCTTCCTTCCCTCAATGGTGCTGCCGATACCACATGGAATGAAAATGAAACCTTGCTATCAAGTGTGCCTGATGAAACTTCAAGCTATAACTCGAACAGCTACAGCCTTTCCCTTTCTCAATCGATCTTCAATCTGGGCGATATTTTCAAATATGGGACGGCAAAGCTCGACTTCAACATTGAAGAGATTAAACACGAGAACAAAATCCAAAGCACTATTTCAGAAATCGGCTCTCAATACTTTGAGTATTTGAAAAACAACGCACAAATTAAAGCGACCAAGGTAGAGCTTAAGTCGTCTGAGACGCGTGAACATCAAATGCGACGCAATGTGGAACTCGGCAATACAGCCGCCAGTGAGCTTTACGAAGTGATTGCTCAGAAAGAAGGTGTGTCGAATCGATTGAGAACCTTGCAGAAAGACCGTCGCGTCATTCTCAACGGGCTATCGATTCAGATTCAATACCCTATCACTCCGTCTCAAGATATCTACGAAAGTGTGCCTTTAAAAGAGATAAACGAAACCGAACAACGATCAATCATGGATCAAGCGTTAAAGCTCAACAACGACTTGTTAGTGGCTAAGAAAAACGTCGAGAGAAGCCGCAGAAGCTTAAAAGAGAGCGGTTCGAACTTCTTACCGACCGTATCGCTTTCAGCCAGCTATCGACACGATGACGCCAATAACTTCGACAAAACCGACATTACAGCGACAGGCGAAAGTAACTCAACCAGTGTTGGGTTAAACCTAGCAGTTCCTATCTTGTCTGGTGGCTCTGATTACTACGACTATCAAAAATCATCGACGGCCATCGAACGTACTGAGCTGCTTTACCAAGATTCGCTTTACACCACACGTAACAGTGTGAATACCTCCGTGCTCAACATTAACGATTTCTCGCAGTCTATAAGCAGTTACGAAAACATCATTCGCGCCAACTACGCGTCTTATAAAGGGATCCAAAGAGCCTACCAATTGGGCACGCGTACTATCACCGACTTGCTGGCGGCGGAAAGTAAACTATTCAGCGCCTTAAGAGACTACGAAAGCGCACGATACGACTACATCATCGAGACCATCAAGCTTGAGCAAATTAAGGGAATACTCTCAATTCAATCTATCGAAAGCGTGATGCAATTAATGAGCGATATTGAGGGACGAGACAATCAAGATTTGGTGCCTAAACATCTTCTCTCAACGGAGTCGTTGAGGAAAGGAGGTCGCAATGCAAACTGAGCAGTTTTCGCAAAAGATCAACATGGCAGATAAGTGTTATCTGACTTTCTCAACGATAATATCGACCCTGTTTGGTTTGGTACTGCCCTTCTCCATTCTGATCATTTTTGACCGAGTGTTACCCAACCAAGCACAAGATACTCTGTTCTTATTGTTCGCGATTATCTTGATTTCTATCTTCCTCGACTATCACTTAAAAAATCAGGAAGAGAAGATTGCCTCTGTCATCATGAGGCAGTTTGAGACCAACTTAACCAATAAGGTATTTCAATCCATCTGTTTGGCGGAAATCTCTAAGTTCCGACGTTTGGAGCCAGGCGAATACCTAGAACGAATCTCAACCATTCCTGAATTGAAAACCTTCTTTGGTGGCGAATCGGTTCGAGCGCTTATCAACCTTGCCGTCAGCGTGATCACTATCCTCATCATAGGACTCATCAACATATGGGCTGGCATTACCCTTCTGATTGCCTCTGTCATCTTGGCTATTTTTGCGTGGAGCCTTTCCAAACAAAAGATTGGTAGTTTGCAGAATAAGTCAGACATCGAAGGGTTAACTACCTCCAAAATCATTGAGATCATCTCTAGCCCGCTTGATATTAAAGCGCGAAACATGGAGTACCGCGTTGAAAGCCTGATGACACAAATGGTCGAAGAGCGTGAAGTGGAGAACATCAAATATGAGCAAATCGAGTCGAACTTTGGCTTGATTTTGGCGCTCATCCAACAGCTATCCATTGCTTGCGTTGTTGTGGTACTGGCAACGGCCGTTATCAATATGGAATCTAGCCAAGGCATCATGGCCGCGATCATCATGCTAACCAACCGTTATTTTGCGCCTTACCAACAAGTGATGCGCACCGCGAGCCGTTGGGAGTTAAACAAACTCCATATTCAGCGTATCGTTGACCTCCTTGAATTGGCCGCCTCTGTTGAACACCAACATGAAACAACAGAAGTAGAACGTATCTCGGTTAAGTATTCTGAAAAGCAGCGTATCGAGTTCGAACTCGGACAAGCCTATTTGCTGACAGGGAAAAGTGGTTCAGGTAAGACCCACCTCGCTAACTGTATTACGCGTCAGAACAGTGATAGCAAACTAGATATCATGATTAACGACACGCCTTTGGATGACGTCAATTACAACGTTTGGCGTAACAGTGTTCTGATGGTTGATAAGACCAGTTCATTCGTAGAAGGGACGATTATCGATAACCTCACCTGTTTCCGCCCAAGCTTGAATAACACGGCGTTTGCACTGTGTGAAACCATGAACATCAAAGCTCAAATTGATGGGCTTCCTGCCGGTTTTTATACAGAACTCAAAGGCCATATGCGTAACCCATTCTCACGCCAAGTTGGCTACGCCCTATTATTAGTTCGCGCCCTGCTCGCCAGTAAGCGCGTATTGATATTTGATGACATCGACTGTGTGTTTGATGAGGAATTTGCACGAATGGTTCTCACCAGTACGGCTTATCGAGCCAACGACAAAATCTTGATCATCGCCAGTAATAAAATGGACAAGCTTAACCATCGCCTCAAACGCGTAAAACTTACCGGAGGTGACCAATGAGTATTTTAGTCGACTTCAATAATGTACCGCAACGTGTCTTGGATTTTGAATCCAGCGGATACGACGAACGTTACAGTCAATCGCCACTTATCCGCGGTTTGGCCTACACCTTGATAGCACTCGAATGGGAAGGCACACCCGCGATACTCAGCGATGCTTTTATTCCGAAACACAAAGACAGCGACAGCTTTACAGCAACCATAGAGCGTCTTGGGTATCGCTGTGATGTGACCAAATTAAAGACACTCGAGAATATAGATAAACACCCTCAGCCATGCTTTATTGAAATAGAGAATCTAAGTGCGATTTTCTTAGGCACCAAAGATGGAAAGTTGCTGCTGTTTGATTACACGAACAACAACACCATTGAATACCCAATGTGCAAAAAGCCCTGTTTGCTGATTGCGATTAGCGAATATTCTCGTCTGTTCCGCGAGCCACCTCCGGAATCGCAAGACAGAAGCAATTGGATTAAATACGCTTTCTATCGTTATAACAATGAACTTAAAAGCCTGATCATTCTCAGCTTCGTCATCAGTATTCTCGGTGCATTGCAGCCATTCTTTATTATGAGTGTATATAACTTCGCACTGACTTCGAGCTCCGAAGCCACACTCTATTGGCTAACCTTATTCGCCATTATTGTCGGCTTCTCTGAATACTTCTTTAAGAAAATGCGGGTCAATATCATTGCCACTTCCGGTAAAGACCTCGCCGTGCACATCTCGCAAGCCGTTATATCTAAATTGCTTTGGCTACCCTATGCGATGACATCTACTGCTGGGGTCTCTTCTCAGCTAGCACGTTTGAAAGATATCGATACCTTCCGACGCTTGGTGACCGCAGAATCAACGCTTAGCTATTTTGATATGCCGTTTGTGATTGTATTTATCATCGCCATTGCTCTGATGTCTGGTACAGCGGCATTGGTGGTGATGGGCGGCTTAATACTGATGTTAGTGTTCTGTATTTACTCTCGCTATATCTACTCGCAAGCCACATCCAAAAGTTCGCGCGCCAATGCGATGGTCTCGTATCAATGGAACGAAATCCTTCGTGGTATCAAAACAATCCAAGGCCTGCCTTTACTTCGTGTCGTTCAATCTCGATTCAGTGCATCGCATATGCAAAGCACCAGCGATGCAGAGAACGTTGCCGTGACTAACAGTAAGATTCAGGCCGCTGGTGGCAGTTTGATTCAAGTGATTGGTACAGCAAGTATCGTGACCGCGGTAATCGGCGTGATGGAAGGTACTTCTGATGCGGGTGCCATGCTCGCAACCGTTATTTTGGTTTGGAAAGCGTTAGGCCCAATCATGGGTATCTATAACTCAATTTCCAAGTTCCAATCGATCAAGGCTTCATCAGCACAGATAAACAACCTGATGTCGATGAATGACGACAAATTGACCTTAGAAAAAAGCCCACCTATTCGCCTGTTCCAAGGAAGCATTGTGGGCAGCGGTGTCAGTCACCGATATGCAGGAGCGGCGACCGGCTTAACCAACCTTGGTTTCAAAGTGCCACCCAGTGCCAAAGTGGTCATTTGTGGCCCTACGGGCTGCGGTAAAACCACCTTAATTTCAATCATTGCTGGGTTAGAAGACCGCTATCAAGGCGCTGTATCTGTCGATGGTTACAACATTAAACAGTTCAATAGCTACCGTTATCGCACGTCGATTAACTACATCCCTTTCAATTTGCATATTTTTGAAGGCTCACTTGAGACCAACTTCATTTTACACAACGGACTGATTCCAACAGACAAGATGCAAGAGATGATCAGCTTCTTCGAATTAGATGAATGGCTTCCGGAAGGCTTGGCTACTCAGTTAAGCGTGGATAAATGCAAAAGTCTTCCGAATGGAATTCAACAAAAACTGCGTCTGGCACTTGGCCTAGGTAACTGTGAGCAATCTCTGATTATCATTGATGAACCGTTCAACGGTGCAGAGCAAGAAAACGCTCAATACTTTAATCGCCTGTTCTCCGATAAATTGTTGAATAAGACCGTGATTTTTTCGACTAACGACCCTGGTTTGATCGCAACATCAAACATGAGTTTAGTGTTAGAGCCGGATGGGAATTTGAAATATTTTGGCTTAACAGACAAATACTTAAACAGTTTGAGCTAAATCATAACGCTTACTCACAATTCGTCATTTCGCGAGATGGATGTAATTGACAAAATCATAAGTGAGAGAGATGATTCGATCCAATACCACAGGTAACAAGGAAACAAATGTACACATTCGTTGCAGACAAGCTTGATGTTGCTTACTTATCCGCAATTCCTGAGAATCATATATTTCAGGGCTGTGACGTGCCTGAAGAAGAAATCGAGCTTCGAGAGATCGTTGAGGTTTGGTATGAGTCTGCCTTCCTACCCGCTTTCAATCTTCAGAAAATAGACATTGAGAACAAAGCAGAGCTCACCATCGTACAAATGCACGTATTCAGCAATGATACGAGCACACTCGCCTTCCTACTAAAAAACAGAGTGTATCGCGCCGCACTTAACAGAATGCTCGGTATTTGGACATTAGAACCCTCTGCAAAAACCGTATTAGAGCAACTTCTTTTCGAATTAAGCCTCGATAACAATCGTCCTCATTAGTAAGCTTTTTAAGTGATTCATCAATAAGCATAAAATTAAACAAACTGCCAAACGCTATAAATTACTAATAAAAGAACGCATTTCAAAATAAGCTCTGGAATCACAAGAACTTATACCTCTCCCACACTTACGTAAAATTTACCGTTTCAAAGTTTCCATATCGGCATTTTTATTCTACTGTTTTTATATAACGACAGTTGGATGGATCCTTATATGGCGATTACGGTTTGGAATAACCTTTCAGTCAAACATAAACTCTTTGGCTTAGTTCTACTTCCCATTTCATTATTACTCTTCCTAGCAGGTAGACAGGCTTATATATTAACGACTCAGTTAACCGATTTTGAACGAACCAATCAGTTATCTGCCTATCTTCAAGATATTTCTATTTTGTATAGAAGTACCTTAGCCTCTAGCCCTGAAGAGTTTGCTACTCAAAGCAACCAAGTAAAGGCAGAACTTAAAAACCTGTCTCCCATCATTTTTTTAGACGCATCTGGTGAAATGAATCAACTTGTTGCCGATTTCAGCGAAGCGACCTTATCGACGATGCAAGTGACTGACACTTACGATAAATTGGATGCCCTCGAATGGCAGAGCGATTTATACAAGCAACTGTTACTTGAAGTAGAGAAAGTCCCTTTTGAAAACACTAAACGTGAAATTCAACAGCACCTCACTGCCCTTCAACAACTTGAGTGGTTGATGTTTTGGTCGAACGAAGAGTTCAAGCTTGGTAGTTCACTGATTGAGATCTTCCAAATCAGCCAAGAGTACGACCCAGAACTCGCCGAACAGATCAAAACCTTGAGTGAAAGACAGCAATTGTTCTTAGAGCGCTTTGTTTCATTGAACGCCAACGAACATCAAGTTTCTTTGATGGTTGAAGTGTTTCGAAATGATGTGTTTGCTCAAAGCCAAGAGATAAGAAGCGCGCTACTCGACCTAAATACAATCAGCCAACTGACGCCACAAGAAGTGTCTGTCGGCTTAGAAGCGATGAGCGCACGGCTCAACTTATTACAAAGCCTTGGCGGCGTAATCAAGCAAGAGTTTCAACAAGAAGTTGAGCAAGCCATCTATGACGCGCAAATACAACGAACCCTGTTTATTTCAATCGTCGCTTTGCTGGCAGCGATTGTTATGGGTTTAACTCTTAGCTTGGCGAGACAAGTCACTAACAACCTTAATTTGGTGTTAGCTTTCTTAAAAAGCGAAAATGATGACACGCGCCCTTCTTTAGATAAATTAATCCAAGGTAAAGATGAACTCAGTCTGTTTGCTCAGCAAGTTGAACGATTGACCATCGAACGAGAGCTCGCGAAAGAGAGATTGACGGTAGCAAAAGAAGACGCAGAGAGAGCCAAAGAGGATGCCGAACACGCGAAAGACAACGCAATACAAGCCAGCAAAGCAAAAAGTAGCTTCTTGGCCAACATGTCTCATGAAATTCGCACCCCGCTCAATGGTGTTATTGGTATTTCGGAAATCCTCGCAGATACGCCGCTTACACCGACACAACGTGACTATGTTGATACGATCGAAACTTCATCCCAACTGCTCCTTAGCTTAATCAACGATATCTTAGACTTCTCTAAAATTGAGTCTGGCATGCTATTAATCAGCCCGCATTCTGCATCGATTAGAGAGTCGATATACGACATCGCCTCTATTGTGGCACCAAAAGCGAAAGAACAAAGAATATCGATTAACGTTGATATCAGCCCAGATACACCAGCACGCGTGATGATAGACGATCACCGTTTAAGACAGATCTTGATGAACTTTATGTCGAATGCGGTGAAGTTTACGGCTGAAGGTGGCGTCACATTATCAATTCAAACGCTCAACAAAGCAGATAACAATGCCACCATTCGATTTGCTGTACGAGATACGGGTATTGGTATCGATTCACTGCAACAAAAACAGATATTTGAACCGTTCGCTCAAGAAGACGATTCAACCACACGTCAATTTGGTGGTACTGGTCTTGGTCTAGCCATCAGTACACAGTTGGTAGAGCTGATGGGTGGTCAAATTCAACTCGACTCCGTCAAAGGTGAAGGAAGCTGTTTCTACTTCGACTTGGTATTGCCTGTTGACTTGATACTGCCAAAACCAAGTACAGCAACGGCTGATATTTATGTGCTGGGTAACGAAAACATGCTCTCCGAGCGAATCGAGTCCGACCTTAACCTTTATGGTTTGAAGGTTACCGATAAAACGAATGATATAACGGCAATTACAGAGCAGCTCTCCACTCAAAAACACACTAAACCTATTACTGTTGTTTTCGCCGAAGATGACGCATTCCTAGCTAATACCCACGCAGATAACTTAGAAAAGCTGCACCAAAACGGCATCACTATCTGTTTGATACGTTCCTTCTTAAGTGAGCCAGCGAATCTTGGTGACAGCGTTACTGCACAAGTCGCACAGCCCCTACTCGGCTTGCGTTTAATTAAAGCTATTGAGCTTTGTGATACACGAGGTTTGGCGGAACTATCAGAAGCAAGCCAGACATCAGTCGAGATCCAACACAAAATCCTCATCGTTGAAGACAACAAGATCAACCAAAAAATTGCTGGTCTTCATGTCGGTAAAAGTGGTTTTGAATTCGAGTTCGCTAATAATGGTCAAGAAGCTGTGGACATGTTCACCGCTAATCCTCATTACGCGGTGATACTCATGGACTGCATGATGCCGGTTATGGATGGCTTTGATGCAACAAGCAACATCCGAAGAATTGAAAAAGAAACAGAAGCGACGCGACGCATCCCTATCATTGCATTGACCGCCAGTGTCATCGATGACGATATTCAGAGGTGTTTCGACGTTGGTATGGATGACTATGTACCAAAACCATTCAAGTTCGAAATGCTTAAAGAGAAAGTACTCACCGCGGTAGAAGCTATGCCACTACCAGCTTCCTATAAAGCTCAACCTAAGAAACAACCTGCAACTGTCACTCCAATTATCAACGGGGCTGCGACCAAACGTACTTTGCCTGAAGAAGCGGAACAAAACGCAATTCCGAGCAAATCAGAGAGAATCTTGCTAGTCGAAGACAACCGCGTCAATCAAAAAGTAGCTTCTATCATGCTGAAGAAGGCCGGATATGCCTTTGAAATTGCAGACAACGGACAAATTGCCGTTGATATGTACCAGAACGACAGTAGCTTCGACATTATTTTGATGGATTGCATGATGCCTGTTATGGACGGTTTCACGGCAACTAAGGAGATTCGAGAACACGAGAAAAACCAAGGCTTAAGCAAAACTCCTATTATCGCGTTAACCGCTAGTGTTATCGATGATGATATTCAAAAGTGCTTTGATTCCGGAATGGATGGATACGTAGCGAAGCCCGTAAGAAAAGAAAAGCTATTCCATCAAATAGAAAGTGCGACTTGTTAGGAGATACCTCATGGATTGGATTAGAACAATAAAAACACTTCCCCGCAGAGTCATGTTGCCAGTCGCGGTAGGGCTATTAGGAAGCTTGCTTTTTCTAAGCCCTGCTCACGCCGCTGAAGATTATGCCATATTTTCTTTAGACTCCGGATTTGAAGAGATATCAATAAACAAAGCGCGAAAGCTCTATAGAGGGAAAACTAAGCATCTCAATGGCAAACGTGTTGAACTGTCTGATTGGCCTGAGAACAGTGCCGAAAGAGAGGACTTTTATCAGCTTTTGCTTGGAAAAAATGCCGCTCAAATGAATGCACACTGGGCTGGTTTATCTTTTTCAGGAAAAGCGCGTTATCCAAGAGAAATCAAAACGGCGTCAACCGACAGCTTAGTCGACTGGCTTGATGACAAACCAAACCGTATTGGTTACTCCCCACTCTCTTCGGTTCCTCAAAATGCCAACGTTCTCTACGTTATAAGTTCGGAGAAATAATATGAAAAGAATAATTACGTCAGTGTTATGTGCCTCAATGGCCTCTCCGGCTTTTGCGAATATCGAACTTACCGATAATTTATCCTTGAGTGGCTTTGGCTCAACGTCTTGGGCAACATCGGATAACGATAATCCATTAATCATCAACCGCGGTTTTACTGATGAGAGCTGTTACGACTGTGATACCACATTTGGTGTTCAACTCGATTACTTCTACAACTCATTCAAAGCTTCCGTGCAAGTTGTCAAGCCACCCCAATATGATTGGAGTGAGCCGCAGCTAGAGTGGGCTTACTTAGGTTATGAATTTAATGACTTTGATGTCAGCATTGGTCGATTACGACTGCCACTGTTCCTTGCCTCTGAGTACTACTATGTAGGCCAAGCCTATATGACCGCGAGGCCACCTACAGAGGTGTATAACAGCGTTCTCGGAATCACAGCTTTCAATGGCATAAAAGTGAGCTGGACTCACGATGTCAGTGACGAAGCTACTCTTTTACTTACTCCGTTTATCGGCATAAAAGATAAAAATGACGTAGATTTCAACTCGACTACAAAACTGGAATTTGAAACCAACCGAATGTTCGGTGCCAATCTTCAATTGAGCGGTGAAAACTATCGTTGGAACTTGTCATTCCTCGACTCCAATTTTGATCAAACCGTTTCTGGCACGATTACAATCCCTGGGACTTCGATAACAGCTCCATTCAGTAGCAAACAAGGCAACCAACACATTCAACTTTGGTCGTTAGGTGTTGAGTATGAATTAGGTCAAGCGGTGCTTGCAAGTGAAGGACAAATCAGTAACATCTCGTCCTCGATGTACGCTAGTTTGGGCTACAGACTAGATTTATTCACTCCATACGTCGTTTACGGAGCAGAGTTTGATTCTCACGAACACCTAACAGGAAACAGCTACCTAATTGGTGTGGATTACGATGTGTTACCTAACGTCTCCATCAATGGCGAAGTGCAATATTTTGAGGCTCGTAAAGCAAACGGTGCCTTTGTTGAGAATTTCAACGCACTTACTGGTTTTGATGACAAAGATGCCGTCCTTTATACCATCATGTTGAGTTTCGTCTTCTAACCCAAATCCTTTTCCAATTACGCCAGACGAAACTGGCGAAGAGTTTATGGTAAGTGCAACGAATCCATATGTAAGCAGCACTGGGTATTCGGTACTCAAGCAAGGAGGTAATGCAGTCGATGCAATGGTGGCGATGCAGATGACAATGTCGGTGGTTGAACCGGATATGACTGGGATTGGCGGCGGTACTTTTGCGCTGTTTTACCAAAAAGACAAAGACCAAGATTGATCGCACCAAACCTTACGACCCAACGGGTTTGCTCGTCGAAAAGAAAACCTACGCCGAAATGTTAGTACCAGAGTTCATGCAGCTCGGTTATCCGGTGCATGTCATTCCAGTCGTCAGTGGCTTGAATGCCATTGAAGTCAAAGATGGCAAGATCTATGGCGCGACCGACAGACGCCGTGCATCAAGCTCTATGGGTGAATAATAAAACGAAATGGGCAAGTAACAGGCTTGCCCTTATTTTGTCTTTAGTTGCTTGAACCTCGTCTAAGCAGTTCATGGATGCGAAAAAGCCAGTCGAACGTGTCGACTGGCTTTTCATTATAGGCTTCGCTAATTACTCATTAGGATATTATGAGCTTGGCGCTACTCGTTTATCTTTCAACTGATCAATAACATAGTCAGTAGCTACTTTACCTAGCTCACCTAAGCAATCATCGGTCTTTTCATTTCCGTAGCGCACATAGATATCGCATACCGCGTATAGCTGCTCTGGAGAACCAGAGATCAAATATGCTTTCTCGAACGATTTCGTCGACTTGTCGATATCCAACTCTTCTTGTAATACCCCATTTAGGTACCAGTAGTAGCTGTTATCTTTCGCTAGCTTCGCAGCCA
Source organism: Vibrio sp. F13 (assembly GCF_020806305.2). NCBI lineage: Bacteria > Pseudomonadati > Pseudomonadota > Gammaproteobacteria > Vibrionales > Vibrionaceae > Vibrio > Vibrio sp. F13. The sequence continues at coordinate 1,147,590 of NZ_CP170176.1, read as the reverse complement.
CTTCAATCTCTTTGGCTGCCGCAGTTTTGTCTTCAAGGCGAACCAGAGTCAACGATTTCGAATAATGCAGAGCGGCGTTGTTTGGCACGCTCTCCAAACCACGATCTAATACTTCGACTGCTTGCTTATCTTTGTTCTGAGCTCGAAAATTATCTGCGTAGCTCAACCAAACTTGCGCTTCTTTTGGATGCGTATTGATCAGCTCTAGATAAACCGTTTCCGCCTTATCCCAGTCATTGTGCCAACGAAGCACATCAGCAAACAGTAATTGGTACTTTTCAGATTCTTGCGTTTCCAAGAAGCTAATAAGCTCTATGACTGGTGGTTCAATTTGTGCTTTCTGCTCGTCATCCAATGCATTGAAGTCACGGACTAGGTTTGACGTTGCCGTATGGCGAACCATGGTATCGCTGTCTTTTAGCAAGGGTGAAACTAACGCCCAGCGATGTTCAAGTTGGTAAGGTTCAGAACCGATAACCGCCGCTTCACGAACTTCAGGGTTTTGATCTTTTAAGCCTCTTGCCACCGCCACCAGCGCATTTTGGCTTGGATATGAAGCAAGCTCTTGCAGTGCACCAGTACGATTTTCAACAGATTGATTCTGATCTTGTGCCATGTAAGACAACTGTTGAATGCGGGTTTGAGTGTCCGTCATTTCAAGCACTTGATTGATATTTTGTGCTGGCGCGTCAACCGTTTGTTGAACGCTATTCGCAGCCATCGCAGACGTTGAAATTAATGCGGACGTTGAAATCAATAAAGCAACAGCCGTCGCTAAACTCTTCTTCATCATAGTATTACCTTAAACTGGAGAACTTAGCCTGTCCTTAGACTCGTATCTGATTAAATTTTTCTTGGACCTGTTGATCCAAAGAACGAGTTAAAACTTGGTCTCGAACGTAGCTTGTTGCGCCTGTTTTGCTCGATGCGCCATCAATACTGAGTCGCTGAATTTACCATGAGCAACCGGATGCCCCATCGCGCGAGCGATGTACGCCATCGACTTATCGACATGAGAAAAGAACTTATGCCAACCAGCACATAAGTAGTTCAAACCCGGTTCACCTACACGAGTTTTGATAAAGCGGTTCTTAGGGCACTCACCATGACAAGCGAACTTGTAATCACACTGCTGACATTGACTGGTCAGTGTACGGGATTTAGCAAAACCAAACTTTTGCTGTGGTGCGCTGTACGCCAAATCATCAAGTTTCTCGTGATGAATATTGCCAATCTTGTATTCAGGGTAAACATAATGGTCGCATGAAAATACGTCGCCATTTGGCTCCATTGCCAAGCCCTTTCCGCATATCTCATTCAAGGTACACAGTGGGTTCGGACGCCCAATCCATGTTTCTACGCTCGCTTCAAAATACTGAACAAACACCTTGCCGATGTCGTTCTTGGCCCACTCGTCAAACACAGAAATCAAGAAGTTACCCCAAGCCAAGTCCGACACACACCACGATTCCATGATTGAATCTTTATGGCCGGGGATCAGGCGTTTGTCGCCTTGTTTAAGCTGCTCGCTTACTTGGGATGTTTGTGGTGCAACCGTTCTAAAGGTTTTTTGCTCAACGATAGGGATAAACTGCATTTGTGGCGACTTCACCACATCACGTAAGAATCGGTACACTTCTAGTGCATTTTGACTGGTCAGGTTGTTCACGCAGGTTAACGTCGCGAATTTCACTTGGTGCTTGTGCAACAGCTCAACAGCCGCCATCACTTGTTTGAACGTACCACGACCGGCTCGGTTAGTACGGTAGGCGTTATGCAGCATCTCTGGGCCATCAATACTTAAGCCGACCAAGAAGTTATTCTTTGCTAAGAACTGTCCCCAATCGTCATTCAGTAACGTGCCATTGGTTTGTAAGTCGTTTGAAATCAATACACCTTCAGGTTGGTACTTCTTCTGTAGTTCAACCACACGTTCAAAATAGGCCAAACCAAGCATGGTAGGTTCACCACCCTGCCATGAGAAGATAATTTCTGGCGTGTTTTGACCTTCGATGTATTGTCGGATGTAGGTTTCTAACGTCTCATCATCCATTCTTGGAGAACTGCCTTTCTTGTACTCCAACAAATCTTGCTTACTTAGGTAGTAACAATATTTACAGTCAATGTTGCATGCTGCGCCAATCGGCTTAGCCATGACATGCAAGCGCTTAGACGCTTTACCGTTATATTGTGGACCTTGAGTAATATGCATGATTTACCTACCTATTTTAGTATTCTGGACCCATCATAATTCCTATTCGATCAGGTGACATGTTATACCCTTTATAACCAATAGGAATGACCTTAAACGTTAGAATTAGACCCTATTTCGAACATCTGAGGCACGTGATGAAATTTCTTAATTACAAACAGTTAGCAACAATTAGCAGCGTCACCATGACTATCCTTCTGAGTGGCTGTGCAAGCGTGCCTACACACCCCATCGCCCAACAAATTGACCAAGAGATGGTGTTGGTTGAAGGCGGCACATTCACCATGGGGTCGAACGGTCCAGAAGCGACCAAAGCAGAGCGTCCTGCACGTAATGTAACTGTAGATAGTTTCTATATTGCGAAGTTTGAGGTGACTCAAGAATTGTTCGAATCGGTGATGGGTTCATCTCTCAGTTATTTCCAAAACCCACAAGTTCCGGTCAATAACCTTAGTTGGCAGCAAGCAAACTATTTTGTTGAGCAGTTGAATGAATTAACGGGTGAAGAATACCGTCTGCCTACTGAAGCTGAATGGGAATTTGCAGCCAAAGGTGGCAATAAAAGTAAAGGCTATACTTATAGTGGTTCCAATAACTTAGATGATGTTGCGTGGTACTCAGCAAATTCTAAAAATAGCGCACATCCAGTCGGGCTAAAGAAACCAAATGAACTAGGCTTATATGACATGACAGGAAACGTGGGCGAGTTTGTTATCGATGCCTTCGATGACACCTTCTACCGATTCGGTCCAACAGACAACCCTAACAACGCAAAACACAGCGACGTCGGTTTATCACACAAATCGGTTCGCGGTGGCAGCTTTGCTTATGACGAAAATGAATCTGAAAGTTACCGTCGTGACTTCGCAAGCCAATCGATCACTATGTCAGATATGGGGCTGCGTTTAGTTAAGGATGTGAACTAGCTAACGAAGCGAACTAACTAAAGATGCCGAAGGTTATGGTTCACTAATCGTCACCAACAATACTAAAAATACGATTCGCACTGCACACACGTTACAAATCTGGCCAAACGTTGGAAACCTGACCAAACATTAGAACTCAGCGGCAACAGTGAATAAGGAAACTCTATGCAATACACCAAGCTTTCAGGACTAACCCTCGCGTTACTCTGCGCTCTCCCAGCTTCAGCTGAGGAAAAGCCAAATCTAGTCCTTCAAATCACGGTAGATGGCCTGCGCGCAGATCTAATCGAACGATATAAGCACAACTTCGGTGAAGGCGGTTTCCGGTACTTAATGGATGATGGTACCTACTACACCAACGCAAACTACCAACATGGCAACACGGAAACGATCGTGGGCCATGTGTCGCTTGCAACAGGTGCTCCACCGAGCGTACACGGCATGGTAGGTAATGTTTGGTATGACCGTAGCGAAGAACGTTTGGTGTATAACGTAGAAGACGGTAACTACCAAATGCTGACCTCTGGTGCAGGTGTCGATAAAGCAACAGAGATCGACCCAACGCAGAAGACAGCACAAGGCGATGGCCGCTCTCCAGAGCCAATACTCTCCACCACGTTTGGTGACGAACTGACGATTTCCAATAGTGGCAAATCAAAAGTATTCGGTTTATCAGTGAAAGACCGCGGCGCAATCTCATTGGCAGGACACAGTGGTAAAGCCTTCTGGTTCTCCAAAGCACAATCGGAGTTTGTCACCAGTAACTATTACTATGACGAGTATCCAGATTGGGTATCACGCTGGAACGAGAAAGCGATTGCTGCTCAGTATTCCAAACAGAAATGGGAGCTCTCATTACCGCGTGATAAGTACACGTTGCAAGAACACGATACCGAACACAAAGTGAAACTCGGTGACTTCCAACGCACCTTCCCTCATCCTTATGGCCCGGCAAGTTACAAGTACTACAGCACAACGCTAACCGTCAGCCCTGCTGGTGACGAAATCACGGAAAACTTCGCTAGCACCTTGTTGATGCAAGAGAAGCTTGGCCAAGGCGACGTGACCGATTATCTGTCAGTGAGTTTCTCATCAAATGACTACGTGGTGCACCTTTACGGCCCTGAAAGCCTAGAAACAGAAGACAACCTTATCCGACTTGATAAGACTCTCGCTAAGCTTTTCAAAACCGTGGATAACCAAGTCGGGCTAGAAAACACATTGATTGTGCTGTCTGCCGACCACGGTGTACCTGAATCTTCACCTGCGGCAAATGCGCTTGGTTTCAATCAAGCTCAATACTTCAATAAAGACACACTACTCTCGAGTGGTGTTGAGAAACGATTGAAGGATGAATTTGGTTTAACCAAAGACGCGATTCGCTTGTACGCACAACCTTACATCTATCTGAATCATGATCTGATCGCTGAGAAGAAGCTTGATCTGGCTAAGGTCCAAGAAGCTATTGCGGATGAAATTGCAAAAGTGAAAGGTGTTGCGTTTGCTGTATCAAGTAGTGACATTGCGGCTAACCGAGTACCGGATACGCATGTGATGCAGCTAATTAAAAACAACTACCACCCTGCTCGTTCTGGCGACGTGTACGTAGTATTTGCACCGCGCAGCTACATTAACGACATGGAAGGCCTCCAAATTGCCTCTACACATGGTTCTCCGTGGAAATACGACACTCATGTGCCTGTGATCTTTGCAGGCTACGACGTTGAAGCTAAGAAGGTATCGCGAGCAGTGACGCCATATGACATTGCGCCAACGCTTTCGAACAAACTGGGTATCACCCAACCAAGCGGGTCAATCGGAGAAGTGCTGCAAGAGATCACTGAGTAGACTCAATCTCTAAGGTTTCGTGAGCTAGATTTCGAATCCAGCACCCACTCAATAAAAGAGCCGTTTATCTGTTTCTGACTCACTAGGTCGAAACAAATAAGGTTCATCGCGCATTAGCGGGAACTAAAAACAAAAACGGTAGTAAGTGACATGGTTTAGTCGCCAAACAAAAATCATACACAAACTACCGTTTTCATGCCGAATCATACTTTCCTATCTTCATTCTGGGAAGGCTTTCAAATAGTAAAGTCTCACCAGACAGCATCACTTATTACCCTGACTCTTAAACCTAACTCTGAGGCTAAGTGCCTTTGTGGTCTCGAGGCCGAGGCTATTCATGAGTATCAATGGCGTCATGTAAAAGAGGCCATGTTGCTCGGTGTTCCTGTTGAACTTTCCGTTCAAACACGAAGAATCAAGTGTCGTGACTGCGGCATAAAAACAGAGTCTCTATCTTGGTTAGAGCCTTATGCTCGTATAACGAAGCGCTTAAAAAGTTATATAGAACAACTGCTGCCTCTTCTTCCCATTAAGCATATCTCCCAGTTAACAAGCGTACATTGGCACACCATTAAAGAGATAGATAAACGCCGACTTCGCCAAGTGGTACCGTCAGTGAAATGGGAGGGGCTAAGGCAACTCGTCATGGATGAGTTCGCTATCTTTAAAGGACATCGGTATGCCACGGTCATTGCTGACGCTAAGACTCACCAAGTCATTTGGATAGGGTTAGGCCGTAGCCGCAAGGACATACGACCGTTCTTCGAGCTGTTAGGCAAGCATGGCAATAATATCGAAGCGGTCGCGATGGACATGAATACGGCTTTTGACCTTGAAGTTCAAGCGCACTGCCCGAACGCAAAAATCGTTTACGACTTATTCCATGTTGTTGCTAAGTTCGGTCGTGAGGTAATGGATAGAGTCAGAGTCGACCAAGCCAACAAACTCAAGCAAGATAAAAAAGCGAGGCAATGGGTCAAGCCCTCACGCTGGGTGTTGTTGAAAAATAGAGGCAACTTAAATCCACGGCAAGACAGCTATCTTACAGAAATATTGAATATCAATAAGGACTTAATGACCACTTATATACTCGGGGCACAACTCAAAGAGCTTTGGTATTGTGAATCAGAAGCACATGCTAAAGGGCTCTGGGAGGCGTGGTGGGCACAAGTACAAGAGAGTGGAATTAAGCCATTGAAAGAGTTCGCACGAAAACTGAGTCCTTATCTTCACGGTATTATCGCATCGGCAAGTTATCCGCTAAACACCTGCACCCTAGAAGGGATAAACAACAAGATAAAACTAATCAAGCGAATGGGGTATGGGTATCGAGATACCGACTACTTCTTGGAAAGCCGCGATGAACCACAAATAAGCGGCTCTTTTTTAGCCCAACTTTCTGCTCTTAAACCTTATCGACTGTATCCGCCCCATGAACCCACGGGACGATATTGTTAATACGTGAGCGCCGCAATCACACTGTTAGCGCTAAGGAACCTTTGAAACCGTCATCAAAGCTCACTCATAATAAGCTATTATTTACAGTAGATTTCGGTTAATTTTCCAAAGGCCATTATGAAAAACAAACTGAGTTTAGCAATTCAAGCATACTGCAACTGGATTGATTCAAACATTATTGAAATTGCTTATGTCGGTTCCATTCTAGTTGTGATTCTAACGCTCATCATCAATCTTATTTAGGCTTCCATTTCCTAAATATTAGTTTCCTTTACTCATTACCGAGCTTTTCTAAAAGCCTCAGAGTTAAATCAATCACCTCATGGATTTGGAGTTTTACGCCTTCAAATAGCTGCGTGAGCGGATCTATTTTTGAGGTTGCAGCTTCAACAATGACTGATTTACCTCAACGATAAACTGATAACCTCTCATTCAATGAATCCTATCTTTTTAACCATTGCCTTGTTCGTTTGTAGGGGCCCGTCCTCTATACACGACTATTGGTTACGCTTGAATGAGGATACTATTGAATTAGAATGCCCCTCAAACATATATCGCCTTGGTGATTGAGAAACAAACAGAATGAAACAAACAAATCATATCGAACAATGCCAGCAAGAAATTTTGAGCTTTTCGGACCGATTACATCAATCTGGTTGTGCGCCTTACTCGGTAGCTCAATACACTCAAGCTTATGCAAAACGCCAGAACATTGATGTCTCTATTGATGTGACCCCGACAAAAGTCATCACTATTTTTGAGCAACCCACGCAAAAAGTCGTGATGGAAAACAAAAAACCACCCTCGGTTAACTTACGTGATTTAGTCGCAACGCTTAAAGGGTTTTCGACTCATTCCCATTACGAAGGTTCAGAAACCTACTCGAATCGTACCTTGTGCTTTGCCAATTTATTGCTTCCGCCATGTTATTTAATGTTAGTTGGCAGTACTTATCTGGCGGTCGGTTTATCCATTATTCTGGGCGCTATAGCCTGGCTAGCACAAATTTTCCTGACTGGGCCAAGAAGCATTCTTGTCGAGTTCTTTGTCGCCTTAGTAGCCAGTTTTTTAACCGGTATGATAGCGGCACAGATTCCCGGCTTACCAACATTGGCACTGTGCATTTCTTCCATTGTCCTTTTTATTCCTGGGTTAACCGTCACCAACGGTTTAGCCAGTCTTGCTCTCAATGACTTTCGGTCAGGTATCGAACTGCTTGCACAAAGCGCACTCATAGTAATGAAAATATTCATCGGCATTGTTATGGGGTTAGGCTTAGCCAACATAATCAATCAACCATTATCGGTACCGGTATTTATTGATGAAATCCCATTCGTTCTTCATGTCACCGCACTGATCGGGATTTCTGTCGCTATTGGCCTTATTTTCAACGCAAGTATGACAGAAATTCTCTTAGGCCTTCCTGTCGCGGCAATTGGCATGTGGGGGCCACATTGGTTTACTTCCGATTGGGTTGTAGGTACATGGGTAAGCACAATACTCATTACGCTTTACGGGTTGGGGATGGGAAAATTGCGTCACGTTCCACCACTCATATACATTATTCAAGGGATCATCATTCTTGTCCCCGGTAGTCGAATCATTGTCGGAGCAAGTGAGTCCTTCTTTGCGACCTCCATTTTACCCATTCCGAATATTGGTCTGTCCGCCTTGCTGATGTTTGGCGCGATTATGGCGGGACAAATCATGGTTTATTCTATATTTAGTCGTCATTTTGATTCCATCATTGAGGACTAACCATCGAGCTAACAATCGCTGATCAACACGCCCCAATAACCCACGATTGAGTCTTTATCTGCTTTTTGACGTTAACCGATTCTGAGAAGGTACTGATGAACAGAGTCTCGAAAATCGATAAGACTATTTTGTTTCAGATGGCGAGGGGAATGAGCAATATGGATTTGGAAAAACCGAATAGAATCGAAAGTAGCCAATAATTCAATAAGATAAGGATGCTTAGGATGAGTCAATGCAAAGTAGGCAGAGGTAAGCTAGGTATAGGCAAGCGCTAGGTTGATAGGCTTGCCATCTACTCCATTTCCGTTCTAACTACGCCACCAGTGCGTTCAGTTTTTTACGCATACTCTCTTTATCAAGGCCACCTTTAGGTCCAATGAAGACTAACCGTGACGAACGAGATTCATCATCTTCCCATGCATCTCCAACCGTCACATTGGCTCGCTGGCCCGTGCACTGAAATACACAGCGATGATCAGGACGATCGGTTAAATTTAAAATACCTTTCATGCGATAAGCATCAATTGAAAACTGTTGCAGTAGAGGATACAAACTTTGTAGATTAAGCGGTTGATCAGTTTCAAAGCTGAATGTTTCGAAATCATGGTTCACGTGATGACAGTGCTCATCATGACAATCATGGTGCTGGCATTCCCTTTGATCACCCGCTATTTTGTTAGTGACAAAGCGCGTACTTTCAGGGGCATCAAATAAGATAGGTAAATCCACTTCGCCGAATGAAATATCAATCAATTTAGCAAACGGAGCTTGTACTCGGCACCATGCTTTGACTTGCTCTAGTTTATCAGCATCGACTAGGTCAACTTTATTAACCAGAACAATGTCAGCCACTTGAATTTGCTGCTTCGACAACGTCTCCATTGGGCCTTCTAGCCCTAAAATGTTTTCCGCATCGATCGTCGTCACGATTGCATTTAAAGGTGCGTGTGCTTGCAGTTCCGGATCTTCAAATTGAAGTGCCACTTCTTTGGGTTCTGCGATACCTGAAGTTTCAACAATAATATGGTCTGGGCGTTCCTCTAATGCGAGTAAACGCATTACCGAAACGACTAGTCCTTCTGCAAGGTTACAACAGATACAGCCATTCTCTAGGCTGATCATATTTTCACTTTCAGATTTAACTAACTCCGCATCAACATTGATTGATCCAAAATCATTGACGATCACAGCCATGCGCATTCCATTTGCATTGGTTAATATATGGTTTAGTAGGGTCGTTTTCCCTGCTCCTAAAAATCCGGCTAAAATTGTTACTGGAATAGGCTTCTTGCTCATAGCATGCTCTCTTTCGATTTTCGTTGTCTATATTTACTCGGTAAGCAATAAAAAAGGTTGAGCTAATGCCCAACCTTTTAAGTCAGGATAACTTAGCCAGTAACTTTGTTGCGAACCGCTTCACCTGGGTTTGAATCTAACAACATTTCACCAGCTTCAATGATAGGTGTCCCGTTTACAAGTACGTATTTCATGCCTGTAGAAAGGGCATTTGGTTTATCAAATGTTGCAACGGCTTTTACTTCATCAAGTTTGAAAATAGCTAAATCAGCATCTTTACCTACTTGAATACGACCTTTATTTGCCATTTGTGGCACAGCATCCTCAAGAATACGACATGCGTTTAAGCTAGTTCTTTCCATCGCTTCTACTAGTGTTACCGCTTTGTATTCCTCGACATATTTTTCAATAAAACGAGAGAAACAAGCAAGTGAGCGAGGGTGAGCTATTGCGTTGCTTGGAAGTGGCCATACATCACCTTCAATTAATACGCCTTTATCATCCATCCAAGGCATTGCATCTGAAGCGATAGCTGCACCTGGGAACAATACTGAACGGTCCATTTTAGCGCGATCTTCTTTGTTCTCATCGGGTTTTAAGAAGTGCATGACAACCACGGTACCGGGCGCTGATGCTTGTAGTTCAGTGACTTTTTCTTGGTTTAGTGCTTTACCATTCGCTTCCATGTAGCTAGCGCTTGGTACACCCCAACGTTGTAACCAATCGTCACCACGGAAAACTTCTGCGCCAATAACGGAAGAGCCAGCACCATAAGGATAAGCTTCAGTAGTAACGGCTAAACCTTGATCAATGGCGGATTGAACTAAATCGGCACAATCTTCGATATCTTGTACTGACGTGCTGTTGAGGTGACAAATGTGCATGTGTGCACCCGTTGTCGCCGACAGGCTAATGAGTTCTTGGTATGCTTCAAAGCTTGATTGTGGCTCTGCGCTGTTTAGGTAACGAACGTGAGTGTAGGTTGGTACTTCATAGCGTTTTGCTAGTTTAGCAAGATCATAGTACTCTTTGTGGCCATAACCTGGTGCGTAACCCGCGTTAATACCAATGCCTAAGCCCCCCTCTTTAAGACCTTGCTCAACCGAGCCCAGAATTTGTTTTAATTCATCTGGGGTTGCTAGGGTATTTTGCCAATTGTTTTTAGAAAAAGCTTTCTGGAACCAAACAATCGTACCATCAGGAGCAGGCATCGTAGGTTCTTTTGCTTGAATACGAGCGTAAGTCCATGCTACAGAAGCGCCGTAATTTATCGGGCGACCTTCAGCAGCAGTAATATCGTAGTACGTTCCGATTGGGAATAGACCAGATTCCATCTCAAGAGCGGTGGTTACGCCATCGAATGCTTGAGCACGGGCAGCAGGAAGTTGTTGTCCGTGAGCGTGCATATCGATAAAGCCAGGTGCAACCACGAGACCTTCAGCATCGATGATTGTTTTGCCTTGCAGCTTTTTGTCTGAGATTGCAGCAATACGCTTACCTTTAATACCGACGTGACGAATTGCGTCGAGTCCAGTTTCAGGATCAACAACACGGCCATTTTCGATAACGATATCAAATGGCCCTTTCTCGTTAGGCATCAGTTTGATGTTTTGGCCAACCAGTTTTTCAGGGGCTGCATGTAAAACAGAGGCAAAAGGCAGTGCCGCAGCCCCAACCGCTAACTTAGTCAAAGTCGAACGTTTATCTGTATCGACACCATCAAGTAATACTTGCGTAGCGTCCAATTCATTTGGGTCGTAATTTTTCATATTGATACCTGTTATGTTTGTTGTAAAAAAATACTAGTTCATGATTGCTATGAAAACTATGCTGCATGTAGAAAAATCAATCGATTGACTAACACCCACCTTTCCATCATTAGAATCCACTGCCAACCGTTATATAAAACGCGCTGTCAACGTCACTAAAAGCGAGGTCTACCCCCATGTGTAACCCATATCGGCAAGCTATCTGATAGCGAAATCCAGCACCATACGCATCGACACTTTCATCGTCTGACAGACTGCCCTCTACTGTCGCTTTACCCAGGCCATAAAACGCAGAAACGGTCCAACGATTATCAATCGCATTATCGTATTCCGCGACAACACCCAGCCCAGAGGTCACCGAGCTTTCGCCCATAAAATATTGAATAACGCCATTGATAGCGTTATTCACATCTTCATTACTGGTCTCAAACTCTACCGAGCTCTGGCCAATAATCTGTTTCACACCCAGCATCAATGGTGTGTTTGCCACTCGAAACTGGAGCTGCTGAAGCGCAGCGACTCCCGAGTTTTTTGTGCCGAATTGAATCGTTTTGTTGTACGACGCACCTATACTGAACTCTTTGAAAATATCGAGGTTCGCCTTTCCAGCGCCAACGCCACCCGTATATCGAATGGTATCTTTTATCTACGACGGTATCACCGTTAATGTCGGTATCAGAACCTGCGCCATATTCAAAGTCCCCACCATGAATAAAGACATACACGGGTAATGACTCTGAACCATTGATCTCCGAAGGACGCCAAATATTAAGATTCAAGCAATCTTCAGATTGCTCTTGCTGGGTTATTTTAAGCTGTGGGCACACGACGCCAAATTGTGTCGCATCTATAGCGCTATCAGCATTGTCTTCTAATTGACGGAGTGACTGTGCTGAAAACGTTGTTGATCGGCGTAAGTGATTCCTTTAAACGCTTCAATGGATACGCGTTGCTCGTCACCTGCTAAGGTATTGATCACAACAGACTCTCTATTTGCGAAAAGAGTCGCGTCCCCGATGGATACTGAAACCTGCTCTGTTGGTAATGTCTGAAGCGGTTCTGGCTTAATAGGACGTGAGCTGGTTTCATCACTACCCCACGCAGAAAGAGCAACAGTGATAGCGATAACCATGAGTGAGCGATGCGTTAAATTCATGGTTGTACCCATAAATGTGTTCGGCCATCTGACCTGATATTGGTATCATCAAACCTGAGAATCCCTATGCTCAGCCATGCTCATTTCTGGAGTATTTGAAGTATTTTTTCTTTATGGTGCGATATTAATTCACTCTTTAAATTTGAATAAATCGCTTATGCAGGACGTGACCCTACATATATTCACTACCGTGAGTGGATGTCGCTTTTTATTTATCACAAAGACTTCTTGTTGTACCTTATTTGGCTGACTATCTAGGGTTGATTAAATTTCAACGGGTTCTTGAAACAGCTCTATAGGGGGTTGCTGTGACTCTCCTTCTGAAGCTTCAAACTCATCAAAGAACCCAAATATGTTATTAGAGTCTGATGGCATAGCTAGCACCAAACGTAAGTTTCGAGGCCAAAGCCAATATTGTTGAGGTCTGTTTTGACTTGACCCGAAGAGGTCCAAGGTAGAAGTGCGTCGATATCAGGCTCTGCTTTCGCCAGCTCTTTCATGCACTTGACCATGTAGTCTTAGAGGATAAGACCGTTGGCTTTCGCGGTCTCGATGATGCTGTAAAGCATCGCGCTCGCCTCAGCACCGTTTGGTGTGTTGGAGAATAGCCAATTTTTCCTGCCAATAACCAGCGGCTTAATTGCGCGTTCAGCGCGATTATTATCGATAGATAAGTGACCATCGTCGATATAACGAATGAGTTTAGGCCATTGCCCGAGCTAGTACTTTATTGCTTTGCCTAGTGGGCTAGAGCCTATCACCTTCTGGGTTGTCATCCATTGGTAAAGCTCATCCAGTATCGGCTTGGCATACGCTTAACGCTCTGCTTTGCGTTCTTCGGCAGGCGCACCTTTTAAGCGTGATTCTATCCCGTAGAGCTTTTGGGGTTTAGCCAGCACTTTATCAGCCTTGCCCGATTTACCTTCCCCTTGAAGCTTCTTCGCGTCCATGAACTTGCGTTAAGCACCCCACATTAGTGACGTGATGCAGACCATGATAAGCCGTGTAGCCATCGGTTTGTAGATAACCGTTGTAGTCACCTAAAAAGTCCACGGGGCACACCCTCGCGCGACTGTTTTGATAGTCGTACAAGGCGATTTTTTCACATTCGGCAGTGCCGCTTCGGGCGAGTCAGCGCCTGAGCAGTAAAGCCACATATAACACTGCTTCTCTTCTTTGAGCACATTGAGCGGCGTTTCATCCGCCTGAACCACCACTTGTTGAAGTAGGTTCTCCTTCAAGGCCACATACAGCGGGGCGAACTTCTCACTGACTTGGATAACCCACCTTGCCATGGTGGCGCGTGATAGCTCGATACCCGACTGGGTAAACAGCGATCATCAATCAATGCATTGGGTGCTAACTCTTGTCCTCCACCCGCTAAGCGACCATTACAAAAAGCACCAACAAGGATCTCGCCGGTAAAGCTGCCTTTGTCTATGGGCAACGTGCCACTGTAGGGCTTAAAGCCAAGTGCTTTCACCACACCTGTTAGTGTATACGCACCGCCACCGAGAAAATCTTTAAGCTCGACTGGCGTTTCAGCTGTGACTTCAGCACCAAAACCCGCCGCAGCGACATTCATAAAATAGCGGTCATTCGCACGCGCGCTATCCACCGCAAACGCCTTGCCTTCCAGCGCTAGTTCAAAAGCACCCGAAATATCGTTAGGTATTCCCGTTGCGGTAGCAAAATCATTCGCAGTGCCCATTGGGATAAGCGCCAGTTGTGGTCTTTCACTGGCACGGAACTGGTTGAGCGCGTTAACGGCTTCATTCACCGTTCCATCGCCACCGACAACAATCAGACGCTTAACACCATCGCATATTGCCTCGCTTACCAAACGAAACATGTCCGACGATTCCCAAGTCACTCTAACTTGCAGGTCAATATCATTGTCCCTCGCCGCAAAGATGGCTTGCCTTAATTCCGGGATATTGGCTTTCTTTCCGTTTAAAATCACGCGAATGCTGTCCATGGCTATGTCCTTGTATAGGCTAACTTGATAACTCTTTTGCTGCCGCTTTGATCTTAGCTCGTAACCACTTATGGCTTGGTTCATTAGTACGGCTTGGATGCCAAATCATACACATATCGAGGTCTTCCAACTCGAAGGGCAATGGCAGTGTTTTTACCGCGTACTTTTCAGCAAAACAATGCACTGATGAAATAGGCATTACTCCGATGTACTCAGAGCCTTCGATAACAGGAAGCATCTCTACAACGCCCGCTGCGCGATACACGATTCTACGTTTCTCAAGGTCACTATAGTGCTCAGAGCTTAATAAGCTTTTGCGCGCATGCCACCTAGAGACCACCACATGCTCGAGTGCTAAGAACTGTTCCATATCGATGGTATCGCCAACCGTAGGATGATCACTACTACACACCACCACCAGCTCTTCTGTAGAAATCACCTCGTGCTTAAGCATGGTTCTTCCTTTAGGCGTCATATCAACAATCACGTCGTGTCTTTGCAGCCTTAAATCAGACTCATAGTCTTCGGTAAACAGAGGATGAACCTCTAACGCGATACCTGGTGCGACTTGGCTGATTAACCGCATGACTTTTGGCATCATTTCGTAGCTCGCCGCCGAGACGCAGGCAATGGAAAACACGCGGCCTGAGGTTTTAGGATCGAAGTCTCTTGATGCGGATAAGGTAGAAGTAAAGTTTTTAAGTGCAGCGGCCATTGCAGGATAGATATCAATAGCGAATGTGGTTGGCTCTACGCCTGATGTGGTGCGATGAAACAGTGGCTCATCATAGATATCTCTCAACCTTGCAAGTGCTTTACTCACTGCTGGTTGGCTTATATCCATGCGATTAGCAGCTCTAGATAAGTTCTGCTCTTCATAGATAGCAACAAATATAGGAATTAGATTTAGTTCGGTACTTTTCATACAGTTCCATATTAAAGAAGCAGGTTCCCCATAGTAGAGAACCTGCCGATTATGTTCGATGCGAATAACTAAAGTTTGCTACTTAGTTCTATCTTTTAAGTTTGGCAAGGCTTTAGGGATTTTCAAGCGAGCGGCAATTGAACGAGAATTGCTTGAGTTTGATGTGTCACTGGGCAAGTTACGTAACCCTTTCCATAAACGAGTGAATACGTTTTTATCTTCACATCCTTGTTGAAGGGCTTCGCTATCTTCTAGCCAACGCTTTTGTCCATTTGATTTACCATGTTGCGCTTTATCCAGTTGCACTTTATTCAGTTCTAACTGAGAGGTTTGGTTTCGCAATTGACGGTAGATAAAGGTTCTTAATGCAGCCCAATTACCTTGCTTAACTAAACGACGTAGTACCAGCCAACTCAGTGTTGGGCGGTTTGCGTAGTAACGCTTAACCGAAACAATAAACGCAATGCAGACTAACAACACCAAACCAACACTAATAAACACCGACATGTAGGCCTTGATGAAAGATTGGACTGTGTGTTTGGCTTCAAACACTTCGCCTTTTATCACCACGTTTTCAAGGCGTTGATTTTTGCTGTCCCACCACTGAAATGAAAACTCTGGCAGCGTAAACTCACCACCCTGCTGAATCACATATACAGTCTGTTCAACTCGGCTTGAGCGATAATCGCCACGTTCTTGAGTGTCATCCAAACGATTGGGCTGTGGGTAAGCTTGGAACTGCTTAGTGGACTTATTGGTTAGCACATCTGGCAGCAACACAGAAAAGCTGTCTTTTGCCTTAATCGTGATAGTTCGAGTAATAGCATCGCCAACTTTTAGCTCTTCACTTGAGCGTTGCCATTGCTGCTCTATATCTACCTCTGTCGCAGAAAACCAAGGCGTTTCATTATCGAGTAAACCTGAAGGCAACGAAGCTTCAAACTTAATCGGCTGCGTGTAAAGCGTACCGCCCACGTTTGAACCATCAGGAGCAGAAACTTGGATACGAACCGGTACGGTTGGAATAACAAACTCACCGGAAGTCATCGGATAAAGCGTCACTTCCCAACGCTGACGTGACCATGTAGTACCACCGACTCTTTCTGTGTAGTTCGTCGCGAGTTGGTTACGCTGCTTAGCGATAACGTTAGGGATTTCGATACTGCCGATTCGAGTGCCGCCCGTTAACCAGCGCGGTGTCGCCACCTCAATGTTCAGAATGACCTGCTCATTTACGCTCACTTTAGTCGGCGTTATCTTATCGCCTGACTTTGGCTTTTCCCCTACCCAAGCGATAAGCTCAACGTCACCACTTTTTTGGAGATCGAAGATATCTGCAGCAGAAACAAAAGTAGGGAAAACAGTGCTAATCAATAGAACCATCGACACAAGCAAGGTCTTGGTTGGTTTAAAGGACTCTGAGCGCCCTACCTTTACTTGAATCGATTCAAGAGCTAAATCATATCGACTCATTGCGTTTGCTCCTGTTTTGATGCCTGTTCCTGTTTTGGTGTCTGTTCGATAGAAGGCGCAGGATCTCTTAACTGAATTTGGAATTTGGATTTCAAGAAGAACTTAGGATCGGCTTCTACTCGCTTTAACCACTTGTCGGCAAGCTCTTGGCTGCCCAAGATTTCATTGGCGTTAAGTGTTTCCTTAAGCATCAATTCCGCTACCGTTTCTTCTTCAGCGCCATCACCCGTTCGCGGCTGATCGTCTTCGAGTTCTAAAGATTCTTCAGGGCCATCTGTGGTTCCAGACTGGCTTTCACTGGTTCGGTTTACCTCTTCGACAATTCCACTAAGCACAGCAAGATTGTTCTCCACATCCGTTCTTAGTTCTGGTGACAGATCCTCTTTCTCGCTTAATGATTTCAAAAGGTCTCGTGCGGCAAGGTATTCACGCTGCCTGGCTAACGCGCTCGCCGCGTTGTATAAACCAAGATCAGTTTTGGTTTGCAGGAATGCGCTGTGAGCGAGCTTAAAATCACGAGCATAGTAGTAAGCCGCGCCCTTTCTCATTGGGTCAGTAAAATGTTTTGCCGCTTCAAGGTATTCTTTCTGATTCAACAGGCGTTGACCTTGCTGGTCGGGCGTTAACCATAAGTCCCACCACCATTGAGCTGTTTTGTCCCAAGCCGTAACCGACTCCACCACAACGGGTTTCTCAGCCGTTAAGTTGACTGTTTTCGCCAAAATGCTTGGTGAATACATGCTGCTTGTGATCATCAAACCAACGACACACCACTGCACCAGCCAGCCTTTTCTGAACCATAGCAACATAATGAAAGCCATTGGAATAAGCAGTCCATAGCCCATGTCTTTCCAAGGCATTGAAGATTCGCCGTTGAGCTGCATGTTTCTTTCAACCGCTCTGTTCAGTTGTTGGATATCCGAATCATCAACGGTCACCTCAACCACTCGTCCGCCCGTCTTGCTCGCTAAGCTACGCAATGAATCGAGATCGACTGGATTATCACTCACCACATTGCTATTTCCTGCGGCTAGAATGAGCAACTGATACGGATTGTCGTTAAAGAAACTCTCGTACGCCCTAATGGTGCTTGGGTTTACACCATCTGATACCAACAGTACAGAAGAGCCTAACTCACCAGACAGTTGCTGATTAATCAATGGCAGTGCTTCTTCTGCTGACTTACCTGATACCGGCATGATATCGGGTGTGATAGCCGCTAGAAACGGTTCGAATACCTTGCTGTCTTGAGTGACGGGCATCGCGACGTGTGCGCTGCCTGCATAAACCACTAAGCCCGTATTACCGCCTTTCCGAGCTGCCAATAAGTCTCTAATTTTCTGCTTAGATCGTTCCAAGCGACTCGGTGGTAAGTCTTTAGCGAGCATGGATTCACTGTTATCAAGCACAACCAACATCGACGCTTTGTCTTCACCAAAAGGCGAAGCCTCACGCTGCCATGTTGGGCCAGAACAGATAATGATGGCGATAGTTACAATCACCACCAATAGCTTCAATGGCAGCTGCTTACGCCAGCCTGTTTCGCCAATGGTCAATGCATCACGTAAGTGTGCAGGTAGAATGTCTTTCCACGTTGGTTTGGTCTCTTCTCTCCAACGAACCCATAGCAGGAAGAACATCGGAATAAAGGCCAACAACCACAAAGGTCGGATAAAATGAAACTGGGTAAAGACCTGTTGCAGAGTGAGAGAATCAGGCATCATCCTCTCCTTTCAATTTTTTAGTTTTAGAAGCCAAAAGCGATCTTCTACGTAAAGTCGCCAGACTAAAGGCAGTCAGATACATCACAACAACAATCGCCATTAAGTAATGGTGCAGCCCCTGTTTAGGACGATAAGTGGTACTTTCATATAACTGAGGTTCTAATTCACCGATCTGAGCATAAGCTTTGGTCAGTTCGTCGCGGTTAAGCGCCTCAAAAGCTTCGCCACCAGACTCTTGAGCCACACGCTTGATGGTTTCCATATCCAGAGCAACCTCTCCAACGGTTTGCGGATCGCCCATCGCAATAACATGAATACGAACGCCTTTCGCCTTCGCCACTTTGGCGGCATCAATCGGTTCAGCAAAGCTTCCCGTATCATTACCGTCGGTTAATACGATCACGACCTTCTCTTTTTCGTTGGCATCAACACTTGAATCTTGAACGGCAGCACTCTGCTTTTCGCTTTGTTCAAACACCTTAATCGCCAAGCCAATTGCATCACCTAAGTGCGTGCTTTGCCCTGCCATCGCGACATCGGTTTGATTAAGCAGTTCAAGCCACACATCTTGGTCAGCTGTAAACGGTGTTTGTACAAACGCTGCATCACCAAAAAGAATCAAACCGAGTCGATCCCCTTTTCGGGTAGTCGCAAAATCAGCCAGCACTTCTTTGGTCGCGTCCAAACGAGATATTTTATCCCCTTGTTGAGAAGTAAAATCTTGTTCAGCCATTGAGCCAGACAAATCGACCACTACCATCACGTCACGACCTAATTGTTCGCGAACTTGCGGCTCACCAAGAATGGTTGGTTTAGCGAGCGCGCACACCACTAATACCCAAGTAATAATGAGCGTGGTTCGTTGCCACCAGCTTGGTGTTAGCTGGCTTGCCCCTTCAGACGGCGCTTCACCAATAGCTTCAACCAATTCACTGAAAAATGGCACCTTGATAGCCATTTGCTTGGTTCGATAAGCTGGCACTGCAAAGTAGACCAACAAAGGCAGAGGTAACGCGATAAACCACAGCGGATACGCAAATTCAAAGCTGGAAGATAAAACATCAAACATTGTCTTGCCCCTCAACCGTTACCTGTACATTCGGCTTATGAAGTTTTAGCCACATCATCGCGGTTTGAATCACCTCTAAACGCTGTTCAAAGCTCAAACGCACATTAGGGTCAATTAGGCTTTGCATCCATAATTTCGAAACTTCATCGGCAAAGGACGCATTGCTGTTTTCACTTGTGTTTGCGCTACCAGGCAGATAAGCGTTTAGACGGTTTACATAGGCTTGTCCAAACAGCTTTGCATTACTGCTGTCTAGGTAACGAAGCACCACTTTGAGGACTTTAAAGGTTCGCTCGGTTGAGTTCTTGTCTCGTGCATCCAATAGCACGAGCTCTTGAAGCGCTTCTTTACGATAACGGTTATTCCACCATTTCTGCGCCAAACGATAAGCCAGATAGATAGCGACCAATAACAGAATAACGCCAAGGATCTTCCAGCCGATCGTTTGAGGAGCCCAGCTCACACTGTCAGGAATCGCTACATCGTGCAGTTCGCGGAGGATATAGGTACTTGGAGGAGTATGTTCAACAGCCATTTAGCGCCCTCCCACTAGTTTCTGCAGCTGTGATATGTGATTGCCCGACGTGTCTAATTCTATATAAGGGAGGTTTTTCATCGCCATCAATTTAGCAAGGGACAGTTTCTGAAGTGCCGCTTTTTGGGCAAGGCTTTCACTTGCGAGGTTAACCTTAGATTGGCTATCCAGATTAAGTTGAAAGCGACCATCACCCACCACCCAGTTTGCGCTTGCAAGATCTTGAGGCAATGACTGTTCTAATGAATCGGTGACCATAATGGCCAAGATATCGTTGTGTTGCTGTAACTGCTTTAGTCGATCGAGATGTTGTTCTCGGCAGTCTCGCCAGTCACTAATGAATATCAAGGTTGATTGCTTGAGTCTCATTCGTTTGATCAGTTCAATCCACTGGCTAAAACCAACATTATCGCCATCACTTACATTGACGCCTAAGCTTTGATTGGCTTTGGTAAGATGTTTTAGCTGAGCCAACAAATCAGATTGAGAACGTTGAGCTTTGGTATGAAACAGTTTTTGGTGCGACGCCAAAACGAAGCCGACACGATCACCATCTTTCAGCACTCGCCATCCACACAATGCCGCCACTTCGGCAGCCACAACAGATTTCATGGTGTTTTGAGACGCAAAGAACATCGAACTGCGCTGATCGACACAGATCATCACATTACGGTCTTTCTCTTCGGTATAGCTACGAACATGAGGCTTACCCGTTCGCATCGTAACTTTCCAATCGAGATTACGGATATCATCACCCAATTGGTAATGACGTAATTCTTCGAAGTTCAAACCACGACCACGGAACAAAGAGTTATGTCTGCCCGAAAGTACGCTGCCCGCTTTTAAATGAGGTAACAGTGAAAACGACTCAGCTTGAGCCTGAATTCGCACTAACCTTGAATAATCACAATACAGTCGTGGATCAAGGCCTTGCGATTTGGGAGCTTGTGTTGGCTTCGCCATGACGCCCCCTAGTTATCCAATCTCAACATTATCGAGCAGTTCTTCAACCACTCTTTGATGGTCAACACCATCGGCCAATGCGTCGTAAGACAACGAGAATCGGTGACCTAATACGGTTGGTAACATGGCACGCACATCGTCCAACGTGACATGGTCACGTCCTTGCAACCATGCATAAGCGCGAGCACATTTATCCAACGCGATCGAAGCACGCGGACTTGAACCAATCTCAATCCATTTAGACAAGTTTGATTCTGGGTAACGCTCTGGCTTACGAGTTGCCATCACCAAGGCCACAATGTAGTTCTCAACTAAATCAGAAACGGCAATGTCTGGAAGTTGGCGCCGAGCTTCAAGTACCAACTCAGGTTCAATATGTTGTGGCGTGACTAATTCTGAACTGGTCTCGCTACCGAGTTCCTCACTGCGCACAAGTCGAATGATGTCGCGTTCAGCTTCATCTTCTGGATAGTCGACTGTCACTTTCATAATGAAACGGTCCATTTGTGCTTCAGGCAGTGGATACGTACCTTCTTGCTCAACTGGGTTTTGTGTGGCTAGCACCATGAACAAATCTGGCAGGATGTGAGTTTGACCACCCACCGTAATCGTCCCTTCCGCCATCGCTTCAAGCAGAGCAGCCTGTACTTTTGCAGGCGCACGGTTCACTTCATCGGCTAATACAATGCTGTTGAAAATAGGACCCGGTTGGAAATGCAACTGAGGCTTTCCATCAAGCTCTTGATACACCTCCGTGCCCGTCACATCAGATGGCAGCAGGTCTGGCGTAAATTGAATTCGACCAAAACTGGTGTTCAGTAGATTCGCCAGCGATTTTACTGAGCGAGTTTTCGCTGTACCGGGAAGTCCCTCTAAAAGCACATGACCATTAGTCAATAACCCTATCACCAGAGCCCGAACGACGTGGCTCTGACCGATAACACTTTTCTCTGTTTGTTCAATCAGTTGGTTTATTGCTTGTTGCGCATGGTTCATAGGTCTTCCCTTAATTCAATCTGGCTGCGTACATCCTACTCACAAGCCCCATAACTATTAGTTATAAACGCGATAATTGGTTACAAGCGGAATAAGCAGCAAGCTCGATAGCCAAGCTCACCTCATCGCTTTATTTAAACCTAGCTTTCAATTGGTTAATGGCTTCCGGCGGTGCCACTTTGCTCAATGATGAAATACATTGCTCAAACGCCTTTGGTACGCCCGGTATATGACTGTTTCGCGCCAACACTTCACACTGGGCATACAGGTGCTGTGGGTTGCGGCTAAATTGGTAAGCCTTATGCAGTGATTGACTTGCCGCAAGCACATCCGATTTTTCCAAAGCCAATCCGTACACATACCAATATTGAGGGTCGGTTTGCGCAGTTTCAGCGGCTTGTTTAAGGTAGTCCGTTGCTTGTTCGTAATCTTTCACACGAAGCAGAGACAATCCTGTGCTGTATGGCAAAACACTCGATTTAGGCTGAGCTTCAATACCTTGCTTCAAGGTCGACAACGCTTTTGCCTCGTTACCTTGCGCTCGATACAAATCCGCTAAATTGGCGTAGCTGTTTTCGAAATAAGGCTCAATCTCGATAGCGCCTAGATAAAACTCAATCGCTTTGTCGTGCTGGCCTAAATCTCGGTAAACGTTGCCTAGGTTAGTACGTCCAAATCCTCTGTCGGCATTAAATTGCTGTATTTCAATGTACTCTTCTAATGCAGGCTTGATTTGGTCTTTCTGCAGAGGGTTCATTTCTCCCCAATAACGCACTAATGCGCCTGCGGTTTCTGAACGAATCGACAATACAGGGTCTTTCAGTAGCGGCTCTAGAATTTGCCAACGGTCAGTGAATGGGAAACCAGACGAGCCTTGTACCACACCCAAACGGATCATTTCATCATCATGTTTCACCGCTCTTGCCAGCGAAATAAGCGTATTCTTACCCGTATTACCGCCCAAACGTTCTAAGCTCGATGCACGAATGATATTGCTTAAGCTAGAGTCCTGAGCCGAGTATGCCAACGCATCCTCTGCACCTCTGTGCCCTATCGAGTCAGCATAAAAGGCAACGGCAAAGTGCTGCTGATTACGATACTTAGAATCTGGGAACCACTCACCGATTTGCTTATCTGCCCACTGGTCGGTTTGATCTGCATGACAGCTAGTGCACACGTTCGGCGTTTTAATGTGTTGGCTAATATCAGGACGTGGGATATGCCAACTGTGGTCACGCCTTGGGTCGACCTCCATGTAAGTCGTCTCTGGCATGTGACAAGTCGTGCATTGTGAAGCTTCAGTATTCGCTTCGTGGAATGTGTGCTTTTCAGGCGTGTATTCTGATGCAATATGACATTGGCTACACACGGCTTCTTCCGCAATTTTTAGTTCAGCGGTATGAGGATCGTGGCAGTTAGTACATGTGACGCCTTTTTCAGCCATCACGGATTGAAGGAAAGATCCGTAAACGTAATCTTCATCGTAGATTTGACCATCGTTGTGGTAAAGCTCTGGGGTAATCAAGCTCAAGCGATACTTATCAAAGAAAGACCCGTTAACGTGATCACCCGTTTCATTTAACTGAGTACGACGGCTGTGGCATTGAGCACAGGTTTGAACTTGATTGGTATGGATGATGTCTTTTGGTTGCAGGGTTGAATTACCCTCTTGATAGATCCACTCTTTGACCGACTTCGACAAGTCGCGGTCAAAACCATAATGCGCCGAGACTGGAGCATCCTTTCCACCGTTAGCTTTTGCTAGCTGAGCCTTTTCAACGTGCTCACTCGCAGGGCCATGACACGCTTCACAACCGACATTAATCTCAGACCAAGTAGTGTTGTAGGTATTACTCGCGCTGTCGTAGTTTTTCTCTAGGTTCGTTGAATGGCAATCAGCACACATGAAGTTCCAGTTTTGACCGCTATTGGTCCAGTAGAATTCATCGGTGTTGGTGGTATCAGGATAGAGGTGAAACCAGCGTTGACCGCCTTCGCCCTCAGTGCGAGAATCCCAAGCGAAAGGAATCAACTGTACACGGCCGTCTTCAAATTCAACCATGTATTGTTGTAGTGGTTCAAAGGCAAAGGTATAGCTGATTTTGTAATCTTTAAAGTGGCCGTCTTGCCCTTCAATATTGACCCAGAACTCTTCGCCCTTGCGGAAAAATCGGTTGGGTTTACCGTCATGAGTGAATGTTTGATCGTTGAAATCGCCTAATACAGATTCGTCTGTAGCGTGCTTCATCGCCATATCATGATGAGAGCCCTCCCACGCTGCGACTTCTTCACTATGACAATCAACACATGCTTCCGAACCGACATAGCTGGCTTTAGAACCGATAGGTAAAGCGTCAGAGCTAACGGGTGACGCTACAGAGTTGGCCTTTGAAATATCAGAGTTGATATTAGGATCTTGCTCGTTGGCATAGGCGTTCAGACTGAACAGCGACAACATCAGTGAAGACAAGATTGCGGATAATACTGCGACTCGCTGGTGTTTCAATCCGTTTACCAGTGAGCACAACCATGCAGACATAACATTCCTTGTTTTTATACATCCTTATGCTTAATAAGGTAGACGTAAAAACAACGAATTTACAATTATTTAGTGGCAATGAGCTAGATTGTTGTGATTCGTATTCACGACCGGGATTTACTCATCGATATGCGCATAAAAAAAGAGCTCCTAAGAGCTCTTCAATCTGTTCAGTTTCACTCAAACAATCACTTACTTGTTATGAGATTCCTGCAGTTTTTCCATTACCTGATCCAAGCTAAAGCTCGCAGCTTTTTGACGTGGCGGATATTCAGCAAAGGTTTCTAGGAACTTGCCCACATACGCTTGTGCTGGAACGAACATATAAGCATGGTCTAACAACCAGTCGTAATATGTGTTCGATGTAATGTCTGCGTTTTCGTATGGGTCCATACGCAGGTTAAACAGCTTAGGAAGACGTAACGTCACGAACGGTTCAGCCCAAATTTGCATGGTACCCGTTGCACGCTGCTCCATGAACACCGCTTTCCATTGGTTGTAACGAAGCGCCGCTAAATCACCATCATCGGTAAAGTAGAAGATCTCCGAACGACGGCCTTTCTCTTCTTCACCCGTTAGGTAAGGAAGGAAGTTGTAACCATCTAAGTGAACCTTAAACGTTTTATCACCGGCAGTATGACCTTTGAGTAGTTTCTCTTTGATTTGGTCATCACCAGCGGCGGCAACGAAGGTTGGCATCCAGTCCATATGGTGCATGATTTCGTTAGATACGGTTCCTGGTTCAATCTTACCAGGCCAACGAACCATTGCTGGTACACGGTATGCGCCTTCCCAGTTGGTGTTTTTCTCACCACGGAACGGGGTTGTACCCGCATCAGGCCAAGAGTTCATGTGAGGGCCGTTATCCGTTGAGTAGAAAACAATCGTGTTGTCTTTGATACCCAACTCATCCACTTGCTTCAATAGTTGCCCAACGTGTCGATCGTGCTCAACCATACCATCAGCGTAGTTACCGACACCGGTTACGCCTTTACTGTCGGCTTTCACGTGCGTTCTAAAGTGCATACGTGTCGCGTTCCACCACACGAAGAATGGTTTGTCCGCTTTCACTGCGCGATCCATAAAATCAAGTGCCGCGTCTAGTGTTTCTTCATCAACCGTTTCCATACGCTTACGCGTCAGTGGACCGGTATCTTCAATCTTGCCATCAGCGAATGACTTAATGACACCACGAGGGCCAAATTTCTTACGAAACTCAGGATCGGTTGGGTAATCTTCATTCTCTGGTTCTTCTTCAGCATTTAGGTGGTAAAGGTTGCCAAAAAATTCGTCAAACCCGTGTGCTGTTGGAAGGAATTCATCTTTATCGCCAAGGTGGTTTTTACCAAATTGACCTGTCATGTAACCCATAGGTTTCAGCATTTCTGCGATTGTCGCGTCTTCTGCTTGTAAGCCAATGTCTGCGCCCGGCAAACCTACTTTACTCAAACCCGTTCGTAATACACTTTGTCCCGTGATAAAGGTAGAGCGACCCGCAGTACAAGATTGCTCTGCGTAATAGTCCGTAAACATCATCCCTTCTTTCGCGATGCTATCAATATTCGGGGTTTTGTAACCCATGAGACCGAAGGTGTATGCACTCACATTGGATTGACCAATATCGTCCCCCCAAATAACCAATATATTTGGCTTTTCAGCCGCAAAAGTGGCGCTGGACGCGGCCATCATCGCTGTACCCAAAATCGCTAATCGACGTTTAGCGCCATATTTCGCTGTCATAGAAACCTCTTCGTAAGTTATTTGCATCCTGCCCTACAACGTATAGTCCATTTTTTACACATGCGCGAGATACCCTAAGCTATTAATCTTTTTGTCATTTTTATTGAGATACGGATACAGAAATCATCGATAAGGTTTACGCCAACAAACATGATAAGGATCACACATACAAACTAAGGCTTTATTCTACGTACCCACTGGAGCTGATATTAATCAATAGGTTACCTAAGCATCATAACGATTGGTTATAAGCACTATAAAAGGACGTAACGGAATTTTGAGAATAACATTTGCTCATCGATGCGTTGTTCTAACGCATTAATCTTAAAAGTGAATCGGAGTCCTTATGGGTACTAAAATTAATAAACTAGCATTAGGTGTTGGCTTATTAGCAGCTTCTTCAGCGGCAACAGCAGCGGAAAAACCGAATATTCTTGCTATCTGGGGTGATGACATTGGTGTTTTCAACATCAGTGCATACAACAACGGTATGATGGGTTACGAAACGCCAAACATTGACCGTATTGCGAATGAAGGCGCACTATTTACTGACCACTACGGTCAACAATCGTGTACTGCTGGTCGTGCTGCATTCCTAACCGGTCAAGAACCTTTCCGTACTGGTCTATTGACTATCGGTATGCCAGGTTCGGACCACGGTATCCCTGATTGGGCTCCAACGATCGCAGACCTTCTTAAAGAACAAGGCTACATGACAGCTCAGTTCGGTAAGAACCACATGGGTGACCAAGACAAACACCTTCCAACGAACCACGGTTTTGACCAGTTCTTCGGTAACCTGTACCACCTAAACGCCGAAGAAGAGCCAGAAACATATTACTACCCTAAAGACCCAGAGTTCCGTAAGAACTACGGCCCTCGTGGTGTAATCAAGTCTACTGCTGACGGTAAGATTGAAGATACTGGCCCAATGACGCGTAAGCGTATGGAGCATGCGGATGAAGAGTTCCTAGAAGAATCTCTAGCATTCATGGAAAAAGCGGTAAAAGCTGACAAACCATTCTTCATCTGGCACAACACCACTCGTATGCACGTGTGGACTCGCCTACAAGAGAAATACCAAGGTAAGTCAGGTATCAGTATTTATGCTGATGGTATGTTAGAGCATGATGACCATGTTGGTGTGCTTCTAGACAAGCTGGATGAACTAAAAATCGCTGACAACACTATCGTAATTTACTCTACCGATAACGGTGCTGAAACGGTTTCTTGGCCTGATGGCGGCGCAACTTACTTCCACGGTGAGAAAGGTACAACTTACGAAGGTGGTATGCGTGTGCCTCAGCTAGTTCGCTGGCCTGGGACTATCAAACCTGGAACTAAAATCAACGATATCATGGGCCACCAAGACTGGATTCCTACTCTACTAGCAGCCGCTGGTGATGATAAAGTGGTTGAGAAGCTAGCATCTGACAAAGGTGCAACTTACAACGGTAAAAACTGGCGCGTACACCTAGATGGTTACAACTTCCTGCCTTACTTCCAAGGTAAAGAAGAGAAAGGCCCTCGTGACAGCATGCTTTACTTCTCTGCTAACGCTGAGCTAAACGCAGTACGTTGGAATGACTTCAAGATTTCGTTTGCTGTGATGGATGGTAACATTGTGGATGCAGTTCGTTTCCAACCAAACTGGCCTCAAGTTGTTCACCTACGTGCTGACCCATTCGAGAAAGCACCGCACGAGTCTGGTATGTACCTACGCTGGATGGCAGACAACATGTGGTTATTCGTTCCAGTAGGAAATCAGGTTCAAGAGTTTATGACGACGCTACCAGATTACCCTATGCAGAATAGCCAAGTACTGAACCCTGGTAACTTCAACCAGAATGCATACATGCTTCAAGGTAAACTTAAGCAATTAGAAGCGGCAGCAGCGCAAGCTAAATAAGCTTAGATAGGCGGTGTAGATTGTTCAAACTGTATAGATGTGTATTGCACTAAGATTGATAGTAAATACATAATCTAGTACGAAAGCCGTGATAACTCACTTGAGTTACCACGGCTTTTTTCGTTTAACGCCATTCGGCTTAAATTCAATTGAAAGAGCTTCATTCAATTCTGACTAAGATCTCCCGATCAATCCCCGCTAGACAACTACCTAAGCGATTTAATTTCCTACCACTTGTCTTGCAACATCAAGTATGCGCAACTAGGTTTATAAATAACACCTATCATTGGAAAGTGAAATGAAGGTGATATCAGAAGGATTCTGAATTGCCATAATTGTCAAAACTAGATGGACTAATGTTATGAAAACGCCATGTTTAGCAGGAATAAGCATCACTGTCATTGTCGTTTCAGTCGCTATGCTAGTTTATGACGCGGCCTCTTCAAAAATGCACACCTCGTTCGAACACCAAGAAGATCACGCCCATGAAAGCGATCATGATGACTCTCACTCTTCAGGGCACTCCGCACATTCCGAAGAAAAGCACGCACATAAAACCGTCGCTTCAAGCCAACCCATATCCCCGATTCCAAACTCTCCCGAGATAAATCATGAACTGGCCAAAATTGGTTGGGTGCTATTTAAAGACCCGAACCTTTCTTCTAACCGCAGTGTGAGCTGTGAAAGTTGTCATAGCCTGCAAACCAACGGCGCAGAGGTGATTCCAGTTTCGATTGGCGTAAACGGCGCAGGGATGAGAAATTCACTCACCGTTTTTAACGCGGTCTTTAACTATCGGTTCTTCTGGGATGGTCGGGTGAATAATCTCGGCGATCAAATTGATGGCCCAGTGCACAACGTCGATGAAATGGATTCAAACTGGCAACATATTACGGATTATGTGTCTCAATCGAAAACTTACATCGACTTATTCCAAGAACAATCAACGCCCATTGACGAAGCTTCAATTAAGGCTGCTCTTATTGAATTTATGCAGGGTTTGACCACACCAAATGCCCCTTTCGACCTGTATTTACAAGGTGACAACGCAGCACTTTCTGAAACCGCCAAACGAGGTTGGGAAACCTTTCAAGAAGAAGGCTGTATTCGTTGCCACCAAGGTACCAACATTGGTGGAGGCATGGTGATGCGATTTGGTTACTTCGGGTTATCGAAAACAGGAACCGAACGAAGTGAAGACCAAGGTCGCTTTATGTTTACCGCGCAACCACAAGATAAGCATCTATTTCGTGTTGCTAGCTTAAGAAACGTGGCGATCACTGCACCCTATTTTCATGACGGCCAAACAGCCACACTCGAAGAAGCGATCAAAATCATGGGTGAAAGCCAACTCGGTAAAACGTTTGAGAAACAGACCATCAACGATATCAAGGTCTTCCTCGAATCCCTTACCGGTAACCGTCCTCAAATGTTAATGGAGTTTGAAAATGAATAAGATCAGACTCATATTTCTACTGTTTGTATCGCTTTTCATCGGCTTAATTAGCTTCATTATGCTGACCTACTCCGAGCATGAAAAGGTCACCGAATATGGAGTGCCTATTCGGGAGTTAGGCCATGAAGTATTAGAAATGCGTGATCACATCACCAATGCAGCGCTTGCGGGTATTTCCAACCCTTATCAAATGTCTGCAGATTTGGTGGCTTTAGAAAGAGAGTTACAACTGCTCAGAGAAAGTTATCAAAGCGAGAATATCCACTCTACGTTCTTTAAACACTTACCAACAGCGCAATTATTGGAGCGCTTCTACGATGCTTCAATGTCGAACTTAGATACGCTAGACAACCTAGTAGGACTTAGTGTGGCTCGTCAGTTTATTTTGCAATCTTTAACTCTACAACTCACAGAGAGCAGCTCAACTGATGCTGAGATAAACAATGCAAATATCGACATTCAAAGCGCGCTTCTTGCGAGTGTGTTGGTTGGGGGAATCGAAATTAACCATTCTGGTGTCAACTCCGAGCTGGCGAACCTTTATAAAACGTTTACCGAACTCAACCAGCAACAAAGTCAGCTGTTATCTCAAGTACTTTCAGCACACAGCATGGAGTACATTGAACATATTGAGCATGAGTTTACCGATCTGCAAGACCAACTTAAAAGTATCATCGTTAAGCTTATTATCGTTTTGGCGTTGCTGACTTTAGCGTTCTCATTCACCATGTTTTTCTTCCGAGTCTTCGAACTCAAAAGAAACAACCTCTCCTATCAAGAAGCCGCAGACAAAGCAGAAAAAGCCAGCGAAGCAAAATCTCTCTTTCTAGCGACCATGAGCCACGAGTTACGAACCCCAATGAATGGTGTGTTAGGTATCGCTCAAATCATAAAGGAAGACTCGCAAAGTTTAGATACTCGCAAACAGGCCCAAATCATCATTGATTCAGGACAACACCTTGTCACCATATTAAATGACATTCTTGACTTTTCTAAGGTGGAACAAGGCAAGATGGAGTTGGAATATAGCCCGTTCTCTGTCACCGACGTCGTGACACACCTTGATAAAACATTGACACCTCTTGCAGAAGACAAAGGCCTAGCTTTTATCATTAAAGATAACATTCCTACCAATATTCAGTTGATTGGTGACTCTGCACGTACACGTCAGATCTTATTTAATTTAGCAGGCAACGCAGTCAAGTTTACTGAGTCAGGAAAGGTTGAAGTGGAATTCTTGATTGCACCGACTACCCCACCAAGCGTGAATATATTAGTGACTGACACAGGTATTGGCATTGCAGAAGACAAAATCGACCATATATTTACCGCCTTTGAACAAGCCGAGCTCTCAACAACCCGTAAGTTGTTGGCACAGGGTTAGGGCTTTCCATTGTTCAGCAGTTAGTCGAACTGATGGGCGGAACAATTAAGGTTTCCAGCCAGCTTGGTTTGGGCACTCAATTTAAGATCTCTTTGCCGTTGGAGATGCATGAGCTTGAAGAACAAGTCATCGACCAAACGCCAACCAAAACCAATGAGACTCTCGATGACTTCTCAGTATTGTTAGTCGAAGACAACAAGATCAACGCAATGGTGATTAGGAAGTTCTGTGAGTCGATAAACTTAACGGTTGAGAATGCCTACGACGGTTTACAGGCCTTAGATAAGTTGGCGTCAAACCAATATGACCTGATCATAATGGACAACCATATGCCCAACATGAGCGGTATTGAAGCGATTCAAAAAATCCGTGGCGAACTCAAGCTGACTACGGTTGTTTTTGCATGTACCGCCGATGTATTCAAAGAGGCCCACGATGAATTCATCGAATCAGGCGCAGACTTTGTACTCACCAAACCGTTACAGAAAAACAGCTTACAAAACGCCATCAACGAGTTTCACCAACAGTTTGAGGTCAACCGCCATCACTCCGTTAACGCACACAATCTTCCAAACAAGGAAAAAAGTAACATCACGATGTTAACGCGTCACCCTAAGAACAAATTGCCACTCACAGAGGAAGAACTGTCGCGTAGCCAATTTTTAGCTAATGATGAGCTTAAAACAGACGAGAAACTCAAATGCTTAACTTCTCTCGTTGATGAGCTAGAAAACGAAATCGATGAGTTAATAGAGCTATTTTCGGACGCCAAGCAGGATGACCTCTCCAGAACATTGAAGGCGGTTAAAGAGATTGCAGCAAGATATGAAATGAACGAAGTGCTTGAACTCGCGAGCTCAGCCGAACAGATAGCCGATCAACACATCATGCCCGAAGCAGAATTGCTTCAACAACTGATCAATCGATTGATGGTCAATAGTCATCAAGCCACTCGATTGATACACAAACTCCACCAGCAACGCAAAATGGGGTAAAGGAAGGTATCACATGCTATGGAATTTGAACTTACCTAGCACCGGCCCACACTTGTTCTTGGCTCTTGGTGCAACCATCATTTTTGTGGTCGACTATCATGTACCTTTGGGCATTGCTATGGCCGTTCCCTACGTTACGATCGTATTGCTTGCGGCAACAACGAAAGATCCAACCTCCACTGTGATGTGGGCTATCACCTGCACCTTGCTAACGCTCATTGGCTACTACACATCTAGTACGGGCAGTGAAACCTGGTTCGTCGCCTTCAATCGCGTAATTACCATCTATGCTATTTGGATTTCGGCAATCGTTCCTATTTATGTCTCTTTAAAACCACATCAAGCGCCAACGAACGTCGATGAAGATGCTTTAACAGAAAATAAGGCAAGTCCACGCTCTCACCTGACTAGAAACCGCACAATAAACACGTTCAAAAACTAGGCTTAGGTTAAGTTTCGGTGAATTTTACCAAATCGAGACAAGGCAACTTGAAATACTTCTTTATGCATGCGAGTGTAGAACTACTCACCTAAATAACTGTATGACTATGAAAACATTACAATCCATTGCGCTGCTTTCGACAATTATCGCAGCGCCACAAGTGTTAGCTGACGTAACAATTGAAGTTCCTTCTAGCGCAGATGCTTTAGTCGAAGTCTTAGCTGTTAATGAGGCTAAACCTGATCTCGACGGTGGTTTCTTCTCTTCGAGCAAAACGATCACCGTTCCAGATGGCGTAAACCAAATCGTTTTCAAATATCAACTGGCTTTCAGCCAAGGTAACGACCGAGAGTTTGTCGATAGCGATACCATTATTGCTACTTTTGATGCGACAGACACAGCATTGACGTTTGACATGCCTAAGTTCCGTAACACCAACGAAGCGAAAAAAGGCCTTCAAAACTTAGATTGGAAACTGGTTGATGAAAACCAAAATGCAATCAGTGTTAAGCAAGACAAACTTATCAAAGATGGCATGCAGATTGGTCGTAAGTACCCGCAAGAAGCGAAGGAGTACAACCAGAAAGGCGGCATCGCTGCACTTACAGTAGGTTCTAGCGCGGGCGTAGCAGCTGCTGTCGCACAACCGGTAACGCTTCCAACAAAGATTGACGGAAATGCAGCAAATACAGCTGAAGAGATGCTCTATTTCTGGTACGAAAAAGCGGATGCTGAAACCAAGCAGAAATTCAAAGACTACGTGAACAAGTAGCTCAATGAGCTTAATTTAGAAATGAAAGAAGCTGGCAAACTGCCAGCTTCTTTTTTGTCTTCATCTAGATGATTTAGGCTTATAGAGATTAAGCAGACTCAGTCGATAACACTTTACCATCCACTTTAGTTGGCCATCCTAGCGCTTTATACTCAGCTGCTAGTAAATGGGCACTGCGGCTAGAAATTCTGGTCAAAATCAGCTTTAGCTAAGTAACCTTGAACAAGCTCTCGATATTGCTGCTTCAATGGCGCTTCAATAAAGCTCGCGTCTATCGCATTCAAACTAAACAGCGCTAACTCCTGATGCGTCATCTCATGAGCTTTGCTCACCGCATTAAAGTTATCCGACATGTAACCACCAAAATAAGCAGGGTCATCCGAGTTAATCGTTACAGCCACACCCTTTCTGAGCAGTTCGACAATGTTGTGGTCTTCCATCACATCGAATACACGCAATTTAATATTCGACAGTGGGCACACCGTCAGTGGCATTTTGGTTTCAATCAGCTCTTCGATTAGAGCTTCGTCTGTCATGCACTGGACACCATGATCCACTCGACTCACGCTGAGCATTTCAATCGCATCGACAATGTTTTGAGCCGGCCCTTCTTCTCCTGCATGCGCCACCGTCAAGAAGCCCGCTTGTTTTGCTTGTTGGAATACACGCTTGAACTTCTCTGGTGGGTGTCCTAATTCAGAAGAGTCCAGTCCAACCCCGACGATCTTATCTTGATGCTTCAATACCTCTGCGAACGTTTGAATGGCGCTCTCTTCAGATAAATGGCGCAGAAAACATGCGATGATTTGAGAGGTAATGCCCAACTCTTTATGACCCTGTTCAAGCGCACGATGAATGCCGTTAATAGCGGTGTCGAATGCAATGCCACGATCGGTATGTGTCTGAGGATCAAAGAAAATCTCAGTATGGATAACATTGTCGGCTTTACAGCGTTCTAGATAAGCCCATGTTAAGTCGTAGAAATCCTGTTCTGTGCGCAGTGCATCAGCACCTTGATAATAGATATCCAGAAATGACTGTAAATCATCAAATTCGTATGCGCGTCTTAGTTGCTCTGGGGATGAATAAGGCAGCTCAATGCCATTGCGTTGAGCAAGCTGGAAAAGTAACTCAGGTTCGAGCGAACCTTCAATGTGTAAATGCAACTCTACTTTTGGGAGCCCTTGAATAAATGCGTTCATATTTCACCTACTATGGATTTTAGGTGTGCACTTACTCTGAATAATAGACAGGAGGTTTTCTTGAACGCCATTACAAAGAGTAAGAACACAATTGTGATCTAAACCCTTCGTAATCAGCACTTTGCGGGAGCTGGTAGAGACCCCCAAACCATATCATTGGGGTTATACGAAGCAAACGGTTGCTACTATACAGAGTTTAATGGGAATTTCACTAATCAATTGCTCATTAACCGATTTCTAAAGCAGGAACCTGTTTGGTTCGATCTCAACGGTAATCTGGTCGTATTCTCGACATCAGCAACATATCGATGTACTTACCCGCTTTGAACGTACTGAGTCTTTTTGTGCCTTCTAACTGAAAGCCTACACGTTCATACAAAGCAATAGCGGCGTGGTTATCGGCATGAACCTCTAACTCAAGACGCACGAGATTAAGCCAGTTATCCGCCTGATTGATCGCTTCTTGCATTAACGCCTTACCGACCCCTTTACCATGCATATCTGGGTGAATAGCAATACCAAGACCAGCGCAGTGCCTGTCTCTTACCTTGGTGGTCATGAATAAAGTAATGTGACCCACTACTTTGCCGGAGACTTCCGCAACCAGAGTGAAATGGTCTGAATGACCAAACAGTCGCTCCACTTGTTCAGAACTAAGATAAGGCTTTTGTGAGGTGTTTTCTGAAACTGAAGGGCGGCGATAAATATCGAAAACATCTTGGCTATCCGTTGCTTCTAAATGTCTAATTTGTATTTCCAAAGCGCTTCCTTATCCTATTATTTCTATCCATAAGCTAATTTTCATATTACGGATAGCAACGGGAACCTACAACCTTTAAAGGTGTAAGTGCCCGAAATAATTAAACAAATAGTAAGACTGAACTTAAACTTCTGCTTTGATGAGTATTTTTAAAATAGTGTGAATATCAGAATTTATAATCCACACCCACACTCGCTAATACTTGCTCGGAGTTATAGAAATCGATATTAGAATCTATGCTTCTTAAACCCAGTAAAGTAATGAACGCCCAATCTTTATAGCCCATCAAACCACCAAACTCATAAGCTAAGAATGCACCGAATTCATTCTCTTCACGTACTTGCCCGTAAATTGGATTCGACTCATCATATTCACGATCACTTGCATCTAGGGTGACAACAAAACCATGACGACCGATTCTCTTCGCGTAGTTTAATTCAATACCATAACTATCGAAGCTGAGTGCTCCTCCTTCTGCGTCTGAGTGGAAATACACCATTGAAGGAACAAATAGACCTGCGTGGTTTGGTAAGATAAAGCGGTATCCTGCTTTGGCGTACACATAGGTTCTTTCCCTATCCAGCAGCACAGTATCTTCCGGAGATAAGCCTTGGCTACCAGATAGCTCTTCATCAACATCAGATTGCCCAAATGCGAGATCCGTTCGAAAACCAGTTCCACCGATATTAGTGAGCTGCAGTCGTCCTACATTACCTTTCACATCCGTTTCATTTCGATTAACGCCAACAGCATACGGATCCGTCCAAGCCTTACCCGAGATAAGCGTAGGAATAACAGAAAAATCCAATATGGTGCCACCAGAAAGTTGATATCGATAACCGATCTCAAACGCAATGGTACCTGTTGCAATATCCTCTCGTGTCGTACCCGCATACACTTGGTGAGTCAGCGATTCGCCAAAAGTATATTGAACAGTACCCAAAAAGCCGAGTAGCCCTTGGTTTTCACTCTCCCCTTCCTGGGTGTTGGTGGCTTGATTCGAATCTTGTTCAGTACTCAAATTACTACTGTCAGAGTAGAAACCGGCCAATACACTGAAGTTACCGCTGAAGCCTTCACTTGGAGCAAGGCCACTGTATGCAGGCATTGAAGCCAATGCAGAAAAGACTACTGGTAAAACAAACCTCATATTCACATCCATTACTTGAATAATCACCAAATAACTATAAGCATCAAATAACTATAAGCATCAAATAACTATAAGCATCAAATAACTATAAGCATCAAAATGGAATTATAACAAGCATTTGACAACATAAATTTATTCGCTTGACGCTGTCGATATCGCTAACCATTCACTCAAAGACACAACAAATTGATCTATCACGATTGGGCTTTCGTAATACCTCTCGAAAATAACGGACAAAACTCAAAGGAAGACAATATGTTTAATAAATTAATCAAAACCATGTCAGTGCTAGTTGCGACGCTTCTTTTTACGGCTTTTGCTCACGCTGATCACCACGGAATGAAGAAAGATATCGTTGACGTGGCGGCTGAAAACGGCTCTTTCAACACCTTGGTAGCAGCGGTAAAAGCGGCAGGCTTAGTTGAAACATTGAAAGGTGACGGTCCCTTCACAGTGTTTGCGCCAACGGATGAAGCGTTCGCTGCGCTACCAGAAGGAACGGTTGATATGCTGTTGAAGCCAGAAAACAAAGACAAGCTGATTGCAGTACTGACCTATCATGTGGTGCCAGGGAAAATAATGGCGTCTGAAGTGATGAAACTTGATAGTGCCGTAACAGTGCAAGGCGAAGCGGTAATGGTAGGAATTGATCACGGCAACGTGATGGTCAACAAAGCGCAGGTCGTGATGGCAGATGTTGAAGCAAGCAATGGTGTTATCCATGTGATTGATGCTGTATTACTGCCTAAATAATAAAGATGAACACAAATCAAAGGTTCTTAGAGGGTGTGACAGGCTCACACCCTTTTGACGTTTAAATACCAAGTTAAGATCGGTATCAAACTAGCCGAACCTGCCTTTATATAAGCAAGAACCCGGATTACATAAACAAGCGCCCGAATATCAGAAAGGCCGCCATCGATACCACCTTCGTGAAGACCACTACCCAGATGCAGTCACCAATACTAGAGTGCGTCGCTTTCCCGAGTAAGAACACAAACAGAATCAACCCTAACACCCAGCCTACTGTTGGAATCAATGACACTAGAGCAACGATAACAGCAATAGTAAGAAGGGATTTAAAATCTGCGACCACGAAAGACATTTTAGAGGCGATGTACATACAACATGCGGTGATTAATGCGTCCATCACAAACACTAAAGCTTCAATTCCCACGTTACTTCCTTCACTCAAATTAGTTGCAGTGAATATTATCGCTAAAGTGATGATTTTTCTTGAATAAGAGAACAAAAAGCAGGTGAAAACTGTGTCAAAAATGAGATTACCGTTCGTCTGAAGGCATAGGTTTATTTGTTCGAGTCTTCTAAGCCTTTGACCAGTGCTCGCGACCGAGTCTGATTTGCTTTTTGATAGGCATCAAAGCCATCTTCGCGTTTACCTCCGAACAAACAAAGAAACGAGTTGATGACAAATGAAAAGAATGAGATGACGACAACAAAGAGAGGAAATAGCCCCGACACCCCAGCATCTAAGGCAAGAACGCCAACAGCGAAGGACAACATCGACACCAATGTATATAGTTTAGATCTACTCACATGACTCATGAACAACACTCCTTGTATTCATTCAATGTTTAGATTAGACAAATTATCTTGCACACAATTTGAACTCATCGACAATATCAATAGATCAGGAAAAGTTATCCTTAAAAAGGTTTTTTAATATTTCAAACTCGGTTTCTGTATCCCTAAGAACACGAGTCCGCCTATTCAGCTGCCTTGTCCATCTTCAACTATCTTTTCCATCACGTAATTGGTCAGCTTTACGCCACGCATTTCGACTTCCTGTTCATTTACTACCTTAAAGCCAAGGTGCTCATAAAAAGGCCTTGCGGTAATACTTACTTCAGAGAAATATCTCGATACGCCACGAACTCGACCCACAGTGAAAACATGTTCCATCAACGCTTTCCCTACCCCCTTCCCTTGATATTCGTGGTGACAGAAAAAGTGATCAATCAAGCCACTTGGTTGCAGGTCAGTATAGCCAACTACGCAACCATCGAGTTCAGCCACAAAGGGTTGTAACCCATTCATACGCTTTTGCCATAACGCAAAGTCAAAGCTACTGGGTGCCCAAGCTTCGACTTGCTGTTGAGAATAATCTCGAACATTCACGTTACGTACCGTATGAAAGAAGATCTCCCACAGTGCTTTGTCATCATTCGCTTGATAGTTTCGAATTCTAATCACAACATACTCCTTTTTGTCTTAAGTCCTTTCTGAGGTGAAAATAAACAGCTGAATCAGCAAGCTTTATAACCTAACAGCCTCAGCTTTAGAGCAAGATATCAACGATAAAACACAGCGAGCCAGATCGTCACCGCATCTTTATCCGTCCTCAGCACCTTGTGTTTTTCACCTGCGGAAATATTGAGATAATCCCCTTTAGACAAGGTAACAATGCGACCATCTTCAAACTCGATGACGCCTTGACCTTCTATCACCATCACCCATTCATTCTCATCTTGATCATACCAACCCTCTTCCGGGGAGCTGTGTCCATGCGACAATATTCTTTCAATTCGAACACTGTCGTTGGCAATCAGGTCATTGAATATTTCATTGGGTATTGATGAAGGAACATCATTGTAAATGTTTGGCATCAAGCTCTCCTAGCTAGCATTGAATTGATTAACAACTTGGGCCTTAGCTGTACTGTAAACCTAAGCAGCGGCACTCTTTTTGAAGTAAAAACGGTAATAGCCCACCAAGTTACTGCAGATAAACAGCGCCTCCATAACAACCGCTGTTGGCGAACCAACTAAATAATTGTGAACCAACCAAAAGCTGGTTCCGATGATCATCAATTCTCTTAATCGACGGTCATCTTTATTGAAGGCTGCAAAGGTCTGAAATACGGAGGCAAAGCAACTCAATATGCTGGTCAGCCCTGAGTAAGTCACTGCGGTTGCGACCACCGACATCGAAGAAAACAAATATTTAAACTTAGACGAGGTAGAAAATACGCTCGTCAAATAGCGAATCGTGGCAATCGTCATTAAGCTCGCCGCTGTCCATTGTTCAAGAAGGATAAAGTGACTCGAAATAAGAACGCCAGCAAAGAACAGACAAGTGACGATTTTCTTCCTTTCCTTGAATTGGAATGACAGAAG
Source organism: Vibrio sp. F13 (assembly GCF_020806305.2). NCBI lineage: Bacteria > Pseudomonadati > Pseudomonadota > Gammaproteobacteria > Vibrionales > Vibrionaceae > Vibrio > Vibrio sp. F13. The sequence continues at coordinate 1,108,018 of NZ_CP170176.1, read as the reverse complement.
ATCAAAACAAATGGCTATCGCGACTAATACTTGGGAAAGATAAAAGGCAGACACGGTGATTCCTTCAATAATAACATTCCGCCCTAGCCGCTTCTTTCACGGTGAATAATCGAATAAAACATACTAGGCGGTTACAACAAAACAGAGCAAACAGCGCTCTAAAGCTTCTATAAAAATCTAAAGCTTCAACACACCACTAATCACAGTGGTCGCAGAGCCGATTAACTTTATTCGCCCATTAGCCAATAATTCAGTCGACATATAGCCACCACGACGAGACGCCTGATAAGCACTGAAACTGCTTTTGTTGAGCTTTTCTGCCCAGTGTTGCGTCAATGCGCAATGTGCCGAGCCAGTCACAGGATCTTCATTAACCCCAACCCAAGGTGCAAAGTAGCGAGAAACAAAATCAAGTTCCGTATTTGCTGCCAATGCTGTCACCACTACACCTCGCCCTTGAATACCTTTTAACGCATCAAAGTTTGGTGAAAGCTCCAATAACACTTGTTCGTTGGAAACTTCGATTAACTGCTTAGAGTCAAATTCTCTGAATGAAACTACTTGATGCGGATCTAAACCTAGGTGTTCAAGCAGCGTGAGGTTGGGTTCAGAACGCAATGATAGCTGTGTACTAGGAAAATCAAGCTCGATAGACGATTCACAAACGGCGGCAGATAATTCCCCAGATAAGGTGTTAAACACGACCTTATCACCTGTCTCAAGCAGTCCTTGTTCTTTCATCACATGAACCGTTGCCAGTGTGCCATGTCCACACAGCTTCACTTCGACTTCGGGAGTGAACCATTTAAGCGTCATAGTGTTAAGCGCGAGAAAAGCCGTTTCAGATACCGCCATCTCTTCAGCGATTGAAAACATTAACGACTCATCCAACGGCTCTTTGGAGATACAGACCCCGGCAGGGTTCCCTTTAAACGCTTGAGTTGTAAACGAATCTACTTGATATATCTCTAAATCCACAATGGCTCCTAAATGCACAACATTTCCCAAACCGGCAATCATGGCTCGTTGGGACATAACCTAGATATTGCTGCCCACAATAAGCACAATCACCTTGTGCTACAAGTCTTTAGCAACAACTTTATCGATACTTATTGAGAAACGAAACAAATGATAAACAAAACGTTATAGAAGTGTTTTTAGGGATAAAAGAACATTGAACATAAGAGTAAATCGCGATGGCAAAACAAAGGAATAACGACGATTAATGCGAGCGAAAACCCAAAAAAGGTAATCACCGCATCATTATTTAATGCTTAATATTTGCATAATAACTTGTAAGAATGGATATTATGATGAATATTAATTTAAATAATCCATTCACGGACAATAAACTGGAATACGTACTTGTGTTGAATACGATACGACGGAGTCATCCTTGCCTCACACGATAAAGGTTCGGTATCAAGTAGGAGTAGCAAGTTGCTATTTGCATGAAATGCATGAAGTTGAAGTTAAATTAAGTGCCTAAATTTGAATCATGTTGCAAATTTTGGGCTACGATTTAGTTATCACGTACGAAAGGGAATCCGTCAGTGAAAGCGTTTTGCGTATCAATACTTGCGTCAACATCCTTTTTGGCTAGCCCTGTATTTGGCCAGCAGCATGATATTTATCTCTACAATTGGGATGAATTTTTATCTGACAGCGTCGTTACCCAGTTGAGTGATACCTACGGCATCTCACTAAAGCAGCAATATTTTTCTGACGAGTCCATTCGTGATGAAGTGCTATTGAGTGAACGACGAGGTGCGTTTGAATTGGTTGTCATTGAAAGTATGAAACTGAAAGCGCTGGCTAAACAGAACTTATTCCACAACCTGAGCGACTTGCAGCAATCCCTTTCAAGCAACTTTGACTCAAGATGGGTGGATGGGTGTGGCGAATATGGAATCCCCTACGCTTGGGGGACATCCGGCATCTTATACCGAAGCGGAAAAGTTGAGACTCCCAAGTCTTGGGGCGCTCTTCTAGACCCTGAAACCAAAACCAGCGGCCGAATCAGCATGTATTATGAGCCTACGGATTTGGTGAGTGCTGCGCTTCTGATGAATCAATTTGAGCCGTTTACCAACAACGAACAAGAACTTCGAGTCGCTTACAAAACGCTACAAGCACAGAAGCCTCACCTTGAAAGTAATGAATACGTTGTCGATTATATTCGTCATCCCGAACACTTAGCCAACATCGACCTCGCCTACGGATACTCAGGTGACAGCTATGTGCTTAATGATGCCGAACCTGAGGCATCTTGGGCCTACACAGTACCTCTAGAAGGAACAACCTTATGGTTAGAGTGTATGGCTGCAATTAACAACGGAGAGCGATCTCCACAGGCAACCACGATTCTCTCCTTCTTATCGCAACCCGAAATCGCCGCTCAAAACGCAATGGATTCATGGTTTGCAACGCCAAGTTCAAAAGCAAAAGCACTCACTTCTCAGGAGTATCAAAACGATCCCGAGCTTTTCCCGAATAAAGAAGTATTAGATCGCAGCTACCTTTATCAGCCGTTAGAACCGAGTAGCATTCAAATTCGCAATCGTATTGTCGACAGTTTGAGATAACTCATGCCAGTATTGAAGAAGCTCTATTTTGTACTTTTACCAACGCTGACATTTGTGCTCCTGATAGCAGGAATCGTGATGTACAACTTCGCATCAAATCATGCTAAGCACATGTATTTGGACAAGGTGCAATCTGATGTGAACACCGCTTTAGTCGCGGCGGAATACGAGCAGCTCGGCTTGTCCTTACTAGTTAAAGATATCGGTTCTTCGTTGCAGTTCCTCCGCTACATTCAAAATCCTGGCGACTACACGACTCTATCGCTATTGGAAAAACGAGTACTCCGAGTATTAAGCCAGAATCACGTCAATCAATTTGGGCAACGCAATGTTTATATCGTGGACCCTAAGTTCAAATTAACGCTTTCGACTCTCAGAGCCGATCCTTTCGAGGGGCTAAAGATCCCTGACAAGATTTACGAAAGAGTCTTCGATATATACACCTCGTTAATAAGCAAAAATGAACTCTCCTACGAAGGCTTCTCTTATATCTCGATCAGTGGAGAGCTCAGATACTCGTATGTTGCAGCAATTGACCCTTACCTCCTTCCTCAAGACAAACGTGCAAGTAACAGTTTAAATCGCTACATCTTGATTGCTGACGGGCCTCTGATGCAACTCTCTAGCCTGCTAATCAAATACAATGACGATGACAATATTCAGTTCTTAATCGAGCCATCCTCAGACGCTGCCAACATTGAAAATACCCAATTCGTTATCAAATCAATTGAGCAAACCCAAGATAATATCAATGTGCAGATGACCAGCCGACATCTCATCGCGCAAGTAAATATTCGAGAACAAAAGTTCAACCATGAGAAAGCCATCATCGCTAAACAAACCTTGTTAGGTGGCTTTGGTACTCTCTTTACGATCATGTTGATCGTACATTTAGTGGTACGTTACCAACTCGTGCGACCGCTTAAAGACTTACTTCAAGAGATATCGATCGGCGGGCTCAAACTTAGATACTTCAAACGCTCATCAGGGCAAAGTGAAATTGATGGTTTAAAGAACGCGTACATAGACTCATTAACAGAGTTGAAGTTCGAAGCCGAATTCGACCAACTCACCAAGCTAGCTAACCGACGCTCTTTCATCAGACACCTTGATGTACGACTAAAAAGCTCGATGAGCCCACACTGCTATGTGGTTTGTTGGGACATCATCGATTTTCGTAAAATTAACGATCTCTACGGGGCAAAAGTTGGTGATAATGTACTGATAAGCTTAGCTAAAGCACTGAAAGAGACACTACAAAACCAACAAGCCTCTTTGGGCTTTAATTGCAGTGATTACTCTTTAGCCAGACTGGGAGGGAATCAGTTTATCGCGATCTTGGAGATGGGTAAGAACCAAGTGATAAACGAAGAAATTGAGAACATCAACAATACGCTGACTGGCACCACCTTCCTTGACTACTATGGGTTTCGATTATCACTCGCAACAGGTGTTTTACCGCTCGACACGCCAAAGTTCGATGAGATTTGGCACCGATGCATCGATGAAATGTTAGCTAATGCGAAGTCTCATAGTGATGGCGAAAGTCGTATTGTTTATGGCGAAGAGTTGTTACATACCTTGGAACGCCATGACGTTGTAGAGAAAAGACTCTTAGAGTGCTGCGAAAGTGACAACTTTGAACTTCGCTTTATGCCTATTTTTAACGCCAAGACACTTCAGATAGATGGCGCGGAGTGCCTGATTCGTTGCCCAGCCTTATTCGATATCGATGCGGGGCCAGAAGAATTTATCCCAGTTGCAGAAAAGAGTAACCTTATTGCCAGGCTCGACATGTGGGTCATTGGCACCGCGATCAAAAGCTATAAAGAGCTTTCAGAACTTCATAAATACAAGGGCACTCTGTCAATTAATATCTCGGCGATGGAGCTCTACAACCGTAATTTTGCCGACAACATCCGTAAAGTACTCGAACGTTATCAAGTGCCACCTGGCAACATTATTATAGAGATTACCGAGACCAGTTACGTGAAAAGTACCAAGCTTACGGTGCAGACTATCGAGAGCCTCAGAAGCTTAGGTTTAAAGGTCTCCCTTGACGATTTTGGTACGGGCTACACAGCGTTTAACCAACTTCTCCACTACCCTGTGGATGAGCTCAAAATTGATAAGAGCTTTATCGATAACATGGTAGACGACAAGGCCGCCCGCAAGATGGTCGAATCTATGGTTAACTTAGGCCACTCTTGTGACACGCTAGTCGTCGGAGAAGGTGTTGAGTCGATAGAACAGTATCATTACCTCAGAAAAGCCAACTGTGACCTAATACAAGGCTACTTCTTCAGTCAGCCACTCACTTACCTGGAATTCATCGAGTTTGTTCGAAACCATAACCCGCAAGCAATTTTAAACCCGCAGTCTGTTAGCAGTTCGAGATCTAACGAGCGAATCGTTGCACTCACTCAAAAGCAGTAACCTTAAACCTAAACCTCAAAGCCTCTCTTCCTATTCAAGCGCGGAAAGCCACTATAGCTATAACTAGTAGTAGAACTATCTTCATCAGAGCAGGAGCTCTCTATTGGCTGCACATTGAATGAGGAGGCAAATAAAGAATGGCAAAAGCCATGATAGTGAAGCGGGAGAATGGTGAGCGTACAGTCAACAAAACCTAATGATCTAACTTATCGCTGATGCGGGGATTAACTCTGCATTGTCGTTAGTAGCTCCATCATATCTTTAGAGCTGATGTTCTTCTTATGCCTGACTACAGCGTCAATCATCAATTCTAAATTCCCCGCAGAGATATAATCCTTGAGCACGTCATTGAATTTTTCCTGTATCTCATCACTTGTGTACAATTGCTCAGGAATGAAGAATAGAAACTGACTGCCACTACTACGAAACGAGATAGTACTTTCCGGTACCTTTGCCGTCAGGGACTTAGCAGCTGAACTCACCACCAAGTCTCCATATTCAAGTCCATACTTTTGGTTTATCTCACTAAGGTTTCTGATTCTTACAAAGTAAAGGTCGAAATTACCGTTTGTTGGATAGCTGTTCTTAACAAACTGCATGAGCGAGACTCGATTGCGAAAGCCAGTAATGAAGTCGGTAGAATGAAGTTTTCGTTTGATTGCAAAGTCGACGTAAAAAATCGCTCCTGTCACAAGCAGTAGCAACACCAGAAATACGCTGCTTATCTGATGCATCATCACCAACTTGTCGACCATTGTGGTGTTTTCTTCAATAACCGGGCTTTGAAGTCGAAACTTTTCGTTAATAAATTCGACCAGCGTGTTGTAACAAATATCAATTTTCTTCTGCAGTGATTCCTTAGGCAAAGCGCCTTGATTCACCAACTTAATTGAGGATTCTAGCGACTTAAATTTCTCAAACTCTCCGGTGAAATAAGGTTTGAAGTTGGCAGATTTAATGAAGTTAGAAGATTCGGTACTGTTGATCAGAATATCAAAGCGGCTCCACGTAATATCATAGGCTAACCACAAATCGTCGTAATTGAGATTATCCGAACGGCTCACCATCAAGAAATTCGCGTATTCCTTTACCAATTGGAAAACAAACCATGTTGCCTCATTTTGGCGATTAGAAAAGCTCTTGTTGATGTCATTAATTCGAGTAACGCTGTAGATATTGACGGATAGAACAACCACGGCCAAAGACAAAACAACGACTTTGATTGCGGCCATAGACAACAGCTTCTTCATAATTAGCCTCTACAGGTGAATATCACGAATCTGCCAAATCATCTTGGCATGGAAATCAGGGGTATTAGTCTCAGGATTCGCAGAGAGTGGGTAAATCAACCAAAACGGGCCTTTCTCTCTCACAGACATAAACTCCCCATTCTTTTTAATCGCAATGATGGGTTCATAGGTATCAAAATCTTCTTTGGGCACGGCAATTTTATAGTCATTCAATGCCACAAAAGTAACTTGTGATGATATCGGTAAATCCATATTTCCAAGCACCGTTTGTAACGTCACACCACTATAAACGGTCAGACCCTCGACCCAAGGCAAGGTGGTAGTAATTTCTGTCTGAGGAAGTGACAGGAGTTGCTCTCTACTAAAACCATGCTTTTGCCCAGAGTGGTCGAAAACCGTTAACTCTGAGGCTGCAAAAATCGAAAACGAGCAAAGCCAAAGCATCAACAAGAATACAGTTCTCATTCTAAACTCCATTTAAAAGGTCACTAAATTGAGTCTAGTATAAATTGACCATTTAACTTGTACCGATACCACTCAGATTGATTGGTATCACTTTATTCCGAATGCTCCTACACCTCGCTGTTTTTCAATAACTTCGCCGTTTCTCTGTCTCTTCCATCACCGCTCTCGTTCAGCGCTCCCTACCCGCTTGACGTATTTCTTCTCGACTGGTTAGTAAGAAAAACTCGTATTTTACTCTGCGTAAGTAAACCAATCAGCCTTATGAATACGTATCAAACAACAAAATTAACAATAAATATGAGTAAGTCAGTGGCGAGAATGCTGGTTGCTGCATAACCTTTAATCGAACGTAAGCAGCTTTAAGAGACTTAATAACGAGTTCCAGTCGTTTCTACTTCACCAGTTGATCTCGTGTATTGATCTTAGAAAGCTTACTCATTTCATAATCAAGGGAATCGAGAATGAGTTTGAATATAAAAAAATTTAACCCCATGGCGACACTTTCTACCCTAGTAATGACGCTGGTCATGTTTCCTGTTTCTGCTGAAGTTAATCAAGAACAATTCGAATTAGGTAAACAAAAAGCTAAAGTGTGTATGACCTGTCATGGCGCTGATGGCATCTCAACACAAGATCCCTACCCGAACCTTCGCGGTCAAAAAGTGGGTTATCTCATCTCTTCATTGAAAGATTACCAGACTCGAGAAAGAACCAGTGGCTTAGCGATTCTCATGCAACAACAAGCCGACACGCTCTCAGACCAAGACATCCGTGACATTTCCTATTTCTATTCTGTGCTCGGCAACGAAGCAGGCTCGCTCAGCGATTCAAATTAAGTCAGCGATTCAAAACCTCTAGGCAAGGAGCCTTGTTATGGAACAAGTGACAACGCAATACAGCATTAAGGTCGTGAAGTACTTCATCATTGCATCCTTAGTGTGGGCGATTGTAGGTATGATCATCGGCGTGATTCTCGCCGCGCAATTATATTGGCCAGTCTTAAACTTTGATTCTCAGTATTTCCAATTTGGTCGACTGCGTCCGCTACATACCTCTGGAGTAATTTACGGCTTCGTCGTGAATATCTTGATGGGGACGTCTTTGTACATTGCCCAGCGAACAGGCCATTGTGACTTGTTCAACAAAAGCCTTTCATGGATGGTATTTTGGGGCTGGCAATTCATCCTGTTACTTGCGGTCATTTCCTTACCCGCAGGCCACACTACCTCAAAAGAGTATGCGGAGCTTGAATGGCCAATCGACTTGATGATTGTGTTGGTTTGGGTGCTGTACGCGGTGTTGTTCTTTGGCACCCTTGCTAAACGAAAGGTCAGCCATATCTTTGTGGCTAACTGGTTCTTTGCTGCATTCATTATCGTCGTTGCAATGATTTTCATCGTGAACAACCTCGCGATGCCTGTGTTGGCGATGAAGTCCTACTCTGTGTTTGCAGGCGCTCAAGATGCGATTGTTCAATGGTGGTGGGGACATAATGCCGTCGGTTTCTTGCTGACCGCTGGTGTGATTGGCATGAACTACTATTTCATACCCAAAGCGGCGGATCGACCTATCTACTCGTACCGTTTGTCTGTGATCCATTTCTGGGGCTTGGTCGGCTTTTACACGTGGGCCGGAACGCACCATTTGGTTTATTCTTCTGTTCCCATCTGGATTCAGAACATCGGCATCGTTATGTCTTTGATCCTGTGGCTCCCTTCTTGGGCAGGCGCGTTCAATAGCGCAATGACCCTCCTACAAAATAAAGAAAAGCTGAAGTCCGACTACATTCTTTTATTCTTTTTCTCAGCGATTCTTTACTACTGCTTGGCAACATTCGAAGGTCCGCTACTCGCTATTCGCTGGTTCAACATGGTGGCACACAACACCGAATGGATCATCGGGCACGTACATTCCGCGGCTCTCGGATGGGTTGGGATGTCAGGGATAGCGGTTTTTTACTACTTCATTCCACGCTTATGGGGCCAAACCGATCTATGGTCACGACGACTGATTAAATGGCACTTTTGGCTTGCTCATGCTGGCGTCGCCGTCTATGCAATAGCACTTTGGATCGCAGGCATCGGCGAGGGATATATGTGGCTCGCTCAAAATGAAAATGGCGAACTGATTTACAGTTTTGTAGAAGCTATGGACTTTAAAGCACCTTGGCTATTCATGCGTTTCTTTGGTGGCGCGCTGTTTGTACTTGGATTGTTCTTAATGGCTTTCAACTTGTACAAAACGGTTCGTATGCCCGTAACAAATGATGCTAAACACACTGTTAATGAAGGAGCTTAAATGATGAGTAAAGACTTTACACATTCAATCGTCATTTTAATTTTGACCACTGTTGTCGTGGCCTCCTTCTCTTTATTGGTCTGGGTAGTGCCAAGCATTGTCCGTGGCGATGATATTGCCAAAGGCAGCTTAGCGATGCCTCTCACACCGATTGAGTTAGCAGGCCGAGACATATACATCAGTGAAGGCTGCCATGTTTGTCACACACAAATGGTTCGCCCTCTAGAGCCAGAAGTGAAGCGTAATGGTCGCCCGAACCAAGAAGCAGACGATATCTATGAGTTTCCTAACTTGTGGGGCTCTAAACGTACTGGTCCTGACCTCACTAACTTAGGTAGAAAGTATTCTGACCAATGGCATGCTATTCACTTAATTGACCCTCGAAAAGTCGTACCGACCTCGATCATGCCCTCTTACCCGTGGCTATTTGAGCAGACTCTGACTGGCGATGATATTAGCGCCAAAATGGAAGTGTTACGTACCTTAGGTGTGCCTTATACCGATCAAGAAATTGGTGATGCCCGTTTGCAAGTAAGAGGCAAAACCAAAGGTGAAGCTCTGATTCGCTATTTACAAAGCCTGGGTAAAGATACGTCACAGGAGGTATCACAATGAGCACATTCTGGAATCTATGGGCGGTACTCTTAACCTTAATATTCTTTGTTCTGATGGTGTCTGTTGTCGTTAAATACTGGCGTAGCAATCACAAGGCCGATCACGACCACACCATTGGCACCTTTGATGGTATTGAAGAGAAAGATGCGCCTCCACCTAAGCTATTATTTGTCAGTTATGCAGTGGCATTTCTTTTGTCTGTTGGTTATTTGGTGCTCTACCCCGGGCTCGGCGAATGGGAAGGGTTAGTCGATTGGGAACAAAGCGACGATAAGCTCAGTTCACCATCCACCACTCTCAATGAGCAATTTGCACAAACCAGTGAAACCACGTTAGAAGGACTAGCTGCCGTCCCAGAGATCGTGAACAGCGGTAGGATTCTATTCCAAACTCACTGCGCCGCTTGTCACCGAGATAACGCTCAGGGACAAAAGCACTTTCCTAATCTGATAGACCAAGAGTGGCTTTATGGTGGCAGTGATGAAGCTGTGATTCATTCAATCGCCAAAGGCCGGAACGGTGCTATGCCGGGTTGGAGTGAAATCATGCGCCCAGATGAGGTGGCAAAAGTCTCTTACTATCTAGCGTCTCTCAACCAACGTCATACCGATGTGCCGGAGATTAAAGTCGAGCTCGGTAAAACCTTGTTCGTCCAATACTGTTCGTCTTGTCATGCCGATGGTGCTGTCGCTAACCCAGCGATTGGTGTACCTGATCTTTCCGATGACATCTGGCTTCACGGCGGCAGTATTGAAGAGATTCAGCACACCATCAATTACGGTTTGAACAACCTAATGCCTGCGTTTGATGAGCAGCTCACCGAGAACGAAATACTCGCGCTTGGGGCTTATATCCGACACGCTGGTGAAGTGGAGCAACAAAGGCTCGCGAGTTTGAAAGCGTCATCTGTTGAGCGCGGAGAATATCTCGCTTATGCCGGTGACTGTGTGGCTTGTCATAGTGCAGAAGGTGGCGAACCCTTTGCTGGCGGCCTACCCTTTGTCACCCCCTTCGGCACCGTGTATTCAACCAACATAACGCCACACACTACCGAAGGTATTGGGACTTATGACTTCGATGATTTCCGAGCGGCGTTAGTCGCAGGTAAAGGCAAGAATGGTTACCTGTACCCTGCAATGCCTTACACCTCCTATCAATACCTCACCGACCAAGACATGGTGGATTTATGGGAATACATGCAGTCAATCACCGCCGTGCCGCGACGCAATGATGACAACAGCATGATGTTTCCATCCAATATTCGCTTAGGTTTGCTTGGCTGGAACATCGTATTCATGGATACCGACCCTATTGATTATGAAGTGCCAGAGGAACTCAAAGGAGAAATTGAGAATGTCGATAAGTGGCAACAAGGCAAATATTGGGTCGCAGGACTTGGTCACTGTTCGGAGTGCCATACACCTCGAAATATTGCCCAAGCACTGATACCAGAACGTATTTTCCAAGGTAACTTGATCGACGGTTGGAACGCGCCTGATATTACAGCCAATGAGCTCTATATCGATGGTTGGGATGAAGCAACACTCACAGACTTTTTACACACAGGACATTCAGACAAAGGCACCGCTTTTGCGGGTATGGCTGATGTAGTGAAAAACAGCCTAAGCTTGATGACGCGTGAAGATATTGAGTCGATGTCCTATTACCTACTCAGTGGGGACATCAACAACACCATTGCCAGTGATGCCGTTCAGTTACAGCCTAAGGGGTTTGATGAAGCTGCGTATGCCAGTGAAATCTACACCACGTATCGTCAAACTTGTGGGGCCTGTCATGGTGACGATGGTAAAGGTCGCGACCCAATCGCCCCTACTCTGTTGAATAATGGCATTATCATGCACAGCGACCCATTCAACACCATTGCGGTAACCGTTCGCGGCTTGCAACCCACCTATCTCGACAAAGACAGAAATTTCATGCCAATGGCAAGTTTTGAGGATGTACTGTCGGATCAACGCTTAGCTGAGTTAATCACGTTTGTGCGTTTAAACCTTGGCGACAGAAATGAACCGGTCACGGCTGAGCATGTTCGAGAGGTAAGAGAAACACTTGAAGCAGCAGGCTATGCAGGTGGATTACACACCACACCTGAAATGTACGAAAATCGAGATAAGAACATTAACATACGATAGGCGCTGTAGCTGTGCGTAGCCGATTGGCCCAACAAGCAGCGAACAGCACGTAACTTTTATGTTTGCCTAACAAGCCAAAAGGAGACCACTGTGTCTCCTTTTCTTTTGCCCAAACCCAAGTTTTCGATACTTTGCCGTACAACACAATTGTAACTAACTGATTACACAATTAAGCAGAGCTGCACATAATGCGATCAATCTCGCAGAACAAAGATGACACCAAGTGCATAATATGCAAAATTTTCTAAAGATGTACTAAGGACAGTTATGGATACAACTACACTCATCTACGATACGTTGGAAGGCCTGTCGAGCGCAAAGCCTCAGCAACACGCTCAAATCCGCCAAAATCTATATAACCAATTAGATTTATCATTTGAGAAGCAGTTGGCTTTGTATTCATCAGTTCTTGGTCCAGCAAGTGCTGGTAGATTGACCGATTTGGATAGTGCAGTGATGTCTGCACGCAAGATTGTTGGCTTAGAAAACAGCTAAGCAATCTTCAACCTATCTCAACTTTAACGCTGCCATTGTGCAGCGTTTTTTTATGGACGCTATTTACGATAAGTAAGGTTGGTTACGATAAATGCTGTTAGTTGCGATAAATACGGTTAGTTGCGATAAACGCGGTTAAGAAGATAAGTGCAGTTGGGTCTGTTTTTCAAGTTACACGCATTCTCATTTGGTTAATCTTATGTTCCATTTTTAACAGGTGTGTAACCACAATAATGGCGCTAATGTTAGTAGCACGTTAACCACACATCGGATGGAAGAATCATGAGAGTACTTATTGAATATACACAGACAGGCAAATACCGTGATCATGCGTGGGAAGCATTAACGATTCGTTCAAAAGGCGAAATTCAAGCTGTGACTCCCTCTTATGCGGCTCAGCTTATCGAACAAAACCGCGCCAGCTTATCGACCACTGAAAATCAAGATATCGTCATCCAACCTTAATGGCTTTAAGGGCTACCCCTCCTAGTTCCTTAAATCGAATAGTTCGATGACATAAAAAAACGCTGCACGGATGCAGCGTTTTCTTGTTTCTGGCGTGCCTTGTCTCTAACGTAAAGAGCTTCTAACTTAGATAGCTTCTAACCTAGATAACCTACACAGAGAATTGGATTATTTTGGCAAGTTTTCTAATGCATCAACCATCGTCATTAGCTTATCGACGATTCGCTCACCATCCACTCTCAAACCGTTGTGCTCATACTCGTTGGTAATCCACGCTTTCGAGTTTGGAATATTAGCCAGTGTTTCGCGGCTGTAATCCAGTTCTACGTACATGTCGTCTGCGTAAACGGCACACGCCATCGGAACCGTATTCTTGCTCAACTGCTCTGCATTGTACAAAGTACCCCAATCCGATTTCTCAGCTAATAGATTGGCGGCTTCACGCAATGGCTTCAACGTTTCTAGTTGGTCGAACATCCATGGGTAGACCATTTCTCCGGTAAACCAGAACTCACTACCCGATTGGTAGTTGAAGTGTGGGTACTGCTCACGAACACGATGTGCAGACCAGTTAGACGCTGTACCTTGACAGTAAATCGATTCATGCAAGATTGCGTAAATTGGGTTAGTTAAGTAACCCTGCTCTTGCTGCATTTGATTTAGGAAGCTGTAGCTCAGCTGTCTGTTACCGTTCACTTCAACAAACGCACTCTCCAGTGTGAAATACATTGGAAGGTTTGCTTCGCCGCCACCAAGATTAATACCTATTAGCTGGAACTGTTCAACTGTGAACACCTGACCGTTTGGCAGTCTCACATCGTTGTTGAGCAGGTAATCAGAGATCTCGCGACACATAGCTTGTGCTTGTGGGAACTGAGCAAAGAAAGCTCTGTTTTTGTCTTCTACACGCTTGTAAGTCGCACGATAAACATCGTCAGCTTCTCGTTCAATAGAAGGAATGCCGCCCGTCACATAACAACGCTGCAAGCTCTGTGGGAACAGTGACAAATAGCTCAGTGTACAGAAGCCACCAAAGCTTTGACCAATCGTCGACCATTGCTTAATACCAAACTGTTCACGAATCGCTTCAGCGTCACGAACGATGTTATCCGCTCTGAAATGCGTTAAGTATTCGACTTGTTGTTCTGGAGACAAATGCGCCAAAGTTTCATGGCTGATAACCGTGCTGTTGCCAGTACCACGTTGGTCTAGAAGCAGAACACGGTAGTTTTGTAATGCACGCTTTAGCCAACCCGATTGACCACTCACCCGTGGAGAAGGAAAACCTGGGCCGCCTTGAAAGTAGATCAACCACGGCAGCTCTTGCTCATCTTTAGCGAGATCAACCAGCTCACGTGCGAAGACTTGGATCTGTTGTCCATCTTTGGCTTGATAATCAAGTGGCAACTCGAAAGAGTGCTGACGGTACAGGGTGGTTCCATCAATAAAGTTAGCTTGCACGCTTCATTCCTTTTTATCTGATTCTAAAGTCATTGGTACGAATAAAAATGGCACCCTTTGGCACCGTAGTTAGCAAGATACGCATACTAGCTTGTAAATGAAACCGTTTGTTGAACCTGAATGTGAAGGTACTTCATTAAATCGCCAAATTAGCTTTATACGCGTAACAACTTGTGTCAAAACAGAGAGTTTAAGATGTGATCTATTGAGAAGAAGAACAAAAGTGGGACACAAATAAGAAGAGCTTAACGAGGTGAGGATACGTTAAGCTCTTTGGTTTTATCTGTTGTAAATGAGGTTTTTAGGTTGAACAAGCTCAGGCTTTATAGGTTTAGTTTCTATAAGCCAAAGATCTATAAACTGAGCTTCTGTAACTTATAGCTCTATAAAACAAAGCTAAGAAGCCTCGAGCTCACCTGCACCTTGAATTGAACGTTGGCTGTTTTCAACAAGGATAGCCGTCGCCGTTTCTTTCAACGCGCCCCACTCTCCATCGTCAACTTCAATGCCCTCGTTCCACGCCTTCTCTTGAGTTTTAAAAAGCGCTTCCGATTCAATGTGTGTTTGGTAGCCATCTGACAAACGTTCGATATCGAAATCCTGGACGGAAAGCTCGATGGTCATATTGTGGATATGATCGTCCGATGCCAGAGGCAAATCTGATAAAAACAGTTCTGGTGCAACGCAACCACGGTTAAGCACATACAAGGTGCTCTTAGGATTTGAGCCATTATCCCAACGTGCGGTACATGCGATGCCTTTCGCTGCCAGTTTTACAAGCTCACTGTACGCTAACCAACGGTTATGGCAGTTGTTTAGCTCGATTTTCAGCGTCTTTTTACCGACCATTTTTTCAATGGCGTAATCCATCACCACAGGAAGATGACACGCTAAGCTCGCCTTGTGCAGGTCCACTTCAACTGTGTTGTCGCTTGTCACTTGGATGTCTACAGGGCAATCGTCTTCTAGCCCCATAAAGTTGCTCGCATTGTTAAAATGACGAACACCATCCAAGCCAACCATTTGTAAATCTGCCACCATGTTCGCTATCACATCGGCTTCACCACATGTACGACGCATACCCAGAAAGGCTTTATTAACGGCCGCGACCAATTCATTGTGAGAAACGATCATAGCGATTTACCTCCATGTTGAGCATTGATATGTGTAGGAACGTTATGAGAGCCAGCAAGCTCCGCTTCACTTGGTAAGACTGGGAACACCCACTCGTCTTGATGAATTTCGTCAAGCAGCGGTGCGCCTTGGAAGAAGGTCACGCGAACCCAACGATCTGAGCGAGGATCAAACTTAGTAGCACCAAACATAGCTAGCTTGCAACGTAACAGATGCATCGGCAGCGACTCTTTATGAAGCACGTTCATTTGAATGTCGCCCATCGCTTTGTTGCCAAGCGTCCATACACGACGTGCTATCGCACGATGTTGCGGTTGTTTTACCAAGAACTCTGCTAGAGAAAGCTCTGGTGTGAACTGTAATAAGGAGTGGTACAGACGGTAAGCTTGACGACCAATATCTAATGGCAGCTCACGCTCTTCACCAATTTCTTCTCCTCGAACACCGAGCCTTGGCTCTTCTTTGTCCTGAGAGCGATACCAGAACCAGTAGTTGTTATCTGCTTTCGTAAAGTCGGTGGTGATTGCCCAACGGTACTTTTCTTCTAACACAACCAATAGGTCTTGGATCTTTTTGCCACTAGGAAGCGAGAGTGTTTCGCTACAATTCATATGCTCTTGATGGGCGTCCACTAATTCTGGGTACAATTCCATCAAGCATGAGATAAGGATTTCTTGGGCTTCCATACTCATGTGCTTAGATTGTTCAACTAACTGCGCCCATGTATCGCAATGGTTTACAGAAGCTTCTAGTGACTGTTCTGCGTGTTTTAACTCATCAACAGCGGTTTTGTTCAACTCTTGCTGGTTTTCATTGATGGTAACAACTTGTTCTAAATGACAAATCGCTTTTTTAACGTATCTACGTAGTGGCTCGATCAACGCCGTATCGGTCTGACTAGCCAACACGTCCGCCAATGCATGTTCACGGGTTGTCATCCATTGATCGACAATACTTGGGTGGTTAATAAGGTATGGCGCCATGCCTAAACCAGTCGCATTACCAACACCAAGGTAACGCTGTAATCCTCTATGCAAGGTAATCGCTTGTTCACCGCCTTGTTGCTCCGCTAGGTAATGAACCCAATCTAGGCTGAACTCACGCAGCATATAAACAGCACACATTTGAGCACTGAACGATTGATTAAAATCTGGATTCTTTTCCAAGATTTTAAAGTCAGCAATACCAAACTTACCATTACCATAAACCGCTGTGGTTCGTAGGATGTAGCCAACTTCCGCTAGCTCTTTTGGCGTTGGTTGAACACCTTTAGCCAAGTGACTAACAATATGTTCAAACACTCGTACACTTTTGTTGGCACGCGCTAAAACAAGCACATTGTTAGGGTTACGGCCTGCTTCTTGTAGCGGTACATTCGCACGAAGTCTCTCAAGTAGGGTGACATCAACATCACCAAGAACCAGAGCAAACGTTACGTCCCACTTTTCAGCAATTACACGGTCATTTCGTTCGTCGTCTGCAATCTCATCGCAGAAAACAACCAAATGATAAACATGGTTTGGCGTCGCAAGCTTATAGATAACATGACCAAAGCCCTGAGCGTCTAATTGCCATTCATGTTTGGTCACTTTCCATTCTTGCTGCGCCATTTTACGAATCAGAGTTCTAACGAAGCTGATACGTGTTTGGTGCATTGCACCTAGCCTTTCCGGTGCCATGACGACAGTCGCGTCACGTAGTGCTGATTCAGTGTAGGTAGAACGATGTGCATCCATTTTGCTCACCACCTTATAGTTATAGGATTTTGCTAGCCATTCAGAACCGATCGTTGCTGTCTTTTGAAGCATATATAGCGACAGTATGTTGGTTAGCTTTCACGTTTTTAATCGTTATTGATATTATCGAGGCAAGCGAACTCGCCACTTATTATTTGTCCTGACTAGATCGATTGACCTAAATACGTGCCGCCCGGTGTATCTTCACCAGTACGGTTTTTATCTTCCTTCCGGAATCTTGTATCAGCCTTCTTTCAAAGGCTCACACCTTGTTTATCTTCAGTTTTTAGAGAGCTTTATCTCTACATTTTCTTCTTTATACCGGCATTGATGTTTTATAAGCCTTGATCTTTCGCCATCTTGATTGCGATTTGAGGCGCATTCCAAAGTGATGGCAGCAAGATTAAGGACACCGGTACCGCTGTGATAACTATGAATGATTGCAGCGCTGAAATACCGCCGGAACCTAGGGAAATCAGAATCAATGCTGTTACCCCCATCATCACACCCCAGAAAGTACGAATAATTGCGTTAGGCTCTGTCTCACCGCTGACTACCACACTGATGGTGTAAGTCATTGAGTCACCTGTCGTTACGATGAAGATCGTCGTCAAGATCAAGAACAGAATAGAGATAAGCATTGGCATTGGTAGTTGCTGAGTTACTGCCAGTAGCGCGCCAGGTAAATTAAAGCCTTCGAACGCTTTACTTACGCTGCCTGGGTCTGCAATTTCAAACGCAAGGCCAGAACCGCCAACAATGGTGAACCAGAAACATGTTACGAACGGTGCAATAAGACTGATGGTTGATACCAATTGGCGAATACTACGACCGCGTGAAATACGTGCGATGAAGATTGCCATCATTGGGCCGTAACCTAAGAACCAACCCCAGAAGAATACTGTCCACCAGCTCAACCAACCTTCGTCACCACGGTATGTTGCCATTGGGATGAAGTTGTCTATCATGCTGCCTACACCTTGGATGTAGCCATTGAAAATGAAGTTTGTTGGGCCGAAGATCAGAATATAGACCATCAATGACATTGCTAAAATTACGTTGTAACGGCTTAGCATTTGCATTCCGCGGTTAAGACCACTTAATGCCGACAATGTGTATAGAACGATAGCGAACAGGATGATGATAAGCTGCGTCGTGAAGCCATCAGGAATATCAAACAGTGCGTTCAGTGCGTAGCTCACTTGCAAGCCTAAGAAGCCGATAGGACCAATGGTGCCCGCCGCTACTGCGACAATACAACATGCATCAATTAAAGCGCCGGTGTGACCTTTCAATGCTCGCTCGCCTAAAACTGGGTAAAGCAAAATACGAGGTTTAAGCGGTAAGCCTTTGTCGTAGTGAAGGTGCATCACCACAATAGACGTTAAGCTACCGACAATGGCCCATGCTAGAAAACCCCAGTGCATGAAGGATTGCGATAAAGCATTCACCGCGCCTTGCTGTGCGTTTTCTTGTGCGCCGTACAATGGTGGTGGGCTAACGTAGTGAGCGATAGGCTCTGCTGCTGCCCAAAATACACCGCCACCTGCCAGTAGCGTACAGAAGATGATCGCCATCCAACGGAAGCCGTCCATTTCAGGTTTAGCGATGCCGCCTAGGATAACCTTGCCTGTTCGCCCTGCCGCCAGGCCAAGACCAATAAGAAAAGTCAGAAGAAGAAGCATTTGCCAGTAAGGACCGAATACTTTTACAGACCATGCAAAGCCCGTATTTACTAGGCTTGATAACAGCTCGCCATCAAATAGAGCAAGTGCCACGAACAGAGCGATAAAACCGCCGCTGTACCAAAGTGCTGGGTTGGATAGGCCTAATTTGTCTGACGTAGACTCAGACTCGTTTGTGTTGCTTTTTGCATTAATTGTTGTGTGTGCTTGACCCGCATTTAAGCTTGAAGATTTCACGCTATTGGTTAAATCAGACATACTCTGACTCCAGAGGTTTCTTTGCAGCTGTCATTTGAATGATGACTACAAGGGTGTATTTAACACCTGCCCTATTGTTTTTTGTGTTGGGCAGGCTAATCCATGTTTGGGTTACCGCGTTGCGAAATAGACCGTTGTTCCTTTTGAATAGTGAAATTGGTTTAAGCAGCACTTGCTTATTGAACGTTTGTTAGAAGGCTGCTAATTCGATGATGGCTCGCGAGAAACCGTTAACCCTTGGTTTGAGGCTCTAGGCCATCTTTCAAGAAGTTAAACCAGTTTTCTCCCAAGACTTGCCCAGCTTCAGACTCGCTGAAACCATGACGCATCAATCCGTTATATATGTTTTCCATACCCGCACTACCACAGAACCAAGGCAACGCATCTGGCCAACCTGAGTTGTTCGCAGAGCCTTCGCCGTAGTCCATTGCTTTAGACCAACGACCATTTCTCATCCATTCAAGAACGGCTTGAGGTTGGTTTAAGCATAGGTCACTGCCAATACCGAGGTGCTCTACGCCGACCATGTCAGCCGTAGTCGCAACCATCTGGCAGAAATCTTCCAAGGTACATTGGCTGCCGTTTGGTAGGTGGAATGGGTACAAGCTGAATCCGATTAAGCCGCCGCGTGCGGTTAGAGCTTTAATTACATCGTTTGATTTATTTCGTAGTGCATCATGAGCAAACGTCGGGTTCGCATGGCTGATACAAATAGGACGAGAAGACAAGTCGATAGCTTCAAGTGTTGAGCGCTCTGCACTGTGAGACATATCTATGATCATGCCCACTCGGTTCATCTCTTCGATGGCTTGTTTACCAAAGCGAGTAATACCTGTGTCGTTCTTCTCGTAGCAACCCGTCGCCAATAAGCTCTGGTTGTTGTACGTCAGTTGCATGATCAAAAGACCTTGCTTACGCATCACTTCGATAAGACCGATCTCATCGTCGATTGGAGAACAGTTTTGAGCACCAAGGAAAATGCCGACTTTGCCAGTCGCTTTTGCAGTCTCGACATCAGCCATTGAGTGAATCGGCATGATAAGGTCTGCGTTCTGCTCGAATCTTAAATTCCATTCTGCAAAGCGAGATAAGGTTTCACGAGCCGTCTCGTGGTAAACCGCGGTAGCGTGAACTGCTGTAATGCCGCTCGCCTTTAGTGTTTGGAAATATTCTCTGTTCCAATTGCAGTATTGCAATCCATCTATAACAATCCGTTGCTGGTACATAACCACTCCTATTGAAAGCTCAGTGTTCTAGCTCGGTTTTGAAAACACGCTCAAATAACATGTTTTCAAAAATGGGTTAAATCACTTGTCTAAGTTCGTTTGCTGCTTTGGTTTGAATGTTGGCCTGACTCTGTGAATCAGGCCAATTCGATAGCTGGATAGCTAGGAAGTTAATTCAGCTATCCAATTCTTATTTAGAAAGTGGATTAGTAAGGACGTTGGTAAGCCGTCTTAACCACTGTGTAGAACTCTTTCGCGTATTGACCTTGCTCACGAGGACCGAAGCTAGACTCTTTACGACCACCAAACGGTACGTGGTAATCCGTGCCTGCTGTTGGTAGGTTGACCATCACACAACCGGTCTGCGCTTGTTGCTTGAACATTGCGCTCGTACGTAAGCTCTGAGTAATGATGCCGCCTGTTAGACCGAAGCGAGTGTCGTTGGTTGTCGCAATCGCTTCTTCTAGGTCAGCGACACGAATCACACTTGCCATTGGTGCGAACACTTCTTCTTGGTTCACTTCCCAATCGTTCTTAGTGTTCAAGAACAGCGTTGGAGACATGTAGAAACCTTCGTGCTTCATACTCAAGCGTTCGCCACCAAATGCCAGCTCACCGCCGCTTTGACGTGCTTTCTCAACCCAACCTAGGTTTGCTTCAAGTTGGTTGCCATCAACGACAGGGCCCATGAACACACCCTCTTCCAGTGCGTGACCCACTTTCAGCTCGCTCATACGTTTAATCAGTGCTTCAACGTATTGGTCGTGAATGCTATCCATAACCACAAGGCGAGAAGACGCGGTACATTTTTGGCCTGCGCCAGAGAAAGAACCTGCAATCGTTGCATCAACCGCAGTTTGGATATCAGCATCGTCAGCAATAACAAGTGCGTTCTTACTGCCCATTTCTAGTTGGCATCGAACGAAGTTTGGCGCTGTAGCCGCTGCCACTTTACGACCCGTATCAACAGAACCGGTAAAGCTCACACCGTTCACTTCTTTAGAGTTGATCAGTGCATCACCTACTGTTGAACCGCTACCCAGTACAAGGTTAAACGTACCTGCAGGGATACCTTGGCGGTGGATGATCTCTGTAAGCGCGACCGCACTTGCTGGTGTTAGGTTTGCTGGTTTCCAAATAACGCTGTTACCGAAAGCCAATGCTGGAGCAATTTTCCAAGCTGCTGTTGCTGTCGGGAAGTTCCAAGGAGAGATAATGCCGATAACGCCCACCGCTTCGCGAGTCACTTCAACAGAAACACCCGGGCGTACAGAATCTGCGTTGTCACCAATTTGGCGAAGCACTTCAGCCGCAAAGTATTGGAAGAACTGACCTGCACGGTAAACCTCACCGCGACCTTCAGCAAAAGGCTTACCTTCTTCACGAGATAGCAAAGTGCCCAGCTCATCACAACGGGCAATCAGCTCATCACCAATCGCTTGAAGCACCGCTTGCTTGCGTTCAATCGGCGTTTTTTCCCACTCTGGTTGAGCGTGTTTCGCCGCTGAAATCGCTTGTTGAACTTGTTCAGCACTTGCTTGTGCAAAGTTGCCAATATTTTCAGAAATATCTGATGGGTTAATGTTCGCTACGGTGCTTACACCCGCTTGCCATTCGCCGCCAATGTAAAGTGCGTTTTCTGCTTGAACATTCTGTAAGTGAGTCATCATTCTGTCCTTGTAACGTTAGGTTGCGGTTGAGTCTGGCAACCATCGGATTAATTAATAAATTGTTAATTCATATAGAGAATAAGTATTAATTTTGTATCTAGACGTAAAACTATTCGCTTGTATTAGTAAAGATCTGCGTAGACAAACAGCTTTGATTGGCAAATTGCCTCAGTTCACAGTCCATTTATTCAGGTTGAGACGCCGATGCATAAACCACGAACTCAACCAACATCTCTTCTCTAGCTAGCCCTGCAACAACGACTGCTGCACGATTTGGATAAGGTGCGTTGAAGTATTCTCCGTATACGCTGTTTACCGTTTTCAGATATTCACGGTCAGTCACGTAAATCAGAACCTGCAGCACAGAATCCATCGATTCGCCTGCACACTCCAAGGTATGAACAAGGTTGTTAAAAGTCTGACGCGTTTGCGCTTCAATACCGCCTTCTACTACTGCGCCCGTTTCATCGATTGGAATCTGCGCAGTGTATAGAGTGCCGTTATTAACGATTGCCCACTCTAGTGGTGCTTTTGAAGCAAAAAGAGAGGTTTTTACTGGGTGTTTTTTAGTTTGTGCGTTCACGATTTCATCCAACTTTGTAACAACTATGTTTCAAGATGGTTAAATACTGCACCTTGACGCCTGATAAATCTAACGGTAAATTTTGTGCATTTGATAAATAAAATCTATCACCTTGCGAAAAGTAAGGTATAGCAAGGGCTAGAGAAGGATCGGAGTCATGAGTATTAAGCTACAACAGTTAAAACATTTCGTTTTGGTGGTCGAAGAAGGTGGATTTAGAGCGGCATCTCACCGTGCAAATCGATCGCAAGCGGCACTTTCGACTTCGATAAAAGAGTTGGAAAAAATACTCGGCCAACCTCTGTTTGAAACAGGCAACAAATCGACACTGACGCCTTTTGGAGAAATATGTTTGCCCAAGATCATTCAATTTCTGAACGTTTACAAAGCATTAGACAATGACTTACGCGCAGCGGCAGCAGGACAACAAGGAAGAGTTCGAATAGCGAGCGTGCCTTCGGTGGCCGCAAAACTCATCCCTAGTGTTTTAGGGGCATTTTGTGAGCAGTACCCGAATGTAGAAGTGAGTTTGATTGATGATAATGCGGCAGGGGTAGAAGCAAGATTACTCTCTGGCGAGGTGGATGTTGCCCTCGGTAATAGCTCCCATTTAGAAGAAGAGAGCATCGACTTCACGCCTTTGCTTTCTGATCCTATCGGTGTGGTGTGCCTCAAAGATAACCCTATCGCCTCTCAACGGGAAGGAATCGAATGGCAAACCTTGTTAAAGCAGCCCTTCATTCGTAACGGGACTTGCACCCTACTGGACCCAACACCTGCGCGCATGCTCAGCGAACAAGCCCTGTACTCTGTCGAGAACATTACCTCGCTTTTTTCGGTGTTAGAACTCGGGATAGGCGTGACCACGCTACCTAAGTTGGCTTTCCCAACCAATGAAACCCGTTTGGTGTGGATCCCGCTAATTGACCCACCCTTGCAACGACAAATCGGCATTTTCAGACTGTCTGATCGTACGATCTCGCCACAAGCACAGGCTTTCCATGACTTATGTATTCAATACCTCAGTTATGAAGAGTCATAAGAGAGCCTAGATTAAGTAAATTAGGCAGCGCTCTGCTGCCATTTACTTCCTCAAAACTCGGTGTTTCTTCTCCGCACCATGCTTCTCGCACACCCAGTCCCCCATTTCACTCCTATATCATCAACATTTAGGCGCTGAATTTTCACTCTCGCGCACGCAAATAGTGACAAGCTGACGACAATATAAAAAATATTCGCTTATTGATAAGGAGCGACGTACGTTTAATTTACCAGAAAAACCAGATCTTCCATCATTGCCTCAAACAAGCTTAACCCCTACCAAAATCACACTTCACAACTCAGCTTGTAAATGAACCTAAGTGTTTGAATAGTCTTAATTGATAAGATCATAAGTTGAAAATTTAGCTCGCTACTCCCTTCTAAAAAGACCCTCTTTTTCACAAGGATAAAGCATCTTAAATATTCATGAATAAAGTGATAGAACTATTACTTTCATAAATGAAAAACATTCATTTCAAAAATGGAATTATTGATATCAATATTTGTCGTTTTGATCACATAATTTTAGGCGTAGTTTATATTTTGTCGAAACGAGAGCGAACTAGTTTATATCGTTCTATTTCGTCAGGAGATATAAAACCAGCAAGATTATCTCTTTGTTAACAAGCAAAGTTTTATTAACAAGTAAATGCGAGTAGCAAGACATATTCAAACTGTGTTTTATATGAGCTTACACTGTTAAATATAAGGTTTTATTATGAGGCTTAATGGGATAAGTGGTGACATTCTTGTTGCTGCTAAAAGAGTTGTTCTCTGCCAAGTAGTATTAGCCGTCGGTGTAGTTTTATATGAAGTGTTTTTTGGTAATAAAGTAGATATGGAATCGTCGGCTTTGGGTATCGGAATTGCGATGCTACCTCCGCTGTTTGGTTTTATATATGCAAGCCTAAAGGTGCGCAAGAATCCTAATTATAGTTTACGTGACTTAATGCAAATGAGTCGTGTCGTGAAAATAACTTATACGTTCTTAATGTTTATCTTGGCGTTCCAGTTTTTCAAATTGGATAACCCAGTAATATTGTACGCATATATTCTCACTATGGTTGGGTACTTCTTAACACCATTTATTACTGCCTCTACAAGATCGGAGTACGTGTAGTATGGATCAAGTAACTACCGCTCACGAATACATAGAGCATCACTTAACCTTCTTAACTACAGGTGATGGTTTCTGGGCGTTCAACATCGACTCGATGTTGGTATCTTGGATTACGGGTTTACTGTTTATTGGAGCTTTTCGATACGTAGTGACTAAGGGCACCAGCGGTGTTCCAGGTCGATTTCAATGTTTTATCGAACTGATATTTGATTTTGTAAACAACCTAGTAAAAGAGATTTTTCAAGCGGAGGATAAATTAATAGGGCCACTGGCATTAACCACTTTTGTTTGGGTGTTGTTAATGAACGCGGTCGATTTATTACCAATAGATTTCATACCAGCATTAAGTCGTGCAATGGGTCTAGAACACTTTAGAGATCTACCAACGGCGGACGTAAATATTCCAATGTCGATGGCACTCGGTGTATTTATCTTACTGTTGACTTATACATTTAAAAATAAAGGATTGAAAGGCTTTATCAAAGAGCTTACTACGCAGCCATTTGATAACCCTCTTTTATACCCTGTTAACTTAGTTCTTGAATTAATAACATTAATTTCAAAACCTATATCACTAGGCTTACGATTATTTGGAAACATGTATGCAGGTGAGATGATATTTATTCTGATCGCATTAATGCCATGGTGGATGCAATGGGCACTGAGTGTTCCTTGGGCACTATTCCACATATTAATCGTATTCTTGCAAGCATTTATATTTATGGTACTGACCGTTGTTTATTTAGGTATGGCAACAGAAGAACACCACTAATTAATAACTAAAAAATTTAACTAACAAATTATTTATCGGAGATACAAATGGATATCGTAAGCGCAGTTTTATATGTAGCAGGTGCATTACTGATCGGTTTAGGTGCAGCAGGTGCTGCATCTGGTATTGGTAACTTAGCAGGTAAATACCTTGAAGGTGTTGCGCGTCAACCAGACCTTACTCCAATGCTTCGTACTCAATTCTTCATCATGATGGGTCTTGTGGATGCAGTACCGATGATCGGTGTTGGTATCGGTCTATACATCATCTTCGCCGTGGCTTAATCAAACCGCTTTGAAAGATCGATTTGTAAATAATCAAGATTTAGTGAGGAAGGTATGAACTTAAATGCAAGCATGTTTGGACAAGCAATCTCATTCGTGATTTTTGTTTGGCTCTGCATGAAATATGTATGGCCCCCTCTCACCGCGATGTTAGACGAGCGCCAAAAAGAAATCGCTGATGGTTTACGCCACTCAGAGAACGCTGCGAAAGAGCTAGAACTAGCAAAATCAAATGGCGCGCAACTCATCGAAGATGCCAGAAAAGATGTGACTGAACTGGTTGAACAGGGCCGAAAACGCCGCAATGAAATCATCAGCTTAGCGCAACAAGAAGCCGAGCAAGAAAAGGCACGCATCTTAGAACAAGGTAGAGCTGAGCTAGAAGGCGAACGCCAAAAGATACGCCGTGAACTTCAGGCAGATATGGCAGACGCAGTAATTCAAAGTGCACAGAAACTGATTAGCAAAAACCTAGATTCCGCAACGAACCGAGCGCTAGTTGACCAAATGATTAGCGAACTCTAAGGAGAGGCAATATGTCAGATTACACCAATATTGCTCATCCCTACGCCAAAGCATCGTTTGAATTTGCTTTAGGTGAAAACCAGTTACAAGAGTGGCACTCAATGCTGTCCATTCTTGTGGCTGTCGCGGAAGAAGAAACGATCGCTAGTCAGATTTCTTCAGCAGAAGGTGCTTCTACACACCAAACAGAAGAGCTGGCAAACCTCATCATTCATATTTGCCAAGGACTCGTTGATGACCACGTCATTAATCTTATTCGAGTCTTGGCCGAGAACGGCCGCCTTTCTGTTGTAAGAGACCTGTTTGAATTGTACTGCGAGCTAAAGGACGAACATGAACGTGTAGTGCCTGTCACTGTCACCAGTTCAGAAATGCTGACACAAGATCAAGTTACGTCACTAACAGCTGCACTTGAGAAGAAATTAGAGCGTCAGGTTGAAATGAAGCAGGTTATTGATGACACGTTAGTAGGTGGAATGGTCATCAAGGCGGGTGAAACCGTTATCGATGGTTCTTTAAACACATCAATTGACCGATTGGCTCATCAACTTCACGCGAGATAGGTAACAATTATGCAATTAAATTCAAATGAAATCAGCGATCTAATCAAAGAACGCATCTCGAAATTTAATGTGAGCACCGAGGCTCGCAATGAAGGCACTATCGTATCGGTTCGTGATGGCATCATCACAATCAATGGCCTTGCTGATGTTATGCAAGGCGAGATGATTGAGCTACCAGGTGGCAAATACGCACTCGCACTTAACCTCGATACGCACTCAGTAGGTGCGGTGGTTATGGGCCCCTACACTGACCTATCTGAAGGTATGAAAGTGAAAGGTACAGGTCGTATCTTGGAAGTCCCCGTCGGTAACGGTCTTCTTGGCCGTGTTGTGAACACATTAGGCGAGCCAATCGATGGCAAAGGCCCAGTAAGTTATGACCGACTCGACCCTGTAGAAGTGATTGCACCCGGTGTAATCGAACGTAAGTCTGTTGATCAGCCAATTCAAACTGGCTATAAAGCGGTTGATACCATGGTGCCAATCGGTCGTGGTCAACGTGAACTTATCATCGGTGACCGTCAGACGGGTAAAACAGCGTTAGCTATCGATGCGATCATCAATCAGAAAGATTCTGGCATCAAATGTGTGTATGTGGCGATTGGCCAAAAAGCCTCCACTATCGCTAACGTGGTTCGTAAACTCGAAGACCACGATGCGCTAAAAAACACCATCGTAGTCGTGGCATCAGCATCAGAGTCTGCAGCACTTCAATACCTAGCACCTTATGCCGGTTGCACTATGGGTGAGTACTTCCGTGACCGCGGTGAAGATGCATTGATCATCTATGATGACCTATCAAAACAAGCCGTTGCTTACCGTCAAATCTCGTTGCTATTGAAACGCCCACCGGGTCGTGAAGCCTTCCCTGGCGACGTATTCTACCTTCACTCACGCCTTCTAGAACGTGCAGCACGAGTGAATGCAGAGTATGTAGAGAAGTTCACTAACGGTGAAGTGAAAGGTCAAACTGGCTCATTAACGGCGCTTCCGATCATTGAAACTCAAGCGGGTGACGTATCAGCGTTTGTACCAACCAACGTAATCTCAATCACCGATGGTCAGGTTTTCCTTCAAACCCAAT
Source organism: Vibrio sp. F13 (assembly GCF_020806305.2). NCBI lineage: Bacteria > Pseudomonadati > Pseudomonadota > Gammaproteobacteria > Vibrionales > Vibrionaceae > Vibrio > Vibrio sp. F13. The sequence continues at coordinate 1,080,114 of NZ_CP170176.1, read as the reverse complement.
TGTTTAACTCAGGCTTACGTCCTGCAGTAGACCCAGGTATCTCGGTATCTCGTGTGGGTGGTGCGGCGCAATGCAAGATCATCAAGAAACTGTCTGGTGGTATCCGTACTTCATTAGCTCAATATCGCGAGCTGGCGGCCTTTGCTCAGTTCTCTTCTGACTTAGATGAGATGACGCGCAAACAGCTAGACCATGGTGAGCGTGTTACCGAATTAATGAAGCAAAAACAATACTCTCCAATGTCAGTCGCTGAGCAAGCAACGGTTATCTACGCAGCAGAGAAAGGCTACTTGGTCGGTGTTGAGCTAAACAACATTGCCCGTTTTGAAGAAGAGCTGATTGCTTATGCCAAAGGTCAGAACCCTGCGTTGTTCGAAAAAATCAACGCGACAGGCGATTACAATGACGAAATCGACGGTGCTCTTAAAGAGATCCTAGAAGGTTTTGTTGGGATGAAAGCTTGGTAAGTGCTCCGGTTTGTTAGCTGGAAATCAAAACAAATAGGAGCAGATTATGGCAAGTACTAAAGAAATTCGCACCAAGATAGCCAGTGTTAGTAACACTCAGAAAATCACTAGCGCAATGGAAATGGTTGCAGCAAGTAAGATGCGCAAGGTTCAAGACAACATGACGCTAACTCGCCCCTACGCCGAGAACATGCGAAAAGTTATCTCTCATGTTGCATCGGGTTCCCTGGAGTACCAGCACCCTTACCTGCAACAGCGTGAACCTAAGCGTGTCGCTTACATCATTATCTCGTCCGATCGCGGCTTGTGTGGTGGCTTGAACTCAAACTTGTTCAAGAAAGTGTTAGAAGAAATGGAGCAATGCCGCACCAAGGGAGTCGAGGTAGAAACAACCTTAGTGGGATCTAAGGCTATCTCGTTCTTCCAACGCGGCGGCAACGTTATTGCACAAACGTCAGGTCTTGGCGATACACCTAAGTTAGAAGACATCTTAGGTACGGTGAATGCGATGCTCGGGCATTACGACGAAGGTAAAATCGATAGCTTGTATCTCATTTACAACCAGTTCGTCAACACCATGGTTCAAGCGCCAACGACCTTGCAGTTGCTCCCCCACCCTTCGGATTCTGAGGAAGGTGGTGAGCCTAAAAAAGCGCGTCGTTGGGACTACATCTATGAGCAAGCACCCAAAGACATACTCTCAGAACTGTTACATCGATACATCGAATCGCAAGTGTATCAAGGCATTGTTGAGAGCATTGCCTGTGAGCAAGCAGCCCGAATGGTCGCTATGAAAGCGGCGACTGATAACGCAGGCCAACTCATTGATGACTTGCAGTTGGTCTACAACAAGGCGCGTCAGGCTGCCATTACCCAAGAGCTGAGTGAAATAGTCTCAGGTGCCCAAGCTGTCTAGGGCTAGAAAAGACTGGGTCAAGAACAGAATTTGAGGATTTAAGAATGAGTGTTGGAAAAATAGTTAAAGTAATCGGCGCGGTGGTTGACGTCGAGTTCAGCGGCGGCAACAGCCCACGCGTTTATGATGCATTGAAAGTAACTAGCGACGAAGCAAGCTCGTTAGTATTGGAAGTACAACAACAACTGGGTAGCAATATCGTTCGTTGTATTGCAATGGGTACGTCAGATGGCTTACGTCGTGGCCTAACGGTTGAAAACACAGGCTCTCCAATCACGGTTCCTGTCGGCGAAGAAACGCTAGGCCGTATCATGAACGTGCTTGGTCAACCTATCGATGAGTGTGGTGAAATCGGTCAGAAAGAAAACTACGAGATTCACCGTGAAGCCCCTTCTTATGAAGAACAAGCAAACAGCACTGAGCTTCTAGAAACAGGCGTTAAGGTTATCGACCTTATCTGTCCATTCGCTAAGGGTGGTAAAATTGGTCTGTTCGGTGGTGCTGGTGTAGGTAAAACCGTCAACATGATGGAGCTTATCAACAACATCGCAAAAGCCCACTCAGGTCTCTCTGTATTTACTGGTGTTGGTGAGCGTACTCGTGAAGGTAACGACTTCTACTACGAGATGAAAGAAGCGGGTGTACTAGACAAAGTAGCCATGGTTTACGGCCAAATGAACGAGCCACCGGGAAACCGTCTACGTGTTGCACTTACAGGCCTGACTATGGCTGAGCGCTTCCGTGATGAAGGTCGTGACGTACTGTTGTTCATTGATAACATCTACCGTTACACGCTTGCGGGGACTGAGGTGTCAGCACTGTTAGGTCGTATGCCTTCAGCAGTAGGTTACCAACCAACACTGGCTGAAGAGATGGGCGTACTTCAAGAGCGTATCACGTCAACAAAACAAGGCTCTATCACGTCTATCCAAGCAGTATACGTACCTGCGGATGACTTGACCGATCCATCACCAGCAACAACCTTTGCTCACTTAGATGCGACCGTTGTACTGTCTCGTAATATCGCGGCATTGGGCCTCTACCCTGCAATCGACCCATTGGATTCAACATCTCGCCAATTGGACCCGCTTGTGGTTGGTCAAGAGCACTACGACATTGCACAAAAAGTCCAAACAACGCTGCAACGTTACAAAGAGCTAAAAGACATCATCGCGATTCTTGGTATGGATGAGCTGTCTACTGAAGACAAACAGACCGTATCTCGCGCTCGTAAGATTGAACGTTTCTTAACTCAGCCTTACCACGTAGCCGAAGTGTTTACAGGTCAGAAAGGTGTATTCGTACCGCTAAGCGAAACACTAAGAGGCTTTAAAGGCCTGTTAGGCGGCGAATATGACGATATCCCAGAGCAAGCATTCTTGTACTGTGGTTCTATCGACGAAGTGCTTAACAAAGCAAAATCACTCTAAGAGGCAGGTGCACCATGGCTATCGGAATTACAGATAATACATTTCAACTTAATATTGTAAGTGCGGAAGGTACGCTGTTTTCAGGTCCAGCGTATGCCCTAGCCGTTTCTGGCGCTGATGGTGAGCTGGGGATCCGCCCGGGTCACTCCCCGCTTCTCAGTAAAATAAAGCCAGGCGTGACTGTGTTTGTCACAGATCCTAAGTCAGAGGGACAAGTGCTCTATGTTTCTGGCGGGATGCTAGAAGTTCAGCCGGATGTGGTAACGGTGTTAGCCGATACTGCCTTGCACGGCCAAGATATTGACCGCGCTCGCGCAGAAGAAGCGAAATATGCAGCTCTAGAGAATATCAATAAGGGCAATGTAGACATCAACTTTGCACAAGCTCAGCTAGAACTCGCAAAAGCCGTTGCTCAGCTTCGCGCATCAGAACTAACATCTTCTCGCACTCGTCACTGAAAATAAGCGTTGTTGGCCGTTAGCTGTGCTAGCAAACAAATACAAAAAAGGCTCACTAACTAGTGAGCCTTTTGATATCTGCGTAACGTAAAACCTAGGTCTAACGTTGGTTGATGTTCAAACGAATAGTTTTAAAAGATTCGTTTTAGAAAAGCAGTTTAGAGCAGTCGTTTAGAACTGTAGTTTAGAAGAATTCAATCGAGTTACGGCCGCTTTTGTCGTCACGTTGTGGCTTAGGCGTATCCGCTTTCTTTTTCGGTTTGTTTTCTTTCTTCTTCTCTTTTTTCTCTTTCTTCGGTTCAGCCGTTGCGCTTAGCATTTCTGCTTTGCTTTTCTTAGATTCTTTCTTCTTAGAATCCTTTTTAGACTGACCTTTCTTCGCCTTGTTATCTTTTTTAGGCGCTTCTTTCTTTTTCGGCTTGTCTGATTCTTCTTGTACTGGCTGATCACACACCACTACATAGTACTCTTGGTTGAATTCAAAGAAGTCGCCATCGTACATTTTACGACGTTTACGAGTTTCTAATTCACCATTTACCGCTACGTAGCCTTCAGAGATGATGTGTTTAGCTTCACCGCCGCCACTCACTAGGTTAGCAATTTTAAACACTTTGTAGAGTTCGATTGGCTGAGACGATACATCAATACCAATTGCTTCAATCTCAATCTCTTCGCCTTCTTCGCCAAGCTCTTGGCCTTCGTAGTCAGCGTCTTCGTAATGTTCTTGGTCCATGGTGACCTCTACCTAAATATGTACTTCTGAAATATTGGGCGCAGTGTAATCTTAAAACAACCAAATGACCATGTTGAATTCACCGAGCACTCTTTTGTTCTCGTTACGCACCCACTTTATACCACACCACCAACATTCGAAAGGCTGACAAGCTGCTTGGTATATTCATGCTGGGGATTGCCGAATAAAGTTTCCGTATCCCCTTTCTCAATCACCTCGCCTGCTTTCATGACAATGGTGTAATGACACAGGGATTTCACAACATTCAGATCATGGCTGATAAATAGATAAGTTAGGCCATACTTTTCTTGTAATGACTTAAGTAAGTCTAGAACTTGCGCTTGGACGGTTCTGTCGAGTGATGATGTCGGTTCATCTAGCAAGATAAACTCTGGCTTAAGGATCAGAGCACGAGCAATCGCAATACGTTGCCTTTGACCGCCCGAAAACTCATTCGGGTAACGGTGACGAGTTTCAGGGTCTAGGTCGACCTCTTTCATTACATCGCAGATGCGTTGGTCGAGTTCAGTGTCGTCCAATTGTTGATGCACTAACAAACCCTCGCCAATCACCTGAGCAACCGACATTCTCGGGTTTAGCGCAGAAAACGGGTCTTGAAAGACTACTTGCATACGGCTTCTAAACGGAAGCATCTGTTTTCGATCTAAACCTTGAAGCTGTTCACTCGAGTAGGTGATTGACCCTTCACTATCTACCAGCTTAAGTATCGCCATACCGGTCGTCGATTTACCAGAACCACTTTCGCCAACCAAACCGATTGAGTGCCCTTTCTTCAAAGTGAACTCCATGTCGGTCACAGCTTTAACATGAGAAATGGTGCGCTTGAATAAACCGCCCGTGATCGGGAACCAAACACGAAGTTGATTTACATCGAGTAGCGGTTTGCTTTCGGGTGACACAGGAACGGGCAAACCTTTCGGATCAGAGTTAATAAGTTTTTGAGTGTAAGGGTGAGCAGGCGCGTTAAACAGGGTATGACAGTCGTTACTTTCGACCAAGCGACCATCTTTCATTACTGCTACTCTGTCGGCAATCTTACGAACGATACTCAAGTCATGAGTAATGAAAAGCATTGCCATACCCAGCTCTTGTTGCAGGTCTTTCAACAAATCCAAAATCTGTGCTTGTACCGAAACATCCAAAGCTGTTGTGGGTTCATCAGCAATAAGCAGCTCTGGCTCGTTAATTAGAGCCATTGCAATCATTACACGCTGACGCTCTCCACCAGACAACTCATGTGGGTAAGCTGAAATCTTTTGCTCTGGGTAGCGAATGCCCACCTTGGATAACCATTCTATCGCCAAGGCTTGCGCTTTATTGGTTCGCATACCTCGGTGAATAGAAAGAGTTTCAACCAGCTGCTTACCGACTCGATGAAGCGGATTAAGCGAAACCATAGGCTCTTGGAAGATCATACCAATGCGGCCACCACGAATCCCTCTCAATTGTCTTTCAGAACAACTCAGAATATCGGTGCCAGAGAAATTGATCTTACCGTTTAAGTAATGAGACGAGCCTTTTGGTAACAGCTTTAAAATCGAGTTAGCCGTGACCGATTTTCCGGAACCACTCTCACCCACCAGCGCTAATGTCTCACCTTTGTATATTTCTAAAGAGACATCTTGTGTCACTTGCTCTATCGAGTTTTTTCGCCCGAAACCGACAGACAGTTTATCTATGGTCAAAACCGGAGAAGCAGGCGTTGTATTTGAAGTCATAACCTATCCTTACTTCTGTTGATGCGGGTCGAAAGCATCACGCACCGCTTCACCAACGAAGACCAGTAACGTAAGCATCAGTGAAAGCACGACGAAGGCAGAAATGCCAAGCCAAGGCGCTTGTAAGTTAGCTTTACCTTGCGCCAACAACTCGCCTAACGAAGGCGAACCCGCAGGAAGACCAAAGCCCAAGAAGTCTAACGAAGTCAGTGTGGTCACCGAGCCTGAAAGAATAAACGGCATCATGGTTAACGATGCAACCATCGCGTTAGGTAACATGTGACGAAGCATAATACGTTTGTCATCAACACCCATGGCTTGCGCGGCTCGCACATAATCGAAGTTTCGGCAGCGTAAAAATTCCGCTCGCACGATGCCGACTAAACTCATCCAGCTGAACAGCACCATAATCCCCAGCAACCACCAGAAATTCGGCTCGATAAAACTCGACAAAATAATCAGCAAGAACAGGGTCGGCATACCAGACCAGACTTCAATGAAGCGTTGTCCGAATAGATCAACCCAGCCACCGTAGTAGCCTTGTGTTGCGCCAACCACGACACCAATCACGCTCGATACAATGGTCAGAATAAAACCAAATAGAACGGAAATACGGAAGCCATAAATGATACGAGCTAATACATCTCGCCCCTTATCATCAGTCCCTAACCAGTTCACCGAATCGGGCTCCGATGGCACCGCACCTGAAATATCGAAGTTTATTGTGTCGTAGCTAAACGGAATGATTGGCCACACGATGTAACCGTTGTCTTCAATGAGCTCGATAACATACGGGTCTTTGTAGTCGGCCTCGGTTTCAAACTCACCACCAAACTCCGTCTCGGCATATTCATTGATAACAGGCACAAACCACTGATTATCATAAGAAACCAAGAGTGGTTTATCATTGGCAATGATCTCAGCGAACAGGCTCAAGCCAAACAAGATGGTAAATATCCAAAGGGAGATAAAACCACGCTTGTTTGCTTTAAAACGTAACCAACGAGCTTCAGCTAAAGGGTTGTTAAACATTTATTATCAATACCTTGTTATTCGTTCGCCATTAACGCGCTTCAAAATCAATTCGAGGATCAACCCAGGTATACGTCAGGTCGGAGATAATGCTCAGCACCAAGCCAAGCAAGGTCATGATATAGAGAGAGCTGAACACCACGGGATAGTCACGTTGAATGGTTGATTCAAAGCCAAGCAGACCAATTCCTTCGAGTGAAAACATCACTTCAATCAACATAGAACCCGTGAAGAAAATACTAATAAATGCGCTTGGGAAACCCGCAATAATGATCAGCATGGCGTTACGGAAAACGTGCTTATAAAGAATACTGCTCTCGTCCAAGCCTTTCGCTCTCGCAGTCACTACATATTGCTTATTGATTTCATCAAGGAAGGAGTTTTTGGTCAGCATGCTGAGCGTGGCGAATCCACCGATAACCATGGCGAAAATGGGCAACGCCAAGTGCCAGAAGTAGTCGCCAATTTGCTGATACCAGTTGAGCTGGTCGAAGTTACTCGACACAAGCCCTCGCAATGGGAACCAACTGAAGTAGTTACCGCTTGCAAACAAGATAATCAGAATAATCGCAAACAAGAAGCCCGGCACCGCGTAGCCGACAATCACCACCGCGCTCGACCAAATATCAAAGCGAGAGCCGTGATGTATCGCCTTCATAATGCCTAAGGGTATCGAAATCACATAGATGATTAACGTACTCCACAACCCTAAGGAAATGGAGACAGGTAAACGCTCGATGATTAAATCAATCACGTTACCACCCTTAAACAGGCTTTCACCAAAGTTAAAGGTCGCGTAGTTTTTCAACATATCGAAGTAGCGAACGTGAATCGGTTTATCAAACCCAAACTGCTTTTTGATCTCTTCAACCACTTCAGGATCAAGCCCGCGTGAGCCTTTATAGCCACTGGCAGACGCTTGATCACTTTCACTTAAATCAACTTCTTGTCCACCACCAGAAAAACGCTCCATAATGCCAGAGTTATGCCCTTCTAATTGAGCAACAGCTTGCTCTACCGGGCCTCCAGGCGCTATCTGGATGATGAAAAAGTTGATGGTGATGATCGCCCACAGCGTGGGGATCACCAACAATAAACGTCGAAATATATACGCGGCCATGCTAACTAACTCCTAGCGACGTTTTTCAGGAAGCAAAGCCGCCTTCTCTTCTGAAATCCACCATGTATCGATACCTAAATCGTATTTAGGCAATACATCTGGACGCTCAAACTTGTCCCACATTGCTACGCGATACTCGCCAACGTGCCATTGCGGGATGTTGTAGAAATTCCACTGCAATACTCGGTCTAGTGAACGACCTAGTGTAAGAAGCTTTTCAGGGTGCTGTTGGTTACGCGCAATTTCTTCTGTTAACGCGTCAACCACTGGATCGATAACACCTGCAGTATTGTAAGTAGAATCAATGTAGTTAGAGTTCCAAACGATCATTAAGTTCGGGCTAGGATAAGGGTTTGCGGAAAATGACGACGAAACCATGTCGAAATCACGATCACGCAAGCGCTTGATGTATTGAGTGGTATCGATGGTACGGATCTTCATCTCAATACCCATGCGCTTAAGGTTCTTTTGAACCGGCGTTGCGATACGTTCCGTGGTTGGGCTGTAAATCAACAACTCAAATGACATCGGCTTGCCAGTCTTTTCGTTGGTCATGACTTTGTCTTTCAGCACCCAACCCGCTTCTTTCAACAATTTGAAAGCGGTACGCATTTGGCTACGAATACGACCGCTACCATCGGTGACGGGTGGTTGGAATTCTTCGGTGAAAACTCGCGGTGGAATCTGATCTTTGTATTGAGACAACAACTCGACTTCAGCTTCGCTTGGTAAGCCTTTCGCTTCGTAGTCGGTATTTTGGAAGTAGCTACGAGTACGCTTGTACTGACCATAGAACATGTTCTTGTTCATCCACTCAAAGTCCATCGCATAGGTTAACGCTTCACGCACTTTAGGATCCGAGAACACAGGTGATTGAATGTTGAAGACGAAACCTTGAGTCGTTTCAGGCTTCTCGTGGTTGATCTCTTCTTTAATGATGTAGCCTTTATCGAAGTTCGCGCCCGTATAAGAGTTAGCCCAGAACTTAGCCGAATTCTCGGTTCGAAGATCAAACTCCCCGGCTTTAAAGGCTTCCAGCATTACGGTGTCGTCACGGTAGTAATCGTATTGCACTTGCTTAAAGTTATTACGGCCAACGTTAACAGGCAGATCCGCAGCCCAGTAATTTTCATCTAAACCGTAGGTCACACTTTGACCCGATTTATAACTGATGATCTTATAAGGGCCACTGCCCACAGGCGGTTCACTTAGCGGCTCAGACAGTTTTCTGTCTTTCCAGAAATGTTTCGGCAATACACGAGTGCTTTGCGCGAAGCTAAACAGTTTTTCGCGGTTTGGACTGTTCATTTCAATACGAACAACCAAATCAGAGACCGCTTTTACTGACTTAATCTCTTTGTAATACACACGATACTGAGGCACGCCCTCGGTTGAGAACTTGTCAAAAGTAAAGGCAACATCATGCGCAGTGATAGGCTCGCCATCTTGGAATTTAGCATTTGGGTTGATGTCGATTTCCATCCAAGTGAAATCACTGGAGTAGCGAACCTTTGAAGCGATCAATGGATAGTACGCATCAATCTCATCACTCGGAGAAAACATCAAGGTATCGTAAATCTCTCCGGTATAACTTGCAGCAACGCCGCGGGAACCGAATCGATTAAAGCTATCGTACGTACCTATGCTGCCATAGGTCACTTTGCCCTGCTTTGGCGCATCAGGATTAACGTAATCGAAGTGAGTGAAATCGGCTGGATATTTTGCTTCACCAAAACCAACCAGTTGTGTGGTTTCAATAACGGTGACAGCAGGAGTTGATTGGGTTTCAGAAGCGTAAGTAACGGAGGGTTGTAAAGCAATAAGCGGCAACATGATTGCACATGACTTCAAATTAAACCTGAAAAACTGAGTGCGTTGCGAGGCTTTGCGTCGAAAAACTGTTCCCATTTGACTCTCCCTTCAAATGTCATGAATTCTATATTCAAGTTGATTTATCGGCTTTGAATGCATGCCGTTAAATCAAGTATAGGTTCAAATCTAACATCATGTAATAACTAATAAAACCATCAGCACTCTATCTCTGACGGTTTATTTACAAATTACTCGTCACCACTCGAAGTTATTGGATGCAGTGAGCTTTGATTGCTTAGCCTGAATGACACAAGCCTCCACAGCTTAGATTTCCTTTGATTCGCTTCTAATTGAAGTTTAGGTTCTAAATAATCAACAAACTATACTTTTACTGGAGTATCCTTGCAGCCTAGGTCTAAATGGAATGACACTTTGAACAAACCAAACCAAATAACATTCGCAACGTTCAACCTTCTGAACTATCTCGAGCCACCGAATGCTTATTATGATTTTGAGAACATCTACAGCTTCGAAGAATGGCAGAAGAAGCAACATTGGATGGCTGAAGCGATTCGTTCATTAGATTGCGATGTGATTGGCTTCCAAGAGATATTTAGCCCGCAGTCTTTAGAGCAATTGATGAACGACCTAGGTTATCCATACTTTGCAGTGGTCGATAGCGCACACGTTGAAGATGATTACCTATACACCTCACCTGTCGTTGGTATTGCTTCCCGTTACCCGATTGAAAACGTTCAGCCTGTTACGCCAGATTCGACGTTACTGACAGCATTCAACCTTGGCGACAAATTCTCATTCAACAGAACACCTGTTCACGCGACGATTACGTTACCCCATTTAGGTTCAACCGACTGTTATGTGGTGCACTTCAAATCACAACGTCCGACAGAACCAAAAGCAGAATCTGTCGATACGAACAACGCTCAGCAAGGTGCAAAACCACAAAGTGACACGCTCACTCGTTTTCACCAAGAACGGCTTGGCTCTTGGCTATCCAGTGCCCAACGCGGCCTAGAAGCTCAGATGCTGCATCAATACATCACCAACCAACGCTACCAAACCGATCAACCTGTTGTGTTGATGGGTGATTTTAATAAGCCTCTATTTAATGATGAGTTTAAAGGGCTGTTGAGTTACTCAATCAACCGAGACGAAAACAGCAAGCATTGGCTATCCCACTTTCGATTAAAAGACAGCTGGGATCTTTACCATCAGCTACATGAAGAAGATTTGCTTGAACAGCGTAAGCCAACCCATTACTACGGCGCATCTGGGTCTGTACTGGACTACATTTTGATGTCGAACGAGTTTGATTGTCAGAACTCGTCTAGTTTGATGGAGATCTCTAGCTACACAGTGTTAGACCATCACCTCACCAATCCAAGCTTTGAACACGACCAATTCAGTACGGACCATGCCATCGTGTCTGTTACCGCTCATATTCGTGAAGCCTAGAGTTAAACATAAAAAAGCCGCAGTCAAAAACTGCGGCCTTCCACTTTAGCCAAACGGGTTGAGCTAACCGACGCCCCATTTAGAAACCGATTTACCGTTTAGCAAAGTGTAAAACTTAGAATGTGTACATTGCGCCTAAGTAGAAAGAGTCCAGAACAACAGTATCTTCTGTCTTGTGTCCGTTTTCGTAATCTTCGATATCAAAAGCATCGGCTTCGTATGCTAAGCGAAAGCTCAACGAAGACATTGTAGGTGGCGTGTATTCAACACCAACACCCATACGGATGCCATCTCCCGAATCATCAAAACCATCTCCTGACGGGCGAGAGCCATCAGCAAGCTTCATGTCTAGATCAATAGTCGACAGACCGATAGTGCCAAATGGACGAATGCCATTATCAAACGTGTAACCGAGGTTCGCCGTTACCGAAAAGATTTGAGGTGTCCAAGTGAAAACCTTATTACCAGATTTCGTTTTCAGGGCGATATCACCAAAATCTGTGTATTGAGCTTCAACCGAAACAATGCGGTTAAATTTGTAACCAGCAATTAATCGGTAAGTATTGTCTTCGGCTTTAAAAGTAATAGGCTCACTGATCGTGTCAGTTAACCCGCCCACTTCGACCATTAGCACACTTAAATAATTACCCGCTCCAACAGCAGGCCAATTTGCTCAATCTCCACAATTTAGAATAAGACGAACAGAAAACACGATGAACCACACAATAGACTTCAACGGCTTAATCATTGATATCGACGCTCGAACGATTACCAACCAGCAAGGAAACAAAATCACTTTGCGCCCTCGCCTGTTAGCAGTGCTCTGCTTGTTATTGGAAAATGTGGGAAGACCGATTTCAAGAGAGCATATTGTTGATGTGTGTTGGGACGGACAACTCTCGTCACCACATGTTCTTGCAAACGTAGTCTATAACCTACGCAATGTGTTCGCGCGATTAAGAGCATCCAACGTCCAGATCATTACCATTAGTAAGTTCGGATATGCGCTATCGATTGAACCCACGTAAAAGGATTTATGCAATCAATGGCGGTGACTAAGATCACCAAAAAACGCCCCATCGAAACGTTTCGATGATCATTATCACACTCTAAAACAATCAAACGTGCAAATGATAAATCAGACACTATTATCACTATCGAAACGTTTCGATGGCTTTTCTTGAGTTGTTCTCAACCCATCAAGCGTTATTTTTCGATAGGTCGTGATATGAAAAAAAGTACTTTAATAAACTCTGAACTCTCTTACCTAGTGGCGACTCTTGGCCACACAGATGAAATCACGATTTGTGACGCGGGCCTGCCGATTCCAGACCACGTAACTCGTATTGATCTTGCTTTGACTCACGGTGTCCCAAGCTTTCAGCAAACGGTAAAAACCATGCTGGATGAATCTCAAATCGAAGGCGTTGTGATTGCAGAAGAGTTTGCGAAAGTAAGCCCAGAGCACCACGCAGCGCTGATTGATTTAATCAAGACAGAAGAAGCACGTTGTGGCAAATCGCTTTCTATTACTTACATCACTCATGAAGAATTCAAACAGCGAACGCATGAAAGCCGTGCAGTGATTCGCACCGGTGAATGCACACCATACGCAAATGTTATTTTCCAAGCTGGCGTAACCTTTTAGCTCAAGCAAAACGCAACGACAGCTCAGTGTCATCACTGAACCAAAAACAATACATAGACAGAATAATCAAATACAACTGGCCCCGAGTAAAGGAACCGACATGACTCAAGCCATTTTAGAACTTAGCTCAATTGAGAAAGCCTTCCCTGGTGTGAAAGCACTGGATAAGGCAAGCCTCAACGTTTATCCAGGACGCGTAATGGCGTTAATGGGTGAAAACGGTGCGGGTAAATCAACGCTTATGAAAGTGCTGACAGGCATCTACCACTTGGACGGCGGCACTATTGCCTACCAAGGAAAACCTGCTGCATTTAAAGGGCCACGTGATTCTCAACAAGCAGGCATTAGCATCATTCACCAAGAGCTGAATCTAATCCCTGAATTGACCATCGCCGAGAACATCTTCTTAGGTCGTGAAATCACGGGCACCATGGGTCGTATCTTGTGGAACGAGATGTACCAAGAAGCAGACAAGCTACTTAAACGCCTTAACGTGAAACACAGCTCGAAAACGCCTCTAGGTCAGTTGAGCCTTGGTGAGCAGCAAATGGTAGAGATTGCGAAAGCCCTATCGTTTGAATCTAAAGTCATCATCATGGATGAACCAACCGATGCGCTAACCGATACCGAAACTGAATCTCTGTTTAAGGTGATTAACGAACTGCGCGATGAAGGCTGTGGCATTGTTTACATCTCTCACCGTTTGAAAGAGATCTTCGAGATTTGTGATGACATCACAGTGCTTCGTGACGGTAAGTTCATTGGTCAGTGTGAAGTAAAAGACACCGACGAAGATGGCCTAATCGAAATGATGGTTGGTCGTAAGCTAGAGGAACAATATCCACGTATCGGCCAGAGCCACGGTGAAACTTGTCTTGAAGTGATTGGCCTGACGGGTTCTGGTGTTCACGATGTTAGCTTTACGCTAAAACGCGGTGAAATCCTGGGTGTATCTGGCCTAATGGGCGCAGGTCGTACCGAACTGATGAAAGTGATTTACGGTGCCCTTCCAAGTGAACGCGGCGTCATCAACCTAGAAAACAAAACCATCAACCCTGTAAGCCCGAAAGACGGCTTGGCCAATGGCATTGCTTACATCTCTGAAGACCGTAAGGGCGATGGCTTAGTTCTAGGGCTTTCTGTTAAAGAAAACATGTCGTTATGTTCGCTTGACCTACTGACAAAGAGCGGTCAAATCCAACATAAAGACGAAGTGATTGCAGTAGATGACTTCATCAAGCTATTCAACATCAAAACCCCGACTCGCGAACAGATTATTGGCAACCTTTCTGGTGGTAACCAACAGAAAGTGGCTATCGCTAAGGGCTTGATGACCAAACCAAAAGTACTGATTCTCGACGAGCCAACGCGCGGTGTCGATGTCGGTGCTAAGAAAGAGATTTACCAACTCATTAATAAATTTAAAGCCGACGGCATGAGCATCATTTTAGTCTCATCTGAAATGCCAGAAGTGTTAGGAATGAGTGACCGCATCATGGTGATGCATGAAGGCCGTGTAAGCGGTGAATTTGATGCTAAAGAAGCAAACCAAGAATTATTACTGGCGTGTGCGGTCGGTAAAAAGATCAACGAGGACGCAGCATGAGTACTAAAACCATGAGCAAAACAACTGAAGCTCCAAAGAAAAAACCGTTAATCAGCAAAGAGTGGCTGATTGATCAAAAGTCATTGATTGCTTTGATCTTCCTGATTGTTGTCGTTTCTTTCTTAAACCCGAACTTCTTTACTGTCGACAACATCCTAAACATTCTGCGCCAAACCTCGGTTAACGCAATTATCGCTGTAGGTATGACGCTGGTTATCTTAACCGCGGGTATCGACTTGAGTGTTGGTTCTGTACTGGCGCTTTGTGGTGCGTTCGCAGCCAGCATGATTGGCATGGAAATCCCTGTGATGATCGCAGTACCAACCGCTCTTGTAGCAGGTGCAGCATTAGGTGCGATTAGTGGTGTGATTATCGCTAAGGGTAAGGTTCAAGCCTTCATCGCAACGCTTGTCACCATGACACTACTTCGCGGCGTAACCATGGTTTACACAGATGGTCGTCCTATTTCAACAGGCTTCACAGACACAGCAGACGCATTCGCTTGGTTCGGTACTGGCTACGCAATGGGTGTACCGGTTCCAGTATGGATCATGGTCGTGGTATTCGCAGCAGTATGGTACCTACTTAACCACACACGCTTTGGTCGCTACGTTTACGCACTGGGTGGCAACGAATCAGCAACTCGCCTATCAGGCATCGACGTAGACAAAGTAAAAATCGGTGTTTACGCAATCTGTGGTCTGCTAGCTGCAGTGGCAGGCATCATCGTGGCATCGCGTTTGTCATCTGCTCAACCAACCGCAGGTATGGGTTATGAGCTAGACGCTATCGCAGCCGTAGTTCTTGGCGGGACAAGCTTAGCTGGCGGTCGTGGCCGTATCATGGGCACATTGATTGGTGCTCTGATTATCGGCTTCCTAAACAACGCCCTAAACCTACTAGACGTATCTTCTTACTACCAGATGATTGCAAAAGCAGTGGTTATTCTTCTGGCAGTATTGGTCGACAACAAAAACAAATAAAACCTATTCACACTCTAGGTTAATACAAGTAACACCCTGTTTTACCTTAAAATATTAGAATCTATAAATAATGTAACAACGAGCTAGGACTCACCTCTTAGCTCCCCCTACACAAAGGACTTACACCATGAAAAAATTAGCGACTCTTATTTCTGCTGCTCTTCTTTCTACAACAGTATCTGTGTCTGCACAGGCGCAAGATACAATGGCAATCGTTCTGTCTACATTGAACAACCCATTCTTTGTAACCATGAAAGATGGCGCAGAAGCGAAAGCTGAAGAGCTAGGCTACAAGCTTATCGTTCTGGATTCTCAAAACGACCCAAGCAAAGAGCTGTCGAACATTGAAGATCTAACCATTCGTGGTGTTAAGGCAATCCTGATCAACCCAACAGATTCAGACGCCGTGTCTAACGCAATTCGCATGGCTAACCGTTCAAACATCCCAGTACTAACACTAGACCGTGGTGCAAGCCGTGGTGACGTAGTAAGCCACATCGCTTCTGATAACGTAATCGGTGGTGAAATGGCAGGTCACTTCATCATGGAAAAAGTGGGCGAAAAAGCGAAAGTAATCCAACTTGAAGGTATTGCTGGTACTTCTGCAGCTCGTGAACGTGGTGAAGGCTTCATGAATGCAGTAAACGGCAGCGACCTTGAGCTTCTTGCAAGCCAACCTGCTGATTTCGACCGTACTAAAGGTCTGAACGTAATGGAAAACTTGCTTGCTGCTAACCCAGATGTACAAGCAGTATTTGCTCAAAACGATGAAATGGCACTAGGTGCACTTCGCGCAGTTCAAGCGTCAGGTAAAGAAGTGATGATCGTTGGCTTTGATGGCACAGACGACGGCATCGCTGCTGTTAACCGCGGCCTACTAGGCGCTACAGTTGCACAACAACCTGACCTAATCGGTTCTCTAGGTATCGAAATGGCAGACAAAGTACTGAAAGGCGAAACAGTAGACGAGTACGTACCAGTACCTCTAAAAATCATCGCTAAGTAATCGTTACTAGGTAACGCGATATAAAGCAGGGAGTTCCCTATCTCCCTGCTTTGATTGGCTCGCTGACTCAAACAAAAGCAAACCCCGACAGTGCATCGCTGTTTCTCATTCCGCTCACAAAAGAGAGCGCACTTAACACCATGAGAAAGACCCATGCATTTTCAAATACGATATATCATAAGGCTCGTATCATGACTCAACTGATTGTTTTAGGTAGCGTTAACGCTGACCACGTACTGCAAGTTCCTTCGTTCCCTCGTCCGGGTGAAACCTTGATTGGCGGTAACTATCAGGTCATCCCTGGCGGTAAAGGCGCAAACCAAGCAGTCGCTGCTGCGCGATTAAACGCAGATATCGGCTTCATCGCCTGTGTCGGTGACGACCCATTCGGCATCAACATTCGTCAAGACTTCGCTAAAGACGGCATCAACATCGACGGTGTTATCGTGGCAGACAACACGCCAACTGGCATCGCGATGATCCAAGTATCCGCAACGGGTGAAAACAGCATCTGTCTTTCTGCAGAAGCTAATGACAAGCTGACTTGCGACCAAATCGAACCACATCTAGAGAAGATTCGCGGAGCCAAATACCTGCTAACTCAACTTGAAACGCCAATTGAAGGTATTGAGTACGCTGCGAAAGTAGCAAAAGAGAGTGGCACGCAAGTCATTCTAAACCCGGCTCCTGCTCGTCCATTATCGGATTCACTGCTTGCTTGTGTTGACGTGATTACACCGAACGAAACTGAAGCAGAAGTGCTGACAGGCATTACCGTGACGGACAACGCGTCTGCTCATCAGGCTGCGTTGGCTCTGCATGCTAAAGGCATAGAAACGGTAATGATCACGCTAGGCGCGAAAGGCGTGTGGGTGAGTCATCGCGGTCAAGGCAATGAAGCCAGCGAAGGTGAATTAATCGCAGGTTTCCGTGTTGAAGCAACAGATACAACTGCCGCAGGTGACACCTTTAACGGCGCGTTGGTGACAGGCTTGCTTGAAGATATGCCACTTGAGCGTGCGATTAAATTTGCTCATGCTGCAGCTGCTATCTCTGTGACACGCTTTGGTGCTCAAACGTCGATTCCAAGCCGTGCTGAAACCGATGCGTTTTTGGCAGAGCAACTGTCTGCTTAGTTTGATACCTATTTGAAGGCCTAACTTCTGAGCTAAACCGTGGTTAACGGATGTTAGCCTTCAAATTCGGTAACAACAAATAACAAGAATAAGCCCCTGTTTTCAGGCAGAATATCGCCCAACGTGGAAGGTTATTCCCACAAGGATTTTTTATGGCAACAATGAAAGACATCGCACGGCTCGCAAAGGTTTCGACTTCTACCGTGAGCCACGTGATCAACAAATCACGCTTTGTCAGTGAAGAGATTGCTGAGCGTGTTAACAGTGCGGCTAAAGAACTCAACTATGCGCCTTCTGCATTGGCTCGCAGCTTGAAAATGAAGCAAACCAAAACCTTGGGAATGCTAGTGACCACATCCACCAACCCATTCTTTGGCGAAGTGGTAAAAGGTGTGGAACGTCGTTGCTACGAAAAAGGCTACAACCTTATCTTGTGTAACACCGAAGGCGATAGCGAACGCATGAAATCCTCTATCGATACCTTGCTGCAAAAGCGAGTCGATGGCCTGATGCTAATGTGTTCTACCCTTGAAGGCGAACATATCGATGTATTCGAGCGCTACCCAGAACTGCCTGTTGTAGTCATGGATTGGGGCCCTATGTTGTTTGCGAGCGATAAGATCCAAGACAACTCGCACCAAGGTGGCTACATGGCAACTAAGCACTTGATAGATAACGGTCATTCTCAAATTGGTTGTATCACTGGCCCACTGCACCGCAATCAAGCTTCGTCTCGTTATCAAGGCTTCAAGCAAGCAATGGAAGAAGCCAATTTAGAGATCAACCCTAAGTGGATTGTTGAATCCAACTTTGAATGTGACGGTGGTTTTGACTCTTATCAGACATTGAAAACTCGTGGCGAAATGCCGTCTGCCTTGTTCGTCAGTAACGATATGATGGCGATGGGCGTGATTCACGCTGCGGCGCAAGATGGCACATCGATTCCGAATGATCTGTCTATCATTGGCTACGATGACATCCACCTGTCGAAGTACATGACACCCGCGTTAAGCACTGTCCACCAGCCAAAACATCGTTTAGGTAAAACCGCAGTGGATACGCTTTTGAGTAGATTACAAACTCCAGATGCTTATCCGCAAGTCGTTGAACTTGAACCTACTCTTGTTGAACGAAGCAGCGTAAAAGCCATTTAAAGCGCCTTCTTAGAGATCTAAACAACAAAGGGCAAGGTTAAAAAACCTTGCCCTTTTCGCTCCTAATGCACTTCACTTATCTTCTTAGCGATTCAACACAGATGCGATTTGCTGTATTTCGTCTAACACATCGACGCCATTGTATTGCGGCGCAATCGAGAGATCTTGAATACTTACGGTTTCTACCGATTGCCTTTCGTTGAGCTGAGTCATTAACTCCCCTTTGGGTGAGTAGACTCGGCTACCACCACAGTATGTCGCGGTAAACGCATTAACCACATCTTGCCCGACGCGATTACAAGTAACCATGTGACACCCTTCCTCCAAGGCTCTCGCTTGAGCAATGGCAAAACTATGATGCCCACCGAAGTTGGCAGGGTGAAGAATAACGTCGACCGACTGATACCCTCTCATGATCTCCGGGAACCAAATATCAAAGCAAATCGCGACACCAAACTTTAAGCCTTTGTGCTCAAACGAGAGGCGTTCCTCCCCTCTCGAGAAATACTGCTTATCGAATTTGGTTTGACTGATTTTTCTATATTTGTGTCGTAAACCGGAAGCATCCACAACCACGACGCTGTTGTAATATTGGCCGCTATCTTTCTCGGCAATACCAGCAACAATCAAGGTGTGATGCTTCGCTGCAAGCTGAGTTAATGAATCAATAGTACTGCTGTCGGCGAAGTCTTCAGCCAATTCGTGAATTTCTTCAGCCTCGTTAAAAATATACCCAGTCGTGAACAGTTCAGGCAGTAAAGTAATATCACCGACTGACGGCTCCGCTTGCAAAAGATCAGAGACCGAATCTATATTCTTTTGTTTGTTTTTGTATTCAACTTCAAGCTGAATAAGCGTGATACTGACATTATTCAAAATCGAATCCTTGCTAGGTAAAACTTCAAGCTGTAATGCTTCAAGCTGGAGACTAAGAACTAAGAACGAAAGAGTAAGGCAATCCCCTATCGCTTTCTTATTCGCCCGCCAAAGGTTGAAGCAGGTGCACAGTCCTGTACGTATTTTAAACCTGCCTACGGCGCTAATTAAGGCTCTGGTAAAACGGGAGGCGTGCTGTCCATATAGGTTAAGGAATTCACCCACACCTCATGCGTGCGCTGCTTGGTTAACGTCATCTTGCAGGAAAGCGCCATAACCCCTCGAATAGAACCTTCACGCCATTGGGTGTACACAGAATCACAATGTGCTGTCATGTACGCCTGCCAGCTCTCCTGAGCCTTCTTAATTGACGCCACCAGCTCAGCATCATAAGCATTGTGCTCAAAGCTGGCTGCAAGGTATTTATCCAGTTCCGCTTGTGCAGATTCCAACTCAATTGCCGCACAGTGATTGATCTCGATGGTATTCATCGCATTCTCGCAATCAACAACACCTTCGTAGGCCAACGCAGAGAATGAGAAGCACACCGCTATGAGTGCCGATATCAGTTTTGTCATAATCATCCTTTATGCTGCCACCACCAAAACGAATCGTGTCGTGACTTTATTTATTTAAACGTGGCTCAATATTTAGCTCATTCAGCTCATTCAGCTCATTCAGCTCATTCAGCCAGAGCAAATAACAATAAAATTTATCAGGATATAAGCATTTGTTATCCGCATAAATCATCAAAAATGACGCCTCGCGAACTCAAATAAATGAGATAACGCTCAGATTTTGCTGGTAAAACTAGAAAACATATTATTTATATCAATAATTCGTGCCTGCACTCACACTATTAATTATTTATATTGCTACCTAAACGCTAACTTTATAAATTAAATCGAATGCTCACATAAATCGGTAACGCTTCTCCAACTATGGATATCAAGTACCAAAACATTGCCAAGACTTCATTTTACTTTGCCATCTCTTTCTTTTTTTCCATGGCAATGCTCATTCCTTTTACACCGTATCACTACCAAACATTAACCGAAGACACATCAAGGTTAGTCGAAACCAGGTTAGAAGGGATCCAATCAAGGTTCGACCGTTTTTTATCTGAAGTTAGACCTGAACAGTCATGCGACGCGATCGTTAGACAGCTTCGACAAAACGTTTTTGAAGCCGATTGGGTAAAAGAAGCAGCGGTATTCAATAAACAGAACCGATTTTACTGTTCAACCACCGATGGTGACGTTTCATTTCGCCTATACAGCACCATCAGGCAGCGACTCAATGACGACCCGAATTTAACAACCCTGTCGTATTCCAACTCGGCCATCACGCAAGTTCAGTCCATCATGCTCATTTTCTCGAACAAAGAAGATGCCGGAGTGAGCCTGATGATTCCGCCACACTTCATCTATGACCTTGTTGAAACAAACCTGAGCAGCCATGGAATACAGGCCAAAGTTGAAGTGATCAAAAGAGATATCCACCCTACCGATATTGACTCATCAATCGCCAAGGTGCGGATACAATCAAACACCTACCCATTGACCATCACCTCATACATTGGGTATCAGTTTTATCTTCACTTCATGTTGAGTTATTTATGGTTTGGCTTTTTGATGGCCGGAATCACCACCATTATTCTCCTTTCCATCAAGCATAAAAAGCAGAGCCAACGCAGCTTAGAATATTCGCTTTCAAGTGCGCTAAAAAACCAACACCTTCATGTTCACATGCAGCCTATCGTTAACCAAAACACCAATGAGATCGTCGGCTGTGAGTCACTATTACGATGGAACGACCCAATTGAAGGTAACGTCTCCCCGGCTATTTTCATTCCGCTTGCTGAAAGCTTAGGCTTAATTGAGGAGCTCACCTACTTCGTGCTGCGCAAAGTATTAATGACGTTGAAAAGCAATCAAGATGTGTTCGACTCAAAGTACATCAGCGTCAACATCAGCCGCAACGTAGTGTCTAACAGTAACTTCTCTAACAAAGTGATCAGCATCTTTAAAAGACACCCTGAGATCCTCAAGCAGGTGGTTTTTGAAGTAACCGAATATGGTGAATGTTCTGATGCCGACATGGTCAAAATTAGAGACAACCTAACCAAGCTATCGAACAGGGGCGTCAGAGTCGCGATTGATGATTTTGGTACAGGCTACGCAGGGTTAGATTTCGTAAGACAGTTCCCGTTCAGCATTCTCAAAATCGATCGCGTGTTTGTGAAAAACATATCCGACGAATCCAGCTTTGGTCTCCCTTTGCTAGAGTCCATGCTTCAACTATCACGCTCCTTAGGCATGCAAGTCATCGTCGAAGGTGTCGAGTATGAATCCCAAGTGAAAATCTTATCTAAGCTCGGTGTCGACTATATCCAAGGCTTCTATTTTTATAAGCCGATGCCGATAAACCTGACTGTCAGCTTACTCAAGCAACAGCATTTTGAGTCAGATAACGTTGAGGAACAAACCAACCAGACATTCCTTGTTACATAAGGCACTAAAAAACAACGAAAGAAAATGCGAAGGCTATGGGTCTCCTTTGATGAACATTTAAACCATCGCATCATTGAATGCATCACAAGGGATATCATGGAAAAGACACTTCAAACCAAACTGGCGACTAGCCTACTACTGCTGAGAATCGGCATTTTTATCGTCTTCTTGTTCTGGGGCTTAGATAAGATCCTTGTCCCTGAGCACGCGACAAAAGTACTGTCTGGCTTTTACGGCATCGACATCTCGAACAATGCGATGATGGCTCTGGGTGTCGCGCAGCTCGGATTTTTAGGCGCATTCGTTGTAGGCATGTGGAAAAAGTACACCTACGGAGCCATTTTAGTCCTTCATGCAGGCTCAACCTTTTCCTCTTTTGGAAAATACATGGACCCGTTCAACAACCTACTGTTCTTCGCCTCTTGGCCAATGCTCGCAGCCTGTATCGCAATCTTCTTACTTCGCAATTACGACACTTACAGCGTTGCCAACTAATACAAAGGGCGCCGTTATTGGCGCCCTCTTTGGTTGGGTTGATTCTTAAACGTTTGTTAGCCTAAGCAAACTGAAATTCCCCACCATGCTCTTCTATTATAAATGAAAGGTCTTGTGCGGCATTTTGGAATATTTCTTGGATGATTCCTTGAATACCATACCACTGTTGAGACAACTGATAATCAGAATGTATGGTGTCATCAGAAAAATCAACGCCGCCCAAGTGAGCAACCTTGGCTAAACCAAAGACTAAATCAAAAGTAATGGGCTCACCTAAACGATGTGCTAACCTGTTTCTGATACGATTCATTTCGATCAAAAAATCAGCCATTGATTGCCAAATTAAACCGCGATTAAGCGCTAACTTAACCTTATTAGGAAAACTCATGTTAAATGGGTTTATCTTCTCACTATCATCAAGCTTCAACTCTATTAATTGAACTAATACTGACTCAAGCAATAAATGACCTGTTAGATATGCACCCAACTCAGTGTTGTTGAACAATTCGAGAATGTGCTCAAGATTTGGTGTTTCTCTGTCTTCCCAAATGTTATCTGTCATATAGACTCACTTACTATTGGATTAGGCAAACGCCGCGTAAAGGTATAAGCAACCCAATACCTTAGCGTCCGCATAATACCTTAAACACATAAACCAACGCATAGTAAAAATGCCACGTGTTGCGAATCACTCTTAAGCAACTTGTTATACCGCTTGATTGAGGCTAAAATGACCAAAATAAAGACCACTTAAGAGACCTATTAAATGACCACTAGAATTTTAGCCGATGTTGCTGCAAGCATTACTGAGTTGAAAGCTAACCCTATGAAAGTTGCAACTAGTGCTTACGGTGAACCTGTTGCTGTACTGAACCGAAATGAGCCAGCATTTTATTGCGTACCAGCCGAAACGTACGAAATGATGATGGACAGACTCGAAGATCTTGAACTACTAACTATTGCGAAAGAGCGTGAATCTGAAGAGAGTATTTCGGTAAATATTGATGACCTATAAACTCGACTTTAAAAAGAGTGCACTCAAAGAGTGGAAAAAGCTTGGCTCAACGCTTCAACAACAATTTAAGAAAAAGCTAATCGAGCGTTTAGATAACCCGCATGTTCCGGCTTCAAAACTCTCTGGAGCTGACAACATGTATAAGATTAAGCTGCGCCAATCGGGCTACCGTCTCGTCTACAAAGTTGAAGACGATGTCATCATTGTAACCGTCTTAGCAGTCGGAAAACGCGAACGTAGCGATGTTTACCGTAAAGCTATGAAAAGGTTAGATGATTGATTGCGGTATCAACGAATGACATGGATTCCCCCTACCGAGGATCTGCCACACTTATGTGGTACTTAAATGCATCGGAGGCACCATGTCTGATTATTCTTATTTCTGCGGTATCGACCTAGCTAAAAACCACTTTAGTCTTCATGCCGTAGACCAAAATGGTAAGGTCATACTTCATAAGTCAGTAACCCGCTCTAAACTACTGACTACAATAGCAAATATGCCACTCATGCGTATAGGCGTTGAAGCGTGTGGTGGTGCACATTATTGGGCAAGAACACTCAATAAACTGGGTCATGACGTCCGTATCATGGCCGTTAAATACGTGGTTCCTTATCGAACTAAAGGGAAGAACGACCTTAATGATGCAGTAGCTATCTGCGAAGCTGTTCAGCGACCATCCACTCGCTTTGTGCCCGTAAAATCACCAGAGCAACAAGCCATCCTATCGGTACATAGAATGAGAGAGCATTGGGTTCGTGAACGCACCGCGCTTATGAATCGCATGCGCGCCCTACTTTCTGAGTTCGGGTTGATCATTCCCGTTGGTCGCTCTTCATTGATGAAACACGTTCCCTTAATGCTTGAAGATGCAGAAAATGAACTGCCACATCTCGCAAGAACGGTGATTGCCGATGCTTATCACCACCTTGGTGAATTAAATCAACGTATCGCCGATACTGAACAAGTCTTCGACTCTTTTGCTAAGGTCAGCGCTAATGTTCAACGAGTGATGAAAGTTCGAGGTATTGGGCCGCAAACCGCTACTGCGATACTTGCTTCGATAGGCAATGGTTCTCAATTTGATAAAAGCCGTGATTTCTCTGCTTGGCTAGGACTCGTACCAAAGCAATATTCCACAGGAGGAAAACCTCGCTTAGGCCGAATAACCAAACACGGTGATAAATACTTACGAACACTATTAGTTCATGGCGCAAGGACAGTCATTGCCAACCTTGGCGACAAGCAAGATAAGTTAAGTCAGTGGTGTCGCGGCGTTCTAGAACGAAGAGGAATGAACCGAGCAATAGTGGCACTGGCCGCGAAGAACGCACGAATTATATGGTCGCTTTTACACAATCAAACCGAATATGAAAACTATGCTGCTTAAGTAGAAACCTAAGCAGCATAGAGAGTTAAACCCACCGGGTCATTGCAGACGCTAATGATGGAGATAGGTTAAGACCACTTGCGGAGAGCCTGTTAATGCGGCGGACACACTAGATGTCATCTAACGAATAAGGCACCGCAGTCGCGCAAGTCATCAGGGCCACGGCGTATGCGAATCGTCGATAAGTAGGCCGAATGTAGAGCGGCAGTCCAAAACCCATCAACATAAGTTTAGCGGATGTTTGACAACCGGGGGAATCCATGTAGCCGCATTAAGGTGTGAGCAGCGCTTGGCTATACTTGAGCGAAGCGAAAGCGCCAAGCGTTGCGAATCACTCTTAAATGCTTTGTTAACTGTGCGGTCAATGTGGCTTAAAGCAGAGTTGAGAGTTAAACGACTCAACAGGGTTGTGGTCACTGGTAGTTAGCTCAACACTACACTGTGACTTACTCAAAGCTTGTAGCACACCATCAAACTTCAAAATATACGATTCATCTTCTTTTGGAACAAAATCAGAAATGACCCCACACATAAGACTTCCGGAAGTAGCTGTTACCAAAAAGTGTGATTTATTCCCGGCAACAATTGGTAATGTTTTTGACTGTTCATTACCAAACATTGAAAATCCGCCGATTTCAATTGTATGCATCAGAGTTCTGTCACCTTCAATTTCCCACATGTCACATTTGCCTGCATTCTCTACATGCCAAAACCTAATCTGTATTCCAGCTAGCGACGCTCCATCCCCTTCCGCTTGAAGACTAAGTTGGGTCAAATTACCAGTATTTGTTGGTGATACATATTTATTTGCACAACCAGTTAAAAAGGCACCCAGAATAGGCACTAATAACACACTCTTTTTCATCCTTGATCTCTTTAAACAAAACTAACACTTCACACTTTTGCATATGAAAATGGGATGATAAAGCTCATAGTATTTGTTCGTGACTCAAAGCACAGTTAACAGCTATATTAGACAGAATAATTCTGCATTTTGTCCCCGAAACAATTCTGTCTAGTTTCCAAGACACACTACACTTAGTCTAATAACTCATTTAATAACATTATCTTACCTACTTATCTTCGTATCAAACATGACGAAAAGCAGAAATTTTCCATATAGTTTCTGCAAAATGCAGAAAACTCCCCAATATGTGAGTAAACCGCAGCTCGATAATGAATAGTCATATCTTTGAATATCGTGTTTTCAAACAAAAACGCCGACGTAATTGTCGGCGCTTAA
Organism: Vibrio sp. F13; assembly: GCF_020806305.2. Classification (NCBI taxonomy): domain Bacteria; kingdom Pseudomonadati; phylum Pseudomonadota; class Gammaproteobacteria; order Vibrionales; family Vibrionaceae; genus Vibrio; species Vibrio sp. F13. The sequence continues at coordinate 1,053,868 of NZ_CP170176.1, read as the reverse complement.
CTCTTGGTATTAATAGGTTAGAGGTAGTAACTACTTCGCCATGGTACTCAAAAACTCGGCTTCGAACTCTTCATCGGCTTCTCGGGTTAGACATTCCACCAGCCAATCGATGCTTTGATGGTCAAGCTTACTGTTCACCACGAAAGCTTGCTTTACGCCAGACTGACCCAGCTTGGCAGAGCCGTAGTTCTTGAATGATTTATTGCCGTGGTAATGGAGTGATTTGATCGCTTCTGCGTTAGGTTCTGGCAAGGCATCGAGGGTATTAGCAAGCTGAATCACCAACTCCATTGGGTTCTTAGAGGAAGATATTCGATACAGAAAACCGCCCTCTACTCTTTGGCGAACCCAATAATCAAAGCCGCTGCAATCCATCACCTTGTCACTGACCAGTGCGGCTTCGCTGTGATAGCCACACGGTTCAACCATCACTGGGGTATGTTTGAATTCTGGCTGACCTGATGCGGCATCGGTATGAGGCAAGATTAGTTCGCATGGTTTGCTGTCTTTGGCGGTGGGTGCGTTCCAGTGGATAGGCATGAAGACTTGTTCACGGCGCATCTCTTTGGTCACCACTAAGCGCGCTTGGCACTCCCCTTGTGCGCTGCGCACTTTCACCACAGGGTTAATAGTCGCGTGGTTGAAAGCATCTAGCCCAAACTCATCCAAGTTCAGTTCTGAAACGGTATCTGGGTGCATCGCAACAAAAGGCTCAGGGGTATGCTCACCTAAACCTGCCGCCAAGCCTGTGCGGCTCATGGTGTGCCATTGGTCTCGGATTCGGCCTGTGTTCATGATAAGTGGGAATTCAAGGCTGGTATCGGCAATCGGTTTGTCGTGCTCAACTGCAATAAACTGCGCTTTGCCTGATTCGGTAAAGAACTCACCATTGGTGAACATGCGCTGTTCGATGATCTCAGGTTGATACTCAAGTACTGGCCATTGCTGTGGAGTGAGTTCGCCATAGCCTTTTTCATCCAGTTGCGTGAGTCCAATTAAGCACAAGTCACGCGCTTTACCTGTTTCATTGCCGAGCGCTGTCATCTCGCAATACTCTTTGAAGATCTCACCTTCATGGCGGAACTCGAATTGCTCTTTGAATCCCATTTTTTGTGCGACTTCTTTTAGAATCCACCAATCGGGTTTGGCTTCCCCTGGGCTTGGTAACACGCGGCGCTGGCGTGAAATTCGGCGTTCAGAGTTAGTCACGGTGCCCGACTTTTCGCTCCACCCTTGCGCGGGTAGCACTACATCAGCCAAGCGAGTGGTTTCCGTATCGGCAATGCAGTCAGATACCACCACAAATGGGCACTTCTCTAATGCGGCTTTAATTTTTTCGCTGTCAGGCAGGCTCACAACTGGGTTGGTTGCCATGATCCACACGGCTTTGATTTTGCCTTCATTCATGGCATCAAACAGGTCAATCGCTTTTAAACCCGCATGTGTGGCTAAGCTGTCGGTTTGCCAGAACTCGCTGACGGTCTGGTGTGATTGCGGGTCACCAAATTCAAAGTGCGCCGCTAAGGTATTGGCTAAACCGCCCACTTCTCGCCCACCCATCGCGTTCGGCTGGCCCGTTACAGAAAATGGCCCCATGCCCGGTTTACCGATTTTCCCGGTGGCTAAATGGCAGTTAATAATGGCGTTTACCTTGTCGCACCCTTGTGTGGATTGGTTCACGCCTTGGGAGTAAATGGTCAGCACCTTCTCGTTCGATGCAAACAAACTGTAGAACTGTTTTAGCTGCTGCTCTGTTAACCCTGTCAGCTCAGGAACGCTTTTGTCGCCCCAGCCTGATTCGGTATAACCTGACTCTGTATAACGGTAGTGAGTCGCAGATCGAATCGATTCAGTAAAGCCTTGGGTGTGGTTTTCTATGTAGTCTGCATCTAGCTTGTCGTTATCATCGAGGTAACCCAATAAACCATTGAACAATGCGACGTCTGATCCTGATTCCAATGCCAAGTGAATGTCTGCGATTTCACAAGTGTCGGTATAACGCGGGTCTATGACGATGACTTTCAATGCAGGGTTGGCTTGTTTCGCGGCTCTTAATCTTTGGAAAAGTACCGGGTGACACCATGCTAGGTTAGAGCCTGTAATCACGACTAGATCGGCTTGCTCAAGATCTTCGTAGCATACCGGTACGGTGTCTGCGCCAAATGCACGCTTATGCCCGACCACAGTTGAAGCCATACATAGCCTAGAGTTACTGTCGATGTTGCCACTACCAATGAAGCCTTTCATCAGTTTATTGGCAACGTAATAGTCTTCGGTAAGCAGCTGACCAGACACATAGAACGCAACCGAATCGGCCCCAAATTCTTCGATGGTTTGATTAAATTTGTCTGCGACCAACTGAGTGGCACTGTTCCAATCTAGCTCTTGTTTTTGCTCATTCTGAATATGAGCAGGCTGTGTAAGACGACCTAAAGGCGTGACGGTGTCGCCGAGCGCAATCCCTTTAGTGCATAGCTTTCCATAGTTTGATGGATGATCTTTATCACCACGCACTTCTAGTTTTCCTAACGATGTCGGTCTCGCTTCTATTCCACACCCTACACCACAATAAGCACAGGTCGATTTTATCCAGCCGCTGTTTGAATCGGTCATCCGTTTCTCACTCAATTATCCATAATTGTAATAACTAAAAATAAGCAAATAACACGCCACTTAATAGCAGCTGATGAATAGCAAATAATTTCAACTAAAAACAACAACTTAATAAAAACACAAATATCAGCAATGAACCAATTAGAACTTAACAAAGATAGAAACTTAATTTTTGCACCATCTTGCTGAAAGTTGCACCACAAACGCTCATTTATATAAATCTAACAAAAATTTTACATACCACTTTAGGGGTAATTGCGTGCTACCTCTATTTTTTAAACCACTGAAAATTATAAGTTAATTTTTATTTAAATGAACGAACCGTAATCTGGCATCCTCCTTGCTCCACTAAAAACCAAGACTTAGAAAAAACATTTTTGTTTTTCTTGATGATTATGAATTGAGTGGAATCTCAACCCGGTATTCATCTGCTAACGACTAGAAATTAGATGCTAGTGATGGTGACGCCGAGAATAAGGAATGGATTATGAGCAAGAAGAAAATCGTCGTTGTTGGTAACGGCATGGTTGGACACAAATTTATCGACAACATCCTGCAATCAGAGAGTGATGAGTTTGATGTGATTACTTTTACTGAAGAGCCAAGGCTGGCCTACGACCGTGTTCAGCTAACGGCTTACTTTAATGGTAAAAGCGCTGATGACCTGTCATTGACCAGTGAAGAGTATTACCAAAGCAACGGCGTGAACTACTTGTTGAACCAGAAGGTTGCCAAGCTAGACACCGCCAATCAACAAGTCATCACTGAAAGTGGTCACGTTGAAAGTTACGACAAGCTAATCTTGGCGACGGGCTCTTTCCCTTTTGTTCCCCCTATTCCCGGTAACGACCAAGAACACTGTCACGTTTATCGCACCATCGAAGACTTAGACGCCATCGAGCTTTCAAGCAAAGGCAGCAAATCTGGCGTGGTGATTGGTGGTGGTCTGCTTGGCTTAGAAGCCGCAAACGCCGTCAAAAACCTTGGTTTGGAAACTCATGTGGTTGAATTCGCGCCTCGCCTAATGGCCGTACAATTAGATGACGGTGGCGGTGCGCTACTGCGCAGAAAGATTGAAGACCTTGGGGTGCAGGTTCACACCGAGAAAGCGACCTCTGAAATAGTCGACGGAGAAAACGCTCGCTACCGTATGAACTTTGCAGACGGCACCCACCTTGAAACCGATATGATCGTGTTCTCTGCGGGTATTCGCCCTCAAGATGCCTTAGCTCGCAGCTCTGATATCGCCATTGGTGAACGTGGCGGCATTGTGATTAACGATCACTGCCAAACCAACATCGACAACGTGTATGCGATTGGTGAATGTGCCCTTTGGGACAACAAGATCTTCGGCTTAGTCGCCCCTGGCTATTCAATGGCGAAAATCGCGGCTGCGCATATCTTATCGGACGGAACGAGCGACGCTTCATTTACTGGTGCAGACATGAGCACCAAACTCAAATTACTGGGTGTTGATGTGGCCAGTATTGGTGAAGTACACGGCAAGACGGAAGGCGCTCAATCGTATACTTATAACGATGAAATTGAACAAGTTTATAAACGCTTGATCATCTCGGCTGACGGCACGAAAATTGTCGGTGCCGTATTGGTCGGTGATGCAGAAGCCTACGGTTCGCTACTGCAAATCAAGCAAAATGATATGCCCCTTCCTGAAAACCCATCAGTGCTAATTTTACCTAACGTGGCCGATGATTCTGGCTCTGCAATGGGTGTTGAAGCTCTGCCTGATAGCGCTGTGATCTGTTCATGTTTTGATGTGACCAAAGGCGATATTAAAGAGGCCGTTTCAGCGGGCTGCACCACGATGGCTGCATTGAAAGAAACCACGAATGCTTCAACAGGTTGTGGCGGTTGTTCTGCCCTTGCGAAACAGGTTCTCGATAGCGAGCTAAGTAACCTAGGTGTGGAAGTCTCTAACGATATCTGTGAGCACTTTGCTTATTCTCGCCAAGAGCTTACCGACATCATTCGCGTCAACAAAATCAAGACCTTCGACGAGCTGTTAGATTCTCACGGCAACGGATTGGGCTGTACTGTGTGTAAACCGGCTGTCGGTTCGATTCTGGCTTCGTACTGGAACGATTACATCCTTGAAGATCAACATATCGAGCTGCAAGACACCAATGACATCTACCTTGGCAACATGCAAAAAGACGGCACTTACTCGGTAGTTCCGCGTATTGCTGGCGGTGAAATCACTCCAGATAAATTGATTGTTTTAGGCGAAGTCGCTAAAGAGTTCGACCTGTACACCAAAATCACGGGCGGTCAGCGTGTCGACTTGTTTGGCGCACAGCTTAACGAACTGCCTATCATCTGGAAAAAGCTGATTGATGCAGGTTTTGAAACGGGCCACGCCTACGGTAAATCGGTTCGTACCGTGAAATCTTGTGTCGGTAGCACTTGGTGTCGATACGGTGTCGACGACAGTGTTGGCTTAGCGATTCGACTTGAGAACCGCTACAAAGGCCTGCGTTCACCACACAAGATCAAGTTTGCGGTTTCAGGCTGTACTCGTGAATGTGCAGAAGCCCAATCGAAAGACATTGGTGTTATCGCCACCGACAAAGGTTGGAACCTCTACATCTGTGGTAACGGCGGTATGCGTCCTCGTCATGCAGACCTATTCGCCACTGATTTAGACGAAACCACACTCCTTAAATACATCGACCGCGTTTTGATGTTCTACACACGTACCGCAGACCGCTTACAGCGTACATCGGTATGGATGGAGAACCTCGAAGGCGGCATTGAATACCTCAAGCAAGTCGTGATTGAAGACAAGCTCAACGTAGCTGAAGAACTCGAAGCGGACATCGCACTCAACATCGAGAAGTACCAGTGTGAATGGAAAACCACCATTGAAAACCCTGAGAAGATGAAGCGCTTCCAGCACTACATCAACAGTGAAGAAATGGACACTAGCCTCTCTTTCATCAAAGAGCGAGAGCAGCGTTTTCCTAAGCCGAGCTTGAGTGATGCTTCGAATTCAAAACGCGATGAAAAGCTCGCTAAAGCAGACCAAATCGAAGTGACTGAGGTTTCATAAATTTCATCAGGTTCATCAATAAAAAAATAAAAACTCAATTTTAGACTAGGAGAAAGTCATGGAAAATTGGACAACCGTATGCAGCACCAGCGATCTAACCCCAAACGGGGGAATTTGCGCCAAAGTAGACGATAACCAAGTGGCTATTTTTTACTGCAAGCGCAGCGACACGCTTTATGGGCTCTCTAATTACGACCCTATCGGCAAGGCGAATGTGATGTCACGTGGTATAATTGGTTCATTAAGCGGAGAACCTTACGTGGCCTCACCCTTATACAAGCAGCATTACCACTTAGAAACTGGCGAATGTCTTGAACAGCCTGAGCTCAAGCTCGTGAAATTTGAAGTTCGCAAACAAGGAGAACAAGTTCAAGTTCTCGCACCACTTGCTATCGCCAGTTAACTAAACCGCCGACACCATCATGCAAACGCTTATTAGCGTGCGCAATTTCGGCACAGGGTTTATGCACATTAAAAGCGTTCTAAGTTCGGAAGTAACGCAGGTGCACAAACCGGGTAATTTTCCAGATTTAAAGGATTTAAACCATGGATAACACTAAATTTTCGCTGCTTTCATTTACGGGTAAGATGAAGGTCTTACACCTAAGCTGGATGGCCTTTTTCATTACCTTTGTTGTGTGGTTCAACTTTGCCCCACTACTGCAAATGGTAAAAACTACGCTTGGTCTTTCTACTGAAGAGATCAAAACCCTCCTGATCCTCAACGTTGCATTGACCATTCCGGCACGTGTCGCAATAGGCATGCTAACCGATAGATACGGCCCAAGGTTGGTTTACTCTTCGCTACTCGCGGTCTGTTCTATCCCTTGTTTCATGTTTGCTCTGGCAGACTCTTTCATTCAAGCAGCAATCGCTCGTTTCCTACTGGGCTTCATTGGTGCAGGTTTCGTTGTCGGTATTCGTCTTGTGTCTGAATGGTTCCCACACAACGAACTGGGTACTGCAGAAGGTATTTACGGCGGCTGGGGTAACTTCGGTTCAGCAGCAGCAGCGTTCACACTTCCAACTCTCGCTCTAGCGTTTGGTGGTGAAGACGGCTGGCGTTATGCGGTTGGTATTACTGGCGTAATGAGCTTAGCGTTCTCGTTTATCTTCTACAAAAACGTGTCAGATACACCAAAAGGTTCAACTTACTTCAAGCCTGCTCAAGTAACAGCGATGGAAGTGACATCACAGGGTGACTTTTTCTTCCTACTTATTATGAAGATCCCTATGTATGCCGCTTTAGCGCTACTGACTTGGAAGCTATCACCAACCAACATCAACATGTTGTCAGACATGGCGGTTTACTCAGTGTATGCCGGTTTAGCTGCGCTTTACGTGTACGAAGTGTCGCAAGTTTGGAAAGTAAACAAGAACGTATTTAAAGAAGAAGTGCCAGAGATTCACCAGTACAAATTCAAGCAAGTTGCGGTACTTAACGTATTGTACTTCGCGACATTTGGTTCTGAACTGGCTGTGGTTTCTATGCTGCCACTGTTCTTCTCTGAAACCTTTGAATTAACACCGGTTCTTGCAGGTATGGTTGCATCGGCTTATGCCTTTATGAACCTAATGTCTCGCCCAGGTGGTGGTTGGATTTCAGATAAATTCGGTCGTAAACCAACACTGCTTATTCTAACGATTGGCCTTGCGGTGGGTTACTTCGCAATGGGTCAAGTCGACAGCACATGGCCTGTATGGCTAGCAGTTGTCGCGGCGATGGCGTGTTCTTTCTTCGTGCAAGCGGGTGAAGGTGCGGTATTCGCAACGGTTCCTCTAATCAAGCGTCGTATGACAGGTCAAATTGCTGGTATGACGGGTGCTTACGGCAACGTGGGTGCGGTAGTTTACCTAACTGTGTTGTCATTCGTGAGCTACCAAACATTCTTCTTAGTGATTGCTGCAACAGCGGTACTTGGCTTTGTGACTCTGCTGTTCATGGAAGAGCCTAACGGTCAAATCGCCGAAGTAAACGACGACGGCAGTGTCACGCTGATTAATGTTTCAAGCTAGGGTCTGTACTAAGAAGCATTGATATTATTGAATCGGGAGAGGCACCTTAGCGGATACATCAATGCTAGGTGCTTCGTTCAAAGGCTCTAAGTTCACTAGGGCTTTTGTTCTTCCTAGGATGTTCTGTCAAGGAAGCGGGAAGAAGAGCAGTTAAGAAGAAGACAAGTTATGACAATTTCATTCAGCCAAGGGCAAGTCATCACGCCAGAATCCAACAACCAGTTAACGCTTAAGTTTGGTGGTTATTCGAATCAAGGCGTACGTGATGAAAACCAAGATGCCATCATTGTAAAACACCCTAAAACTCGCGCAGAGCAAGAGTTGAAAGGCAGTGTTGCCTGCATTGCAGACGGAGCAAGTTGTAGTGAACACGGCCAGAAAGCCAGTCACACCAGCGTGATGCAGTTTATCGACGACTATTACGCAACCCCCCAAAGCTGGAGCATTCAACGTTCGGCGCAAAAGGTCTTAACGTCCCTCAATTCTTGGCTCTTCAACACGTCTGTTTCTAATATTCATCCCGCACAACAAGTGAACCACAATGCCCTCGTTTCGACGTTCAGCAGCGTGATATTAAAATCAAACACCGCACATATATTCCACGTTGGCGACAGCCGCATTTACTTACTCAGAGATAGAGAATTACGCCAACTGACCCGCGACCACACCCGTAAAAATATGGGACAGAAGCATTATCTTACACGCGCCTTAGGCATGGACAACCAACTCAACGTTGACTATCAAACCCTGCCTATCAAGAAAAACGACTGCTTTATCCTGACATCTGATGGCGTGCACGAGTTTGTATCTCCCAACACCTTCAAAGAACACATCGATAAACCCGGAGCGGATTTCGAATACGCAGCGCAAACCATCTGTAACACCGCTTTAAGCCACAATAGCTCAGACAACGTGAGCTGCTTGATTGTGCAAGTCAGCCATCTGCCTAAACCTTCGCTGATTGAATTCCATGAGAAGCTGGCTAAACGGGCAATCCCACCCGCTTTAAAGCTCGGGCAAAGTATCGACAACTTCATGGTACTTGAGGTGTTGTATGCAGGGTCAAGAAGCCATGTGTATCGTGTGATGCAGAAAGAGACACAAACCGAGTTCGTGCTGAAAGTCCCTTCCGTTCAATATCACGATAGCCCTTCGCAACTCAGAGCTTTCTTTAATGAACAATGGGCGGGGATCTTGTTAAAAAACAAGAGAGTAATGAAGGTTTACCCGACGCCAGAGAACTCGCAATTCTTATACCAAATCTGCGAATGGGTAGAAGGTATCACCCTAAGACAATGGATGTACGACAACCCAAAACCGTCACTCAATGAAGTGCGCGACATATTAGAAAAGATCACTCAAGGCATTCGAGTATTACAACGTGCAGACATGGTGCACCGAGACTTAAAGCCCGAGAACATCATGATTCAACGTGATGGTGAGGTAAAAATCATCGACCTTGGTGCGGTATTAGTGAGAGGCCTTGAAGAGGGAGAGCTCACTGACAAGGACGACACACCATTAGGCGCGGTCAATTACATTGCACCCGAGACTATCAAGCACAACAGCGCGACCACCAGCTCTGATCTGTTCTCTATCGCTGTAATCGGCTATGAGATGCTAACCGGTGAATTACCCTACTCTGAAATGACCGCACAATCGCTTAAGCAATCTCGTCACCATCAATGGGAATACCAACCCATCACACAGAAACGAGCTGACTTACCAAGCTGGGTGGATTTGGTATTACAAAAAGCCTGCGCGGAATCACCAAGCGAACGTCATCAAGTGTTGGGGGATTTTGTCGCTGACCTTTACACACCAAACCAAAGCTTGGTGAAAAGCAAAGCCAAGCAACCTTTGATAAACCGAAACCCGATCCAGTTTTGGAAAGTGTTGGCTTTGTTGCTCGGCATTGTTGCGGTCGTAGAACTGGGGTTATTGTTAAACCCAAGCTAGATACGTTTACGAATTAGCCTAATATAACCGCGTTTAGCCTCGTTTCACTAAGCTTCTTGGCACGAGTTCAATGCCAGCTTGGTAACGCTTAGCCGATGCATTCAGCGCCAAAGCAAAAGCGCTGTCGGCAATTACTTCAAACTGCTGAGGCAGTGAATGGACTTTAAAAGGCAAGAAGTCGAGCAGTCGGTTATCACCAAAGGTTGCCAGTTTTACTTGATTAATCAGCTCTGGCTTTTCAACCATCACATCCAACACACCCTCTAACAAAGTGTAAGACATAGTCACAATCGCATCAGGCACCGTGCCTTTGGCAATCCAACCCTCAAAAATCTCGCGCCCTGATTCTCTATCAAAGTGTTCTCCATAACCCACTACCATCGGCTTGTTTTCTGCTAGCCTTGTTTGTTGAGTATGTGCTTTATTCGCCGCTTCAAAACCCAGCTGACGTTCACGTGAAATGTTCAGGTCAGGTAACGCACCGATCAAGCCAACACTATGAATGCTGTCATCGAGAATCGAGTGGGTCAGTTCAAATGCAGCCTCGAAATCTTCACTGATCACGCAAGCAAAGTGCTCATCGTCTAACGGACGGTCAATCGCAATTACTGGGGTACCTGAGTTTTGCAGTTTCAAGTAGAACTCGTTGGCGTCTGGCATTGAGCTCGCCACCAGCAAAGCATCAATACGACGACTGACCAAAGCTTCAGCGACCTTTCGCTCGGTTTCGGCGTCATCATCAGAACAACCAATCAGGATTTGATAGCCCACTTTACGTGAGTTCTGCTCTATCAATTTTGCTAAACGCGCGTAACTGCTGTTTTCCAGATCAGGAATAATCAAACCAAATGAACGGCTATTACCAGCACGCAGCGATGAAGCAGCATGGTCTGGACGGTAGTTATACTCGTCGACAACCGCCATTACTTTCTGCTGAGTCTTCTCACTGATTCTGTATTTCTGCGCCTTGCCGTTAATCACATAACTGGCTGTCGTTTTCGACACACCGGCTAGTTTGGCAATCTCATCTAGTGTCATATGGGTGACCTGTATTTTGTGCGTAGGATCATATAACCAATCTTCTGATCCTTGGATTAGTTGAATTATATGCTGAATCGATTCAGTATAAAAGCTGAAAGGATTCAGCAAAATCTGAAAAGTGACTTCAATCATACTTTTGTATGGATTGAGCGTCATTTGTTGTGATTCAACTTCTCGTTATAAACGAAACTGAAATTACGACACGCAGCAAAACTATTTTGGTTATCAGAATTGGCTTTGCTGAATTTTTTTACACTGAATGCTGAACCGATTCAGCTAAGATAAAACAAAGAGCAAGCAACGAGTAAAGCTCACTAACATTTGCTCTAGACTGAATCGTAGCGATACACAAATTCTCAAGCGATACGCTAAAGAGGCACCATGCTTAAATTATCAAAATCTGACATCACTCTTGGCCAAACGGCCGATGACAAATTCAAAGCTATCCAGAACATTGCTGGCGACCTAACTGCGAAAGGCCTAGTTGACTCTGGCTACGTTGAAGGAATGCTGAACCGTGAAAACCAGAACTCTACGTTCTTAGGCAACGGCATCGCGATTCCTCACGGCACCACTGACACGCGTAGCCTAGTAAAAGAGACAGGCGTTGCAGTACACCACTTCCCTGAAGGTATTGATTGGGCAGACGGCAACCGTGTTTACGTAGCAATTGGTATTGCAGCGAAATCTGACGAGCACTTAGGCATCCTTAAGCAGCTAACCAAAGTTCTGGCAGCTGACGGTGTTGAAGAGAAATTAAAGCAAGCGAAATCAGAAGACGAAATCATCGCTCTACTTAACGGCGAAGTTCAGCTTGAAGCCGACCTAGACGCTTCTTTAGTTCAGCTACTGTTCCCTGCAAGCGACATGATTCAAATGTCTGCAGTTGCGGGCGGTCTACTTAAGAACACAGGTTGCACAGACAACGCATTCGTTGCTGACCTAGTAACGAAAACACCAACTCACCTAGGCCAAGGCCTGTGGTTGTTGGGCAGCGACAAAGGTGTAACTCGCACTGGCGTATCTTTCGTTTCAACAGCGAACCATTGTGAATACGAAGGCACACCAGTTAAAGCATTGGTAGCATTCGCCGCTTGTAACAGCGCGCACCAATCTATTCTGGCAAACCTAAGCAAGATGGTTTTTGAAGGTAAACAGCAACAACTGTTAGCCGCTGACGCAGCGCAAGTGATTGGCCTTCTGAAAGGTGAAGCGGTTTCTACAGCTTCTCAAGACGATGACAACTGCGCAGTATTCAAAATCAAAAACGCACACGGCCTGCACGCTCGTCCGGGAGCAATGCTAGTTGCTGAAGCGAAGAAGTTTGAATCAACGATCCGCGTTTCAAACCTAGATGGCGACGGAAAAGAAGTGAACGCGAAGAGCTTAATGAAAGTCATCGCGCTTGGCGTTAAACACGGCCACCAGCTTCAGTTTGTTGCTGAAGGTGAAGATGCAGCACAAGCACTTGAATCGATTGGTAAAGCTATCGCTTCAGGCCTTGGCGAAGGTTAAGGAATCGATATGTCTGATAAACAAATCAAAGCCGTTACCGTTACGCTAAACCCTGCTCTCGACCTAACAGGCGCTATCGACGCACTTAATGTGGGCTCAGTGAGCCTAGTAAACAAAGGCTCTCTGCATGCAGCGGGCAAAGGCGTAAACGTAGCGAAAGTACTTTCAGAGCTTGGCGCGAAAGTGACCGTAACAGGTTTCCTTGGTCGCAATAACGAAGAAGCGTTCTGCCAACTGTTTGAGCAGATGGGCGCAACTGACCGCTTCATCCGTGTCGACGGCGCGACTCGTATCAACGTGAAATTGGTAGAAAATTCAGGCCAAGTAAGCGATATCAACTTCCCAGGTGTTCCTGTTGATGCTGACGCGATTAAAGCGTTTGAAGAAACCTTGTTAGAGCTTGCTGAAACACACGATTACTTCGTGATTGCAGGCAGCCTGCCACAAGGCATCTCTCCTGAGCTTTGCGCTTCTTGGGTTCAACGCTTACACGATTTAGGTAAGAAGGTGCTATTTGATAGCAGCCGTGACGCACTTAAAGCCGGTATCAATGCGCAACCTTGGCTGATTAAGCCAAACGACGAAGAGCTGTCTCAGCTGTTCAATGCAGAACTAACCACACGCGACCAATGCCAACACGCAGGCCAAGCCCTAAGTGAAAAAGGTATTGAGAACATCGTGGTGTCACTTGGCGCAGAAGGCGTGATGTGGCTAAACCAAGGTGAATGGTTACATGCTCAACCGCCGCGTATGCAAGTGGTAAGCACGGTAGGCGCAGGTGACACATTGGTTGCTGGTCTATGTTGGGGTCACATGCAACAGATGCCAAAACCAGAACTTATTAAATTCGCAACCGCCCTATCTGCTCTAGCAGTTTCACAGGTAGGCGTGGGCATCACCAGCCAACAAGAGCTGGACTCAGTACTACAAAATATCCAATTACAGTCGCTTAGTGCTCCAACTAGCCAGTTAGACACAAGCAAATAGGACAAAAGGTTTATTATGAATATTACCATTATCACAGCTTGCCCTAGTGGCGTAGCAAACAGCATCATCGCCGCAGGCTTGTTAGAGCAAGCGACAAAAGCACTGGGTTGGAACGCCGCTATTGAATGTCAATCAAGCGTGCTACCTGACTCAACCGTATCGCAAGACACTATCGACAGCAGCGACGTTGTGGTTATCGCAGCCAACACAAACGTTGATAAAGCGCGCTTTGTCGGTAAGAAAGTGTACCAAGCAGCTATCTCTGAATGCACAGCAGATGCAAAAGCATTTCTTGAGAAAGCGGCAGCAGAAGCAACAGTATTAGACGCTTCTCAAGTTGAAAAAACAGTTGCGGTTACTGGCACTTCACCAGCGACGGGCAGCAAAAAGATCGTAGCGATTACCGCTTGCCCGACTGGTGTTGCACATACCTTTATGGCAGCTGAAGCACTTGAAGCAGAAGGCAAACGCCTAGGTCACCAAATCAAAGTGGAAACTCGCGGCTCTGTAGGTGCGAAAAACCAACTGACAGACCAAGAAATCGCAGACGCTGATCTTGTTATCATCGCTGCCGACATCGACGTTCCTCTTGATCGTTTTAACGGCAAAGCGCTATACAAAACGACAACGGGTCCTGCGCTTAAGAAAACAAAGCAAGAGATGGAAAAAGCATTCGCAGAAGCTAAACCATACCAACACACTGCTTCTTCAAATTCAGCACCTGCTGACGAGAAGAAAGGCGTGTACAAGCACCTAATGACAGGTGTATCGCACATGCTTCCAGTGGTAGTTGCGGGTGGTTTGATTATCGCACTCTCTTTCGTGTTCGGTATCGAAGCGTTTAAAGAAGAAGGCACACTAGCAGCAGCACTGATGACTATCGGTGGTGGTTCTGCATTCGCTCTAATGATTCCTGTTCTTGCTGGTTTCATTGCATTCTCGATTGCTGACCGTCCGGGTCTGGCTCCAGGTCTAATTGGCGGTATGCTGGCTAGCTCAACGGGCGCAGGTTTCCTAGGTGGTATCGCGGCAGGTTTCATTGCAGGTTACTCTGCAAAACTCATTGCCGACAAGGTTCAACTTCCACAGTCAATGGAAGCCCTCAAGCCAATCCTGATCATTCCGCTTATCGCGAGTTTGTTCACTGGTCTTGTGATGGTTTACATCGTAGGTGGTCCTGTTTCTGGCGTAATGAGCGCAATGACAGACTTCCTAAACAACATGGGTACGTCTAATGCGATTCTTCTAGGTGTGATTCTAGGCGCAATGATGTGTTTCGACCTTGGTGGTCCGGTAAACAAAGCCGCTTACACATTCGGTGTTGGTCTACTGGCTTCGCAAACTTACGCACCAATGGCTGCAATCATGGCAGCAGGTATGGTTCCAGCTCTAGGTATGGGCCTTGCGACTTTCCTAGTGAAAGACAAGTTTGAAGCAGGCGAGCGTGAAGCAGGTAAAGCATCATTCGTTCTTGGCCTATGTTTCATCTCTGAAGGTGCAATCCCATTCGCAGCGAAAGACCCAATGCGTGTTATCCCAGCTTGTATGGCAGGTGGTGCACTAACAGGTGCTCTATCAATGATGTTTGGTGCACAGCTAATGGCTCCACACGGCGGTCTATTCGTACTACTGATTCCTGGCGCTATCTCTCCAGTACTTATGTACCTAGTAGCGATTGCAGCAGGTACGCTAGTAACAGGCTTTGGCTACGCAGCACTTAAAAAGATGAGCGGCTCTAAAGTAACGGCAGAGGCTTAATCCCCCTACTCTGGTTAACGGTTCAGCCCGATAACCAGAGGCTCTTGATAACCGGTTTCTTGGTAAAACGGCTCCTTAAAACAAAGGCTCCTCATTTGAGGAGCCTTTTTATTGTTCATGTATTTTCCGGTCGGAATGAGTTAAGTGCAATATTGGTATATTTGATTAGCTAGTAAGCGTTTCTTCAAAGACACCCAATTCACGACCAAGCCAGATCGCTCGTACTGTGTGATCCAAAGTTTCTTCACCGCCAGTTACAGGGTGAATCAACACCGACATATCACCGCGTTCTTGCTCAAGCCATTCAACAATGCCCGACTCTTTGTTCGCAAAGTGAATCTCAAACATTGGCATCTTATGTGGACCAACCAAACGCTGTATTAATGGGAAAACCTCTAAT
The DNA here is from genome assembly GCF_020806305.2 of Vibrio sp. F13. Lineage (NCBI taxonomy): Bacteria > Pseudomonadati > Pseudomonadota > Gammaproteobacteria > Vibrionales > Vibrionaceae > Vibrio > Vibrio sp. F13. Next base: position 1,038,509 of record NZ_CP170176.1, on the reverse strand, counting down.
ACATCTTTACGTTCCGCTAAAATTTTCTGACGCAGTGTTTCTGCTTGCTCTGCAAATCGCAGAGGGAAATAGATATGACCGTGGTACATGGCACCATCCTTTAGAATTATGATGCGAACAGTTTAACCTGCTTTCTCTAGCAAGGACAGTCAACCAATGGCAGCCGAAGTATTAAACATCATGTAGAAGACTGATCTAGCTGAAATTTCTAGAGCATTCCAACAAAAACGCCACACGTAGTTTCAGTGTGGCGTTTGTTTTTAAGCTATAAAATGCTTTAGCAATAATTAGCGTTAGTAAATTGAATCAACATTCAAAGGACTGTTGTTTGGTTTCTCTAGTTTTAATTGTTCAACCGCACTAAGACCTTTAGAGCTAATTCCGCCACTATAAGACTTCGTGCCATCAGCATTAGTCATGGACGTTTCGCCCACGTTCCAAACTTCAAAGAAGTCACTTAAGTCATAGTTTGAAACATAAGAAGCGCACACCATCATTAGGTCTCCACCAGAAAGCCCAGTCTCGCTAGCACTACAATAGTTCGTATTCGAGTCGCCTTCTCTATCACCTCGAGCTTTACGGTGCATAAGTTTGAACATGTTCCAGCCTTCATCTTCACCATACACATCAGATTGGCTTGCGCCGCGTGTATACCAATCATCAATTGCAAAGTTCGATTTTGCCCAGATTTTTAGCTGACCAAACATAACTAATCGTAAACCTGCATCACCATGTGACCACGCATGTTCATTATTAAGCTCTAGCCATTTAGGTGCTTTCTTAATATCCGATTTAATACGATCCATTTCAGGGTTTGCATTGCGCCCCTCTAACTCCTGCATATACAACGCAAGAAGGTTATTGGTCACTTCTGTACTACCAGCCGCAAGGAAAGGAGCTGATGCTAAGTTGTGACCAACTTCATGCCACAACAACCAATCGTTCACAGGGTTGGTTGGAATGTATGTCCGATTTGCGTTAAAGCTTGAATTCATCACTGGGTAGCCAGAGTGAGCAGCGCCAATCGAAATCTGCACGTCATTCACAAAACGATGGCGGAACGCATTCAGTTCTGGATAAGTGAACCTACGGTGTAAACCAGTGCTTTGTTTCTCATCACGCCCGTAGAAGTCACTTGCCGCTTCAGCGAATCGATTCATATCTGTTGCGAATTGGTTCAAATCAGCGGATTCTAGATTCCTGATTGGTGTAGTGTAAATAAATGAACCCGTATCGATTTCTGCAATTGGTGCGTCTGCCGATTGAATAGTGTTAATCCACTGTCCCTCTTTCCACCAAGCCGCTTTTAACGCGCCATCAATGCTAAACGAGACTTCACCAAGCTCTTTTACTTTCGGTTGAATGTAAATAAGGCCACCATATGGAACCTTGAAAGTTAAGCTCGAACCATTGTAGTCAAAGCTGGTTTGCATACGTGGAGGGCGTTTCAAACTCGTTTCGTGATTCGGCTTACCTGTAAGATCATCCGCGATCATCACAGTAATCGTAGCTGCCACGCCATCTTGAATAGTTACTTCTTGTAATTGAGGTGCCCACAGACCTGTCGATTGATTGTTTCCTGCCGAATACGTCACCGCTTTACCGTTGGTCTGAACCATTACCGTACTTGACGAAGATGCCCCCGAAGTTCGACCCGGATACATTGTGGTATCAACAACGATTTCATGATCCCAGAATGAGCGCCCCAACATAATACGAGTCAGAGGTTTCTCCATGTAATTTAATGGATAGCTAGGATTCAACTGCCCAGATAACTCACCTTCGCCATGAATCATTCCATTAGCGACTAACGACGCTTTTAAGTCAACAGGACACTGTGCATCCATTGTGTCTGTTTGATGTAAGTCTTCGGTATAACAGTTAAGGAACTGAACAGCCTGCTTGAACCCCAACTCATCTTGTATTTCTGTTTCAAAATGGTATGCGTTGTCATTCCACATCCAAACAGACAGGTTATCAAACGCTTGATTCAATTCGCTGTTAGACAGACGCTTACCTTGAGTACCTTTTGTTCTATAGTAAATTTCATGCTCATAAAGCGCCGTAAAGTTAGTGCCCAAGTTCGCCGCTTTAACCATGCTACCAACAACAGCTTCACTTACTTCATAGCGATCAAAGTCTGCGCGATAATAAGCACCGCGAACAGTAACACCGTCTCCAGAACGAGTCTCAATACAGTTAAATTCATATTCATAATCGTTTGTACAAAGATCAGTTCCAACAAATGCAGATTGCAGTTCTTTGATCGCCGCTTCACGCTCTTCTGCCGATTCAACAAAGATACGTGCGGATTTTTTCTCCATTACTGTTACACCAGACGCATCAAGCACTGGCTTCCCTTCAGCGTCTAACTTAGTAACCTCATAAGTCGGGATCTCAAACTTAATCTTGGACTCATCTTTGATCCACTCAACCGTACCATCTTGATTTACCGTGAATGGAGGCTCTCCTTGGTTATCTTGAAAACGCTCAAGAACCACCATTTCCTTTTGACTCTTCACGTGAAGATTAGGATAAGGTGCTTGGCAGTAATAAGAGCTACCGCAGAAAGCTTGGTTTGTCGGGGTAACGTTTTCACCACCAAGAGATACACCTACGGCATCTGCCAAGCGTCCAACAGGTTCAGGATTAGTCGTTTGAATCGCATCCATAAACAAGATATTGCCACCGTCATTAACATAGTTAATAAGAGCCGTAATATCGTCTTGGTTTAAGTTCGGGTTATCCAAGTCAGCAACAAACTGGTTAGTCATGCCATCTTGAACCAACTTAGGTGGGTATGCCTGAAGGATCAAAATCGGCGTATTACTCGCATCCAAATCATCAAAGTCACCTGAACCACGCTTTTCTACTGACGCAAAACCATACTGAGGACTAACAAAAAACGTGTACTGCTTACCCATTGTGGAGTGGTGATAAGCCGAATAGGCTTGGTCAATATTGGTCACTGCATTCATCCCAGCAATAGGCAAACCATTATTGAACCACTCAAACAAGTTCGAGAAAAACAACCTCATGCTGCCTTGGTCATCATGTAGTAGGTTTTCAAACGTCGAAACAGTGCACTGTTGTTTGTTGCTGTCGATATGTAATGTGCGATTAGCCCAATAATTCTCTGGGCATGACAGAATACTTGGATATAAGCCATTGCCCATGAACACGACCTTACCTTTGCCTATCTCGCCTGCAGTAACGAATGGGAAACCATAAGTCGCGTTGTCTTCAGAGACTAAAGGAATCGGAGGCATCGAGATGCTTGGGTGTTGTGCGATGTAAGGCTTACCTTCACGAGTCCAAGCCTGTTGCTCACCAAAGTAAAGCTCACGGTTTTTATCAGTTCTTGGCATCACCACAGGGAATGCTCTGTTCGATATGTTCAGAGCTCGCATACCACGGGTATACCCCGTCGCACCGTAAAAGCTACCATTGTCATTGAAGACATGGAATTTGGTGACGTTGTGGAAGATTTGCTTCAGAGACTCTGTTACATACTGACCAGAATTCATAGATAAAACGGCAGGTTGACGAACATAATCCATAAACTGAGGCGTTTGGCGCAGCTGCTCATCAATGACTGCCGTTAACCCTTGGCTAAACTGACCAACAAACTCATTAGGAAGTTCGAAGTCTGTACCCTCTATCAGCCCCCCATTTGGCAGAGTTAGGTTGATCAACTCATTTATAACGTTAGGGTAATTTGAAAAGGTATCTTGGACTTCTTCAGATATCTCATAATAACTTACATGATCAACCGCATAGCGCTCTAGTAATGACTGGATATTCGCTTTCTCAACCACATTATTGGTCACATCAGACAATTTATAAGCAACCTGATTACCCGTAATGGAGCCAAACTCAAACGTATCAATACCAAAAACGATTCTGTCGCCCCACAGGTACTCAAAGACTCCCTCTTCATCCGTCACGCCCGTCGCGTTAGCCGAAAAGAAACTGATCCCAGAAATCGGCGTACCATTAGCGTCTGTAAGCTTACTGCGAGTTAACACCTTACCTTCAACACTTGGCTTATAAGCATAGGTAGACTCCGCGTCTGCAGAAACAAAACCAGCGTTAAGGTTATTGTCCGCATTAGGGTCAACCGCAGGAACAACAGTTGTGTCTACGTGTGAACTAGGAGCCTTACCTACTTCATCTGTAGACTCCTCTTCTTTCGATGAAAAGTACGCATCGACAGCATCTTGATCATCAAGCTGCGAGAACACATCCTCAATATCAAAAGCATCCAGCTCTTTTAGACAGATAGCACTTTCAGTCTCACAAACATCAATTGATTCGAGTACCTTGGTAACGTTGTCTCCATGTAATTCTGTCAACTCAAATGCCGCATGAAGCGCATCATTTGAAATCGTGCTTTCTGTGACTTCGGGGAAAGGAGCCGTGAAATCACCTAAAGTAAGGTGACCCAAGGTACAGCTAAAACTCACGCCTTGTTTTACACTGAACGTTCCGTTTTCAAGATGAATGCCGTCACAGTACACATCTCCAGAAACAAACGCCCCGCTCGACAACAGTGAACCGATGTAAGTTGTTGGGGGAATAATATCTGTTGGTGGAATAATGTCAGTCGGCGGAAGAATATCCGTTGGTGGAACAATATCTGTCGGAGGAAGAATATCCGTTGGTGGAATAATGTCTGTTGGAGGAGCCGTATCAGGGCCGTCACTATAGCTTAGTGAATCGTGATTACACCCGGAAAGAGCCGTGGATATGATAGCCAACGCAATTAAGTTTTTTTTCATTGAGCGAAGTTAGTCGTAATTTAAAGTGGACCGTTATCTTATAGATTTACTCCACCTCGATGACTATTGTTTTTTGTCTTAACCACAAAGACCATTACTCATAAGCGATTGAATAAGAAAAACAAAATGATAATTGAGACTCTCATTCCAATTACAAAACCTCTCCCTACCTTAAAACGGAAAAACGCCATATCTCGATTGAGATATGGCGTTTCAATTAGCCATTAACACTAAGACCGATAGGGTATATCTGCCAAAAACACGTTCAAAAAAGAACTAAGGCTTAAGCTTTAAAACTCGGTCAATGTCTTCTGCAGAATGGCGCTCTGGTACTTGCTCCCACTCTTCGCCAAATGAACGATTAACCACTCGGCCGCGTTGGAAACCTTCACGCGCTTCTAGCTGCTTCGCCCAGCGCACAACGTTGGTGTAAGACTCAACTTGTAGAAATTCGGCTGCGTCGTAAATTTTGCCAAGTACTAAGTTACCGTACCAAGGCCAAATCGCGATATCTGCAATAGACAGCTCTTCACCCGCAACGAAAGTGCTGTTAGCAAGTTGCTTGTCTAACACATCTAGTTGACGCTTAGCTTCCATTGCGAAGCGGTTAATTGGGTACTCTTGCTTTTCATCCGCGTAAGCGTAGAAGTGACCAAAACCACCACCTAGGAATGGCGCAGAACCTTGTGCCCAGAACAACCAGTTAATGGTTTGCGTTCTTGCTGCCCCTTCTTTTGGTAAGAAGTGACCAAATTTTTCTGCTAGATGCATCAAGATAGATGCCGATTCGAATACATTCACGTCTTCGTCACCAGACTTGTCGACAAGTGCTGGTATTTTGGAGTTTGGATTCACGCCAACAAAGCCAGAAGAGAACTGATCAGCCTCACCGATGTTGATCAAGTACGCATCATATTCAGCTTCTTTAACACCCGCCGCTAACAACTCTTCCAGCAAGATAGTGACTTTTTGACCGTTAGGTGTGCCAAGAGAATACAATTGAAAAGCATGGTCACCAACAGGAAGCTCTTTATCAAAGCGAGCTCCAGATTCAGGACTATTGATGTTTGCCCACTTGTTACCACCAGCAGTATCGTTAACCCAAACTTTTGGCGGAGTGTATTGTTCTGACATGATATTTCCTTATTAATATAGGGTCTCACAAACTGATATTAGGTCACATGCCTGCGGTTAAAACCCCTGAATACGATTTATTTTCAAACTGTTAAGCATGGCTTATTCCAGAAAGACATAACCCGCTTAAGCGTTAGTGTGTAGAAGGTAAGTCTGTATTCAAACTTCAATCTAATATCGATAAGTCCACTGCATCATTTAGCAATGATTTTACGAACGACATACCGACAGCTTCAAGAAAGCTGTGATAAAATCGGGATATTACAATTGATAAGGATTTGGCAATGTCTTCTGATTTCACAGGTTCGAGTGCAGCGTATGCTCGCCAAGAGAAAGGCTACCGCGAAAAAGCACTAAAACTGTACCCTTGGGTTTGTGGTAAATGTGCGCGCGAATTTGTTTACTCAAACCTCCGAGAGCTTACCGTTCACCACGTGGATCACGACCATACAAACAACCCTGAAGATGGCAGCAACTGGGAGCTACTGTGCCTGTACTGTCACGATCATGAGCATTCAAAATACACTGACCATGAGCGTTATGGTGTGGATGCAAAAGCGAGTTTAGATGATCATCAGTCAGCGACACACAACCCGTTCGCCGATCTCGCTAAGATGATGAAGAAATAACACACCTTCAGAGTAGTCTTTGGTAGATGGTAACTGCTAGATAATAGATACATAACAAGTAACCCCAGTATGTCACCATACTGGGGTTTCTTTTATCTGCCGTCATAACCAAATAATAGAGTTCAGGTAGGCAGGATCAAAAAAGCCTTCCGAAGAAGGCTTTTTAAGAATCAAATCGAATTATGCTGCCGCTTGCTTGCGAGACTCTTCTACCTTCTTAGCGCGCTGTTTTAGCGTCAATTTATCGCGGTATGCAAACCAAACGTAAGACACAACCACTAAGAAGAACAGGTATGACAATGAGAAAATGAACGGCGATTGAATGATATCGTTCGAGATACCCCAAGAAACACCGATAACAGTCACTGCAATTTTCGCAAAAAAGCCACACATCAATAGCACTAATGCCAACTGTGGGAAACGCGTACTGCGGAATGCAAGCCAGTAGCAACTACCAACTGCTAGAGCCGCAACATAGAAGCCGAATAGGAAAGAGTGAATATGGTCAGCTGCCGCTACACCACCAGAAATTGACATCAATAAAATTAAAAACAGTTTCATAATACTCGCCTCACCATAAGTTGGAAACGCATCCTTTCAAATTTGGAATCTCAGTTTGCATACTATTTTCCCACTTTTTACGGACAACACAACCCCTCCAATCGAACAAAATGTAAGCAAAAGTACTAACAAAAATCACCCTTAACAATTGCTTAACATTCTGTTTTTAATAAAACTCCGTTACTCCTTGTCTCATATGAACAAAGCGCTGTTACGATTTATTTTGTTACACAAATTTAACCTTGGAAATTAATTAAAATTATTTGTAACTCTGTGATATCCGCACGCAATACGCGTCTATTCAAAAACCATCACCTCAAAATCCCTGAAATAATAAGAAGACAGAGCGAAAAAGAACAAAATAGAGAGGTGTTAAAAACATTTCAAAAACCAATGAAAAACAACTTATTAACAAATTGAATTTAATTTACCAAAAATGGAAAAAGAGATTCCAATCACATTTTAATTGGTTATAATCCGCGCTCTTTTGCGCTATCTGTTGATAAACGCAAACTAATTTTGAAGAAACAATCACAATAACCCGTCTTTAGTTAAGTGGCTCTCCACTAACCGATGACAAAACTGAGAATAAAAATGAGCAAGATTGATAAAGCAACACGTATCCTGCTAGCAGGCTTCTGTATCAACCTTTGTCTTGGCATCCTGTATGCTTGGAGTGTATTTAACAAAGCGCTAGTAACTGAAGCTGGTTGGAGTGCTGCTGAAGCATCTTCACCTTACGCTATTGCAACTATCACATTCTCTGTTTGTCTTCTTGTTGCGGGCATCCTACAAGACCGTATGGGTCCACGTAAGATCCTTATCCTAGGTACAGCGCTTACAGGCCTAGGTATGATTGCTTCTGGTTTCGCTACAACGCCTATGATGCTGAACATCACGTTCGGTATTATAACAGGTGCAGGTATCGGCTTCGGTTACGCATGTCTGTCTCCATCAGCAATGAAGTGGTTCCACTCTTCTAAGAAAGGTATGGTTAACGGTCTTATCGCAGCAGGCTTCGGTCTTGCGGCTATTTACCTAGCACCAGTAACTTCTGCGCTAATCGACAGCATGGGTATCCAAACTAGCTTTATGATTCTTGGTGTTGGTGTACTTGCAATCGCAGTACCTCTAGCAGCAACAATCAACAACCCACCAGCGGATTACACGCCAGCTGAGCCTAAAGTAAAAGCAGGCCAAGCTCCTAAAGCGGTTAAGAAGACTGAAGACCTAACTTGGAAAGTAATGCTGAAGACTCCTCAGTTCTACTCTCTATGGATCATGTACGCATTCGCTGCATCTGTTGGTCTAATGATCATCGGTAACATCACTACAATTGCTAGCGTTCAAGCTAACCTGCCAAACGCAGTTTACCTAGCGTCTATCCTTGCAGTATTCAACTCAGGCGGCCGTGTTGCTGCGGGTATGCTTGCAGATAAAATCGGTGGCGTACGTACTCTACTTCTAGCGTTCATCCTTCAAGGCGCGAACATGGCTCTATTCGCTACGTTCAACTCTGAATTCACGCTAATCATTGGTACGGCTATCGCAGCGGTTGGTTACGGTACGCTTCTAGCAGTATTCCCAACACTAACTGCTGAGTTCTACGGCCTGAAAAACTACGGTACTAACTACGGCGTGCTTTACACGGCATGGGGTATCGGCGGCGCTATCGGTGCAGCAGTTGTTGGCTTCTCAATGTCAAACGGCGAAGGTTACGGCCTAGCTTACACAATCTCTGCAGTTATGATGGCAGTGTGTATTGTTCTAGCAATCATCACTAAACCAATCTCTGAAGCTAAAGTTGCTGAACTAAAAGCATCACAAGCTTAATCAACAGAAAAGATTGAATTTGTTACTGAAGAGCTTAACCTTAGGGTTAGGCTCTTTTTGTATCAAGCGACTTCTCCATTGACGACCGAAACCACTCTTCAGCTCTCCCCCACTTATTATCTCGACAACTTCAATCGACTGGTTGAACACGCTCAAACGCTCTACCCCGATCTTCTGAGTGATGATGAATGTCGTTGGTTGTCCGCATACAAACGTCTTTCTGTTTCAAGCCAATGCCTAATGGTTCGTTTGCTTTCTCGTAAAGGCCGTTGGTTTCGCAGCGATAAACTCAACTATGTTGAGATCCCAGATCTAAAGACCGAACTGCAAGAGCTAAACAGCTCAGGCTTCATTGGGTTGAGTCATCCCGAAGAACAGCATGACCTCGCCATTAGTGAGGTCGAGCTCGGGTTGCACTTGCTCACCAAACCAGAGCTGTTGAGTGTATTCCCCGCCCTTAAGAGCCATAGAAATGCCAAGAAAGACGAGCTGTTGTTACGGCTTGATCAGCAACCTTTTGATCAATTTCAAAACCTCTCTTTCGACTGTATTTACGTCATCGAATCTCAAGTGATTGATGTATTACTGTTGCTGTTCTTTGCCAACACCTATCAAGACTTAAGTCAGTTCGTGTTAAGCGACCTTGGGCTAAACACCTTTGAGAACTACCCATTAAGCAAGCAACGCCGCTTCTTCACCTCTAGGGATCAGCTCAATCAATTAATCCAGATGCGCGATATTCAACGCTTGTATTCAGAAGGTGACCGCAAAGATGGCGAGTTTCTGGAACTGATTTTAAATGCGATTCCTGAAGAATCAGAACACAGAAGTATTGCCAGAAAACGATCGCGTTTGATCAATGATGTTGCTCGCGATCTTGAAAGGCTTAATCTAAACGACCAAGCAATCTTTTGGTTCAGACAATCTACACTTCCTCCGAGCAGAGAACGACTTGCACGCATCTATGATAAGCAAGGTACGCTAGACTTAATGTGTGACATTGTCACGCAAATGAAAGCTACTCCATCGGATGTGTCAGAGTTGGAAATCGCTATTAAGCTTGAAGACCGGCTGCTACGGAAACAGGGGCACAAAGTTTCACGAACCATAAAGCCGAGCTGCAAAGAGTTAAAACTGGAATTAGACCTCAGCCAAACTCGAGTCGAGCTTGCGGTAAAGCAGCATTTTGAGAACCAAGGTTGGGACGTCTACTTTTCAGAAAACAGTTTTCTGTGTGGCTTGTTTGGTTTGGCTTTCTGGGATGTCATTTTCGCAGACGTTGAAGGCGCCTTTATCAATCGTTACCAACATCGACCATTGGATCTGTACCATTCAGATTTCGTAGACAAGCGAGCCGAACAGATTGAAGCCGTGTTTCAAACGATATCCAAACATGGGCTGAACCATTTTCTTGATACTTACGATGAAAAGCAAGGTATCGCGAACCCCTTTGTTCATTGGAATTATTTTCCTAAAGCACTCATCGAACACGGCATGGCTTCAATTCCAAATGCCTTGGTTGTAGACCTCTTCAAAGTGATATTGAGTGACTTAAAGCTATTTAGAACTGGGATGCCGGATTTGATTGCGTTCAAGGGCGATGAGTTTCATTGGATTGAAGTCAAAGGCCCTGGCGATAAACCGCAAGACAACCAGTGGCGCTGGATCAAAGAGTTTGAGCGATTGTCTGTCCCCTTCTCTGTTTGTTACGTCAATCAATGAGTCTTAGCTCTTAACTCTTTACTCTTAACTCTTAACTCTTAACTCTTAACTGCTAGCTTTTAGCTCTTGGGACTTAAATCTAGCTAAGTCTAAACACCAATTTCTGAGCACTAGCGAGTGACGCGCATCGACAAGTCACTCGTCCCATCAAGATCTTGTCTACAAAATTGTTAGAACATGAGCATTTTCAATCATTTTCGATATAATTATAGAAAATGCCTAATATTTAAATACGTATGAATTTGAAAAAACTCTTCATTTTAGCTTTTGTTAGCGTCTTCTCAGGTTGTGCCGTCTACGCGGGTTTAAACTTCGACGAACTGTTTGGTGAACAACAAGTACGCGATCGCCAAGCACCTATTCTTTCAGCTCAAGCGCAGCACTTCATTGACGAAGTAAAGCCCATCATTGATAACCGATGCGTGGTTTGTCACGCTTGTTATGACGCCCCTTGCCAACTCAAAATGTCTTCAGTGGAAGGTATAGACCGAGGCGCGAGCAAGGCACTCGTTTATCAAGGCACCCGCTTAACGGCATCAGCCCCTACTCGCTTGTTTGAAGATGCTTTAACCACGCAAGAGTGGCGCGATGCGGATTTTCATCCTGTCCTCAATGAGCGCATGCAAAACTCAACGGCTAACCTCGATGCTGGTCTTGTTTCTCGTATGTTGATCCAGAAAGAGAATCACCCTCTGCCCGATCAAACCCAGCTTGAAGGTTTCGACTTTTCAATCGATCGCGACCAACAGTGCCCAACCATTGAAGAATACGCTCAATACGAGAGAGATTACCCAACTTGGGGAATGCCTTATGGGATGCCAAACTTAGACAAAACCGAATACGCGACTTTAATGAGTTGGTTGGAAAATGGCGCGTTAATGAACGACCACATTCCATTGACTGATGCAGAACAAGAGCTCGTTAATGTCTACGAAAGCTTTTTAAACAAGAGTGACAATAAGAGTCAACTTTCAGCACGTTACATCTACGAGCACCTGTTTTTATCTCATGTCTATTTTTCTGATTTAGCTCAGCCAACACGCTTCTTCACTGTTGTTCGCTCTGCAACACCACCAGGTGAAGCGGTACAGCGCATCACGACTCGTCGCCCTTATGACGATCCAAAAGTAGACCGTGTTTACTACCGTCTGATTCCAGAACAAGGCACTATCGTCGACAAAACGCACATGCCTTTCGCACTTAATAAAGAGCGTCTACAAAAGTGGAATACCTGGTTTGTCGACGTAAATTACGAAGTAAAACAACTACCTAGTTACGACATCGATGTTTCAGCTAACCCAATGACTTCGTTTGAAGCACTGCCAGTAAACTCGCGCTTCAACTTCATGTTAGATAACGCGCAAAACACCATCATGGCCTACATCAAAGGACCTGTGTGTCGTGGTCAACTTGCCTTGAACGTAATTAACGACCGTTTTTGGGTTTTCTTCATCGACCCAGAGAAAGCCGATGTTCCGGAAATCAACGCCTTCTACGCAAGTCAAAAGAAAAACTTAAAGCTGCCTAGCGAACTAAAAAGTAACACCGTACCTGTGACCAACTGGGTAAGATACGCAAAGCAACAAGCGCAATACCTAAACGCGAAATCAGACTTCACTAACCAATGGTTCGAGAGTGGCGTCCACCTAGACACTGGCATCATTTGGGATGGCGATGGCATCAACCCGAATGCTGCTCTCACCGTCTTTAGGCACTTCGATAGCGCCTCTGTTGTACAAGGGTTAGTTGGCACGCAACCTAAGACTGCGTGGATTCTTGATTATGCTCTTCTAGAGCGTATTCATTATCTTCTCGTTGCAGGCTTCGATGTTTACGGCAACTTTGGCCACCAGCTGATTACACGCATGTTCATGGACTTCTTGCGTCTTGAAGGTGAGAGTAACTTCTTAAGCCTTCTTCCTAAAGACGTTCGTCACATTGAACACTCTAGTTGGTACCAGAACCAAAGCGCACAACTGAGTGACTATTTGCAGCGAAACATTGCACCTTTTGATCAGCCGACCAGCGTGGTTTACAAAACGGCGGATCCGAAACACGAACTGCTTGATATGATCAAAGATAAGCTCGCACCTGTTCTCGATAATCGCTTTGAGATTGTTGAAACAGGTTTTGGTAGGAAGAATGAAGCACTGCTTAACCAAGTGAATTTGATAAAGGGCGAAGGCCTGCGTCATGTGCCTCAATTAGTGATGATCATGATTGAAGGCGAAAACGGCGAAGAGCAACTGTTCACCATGATTCACAACAACGCTCACAGCAACATTTCGAGCCTGTTTAATGAAGAAGGTAACCGTGATTACGCCAATGATGACCTAACCCTCGTAAGAGGCGTTGTCGGTAGCTACCCTGCGGCTTACCTGTCATTAACCGAAAGCGACATTCCGACTCTGGTTAAAACGCTACAGAACTTGAACACGGAAGAAGACTACGTGGCGTTACTTGATAAGTTTGCTGTACGACGCAGCTCTCCGGAGTTTTGGCCGTTCAGTGACCGTGTCCATCGCTGGTATCAACAAGCGCAACCTATCGAGTTCGGCCTGTTGGATTACAACCGCTTTGAGAACCGCTAGTTTTCACGCATAACTTTTAAAAACAAAAATCCTCTGTCTTGGCAGAGGTTTTTTGTTTATGGGGAAAAGTATCGTAAATGCTATTGAGAAGCGAGAAGTGCTCTTAAGAAGCGAAAAGTGCTCTAGATTGAACCCGATGTTTCCGGTTGGTGTAGCTCATCAAAAAACGCACGCGCGGCGGGGGAAAGGGAATCTACAGGTTGCTTCAACACCACATAAAACTGACTCTTAAGGCTCCACTTCTCGGGCTGAAGCGGAATCAAGGCTTGGTCATAATGGCCACGGTCGATTAAATGAGACGGTAAAAAACTCAGGTGTGTGCCCGCCAAGGTTAAAATTACACCCGACTCGACATGCCAGCCATCAAAAGGCTTTACGGAATCGTACTGCTCAATATTCAGTAATCGGAACATCTCATCTTTGGCATAGCCGCCCATGTTGATACGACAGCCATCCAATGAGAAATCCTTGTCCATGATCTTCTCAGCCAGATCCTTACGCGCATACAGATAACTGTGCTCTTCAAACAGTGGGTATTTATGTTGAAACGCTGATTTTTGATGTGACCCTAGAACCACTATCATCATATCAATCTGGTTCTTTGCTAACTTCTCATTCAACTGGGTGAAATCCCCGACATCAACACTCACCTCAACACTGTTACTGCGTTGGTAAAACGTCTCGATCGCTTTGGGAAGTGGGTTATAAGGCAAAGTGACGGTGTTATCCAAACATCCAATTCGCACATGCCCAGAGAGTTCCGTCTGTACACCTCGTAACTTATAAGCGAAGTCGGTTAAGGTCGATTTTAGTTGGTTCGCATATTTATACACTTGCTCACCTTCATGAGTCAGCTTAAAACCACGTCGACCACGTTGGCATAATGTTAATTCTAAGCTTTTTTCCAAGGCAATAAGCTGATTACTCAGCACTGGTTGACTAATCCCAGTGCTTGCGACCGCCTGATTGATGCCTCCTTGTTCAACAATTTCACAAAAAAGCTCTAATCTACGTAGGTCTCTTTTATCTAACTTATTGTTTTGATTCACTTTGCCACTCACATTTGTTTTTTGTTATGTTTACATCTGATTATATTCATTTATTAACAATAAATACATCAGTATGCTTTATTCACACTTATGGAATAACAATGCATGGATGGCACTATGGCGGCAGAAGCTTACGTGAATAAACCCGAAGCAACACACAGCCACAAAAAGATAGATGACTTCGAGTTGGAACCCGTTCCCGAGAAGGCCAAACGATCTTGGTGGGTCATCAGCCTTATTTGGTTGGCAATCGGCATCGACATTTCGGGACTGTTTCTCGGCTCGATTCTAAGCAGCGGTATTGGTTTTGAAGACGCACTGCTTGCCACGTTTATTGGTTCAGGCTTATTGGCGATCATCGCGATGCTGTGTGCCAACATTGGCTTTCAAGCTGGCGTCTCTACCCCGCTGGTGAGCAGCGCGGTATTTGGCCGTAACGGCGGTAAAATTCTTGGCTTCATCAACGGCATCTCATTAGTCGGCTGGTTCGCATTCCAGGCTGATTTCTTCGCTTTCATCATGGTCGATGCACTGGCGAAATACGACATCATAATTTCACACCTCACCGCTCTTATTGGCGGCAGTGTGTTAATGATGATGACGGCTATCTATGGCGTTCGTGCTTTAGGCAAACTCAGTACCTATTCTGTTCCATTGATGGTGACGTTGATTACCATCGGTTTGTTTATGGCTGCTGATTATCAAGGTGGCGCAGCGCCATCGATTGAAGATCCTTTGACGCTTGGCCAAGCCATCTCTTTTGTTATGTCTATCTGGATTCTAGCTGCGGTTGCTGCACCTGATATTGCTCGCTACGCCAAAACACGCCGTGATGCGATTTTAGGAGCGGGTATCGGTTTCCTCGTCGGCAACAGCGCCATCATTCTTATCGCATTGATCTTGACCAAAATGACCGGCACCGACGACCTAGTCGAAGTCTTCTTCACCCTAGGTTTAGGCATGGCGGCCATTATAGTACTGGTATTCGCACAATGGACCACCAACAGTAGCAACCTAACCTCTGGCGGCTTATGCATGTCGATGGTTCTACCTAAGATTCCGCGCCCTGTTCTGGTTGTGATCATGACCATCGTCGGCATTGGTATCGCTCAACTCGGCATGGTGAACAAGTTTACCGACTTCTTAATGCTACTCAGCGTAACCATTGCGCCTGCTGCGGGTGTCTACATCGTTCAATATTATGTTTTAGATTCGACAAAAATGAGCTTTGAGAACATCCAACAAGTTCCAGATTGGATGTTTAAAGGCTTGGCTTCTTGGGCATTTGGTACTGCATTCAGCGCTTGTACTGCACCAGAGTTTTTCAACCTGTTTTCGTTCACCAGCATCTCGGCGTTAGACGGCATTCTTGCCGCTGGTGTGATTTACCTCGCCCTAATGAAGCTTTCTCCTTCAAGTGATAAGGAATAGTAGTTGTGATTATTACTGAACAAATGATTGATGATATCGCGCTGGGTGCGACGGTATTAGGTACTGGCGGCGGCGGTGACCCATACAGCGGTGCCTTGATGGCGAAAGTAGCCATTGCAACGGCAAAGCACCCTGTACGCATGATTCCTTTAGAAGACGTGCAAGACGATTGGATGACAGTGCCCTCTTCAATGATTGGCGCACCAACAGTCGCAGTAGAGAAACTCAATTCGAAAGATCAAATGTTGATTGCTTTCGAAGCGATGGAAAAAGCGCTCGGCACTGAAGTAGCGGCAACGTTTCCTATCGAAGTAGGCGGCTTCAATTCATTGATTCCAATTCTCGTTGCAGCACAAAAGAACATTCCTGTGATCGATTGTGATGCGATGGGACGTGCGTTCCCAGAAGCTCAGATGGTGACCTTCTTTCTTGATGGTCTCCCTTCGGCACCGAACACATTGGCCGATGAGCGTGGCAATATCGTCACGCTTTATCCGATTGACGGTATTTGGTCTGAAAAGTTTGCGAGGCCAATTACCGAGCAGATGGGCGGCTCTGCAGCAATGTGCGATTACCCAATGAACGGTAAGAACCTAAAACGCAGCGCACTGCCTGCAACACTGACCCAAGCAATGAAGATTGGTGAAGCGATTAGACTGGCGAACGACAACAATAAAAGTGGCACACAGGCCGTATTAGACATTGTCGGCGGCCATACCATCATCAGTGGCAAGATTGTTGATATTCAACGTGAAACCGATGGTGGTTTTGCAACAGGTGGTGTCGTGATTGAAAAGCTGGCTCAGTTTGAAGATACCGGCGTCGATAACGTGTTTGTGCAGTTCCAAAACGAATTACTTCTCGCGCACAAAGGTACAAGCCGCGCAGACATGAGCCAAGATAACCTGCTGGCATCAACACCGGATCTTATTTCGATCTTGGATCATGAAACGGGTAAGCCAATCACAACCGAACAACTTCGTTACGGGCAGCGCATCGACCTTATCGCTTACCCTTGCGACCCCAAATGGCGCACTGATAAAGGTATTGAAGTCGCGGGCCCGGGTTACTTTGGCTACACCGTCGAGTATCAAACCATTGAACAACTAAAGTCTGCATTGAAGAGGTAGTCGCATGACAAACATTACGCTTGATTACTGCCGTTTGGGCATTGACGTAGGTGGCACCAATACCGACGGTGTGCTGCTCGACGCAGACTTAAATGTGATTGCCAAAGTAAAAACCGCAACCACACATGATGTTTCAACAGGGATCGACAACGCGATTTCTGCGCTATTAAACCAAGCAAACATTGATGGTCAGCAAGTGAAACACGCGATGCTTGGCACGACTCAATGCACCAACGCAATCGTTGAACGAAAAGGCTTAGACAGAGTCGGCATGATTCGCTTAGCGCTTCCCAGTGGTGATAGCGTCCCGCCCCTTTGTGGTTGGAGTGAAGCGTGGCAAAACCTGCTTGGTGAACACTTCTACCAAGCTCACGGCGGCTATGAATACGACGGCCAGTTGATCGCCGACATTCAAGAGTCTGAGATCCGCGAGCTTTGCCAGAAAATGAAAGGCCAAGTGGATTCCATTGCTATCTGCGGAGTGTTCTCTCCCGTCAACGGCGACCAGGAGCTTCAAGCAGCAGAATGGATTCAACAAGAACTTCCGGGCGTGAACCTATCGTTATCCCATAAAGTGGGCAGTTTAGGGCTTTTAGAGCGTGAGAACGCCACTATCCTCAATGCGGCTCTGCAAGGGACAGCAAAACGATTCGTTGACGGCTTTTGCAGTGCACTCATCAATCATGAAATCCACACCACGCCTTATTTCGGTCAGAACGACGGAACACTGATGTCACAGCAGTTCGCATTGATGTACCCGATTCTTACCGTGGCTTGTGGGCCAACAAACTCGATTCGTGGAGCGAGTCACTTAACTAAGTTAAAAGACGCGATTGTGGTCGATGTGGGCGGCACTACGTCTGATATCGGCGTACTGACTCACGGCTACCCAAGAGAATCGAGCTTAGCAGTAGAAATCGGTGAAGTGAGAACCAACTTCCGTATGCCTGATATTTTGGCGTTAGCCATTGGTGGTGGTACCAAGGTTCGCTTTGAACAGCAGCGTATAGAGCTAGGCCCAGAAAGTGTTGGCCATACCTTGACGCAAACGGCGCGTAGCTTTGGTGGTGATGAACTTACGCTCACCGATATTGCACTCAAAACAGGACAAATGCAGTGGCAGGCAGAACATCAACTGAGTGATGAGATTGGTGTTTCAGCCGAACAAGCAAGCAAGATTTATCAACAAATGGTCACGGATGTTGAAGAAGGCATCGATAAGATGAAGACCTCTGCGGCGAGTGTACCCGTAATCATGGTTGGTGGTGGTAGTGCCCTATTCCCAGATCATTTTGAAGGTGTGAGCCAAGTGGTTCGTCCTGAGCACTTTGAAGTGGCTAATGCGATTGGTGTTGCGTTGGGTGAAATATCAGGTCAATTCGATAAGATCGTACCGATTGACCCAGCATCACGTGAAGAGACCTTAAAGGGCTTGGAAGCACAATCAAAGCAACTGGCGATTGAAGCTGGCGCATGCAGCGATAATGTCGCGATCATTGAACGCAGCGAGATTCCATTAAGCTACCTACAAGGCAATATGGTTCACGTTAAGATCAAAGCTGCTGGACATATCAAGATGGCTTAGAGCCGTTCCTTGAAAGCCTTACTTAGATTCTTATTCGACAATAAAAAAGCAGGTCACTTCTTCATATTAAAACGGAGAAATAGCCTGCTTTTTGTTTTCTGTTCTTATTTTGGGGCTTTCCGCCCAATAGCCACTCTATAGTTGCTCTCGGAGCGCTGCTAACGAGTCTTTCACCAATTCAGGTAATGAGTCTGCATTATCGCGATATTGAAGTAATGGATCCTCGCTCGCTTCAATGCTCTGGCATAAAGCAAACAGTGCAGATAATCCTAGGCTGCCGGCAGACCCTTTCAGTTTATGAGCTAAAGACTTAATTTCACGAGCGTTGTCAGCGGCACTTGCCACAATCAGTTCATCGAGAGTGACTTGGCTGCTTTGGTCAAACAACCCAACAATCTGCACTATTTTTTCTCGACCGAGAATGGCCAAGTCGTCTTTGATAATCTTAGGGTTAATCATCTGCACAATCGGTTCTCCTTGATTATGTTCCGCGTCTTGGTTTGCTCGTTGTGTCGAGCTTGCAAATGCCAATGCTGATAAGTCTAGCTCGGTTTCCTGAGGTTTAGAGTTTAGCTGACAGCAAACAGCATCTGACGGATCCGGCTGAGGCAGCAACAGCGTGTGACCGTCCAACTGCTCAACAATCAATTCCGATAATGCTTCCTTCTCTAACGGCTTAGGTAAGAATCCATCAAAGCCAGACGACAAATAGCTTTCCACTTCTTCGTTAAACACATGAGCCGATACTGCGATCATTGGGGGTACTTTTCGAATTACGTCTTCTTCACTTTTATGCTGAAGCGCATCGTCTTTGAGTTGTTGAATTAACTCGACGCCATCGCAGTCGGGTAAGTTAATGTCCACCAGCGCAATATCGAACTCTTGCTCACTGAATATGGCTCTCGCTTCTTGTCCGGTTGTCGCAATCACAACCTCGTGCCCCAAGTTATGCAAGAAGCCTTCAGCAACGATGCAGTTTACGGGGTTATCTTCAATCAGAAGTACTTTAGCTCGAATACACGCTTCAATGACCGGTACTTTCGTTTCTATCTTCTCACCGGCTTCAAGTGGCAGTGAGAACCAAAACTGGCTACCCTCGCCTTCTTCAGAATGAACGCCAATATCCCCGTTCATTGCCAACATGATGCTTTTACTGATCGCTAATCCAAGCCCTGTGCCGCCGGTTTTGTTGCGACCGCTATCGGTTTGGGTAAAGGCATCAAACAGACAAGCTTGTTCGCTAGCATCAATACCGACACCTGTATCTGACACTTCAAACATCACTCGATTTTCATCTTCGATATCTAAGCTGATAAAGATATCGACCGAGCCACTTTCCGTAAACTTAATCGCGTTACCGACCAAATTATTCAAGATTTGGCTGATTCGCGTTACGTCACCACGCCAATAGCGTTGCACATCACTTTCAATATGGAAATCAAAGTTCAGCTTCTTCTCAGCGGCACGCCCTTCCATCAATTGGTAGGTATCTTGAACCATCTGATGAAGATCAAACGAAGCAGTGCGGATTTCTAAATGCCCTGCTTCAATCTTTGAGTAATCCAACACGTCATTCAAAATCGCGAGTAGGTTCTTACCGCTGCGGTTAATGATGTCTGCATAGCCGGATTGCAGCGGGTCTAACCCGGTATCTTTGAGCAATCTTGCAGTACCTAATACACCGTTCATCGGCGTTCGTATTTCATGACTCATCGTCGCAAGGAAAGCGGATTTTGCGCGGCTTGCTTGTTCTGCGGCGTTACGAGCCTTAGCGTGGTTCCCTACCTCGATGTTCAGCTTCTCATTGGTCTTTTGCAGCTGGTAGGTTCGGTCTGTGACCAACTCTTCTAAGTGTTCTTTGTGCTCTTCAAGTTCGCGTTTCGCCTTTGCTTCACCCACCGCAACCACTTGTAGCGCCTGCGCGGTGTTTCTGGCAGTGATGATCGCCTCGCCCATATGAGCCAGCTCATCATTACCCTTTACCGAGATATCAATATTCAGGCGACCTTGTGCGATAGACATCAAGGCCGATGAGTATTCAGTAAGACGTTTAACAACCGAGATATACACCACTCGCCACACGATAAATGCAACGATAACCAAACCAATAACCGAAATCACAGACAGTGACCATTGAGCCAAATTCAACGTGCTGGTCAGCTCATCAACCGCTTTTTTGGTACTGCGGTTTGAATCATCAACCAGTTGGTTAACCGTTGTATTCAGCTGAGAGAACAGCTCCAACGTATTTTGCATCAGAAACTCTGACTTTTTGGTGTTCTCATATTGTTCTAATGAAATATCGAACACGACTTGGCGTTTTCTGAGCTCTTCTAGAAGCTGAGACATCTGCGCTGAACGAGTAGGATCTTCGACCGCTTTAACGCGGCGCGCCATGATTCTTAGGTTGGATTCAAATTCTGATTGGATTTGATGAATACGCTCTACGTTGGTAACGGTTTGCGTTTCTTCAATTTGGTTAAGCATTTTGAACGCCAGCAAATGCAATTCGTGTAGGCGCTCAGACAAATCAAGGTCAACCTCTACAAGCGCATCTAAGGCTTGGTAGGCTTTATCCGTTTCTTTGGTTTCTAGCAGGTCATAGATATGCGTGACGTTAGCAACCGCAATGGTAGCCGTGTTCAAAACTTGGGTTCGCGTCAACTGCTCTAGCTCTTCGGCCAATAGGCGCATCTCTTCGACACGAGACGACAACTCTTTGCTTAACCAAAGCTTACGCTCAACCGACACACCCAACTCAGCCAGTGTGTTAATAACGCTTTGAACATTGTTTTCGAGTTTATTGAGGAGCTGAGAATCGAAACTGTCGACACCAAGCTCTTTGATATGTTGAAGAAGCGACTCAAGTTGGTCAAACAGTACGGTGCCAGCCTCTTTTCTTTCGGCCTCGTTTCTCGCATTAGAAAGTGTTTGTACTGACGAAATAATACGGTTACTCAACTCAGAAACCTGACGAGCTTCGATCATGGCAGGAAGCGCCGAATCAACGACGTTTCTTTCCGTTTTGGCTACAAAGCTAAAACCAGAAACACCGATCAATGCAGACAATAGAACCAACAGTGCCATCACTAAGAATGAGGCCAGCAGCTTGCGTCCAATACTCGCTGAAGCTAACAACATAAACTCTAAACCTTAAAACGTTCTTCTTTACCCATGCAGAATACGCTATATTTTGCAGTGTTTCTTATCTAAAACCAACAAAACGGCAATTCATGCTATCTAGACCTTTCGCTTCAATAATTCTTCTCTCACTACTGGCCTCAGTAACTACTGTCGCAGGTGCTAGTGAGCCTTTGAGCCCAATAAAGCCCGCCAATGCCACATCACAAAAAGAGAAAATCTGTGCCATTTATCCGCACCTCAAAGACTCTTATTGGTTGTCGGTAAACTATGGAATGATCTCTGAAGCAGAAAAGCAGCAAGTTGAGCTAAGAGTATTGGAAGCTGGCGGTTACCCCAACGTGGCCAAACAAGCCTCGCAACTGGTGCTTTGCACGCAATGGGGAGCCGATGCCATTATTTTAGGTACGGTTTCACCCGATGCGTATCATGACAATCTCAGCGATTGGGTTGGCTCGACGCCTGTGTTTGCTACGGTAAATGAGTTAACCGTCAATGAAGAACAACAGAAGGTATTAAAAGGTACGGTCGGTGTCGATTGGTACCAAATGGGATACCAAGTCGGAGATTTTTTGTCGAAACGACACCCGAAAGGATCAGGCGAAACACCTATCGCCCTGTTACTTGGCCCACAAGCGAGTGGCGGCACTAAGCCTGTAGCACTGGGGTTTTATGATGCGATCAAGTCGAGTGATATCAAAATTGCGATCAGCTATTGGGCAGATAACGATAAAGAACTTCAAAGAAATCTAGTACAGCAGGTGATAGAAGAACCTGATATCCAATATATAGTCGGAAGTGCCGTCGCGATTGAAGCAGCGATCAGTGAGCTACGAGCGGCCGATAAAACCGAAGATATTGGGTTAATCTCAAGTTACCTAAGTCACGGAACCTACCGTGGTTTACTCCGTAACAAGGTACTTTTTGCGCCAACAGATAAAATGGTTGAGCAAGGTCGCTTGTCGGTAAAACAAGCCACGAGTTACTTACGCGGTCAACCTTACGAGCAACACAGCGCACCGATTATCGAAGCGCTGACACCTGCAACTCTCAAAGATCAAATTATCGCCGACTCATTGTCACCTTCTGAGTTTCGTCCGGTATTCAGTGTGAATCCATAGTGCTATATTGGCTGAAGAGCTCAAAACAATAAAAACGAAACAACAATTTAGGGAACATTCATGCAAAAAACAACGCGCACTATGCCAACACACAAGCATATCGCTTTGGTCGCTCATGACCACTTCAAACCTGAGCTACTAAGATGGGTCAAAGAGAACAAAGAAAAACTACAAAAGCACTTCCTTTACGCAACGGGCACGACTGGTTCTCTACTCAGTAAAGAGACAGGCTTAGCAATCAAGAGCATGATCAGCGGCCCAATGGGCGGCGACCAACAACTTGGCGCGCTTATCTCTGAAGGCAAAATCGATATGCTGATTTTCTTCTGGGATCCGCTTAATGCTGTACCACACGACCCAGACGTAAAAGCACTGCTTCGTATCGCAAGTGTTTGGAACATTCCTGTGGCAACTAACCGCGCTACCGCTAACTTCCTGTTTAACTCTTCATTGCTTGAAGAAGAAGTAATCATCGAAATCCCAGACTACGAAGCGTATCTAGCAGAGCGCACGTAATCGCACGTTAAATGTGATCTCTACTGAACAGACTAAAAAGCCTGCATTTTATCGCAGGCTTTTTTATGTCTCGTTTCAGACATTAAACAGTTCAATCATAAACAGTGTAGTGAGTCTCTACTTATCACTCCACACTGCCATCTCGTTGCCACTTGGCTCTCTGAAATGGAAACGTCTGCCACCGGGAAAGCTAAAGATCTCACGGTTTATCTGACCACCAGCATCAATCACATCGCGCTCAGTTTGCTCAAGATCTTGGCTATAGAAAACCATCAGTGCCGCGCCATTATCCGTATTCGACGCCAGATCCGCCAAATAGAAGCCGCCCATTAAGCCTTTGCCTTCAAAAGCAGAATACTCAGGGCCATAGTCTTCAAAGCTCCAACCAAACACTTGGCTGAAAAACGCCTTAGTTGCTGAGATGTCTTTCGCAGCAAATTCAATGTAGTTAATAGAGCCGTGTTCCATAGCAAATTCCTTATGCTTTATGCGTCTGCCTTGTGATATTAGGGCAGGGATTGAAGATCTAATCTTAGACAATCAAGTCAAGTAACATCACTTTTTACGAACAACTGGGTAATCAGAACCATGCAGCTCCTGCACAAAGCCAGAGCCGTCGCCACTGTGCGTGATCCATACTTTCTCTTTTGCCCGCGTCATTGCTACATAGAATAAACGACGCTCTTCAGCATAAGGGAACGCGTCTGATGATTCAGTCAATGCGCCATCAATATGCAGCTGTTTTTTCTTGGTCGGGAACTGTCCTTCATCAACACAAAGAATAATGACAAAGTCCGCCTCTTTACCTTTACTGCCGTGGCAAGTCATGAACTTGATATCAATGGAGGTGAAGATCTTCTTCCAATCTTCCAACAACTCTGGCTTGTGGTAATGATTACGTCCAAGTAGCAACACCGATTTATTGGTTTTGCCTTTGGATTGACGGTTCAGTTGATCAAGAATCTTCTCAACTTCTTTGCTTGGCGCACTGTACACCGCCTTCTGCTTTTGTTGCTTGAAGCTGTTCAGTTCTTTCGGAATCTGAATTGGGTTTTCTTGTACAAAGCGATTGGCAACTGCACCTAGCTGATTGTTAAAGCGATAAGTGGTATCTAGGTGATGAATGGTCGAGCTTTCAAAGCGATCCTTAAAGCCCGTGGTCAAATCCACATCCGCACCCGCAAACTGATAAATCGACTGCCAGTCATCGCCTACTGCAAAAATAGAGGCTTGATGCTCGGCTTTAGACTGATTACAAAGTGCTTCAACCAAGGCAAGACGATCAGGTGAGATGTCTTGGTACTCATCGATCATGATGAACTTCCAAGGTGAGATAAACTTGCCCTTCTCGACATACTGGGTCGCTCGACTGATCATGATTGAGAAGTCGATATGATTCTGTTCTTTCAGCTCCTTTTGCCACGCGGTTACACATGGCCAACACAGTGAAAGCTCGCTGTTGAGGCGCGTATAGTCTCGGTGATCAATCAGCTGTTGCTGTACTTCTTTTTTGGTTAAACCCGACGCATTCAACTGTTCTAGCTGCTTTTCAAGCCAACCGATCAATTTGAGGTTTGAAACGTGGCTACCAAGCTCATCGTCACCGGTTAAATAAGCGATTGGCCATTTAGACAAATGCTTTTGCCAACGTTTAAAGTTGGTCGGTGTCATCCAGTGCTTCTTCAACCAATCAATGCACCATGCTTGGCGTTGGTTGTCATCGAGCGCTAAAGGAGAAATAACCACACGTTCGGGTTCAACTTGATTCAGTATCTTTAAACCCAACTGGTGGAAAGTGCTGACTTGCACCTTCTCTGCTGATAAACCAATTTTGCTGTCGAGACGTTGCTTCATCTCTTCTGCCGCTTCACGACCAAAAGCGAGCAATAGCAACTCTTCAGCTTGAGCTTGATGGCTTTGCAGTAAATACGCGACGCGAGCCGTTAGAACACTGGTTTTACCCGAGCCTGCACCCGCTAAAATAAGGTTGTGATCATCATTCATCAACACCGCATATTGCTGCGATAAGTTCAGTGGTGACGACTCACATTGCGCAAACAACACTTCCCAGTTTTTTCGCTCGGTCTCTAGCCATTGCTGGTTTCTTTCAGCTTGCTTGATTTCCGTTTCAGATAACCATGGCTGCATTCTTGCGATGCGGTTTGGCATGCGTTGTGCGGCCTCTTCTAGCGTCATTGTCATACTCTCTAAGCCTGAGTTGACCATATCAACCCAAGTGTTGACCTTAGAATGCGGTAGAAAGGCTGGTAATTGCTCAAGACGTGTTAATTCAGCTTCCCACTGAGGTACGTGTTCAGCCAATTGTTCACATTGAGTGTCGTGCCACTTCTGATAAGCACTAACTGACGCGCGTGCAAATTGACGGCATTGATCCCAAGGTAAGCCTTGTACTAACCAACTGCGCTGTGTTCCATCTTGTTGATTAGCAAAAAATTGTAGCGATCCCCAGAACAATCCGCGCTTTATCGCGATCTTGCCACTCCAAATAGTAAATGGGATACGCTCTTCACTGCCTACTGAAGATAACAGCAAGCGTGGACCATCAAGTTCAACCTGATGATATTCATTTTGAATAAAAAACTGTGCAGTCTTGTTAGCGCTTAGCTGCATTGGAGTGTGCTCTTAATTGGGAATATTGAATTTATATCATGATGCAATGAGAATTAATAATATCTCATATCTTATCGACGCTTTCATGACCACCTACGGGCAATTATGGATAAGTATCAAATTCTTGTGCTTGATTTCTGTTAGGATTATGGTTTTTAGTGTGTCAAGTGAGCGACTGTGGACTTTTCAGCCAAATTACGCCTCTATTGGGCGAATAAAACCATAAATTACAGCGTATTAATTCTCATCACCCTACTCGGTGTTGTGGTGCCTGCTTGGTATTATGGACAAAACACACTCATCACCCCACTTATTTTAGGCGTTATTGCTGCGGCTCTTGCGGAAAGTGATGACAGCTTTACCGGGCGCTTGAAAGCACTCACGCTGACCTTTATCTGTTTCGCCGTTGCGGCTTTCTCTATTGAGCTTCTCTTCGATACGCCTTGGCTGTTCGCGATCGGGCTTTTTGTTTCAACCTTCTCTTTTATCATTCTCGGGGCAATTGGCCCTAAATACGCGAGTATCGCGTTTGGTTCTCTCTTGGTTGCCATCTATACCATGCTTGGTGCACACGAGAGCACCAACCTTTGGTTTCAACCGCTTCTACTGTTAACTGGCGCCGCTTGGTACTACTTCATGTCGATGATTTGGCAGATAGTGTGGCCAATGCAACCCGTGCAGCAAAACTTAGCCACGGTATTCGATCAAATCGGTAACTACATCGATTCAAAAGCGGAACTCTTCTACCCCGTTTCTGACTTGATTCCCCAGCCACACCGAATCATTGAAGCCAAACTCAACGCGAGTACCGTTAACGCACTCAACATGTGTAAAGCGACGCTGCTTAATCGCTCTAAGCGCGGACACATTGACGGCCCTAGTGACCGATTTCTTAACACCTACTTCATCGCACAAGATATTCATGAACGCGTAAGCTCTAGCCACTATCGTTATCAAGAGCTAGCAAAACACTTTGAACGCTCTGACGTGTTGTTTCGATTTAAGTATCTACTGGAAGCGCAGGCAACAGCTTGTAAAGAAGTGGCGAGCTCATTGAAAGTTGGCGCTGAATACCAGCATGGTGACAAGTCTGTATTGGCACTTGATGAGCTGATGTCATCGCTCAATCACCTGCACCAACAGAACAACCCTGAATGGAAATCACTGCTGAATCAGTTGGATTACTTATTCAATAACCTAGCAACCGTTGAAAAACAGCTCTCGAATATCAGCAACCCAGATGCAGAGAAGATTGAAGAAGGTGTATTGGACGATACCAACCCTCATACTTTGACGGCAATGTGGCACAAGATCAAAGCTAACTTGCACACCGATTCTATGCTATTCCGCCACGCGATTCGTATGGCGATCACTCTGACGCTGGGCTATGGGATTATCCAAGGGTTTGATATTGAAAGAGGTTACTGGATTCTACTGACAACGCTGTTTGTGTGTCAGCCAAACTACAGTGCAACCCGTCAAAAACTGACGGCACGTGTCATTGGCACGGTCGCAGGCTTGTTGATCGGAGTACCTTTACTGACCTTCTTCCCGTCGCAAGAGAGCCAATTGGTGTTCATTGTGATCAGTGGCGTGATGTTCTTTGCGTTTCGAATCAATAATTACGGGTTTGCGACCGGCTTTATCACACTGCTTGTGCTCTTCTGCTTTAACCAATTAGGTGAAGGCTACGCTGTAGTATTGCCAAGGTTAGCGGATACCTTTATTGGTTGTGCTCTCGCCGTGCTTGCTGTCATTTATGTGTTGCCTGATTGGCAATCGAAGCGACTGCACAAAGTGATGGCGGATGCGCTCGATTCCAACAAGAACTATCTCGCTCAGATCATCGGCCAATACCGTGTCGGTAAGAAAGATAGCCTAAACTATCGTATCGCTCGTCGTAGCGCTCATAATAATGACGCAAACCTGACTGCCGCCATCAGTAGCATGTTGGTTGAACCGGGTAAGTACCGCACCTCTGAAGATGAGAGCTTCCGATTCTTAACACTCAATCATGCTCTGCTTAGCTATATCTCGGCTCTGGGTGCTCACAGAACGCGTATTGATGATGAAGCGACACACAAACTGGTGCTAGATGCGCACAGAGTAATCCACCAACATCTCGACGCTCTAAATGATCAGCTCTATTCTCATAAAGAGCATTGTGAAGTGAAAAACGCTTATGACCCGGAGCTGGATAAACGTTTGAGTGAATGGCGAGAAGAAGATGAGAATTCTGTCAAAATGGTTCTACAACAGCTCCATTTGATCTATCGCATGCTTCCAGAACTGCATACCTTAGCGACCAAGTTTGCAGTTAAGGTTAAGATCGACAAGTCGTTTGAAACAGAAGCTTCTTGAGCAACAAACAAAATACCGTAAAAACAAAAAGATAACGCCAATTGCTTATCTTTTGATCATCGCAAATATTTATACATTGCTTTACCCATACCCCTAATTGGGTAGAGAAATTACTTACCTACCCTTGTGCTACAAGGGTTGAAGGCGTTTTTACGTTATAGGAATTTACTGACTTTGATTGACCAAGCCTTAACTTTGCCTAACATTTCTCGGACAAAAAACGACCACAGGAATTTATAATTGTCTTAGTTTCAAGAAACTTCAAACATCATTTAAAATTCACTTAATCTTGTTTGATTTCCTGAATCAGTAGGCTATGCTCTAAAGAGCATATGGATTTGAACAAAGGTCACACTATGAATACACAGCAATTTGAAGCATTTAAGCAGCAAATACAGCTTCTTAGCCCACAACAATTAAAAGCACTTCAGAGTGAGATCGACGGCAACCTCGAAACAGAGAAGCCTTCTTTGCTTACTGATGAAGAATTAAACGCGCTAAATGACCTGTTCAGTTAATAGACAGACATCACTATTTTAGCTTAAGTTCACATTTTCACCGTAAATTTCATCTGTTCACCATTGCGCTCAAAATATCGTCCGCCTAGACTCATTCCATACGTCAATAAAAGGTTCTGATATGTCGATATCTGGTATTCAATCTGGTTACGCCATTATTCAGCAATCCACCAACATGGCTGAAGAAGCCGCAATCGAGCTCAACCAAGCCTCCAAACACGCTCTAGAATCCGACGACACTTTCGAAGCTAGCGATCTCAGCTTTAATCAAATAGAGCCTGAACAAGCCATTTCCTTTAAAGACAAAGAACCTGAACCTGCTTCATCTTCAACCGATTCCCTGATTAAACTGACACAAAGCGCAAGTTATAACCGCGTTGGTGCAAGTGTGGTTGATCGTCAAAACGAAGCCATCTGTAGCCTTCTCGACATTCATATCTAAATTTCGCTCAAATACAGCCTATATTTCGCGAAACTTCGCTGCTTTTTGCTTCAACAACCACACAAACTGTAACTCATTATATCAGGCGCTTGTTTCTGGTTTATTACTCGGTAGAATCAGCGCAAACCAATTTGCTGCACAAACTTTACTTCATACTATTTATGCCAAAACTAAATCTGCATCGCCATGACTATGTTTCTATTTTAGGAGGCGACATCTCCGCAGACGAATTAGAAAAAAAGCTTCAGCCTCATTTTGAAAAGCCAGTAAATAAGCTGACACCTAGCCCCTACCTGACAGAAAAAAATCTCACACGTCGCTGGACAGCGCTCGATAATGCAGATTCACAGCAAGAACTGCTCGACCCTCATACACAAAGTCAGTTCCAAGCTTATGAGAAAAACATTGAGCACTTTATTGGCACCGTTAAAGTCCCTGTGGGAATATCTGGCCCTTTAAGAGTCAATGGCCTATTTGCTACGGGCGATTACCTCGTACCACTCGCGACCACAGAAGCTGCGCTTGTCGCGTCTTATAACCGTGGTTCTAAGCTGATTACGGCTTGTGGTGGCGCAAGTGCTATGTTGCTCAATGAAGGCGTAACACGTACTCCTGGCTTTGCATTTCAAGGATTAGTTGAAGCCGGACAGTTTGTGGCTTGGGCTGTGACACAGTATGACCAGTTCAAGATCTTGGCAGAATCAACAACATCACACGGCAAGCTGACCGACATTAATATCAACATCGAAGGTAACCATGTTTACTTGGTGTTCGAATTTCTAACCGGAGACGCTTCTGGTCAGAATATGGTGACCATCGCAACCAATGCCGTGTTTGAGTACATCATCGAAAATACGCCAGTTAAGCCTGACCACGCTTTCCTTGATGGCAACTTGTCAGGCGATAAGAAAGCCAATACCCAAACCTTGCGCAGCGTTCGTGGCAAAAAGGTAACTGCTGAGGTTAATATCCCTGCAGAGCTTGTCGCGAAGTACCTACACACGACACCAGAGAAGATGGTCCAGTTTGGCCAAATGACCACAGTCGGTGGCGCTTTGAGCGGCACTATCGGTATCAACGCCCATTATGCGAATGCACTGGCAGCACTTTACATCGCTTGTGGCCAAGACGCGGCCTGTGTCGCCGAGTCAGCGATTGGTATGACGCGTATGGAACTCAACAAAGAAGGCGGTTTATACGCTAGCGTGACACTGCCTAACCTAATGGTGGGGACTGTCGGCGGTGGTACTGGCTTGCCAAGTCAAAAAGCCTGTTTAGATTTACTTGGGCTGCATGGTAACGGTAAATCACAAGCCCTAGCTGAAGTTTGTGCTGCACTGTGTTTAGCGGGTGAACTATCGATTGTGGGCGCATTTTGCGCAGGCCACTTTTCACGAGCGCACCATAAGCTAGCTCGTAAATAACCTTTATCCAATTTGGCTTGTTCGATTTTGTCGTTCATGCAAAATCACAAGCCAATCTGAATGCGTGAGTCATAAATGGATTACTTACACTTATCTAGGGTGAGCCTTAAGCACCTCACTGCGCTTCATATTATGCTGAACACCCACAGCGTCACTCAGACCTCAGAGCAACTCTGTGTCAGCCCTTCGAGTGTAAGCAAAACCCTGTCTCAGTTGCGTGACATCCTGAATGATGAGCTTTTCTATCGAGATGGTACCAAGCTTATCCCGACTCCCTTTGCTCTGAAGATAGCGCCCACTGTTCACGCAATTCTTTCAAGCATGAATGGACTGCTTCATCAAAAGAGTTTTACCCCTCAAGAGTACCAAGGCAGTTTTTCACTTTCGATGCGTGAAAGTACCTTCGAAGTATTTGCCTCTAAGATAAGTAAAATCACTACTGAACTGGCGCCAAACGCGAAGCTCAACATCTATTCGAAACAACAGCTCGGCTTCGATGCTTTACTCAGTGGCAAGGTCAATTTGATCTTGTTGCCTCATGATATATCTCAGCCGCCGACCGATAACAAAGAGCTGGTTTGGGAAACAATTCTTCCAGATGAAATGGTTTGTTTGATGGGCGCACACCACCCTCTCGCTCAGCAAGAACTGACGGTAGAAGGCTACTTAGATTACAAGCACATTGGGATTTTAGATAACGAACTGTCTCAGCCTTACTTTGAACAAAACTTGGTTCAATGCCACCAACCAAGAGAGATGGCAATATCGGTCGCGGACTTCGGCGCTGCGGCTGTGTTGTGTCACCACACACCTTTCCTGTTCACTTGCTCTAAACAGTGGGCTGAGCATGCTAAACAAGCTCAGGGCTTAGTGAGCAAGCCCTTGCCTTTTGATTACGGTAAGGTGGCTTACAGCTTGGTGTGGAATAAACCCAACATGAATGATCAAGCGATCAAATGGTTGTGTGACCTGTTTTTAGAAGCTTAATATTTTTAGAGACTTAATATCTTTAGAAAGTTAACGTTCTTAGAAGCCTGATTGACCGCCTAAGAAATCTAAAGACTAGGTATAAACCTCAGGAGTTTGCATCGGTCTTTGAACTATGGTGTAGAGCTTATCGTGAAAGCTCTGCATCTGTTTTTCGGTGCATTTCGGCCAATCTAACGCGTCGCCAATGACACCATGATGCTGAAACGCATTGAGTCGAATTCGAACATCACTTGGTAGAGTCTTCAAGTAACGCCCCACTTGTTCAATTTCGTCCTCAAGATCGCTTTTATTTGGGATATGTAGCAACCTAACTTCGTGCAGTTTTCCTTTATCTGCTAAGTAGTTAATGGTTTCAAACACCCTATGATTACCTCTACCCACTAACCATTGATGTGTTTCCGATTGCCATGATTTTAGGTCAATCATCGCGCCATCAAGATAAGGCAACACCTTGTCCCACCCTTGAAGTGACAGCGAACCATTACTATCAATAAAACACGTGAGATGCGCTAACTGTGGATCACGTTTAATCGCTTGAAACAGCTCGATGATAAACGGCAACTGCATGGTCGCTTCACCGCCAGAAACGGTAATGCCACTCAAGAAAAACTGATTATGCCTGACAAGCTCCAGAACCTCTGAGACCGTCATTGTGGTAATTTTCGGGCTCGACTTATGATCGCAGACATCAATGCACTTATCGCAGTTGGTGCAAGCTGCTGGGTCCCACTTCACTTTGCCATCAACCATGCTTAAAGCACGGCTTGGACAGCCACTCACACAATCTCCACAATGGTTACAGTGATTGATTGTGTGGGGGTTGTGGCAAGTAATACAATTAAAATTGCAGCCCTGAAGAAACAGCACCAAGCGGTTTCCCGGGCCATCAACACAAGAAAAGGTCAGCACACGGCTGACCTTCGCTTGTTTTTCTGCCTTATTATTTTTAACCCTAGCCATTTGAGTTGTTAGATCAGAAATTTTCATAATTCACATTGTTCGTATTCGAAACGCACCATACACATAACGCACGCACGTTAAAGCTATTCGTATGTCGGCGACATCTCTAAACTCGCCACGCGTGGTTTACGCTCTAATATGCCCGTGTTCTTCGCAGCTTCGGCACCTAAAAAGGTGGTATTGGTGCGTGAGCCTTGCTCGTCATATTTGGCAATGTCAGATAGCTTAATCATGTAACCCGTGACACGAACCAAATCATTTGATGCAACGTTAGCCGTGAACTCTCGGTAACCCGCTTGAATCGCGCCTTTACACAGGTTAAACATCGCTTCAGGGTTAGATTTCACTGTTTCGTCGATGGTCAGAATGTCACTGATGCCCGAGGTGTAGAACTTATGGTGACCCGCGGTTGCACGAACGTAAGAGACAGGATCCGGTTCGGTACCATAAGGAATACGGACACCCGGCGTCACATCTTCATCTAAGCTAATACCGCCTTGAGCATGCAGCAGAGCTTTACCTTCTAATCCATATTTCACTTCAGAGCGTTCAACGATCTCAGCCAGCTTTTCAGAGATACGATGACCAAGCTGATTCGCCAGTTCATCGTGACCATAACGCCCTGCTTGACCTTCTTTCTCCAACAAGATGTTGACTGCTTCCGCCATGCCGTAAATACCAAACATTGGCGCAAAGCGATCCTCTTCGATCAAACCTTCTTTGGTTAAGAAGCCTTCGAAGAAGTTAGACTCTTCATGCAAGAAGCGGCTTCGAACGTTCATCAACTCAACCATGATGCCACTGTAGTTCGGCAATACTTGTTGTAAGAAATCAGCACTGTCCTCAGACTTCAACGCCACTTGCTTAAGGTTCATACGCACCAAGGTGTTTGAACCACCCGCTAACGGCAGAGAGTTGTAGCAGCTCACAATACCAAAACGCTTATCGCCGTAAGCCTCGGCATGCGCTGGATAGTTTGCAATATGTGGTTTACTGCATTCACAGATGTTGCTCGCCGCATGACGAAGTAGATCATCAGGTGTCACGGCTGGGTCGTACATAAAGGTTAAGTTTGGCGCGATCTGCTTCAATTCAGCGTCTACACGTAAAATCGTACGGCAGATAATGTTGTCTGTCGGGCCGATATTCACATGCATAAAGGCGTCTGGCAGTGTGCGATCCAACATGATCCAGAACAGCTTAATCTTTTGGTATACCTGCTCTTCTGTTAAGTCGCCCACGAAAGGCATCAACACATCATCCAACTGACCTAGGTAAACCGGAATTGAAGTGACAGACGGAACATGGTGGTAAAGGATGGTAAGCATGTTCAATGCTTCATCGAAGTTGGTTGCCGCGCTAAGCTCTAAATACTCTGAGCCTTGATGTAAGTATTTAGAATAATCTGGAAGTACATAGCGCGGCTTAAATGGGGCGTGCCCTTCAAACATGTCACACAGCACACCTTGTTGTAAGGCTTGCTCTACTTCTTTGCTTACCGGCATATACGGTAAGCTGGCTTCAGCTTCTAAGGCAAGATAGCTCGACTTCTGTTTTGGTGACAGGTTGGCATCTGAAATGATATTGCTAAAGCGTTGTTGTTGCTCTGAAAGTGGTGAAGAAGTAGATGACGCAGATTGGTGGCTCATAATTAAACCCTTAGTGTTGTTATGGGCTTATTTTATATCTCACCGTTATATTTCCACTAATGAAATGTATGCAAGACTACATTTCCAAAATGGAAATAAATAATTTGTAAATTAGCGGTGTTGAGTTTTCTATGAGCGAGATGAGAAACAGAGAAATAGAGAAATAGAGAAATAGAGAAACCAGAGTTAGTAGTGAAGAAATGAGAAAGCGCTAATTCGTTCTGTTTAAAACGATAGCGCCAAAAAGAGAAAACCCACATAACTGACGTTAGAGTCGTTAATGTGGGTTTAGTAGTTTAAATGAGCATTCTGAATGCTAGCTCAAGGCATACACACGATTACAGATCTGGAAGCGCTTGTTTACGTCCAACACCCATTAATACCTTTAACTCTCCTTGTGGAGTGTCAATCGAGAACGGTGTAGAGACTTCAACTACTGCAAAGCCCGCTGCACTCAATACATTTTCTGAGCGCTGTTGGCTTACACCGTAGTCTTCACTGTCGCTTTCCAAGTACCAATCCCAGTGTACAAACGTACCGTCGTTTTCAAGCAGCGTGTAAATCAGACTGACTGTGTCTTGTAGGTTCGGGATAAAACCACACACCGAAGAGGCTACCACTAGGTCAAACTGGTTTCTGAATGCTGGATGCTGCGCTGCAAGTCCGCGCGATAAAATATCAACTACCGGTTCAACGTTAGGTAACTCTTTCTTATCTAACTCTTCAATCATCCCTTCAGAGATATCAAGTGCGATGATCTCTTTTGCTAAAGGAGATATTTTCTGGCTGAGTAGTCCTGTACCACAACCAAAATCAAGGACACGGGTTCCGTTTAAATCAACGAGCTGTGTTAACTGGTCAAATACGGATTGTGCGAATACTGCGGTTGCGGGATCTTTATCCCAATCAACGGCGTATTCGTCCCATTGTTTCGCCATCATGGCCTCCATCTTTACTTCTTGTAGGTTCGGAACTTCCCCAGAGTAAACCAAATTAGTCAATTCGTCATAGAGTTATCATGCAAAGATGGACTATTTCTAAGATAGTCAGCACAATATTCAGATAATATGCACCGACCCCCGCTCAATATGGAAATGAAATGAACCTTTCTCAAGTCCAAGCCTTTTGTTCCGTTGCTGATTTAGGATCAGTTTCTGAAGCTGCACGCCAGTTAGAATGCAACCGAACCAAACTCAGCATGTCGATTAAAGCCTTGGAAAAAGAGTTAGATGTCGAGCTGTTCGTCCGCAGCGGAAACCACGTTGAGCTTTCAGAAGCGGGTAAAGCGATTTACAAAGATTGCGAAGGCATGTTGGTGACAGCCGCGCGTATTAAACAAACCTGCTTGCATGTTTCGGGCGAATTCAACGCAGAAATTTGGATAGCACGAGATGACTCCCTACCCGATGAAATGTGGCAGGACTTATCTCACGCCTTAAATAACAAGTACCCTTCTACCTCATTCAACTTCGTTCTCGCATCGAGCGGTGACTTAGCTAACCTAGTTGAAACTCAGCAAGTCGACTTCGCATTTGGTGTCGATTACGAACGCGTCGATGACCCAAGAATTATCTACAACCCGCTTGGTAAGATTCGAATGATGTCTGTATGTAAGAAAGGACATGATTTGAGTGCGATGCGACGAGTGTCTGATGAAGTACTGAGAAATTCGATGCAAGCAACCATGGTTTATCTTAATGAAAAGGATAATCCTGAGCTTGAGCCCTTCTCGCGTCGTTACATTGGCTTCTCTAGCTTCGACTTTATGTTGGATACGATTCTACGTGAAGAAGCATGGGGCGTAATGCCTGAGCCATTGATTCGCCATTTACTGCGTGAACAAGAGCTTGCCGTGATCAAACACACCTACGGTTTAACACAAGAAGACTACTGTATGTTTACCGCGGCTGGCATGGCAGAGCACCCAGGAATGAATTGGTTGGCCGACCAGCTTAGTGATTATTTGTTTGATTTCTAGCTCGCGCTTATTGCTTATCGTCGATAACAAAGGGAAAAACCACAAACAGCACTACTCCTAAAAGACCATCACGTGATCCACTAAATAGCGTCCGTCTTCTTCAACCAATACCATTTCAGCGACAAACTCACCTTTGGCGATGGTGTAAGCTTGTTTCCACACAAAGGCGATGGAGTCTGAACGTCTAAATAAAGCAACTTGCTCACGCTCAGCAAAAAAGCCATTACTGTGCTGATAATGGTGACACACCTTTTCTAAATATTCTGGCGTAACAATGTCTTTCATCCTTTGAGTAAAATCTCGACAGTGCTGTTCATGATCAACCTTAGTTGAACCATCCATCAGATTATCCATGATCGGGTTAGCAATCGCCCACAACTCATTATCACTGATATCGTCAAACTTCATATTGATTCACTCCTTGTCCATCGCAGTCGCAGTCAAATCTAGAAGACCAATAAGACCTTAGCGACTAATGTGTTTTATTAATCATAAACGATCCTATTTCAGTTGCACACCATCACCAAAAAACACTCAACGTCAACTTTATTGACACCACACCCTGATCTTAAGTCACTGAATTTTATTGATTTATATGTTCGAATTAAATAAGACATATAAACATCATCAGATAAAGTTTGTAAAGTTAGCTCATTATTAGAACAATGAAGTTATCAAAAACATCTGGAAAATATTATGTGTGACAGGAAAAGCCAAAACGAAAATCGAGTACTATTGTTCTCAGCCCTTTTAGCATCAGGCTTCGCAATTGGCGGATTGGTGTTGGGTCTTCTCGTTGGCTCTCTGGTCATAGTGTTTGACGGTGTCTATTCTCTTATCAGCTTACTGTTAACTTTATTGTCACTAGCTGCTTCAAAATACATTAACCGCCCTTCAGATAGAGAGTTCCCGTTCGGTCGAGCTATCATCGAGCCGATTGTGATTGCGATTAAAGCCGTTGTGATTCTGCTTGTGGTTGGTTATTCACTTTACTCTGCGATTGGTGCCCTAATGACGGGTGGTCGTGAAGTTGATGCTTCTATTGCAACTCTGTTTGGTATTTTCAACGTGTTGGGTTGTGGTTACGCTTGGTGGTACATCGCGAATAAGAGCAAACGTATTTCTTCAGGTCTGATTCAGGCTGAATCTAAGCAGTGGCAGATGGATACGCTACTGAGTGTAGCGGTAACAGCGGGTTTCGTAGCGGCTTGGTTAATTACTTTTTCTCCGCTTGCAGAATACGCAGTGTATGCCGACCCAATGATGATGTTGCTAATGTCTTTCTACTTCATCAAAGTTCCTTTCGACATGTTACGTGAGGCGATGCGCGAACTGCTTATGATGTCGGCAAACAAAGATATTTGTGATGCGGTAGATAAGAACGTTGTCGCGGTAGACAAAGAAGCGGAGCAAGATTTGGAGCTGATGGGTGTGACTAAGGTTGGTCCAGAATTACGAATCAATGTTGATATTCATACCAACGACCAACAAGCGATTGCGGTCGATGATATTGAACGTACGCGCCGCCAACTTAAGCGACGCCTATCGAAGATGCCATATGAGCTTCAATTGAACCTCAATGTCGCGAGCTAAGTTTTCACCTAGCAAATAACGCTGGAACATAAGCGCAAATTAAGACTGAGATTGAACCTTTATAGAAGCCGACGCCTTTGCCGTCGGCTTTTCTCTTGTTACCCACCAGCAAGCCAGTGAACCAACGGTTACCATACATACGCCCTGCCAAAACGTCATGGTCAATGACAAGCCCAAAATCACCGAGGAAAGTAGTGTCGCGAAGATTGGCGTAAAGTACGACATGGTTGCCAAAAACACCATGTTGCCACCAAGAATCGCCGTGTTCCAAAGTGCGTAGCCTGCCCCCATGCAAGCGCCAGCTAGCGCTAAATCAATCGCCGCACTCGTTGTCATCACCATGCCGGTTTCATCACTCAATGCGTATTTGATCCACAGAGTGATCGCCGTAGCGATAAAGAAAAGTACAATCGCATTCTGCCCTTTCGCGACACGCTGGGTGTAGTTACAGTAAACAGCCCAAATAATCGCACCGAAAAACGCCATAGAATAGGTTTTAGGGTTGGTCGCAATGTTGGCAGCAATTTGGTCGACAGAGAGACCTTGGTCACCGCTGATGCTCCAAGCCACACCAAAGAATGCCAAGAAGATACTTGGATAAACCAGCCAGTTAATCTTCTTGTCGCTCAGCAGCACCGCAAATAACACCGTCAGTGCCGGCCATAGATAGTTGATTACCGCCATCTCTATCGCTTGATGTCGGCTGTTCGCCATTCCCAACGCCAAAGCCAAGAAGATCTCATAACAAACGAACAAGGCGCCGCCAATCAGCAAGTAAGACTTAGAAAAGCGTGAAAACTTAGGTAGCCCCATAACACAGACCAACAACAGCGAACTCACCGTATAAAGACTGGCCGCACCACCAATTGGACCTAGCTGTTCTGAGACGCTACGAGACAGAGCAATCAAGCAGCTCCATAGTAAAATGGCGATAATACCGTAGCAGCTATAACGATGAGATTTCAGCACACCTTTTCCTTTATCTGTTTTGATGGTCACTCTATGGTAAAACCAAGTTCAAAATAATTGGCCGAGTACATTTTCGTACTCGGCCATCAACACTTTGTTTACAAAGTATCTATCAATCTAC
Organism: Vibrio sp. F13; assembly: GCF_020806305.2. Lineage (NCBI taxonomy): Bacteria > Pseudomonadati > Pseudomonadota > Gammaproteobacteria > Vibrionales > Vibrionaceae > Vibrio > Vibrio sp. F13. The sequence goes on along the minus strand of NZ_CP170176.1, from coordinate 999,649 downwards.
GAAGTATCAGTCAATTAACAAATCATTGGTCAATTAACAAATCATTGGTCAATTAACGAAACGCCAATCAATTTACAAAGCATTGGTCGATTAAAGAAATCAACCGATTATGATTGTGTATTCGCTAGTGGCGGTCAGTTGTTAACTATTCACTAAGCCAGCAGTAGAGCTTGCAAGTCAGCCAAAGACTTCACTTGGTAGTGAGGATTGATACCCGCTGGCGTTGCCTTTTCTTGACTGTTTAACCAACAAGTTTCGATGCCAAAATCGAGTCCACCTAGAATATCGGAATGTGGGTTATCCCCGACCATCAATATTCTTTGCTTCGATGGCAATCCAACCAGCTTATGCGCATATTCAAAAATTTGTACATCCGGTTTGGCTACCCCAACCTCTTCAGAAATTATCACGTGCTCAAAGTAATCCGTCATTCCTGTACGCTCTAAACGAATTGACTGCAGCTCTGTAAAACCGTTAGTGATGATGCCCATGTTCACTTTGCCTTTTAAAGACTCCATCAACTCTTGTGCACCCGGTAATAAAGAGCAGATATCCGCCATCGCTGTTAAGAATGCACTGTTTAAAGCAGCGGTTGTTGTCTCTAATTTCTCAGCCCAGCTTTCGAAGCGCGTGTGTTTCAGTTGATCAGCCGTAATGCGACCATCTTGATAGTCTACCCATAGTGGTAGGTTAACTTCTTGATAAAAGGAATAATCCTGTTCGTTGAAGTCCACACCAAAACGAGAAAACATCAGCTTCATTCCCTGATAAGCATCAAAATGGAACAAGGTTTCATCTGCATCAAAGAATATCCAGTCGTACTTCATTTTATTTCCTATTAATCACGCTGTTGAGCTGCGTTTATCTTTAGTTGTTCATTGGCTCAAAGACCAGATGTTCATTCTACTACCAATTTTGTGAGCCTGAATATAGTTCTAATAATTTATAGAAAACAAGCCACAAGTCATGATGTATCGCAAATTTTGCCACATATTAAACCAATACCATACAATAAATACACTTAGGTACCGGGAGGTACTATGAAGCACTTTTTACCATCGTCTGTCATGCTTACCCCTTTTCTTGTCAAATACTATGACGAGGAGTCAGAAGACACGCTTGATTCTGAAGAGTCACAAGAACCTGAAATTGAATGCAGCGATGACTCAGATAAAACGTCGACACCAGCCTAACTAGAAGAGTTTTCAATGAAAAACCTTATTTTTCATTGTTATAGAGCTCCATACTGTCTCTAATTTAGTCGATTTATCGCGATCTATTACTGACAATCAACACAGCCAAAAACCATGAAAACGATTGCTATATGAGCCCTATCACAACGACTAGCCACAAAGTGGTAGTTCGAATTCAAAGTTGTTCCAGATCAATGGTCGACCACTTGAATGCCGACAACATGTAGGAAATTAAAAATCATAATTAACGGAGTTTTCCAATGTCTACTGCATTTTACATCCCTACAATCAACTTCATGGGTACTGGCTGTCTGAAGGATGCTGCTGATAGTATTCAGTCTCAAGGCTTTAAAAAAGGTCTGATCGTAACTGATAAGATCTTGAATCAAATTGGTGTAGTTAAGCAGGTACAAGACCTTCTTAGCCAGCGAGGCGTAGACGCAGTTGTATTCGATGGCACTCAACCAAACCCAACCATCACGAACGTTAACGATGGTCTTGAATTGCTGACTGACAACGATTGTGATTTCGTTGTTTCTCTAGGTGGCGGTTCTCCACACGACTGTGCAAAAGGTATCGCTCTGGTTGCTTCTAACGGCGGCAAGATTGCAGATTACGAAGGCGTAGACCAATCTGAAAAGCCAATGATGCCATTGATCGCTATCAACACCACGGCTGGTACGGCATCTGAGATGACTCGTTTCTGCATCATTACTGACGAAGCTCGTCACATTAAGATGGCTATCGTTGATAAGCACACAACACCGCTTATCTCAGTAAACGATCCTGAGTTGATGCTTGCTAAACCTGCATCATTAACTGCTGCAACTGGTATGGATGCGTTAACGCACGCAATCGAAGCTTACGTTTCAATCGCAGCAACGCCAATTACCGACGCTGTAGCAATCAAAGCAATCGAGCTTGTGCAAGCACACCTAAGAACAGCGGTTACGCACGGCGAAGAGATTGAAGCTCGTGAGCAAATGGCTTACGCACAGTTCATGGCGGGTATGGCGTTCAACAACGCGTCACTAGGTTATGTTCATGCGATGGCGCATCAGCTAGGCGGCTTCTACGATCTTCCACACGGTGTGTGTAATGCTATCTTGCTACCACACGTTCAACGCTACAACGCGCAAGTTTGTCCTGAGCGTCTACGTGATGTTGCAAAAGCAATGGGCGTTAACGTTGAAGGTATGTCACCAGAGCAAGGTGCAGAAGCTGCGATCGAAGCAATTGTTCAACTAGCAAATGACGTGAACATCCCAACAGGTATCGCGCAACTTGGTGCAAAGCTAGAAGATATCCCTACTCTGTCTGACAACGCACTGAAAGACGCATGTGGTTTTACTAATCCTAAACAAGCGACCCACGAAGAAATCTCTGCGATTTTCGAAGCGGCAATGTAATCTGCCATTAAGTCACTTATAAACTTATCGACAAACGGGCTCACCTACTGAGCCCGTTTTCTTTACCTGCCATATGTTATTCAAGTCTCTGTTTTGAATAGCCACTGATTAAGATAAATCTCTTTAAAAGTCGCATTGTCATAACTGCTTAGTTATAGTCAAACTATTGATACATAGAATGACAAACAGGTTCCATTGAGTCGTTGGATAGTTAACTCCTCATTATTAGCATCGCTCGTTTCCCACTCTGCCTTCGCGGAGGAACAGGATGAGTGTCACAGCCAACCGTTAGAAGACACGCGCGTCGAAAAAGCTTACCAGTACCTAAACAGCAAGTTTTGTCAGCCCGCAATATGGTTCGATAACTTCTTTGTGGATGACCGTATTACCGAGGACGCCAGAGCCGGAACCTCTGTACGTTGGTATAATGATTTCATCTATTCTGAGGGCGGTGACGTGGATTATTCCACCAAGCTCAACGCACGCCTGCATTTACCCTTTGTCAGCAAAAGGCTTAAGCTAATCTACGAGTCTGTTGGCGATGAAGAATTCTTAGACTTCTTCCCACAAGATTCTGAAGAGTTAGAGAATGCACTTGGCCTTCGTTATGACGCCTATGCCAAGGGTTACAGTAGTTTCAATATCAAAGCGACATTACGCCCAAGAATAGAGGCTCGCTATCGTTTTACCTACCCGCTCACCACAGATGCAGTATTCAGGCTGACCCAACGTGTATATCAAGAAAAACAAGAGACTGGTGAGATCACCGACATCGACTTTGATCTTTCTTTAAGTGATGATTTCTTGGCTCGATGGTCAAGCTTTGCAGGATATAACGACGACCTTAAAGGTTGGAACTATGGTACAGGGCTAACCTTGTATCACTACCTTGCCCAAGACCAAGCACTTCAATATAGCGCCACGATTAATGCAACGGATGAGCCTCATAATCATTACGAATACGCTCAGGTTTCGGTTACCTACCGACAAAACGTATGGAAAGAGTGGCTGTTCTACGAACTCATCCCTCGTTATCAATGGGAACGAGAACCTCATGAGAAACACACCGAAGAAGCCAACATCACCCTTAGGCTTGAAGTCTTGTTCAACAATGTCTAGTGAGTGTTTGTGAGATTGGGGCATCGTTAGATAGAAAACGAGGCACAAAAAAGCACATCATGTGATGTGCTTTTTCAGTTCTATATAAGGCTTAAACTGTAGTCTTAACCCTTGTAGTTTCTTACTCGTGCCGCTTCTGCTTCACGCTTGTCGACAACGGTTTTACCGATTGGCGCCAATGAGATAACCGCGAGCTTAAGGTGCTGAATCGCAAACGGAATACCTATAATAGTAATGAAACACGCTACTGCTGACATGATGTGACCAATCGCCAACCAGATCCCCGCAAATAAGAACCAAATAACGTTACCAATCACACCTAGCGGGCTCGTGCCGATGTCCATTTCATTGGTTAGCTCATCACGCGAAATCGCTTCCTGACCAAATGGGAAGAATGAGAAGTTACCCATAACAAAACATGCTCTACCCCATGGAATACCAACGATGGTTAGGAATGCGAGCAGTCCGAAGAACCACCAAGCTAGTCCCATAAATACGCCACCGAACAGAAACCAAATGATGTTTCCTATTGTTTTCATTCTGTATTCTCCAAATCTTTGAATGCTATTTATTTAATATGCCGAGTAAGGCAATGATTGTTGTAATAGGTTCATTATTGTTGAACCTTTATGAACCGTTTATGAATCACTTACATTTTATGTGATTGATATACACCACGGTTCTCTAAATCTACATAGGGCTAAACCCATTTATTTGATACCATACACTTAGATTTTTAGTACCAAAAAGCTAAACAGACTCAACAACGAATTTAAGGCCGAATTTATGAATAACACTGAGCAACCTAAAAAGAAAATGAAAAACTGGGTGCCAATCGTCTTCTTCGGACTTCTCAGCACTGTTCCAGTGTTCATGTTCTTAGTTGATGTGTACATCAACCAGTATATGTAACAGAGCCGGACATCCTAGCTATATAAATGGATATAAGAACCCTTTCCTGTATCCATTTCAGTTCCAATTAGATCAGTTCTTCTTCAGCCAGCTCTTCGTTAATCAAATCAGCTCTTCGCTAATAAAATCTAGAATGTCTATCAGCTCATGATCAGGCAAATTTAGTAGGTTATCCCCTACATACCATTCAATCTTACATTGGTTTGGCAACTCACTGATCGCTGGGTTTCCTATCCAAATCTTGTGTTTCTTCGCTATGTTATCTCTCACAATAATGCCGTCTTCATAGCTCACAGGTAAATATAGGTGAAGCATGTTGACCTGCGGTTGCTGCGGATTAACGGTGAACTGAGGGTAATCTTGTAATATTTGATAAACCTGTTTGGTGCGTTCATACAGAGCTGGCATCAGTTCTAATCGCTCATCAAACTGCATCGCAGCAGATACCACATAAGGCGTTCGGTGATACACGTTACCACCTTGGCGCTTCATCCACGCCGATGCCTTCGCTACAAAAGCTTTATCGCCTAACAGTAGCGAACCACCAAGGCCATTGAGACCTTTATACAGCGAGACATAGGCGCTATCGAACCCCTTAGCAATCTCGCGGTATGGCTTTTGGTAATACGCGCCACACTCCCACAAGCGGGCACCATCCATATGAAGGTGAATCGATTGCTCTTTGCAGTACTGCTTGATCGCTTCAAGCTCATCCCATTCTGGTAATTGGCCGCCGATTTCACGCATGGGTAATTCATATAGAGCGGCTGCAATCTCATCAGGCCACGCCTTTAAGTCATCAACATTCCAAGTGCGAAATACGTTGCCAACGGGAAGTACGTTGAATCGGTTTTGGAGCTGATACCCTTGGCGTTCATGACGCATAATATGACTCGATTCATGCATCGCCACTACTGGGTTTCTTTTCTCTTGGCACGCAATTTCTAATGCTGTTGGTTGATTCATGGTGCCAGTAATCACAAATACAGCCGCTTCATAACCTAGCAGTTCCGCGACTTTGTTTTCGAAGCTCTCGATAAACTCACCATCGCCGTAGCTATCATGGCTCACATTGTGTGTCTCACACCATTCAGCCATCTGAGCGAATGTTTGTGCTGGAGTCGGTTCTAGGTGACCGGAAAGCAACAAATCACATTGTTGACGCAAGTCCATGCTCATAGTTTTTCCTTTATTCATTATCGTTCTATGTAGGGTTATTGGATTATTTACGTTACCCACCAACGGTGACATAAAATGCCCATATTCGCTTTTACTATTCGTGAATAATTAGTTTTACTCAGTCATCGGCGGCTTGTGCCAGAAATACTCAAATTGACGGATGTTTTATATAATTAAGTACCTAAAAACACACGCATCTAGATAGATAAGTATGGGCTAATTCGTTGTTGTTCAACCATTCTTCTATTATTGTATATCTATAATTCCAATAAATATTATTCGTTAATGGACAAAGAGGGCTATATGTCGAAAAATCGAGTCTTGCTGCTATTCGCTCACCCTTCTCAACATCGTTCTGAAGCAAACAAACCCTTATTTGAACAAGCCAAACGCGTTGACGGTGTTACCTGTGTCGATCTCTATGCCGAGTATCCGACATTTAAAATCAACATCGACCGTGAACAGAAACGCCTGTTAGACCATGACATCATCATTTTTCAGTTCCCTTTGTATTGGTACTCAACACCGGCAATTCTTAAAGAGTGGCAAGACCTTGTTCTTGAATACGGCTTCGCCTACGGCGCCGAAGGCAATGAACTACAGGGTAAGAAATTGTTATGTAGCATTACTGCAGGAGGTAAAAAAGATGCCTACCAAAGTGATGGTTACAACCATTTCACGATTCGAGAACTGCTTCACCCAATCGAACAAACCGCTTCTCTGTGCGGGATGAACTATCTCGCGCCCTTTGCGTTATTTGGCTCGCGTACCGCTTTGGAAGAAAACCGCATTCAAGAGCATGTCGATAGCTATAAAGTGCTGTTAGAGGCGTTAGTTGCTGGCAAGATCAATATCAAGAAAGCCAGCAAAGCAGAAAAACTCAACCACTACGTAGAAGAACTAATGGCAGAGGTTAAATAATGACGGGATATTTTCTACAAGCATTTATCTACTTAGTCGCAGCAGTTATTGCCGTGCCTATTGCCAAAAGACTTGGCCTTGGTTCTGTATTGGGTTACCTCATTGCTGGTGTTGTGATTGGCCCAATCATTGGTCTGGTAGGTGAAGAGACCAAAACGATCCAACACTTTGCCGAGTTCGGTGTGGTTATGATGCTGTTCTTAGTCGGCCTTGAGCTTGAACCTAAGATGCTTTGGGCAATGAGGAACCGACTTATGGGGCTGGGTGGCCTGCAAGTTGGTGGTACTACCGCGATTGTAATGGGTATTGCTCTGTTCTTTGGGCAGCCTTGGACGATCGCACTGACTATCGGTTTGATCTTCGCACTGTCATCTACCGCGATTGTACTCCAAACCTTTAACGAAAAAGGGCTATCCAAAACAGAAGGCGGAAAGAACGCTTTCTCAGTCCTACTGTTCCAAGATATTGCCGTTATCCCAATGCTGGCGTTCATCCCTTTGTTGGCTCTTCCTGAATTGGTTGCTTTGGCAGAAAGTGCCGCCCAAACCGCTGCACACCATGATGAACTCAGTTTAGTTGCAGGTTTGCCAAGTTGGGCATACGGACTTGTTATTACGGCTTCAATTGCGATTGTGGTCGTCGGTGGACATTATCTAAGTCGGCCACTGTTTCGTTTTGTTGCGAGCTCTGGCTTACGCGAGATCTTCACTGCAACTGCACTGATGTTGGTGATTGGTATTGCCGCGCTAATGAGCCTTGTTGGTTTGTCGCCTGCCCTAGGTACTTTCTTAGCAGGTGTGGTACTTGCCAACAGTGAGTTCAGGCACGAACTGGAATCTAACATCGACCCGTTTAAAGGGTTATTGCTTGGATTGTTCTTTATCACGGTAGGCGCAGGTATCAACTTTGGCGTTCTATTTAACGATTTCGCACTCATCATTGGCTTAACTCTTGGCGTGATGGCGCTGAAAGCCTTGGTGTTGTTTACACTGGCTTTAATCTTCAGAATCAAAAACAGCGACCGCTGGCTATTTACATTGAGCTTGGCTCAAGCGGGGGAATTTGGTTTTGTACTACTCAGCTTCTCAGCACAGAACCATGTATTACCTGCGGATATTGTTCAAACACTATCACTGGTTGTTGCCCTCTCTATGTTCTTAACTCCTGGTCTGTTCATTCTGTTTGATAAAGTCATTCTGCCCCGTTACGAGCAAAAATCGAACGATCGAGAAGAAGACAAAATAGAAGAGAAAGGTACCGTTATCATTGCAGGCATCGGCCGATTTGGTCAGATCGTAAACCGCTTGTTGGTATCAAATGACGTCAATACCGTAGTATTGGATCATCAAGCAAACCAAGTGGACTTATTACGCTCCATCAATATTAAATCTTACTTTGGTGATGCTACTCGTCACGACTTATTGCATACCGCGGGTATCGAAGAAGCCGCGATGCTTGTTGTTGCTATCGATAATCAAGATTCTAGCGTCGAATTAGTGAAGTACGTAAAACACACGTATCCAAAAGTTAAAATCTTGGCGCGTGCATTTGACCGTGGTCATAGCTATCGCTTAAGAGAAGCCGGCGCCGATTTTGTGGAATCAGAAACGTACCATTCAGCACTTGAGATGGGCGCACAAGCCTTGCGTTCTCTTGGGCATCATCCATTTTTTGTTGAACAGCAAAAATCAACGTATCAACGTGTCGAAAGTCGTAAATCTGAAAAGCTTTATCAAGCTTGGTCTGAAGCCGAAGAAAATCCACGCTACGACAATAACTACCGACAGATCTTCATTCACCTGGAAGAAGCGATGAAAGAAGACATGAAAAAAGACCGTTCAGACAAGCATTCTCGCTCCGAACGTGGCTGGACACCACCGCCAAAAGGTTATGCAGACGGCTTTGAGGAAGAGGAGTCCTAAGCAGAATCTAGACTACAGCTCTAGATAACCATGCTATTCAACCATCAAAAGCGGCTATTTGAGCCGCTTTTTCTTTCATTTAACCCCGACAAAACCTCAAATGAGCACAAGTATCAGGTGCTGAAACTCTTAATCCGAAAGATTTGTGTGATCTAGCTAAAATTTTTAATTTCTGACCACATGGCAAAAGTGGATTCGATTTTTACATTATTGAAACATTCCCACCCCGCATAAACCACACCAAAAACATGGCTATATATGCACTCATTCCTACCATTCAAGCACCCACCCAATTCTTAGCGACCACTCTCTAAGGCTTGAATTACATTGCATATATCGAAATACGCCGCAAAACCCCTAACAGATTCATTCATCAATCAAATAAATAACGCACGACATTCACAAATTCAAACCATCAAAATTAACATAAACATTTCAAAATATGTCTATCGTTACAATTTGTAACGAATGGCGGTTGTCGGTATAGTCCTGCAATTCAAAAAAGTGAGACCTTTGCGCTCACCTTAAAGGAGATATAATAATGATTACTAATGATGCTGTAATAATGGGCATGTTAGCTGTTATTCTTGGCGGTGTTTTTATCACGGAAAGTAGCCAAAATAGCGCACTGAAAAAATTCTACTCGTTCGTTCCGGGTCTATTGCTCTGTTACTTTGTTCCTTCTCTATTGAACAGCCTAGGCATCATCGACGCATCAAACTCAAAGCTGTACTTTGTTGCAAGTCGTTACCTATTACCAAGCGCACTCGTTCTACTGATCATCTCAGCTGATCTACGCAAAATCTTCGGTCTTGGCTCAAAAGCCGTCATCATGTTCCTAACGGGTACTGTCGGCATCATCATTGGTGGCCCTTTGGCAATTCTGATTATCGACCAAGTTAACCCTGACCTAGTATCTGGCGATGTATGGCGTGGCCTTACAACTGTGGCTGGTTCTTGGATTGGCGGCGGTGCGAACCAAGCAGCAATGAAAGAAGTGTTCGAGGTTGATGACCAACTCTTCTCTGCAATGATTACGGTTGATGTTATCTGTGCGAACATTTGGATGGCAGTGTTACTTATCATGGCTGGTCGCCAGAAGAAGATTGATGCATGGTTAAAAGCAGATACATCATCTATCGAAGAGCTAAAAGAGACGGTATCTAAGTACCAAGAAGAGAACGCTCGCCCAACAACCACAACCGATCTCATGAAGATCACGGCAATTGCCTTCGGTTTAACAGGTTTGGCTCACTTATTCAGTGACATGATTGCACCGTGGATCTCAACCAACGCGCCAGAGCTTGCGAAATACAGCCTAACATCTGGCTTCTTTTGGCTGATCGTAATGGTGACAACGTTCGCGCTGATCGCTTCATGCTTCAAATCTACACGCAGCCTTGAGCACAGCGGCGCGTCTAAAGTTGGTTCAGCGTTCATCTACATCCTAGTTGCAACTATCGGTATGCAAATGGATGTGACAGCTATCTTAGACAACCCAGGTTACTTCTTCATTGGTATCACATGGTTAACTATTCATGCCCTTCTGATGATTGTAATGGCGAAGCTAATTCGTGCACCATTGTTCTTCATGGCTGTAGGTAGCCAAGCAAACGTAGGCGGCGCTGCATCGGCACCTATCGTCGCGGCTGCATTCCACCCAGCATTGGCACCAGTAGGTATCCTAATGGCGGTATTGGGTTACGCTCTCGGTACATACGGCGCTTACATCTGTGGCCTAATCATGCAGGCTGCTGCATTGGGTTAACAACTCATTGCTGTAAAAAATGGGCAACTGAACCTTGATCATATCGCCCATTTTCTTGAGTTCCGAGATGTAAAAAAGGCGACAGTAAAAACTGTCGCCTTTCTAATATCTTGTTACTCAGCTAAAGCTTATTCCCAATCAAGAATTACTTTACCTGACATACCAGAGCGCATCATGTCGAAGCCTTTCTGGAAATCGTCCACTTTGTAGTGGTGAGTAATGATTGGTGTTAGATCTAGGCCAGATTGGATCAATGAAGCCATTATATACAATGGCGAATTAAGTCATTTAAAAACAAAAGCTTAAAAAAAATCAAAATTGACAATGGCGACAAAATGGCGACATATTTTGAGCTATCAGATAAAAACCAGAAACCTAAAAAATAAGGTTCCCGCTAATCCGCGATGAACCTTTTGTCTATGTTCGATTTAGTGGCTTTCAGTAAATATACGCACGTATCGACATCAGATAACTTTGATTGCCCATACTATTTAGTTGATTGGTTAAAGTTATACATTAACGATTGCTTTAATGCCGCTTCTAACCAACCATAAGAATTACAGTCTCTATGCGTTATTTATAGTAGATTTCAAGTAACTCATCACTCTCCCATTGAGTTACTAAATATTAGTAATACTTATCACAAAATATGTCTTGTTAGCGCACTATGATTTCGACTTAACGCCATTACATCATCTACCAACTTCTCGATTTGCTTTTGCTGCATTTGCATTCGGCCTTGAAAGCTTTGGTATTCACTTTCATCCACTAATGCTAGGTCGTGTTCTCGCGCTTGCTGCTTAAGTAACTGCAGTTCTGGGGTTTGACTACGCAATTCATTTTCTAAGTCTTGTTTAAGTACTCTTTTTGCCAATGCATGTTCAAAGCCATGCTCTTGTGACCAAGCATTAGTATTGAATACAGAATTGTAGTGCACATGTACAATTTGCGTTGTTACGTTTTTCGCCTTGGCCAGTTCAAAGAATAAGTCGTTTAAGGAGAGGTCTTGTGGAACGGTTGGAATAGGAAATGCTGGATCTTGGTTTGTTGTCATACTGTCAAAAGCACGAATGACATTAAGATGGAACTTTGGACTAATCCACATTGCGTATGAGTAGACCAATTCTTTGCATACCCACGTCCCTGCACTGTTGCCGCCACGTTTAGTTTTTACAGCAAAGTGAGAATTAGTATTTTGGTCAAAGTAAGAATTCTTACTTTGCTCAATTTCTTCAATTATGTCTTGAGTTTGCTTGTTCTTAAGAAAATGAACAGGCTTATGATTTTGATGCCCACCACTCACTTTATGTAGATCATTTAATGAGTACAAGTCATCTAGCACGCGGATATCTTTTGAAAAGATTGTTAAATTTGGCATGGTTGCCTCCTTGGGGATGATCTTTAAATCACCACACAAAGGGACTAATCTTCGGGTGGTGAGCTGAACAAGGTTAGTCCTACCGCTCCCAAGGTTACGGCCAGCCGAAGCTGCCTCGCCCAGCCCACCATAATGCTGATAGTACGTTTTATAAGTAAAACGACTATGTTCAGGTGTGCTGAAGCTGCACATAAAAAACCAGCAAAAGCTAGCGTCTATGCGCCTTGGGTGTATATTGCGGGGGACTAATCCCGACACTGGATTTTGCCAGTGCCGTTACAGATTAACGATGTGGAAGATCGGTGTCAAACGTTTAATAACGTTGCATATTGTATAGAGCGCGGTTCTTATAATCAGTTTGCCTCACCTATGAACGTAGACAGAATCGAGACAAAAACAACTCCAGAGCACACACGCAGTTCCAGAGTCACACTAAATTATTAACTAATTTAGATTCATTTTATTTGTAACTATTGTAATTTTAGCCACCCATACAAATACGAATGATAATAATTATCATGAATTGTTTAAAGAAAATAATAGTTTCCTCATTTTTCCTCTCACCAATACATTGTTATTCTACAGAAATTATAGGGGAAGCTTTTCAATCGAATGACTCTTACGAAAATAAGATTAGAGATAAAAAATCGTTAGAGTTAGAAGCCCCTGACTGTACTGGCAACTCCTCTTGGATTGATTACCCTTCCTTACCTCAAGAGCCTACAGAAACGAGTAAATCCGATATTAATTGCAGTTTTATGCAGTTTGCATGGCAATCTTTTGCTTATTATACCAGTGACAAGACACCGGATTTATTCTTGAATATGATGCCGAAAGACAGAATATTTAAAGAGATACCCGATAGTTGGGACAATAAAGGTGATCAAGGATTAGTACAAAGTGAGATCCTTCAAGCCGGCTCTAATTTCCCATTGAACGATCAAGAAGGCAATCCGGTCTTCTATCAACAAAGTGTCAATAAAAAATTCTACAATGACATCGTCAAACACGGATTAAACAATAGCCAATGTGTCGCCGATATTGACAGTGGGAAAACACCGTTTGAAATATCCCCAGGCTCCACTGAAGTAAAAACCTCATGGAAATTAATATCTAATAACGACAACCCTGAAAAATTTTTCACTATTCATAGAGATGTTGAGATCGACGGGGCAGTAAGGAGTAATGTTCTAATGGGCTTGGTCGGGATTCATGTAGTGCGAAAAACAAGGAATCATCCTGAATTCATTTGGACCACATTTGAACACAAGGAAAACGCTCCTGATTGTGCTGATGTTCCTAACCTATCAAATTTTGAAAAATCAGGTAAATGGACATTTTTCAACCCAATGTCCTTTCAGAAAGTGAATACTTACTTCCCTGGTAAACCTACTCAAGTCTGTAGAGAAACACCCTATGGGGTTGGTGTTTTAACGAAAACTGAAGTAGCTAAAGATATAAAAGCGCTTAACGAGGCAATGTCAGATTATTACCAATCACGTAAATCTGTTTGGTCTAACTACTTCCTTGTGGGCACATCTTGGACAGTCTCAAACGAGAGTGATTTAAATAAAGGAGAGGTGCCTCCCTCTTGGAAAAATGAAATAGGGGGTTCGAAGTTATTATCAAACAGTACAATGGAGACCTATGTCCAAAACCCTCAATGGTTTGCTTTAGTGCATCCTAAAGAAGATAGGGGCTGTTTTGCTTGTCATAAATATGACCCTTTAACAAAGAAAGCCTTACATTTAAGCCATATGTTTAATGCGGCCCAAGATTACGGTCAGTGTTTTCTTTAAGGCTTGATTTAGAACCTAAAAATTGAAACTTCCTAACAAAGAGTGATCGGCTTTCCACTTTTATGATCTTACCCTTTCAGATTAAAAGGTTTTATAGAAATTAACGTTAATTAAACCGCATAATAACATTTCACAGCTCAACACAATTCGTTGGATTTATAATTATAAAGAGTTAAGTATGCGCTCCAGACACCCTTGGTTAGACCGCTTATTCAGTCCCCACCCTCAATGGGTCTATAAGACTGGTGTTATGTTATTGGCCCTGTTGTTTAGCTTATTGGCTTCATTAGCAACCAGTCTTTATCAAGTTCATAATGAAATTAAGCATGACGTCGACTACCTCGATCAAATCGTTTCTGTTGCGATTAAATATGGGCTTGAAAAACCCATTCTTTCTGAAGCCAGCGTCGCTAGCGGTGAATGCTCCACTGACACTATAGAGCAGTTAGAGAAGCTTTATGTGTCGCATCTACTTATGTCGATACCCATCGTTAATCTTGATAAGCAGAAACCTTATACCTATTGCTCTCCTTTCGGCGTTGAGCAATTTGAACAACGTAATTTTAAGAACTTACTCAGTACACAATTAAAAGGGGAAATGTGGCGTTTAGCGATTTATTCTCTCTCCACAACCCCAAAACATCCCCCCTATTTATACGGTTCGAATGGACAATATGGCTTCCTCTTTCCATTACGCACGGAATACCTTTTCCTTGAAAATGATTTAGACCATCAACGCTCTATTCGTTTATCTTTACCAAAAGAAAATTACACTATCCTTGAAATAGGCAGTTTGCCCAATGCTGATCGCCTGTACTCGAACTCAGTTGCTTCAAACTATCTTCCTCTTACCTTTGAATCCTCCGTCTCTGCCTCACGAGTGCTTTCGAAGTTTAAGCAAAACTTGTGGCCGGTCACCACTTTACTCTTTATGATTTCACTCACCATTCTTTGGTTATGTGTTTCCTATTGGCACGCAAAAAAAGAAATTGCTCTTCAAAAAGCGGTTCGAGACGCCCAGTTTTTCCCCTATTATCAACCCATTGTAGACGCACAAACAGGTAAAATGCTCGGTGTCGAAGCTTTACTCCGATGGCTTCCCTCTGATGGCCGCGTCATAGAACCAAGCAAGTTCATCCATTATCTAGAGCAAAGTGGGGATATCATTCCAACAACAGAAAATCTCATTACAACCATTTACCGCGACTTATCGTCTTTGATGAGTCAAAACGCTGAGTTTTATTGCAGTGTCAACATCACTCCTCTGCACCTACAAAATGACGATTTTTACCACTATTTAAAGCGGTTTCAGCACGACTACTCAAAACTGACGCTTGAATTGACAGAACGCCAACCGATTGAAAATTTGGCGTTTGCCAGTCAGCGCCTCGCCTTACTCAAAACATTAGGACTTAAAATAAGCCTTGATGATGCAGGTACCGGTTATGGCGGAAACTCCTATTTGCATTATTTCGATATTGACACTATCAAAATAGACAAAATGTTTACACGCTCCATTGATGAAGGAAAATCCGCTGTTCTCGATGGGTATATTAAAATGGCTAAGCAGTTAGAAATGAATCTAGTAGCGGAAGGGGTTGAAAATAAGCTTGAAGCTAACGGGCTTTTATTAAGAGGCGTCTTTCAACATCAAGGTTACTATTACGCTAAACCTATGTCGATTGAAGATCTCCATCGCTGGGCTTTAGATTATGGTTATACTCACGAGCGGGTTAGTGAGGCGCTCAGCTAAAAACATCACGGAGCTTACCTTAGTCAACAACGAAAAGATGCTCTTACTAATACTCGTGGTTTAGCCTATTTGAGTCCATAAAACGAACACGTCGGGAGTAAAGAAGATAACCACACTCTTTGCTCATTTGTGGCATCACTTACTTAAAGTGGTCCACCAAGGTCCCCTTGTGGGATAACGAACCATTCCCGCCTTACACATCAGAACATGTACGTCAGAAAACCCTTTTGGCCCGTTCTTTCACGATAGGTCGAAAACCAAGTCCCTTGTGCGTTGCTGATGCTTTCAAACATTGTCATCCCCATTGATGTTGATTCATACTGACTACGTTGATATCGCAGTCTTTGAGATCAAAGTCGAAAAACACATTCGTCGGCTTTTTATTCCATCTGCATACCAACACCCGCATCACCGTAAGAGTGGCTGCCTTCACTATTGCAAAAAGCGCCGCAGATGGGCGCAGGCCTGCGTAATATGCCTAAAAAGTTCAGGAGCCTTACCTGGGGCGACGTCCAAGGCTGTTTTTCTACTCAATTAAGCACGCTGGTTGAGTGGTTCAACAGAGTTACTTGGGAATACCAGACACCACATCCTTTGGGTGTGCGCATTCTACTACAAGAATGCACAAGCCAGTTTGTAGCACGGCTCTTGAGAGAGAGCCCATTGTTTTGTTCTTTTAAAAGAGCAAAACAATGTCCTTAAAAGGAGTTTGAATAATGCAAATTGTATACGGATATTGTCGTAAAAATGAGGCGGGGAATTTATTGGACCGCTTTGTTAAACAAGGGGATTTTGTCAGCTTCAAAGAACTGGGCTCGGTCGGGCGTGAATACATGGCATTTGCTGCTTTGTTGCCTTTTACTGACCGCCTCCCCTTTCCTTTCTATTGGAAGGGCGTTCATTTCGTTTCGGTTCAAAAACACACCCAATCAGTCCGTCAACTCACACCACCACCATCAAAAAATGCTCGCAAAAAACATTATCGTAAACTCAAGAACACGATCATGACCCCTCAAAATTGGAAACAACACGTCTGTCGCAATCGCGGTTTGAAGTCTGTAAACGCTTCCTTGTTGCCTTTAATGTAATCGAGAAGAACCATGGGGCTCAACGGCAACACCTTCACTCATGCGGCCCAAAGCATTCCCCAAAATATGGGGAACTAACAACGTCCATTTTTCAACCCACCAGATGCACGACACCCCTTTTGATAAAAGCGGTGCGATGTCGTGCCTCTTTTATTTACATTTAAAGGTAACCACATGAAAGATAAAACCTCACGCTTCAACCTTCCTCTTACGTATTGGCGTCACTTTTGTACGCTACTGGCCGTCTACTTTGCCTGTGCGTCACCCGCTTACGCCGATGACCTTTTTGCCAGTGGTAAAGATACCGTGACCAACACGGTAGGGACGGGGTCTTCTGGCGAGTTCTACATTCTGGTGGCAGGCCTGATTGGCGGCATCATCGTGGGCATCATGCAAAAGAACTGGGTGGGTGGCATCATCGGCTTTTTCGTTGGCGTGGTGTTCTGGGAAGTTGGTAAAGGGTTTGTAGGCTTATAAACCACATAAGGAGAGCGCGAAACTATTCGCCCTATTTCACTATGGATCATCAAGACAAACAAACCCTCTTCGCTTTTCCAAACTACTTACAAACCGACGTCAAAATAGTCGGATTTCCAATCGATGAAATACTCCCTTCTATCTTGTTGTTTTTGATGTTGTTCAACATCAATCGGTTGGTCGCGGTCGCCGTGTGTATCGGCTTTTTCCTCACCATTCGCAGCTTAAAAGTCCGACACGGCCCCAAATTCATCATTCACTTCATCCACTGGTATGGGGATGACACAGCGAATAAAACCATTTTTAAACGCACGCCCCCCGCCACAAAAAAATATTGGATTTACTGATGCTCAATGAACATAACGGCGAGGCGCTTAAAGCGGCTCGCTTTATCAATTACGTCCTCACCGCGGTGGTGTTGATCACCGCCTTAGGAACCGCTGGGTTGAGTTTTGCTTTATTAAGCCAAAACCAAGCGGAAAAGCGCACCTTCGTGCCACCTCATATCGACCGAGCGTTTACGATCTCAAGCGATGCGGTTGATGAAGCGTATCTTTCTATGATGGCCGATTGGTGGATACACCTAAAATTTAATGTCACGCCCTCTAACGTTAAACGTCAATTCAACTTACTCATTACCTACGTGCCGCCTAAATACTGGAGTGGCTTACAAGACAAGTTGATGCGAGAAGCCGAATTTATCATCGAGAACGACGTCACCAGTTTTTTTGAAGTTGACACGCTGTCTATCAACCTGAATGAAATGAAAATACGGGTCAAAGGCACGCTCAACAAAACCATCGCGGGGCGCACACTTGACCC
Organism: Vibrio sp. F13; assembly: GCF_020806305.2. Taxonomy (NCBI): domain Bacteria; kingdom Pseudomonadati; phylum Pseudomonadota; class Gammaproteobacteria; order Vibrionales; family Vibrionaceae; genus Vibrio; species Vibrio sp. F13. The sequence goes on along the minus strand of NZ_CP170176.1, from coordinate 981,909 downwards.
TGAGCCCGTGACGTATCTACTCCAAGCCGATTACTCAAGTGGCTTGATTGAACTTCACACCATCGCCCAAGAGATACCGTTATGAAAATACGCTTGATTTATGCTTTTTTTGGTTTGTTGTTACCCATCATGAGCCACGCCCATACGATTGACGCAAAGACCTACTATTTTGAGCAAAATGATACCATTGTGTTGCCCTTATCCTCGGTCAACACCAACCGTTTAGTAGTGAAAGACGACAAGATATTAAACCTTCATTGCCCTAGAGGGTTTTGTCTCGCTAAAGCCAATCAACGAGACCAATCGGGCTCTATTACCGTCAAACTCAACATCGCCTTGCCTTTTACCGCGCACGTCACCACAGAGAAAGGTCAAAATTTCTCGCTTTTTATCAACCCTAAAGCCGTCCCTGCGGTGGTGAATGAGTTTATTCCGCTTCGCTCTACTGCAGAGAAAAGTGTCTTTGAAAAAGATCTCGAATACCCTTTGGCCTTGGGGCAACTCACCAAACAAATGATACATTGGCAGCGTTCAAAGACGCCTATCCCAGGGTTTCGTGTCCATCCGATTGACCCCGAAACCCTCCCCAAAGACACGTCGCCACTGGCCATTATTCCGCAGACCCTTTTTGTAGGCCGCCCCTTCTCAGGGCTTATTTATCAAGTTAAAAACCAATCCAATGACACCGTCACTCTGACCGAAGCGCAATTTTACAGTTACGCCAGTCGGAGCGCCTCACTTGACCGTTATACCTTACCCCCAGGTGAATCTACACATCTGTACATCATCACAGGAGGTCGCGAATGAAACGATTGAAACAGTGGCTTTTTAGAGAGTCAGACTTAGAGGATGGAGTGCTCGCCAATGACCAAAGTAAGCAGCGTAACCAAATACTCAGCCTGTTAGCCGTTGCGCTCTTAGTCGCAGTTTTTTTTGCGTTTAAAGCCTTTAAACAACCTCGAACCTCGCTAGATACTGCGAAAGAAGTCGTTGAGTCAGCCCCCAATTTTGGGGAAATCATTACTGATGATTTTACCGACAAAGACAACCGCTCAGCCTTGACCTTACAAGGTCAAGACATTGAAGACGTCAAAGAAAAGATGGAAAACCTCAATCGAGACGTCGATCGTTTGATGACGAGCAACGAAAATACGATTTCGCAAATGAAGAAAGAGAACGAGATCTTACGCGAGGAATTACGCCAACATCAAGAAGCGCAGCGCACCATCGCCTTGCCATCAACCCAATCGCTATCCTCAAAGGAAGCCGGTCACCTCACCGTCATGGGAGAGCCTGCGCCGTTTGGCTCGCGCCCACTTCCTCCCAAACCTTTACCCTCTTACGCCACCAATGATCTGCAAAAAGAGAGCTTTCAATACAGCAAAGCCGATAAGGCCTCGTTTGATGACCAAGGGCAAGCGTTTGACTCGTTTGATTTTTTTTGGACAGCCTCCTCAGAGTCAGCGTACCAACGAACCGTCGACAATTACGTCCCGTCGGGCACCTTTGTGACCGCCAAAATCACCGGTGGCGCCGATGCCAATGCCGGGGCGTTCGGCCAAAGTGATACCGCCCCCATCGTGTTTCAAACCGTGCATGAAGGCGTGTTGCCCAATGGAGAAAAGAGCCACCTCAAAGACTGCACCATCATTGGGAGCGTGTACGGTGACCTTTCTTCCAATCGCGGCGTGGCGCGCACTCACACCCTCAGCTGCATTCGGGACGGTCGAATTTTAGATATCCCCGTTCAAGGCACCGTCTTTAACTTTGGGCGCAATGGCATCCGTGGCACCTCGATTTTACGTAACGGCAAAATCGTCCAAATGGCGGGGATCTCAGGCATCTTAACAGGACTGGGTGAGACCGGGGCGGGCTTGGCCAGCACCACCTCAACCTCAGCGCTTGGCTCAACGTCGAGCCTCAACAGCAAGGATGTGGGATTAAGTTTATTGGGCAATGCCACCTCGGACGTGGGGAGTAAGCTTTCGGATTACTACATTGCCTTAGCCGAGTTATATCACCCCTTCATCGAAATCAATCCAGGGGGCATCGTGAATATCGTCTTTACGAAAGGGTTCCCTCTGGATGATGAGGAAGCGATCAAACGCTATGTTGATCATCAGACAAAAGAGCAAGAGCAAGCAAAACCAGACACCCTTTTAGAAACCATCACACTCAACCCTCTCGCGGCAGAAGTTAACCAACAATTAAATTAAGGTCGGCTTTTATGACTATCAAACTTTTCACAGCGCTGCTTATTAGCCTACTAGCAGGTTGCTCTGCGGGCTTTCAAGATGAATTTAGTTGCCAAAAAATCGGCGGTATACCCGGCTGCGCCAGCATGGATGACATTCGCAACATCTCGACACACCCAACAACACAACAAGTCGCCGAGGCTAACGTCCTGGCTTCCCACCCTTTTGCCTTACTGCCAAGACGCACCCGTGAAGGCCATCCTATTCGAACCCAAGACACGGTTAGGAAGGTGGTGATTTTTCCCTTTACTTCGGATGACACCACCACTTACCTCGACACAATGGATATTTACATTGTGTTAGACGAGTCTACCTGGACAGGTCGCCCTGTTCAGGCTATCAAGAAGGATTAACGCCATGGGCGTCTCAAAAGATTTAAAGGGTTTTTATCAAGAAGCCAAACGTGAATATAACCACCTTCATTCTGAACTGCCTTACCGCACTTTTGATGCGCAGCACAGCCTCTTTCATAACAAAAAGGGCGTAGGATTTGGATTCAAATTGAGCGTCTTAACGGGGGCGAATGACGACATGGTGGAGGCATTTAACCGTCTCATCATGGATTTACCGCCTGGCCATAAATGGGATTACCATTTTTCCATGATGGGCCACAACCACGTGAGTCATTTGATTGAGCAAAATACCGCCTTGAAATCCGCTCGTGCGGGTATTTGCAGTGAATTAGCAAAACAAGAAGCCGATTACGCCAACTTTGCGGCTCACCACGGCTTTTTTCATCGTCAGAAGCATTACTTTGACATCAAAGATTACAGCGCGTGGTTGTTTGTCTCCAGTACGGACGATGTTGATAGTGTGTTGGATTGCAAAGAGGCGCTCACCACGACTTTATCCCAAATTGGACTGGAGCTCACGCCGCTTACCCCCGAAGGCTTAATCAACTACGTCGAAGGCATTCTCAATTTTGACCCCACACAAACCGCCCCTCGCGGATCTGACTACGCACCAGAAGCGTTGATCTACAAACAAGTCCTCTCTCCTGATACCGAGTTTTTAACTCGCCGACATTACACCGACGTTCGCTTTAGTAACCGCCAACATCAAACGGTGACCTCGCGGATCATTTCATTGGGTTTACGCAGTACACCTCGAACTTTCCGCCTTTACGCCTTGCCCGATTGTTTTGCGTCCTTAAAGAGCGTGGCCAAAAATGTGCAATGTCCACACCTCATGACCCTCAATTTTCGCCATCAAGAATCGGGCAGTTTTGCGACCAAAAATGGCGGACGCATTGGAGAGCTGGAAAAAACACTCAAGTCCCCGATGGCATTTTTCTTCCCTCAAGCGAAGAAAGAGCAGAGCGAACGCGAGCAAATTCGAGATGAAATGTCGGATGGCATCAACAGCATGGCATACATGCACCTGACGCTGACGTTATTTACCAACAAAAAATCCGAGCGACTGCATCGCACTACTGCCATTAACGCCTTTCGCTCTGGCGGGATTGATTTACAAACCGTCTCGATGCTGCAAAGCCAAGCGCTCATGACGACCTTACCGTTCATGATGACCGATGGGTTTTGGGCCGATTGCGACCGTGCTGGACGCATTCAAACCGTAAAAACCGGCAATGTGGCCAACCTCTTGCCTCTTGTGATGGACGTAAAGAATTTCAGTGGCGGCATGATGCTTCCCACCATGCGCCAACAAGCCTTTTGGTTTAATCCGTTTAATTGTGGCTCAGATAACTACAACATCGCCCTGACCGGAGGCTCCGGGGCAGGAAAATCCTTCTTTGTGCAAAAGCTCGCCGAAACCCTCTTTGCCATGAACGGTAAAATCTGGGCGTTAGATAAAGGAAAGAGCTTTAAAAAGCTCACCTTGATGCTTGGCGGCCGCTACATGACGGCTGAGAAGATTTACCTCAATCCATTCACTCATCTGGAACGCATTGCCATGGGGGATGACTATACCGATGAAAAAGGCGAACAGGTCAACCCTCTCAAGGAAACGCTGCACACCATCACCGGACTCTTTGCGACCATGGCCTGCCCCACACACGAAATGGGAGATTTTGAAAAATCGGTCCTCGGTGATTGCATCATTGCGGCTTGGCAGGCACACAAAAGCGAGACGTTGGTTGACCATGTGCAAGAAGCGCTGTTTGCGGCGGCCGAAAAACAAGGCGGTGATCGCCGCCTTTCTGATATCGCCATGCAACTGAATAAATACCGCTCAGAGGGGATCTACGGTGACACCTTCAATAAACCGTCCATGCTGGATCCCAATGTCCACTTTACCACCATTGAACTCGACGGATTTCCCTCGGACATCATGCGACCGGTGATTTTTGCGCTGATGTCGAGCATCACTCAGCAGATGTACCTTTCAGGCTCTCGTTCAACGCCGAAGATGTGCATCATTGAAGAGGCGTGGTCTCTGATGGCTGGCTCTAATGCACAGGCACAAGAATTCATCAATACCGGTTATCGCACCGCCCGAAAATTTGGGGGTTCGTTTTGCACCGTGACGCAAGGGATTGAGGATTTTTACAGCACACCTGAAGCGCTCGCTGCGTTCAATAACTCCGACATTCACATCACTCTGCGTCAAGGCAGTGGATTGGCGAAATTCATCAAAGACAATCCTTCACACTTTTCACCCTATGAGCAATTTGTCATCAAGAGTTTTGAAAAGTCCTCCATCGCCGGTTACAGCTCTGTCATGCTAAAAACCGGTGATGTAACGACCTTTCATCGCTTGTTTGCCGATCCTTTTACTCGTGCGTGCCTTTCGACAGAGCCGCATGAGTTTGAGTACTGTGAAACCTTGATGAACCAAGGCGTCCCACTCATGGATGCGGTCAATCAAACCGCAGAGCATTTTTACGGACCAGAAATTGAGATCTTCAACACCCTCATCTATGGTAAGGAGGCCAAATGAAATCCATCCGTCACACACGTCTTGTCGGTGCCCTGTTTGCCATAGTGTTGATGATGTTCACGCTGATGGCCGTCAAGCTCAACACCGCCCCTCAAATCGTGGTCTTCGATATCGAACAAACGTTAGCGCAATATCAAGACCAACTCATTGAAGCCAACCTCAGCGATCAGGAGCACAGCGCGCAATTGGCGACCTTTGATACGGAACTCAGGCGGCTCTTGAAAGAATACGCGCAAGCGCACCATCTCGTGATTATCGTGCCAGGCGCGCTCATCAGCGGCGCACCGGATAGAACCACCGAGATCCAACATTACGTTATTGAGGCGCTTAAAAAGGAGTCATGATCTTATGATTGTTCACGGGCATTCATTCATCAAACCAACAGCACTCTCAAAGGTGCTCGGTCTCACTTTACTTGCCATCGCCCCCACCGCTCTTAGTCAACAATTTGGGCGTCAAGGCGAACTTTTCCCTATTGCAGAGGTAGACATGTTGCAATGGATTAACAGCAGATTGACACACTTAGAAGCCACGGGAGAAACCGCAAAGATGCAACAGCAGTTTGTGGAGAACGTAGAAAATAACGTGCGAAGACCCCCTCCCGTTAAAGGGTTGACCGCCACCACCGCGCCCAACACCTTTTACATCGACCCATCATTAAAGCTGGCCACCGATATCAAAGATGCACAAGGTAACCTCCTTTATGCTAAAGGCCTCGTCATCAACCCTTTTGATACCGACACTTGGCCAGTCGACATTCCCAAACAATCATTCGATTACTCGTATGTGATTGTCTTTCTTGATGGTGACGACCCAAGCCAGCGCGCTTGGGCTAAACAATACCGCGCAGATAAGCCGATAAAATGGACCCTCACCAACGGCAGTCCAGAAAACGTCGCCACGGAGTTTGACGCCCGAATTTATTTTGACCAACAAGGTCACTACAGCCGTCAATTTCAACTCTCACACATTCCCGCTCTGATTGAACAAGACGGAGCGCGGTGGAAGATCACAGAGATCGATGTGACGCCGTTCACCACCATAAACAAGAGTGCGACGAACACAAAATAAGGAGAAAGACCTTGAGATCCCATGGGTTATTACTGCTTGGTTTGTTCCTATTTCCTTGGCAAACCCAAGCTCAATCCGCCGCTTGTACGGGGCATTTCTTAAATCCATTGTCTGATATTTGTTGGGACTGCCTATTTCCTATGACACTGGGCAGTGTGCCTCTCATTAGCTCGACATACCCTGACACCGCCAACCCAAGCATGCCGATCTCCTATTGTCCTAAACCCCCGCCCATTTTTATGCAAATTGGCTTAAACATTGGGTATTGGGAGCCGTATTCCTTGGTGGACGTGACGCGAGTCCCTTATTGCATGGTCAACATGGGGATGCAGTTGAGTAATGACAATAGCCAACAAATAGGAGGCTCGCAGCACGACTCAAGCAGCAAAACCAGCGGCAATGCTTTTTATCACGTGCATTGGTACAAATATCCGGTGATTTACTGGCTACAACTGATGCAGTCGGCCGCCTGCATGGCCACGGATAATTTCGATGTGGCCTACCTCACCGAGCTTGACCCGTTTTGGGATGATGATGAGATGTCGTTCATTCTTAACCCCGAAGCCATTTTGTTTGGCCACCCCATCACGCAGCTCTCTTGCATCACCGAAGCCATGGCGACCACCACCGGGCGCGTTTTGCCTTTTGATGCGCTTTTTTGGTGTTTAGGCTCACAAGGCAGCGTCTACCCATTAACCGGTAATAGCGCTTACTCTCATACCGGCCCTCAAGTTGGCACACTGATGTTAGAGCGTTTTAATTTTAAAATGCACAGGCAAGGCATTGTGTGGGAAACCCGGGGCGAAGATGGCGCAATCTGTTACCAATGGCCAGAGCCTATCTTGCCGAAAAGTCGCTATCGCTATCAATTGTCGGCACCGATTGGTGATGCCGCTCATTGTTATCCCTATGGCACCACCTCGTCACTTTGGGAGCAAGGTAAAGACAACCCAACCACCGGCGGTAACTTTGGTTTTGTGAACTGGCGAAAACGTAATTGCGTATTTTTATAAGGAAATGAGACGATGTCATTTAGCCCAAGAGCCTCATGGCTGTTACTTATTCTGCTGGTTAGCCCTCTCTCAACAGCCGAGAAGGGTTACTCTCAAGAAGAGCTCAAAGCGCTTGCCAAGCAAGAGCAGACCATTGCAGCGCCAACCAATCACAGTGAACTGACCACCTTTCTTGAACGAGGTCAGCAACATAAGCAAGAAGCGTTGTCGATGAATCAACACCTCGATAACGTGTTGCAAGACTCGCCACTGGCGAGTGTTCTTGGGGTGCCTCAGGAAAATCCAAACAAAAAGGCGCAAGGTGTGATGGTGTTTGTGTCGCTTTCCATGCCAGATAACGCGCTTAGACAGCTACTCAAACAAAGTCAGCAATATCAGGTTCCTCTCGTGATACGTGGGGTACTGCCAGAAGGCATGGTACCGACAGCCTCTCGAATACTGAGTTTGTTAGAAGCGGACGACGAAGAAATGGCCATTGATAGCGGTTTTGCCATCAGTCCACAGTGGTTTCGTCAATTTAACATCACCCACGTCCCCGTGTTTGTGGCCATTGGAGAAGCGTGCAATGAAGCGTCTTGCCCGCAAAGTGATTACGACATGGTTCACGGCAACCTCTCCCTTCCTAACGCATTAACGATTTTAAGCCAAGGCGATGTAGGACACATCGCCAAACAAGTGCTCAATAGGAGTTCCCCTTGAATTCGCCCTTTTCACTACTTTTTGTTTTTCTCTCTTTCAGCGCTGCTCTCTTACTCTCCCTTCATACCCTTGCCGCCCCTCAAGAAAACACATTCTACGACAACGTGGAGTGGGCGAAAAACACCCCGAACGAGGCTTACAATGACTCAGAAATGACGCTTAACCTGTCAGACTTCTGCAGCGACAATAATCCAGGGTGTGAAAGCAAAATCCGACAGCCTGATGAAACCGGGATGACTGATGCACAAATCACAAACCAATCCACGTCGGAGTTTGGCAACAACGAACACGCTCAAGCGATACAAGAGGGGTTTGACAATAATAGTGTCACCATTGACCCAAACGATGATACGTATCGATTCGCCACCCTTGGCATTGAGAACGCCTATGAAATCAGTCATGGTCAGTCTAATCAGTACGTGGATTGTGACAACGCCACGCAATGCGTCATTGATAACATCGCAAAGCAATGCTACCGACCAACTCACAACCCGGTCCCGTGTGACAAAGTCCCCGTCGCCTCCGTGAGCCTTAGTGAAGTGATCTACCGCTGCCCATCCGGCTGGACAAAGCAAGGGGATAATTGCCAACGCCCTCTCTCACAATGCCGACACGATAATCACAATTACGTGAGGCAAACGGGGGGAACAAGAGGGTTTACAGGGTCAGATACCACGTATTTCTGGGATGGGAAGGTTGTCTCTCCCAACCAAGGCTACACGCTTGGCGATTTAAAACAGACCGACCACATTGTCTGGAAAAGTAACGAATCCTGGTATAAACGCTACCAGATTTGTCGCCCCACCACACAAACGAAAAAAGTCACCTTGAGCTGCTCAAACGGATTCTCCTTATCCGGAGGGAACTGCATCAAGAACAACATTACTTGGCGAACAGAATGCAACCTGATGAACTCATGCAAGATCACTCGCCAGCAATGCATTGAAGGTCGAGCCACCCGCATCATTAATGGCATACCGACCACGCTTGATTGCTGGAAGTATCGGGTTGAGCACCAATGCACTCGACCCAATACGTGCAACGTCCTGCCCGCCGATTGCACCACGACGTCAACCCATTGCAGCCTCCAGCAAAACGGTGTGTGCATTGAGGAGAAAGTCAATAAATCCTGCCCACAGCGGCGCTGCAGTGCCACCCAATTAATCTGTGGAGAAGAGAGCTTTTGTCTGGATGGCGATTGCTTTGAAGCCATGGCGACCACTTCAAACCGCTTTAATGAAAGCACCTCAGCCTTAGCCGCGCTCGCAGAAGCCGCTGACGGTATGGGTAACCCACCGAAGATATTTACAGGCAAAGGCATGAAGTGCACAGACGCCGCTTTTGGTTTTGCCGACTGCTGTAAAGACGGCGGTTGGGGCACGAGTATTGGCATAGCCCAATGCAATGATGAAGAGAAAGCGCTCGGTCAAGCCAAAGAGCAAGGCATTACGATAGCCCTTGGCCGTTATTGCGCAGAAAAGGTCTTAGGCGCGTGTATCCGGGAAAAGAAGACCTACTGCGTCTTTGATAGCAAATTGGCGCGCATCATCCAAGAGCAAGGCTCGAAAGGTCAACTTGGCATCAGTCTGGGAACCGCCAAACACCCCATTTGCGGCGCCCTTACCCCCGAGCAGCTTCAAGACATAGATTTTGAACGCCTCGACTTTTCGGACTTCTACGACGACATGCACGGCAACACCAACCTGCCTTCGGCCACAGAAATCCAAGAGCGATTACACAGCGCTTATCGCCATTAACTTAATCAATGATGAGGACATGATATGGATCCCCTACTCCCTTTACTTGTGGCCACCCTGTCGACAACCGGGTTTGCCATCACCCTTATTCGGCATCTTCTGTTCAAACGAAAACTCCATCAGCTCAAGCAAGAAATGATGAGGCACCAACAACAGCGTGGCATTGATGAAGCACTTTGGACGTTATTTCACACGCGCACCCACAAGATGCTGAGTTTCTGGCAATAATGAGGTCACACCATGAAGGACTTATCCACAAAAACGGTGAACAACTCAATTAACCGATTAACAATCAAACCCCTACCGTTAATGTTGTTGGCTTTATTGGCCTTTCACAGTATCGCCGATGAGCCCCCCAAGGGGTGGCGCTGGTATAACGAGACCAAAGCGCCCAAAGTCCCTCCCAAAGAGGAGGAGAGCCTCCCCCCCAACAGCGTCTCTACCGTGATGAGCGCCACCGAGCAGATGCAATGGTTCCACCGCGCGTTTGATGAAGCGTTAAACGATGCCACCATTAACCCAACCGATGAAGAGAAAAATCTAAAATTGATGAAGCTGAAAAAATTCATCGATGGCAAGACCACGCAAACGGGCATGACCTTCAAAAAGCTCATCAACGAACACCCCGAATACTCGTACACCAAAGACCGCCCCACAGAGCAAGCCGCAAGAGCGACGTACTATCAAGGTATCCAACTCAAAAACGAAGCCACTGTGCGTCAATTGGTACAAGAAGGTTGGGGCCTCTACTTCATCTACGAAGGGCAAGACGCCTTATCTCAAACCCTAGCACCCTCAATCCAAGACTTTGCCCACCGGTACCACATCGAACTGGTCGGGATCAGCAAAGACGGTCAGACCTTTGAGACGATTAATGAAAACCGTATTGATAAGACAGGGCGTGTACAGGTGCGCTACACACCGGCTTTAATGCTGGCCAATATCCACACCAAAGCACTCAAGCCCCTCGCCTACGGCTTCATTTCACAAAAAGACTTGCTCTCTCGCTTTCACAACGTCGCGACCAATTACCAAGACAGCGACTTTTAACTTAAGGACGCCCCGATGAACGCTTTTATCCGCACGTTATTGTTGAGTACGCTGATGACGCTCGCCTCAACCTCCCTCACTCAAGCGCAACCCCCTCATGCGATGACAGGCCAATACGCCTTGGTGTTCTTCCATTTTAGTCAGTGCGCTGAGTGTCACCACTTTGCCCCAACCATGAAGCGGCTAGAGCAAACTACTCAACTACCTGTGTACGATTTCTCCTTTGACGGACAACCCATCCCCGGTTACGCGACGCCTATACCGACCAACTCTGACATCACCGCTGCGTTTTTTGGGGATCTCAAAAACGCCATTACGCCCGCCACGTTCTTAATCAACGTCAGCAATGGTAAGTACGTGCGTTTGAGTGAAGGCAATGTTCCATACACTGAGCTGCTTAAGAGCTACCAAGCCTTGCGCGCCGATGTGGCCATCATGGAGAGTTTACAATGACGCGACCTACCCTCCTGGCTCTCTTAATGAGTCTTTCATGTTCACTTCATGCCGGCGGCTTGGGCGACGCCATGAACAGCTTTTGGGATGACAGCAGTTTTAACAGCAACATCACGAACCCAAGTGCCTATCAGGGTCAATCCGCCACCTACTATAATGCGGGCAGTTTGTTTGCTCGCACCAACATCAAAAACATTCAACTGGCCGCCATCACCTTGCCTTCTGTCAGCGCAGGGTGCGGTGGCATTGACGCCTTTATGGGCGGCTTTTCTCATATTAACTCTGACCAACTGGTGGCTTTTGGTAAAGCCGTCATTGCCAACGCCGTGCCCTTCGCGGTGGATTTAGCGCTGCAAACTTGGGCGCCGAGCATCAAAGAGAATCGGGACAAACTGCAAGCCATTGCTGATCAGTTCCTCACCACCTCGATGAACTCTTGCCAAGTAGCGCAATCGGCGGTCTCTGGTTTAGCGGCCTTTACCGATGGGGAAGCCAAGCGACATGCCTGCGCCACCCTAGGCACGCAAAGCAACGCTTTCGCTGATTGGTTAGAAGCGCAACACGAATGTCGCAACGTCCGTACCAACCAGAGCACACTGGCTAGCAACACCGATGACGCCACGGCGCACGCAGTGAAAGTGAACTTAAATGTGGTGTGGGATGCGCTCATGAAAAGCGCTTACCTTCAAGACAATCAAGAGGTCGCCGAGTTTATCGTAAGCCTCACTGGCACCGTCATTTACGACGCGCAGGGGACGCCAAGCTACATTCCGGCCATGTTAGTGGGTAACGACACCGCCATTAACGCCCTTTTGACCGGAGGGGATTTGGAGGTGTATCGATGCGACAACACCGAGACCTGCCTTTCGATGAGCCTAAGCGCCATCAGCCTAAATGAAAGCCAAGCCTTTAACGCCAAAGTGCGCCACACCGTCGATACGCTCTATGCCCACTTACAATCTGACCAACCTATCACCGACTCAGAGAAGAGCTTTGTTGAACTCAGTGACATTCCTATCTTAGCAATGCTCATTGATGATGCGCACCTCAACCTACAACCAGAAAGCCATTTATACGCTCAAAATATTGCCGCCGATCTCTTGCATGCCTATCTCAACAACATGCTGATGATCGTCAATCAATCCATGACCAACCTCGCTTCGGTTAACCCAACCGACGTCAATCGCACTCTCGAAGGCATCAACAGTGCAAGGGATTACTTACAAACCATTCGAGACCGTCACAAAACAAAATTGAACGCGTACTTAGCCCTCACTGAGCGCTTAAAACGCAAACGAAAGCTCCTTAGCCAATCGGCAAGTGACGCTACCCTATCGAACCTCACCTTTGGCCATTAAAGGAGATCCCCAATGACCTTAGACTTTTATCTCTATGGCGCAGGCCCTCAATTACAACGAGCCTTGAACGCCGTCGCCACTTTTTTTACCACCAACACCTTTGGCTCGTTAATCGAAATCGCCTTACAACTGGCCTTTATCATCAGTGCCACCCTATTTTTTGTGTCTCGAGACGCGAAACATGTGATGCGTTTTATGTTCATTTACTTGGCTATCCCCACTTTTCTTATCAGCATGAAAGCCACCGTCCATATCAATGACGCGCAAAATCCTATGCGCATTTATTACGTGAATAACGTGCCTTACATCGTCGCAATACCCGGTTGGGCGGCCACCACGTTCATGCACGGCTTAACCGAAGGCATTGAAATCGTCTTTAGCAGTACAGAGGATGAAAGCTACAGCTCCTCAGGCATGGTGTTTGGTTCGAATTTATACACGTTGCTTCGTAGCGCCAACGCCGAAACCATTGATCTGCAACGCTATTGGAAAGACTTTTATCACAACTGCATCGTCGGAGACATTCGAATTAACAAAAAATACACCATGCAAAACATCCTGCAAGCACCGGATTTGCTGGGTTTTCTCGCCACAAAATCGATGTCCCCCATTCGTGGGCTCTATAACCCCCAGGGTCAATACAGAACCTGCCGCGACGCGTTTCCTGAACTCACTCAACAATTTGATGAAGAGGCCAATCAAACCATGAATAAACTGGGCGCGTATATCTTGGGACGAGAGAGCAACATCCAATCAACGTTCTTAAGAAACGCCATCGAGAATAGTCACCAAGATTTAATTGGGGTCAGTAACAACGCAGTCGATATTTTAAAACAGAACATGGTCATCAACATGACGCGCTGGAACATCGAAAACACGCACCGAGGTATCGCGGCCAACTACGCCTACACCGCCAACCAAATGCAAACGACAACCATGTGGGCCAACATTGGGCTGCAAGCCAAAGAGTTCATTCCGATGATGCACTCGATAGGGGTGATTTTGTTTGTCTGCTTTGGGGCGATCATTGCCATCATTGCCTTACTGCCACATATGACGTTACCTGTCCTTAAAAACTATATGGGCAGTTTTTTCTATCTGGCCACTTGGCCAATGATATTCACCATCCTCAACGCGATCATGATGTGGTTCTTAGAAGGGGCGACCCAGGGCGCGACACAAGGGTTACGCGGCATTACCCTCTCGAACATGAGCGGCATTGATTACGTCAACACACGTTACGCCGCCATTACTGGTTACTTGATGATGTCCACCCCCGCGATTGCCTTAGCGTTAACTAAGGGGGCGGCGGCCATGATGAGCAGTTTAAACTACCAACTGGCGGGGATGATAAACCAAACCAATGCCCGTACTTCAGCCGCGGCCTCAAGTGGTGACATCAGCCACGGTAATACGCAAATGCAGACCCACACGTTTAACAACGTCAATGGCAATAAGTTTGATACGTCGACATTGCTGAAACAACACGGCAGTACCACTCAAAGCGAAGACGGTCTGCTTTCAACGCAATACGGTGATAGAACGGTGTATGACACTAGCCCTACCGCGTCGAATTTCCAGTGGAATGTCGCCAGCTCTAGTCAATACAGTGAAGCGGTGCAAGACTTGCACACTAGCGCTCAATCCAACCTCTCGACACAACAAACGGCCTTGTCACAAAGCACACAAAGTGGCTCTCAATTGATGGCCGATTGGAAAGAGAGTTATTCTTCAACCCAAGGTTACGGTTTAACTCATGGACACGGTGCAACTGCTGCAGCATCAAAAGGCTTAGAGCAGGTCAGCTCCGCCACTGAGCAAGTCAGTGCGGCAACCGGATGGAGCCATGAGAAAGCGAATGCCTTCTTACACTCTGCGTACGGCGGTTATGACGTGAACGCTGGACTGTCAAGCGGCGCTCTCGGTGACGCCGTAGGGTTTAATGGGAGTGTGAACGCGTCCACGGGACAAAAATGGACACAGGAAGACCGCGAAACGCTCAGCAGCATGAGCAACGAACAACAAAGCCAAATGCAAGCCGCCATCGAATCCTACCGCTCTGGTGCCAACCAAACCATCGATGCGAGCAACCGCCTCACGGCCGACGAACGTAATACGGAGATGGGCACTTACGCCACTGGCTTTACGGCGAACTTTAGTGAGACGCAAGGCTTGATAACGTCCACGACACAAGCTCAACAAGAGGTCGATACGCTCAGTCAAGTCAACAGCCAAGAGCAACGTCATATGGCCAGCCTGACTGAGAAACTGGAAAAGCCATTCCAAGCGTTTGTTGAAAACGGGCGTACGAAAGACGAATCAGGACTCATACTAACGGGACAGGGCGACGATGCTCGTCAAGCCCGCGCGAATGCCTGGGAAGAATTTAAAACAACCGATACGTTTAAAGATTTTGTGCTCGCCAGCGTACCCACTCAAGAAGAGCACGAACAAGCCTTTAACCCTGAGCCGACCCAAGCCGAGTGGCAAACGATGGTGGGGGAACAATTTAAAGGCCAGGCTCTAGGTAATACCGGTCAAACGGTGCTGGAGCAGCATCAGAAACGCGGCGGCACAGAGCGTTATTACAACCCCGACAACCACTCACAAATCGTGAATGAAACACGTGAACAATTTGAGGGCACCAGCAAGCGTGTTGAGCCACCATCAACCTTGCAGCCAACAAAGAAGGAGTAGGATCAAACCCGTTCTTAACCTATAAATAATGGTTAATTATTGAGCAACTCAAGTGAGATATCAAAACAACCTAGTATTATACACAGTATAAAATGGAGGATTAGTAATGAATAAATGGACCGTATTAGGCTTAACCACATGTTTCTCATTTTTGAGCCTAGCTATTAGTGCTAATAGTCAAATTCCAGAAATTGACCAACTCATCAGTGTCAAGAACCCTGCAGATATGCGTTACTACGTTGAACATTATCAACATCCGGATAGACCTGAGTATCGAGATTTATTGATCGGTGTTCGTGTTGCTGCGGATACCATAAATCTGTATACCACGCGCTTAGACGCTCGCAATCAACGTATCGATTATTGCTTGCCAATGAAAAGCCAGGTAAACCGCGAAACATTACGGAATTGGAAAACCGAAGAGTTAATGGAGCTGATTAATAACCAAATTGAACGTAATATTAAAAAATACGGTAAACCAGGCATTAACGGGTCTATCGGTTATTACTTAGCGATGGGGCTCAAAGAACAATACCCTTGCCCGGTACAAAAGCAATTTTAAGCTGTCAATTTACCCTGCTAAAAGGTTATCCGTTCTTATCATGCTGTTCGCTGTTAACCCCCGAGTTGTATCACGGGGGTAAATTCGACCAAACTACCCTGGCTTTACGGCGAACTTTAGTGAGACACAAGGCTTGATAACGTCCACGACACAGTCTCAACAAGAGAGCGAGCCCCTCAGCCAAGAGCAACGCCATATGACCAGCCTGACTGAGAAACTGGAAAAGCCATTCCAAGCGTTTGTTGAAAAGGGGCGTACGAAAGACGAATCCGGATAACCAATGGTCTGGGTCGAGTGAAAATATGAAAAAGGAATTGGCTATCTAACCTCGCCTTGAAACAAATCAAATCTATCTAATGCGTCTTGAACTGTATATACCGACCATCCTGCGCCTTTAAGCTCTCTAGAACTCTTGTGATTAATCACCACCGCCACTTTCTGATTATCCCAACACAAGTCAATAGAGACTTCATTTCCCTTTATGTTCTTACTTACGCCAACCTTGCCACAGGGAAGTCGATTCTTTTGACACTTTGATATCAAGCCAACAAGAGCAGGATCGGCATAAAGCATTAGATCTTGGTAGCTGTCAAACGGAGTTACAACGCCCTGCTCTTCCCTTAGCCTGTTGATGGTCAAAGTTGTCTCGTTGCTCACGCACAAGTGACCATGATGAGGTTGTTTCCTGTGACAGTCAGCACACAAGGCCCTAAGGTTCGCCCTCTTGTTGTCTGCCTTGTTCCCGTTAACATGGTGAGTGTGAAGTAGCTTTTTGTGATCTTTTAGGCAAACACTGCAATGTTGACAGGTGTAATTCAGTTCACTTCTGAAGCTCGATGATATCGATGCCCAATCAGGAGAGTACCCACCACTGTAGTAATCGGCAGTAGAGGTTGGTATTGTCTCGAAGTGGGAACTGTATGACTCAAACAACCTCACGAACGAGAAATTGGCAATGAACGATTTCTGCTCCTCGTATGTCTTCTCAGTATAGCCTTCTACATTCAGTTCCTTCATACACATAATGCATGGTGATAAATCAGATTCACCCTTTGAGTCCTGACCTGAGTGAAAAGAACGACCAAAGACCGGAAACTTGCCATCAATTCGACTTGTCACCACATATCTATTGTGAAAACGCCCTTTTTCGCGCATATCAATTATTGTTTTACACTCTGCGACATGAACACGCCTTGCAGACTTACACTTACCGTTACTAATAACTTCGCTTATGCTTGGCCCCTGGTCGGGTATGTAGAGCATTACCTGATGACCGTCGTAACTTAGTACACCATTTGAGCCGTCAATCTCATCTAACTGAATGTCTTTACCTAGTACCTTGCCTTGAACTAGACCACGAGTAACGCTCTCTAGATTGTCTGAGCGCCTTGTTAAGGTAAAATCAGATCTCACTGCACCCAACGGGGCAATAGCTTTATACAGGGCGCCAAAGTCGATATTTAACTTCATCAGTTCTCACCAAGAATTTGTTTTATCTGTATGTCAGCGTTTGTAATGGCTCTAAACGAGACTCGACGTGATTTCTCTGGGTCTTCTACCCCGTCTACTTTGACCAACCTCGATGAAGAGAACCCAACCGCAGCTACTCTGGAAGTTATCCAATCTGATTCTTCCGGCATTAAGCTGTAACCGTATTGCAAAACGGAGCGCGTTCTACCTTGTGACAACCTCATATTGTAAAAGTAAGCCTGCTCTTTGGTTGAGCCTCTAAGACCTGCGCTAGATGTGTGCCCCTCAATTCTCACTTCATCAATCGAGTCACGAAACGGCTTAAGAACCTCGATATAGCGTGGGAAGAACTGATTTAAGATCTTCTTGTAAGCAGGTTTAATCTTTGTCTGGTTGTTTGCGAACAGTACGTCAGGTGACTTGAAGTTGAATGACAGAGTTTCCTTATCAATCTCTGCTCCCCATATATCTAAATCACCTTTGAATTCATTCACTAAAGCATCGTAAATGGCGACTTGGTTCTCTTGATAGGCAACTGCTACATCTTTTATCTTCTGGCTTTCTTTCTGAGTCTTGAGCATGAATACGATGGCGATAAATAAAAACACCATCATTAAGCCAGCCATTAGGTCTGAGATGGAAAGCCAATGCTCTCCATTCTCCTCTTCAGCGGCATTGCTTTTACCGAATATCTTGTCCATTAGGCAACTCGCTCGTTAACGATCTCATTCATTGCCTGAGTCAGCTTCACATAGTCCTCTACAAACTTGCCTGTCACTTGAGTAAGAGCTCGTCCCATCTCGGTAATGACACGGTTAATCTCTTGCTGCATAGACTCATCAATCAACTTGAGCTGAGAATCTACCGCCTCGCCAGTTAACCCTACTTGGTTTCGAATACTCTCTTCCATCGCCTCGAACGTGCGTCTAGCTTGGTTAATTTGCTGAGTTGATGCCTCGTCGATAACGTCAGACAACCTCTGTTGCAACTTATCTGCCGAATTAACAATCGCATCAGACACTTTGTTGGTATCGGTAACTAGGTTCTGGTTAGCAGTGGTCATCGTTTCTGACATCTGCTTGGCATCAGTAACTAGCATTTCAATCATGCCGCGCATAGTGTTATTCAGATCAGAAACAGCGTCTTCTAGGTGCTGCTTGATAATTCCAGTTTGGTCTTGAAGGTAGTCGGAGCTTGTCTTGAGGCTTTCGTTCGTTCTAGCTGCATTATCTGTAAATTCAGTTGCAGCCAAATCTATAGACTTGCCGATAGTTTCAGAGCTCTCTATTAGCTTTTCGCTGACATTGTTTATGCCTTTCTCGGCTTCAGTGAGCATATCAGCATAGTGGGTATTAGCAGTCTCGACTGATTTAGATATACTACTCACCACATTCTCTATCTGGTTTTGAATCTCCGGCACGGCTTCAACCGCTTTGTCTCTCATATCCCTGAATGCACCAAGATGACTCTCAAGCTCAGATATTTGGTGATTGCAGACCTCCATGATTTCTTTAAGTTGAATCATAGCTTCAGGGATCACTTTACTGTGCTCGCTGATTGTTGCGACCGAAGACTCGGTAGAGGCAATTGATTTTACGCCCAGCTCATACTGACTCTGCATTTGCTCGAGTTGGTTTTTGTAATCTTCTTGCCACCTAACGAGAAGCAACACTGCCTCGTTTAGCTGTTTGAAGTTGTCGCCAAACTGCTCTGTCAGATTGCTATTGAAGTCAGTAATAACCTGCTTAAGCGCCTCTATAACCTGCTCTGTCGCAGATTTCGACAAGACATCGGCAAACTCCTGCATCTTGAGCCACAGATTCGTGGAAAACTCTTTAAATCTCTCTTCTTCAGTTTCGGCCCTTTCATCAAGCGTCTTTCGGGATAGCTTGGCATTGTCGTTTATGTCGCTGCGAATCATCTTGAATTGACCAAGCAACGTAGACTCTTCGTTACCGACTAGAGCATCTTTCAAAGCCTTTGTTTCTGTGGATTGAGACTGTATTGCAGAAAGAATATCTTCCGGTGTCGCGCCAAGTTTTTGCTCTTTCGCTTTTTTGGGTTTGAAGAGAGGAATAGTGCTGAGCGTCTTAAGTAATAGAGATGCGAAGATCCCCATCAGACTCGTTATGAACGCTGTCTTAAGACCTGCTAGAAGTGGAGGTATGCTTGTTTCGATATTGTTTTGATCGAACTCTAACAAGCCAAGCACAATCCCGAAGAACGTACCAAATATACCCAATGTGGTTAAAAGTGTTGGTGCGTAGTTAACGAAATCTCTGTTTCTGCCTCTCTTTCCTAGCCAGATTGCTACAAAGAATACACCGATGATTAGCACTGCTACTAGGGTGCTTACAACCCCAGCACTGAGGCTTAAAAGAATCATCTCTAATTGTTCTAACATTATATATTCTCGTTGATTTAATAGTGGTTCGGCTTTATCTCCAACTTTGAAAGTGAAAGAGGAGATTAAGGATTATTTTTATAACATGGTTCACAGTCATAAGGTGCTGTCGAGTTGCCCTTATCTACATTGTTTATCTGATCCGTTTTTGTGTTCATTCATAATCGAGATGAGGAACCAACATTTACTGATCTGTATAAATCAACAATGGTTCAAGTTAGAGATAAATAGAACCAGATTTAACGTAACCTCATGTAATATTAGCCAAAAATAAGACATTTTAGTTAGCGCTAATTTTACTTATCGCGTTAGCTTCCCACAACTTACTTTGCAATCCCTTTAGTTATTGATATTTCGCCAAATAGCAAAGACAATAGCTAATAAACATCAAGAATCTTGATAGGTAGAATGTTTACCGTGACAATTTCTAGTTCGAAAGTGTCCAGAGGCGTTAAAGCTGGGCTAACTCAGATTATAAGACTCAAAGTGGTATTTATGGGGGGATATAACTGAATAGAACCAAAACGCTTAACAAGTAGTGCTGTGTTGTCACGAAGAACGCCTCCTCATGGGAGACGTCTTTATCTACAATTCCCGCGTTAAGCTGGATCTTGCAAATACGGCTTATCGGCTACAACAAAGGGTTTAAACTCAGTGTGTGTAATGCGTGTTTTGTCCAACTTGTTCTTTGCTGTCCATTGAGTGTTATCTCTTAGGTACTTTCTGTTGTCTTCAGATTTCGATTTACCAACTAGCCCTAAATGATAATTCATTTCATGAACTTCGCTAAAATTCACGTAATCCCAATCGTTCATCGGAAAAACCTCCTTTAAATTATGCAACATTGCATATATGCATATATAGGCACCAAGAAAGGTTTTCAAGGGGAACGAAAGAAAGATATGTCGTCCACCCAACCATTGTTGGGTAGAATTTGAACTCATTCACATCCTATTTATGTACGTTTGCCCTTCTAGAAAGTTATCCATCCTTATAATATTCTTCACGGTGACTCCCCGTGATGTATCACGGAGGTAAATTCGACCTATCTATCAGCACTCACATAGCCCTGCTCTAGTTGCAAGCTTGCGCGCTAGTTTTTACACGCCTAGAGATAAGTGATTGTTAGTCAATAGAAAACTCTAGTAGACTTACCATGTTAGTTTAAGTTCGGAACTTCTAAAACTGAAGACTCTCGCTAGAAACTATTTTAATGGCTTATACTTAAAGAGTTTTACTCATGTACGACATAGATATTACTTACGAATCAGCAAAAGAGCTTATTGATGAACTCTTAGGTGATAACATTTTCAACCCAAAAAGCTTATTTGATGTGAGTGAAAAATATGTTTGTAACTATATTTTTCGTGGACAAGGTAACAAGTCCTGGTCTCTATTGCCAACTGCTCACCGTGACGAAAGTAGCTTGAAGGATTTCACGCCTCAATCTCCAGTAAATCGAAGTGATGTTGGCCAATACTTGAAACTTCATAATCATGCAGAAATTCGCTCTGTATATCTATTTCTAGAAGCTGCTGATCATATCGGTTTACAGACTCCTATTGATTACAACCTTTTCAAAGGAGTAGTAACTGAAGACGATGATACATTCGATCACCAACTTCTCCCTAGTATTGCTTTGGCACAACACCATGGTGTACCGACTCGTTTATTAGATTGGACTGAGTCTCCTTTTGTAGCTGCCTATTTCGCCGCTAATTCAGCGTTAAACAATGCACCGGATACTCATTTTTCCATTCTTTGTATTAATACCAACATAATCAAAAATATTGAAAGTATAAACTTAATCTCGACGCCCAAAGTTAATAACAATTTTTTACGCGCGCAACGAGGTTTATTCACCCTAGTGAACACGTCTAATCATTTTTATAAAGCAAAAAAACGGTGGCCGACTTTGGAAGAAACTGTGATCAGTGAACGCTCGAAGTCATTAAATTACGCACGTCCTCCAACCGTTCGTCTATCATTACCGTCGTCAGAAGCTAAAGAATTATTGAAGCTTCTATATAGGTTAGATATATCTAAATTAACTCTCATGCCTTCCTTAGAAAATGCCGCAACGTCATTCAAGAACAAAAGGATGCTATGGGGAAATAGTTAGTTTGTAGTCTTTTTTGTTGTTAAAAAACCGAACTCAATGAGTCCGGCTTCTTTCTCCTTGATATGACCAAAAAGGAGGACTGGCTAATCCACAAACAAGACACCTCTTTGCACCAGTCATGGTCACCTTATCAACAAGAGTCACGTCGTGTTAGTTAATGTAATTTATACTTTGAATTCGCATTGATAAACCATACTTTTCTCATCCTAGTTTTTGATTTTGCCTATCGCCTTAACAAGACCAAACCAGTGCATCGACGTCTAATAGCATTGATAAAATCAGAATAAACAATAGGTTGTGCCTTTCATACCAAACATAATCAGATATTGTGCGTCATGTTTGATGTATCAAATGACCAACTTGCTTTAACTGTGTTCTCGTCGTAATTTGTATGCGTTAGATTTTATATGTCAAGGATATGAAATGGCTAAGTTTTTAAACACAAGTGCTACAAACTACTATTTAGAAGAACTTATTAAGAATGCATCTGAAAGGTTGATACTCATCAGCCCTTTTTTGAAACTTAATGACCGAATCAGAGAGCTACTAGAAGATAAAGATCGATTAAAAATCGACATCAGAATTGTTTATGGAAAAAGCGAACTACAACCAGATGAGATTAACTGGCTTAAAGGTTTATCTTACATCCGTACTAGTTTCTGTAAAAACCTTCACGCTAAGTGCTACATTAACGAAAGCTCTTGTATCATCACTAGCTTAAACCTATATGAGTTCAGCCAAGTAAATAATAATGAAATGGGTATCTTCATCGACAGAGATGAAGACTCAGAGATTTACAAAGACTCTTATGAAGAAGCTCAACGTATTATTCGTATTAGTGATGAAGTTAGGATTTCACTAGAAAAGGTTTCATCTGACGCAGCTGAACCTGCAATTAGTGATGAATCAAATGCAGTTTTTGAAGAAACGAAAGTTACGTCTTCTAAACTCGCAAAGAAACATAAGCTAAAAACTGACGATTTTCTTCAAGCCTGTGTGTCGAAAGGGTATCTCTCGTTAGAAGATGGGAAACACACTTTAACTGAATCAGGCAAAGAACAAGGTGCTGAATTCAAATACAGCAAACGATTTGGTCCTTACTTTATTTGGCCTGAAGCTATCGATGTAGTTTAAGCCATGAAAAAGCCGAACTCAATGAGTCCGGCTTATTAAAATCAACAGTACGTGCAAGTGCTTTGCTACATATCGTCAGCTTTTACTGCTGTTGATATGAATGTTGTCCATACATCATCATGCTTTATAGTTACAAACTGCCCATCGTCGTCGCTATGCTTTTTTACTATCTCAGAACTTTCCAGATCTTTATTAGTAGGTTCAGCATGAACGTGACAATGTCTTGACCCCGTAGGAACACCCCAAGCTGAACAGTTTGTTCGACAATAATGACAACCGTCAGAAGCTGTACGTCCGGGATGACTCAATGTCGGCATTGAAACTGTAGAAATAGTTAAACCAACGAGTAATAACAACTTTTTCATAATAGTACTCATCTTTTTATAAGGAGAGTTAATCTATCACTTTCATATGGCATAAACTGCGACTTAGATCATTCACCTAATGTTCAACAATATACGTATTCTATGGCCTGATCTTTGATAATGCTTCTAGCAAGTTTTAGTAGGTGCGTTGAGGTTTTAATCTCTAGATCCGATTGAATCCCCAAAAGAGCAATTCCTGCTAATATTTGTTGTGGCCTAACCACTTGGCCAGTTGGTAGCTCCATTCTATCGTATAACATTTTGAACTGTACCCAGTCCTCACAGTTTTGAAACACAGTTCAGCTACCTCGTCATTTGGCACTCTAACTCTCGAAAAATGTAATTCTTACTCATTTCGCGATACTTAAATGATAAAAGCTCTAAATACAAGAGGTTGAACTGATTTTATAAGATATGCATCATTAAACATAATCAGACAAAGTGCGCACTGTACGAAGAAGTACTAATTGGCAAATTTGCCTTATAAAAAGTTATTCATTAATCGCTAATGTTAGAATTCCTGAAACACATTTATGTCCAAAAACGTTTTTGAAACGGCTCAATCTTAATTGTGATCACCAAGCTATTCTGTCGTATCTTAGCCTTGGCAGTCGTAATACACCTCTTTTGCAGCTTGTAGCCCTATTTCAGATTTCATCAAACCGAACAAAAGCGCCTCGCTCAGTGTGGGCGCTTTTTTGTTTTCCTTCACAAGGAGTTTTTCTATGTCTACGACTCGTGGTGGTCAAATCACTTTTCACAACATTCGAATGTGGTGGCAAGTGAACGTGACCACAATCAAGTACCTCAATATCTTCGCGGCCTTGCTCGGCCTTCTCACCACTTACCTCCTCACCTCGGCCAACACATTAACGGGTGCCTACTACTACAGTATCTTTTGGCTGTTCAACAAATTAGGTTTTAGCCTAAAGCGCAACGTGGTGATCGAATGGGAAGAGCAACGCTACAGCAGCACCCTTGGCCAACAACTGCAAAACCCCATATTGTCACAGTGCTACCAAGAATTACTGCAAGCCCTGTTCGTTGGCCTAGTAGTCTCTGTGGTCACTTCCACCGTGCTGTTTGTGATTATCAACCACTGGTTTAAGAGAAAAGGGCAAGAGCAAAGCGAAGATAACCACATTCGCGGCTTTCAATTGGCTGAGCCTAAAGCCGTCACCGCAGAACTAAAAAAGAAGAAAAAACTCTCTCCTTTTGCGCTCGATGGTCACAAGCTTTTTGTTGATAGGTTTGAGGTCAAGCACTTAATGATTGACGGTACCACAGGCGCAGGTAAATCCGTTGCGATTCGCAAGCTATTGCGCTGGATACGGGCGCGAGGCGATAAAGCCATCATCTACGATAAAGGCTGCGATTTTGTCAGTAAATTCTATGACCCGCATAAAGACGTGATTTTAAATCCCTTCGATGAGCGTTGCGCTGCCTGGGATATTTGGAGTGATGCCAAAGAAGCCCCTGACTTTGAATCGCTCGCGGCCGCGCTTATTCCACAACACGGCGAAGGCGATCCGTTTTGGGTGGATTCCGCACGAACCATTTTCGCAGCAACCACCTATCAAATGATGCTCGATGACAAACACGAATGTACCATTGAAAATTTGCTGCACATTATCTTAACATCTGAGCTTTCAACGTTAGGTGAACACTTAAAAGGCACCGAAGCCAGCTCCCTAGTCTCGAAAAGTATCGAGAAGACGGCGATATCCATCAAATCGGTCCTGGCGACTTACATTAAGTCTTTGCGTTACTTACATGGTTTGGATGAAAAAGACGCCCAAGGTCACCGTAAACATGCGCCATTTTCGATCACAGATTGGGTGCAAGATGAATCCCAGCAAGGGTTTTTATTCCTATCGAGCAATGCAAGACAACACACCGCACTCAGACCACTGATCTCTATGTGGCTCGCGATTGCCTCCAACGCCATTCTAGGGATGGAGCCCGATGACGACCGCCGAATTTGGGTGGTCATCGATGAAATGCCTACATTACATAAACTGCCTGAACTCACGCACATTATTTCTGAAGTGCGTAAATTTGGAGGGTGTTATTTACTGGGTTTGCAATCTTACGCTCAATTAGAAACCACTTACGGGCGCAACGCGGCGAGAGTCATTTTTGATTTGCTCAACACGCGTTTTTTCTTCCGCGCCCCTTCAAAAGCGATGGCCACCATTTCCTCGGATGATCTTGGTGAGCAAGAAATCGATATCTCACGAGAAAATATCTCTTACGGGGCGAACGCATTGCGTGACGGTGTCTCACTCGGCCATCAAAACAAAACGCGTCCTGTGGTTTCTCCTGCCGAAATCCAAGGTTTGGATGATTTAGAGTGTTACTTACGCACCCCTAACTCTATGCTCATCACTAAGCTGCAACTGAAGTACGACCGCATGAGCAATCTCCAACCCTCCTTCATCAAACGCAGCCTACCAGGCGGGAAAGCAATGGAGAGTATCGACCAAGCCTTGATTTTTCATGAGTTAATTGCGTTGCATGAGCTCGATGAAACCCAAAGAAACCGATTACTTGCCATTCAACAAAGTACCTATGAAGACGAAGAAGAGCAGCAGCAAACCAGAACCCATCAAAAACAAACCCTTACCAAAGCACCGAAAAAGGAAAACCCGACCAATAACGCAGCCCAAAACCAACAGCTCGCTGAAAACACACAAAATGAACTACAACAAGAGACCGAAGAGGCGTCCATGACACAAGCAGAAACGGGCGAGATGTACGATTAACCACACGAAATGAAACATCAAGGAACATTTAGAGACCGAACACAATCTTGCCCTCCCCTGTAAAAAGCCTTTACCACCCTTTCATTCACATCAACGCCGTCCGCTACCCCATTCGTACCACACCCAAATCACCGGCATTGCGCTGACGTGGCGGCTTTGCTGCGCCCCAACAAAAGGAAAACACCTTATGATGTCCATTAGCCCTCTTAAATCCGCCTCTGGCGCCGCCAAGTATTACTTAAACGAAGAAAACACCCAAGAGACCCCTGACATTTCTCTCGAAAAAGACAGCAACGACAACTACTACCTTAAAGAAAACAGTCCCAATGAAAACACCTTTTGGCATGGTCAGTTAGCCGAAGAAGCAGGCCTACTCGGTAAACCGGTTGACCAAAAAACGTTAGAGTCCGTTTTATCTGGACACCTAGGCCATGAAACCATCAAAGGCAAACGCGACGATCATAAATCGGGGTTTGACCTAACCTTTTCTGCGCCAAAATCGGTCAGTGTACTTGCTCTCGTCGGGGGTGACACACGTTTAGTCGATGCGCATAACACGGCGGTCAAATTCGCGCTATCGCAATTAGAAAAAGACGTAGCACAAGCCACGCACATCAATGACGAAGGCGCTCGTGAGTTCATCAATACCGAATCCATGGCCTTTGCGGTCGTGCGCCATAAAACCAGTCGTGAAAACGACCCACAACTCCATTCCCACGCTTTGACGGCAAACATGACACGCGACAAAGAAGGGCAACTGCGTACACTCGCCTCTTCTCTCAAACAAAAAGGCGGCGTCATCAATGGGACAGGCGAGCGCATTTACAACTTCCAAAAGTACTACACCGCTCTTTACCAGAGTCAGCTTGCCAAAGAGAGCGAACAAATGGGTTATCAAATGCAAGGCGTGGGTAACGGCCAATTTGAAGCCAAAGGCCTCCCTCAAATCCTCCTTGATACGTTTTCTACTCGCAAACAACAGCTCGACCAACAAGCCTTAGTTTTTGGGGGGACGCAAGCGGCAAAAGATGTAGCCGCACTCGATACTCGCAAAGCCAAAACCTACGAAAGTGAGGCAACGCTCAATGCTCGCTGGCAACAAACGGTGTGCAATAAAGGCTATCAGCCCGAAGACTTGGTTAAAAACGCCCTCGGCATAGCTCAACAAGAGCATCACCCTGAACAAATCGCTAAAGACGCGTTTAGTCGCGCCGTTGAACACTTAGGGCAATACAACACGGCATTAAAACTGGAAAAGATTATAGAATTAGCCACGGCCGAGTTTACCAAAGGCGGCGTACAAGCCAATGCAATTGACCTTAAAGTGGTCGCAGACCAATGGGTGAAAGACGGGGCGCTTATCCCCCTTTCCATGAAAGGTCAATACACCACTCAAACCATGCTGAAAACCGAACAAGTGTTAATGGCGGCCAGCAAAGGGCGTACGCACCATATGCGTACTCCCGTCAATGACGCTACGTTAGATAAACTGAACCTCACTCAAGGCAACCGCCAAAAGGTGGCGGACATTTACCAGTCCACCAAACAGTTTCATGTGGTCAATGTGTTTGGTAACAGTGAGCAAATCGCGCAAAACCTATTGAACGTCGGCAACCATGTCGGTAAACGTGTCCACTTAGTGTCACAAAACGCCAAAGACAAACACCGTCATAGCCAAACCATCCAACGTGAAAGTCATACGATCGCAGCCTGGGTAAAACACCGATTTCAAGAAGAGCAGCGTCACTCTGTCCATAGTTTATTGCACTCAGACGTCCCTATGACCAACAAAGACATCCTTCTCGTCGACAGCGCCCACAAAATGAGCGCCAATGAGTTGATGGCTTTAAATACAAAAGCTAAGGGCTCGGGGAGCAAAGTCATCTTGCTGAACAACACGTCCAGTCGCCAAGGTTTTAAAGCCTATAACGCCATCGAGCTTTACCGCAAAGGCAACGTCGTCTCGCACTCTTGGGTAGACAGCAAACAGATAGACAGTAAGGTTGCCTTGCACAACAGCGATACGCGCACCCTCGCCAGAGCTTATACCTACTTATCAAACAAAGAAGACACACAAGTGCTGGCGACTTCTCACGTTGAACAACGAAGATTGACGGACGCGATCCGGACCTCTCTGCAGAACGAGGGTCAACTTGCCCGCAGTGGCATCACCTTGTTTACTCAGCAGCCTCATTATTTGTCTAAACCCCAACAGGAGTTAGCGCAACACTACAAGCCGGGCATGACCCTTCGCCATTGGGAAGAGGGAAAACCTCAAGAATTAGTGGTTTCAACATCGGATAAGGCAAACAATCGAGTCCATGTCCTCAGCAAAACCGATGGCCAAGAATACACCCTCGATCCCGCTTCCGCCGGATTCAAAGCCCTCAACATGCAGCTCTTTAAACCTGAATCGTTACAAGTCAACCAAGGTGAACGCCTCATAACCACCGGTAAGCACTTTCCATCCGGGTTGAACGCCAATGAACATTACGTGGTCACGGATATCTCTAAAGAAGCCCTAACGTTAACCGACACGCAAGGCGAATCAAAAACCTTATCCGTTGCAGCGCTGAAAGACGCACCACTAAAATACGACTATGTGCATTCCACCAGTCATATCGAACCAAGGCCGCACACTCTCATTTCAGGCAAAGCCTTTACGCTATCCAAAGCGCTCTTCCATGATCTGACCGAGAAAAGCGCGCGCATCGATGTGTTTACCGACAACCCCGATAAAGCCCAGGCCGCGCTTGAGAAAAGCGAAGTGAAGCTTTCTGCCATCGAGCGAGTGATGCACACTCAAAGCGTCAACGACCGCTACCTGACTGACACCACCGCCATCACCGTCAAAAGCGACATCCAGCAAGCCCTCACTCTCTTAAACAAAGAGCAAAATTCACCACTGCAAGAGAAAGCGTTGAACTTTGCCCTGAGTCATCTTTCTGAAAAAGAAGCGGCGTTTACACAAAAAGAGTTAGTCGTCGAAGCGATCCGTTACGCTTTTGAAGAGGCCAATCAACCGATAATCAAAGATCAAATTGAAACAGAGCTCGCCAAGCGCAGTGACACCCTCTCTGCCGAATACAGCGACGGCACACGCTGGACCACCCAAGCGGCGCTCGATACCGAAAAGCACATCTTGCGGAACATTGAGCAAGGGAAAAATCAACACAAGCCGTTTGCCACCCACAGACAAGTCAGAGATTATCTCGATGCACAGCCTCGCCTTACCCAAGGGCAAAAGGACGGCATCACCCTTATCTCAACGACCAAAGACAGTTTTGTGGCCGTGCAAGGTTTAGCGGGCACCGGTAAATCCACCCTACTCGAATCCAACATTGAATTGATTCAACACGCTAGCCAAGCCAGTAAACACTCACCTTCACAAATCATAGGTATTGCACCAACGCACGCCGCCGTCAGCGAACTGGAAAGCAAAGGGATACAAGCGCAAACGCTGGAAAGCTTACTGACCGACCTAAGACGTGGCATCACCTTACCAGAGGACTACAAAAACACGCTGTTCTTCCTCGATGAAAGCTCCATGGTCAGCAACCAACAAGCCAAAGAGCTCACCGACCTTGTATTACAAAGCGGCTCCAAAGCCACCTTACTTGGGGATAAAGAGCAGCTGCTTTCTCTTAATGCCGGTAAACCGTTTGAATTGAGCATGAGACAAGGACTCATCGATACGGCTTTTATGACCGACATCATTCGTCAGAAGAATGAAATACTGCTTGGTGCCGTACACAACATTGTGGATAAGCAGCCACACAGCGCCCTCGATAAACTCTCTCAGCAAAGCCCTGATACACTCGGTAGCACGCAACATATTATCTCCACCCTCGATGAGAGTGCGAAAGACCAAAGCAAAGCACAGCTTATTGCCACCGAAAAGCTGCCTTACGCTGTAGCACAGGACTACCTTGCCCGTACGCCCGAAACGCGAGAAAACACGCTTATCATTGCTTACACGAATAATGAGCGTGACCACATCACTGAGCACATTCGTGTCGGACTGATGAAAACACAAGAGATAGGCCAAGAGAACATCATCACCACCCGATTGCGCTCTACAGGTGAGAGCAAAGAAGAGTTAGCCACCATGATGCCTTATCAGAAAGGGCTCATTTTAAGCACCAAGCAAGGAGAGTACGACATCATTACCCACATTGATTCGGAGCACGGAGTAGTGACACTTCAAGACGTGAATACAGGTAAGACAAAACCGTTTTTGCCACGTAACAAAGACCACAAATACACGTCACTCTTCGCTCAATCAGAAAAGCCGCTTTCAACCGGTGATAAAATCATGACCCGCTTTACCGACAAAGCGCGAGGCATTAAAGCCAATGTGGAATACACCATCAGCCGTGCCACCAAGGAAGAAATCACCGCGCTTTCGAAAGAAGGGCAAACGTTAAACCTCAATCCAAACCAACTCAAAGATGGGCATTGGGATTACGCTTACACCAGAACTGCGGACATGGCGCAAGGAGCGACGTATCAGTACGTCATTACCACTCTCAAAGGCAAAGGCGCACTGACGAACTTAAGACGCGCTTACATCGATTTGAGCCGAGCGAGCACTCATGTCAAACTTTTTACCGATAACCCAAAACAGATGATGAAGAGCTGGTTATCAAAAGAGGTCAATAAACACAGTGCCATTGAAACCATCGAAAACATTGCACCACACAGTACCCCTTACTTTAATGACAAAGCTCTGCCTCATGAAGACGTACGTTATCAAAATAGAAACGGAGATTTTGACTACAACCAATTTAAAGAACACATCAACCAAGCGCTCCCTAAATACACCGAAAGCTTAGCCATCAACCTATTGGGACAACCGAACCCATCTAAATCAGACCGTGACTATTTAACCTTTGGTATCGGTAAATCGGCTCTAAAAGTGTCATTAACGGGGGAATATCGAGGGTATTTTAAAGACTATACCACCGGTGAAAAAGGCTCATTAATCAATTTGATGATGAGTCATAAGGAAATAAATTATAAGGAGGCAATGAAAGAAGCCCACAACATCCTTAATGATCCTAATAAATACCAACTCACCGCCAACCCTAAACATGAACAATTACTGACTACTACGCCAAAACACATGGCACAATTTGAAGAGAGAGCGAAAGAATATATACAAACCAGTCAGCCACTCACAGGCACATTAGCCGAAACTTACCTCAATAAATTAGGTATTGAACACCCTAAGAGTGACCATGTTCATTTTCATCAAGCAGTGTACTCCTCGGAGGACCAGACATTTCACTCGGCAATGATAACTAACATTCACGATAAAAAAGGAGAAACAAAAGCGATTGAAGTGACTTATTTAGACGGGCAAGGAAATAAAGATCCGGCACTCGACATCAACCCACGGATATTAGGCACGAAATCCAAACAAATAACGCGATTCCATCAAGGCAGTGATTTGCACACCACCATCATCAGTACCTCAATCGAGAATGCTTTTATTATTAATCAAGCGCATCAAGGCCAATACGACATTATCAATGTCAATCATAAGAATGACATTCAGAATATCTCCACCGATGAACTCAGACAGAACATTGTGATTGTACTGAGTCAAGGAAATACTGATTTAAATCCCAACAACGTTGAAAAAATCATGGCCAACTTTTCAGGGAGAAATATTCAGTTTGTTTCACCTGACGATATGCTTGAGGAAATTAAACAGGGTATTGAACAATACCATCAACAAACGCATCAACAAAAAGAGGAATTCGACACACCCACTCAAGACCATGATTCATTAACCAACGAGCCGGACACTGATATTAATCAACACACAAAAGAAATCAAAGATAAAGAGCTTGAACACTTCGACAGCAAAGAACCCTCCCCTCAAAAAACGTTTGATTTTAATCAGGAGCGTGACAACAACAATGACCAAGATAATAAACTAGATAGAGAGTTAGAGCGGTAGAAAAAGGGGTGTCCAATGGACTACCCTTTTTTTTTGCCTGCCAGAAACTCATCGACTTTATTATCGATATCAGATTTCACCTGTTGCCTAAAGGGTTTGGATTCTTTTTGTTGTCGGAATAATTTTTCACCATCAAAGGTTTGTCCATGAACCACATCAGTGATAGCAGATGAGCCACGAACGACACGATAAATCTCTTCCATCAACGCACGGTTCGATGGACTATCATCCTCACTGTCATTGAGTTTGATGCGCAGTGCCAACATCAAAAGTTGGCGTGTGGCCTCTGCATCACTTAATGCTTCCTTATCCCTAAACGTCTTAAAATCTTGCGCTAACTTTCCACGTAAAGAACTTTGTAGCGGATAAGAACGTGTCATATTGCCCTCCTCAATCCCAATTAAAAGCATTGTTATTCAAATGAAACTTCAATCAATTAATTTTATAAAAGACCCTTCAAGCATTGTCAATAAAGGGCTCAATCAACATTCAATGATTTCCAATTAAAGGACCTTGAAAACGCTCTCATCGCTTTACCTATAAGGGATCAATTAATAATCATTGAAAAAATATATTTATCCATTGAAATTTAATCGGCTAATTAGTGTAATTTCTGAAAATTTTTCCACGTTACTTTAAGCGACTATTATATCTTTAACTTTTTGTTTTTATTATCTTTATGTTTTTCACAGACAACCATTTGCATTGATTTCAATGCGCCGTAGGGTGTGGATGATTCTAAAGCGGTAACAATGACCTCCAATGAATCTGCATCTAGTTTGTTTTTTGGGGTGTGTTTTAGGAACGTCGAGCTCAAAAGCCGAACCGTTGGCGATTGAATCTAGGGTGATTGAGACCATCAGGGAAGGAATGTAAAACGGAAAAAGAAGATCGTGACACAACTAGCACCGCACCGTTATGGTGCAAGAAAGGTTATTTTAATGGCGACTGGTAATAGACTTTCTGAACTTTTTTGATGTATATTTTTCTGGCGCTTTCGGTACGTTTAAGAAATCCTGCATTATAAGCGCCTACGCTATTCCAGTTATAGCCATGGCTGGCAAAGTTAGAGCTTAATACCCACGCACCTAATGAAACATTAAAACAAGGTTCGTAGACATTGGTTTCATTGACATGAAATTCAGCCAGTCGAGGAAACCAACTAGAGTTAATTTGCATGAGTCCAAAATCACGACTGGTTACTTGACCTTTTTTATTTTTGTTTTCGTTATAAGCATTAGGATCAAGACTGCTTTCAACTTGTGCTATCGATCGCAGCAAATCTGGATCAACATTATAGTGTTGTCCTGCTTCATCAAAACAAAACGAATACCCGACACTTGGAAAGACCGACAAAAATAAGATTAGTTTTTTCATAAGCTAAAAAATGGAGTCTAAAGGAACTCCATTATATCGCGTGAATTGACGTCATCAATATTCATTAGGGAGTAAAATCGTAGTGCAACTACGATCACGCTCGGTAATTATCCAGACTTGTTCATTACAAATGGTGTAACTTGATAAAACCCGCTCGCCTGTCTTGGTGGCTTCGTCATTGGTAATTTTATCTTCAACACAGATATTTCCCCAATCACCATTTTGGTGACGATGTAAGTAAATCGGTAAATTCACACCAATATTGTTATTTAGCAGTTCAGCAATGCCTTGTGTACAAACAACTTTGCCAAGATCAAACTGCACAGCCGTACAAACATAATTTTTTTCTTTTGTTTCTTCGTTACCTGATGTAACATTTTTAATGTTCATTTTATTTACCCCTGTATTTAAATTGAATTTGCCTTGATATTTGATACAGCAAATATCAAGGCGCTTTACTTTTAGCGTTTAATAAACGTCTTCCGTTTTACGAATGTGATTAAACACCTCATACACTTCATCGTAAGAAATGCCATACTCTTCGAGCTTTTCGACACAATCACAAATGTCATTGGTATAGAAACACTCGTGATTGAATAGCTCACGGCGAATGATCGATTTTTTACCATTCTCTTCGATGTCTTCGACGATCCCTTCTTGAGCAATAGAATCTAAACGGTTCATTAATTGCTTCGCCTTATCAACAGGGCAAATTAAGCCCATACCTAACGACGCATATTTCACGCCCTCTTTTTTTGCTTCATCGAACTGTTTAGTGGAAAAGGCAAAAAATGCCCCAGCTTCATTAAATGCTTGCGTTTGTTTGGCTTGAATATAGTGAGAGAGATATTTCATGACTTACTCCTGACGTTAATACAAAAATATCCCAGTAATTAAAACGGGCAACGATGGAACGAAAAGAGGGCTCTCGAAGGGGTTGATACATCCTTCACAATAAAATTGTCAGTTAAGTCCCCTATTTTAAAGTGGTGTAAGATACTCTTCTCAACCTCAGCCAGAGTGGATGGGTAGAACTTAGAATCACGCGAAGTAAATCCCGCGATTTTGAGTTCAGCTAAGGTAATGTCGCTACACGGCGTAAGAGAAAATCCGTGCTCTTCTTCCTCTGTACGCTGAGGAATACGCAATAAAGAGATATCATTTTTTGGTGAGCTTTCGTGCCCAGCGGCGAAACGCTGGTCGCTGAAATTCGATTTAGAGAGAGTTGGGGTTGAGTTTTGTTGTGCCATGAGGAGTTTCCTTTTTGTTTGAGTATCACTTTTATGGAGCCGCTTGGCTGTCCAGACCTCAAACAGGGTTCTTCTCTGCAGGGGCGCGAAGCGTTTATTTACCCTTGCAGAGAAGGTTCTGATTGAGGATGGTGAACAGTCTGCGAGCGCCATCCAGTGATGCGAGTCGAAAGGAAAATCGGCACATAAGAAAACAAGCCCTTACTCGAACTTAATTGAAGCCAGTGAAAGGCAATAAGGAGGCACGACGAAGCGCAGCTACGCAGTAGCGGAGGCGTTGGGTGATTGTTCGCAGTAACTTAATGTCACATCGAGCTTGCTCGATAACAGTGCCATAAGTTATCGCGAGAGGAGTGAAGCGACGGAATGAGCCGACCGAAGGGAGAACGCCCAATATTTAAGTTTAATACGTACTTTATAGATTGATTGGCGTTAGAAAAAGAACCGTCCGTACTCAATCTTCAAGGGTAAGCGTTCGAACGCGGTTCAAGTCAAATATCACAATAAATCTAAAGGGCTATTCGCCGTCTAGCCATTAACTCAATTAGCCTCCATCTTTTTGGTCAGGGAGAGTGGAAAGTGAAAAAGCTTGATGCAAAGAAACGCAGAGCATGGCAAAAGCTGCACTTGGCTGTTCATGTCGATACACCCGAAACCATGAGTGCGGAAGTCAGTTTTGTTGTGCCATGAGCCTCTAAAAAAGAAAGGTTGTCCCTCACTGAAACTCACCTCGAAAGAAGGTAATGCTTTGGGAAGAGAGTGGAGCAATAAATGAAGCGGAAAAGGCGCTAACGAGCGGTAAAACGAGTTTGAAATACTACAACGCTCAGATAGGTGAAATGATAGTAAATGTCAAAACTACAAACAAAAATTATAGCTCTGGCTATGCCAGTTAGAAGCCAACGGTTAGCCATAGACGATGTAGCTTTATCTCCAGGCAGATTTTATCAACACCACCACTTTGCCACACAACCCTTTATGCTTGAGCAGCTAATGAGAAAGTTGTGCGAGTTCGTCTGTATTCAATCCCGTGACATCCATAATGGTTTGTTGATCTAGACCATTAAGCAGCATCTTACGCGCCATCTCCTTGAGTGCATCTTGACGACCTTTTTCCTCACCTAATTGTATACCTTCTTGGCGCCCTTCTTGGCGCCCTTCTTGGCGACCACGTTGTTCGCCTTGTTGGCGCAATTGTTCTGCAATAGTCATAAGTGTTTCCTCGTGTTTCGGTACTGATGAGACCAGTGACGTAATTAACGCTTCTAGGTTACTCGTTTCACCCACTTGGAGTAGGTAGCTCATCAATGACTGTACTTGCTTATCTGTAGTGTAATCGGTTAAGAGCAATGTGACCAGAGGCTCAAGGAAATCCATGATATCGCGATGCCTAGCGTGCTTTTGTACAAGTTCAAGTAACGCGATACGGCGATGCTGCATTATCTCATCATCGGAGATGACCGTGACATCGACCAACGGAAAATCTTGAGTATAGAGTGCCTTAGCCACAACAGGATTCGCAAACCCTTTTAACCAATTCATTTCATAAGGATACGGCGAGACTTGGCCATGGTAAAACTGCAAAGGTATCACTAAGGGTAAGTGCCCATGACCCGCTTCAATATGCTGTTGCATGGCAGCAATAGCGTAACGCATCAGTCTGAACGCCATGTGTTTATCTGGCCGACTTTGGTGCTCGATTAACGCATAGACGTACCCTTCCCCCTGAGACGTTTTAAGAGAATAAAGGACATCCGAATAGTAAGGCCGTAAGTTTTCTTCTATAAAGCTGCCTGATTCGAGCTTTAGGGTCGTCAAATCACAGATTTCACGCAGCTCAGCAGGCAGGTGAATATCCAATAAGTCCTTAGCGGTTTCAGGGTGAGTGAGAAACTGCTTGAAGAGCGCATCGTGTGGAGTTGGCGTGGTCTTTTTCATTCCATTATCCTAACACCAAATAAGTCAAATCAGTACCATGATAAAAATTCTGCACCATGTTGGTTTCTTTCTACACATCAATTTAGTTCATTTACTCTAAGTAATCTTTGCCCCGAAACAAGTTACGAATCATTTTAACGCATTTTCAAACGAGTAAAGTTTGCATTAGATTAGCTAATACAACTAACGTGCAAGCAATAGGAAGGACTACAGCTTATCCGAAATGTACTTAACTCAAAAAGCGTAACTATCTGTTAAAGTTTCTTCCATATCGGAAATCAGTGATAATATTCTTCTCATAGACGATTTACATAATAATGGGATGAAGATGCCTCTCGAACTACCCGCTGAACTACAGTTTGCAACTGAATATCCTTTTGCTATCCCTGACAATGCTTTTAAAGAATTGCAGATACTGATAGGGAGAGTTAATTTCAACGAAAGGTGTGAGGAAAAAAGCCTCATTGAAATCTATAAGAAGCACATAGCGAAGCCAGCGGGAATAGAGTTCAGCAGAAGTTCTAATATTGACTGGGCAAAAGGCGATCTGGAATGGTACATGGCAGAGGCAAGGAAGAATGGCCCGGGCTTTATTGCTGCAATCTATAATGCATTTGAGCAGCTATCTCGTTTCGAAATCACCGTCCCTACAGACGCACACATAAACCAAATTCTATCTAGGCATGGAATGCCTTGTCATATCAACAATGGTAAGCTGGTAATGGCAGGAAATGTTCAGGTGCCAGAGCCTCCAGAATCTATGTCTCAAACAGTCATTAGGGCGCTGCAAGATGCAAAAACACTACCGCCAGCAAGTGCAATTGATCGTGTCCATACTGCACTTCATGCATACATCGTTAGCCTTTGCCAAGATGCGAGTATTCCATTGGATTCAGGTGTTACAGCACAAAAGGCTTTCAAAGAACTGAAGAGCAATCACCCCGCTCTTCAGTCTCAGGGAAATAGGCCATCAGAAGTTGCGAATGTTCTTAACAGTATGGCTGCTACCATCAATGCTCTGGGTACTATTCGTAACCATGCAAGTCTTGCGCATAATAACGAACTGCTTCTTGAACCAGAAGCGCAGGCGATGATTAACGCAGCAATGACTATATTTCGATACATCGAAGAATGTATGGCTAGATATAACAGAGCCAACGTCCAGCCTAGTCCTGCATATGGGGTGATATAGAGTGGGCGTAATGTGTATTCGCCCAATATAGTGTCTACTTGATGGACTATGGGCGACCAAGGGGAAAAACAGTCGAGTAAAATATGGATTTTGGAAAATATAAAGTAACGAGGCATCTCAAGCCTCTACAAGTTCCTAGTAAAGAAAAACTACTTCTCGATGTGTCTAACATTGAAGACAGTTTCACTGGAAGAGCCGATGCTAGTATTGCAAACACCTTCATATTTGAAGCAAGCCACCTGATTGTCAATAGTCTTGCCTTGTTCGAGCAGGGTTATTTTGACTGTGCCTTTTACTCTCTACGTCAGTCATTAGAAGTCGTAATGACGATGATGTACCTCTATGACTCTGAAGAAGAAGTTAGGAAAAGAGAACTAGAGAAATGGAAGTCTGAGCAACATTTTCCAATGTATGCAGGTATGATTAAACACTTGGAATCAAATGAGAGCGAATTTAAGGATATCAAAAGTAAACTTTCAGAGTTTTTTGACGAGACAGAGAAAGTTAAAAAGCGTCTCAATAAGTACGTCCACAAACAGGGTTTTGACAAACTTTATGCGAGTAGAAATCACCCATTAAATCGAATCAAAAACAAATATGGTGATGAAGTATTTGTCGATGAATTTGTTGGATATGTAGAGAGTTGTATTGGGACTGTAGCTGTAATGAGGTTAGCGATAAATCCGATGCCAGTGTTACTCAATGATGAAGAGATCTACGCTAGAACTGGTGACATAATCACTTACCCATACTCTGACGAGTTCATTGCAAAATATATTGGTTTTGATGCAATTGAAAAGTACAAGCAGACATCAATGTATACATTGCACTATGACTGTTTTATGCAAGAAGAGAAGCAAAATGAAGCGGTTAGCTGGGTAATCAAAGATAAGTTTGTTGATGTAAGAAGATCGGATGAAATTCTAGAGCAAGGTCATCTTCTATCACAAGTAGAATTGCTAGGTGTTATTGCGCTACAACATATTGAGAGTGCAACTAAATTTTATACTTGCGGTGGATTCGTAATGTACTTCTCAAATAGAGATACATTAAGGCAGAAGCAAGGATGGGATTCTCGGCAATTTGACAGTTTTCTAGAGGCAACGCCTAGCACTAACCTCCCATTTGATGAGGTGTTTATATCAGCTTTCAAACTCCCAATCGGCGAAATTTTTCTGGAGCATAACGAACTAATTTCGGAAAACGACACTTACAACATTGAGTATCTTATCAGCTCACTTAAACAGAAAAACGCCAGCCTTTAAGGTTTCAAGTTACTTTTCTTAATCTCGGATAAGACTGTAGAAGTAACGTCTCTATCACTCTTTTATCCAAAGCCTTCACAGGCTGAATTTTTACCCGTGGCATTTTCTTGCTCGAAAATGCCCCAAAGTGAGCTAGAGAGGGATTGAACTCAGTTTGAAACCCTGTAACTTGCCTTACTTTTCCTCATGCCTAGAGTTCCAACAATATAGCTAAATGTTCTAATCCACAACAGACTAACCTTCAATCACACTTACGCACGAATATGTTGCTCAACTATTTCTAAGCTATTGAATAATAGAGAACTAAAGGGAAGTTTTTGATTGATAACATGCCTTAAATTGGAAGCAATATGTGCTTGCACGGTTTTCAACTAGAAATTAGATTAAATCTTAATTATATACATAATTTTCAGTTGGTTAGATAGGTT
This sequence comes from Vibrio sp. F13, assembly GCF_020806305.2. NCBI lineage: Bacteria > Pseudomonadati > Pseudomonadota > Gammaproteobacteria > Vibrionales > Vibrionaceae > Vibrio > Vibrio sp. F13. The sequence continues at coordinate 942,415 of NZ_CP170176.1, read as the reverse complement.
TCATGAGATATGCTGAATACATAAATTCGTGCTGGCACGATATTAAAGTGTTAGTTCTAAGGAGACAACTTTGAGTACGAATAAATCCGATTTGGCAGCAGTGATTGGCAAGGGTGTGGTGGGTGCAATACCATTTGTGGGTCCTTTAGCAGCAGAAGTGGTAGGTTCAATAATTCCTAACCAGAGAATTGACCGAATCGAAAAACTACTGGTTGAATTAGAAACTAAAATATCAGTTAAAGAGCAAGTTAAAGTTAAGGATAAGCTCAACTCAGAAGAGTCCATTGATATTCTAGAAGATGGTTTCATCTTTGCTTCACGAGCTTTATCTCAAGAAAGGCTCGACTACATCGCATCATTGCTTAAAAATAGCCTAACTGAGCCAGAAGTAAAACATATTGAATATAAGCGTTTGTTAGGAATTCTAGGGCAATTAAACGATATCGAAATACTGACTTTAAAGTCTTATGTTTTGTATCAAACTCCTGGAGAAGAGCAGGAATTTTGGGGAAAACATGGTGACATTATTCGTGTACCTCCTGCAGTCATGGGATCTACTCAGGATGAAATCGACAAATATGTTATTCATCAAACTCATAAGAATAATCTTGTAGCTTTGAACTTACTCAAACCTCGATTTAAGAAGCCTAAAAAGGGTGAGTTCCCTGAGTTTGACGATAAGACAGGTATGATTAAGGCATCTAGTCATGAGATTACAAGTTTAGGTCGTTTGTTTCTCCGCGCTATTGATCAGCTTGGGTAAATTAGAACTAACAAGGCAATCAAGGTTGACGCGTTACACTTGGCGGTTTTGGTCTGGAGTTAAGTGCTCTTAGTGGGTTAGTCGTGGCGCACCTTATTGCTGGCGTTATATGCCCGAGAGTGATGAGGGAAAAGGAAGAAAAGTGAATATTTTTTGTAAAATAACGAATCAACGTCAGGAAGATGATAAAAAAACTAAAGAAAACACTGATGTTCCCAACTCTATATCTGATCGTGACCTCAGAAGGTTATACGCTGTTGAGTTTAAGAGTCAGTCTTATGCTTCTTACTACACTACAAGTATGGAGAAAGATAAGAGTATTTTGACCTTATCGGTGGCTGGGATTGGCTTTTCTCTAACACTCTTGAAATTAGCGGAAGTAGTAAATCTGCATGACTTAATCATATTTGTTTTATCCAGTCTTTCCTTCCTTGGTTCTATTTATGCTGTTGTTACAATGTTTGGTAAGAACGCCGACTTCATGATTGATTTGACGCAAGACAAAGATGTGAGTGTTAAACAGTATCAACTGCAACAATTGGATAAAGTAGCAATAAGGTGCTTTTACATTGGGATAGTATTGACGATTATATTAGGCTTATCAACGTCGATAGGGCTCATAAACAAGGAGAAAAATATGAGTGAGAACGAGAAACAGAACGTAATACAAACTGAAGTCAGAGGTATCTCGTTAGAAAGTTTGCAAGGGGCACAACAAATAAAGAAAAGTCTTGCGACTGCTGCCGAACTCGCACCAAGTGAAACAACACAACCAACCTCAAACTCGCAGTCTAGCTCTTCGGCTAGTGGTCCTGCAGCAATGAAACCTGACATAGACTAAAGGCATATACAAAGCATTTAAGAGTGATTCCCAACGCATGGCATTTTTCATTCCATCGTTGGGTTTCGTGTTTATGGCGCAGTGTTTTAGTATCGTGGTAGGGTTGCTCACACCTTTATGCGGCGTTAGTTTTATGGAGAGTGTAAATGAACAAGCGAGCGATAGAATGTGTTTTTGGTTCATTTAGAAATGACTTCATCAATATCAGAAAGTTGGAATGTGATGATAAGTACAAAATTACACTTTACCTGTGTTTGATTGATGGTATTTCTAACTTCTCAGTTCCGAGTGAAAAGAAAAATAATAGAGAGCGGTTTATTAACACCTTGAAGAAGTTCAGTGATTGGACTGATGGAGGGTTAATTAGCATCCAACAACTCAATGCGTTCATTCACTCTGATGTAAAAGACATTGATGAGCTTAAGTGTTTAGCAACTGAAGAAGTGTCTATCTTCGTCAAAAATAGGTTGTTTCCGACAGATAAAACTCTAGCGGTATCAGGTTTTACAGCTATTTCACAAGTAGATATAAAGTCTGATGAGATCATAAGTTTGTGGAATAAATATGCTAGTGATAAGGGTAAGTTACATAAAGCGTACGTAGACCAATTTTCTCACTTTAGTTTGTTATATGAGCTCCGAAATAATTTGATTCATAGTTTCCAAAACTGTTCTGGTGCAAGTTACGGTATCTACAAGGAACCCGGATATAAAGTTGTCAATATTGCCACTAATTCAGAGGAACAACTAGTTTCTGGTCATAGAGTTGAGCTGGTATACCCATTGAGCTTTATTGAAAAAGTTACCGACAGAGTATTGGTAAATACTCAAAGCTACTTTGAGTCTAATGATATTGATGTTTTACAGCATATAGACGAAAGTGAAGTTTGGCGGATGCAATAAAACTAACAAGCATTTAAGGTTTCAAGATACTTTTTCTAATCAGGCAGAAGCTTGTTAGTGCAATAGTTCTAGCACGTCTCTGTCCAAAATCGTCACAACCTGAATTTTAACGCACAGTATTTTCTAGCTCGAAAATGCCCCATTCCTTGTTGGCGAAAGTAAATCACATCAATCTCACACCGATAATTTTCGTTAGATTTCCTAATGCCAAACATGTGTCGAAGACAGAACAAGGACATGCTGATTAAGAAAAGTATTGTTAGTCGTCCCAGTCTGCCACTGACGTCTTCCATTCCAGTTGAATACCTTGCGCTGCACTTCATTGTCAAAGTAAGCCAGTAACGCAGTTTTCAGATGTGCATCAGGCCTGTTTGCAAGTATATTCACCCAATCAACAAAGTCACACAGTTTGTAAAAGCAAAACGAGCGTTAAGGCTTGGGTATCTCGAAAGCTATCGTCGTCTTAGAAGGAAACGACCCTTGCAGACGGGCTGTCAGGTGCAATGTGAAATGCCTTGTCTGACAGCCGGAGAGCATGGGTTAAATGTCCAAAGCAGTACTGAGTTCTACGAGGTCTTTGTAGAATGAGTACCTACTTTCCACACCCTCACATTTCAAACCAAGCGAAACAATATCTCCCTGATGTCTGATGAATATTTCTCGTCGCTTGTCAGACCCTCTTATTGGTTCGGACACATAAGTAGCCGTATCCTTTAGATTTTCTTTTGCTTTGGTACAGACAACTCTCGCAAGCTCTGCATCAAAATGATGAGTATGTATCCTCTCAAACAGGGAGCGAATCTCGATGTCGTAGACCGAATTTTGGAAAGACAAATAGGTCTGACGAACGTCTGAAAATGCGGAATGAGCGTAATCATCAGCATCGACAACGAGCTTCAACGTTACTCCACCCCAGTTAAGTAGTTGATCAAACCTCTCTATTGGCGAGCCTTGGTACTCAAGGTTTTTAGACATCATTGGTACATGCTGAAGCTCGTCATAGAGCTTAAAGTGTTTTTCCTTCAAACACATTAAAACAGCCAAATAATAAACATCTAATGACCTTTCAGAACCTAGGTTATCGACAATGGACACCAGTCGTTCTGTTATTTGAATTGATTCTCTTTCTGATAGTTTTAGTGCACGATAAATGGTTGAAAGGTTTTCAAAGTGGACGTTACCATCCGTAGCTATTGGCCAGATCCCAATTCCTTTTCGGCTCAAAGCGTTCAATGAAAGCTTGTCTAAATCACAATGGACTGACAGTAGTTCTTTCAACGGCATTTTCTTCAGTGCGTATCGTGTATTAAAGAAACGCCCCAGATAGATATCTGCATCAAATCCCTGTCCATAGACTACCCTCACCGCATGCTGAAGCTGCCTTGTATCAGTTGCTACAACAAACACTACGCCTTTAATGTCGAAGATGTGCTTAATGGTTTCCAGCATTTCAACGGCATAGCTAGGGCGACAACGGTCTAACTCATCAATGAAGACAAAGGCTGGATATTGTTTATCCGTAAAACCTTTAACTGCTTCCAACCACTGACTCACACTCTGTTTCAATGCAGAAATGGCTTTCGCCTTGCCTTCATGTTCATCTAACATGTACTGCACAGCTTTAGACGCAGCTGCACTCATGTCCAAAGCATTACCGTCTTCATCCTTGATGTCTGACTCTGCACTTGCTCCTTCTGCGTCATTCATAACAGCAGCAAAATCAATACCGGTAAACTTCTTGGTCACGCCACCGACTACTGCTGGAGCTAGAGCCTTAAATAGACCGCCAGCTTTGCCAATTACACTGATCGCAGTATTGTCCTCAGCTCTACCAGCTTGCTCTCTCAACTGACTTACCATTGATGAAATCACCGTCATCAGCGGGTCATCTGAATAGTCCTGCTGCCATGCATCAACGTAGACAACAGGATGATGTGCTTTGAGGTCTTCTGCCCAGCGTTTAAGAAAGTACGTCTTACCGCTGCCCCATTCGGAGTTCAAGTTGAGTACGTAATTACACTTCTTGTCTTCACCGTCTCTGCTTTCATCATAGCCTTTAGATGCAAGAAAGTTTGATAGGTACTGAGCGTATTTAGCTCGGTTTAGCGTATCTTTGGGATAGTGACCACCATCAATATCGACTGGCTGACTCCAATTAATAACTACGTTGCTTGGCATATAAACTCCGATGCATTTTAACTGTCTGCATGGTCTAACTTTTCATCATAAAAATCAATCTGATGCATATAATTCAATGCAATTACTTGATGGCTGTCGTAATCATGGGTACATCAAGAGTGAAAAAACAGGGAAAGACACAGGGAGAAAAAAGCACAGAGGGTGAGAGAGAGGAAGGGAACTTTGCTGGACAGCTTGTTGCCCACTTTTTCCCATTATAATAACTAATGGATTTTAGTCCTATTCGGTTTTTTGTCCTAAATAGCTTCTGTCCAAAAATGTGTTAAAGGGTAGTCTCCTACCCTGTTTCAATCAGCGGCCATAAGCCGCTTTTTTAAATCCAGCCTCGCTCAGAAAAAGACACCACACACTCAAATGAAACCACGAAGTGGTCCAGTACTCGGATATCAACCAATGCCAACGCATCCGTCAGTTGACGGGTAATGCGTCGGTCAGCTTGACTTGGGGTGGCGTCGCCACTTGGGTGGTTATGATAGAGAATAACCGCACTCGCGTTCGCGGCCAGCGACGCTTTCACGACTTCACGCGGATAGACCGAAGCGGCATTAACGGTACCGTAGAACATCTCTTTGGTGCGCAACACTCGATGTTGATTATCGAGGAAGATAATCCCAAACACTTCAGACTCACAAGCGGCCAAGGACGTTTGACAGAACGATTTCACCAATTCAGGCGAGGTTAATGGCGTTTGTTCTGAGATAATCAGTTTGGATTTGAGAATGCTTGCGGCCTGGTCAAGGATGCCCTTTTCTTCTGATGTGAATAACGAAACATTTGAGTATTGAACAAGTGCTGACATGGTATTTCCTTTCGGTCTTGGTGAGCGTCTGACTGTCCGTACCCAGTTGCAGGTTCTGCAGCGCAAGGGCGCGCAGCGGCGAAGCCTCCCTTGCGTGAGGGTTCTCAAATGGGACGGTTTAAAGGAAGTCGCGACAACAAGCCAAAAGGACAGCCTAAGCCAATATCTCAACCCAAAGTACGTCGCCCAGGTAGAAATGTCCCTTCCCCACCAAGAGAGCACCCTGCTGGTTACTCGACTTGCGCCACTCGATAACCTTGGCTACTTAGGACAAGACCGAACAGGGCGTTGCTCGTCTAAAAACACGAACCGCTTGAATACCGCAAACAGTTGGAATATCGAAACAAAATTCAGACAGATTGATGATCTGATGAGTATTTGAGCCGTCACGCATCTGCCGACTTTAGTCGTCATACAGACAAGAGAGTAAAGCCTTAGCCGACGTGCGATGCTCAGAGGTTGTTCCTATCGTCCTTTCTGCTTTCTTTGCGTAGCCGTAGTCTTCTCGCATCTGTTTAATGGTGGTAGTCAGGTCACACACACTGATACTCACCCCCTTGCCTCGGTTGCCTTGCTCTAGTATTAAGGCGTCGGTATACCCAAACTCATTCACCAAAATTTCATGAACCTTGACGGCCTTTACGGTGGAATCAAAGTCGGTCGAATTCACCCAAATCACGTGCATGGATATGTCAGCGGATACTGTAGAACGCACTTTCATGTGACCCCCTAAGCGCCAAAACGCACATCAAAACAAAACCCTGAGCACTTAAACGTCCCCTCTCCCGTTGTCACAAAGCGCAACGCGGGAAACACAGAACCGTAAGTGGTGTAAAGAATGATGTGATCCACTCGCTCGTGAAGAAACCATTCACCAAAGCCAGCACCATTTAATTCGATGAAAAAATTACGGATTTCATGGAAAGCAAAACGACGCGATCCCAATAGCGGAAACTGCTGCTTGATAGCTTCAACGAACCCTTGGTCTTTTAACGCTGCGATATCAGCCTGCTGCTCTGGCGACTGGCGACGACTGAACATTTTCAAACGCTGGATTTTGGAAACCCAATCAGACTTTCTTTTCGCCTCATCACGACACTTTTTGACTTGAGAGCGCAACTTCAATACCGCCAAAGGACTAGAGACATCATTTTTTGGTGAGCTTTCGTGCCCCAGCGGCGAAACGCTGGTCGATGAATTTGAATTAGAGAGAGTTGGGGTTGAGTTTTGTTGCGCCATGAGAGTTTCCTTTCTGTTTGAGTATCACTTTTCGGAGCCGCTTGGCTGTCCGCTCTCTCAACATCGTTCTGCTTTGCAAGGGCGCGCAGCGGCGAAGCCTCCCTTGTAAAGCAGGTTGTGGGGAGAAACGGTTAACAGCCTGCATGCCCGAAAATGATGCGAGTGAAAGAAAATCGGCGCATAAGAAAACAAGCCCTTACACGAACTTATTCGAAGACAGAGAGAACAACGAGGAGGAAACGACAAGGCGCTATGACTCTTAGGACAATAACGGGGTTCAAACAAGGCCTAGCTGCAGGGGAACCAAGGCAACGATAAGAGTCATGATTAAAGACACGTTTAAAGTGTTAGTCTTTACAAGGAGAGAAGGCCCAGAACAGGTAATAAGACGCTTCAAGTGTCATGTTCATCCGTGCTAGAAGTTAAGTCCAAACTAAGGCTCTATGAAATGTCTTAAAATAGATACAGAGCCTTAAAAGCAAATATGTATTACATAGGTAATACATATTCAATTCATTTTATTAATCAACTCAACGAGCTCTTCATCATCTATCTTGTCTCGATATAAAGCCAAAGCTCGGTACAGTTTCGCTGCAGACACATTTCTCTCTGTCTGCTCTTGCAGATTTGCTACCCAATCGGTTATCCGTTCTTTATCAGTAAGTGACATTCTAAGAGTCAGAGGAGGCACCATATAAGATGTCGTCACTTTCTTTTTGACAGTCGTAATTCCAGTCGACTTACTTGAACCTTCGTTCTTGTCAGTAGAGATAGCTGTTATAGCTCCTCGTTTTTTCAACTTGCTCATATGTATTACCTATGTATTACATCAAATTCAAAAGAAACGCAGCCAGTTTTCGGTAATCGTTATTAACAAGAGATCCCGATTTATAAAAGCGCACAGGAGAGGAAACGGCATTAGCTTGTCCAACATGCTCAGAACGACGGACAGATACTGGTAGCAATTTATCTTGTACTACCTCCAATTCCTCATCAATGAACTCATTAATAATAGTGTTTCTTGAGTCGACCTCGTTCCTCAAGATCAGATAATTGCCTTCATCCTCCTTAATTTCATAGACAGCTTCGAGTAAAGAGCTAATGCCGTCTAATGAAAATGCACCTGAATCTACAGGGATCAAGATAAGGTCTGAAGCCTGGATTGCGTTAAGAGTCGTTAGGGATAAGTTTGGTGGAGTATCAAGAAGAATGAAATCATAGGTATCACCTAACTTCGCTAATTGCTTTTCTAAAATTCGTTCACGATTAATCTTTGTCAGTGATGTTTCGATGACACGTGACAACTGAACATCAGCGGGAACGACATAGAGGTTTTCAATAGAGTTCCCATTAATCTGTGCAGGTTGAATTAAATCGACAATGGACACAACTTTAGGCTTATCAAACAAAGCAGCCACCGTCTCTTCAAACTTAAAATCACGTTGTCCGGTTAACGTTTTAGAGCAGTTCCCTTGAGGATCGAGGTCAATAACTAACACTTTTCGTTTTCGTGCAAGCTCAGCCCCTAAATTGACAAGAGTCGTGGTTTTTCCAACGCCACCTTTTTGGTTCGCCGCGCTGATGATCTTAGTTTTCATAATAAACACCTCATGTATTACATGTGTAATACACAATAAAAAACAAAAAGCACACTGTCAATGTATTACATATGTAATACACTTTTTCTATCAACACTTAAAGTTATTCCCCCGTTACCAGTCGATGATGTCAAGACACTAAAAATCCTAAAGAAAGTGACACCAGCCGCGAGATCACTATCCGTATGAATCAAGTTATTAGGCTCCTCACCAACCAAAACTTCTTGGTTAAGTTAATCCCAACACTAGAATCAAAGTCAGTTCTGAAATTGAAAATATTGTGACTACGACGGGGGACACTGTTTAAGCATGAATCGGATTCATCAAGTCCCGACGCGCCATCGATATTTGGAGCTATCTGACTCACACCAGAAAGACGCGAATTTAAACCCAAAGAATGGCTAAGTTTTGCCTACTGGCGTGATGAGCAGCGCCAACTGGTTGAACGCCACGACAAGATTGAGTCACCCACTGGGCAGAGTCATGGAAGTGAAATCCCACTGTTCATTGTGGCTGTTTGTAGAAAGGTGTTCCCAAAAGAAAATACCCATAATGAATGAGAAGCCCATTGAGTCTTCTACTCTTAACACGACATCGCCCTGATCTAATAACTCGCCCATCGCTTGTTGGTAAGCTTCTTCGACGATGGTTTGTTCCCAAATACGCTCGTATTCGGGTAAGACTTGTTGTCTAGAGATGGTCGACACCCTGAAGCTTAATGCGCCCTCGATACGATGTCGTCGGCTGGTGATCAGTTTAACCTCCGTCCATGAAAGTACTGGTTTGGCGAGGCGCCTAGATTGGCGTTCCTTTTTCTTTTTCGCCATACTCGAGTCTTAACGGATGTAGACCATCAGCTTATCAGAGGTGGCACAGACGCTTGACTGTTTGCTCATACAAAAATCAACATAAACCTTGCTCCGCGCGCATCACAAACAAGATGTACACCTTGTCCCCGTCTTGCTTGCAAAAAACACGACAAGGGTTGACCACAACTTCTCGGTAATTGAGGTGTTCAACTTTGTCGAAAATATTTTGAATCATCTGCTTGGCCGCAACCAGATATTCAAGGGCAATGTATTTCGCGATATCCTTGAGGTCCGATCACGCGGCTCACTCCAAATCACTTCAGCCATTTTGACATCTTGTCCTTAGCTTCATCCTGACTCAAGGACTTGCCTTGTGAAATGGCGCGCTCACCACATGCGATCCCTTCAAAGATAACCAAACGGTTTTGCATAAAATGATAGTCGTCCACATCAACCAAATACGCAGAAGGTTTACCGTGTTCGGTGATTAGCACAGGTTCTTTGGTGTCGTGTAAGTCCGCTAGGATTTGGGACGCTTGACGCTTGAGGGAAGTAACGATCTCGACTTTCATAAGAGTAACTCCAAAATAAGAGTAATAAAGTGATACTGTCGTATCACTTTCAAGGTGCCAGGTTTAGCGCAGAGATATTGAGCGTTAAGAATCACTCTTAAGTCATGCTTCTTATGAGTAGGAAACTCACTCAACAACACACAAACAGCAAATGGCGTCACTTGGGTTTCGGCCTTAGAGCCTTGCTATTCTTGTGATAAGATACCCTCACCAGAAAATAATCGATGTGAACAATGTCAGAACATTCATACCATCAACTTCTTAAGTCGACCTTCGAAAACACTCTTCTTCACCTTTACTTCAAAGTAAAAACTTCCAGTCACTTTGTTAAAGAAGAGCAACGAAACAAGATCATCATTGACTTCTTAAAGCCAAAAATCAAACAAGCTCGATATAGCCTTATCAAGAAAAAGCTTAAAACTGTTTGTTTGATGAAGAGTAAATTTGGCTCAATCGAAAAACACTTAGAAAGCGTTTTATCTCAATATTCAGCGATAGAGAGCAAAAACGACGTTGATAAGCTTTATGCCTTGTTAGAACGCTTTGAGAAGAGCGGATTAGAAACAAAACTTATTGAAGAGACCCCTAAGCAGGAAATGGACGTTGTTTATATCGACAGAGCACATATTGATCATTGCTTCGATAATGAAAACCGTCAGATTGCACCCATTTCGCTGTTTATACATACGAATGAATTAGACAGATTCACTAAGAGCTTAGCAACCCAACCTTATTTCACATATGAGTTGTGCCAAGCAAGTGAAGAGTTGAATAACTATCATTACAAAGTCCACCCAATTAGCTAACCATACTGCTTATCACACACTGTTTAGCCTTAACTAGTCCAAGACTCTTGTGAGTGCTTACCTGTACTTTTCCATCAATTGTCTATCCTGTACCTTAGTAATTGTCCCACAGCTATATGAAGCGCCAACTAACACAACCAAATCTAAAACGTTGGGCACTTCCAGCCCAAATCAAGATGTGTTGTACGCGATTTACCAAGCGGTACTACCGTCCTTTTTTCATCACAATCAAGGCCAATCTTTTGATCTTCTAACAGTAAGCTGATCAGATATAAGCCTAACGCTGAATGATCTTGGCCATTCGTCTTCACCGCTACGGCTTCAACAATGAATTCAATTCCTGTTGACAGTGTCTCTTTATCTTTAAAAGACATAACTCCTCCCTTAAGTTACTGTGTAAATATACAGCAATATGGAGCGGGTGAATCCATATTTAAACAAATTGAGACATCAATCACATTGAACAGGGTCATGTCGACTCACCCTTAGAACACATTTCATGTCTTTAAAAAGGAGCTCGCGGACAAAAAGTAAGAGAGGAGATGATCGGGTGTCCAATAAATGCAACCTAGTCTCAACTCCATAATTGAATTTACTAAGGGACCTCGTTTTTAGTCGATAGTTACTCATTATTATTTAACTCAAGGAAAAGCCGACTCAAGCACCGCCTTCTTTTTCCCTACTTCATACTCCGCCCTCTCTAACGTTATAGGGGCAGATATCTGATGAACAGCATAATTACCACGAGGCTCTGGCCCATTTCGCCTACTTTCGGATAAAGCAGACTTGACCCATTCAAACAGATAGACGTAACGACTGACGGTCTGGCGACACAAGTTCGCCTTACGCGCCACCAAACCAATCGTGAGCTCCTGATTTTTGCGTAACAGAAACAGACAGGCGCGGATAATTCGGCGAGTGGTCTTCGTCCGACGAAGGTTATGAGTTCTTCTGGCCGCTCTACGCTGCCTTTCCTGTAAACTTAATCCACTATCCAACCTCATCACACCTCGCTGGCAGTCTGACCGAGCACAATATTTATCCCAGGTCCAACGAGAGACGCTTTTTACCACCGCTAACACCTCACTGCATGGCAAAGACGGCTTACCCACCAAATTGGCATTATTGATATGTGCAAAGCTCTCTACACGGCCTTTAAAATTCGTATAGCTGCCCTTTTCCCTTTCTTCGTCGACGATGTCATAAGCGAACCGGCGAGTACGTTCAAACAAAGTACAATTCCGGGAATAAGAAACGTCACTCTCTTGACGAAGCCACGGCCGCGTACTCTCCAGTTCAAGCGAATCCGCTAACTCGTTAAGTTCATAGACACTGCGGTGAAGTTCGGTTGTCTGCCACCAAGGATGAAAGGGCGTTTTGGCAACAGGCCCTGAATAACTCAAGTCCGCCTCCAATCGCAAGGCTAACGCGCGATAAATGGCTTTGAGGTACTGAATGGGTTTGGAGCGAGCCTGATCACTGGTGCAAACCGGTACAATGGCATAAAAAAGGTGGGCTTTATTACTGGTACGGTTTCGGACAATCATATTGGGGGGCGGCAACCCTTCATCTTGCCAAATGTAGGGATTGGGGAAAGCTCGGTGTTCATGATCAATATCGAAAACCATCCACGCCTGCATCTCTTTTCGATTGACCTGCATATAGGGCCATCTGACGGCGTAGTTTCGAGGTCGAATTAGCATCGCGGTTTTGTTGTCACTGCACCTCGACAAATAAGGCGCTTCCTCAAGCAACCGGCTCAAACACGACATAGACGAAGACGCAGCGTATTCAGAATGAGCCGTCATCGGCTCGCCCTCACCGTCCCTTGTCCACGTTGACTTCCTGACTCGCTCTGGATAAACACCCTTTCCAAGGCCTCGTACGTTACGACCGAGTTGACGCTCTTAGTGGCGCCCAATAAGCCTGTCGAACCTGATGAATCCTTTCCATTCAGGCGTTCAATTGTTAAGTGTTCGTCATTTCCCCTCACCCCGCTTTTCACAGGACAGCGGAATGCATCACGCCATTGGTCTTCGCTCACTACCGCTAGATAGAAGACCGCTTCTTGGCTTATTTGAAGCACCTTACCGCCTATGACCGCCCACTCATGATTATTCATCACGTTTTCCTTGGCTAACAGGCTCTCCTTTGGGAGCAGCCAATGACGTTACTCAGGCTAAGGACAACGCGTTAAAGCCAACGCTGTCTGATTCTTTGCATTCGCTTTTCAAGACCGAATAAACGAATTCGCAGCCGTACTTGTTCAAACACCCGATTCGAATGCCTTAATTGATACGTTAACCTCATCCACTCAACCAATAATGGCGAAAGTTGACGGTCACATAACTCGCGTCGGATGCGCCTGATATAGCGAAGGCCTCTTCGCTTATCTTCCTCTGTTAATCCATGACCAGACCTTTCAGAAGATGGCTTATGATCCGGAGCAATGAGCATCACCCCTCCGAATGAATACTTGAAACTGATATACCACTAGCGCCCACCTTTCCGCCCTATCGCTTTGAGCAGACCAACACCTTGATTCAGTTTTTCCAAACTATTGAGGAGCAAAACCTGACCGCTGATATTCGCGTGTACGGTCTGAACAATCTCATATTTCTGTGCCCGAGTAAGCCTAGGCTTTCCTGCATACTCCAAAGCCATTCGAGACAACTCACCCGAATGGGTCGAGCTCTCTAGTGCGCACAAAACAAAGGCATCATCGGTAGTGTTGGGCGGTATATAAGCGGTGACCACCCCAAGTCCAAGAAGTAAGCTGTTTACAATAATGTGATTACCGCTCACTTTGGCGAGAGTGATGGCTTCAACACAACTCAGGACATGAGGCTGATCAGGATTAAGTTTATTCCGCAGCATGGTCGGACTCATCCCTATGACCTCTGCCAGCCTAGCCATATTCTCTGACCTAGCGAACACGCAACACGCCTCATTAAAGGCCCCTTGTTTTGTGCGAGAAAATTCGCCTATTGAGTCAATTCCGTTCATAACCAATACTCAATTGAAGAAAGACGAGATGACAACGAAACTCCAACCAAGAATGTTAGCCCCAACGGACAAAGCTCTTTGGTCGAAGTTATGAAAGATAAACGCATGGCTATTTACCCCATTCTCTCCAACGTTTCACGCGTTGCCATTTCTAGCAACATGACCATATTGATGAGAGGGGTTTCTTTACCTTTTGCTTTAGTTTTAATAGGTAAGCGACCATCAGCTACCCAATCCATGATGGTGCGTTTCGGCATTCCGGAGAACTGAGAGTATTGGTCGTACGTCATGAAAGGCGTATTTAGGACTACTTGATATGAGAGCATAATGATATCCTGCTTGGTCATTGAATGTTTAATTTCGGAATGACGAGTTGCACCCCACCATTTCGAACTCAATTGCGATTATTGATCACATATGAATAACAAGCAACTTAAAATAGACCAAATATCGTATTTGGGAGGTAGAGATATTATCAAGAAGTTGATAGATATCACGAATTCAGACCGCCAACAGGACGTAGCAGACGTATTTGGCATCCCAAAATCAACAATCGCGACTTGGCGACAGAGAAACCTTACTCCCTTTGAAATTGCAGTAAGGACTCATTTGAGCACTGGAGTCTCACTTGAATGGTTACTTCTAGATAAAGGCGAACCGTACCCTAAAACACCAACCCAAAAGCATATTAATAAGAAGAACGAATCGAAAACTCTTTTCGATATCGACTGTTTCTCTATTGACGACGGTAAATTGGTTGGGAAAGGGATACTTGCATTCGATAAAGCTCTTCTAGACGAGTTAGGTGTGAGTAATGTAATAGCAATCAAAGATGGAACTACTACGTTCCTTATAAATAAAGAATCTCACCATGCAGTAAGCGGTACATACCTAGTTGATATGGACGGCCTACTCTCGCTAAACGACATCCAGCGCTTACCAGGCAAAAAGCTAGCCATCAGCTTTAACGGTTCGATTCTAACCCTCGAAGAAGATGAAGTAAGGGTTGTAGGTAGAGTCGCGTTAGTGATAGAAAAGCGTTAACTGTTACACTCATCTGTTTGAGAGCCCTGCAGCTAATTTGATTAATAGCGTCACCGATACTTAACGAGCCTCTTATCACCCTCCCTCGTGGGGAGTGGCACTTGCAAAGACAAAGACTGCCTTATGGCAGTCTTTGGGTCAGTGTTGGTCGTTGTGCAATCTCTAAGTAGTCCTGAAACATTTTTGGACAAAAATGAGCTAGTTACATTACTAAATTAGAGAACAATGGATTATCTAAGGTATTGCAATACTACTAATCTGGAGACCAAATCTCGTTAAACATTACACAAGAATAACTTTGAAACTCTTCGAACACGATAGCAACGAGTTGGAGGAAGAAAGGCTTCCCTACACTGGTGAATGTGGCGTGCTATTCTTGAACGGTCTCCCGCCTCGCTAGTTTCAAATCGAACTTGATTTGGAAGTTGCTCAGGAGATAGAAGGTAAGGGTGAGGCTGACTCAAGAAGCAACTCATAAAAACGTTTTGTCGCAGGCCCCGTTTTTATCCCTTTAGGTAAAGTCAGATGCAATGGAACATGATAGCCACTGCCATTTTCCACATTCAGTACCGTTAGTTTCTCACTACCTCGGCTATCAACAATATGCTTAGGCAGCCTGCAATAGCCCACCCCCTGCTCTACTGCACCAAAGGCATGGTCGAAATTATCAACCGTAATGCGCTGACTCGACTTTAACCAGCCCACATCTTTTTTCTCGCCCAGTTTTTCAATCGAGCCTAAATCTCTCACCACAATTTGTGGCAGCGACGAGAGCTGGTTGAGCGATATAGACGTCCCCCTAGTTATCGGATGCGAACTCGCCACAACAGGCTCCATCTTGGTAAAACCAAAGGCTTCTGCAGGGTAATTGATTATGGGTAGATTAATGATGGCAACATCAGCCAGTTCTTGAATGACCATTTCAGTGGTCTTCGACAGTGATGTTTCTACCACTTGTATCGATGTACTGTTGTTCTCTGCCATAAAATTAGCCATCGGCTTATAAAGATGCTCAAGACAGCACAAATGATCAACTGCGACTACTATTTCTGACTCAACCCCCTTTGCTAACTGCTCACTGATCAGCTCTAGTTCTCGCGCTTGTTCCAGCATGCTGCTAGCCCTGCGCAATAACGCTTTACCGTCTTCAGATAACACCGTTCTTCGACCTTCAACCTGAACCAACGACACGCCTAGTTGACTTTCCAGTTTTCTCAACGCATAGATCAGCGTGGTATGGCTCTTATTGAGTTGCAATGCCGCTGCCTGAATGCTACCAGCACGATCTATCTCATGGAGTGTTTGCCATTGGTCGAGGGTGGTCTTTAATCTCATTGGTCTAAAATCCTGACATTTAATGGCAATATTATGAACTTTCCAGTCCATTTTTTAAAGGTAATATCTAAACAGGCAATAAAGCCTCCTATGTTTGCGATATGACAGGAGTCTCAGCGCAATACCAAGTATCTGTTTGGAGAAATAACCATGAAATTATTACAAGTCGATTTTGAATTTAACGGCCCATTTGGTGAAGAGATGTCGAACGCACTCGTTGGCCTAGCAAAGTCTATCAACAATGAATCGGGGCTGATCTGGAAAATCTGGACTGAAAACCAAGCCAAAAAACTGGGTGGTGGAGTCTACCTTTTTGAAGACCAACTCAGTGCAGAGACTTACCTAGCAATGCATAGCGCACGCTTAAAAGAGATGGGCGTGGATAAAGTTCGCGGCGTGATTTTTGACGTGAACCAACCATTAACTACCATTAATAAAGGCCCAATCAACGGCTAGTTCAACCGTTCATTCCTGAGTGAAAATAAAAATAGTGAAATGAAAGAAGAAATAGCAAAAGACACGAAATAGAGATAGACCAAATGAACAATAAAATGTTTTTAAGCCTACACGGCATCATATACGCAGGGTTTGCCTTAGCGCTGTTTTTCTTACCCACTGTCATGTGGCCAATGTACGGTGTAGAGATCAATGATAAATACGCGTATTTTCTCTCTCAGCACACCAGTATCTTTCTTGGCGGCATCGCAGCGATAACTTGGTTATTACGAGATATTGAAGCGGGGCTCAGCGCCAAAAAGCTCATCCTAGGTTTGGTTGTAACCAATATGCTTGGGGCGATCATCACACTGTATGCGGCTTTCACTGGTATCTTTGTTGGCTTTGGTTGGACTGATCCTGCGTTTTTCCTTTCACTATCGGTACTGAGCGTGTTGCAGGTTCGTAAGCAAGTTTAAACGGTTATTCAGTTCGGATAAGCACAAACAAAAAGCACTTGGTATATGCCGAGTGTTTTCGTATTCAACCAATTTATCAAGACCAAAGTTAAGTTCACTAAATAAGCGGAAATCTTGATGTCTAGCTTAGGTGGTAAAGCCTGAACTTTAGAGGCAATACATGTATAAGAAAACTTAGGTCAAATCTCATACCGTAACTCGTTATGTAAATCGAACGAAACCCATTTCGGGCAAAAGTTACTCAGACGAATTGGGCAACAAGTGAAGAGCCTTTTTCTTGTGGCACTAAACCACTTCTGTACACAGTTAATCCTCAACTCGAAGACCGAAATTGTGAAAAACGTCAGAATAAGGAAGCTCACGAGGAAACCAAATGGGGTCTTCCCGTTTCAGAAACGTTAACCCACTCTACTTCTACCGTTTTGATAGTTATGCTAAATTTGAGGCGAAGCTCATCTAAAGGAATGACAATGAAAGCATGGATAGCAATTACGGTGCTAGCCTCAGGTATTTTGAGTGCTGCTGAATTTCGGACGCCAAACTGCCCAATTGGCTGCCCTAGCCTAGAAATTGACGGTAATGTTGTCATCTTTGAGCGTTTATACACGCTCTCTCAAAACAAGAAAACACAATTTGCAGATTGGGTCGCATATGAAGTCGATATTCTTAACTTCGGAACAACAACTAATCGAACTTGGAAAAATAACCCTCTACTTGTTGAAGCTGAGCGATTAGAGAAAGGTGATTATACTGGGGCTTCAAGTAAGCTCAATGTTGACCGTGGGCATCAGGCTCCCTTAGCCAGTTTTGTCGGCAGCCGCTATTGGCCTACTCTTAACTATTTGTCGAATATCACTCCCCAAGCAAAAGACTTAAACCAAGGCGCATGGAAAAACTTGGAAGAAGCAGTTAGGGATGCCGTTGGGTTTCGAGAGAACCTGTACGTTATTACGGGGACTCTCTACCGTAACGAAATGGATACTTTACCAAAAGCTGATGAGCCTCATGCAATACCCTCGGATTACTACAAAATTGTGTACGACGAGAAAGGAAATTCTGTAGCCTTTTTCATGAACCAACACACAACCAGAGATACAAATTACTGCACTAGAAAGCTGGCAGTATCAGAGTTGAGATCAATCGTTCCATATACCCTGCCAAGTGGTTTAGCTGATAGTAATGAAATATTGGAACGTTTAGGTTGTTGAACACTAAGGTTGTTTGGGCTCGAATTGCTCAGCTCAGAACATGCTCGAAGTTGTAGCTATGCCGCGCTTCCATTTAACTATCCGACTTCCAACATGCTGTGTAACTACGAATCAGTAATTAAGCGATTTAATCCACTACAACAAGTAGCTCTTCATAGGATTGAGTTACTTAAATTACCTTAGGAACAACCATGAGCTACGCTCATGAACTAATAGAGGTCTTTCAAAGCGTAGCTTTGGGATGTTTTCATGGGGGTCACTTTTACTCTATATATAATATTAGGGTGAAAGTGACCCTATACATTTAGACCATTTCAAATTAGCAATCCAGTGATAGAACTAACAAGTTATATGGATGACTGTACTAATGAACTGTCCAGGCGACTGCATTTTTGAACACCAAGCTACAGATCTAGTGAAGTGGATGACTTTCAAAGTTCATTACGTGAGTGACAGCAATCGCAAGTATGAGTTCGTCATACTGAGTAGTTAAATCAATATCGGTTAAAACGATCAGCAACAACAAATCGGGCTCCGATACATCGTTCATCAAATGCAAAGCTATATCGTCAGAATCGACCTTCATCACAGCTTGAGTCATCAATACAAACAACTGGTTTAAACAGCTATCGCAATGAGCATTTGCGCGATGGATATACTCTAGAAAAATTGATTTAGTATTCATACGTACAGAATAATAAAAACACTCACAGTTAAAGTATTGGAATAGACTGCCATCATGTGAAGAAAATCACGATGCAGTCGCTCGCATACCTAATGGGTTCGAACAAGCTCAACTTTTAAACGTACGCTTTGTTAATTCGAACAAAAGGTTAATTAAACCGCACTTAGTTTTACAAACATTGACGGCCCTAGAACCTATACTGTATATTTATACAGTATAGGTTCTTAGGTCGTAAACATGCACATTCTACCGCTTTCTCCATCCAGTATTTCTTGCTCTCTTACCTCCTGGGAATCACCAGCAGCTGAGTATGTTGAGCTTGGTGTTTCACTGGATTCTGTCTTGGTAAATAACCCCAATGCTACATATCTTGCTTATGCTAACGGAGATTCCATGGAAAGAATTGGCATCTTCAATGGCGACTTGTTAGTCATCGACAGAAAGCCACAAGCTCAGCATTTTGATACCGTTATCGTCAGCTTAAATGGTGCATTTATGTGCAAAATCCTTGATCTGCATAACAGGCTTTTGCTGTCAGCAAATCCTCATCACTTACCTATTGAGATCCATCCAGAAGATGCCTTTGCTATTGAAGGGGTTGTGATACGTTCTATTCGTCTACATAAACCGTTGCCTGAGTTCATGTAATGTTTGCTCTTATAGATTGCAACGCTATGTATGTCGCTTGTGAACAAGTATTTCGGCCTGATTTACGACACCTACCCTGTATTGTCTTATCAAACAATGATGGTGCAGTTGTAGCAGCAAATCGGTTGGCAAAAGAAGCTGGAGTCAAAAAGTTTGAGCCCTATTTCAAGCAAAAAACACTCATTGAAAAGCGTGGTGTGAACGTTTTTTCATCAAACTATGCTTTATATGCTGATCTGTCTGCAAAAATGATGGCAACAATTACGACGTTCTCACCAAGGAGCCATATTTACTCAATAGATGAATGCTTTTTAGATATAAGCCGTTTTTCACATGTTGAGTCAGACTTAACCTCTTTCGGTCAACGAATTCGTCAAACGGTCTGGAAAGAATGTCGACTGCCCGTTTGCTTTGGTGCGGGTGATACTTTGACACTATCAAAAATGGCAAACAGAGTAGCCAAAGTTGATAAAAAGTTGAATGGTGTCTGCATCATTGATTCTGAAGACAAACGCCAACAATATTTGACATCACAACCTGTATCTGAAGTTTGGGGCGTTGGAAGGCGATTGACACAACGTATGAAGTTGATGGGGATTGAAACAGCTCTAGATCTTGCGAATTTAAGTCCTGAACAAGCAAGGTGCTCTTTCAATGTAGAAATTGAACGCACCGTTCGTGAGTTAAATGGCCACCCTTGCAAAGTTTGGGACGAATGCAGAGCGGACAAACAACAGATATTTAGCACTCGCAGTGTCGGCAACCGAATAACATCACTTGAAGAGCTAAAACAAGCCCTCGCCTTTCACGCTGCCACAGTGGCAAGAAAAGCACGTAATCAAAAGAGCTCATGCGCTACTCTCATGGCTTTTGCCAACACATCACCTTTCGATGACATACCACAAAACTTCAAAAAAACCTGCACATTTGAATTTCCAACTAATGATACAAGTAAGTTGACTAAAGCAGTGACGTTGATGGCAACTAGGTTGTTTAAGCCAGGTGTCAGCTATTACAAGATTGGCGTAGGTGCGATGAACCTAGTATCCGATCGGCAGCGTCAACAGGACTTATTTTCCGAACCTGACAACCCAGCATTGATGCAAGCCATAGATAAACTCAATAACAAGTTGGGGCGAGATTCGATATTCCTAGCCGCTCAGGGAACTACACATGACTGGGCTATGAAGCGCAATTTTTTATCACCACAATACACGACAAAGTTAAAAGACCTACCGAGAGTACTTTGCTAATAAATGATCTGAAGAGTCGAAACCTATTTTTATCAAACATTTGGACACTCTTTCGAGCTAGGAGGTGCTACGGGTAAGAATTAAGCCTGTGACGGTTCTGGACAGAAGTTTGCCAGCGGTTATGCTAATTTAGTCTGTTACGGATAACTTTTAGTAATCTATATAGTCTTATCACGACAGCGCTCGCCTTGAGAAATTCATCGAGGTGGGATCACCGCAGGAAAAGATCGCACAATTTACTTATATAGAGGCATCGGGCTTGTTCAACAACCGGATTAAGTACTGGCTTCGCAGCGCTTAATCCTTATTTGTTATAAGCAATAAATTAGCGGCCAGCAGCTTTTGCAGCGGTTTCGATCCAAGTCCCCATATTATTATACCCATCGTCCTTGTTCCACCTATAAGACTTATATGAACTAGTAAGCATCCAATCTCCTTTGGTTGATGTCTTGCCGTCTTTGTTCTTAATTTTACTTATATCGATTTCTAATAAACCTTTTCCAAGCTCAATACTTTTTTCGATTTCATATTTCACCCATTTACTCTTACAAGTCTTTGAGCCTACTAAGACAACTGTTACGGAGCATCCACTCAGTTGCCCATCAATCCACTTTTTTATCTCGGCATCAGTTTTCTTTTTTACTTTTTCCCACTCAGCAGAGTCGAAAAAACCAGCGCTCTTTCTATCTTGAGTAACCCAACTGTTTCTTACAACATTTGCACGCCAGTTATCTTCTGAAAACTGAAAACTAAAAAATGCTTTTCTAGCCATACTTTATATCCCTCTATTTTTTAAGTTAATAATATGAATTACCAAATCAATTAATTCTTTAGTCTCAACTTGGCGGTCGCCAAGTTTTTTGAAAAGTTGCTTCATCTCGATTGAGATGCCCGTATTTTTCTGAATTTCTGAGTTTTGCTCTTCCCATAGTTGCTCAGCCATATAACCCGTAGCACCAATAGGAATTAAAAATAACCCTTTATTTTTTGCAATTTCATACTCCTCACGCATTCCGTTAGACAAAACAACGTTGTTATTACTTAACTTGTTACCAAACATAAATAAGGCAATGCCAGCATGATCAATCATGTCTTCTCTATATTTTGTCCACAAAGCTGATAAAGACATCTCTCCTTCCGTCGATTGTGGGAAAGGTCGTAACACAAGCTGATCTTCAATTTTGGCTTTTGGATTAGTGAACGTCTGCTCTAATACGCCTGAGATAACAGAACTGCCAACACCTAACCCAAAACCGGAAACAACGCGTAAATTTTGGGAAACTAGAGACCGACTTAAGCTATATACAAAACTAAGTGCCTCCCTTTCATCCATTTCACCATATTCATGAGCAGCACCAGAGATAAAAGCAGTTTTGGATTTATAATTCTGTTCTAGGCGTAGTAATAAATCTGTAATTTCAGAATAATTATTGACTATTATTGTTTTTATATTGAATCTTTCTAGATCTTTGATGAAGTAACTTTGCTTTATTTTCTTGTATTCAAAATCAGCTAAACTTTCATCGTTTTCTTGTTCTATAGCTTTAATAAAACAATAATGCCTCCGTTGGCTCCCTTCATACGCAACCCTGACTCTACTTAGGATGTAGTCCAAATTTGGGTCTGTAAAACTAAAGCCAATAAATATGAAAGTTTTTGAAATCAGATCACCTTTCAAATTAGCTAAATACTGATCCATTTTTACGTGATAACGTTCATAGTCATCTTTGGTCAAAACCGCTTGATTTGGATGCTCGACATCGCCATGCATTTTATACACAACAGCATCACGCTTTGGTCTTGTTGTTGATAGATGATCTTTTGTATATTTAACATCAGCTATTTTTCCAGCTCTATCTAAAGCAGACTCAATCATCTTGTCATAATTTGTAGTCCAATAAGTGCGTATTGGTAGCCGACAAAGGATTTTATGATTATCTGTTTCTAATGCTTCTCGTGAAAATTCCTCTATAAGCCTTTGATTAAGCTGGCTACGGTTGTTGCCATTATCATTGCAATGGAATTGTGCAAGCGCTACAAGATCGCTTTCTTTTTCAACATCTAAGCCAAGTTCATCCGCTATTGGTCTAAGCAGTTCAGCCCAATTAACAAAACCAGCCCCTGCCGACATTCCAGCTCCTGCAAAAACAGCCACGTTCTCTTCAGGAAGCTCTTTACCTACGTCTAATAAAAATGCTTTCTTCTTTAGATCCATTAATACTCCCTCAATTTGGTGCAAAAAACGATGGCTTATAACGCTATATCTGCTGAGCAATCCCGCATATCACCCTATTGAAACGGATGCATATCAACTCAATGCGGTTCAAATTATCAACTATTACTTAAAAAAACAACAACATTGACGGTGTAGTTTCAACTGATGGCTTTCCACGTCGTGTTCATACAGTACTATTGAGCATCATCGTTATTGGAGGTGTTTATCATTAGGTTTAGTAATGATCCTCTATAGTGGTCGAAACAAACTTTGGGGCAAAAATGAGCTAGCCACCTGCTAATTTAGAAGATCGAGCCGACAATACGGACTGTAAGTTTCTGGCCTAACTGATTTATAAATTATCACCTCTACATTAAAACAACCCAAACACATTATTTTTCCCATCTTGTTCAAGGCATTTGATCTGATGGTGCTTTGGTTCTCCACCAAACAATAAAATATACAACTTCCGGTCTTGATACGTCCCCACTACATAGTGGTCTTTTTGTATCACGTACTCGATAGTTTCGGCTTCTTCATCAGTACACAGATATTTAATATCGACCAGCTTCACCCACTTCAAACCGATCACGTTTTCAGCTTCTATAAACCCACCAAATGGTGCCGTAAAGCGATTACCTAGTTTCAAAACCGCATCAATCACCCCTTGGTTCTTCTTACTTACTCCAATTGGACCATCACTGTTGATTTTGAAATGACTGTAGCCAGCAGTCACATGAATTGATTGATACACAGCAATAACCTATTAGCTTTCTTAGCACTTTGAGATAGGAGCCTAACCTGTGCTTTTTGTCCGATATAAAACATTGTTCTACGTTTCAGCTCTAATTATGCTGTTTTTACATACAGTGATTTTAGGCTTTATTATGTCTATCCGCAATTTAAAAGATGGTTCTACCAAACCTTGGCTCTGCGAATGTTACCCGAATGGGCGAACGGGGAAACGTGTTCGTAAAAAGTTTACGACTAAGGGAGAAGCAAAGGCTTTTGAGCTTCACACGATGAAGGAGATTGACGATAAGCCATGGATGGGAAGTAAAACCGATCACCGTAGAATGAGCGAACTGTTAGACACTTGGTGGACCATACACGGTCATACGTTGAAATCGGGTAAACAAGCTCGGGAGCTAATAGCCAAGACAATTGAAGAATTAGGGAATCCAATTGCCTCCCACCTTAAAGAACGAGACTACTTAGACTATCGTGCAGCGCGAATACCCTACCGTGGCAAAAATAAATCTATTAAGATTTCACCAACAACACATAACACGGAATTGATTTATCTAAAGGGAATGTTCAAGAAACTGATTAAGTACAATCAATGGAAATACCCCAATCCACTTGAAGCTATCGAAACAATCAAAACAAGTGAGAAGAACCTAGCATATCTAACCAAGCCACAAATTGAAGAGTTCTTAGTTAACCTGAAAAATTTCAACCGAGTCATTACAGTCTCGATTCCGCAGCTCATTGTAATTTCTAAGATTTGCTTAGCCACCGGTGCCCGTATAAGTGAAGCTCTAACTCTTACCCGTTCACAGGTAGCTGAATTTAAACTGACTTACACCGAGACAAAAGGTAAGAGGAATCGAAGTGTGCCCATCTCACCAGCTTTATATCAAGAGATCTTAGATATCGCCGTGAGCGACCATGAAATTTTTAACACGAGTTACAAGGACGCCTGGCGCTACATTAAAAAAGCTTTACCAGAGCACGTTCCGAGTGGGCAAGCGACGCATGTTCTACGGCATACCTTTGCTTCGCATTTTATGATGAACAAAGGGGATATCTTGGTGTTACAGCGTATTCTTGGGCATACTAAGATTGAGCAGACAATGGCGTATTCTCATTTTGCTCCAGAACATTTGATACAAGCTGTACACCTCAATCCATTAGAGAATTAATGGCGACAAAGTGGCGGCAGACACTGTAATCGACCGTTATTTAGCGGTTTTATTCGTAAAAAAGGCGACATTTTCACTGTCGCCTTTTGCTATTTAGAGCCTATTTTTTTCTATTCCCAATCAAGGATAACCTTGCCAGAAAGCCCACTACGCATAGCATCGAAGCCAGTTTGGAAATCATCAATTTTAAAGTGATGAGTAATGATTGGTGATAGGTCTAACCCTGATTGAATCAAACTTGCCACTATATGAAAAAACAAAAATAACCACTAAATATCAATAGTTTAAATTAATTATCAATTAAGAATGGCGACAAAAAAGGCAACAGTTTTACCTGTTGCCTTCTGATATTCAAAACCGGTAGTATCCTACTCCCAGTCTAAAATTACCTTACCAGACATACCAGATCGCATCATGTCGAAGCCTTTCTGGAAGTCGTCCACTTTGTAGTGGTGAGTAATAATTGGTGTTAGATCTAGGCCAGATTGAATCAAAGAAGCCATCTTGTACCAAGTTTCGAACATCTCACGACCGTAGATACCTTTGATAACCAAGCCTTTAAAGATGACTTGGTTCCAGTCTACTGCCATGTCTGATGGTGGAATACCTAGTAGAGAGATCTTACCGCCGTGGTTCATGTTAGTCAGCATGCTGTTGAACGCAGATGGGTTACCAGACATTTCTAGGCCTACATCGAAGCCTTCAGTCATGCCAAGATCAGACATTACGTCTTCAAGCTTCTCTTCCATCACGTTTACTGCGCGAGTCACACCCATTTTCTTAGCAAGATCTAGGCGGTACTCGTTTACATCAGTGATTACAACGTGACGAGCACCAACGTGCTTAGCAACAGCTGCAGCCATGATACCGATTGGACCAGCACCAGTAATTAGCACGTCTTCGCCAACTAGGTCGAAAGAAAGTGCTGTGTGTACTGCGTTACCAAACGGGTCAAAGATTGAAGCTAGATCGTCAGAGATTTCTGCAGGGATCTTAAATGCGTTGAACGCAGGGATCACAAGGAACTCAGAGAACGCACCAGTGCGGTTAACACCAACACCTGTTGTGTTACGACAAAGGTGAGTACGGCCGCCACGACAGTTACGACAGTGACCACATGTGATGTGACCTTCGCCAGATACACGGTCGCCGATTTCAAAACCACGAACTTCTTGGCCAATGCCAACAACTTCACCCACGTATTCGTGACCTACTACCATAGGTACTGGGATTGTGTTTTGTGACCACTCATCCCAGTTGTAGATATGTACGTCAGTACCACAAATTGCGGTTTTCTTAATACGAATAAGAAGATCATTATGACCCATTTCAGGTTTTTCAACCTCGGTCATCCAAATGCCTTCTTCAGGCTTTAGCTTAGAAAGTGCTTTAATTTTCATAATGTTACCTAGTTCATCTCGCCTAACTGTAAGGCGAGAATCAAAAATCTATATGTTCTACTGGGTGTTGTTCTATCTAATTAAAGGATGCTCGTGGCACCCCTTCAAAATTAGATGATACCCATGTCTTTACCAACTTGGATGAACGCATCGATTGCGCGGTCTAGTTGCTCACGAGAGTGTGCAGCAGACATTTGCGTACGGATACGAGCTTGACCTTTTGGTACTACAGGGAAAGAGAAACCTACAACGTAGATGCCTTTCTCTAGTGCGCGCTCAGCGAACTCAGCCGCTACTTTTGCATCACCAAGCATGATTGGGATGATTGCGTGGTCTGCACCGCCCATAGTGAAGCCAGCTTCTTCCATGCGAGTACGGAAGTGAGCAGAGTTTTCCCATAGTTGAGTACGTAGGTCGCCAGATTCCGCAAGAAGATCTAGAACGCGGATAGACGCAGATACGATTGCAGGAGCAACAGAGTTAGAGAATAGGTATGGACGAGAACGCTGACGTAGCCAGTCGATCACTTCTTTCTTACCAGAAGTGTAACCGCCTGAAGCGCCACCCATTGCTTTACCAAGAGTACCAGTGATGATATCGATACGGTCTACAACGTTGTGGAACTCGTGAGTACCCGCTCCGTTTTCGCCCATGAAGCCCACTGCGTGAGAGTCATCAACCATTACTAGTGCATCGTACTTGTCTGCAAGGTCACAGATAGCAGGAAGGTTAGCCACTACGCCGTCCATTGAGAACACACCGTCAGTTACGATTAGTGTGTGACGAGCGCCAGCTTCTTTAGCAGCGATAAGTTGCTGCTCTAGCTCTTCCATGTTGTTGTTCGAGTAACGGAAACGCATTGCTTTACACAGACGAACGCCATCGATGATAGATGCGTGGTTTAGTGCGTCAGAGATGATTGCGTCTTCTTTACCTAGAATTGTTTCGAACAAACCAGCGTTTGCATCAAAACAAGATGTGTAAAGGATAGTGTCTTCTTTACCTAGGAACGTAGAAAGCTTTTGCTCTAGTTCTTTGTGAGAATCTTGAGTACCACAGATGAAACGTACTGAAGCCATACCAAAACCGTGCTGATCCATACCATCTTTAGCTGCTTCGATAAGAGCTGGGTGGTTAGCAAGACCTAAGTAGTTGTTTGCACAGAAGTTTAGTACTTCTTCACCAGTCGAGATAGAAACCGCTGCTTTTTGTGCAGAAGTAATAATGCGCTCAGACTTGTAAAGACCTTCTTCTTTAACTTCTTCGATTTGAGTTTGAATCTGTTGGTAAAATGCAGAAGACATTGTCTCATTCCTTCCTAGTTATAATTTAGCAGCATCGCGCGCCGCTTTATGTAGGGATGTAAACGATCTCAACACGATCATTTACACTGTAAAACTTATGCCTATATTCTAGTTGAACATCCCCGTTCCGATTATCCCTTTAGTTGGAAAAACATTAATGAATCACAGGCACTAATAATAGTTCATCCCAGTGACATAGGGCACATTAACGCCCTTCACCTGCTTTTTTAAACGCCAAATTAGCTATAATTTCCGTCTAATTTCGCTTTCATATCAAATCTCAATTTTTCATCTCAGAATGCGCAGCAGCAACGCCGCTATACAGATGAGCTTCAAACACAACAACCTATCAGAGCAATCACGTCAATCAATTAATGAAATTGATTCACAAATCAAAGTAAATCGCTCACAATGACCATTAAGTTCATCGTTGAAACTAGCTTAACTGGATACTTATGATTAACCCAAAACTCATCGCCCTGCTTCCGGATCTCGCCTCGTTCATTTTGGTGGTTAACGAAGGTAGTTTTACGGCTGCAGCAAAACAGTTAGGCGTGACACCATCAGCCTTGAGTAAGCTCATCACCCGCTTGGAAAAAGCGCTATCGGTGAAACTGTTTGAGCGTACCACTCGTACCCTTATCATTACGCAAGCGGGTCAATTGGTTTATGATCAGAGTGTGGTGATGATCAACGCAGCGCAACAAGCCGTTGAACTGTCTACCTCCGACCATACCGAACCTGCAGGCTCGATAACGGTAGCGGCGCCTGAAGCCTTCTTGAATTCGGTATTGCAGCCTTTCGTTGTTCCATTCTTAAATCAGTATCCAGAAATCCAACTTAAATTGAGAGCGGCTGACGGCGACATCGATATTTTACGTCAAGGCATCGACATTGCTTTCCGCCTGACTGATAAGCCCGACGAAAGCTTAGTATTGAAAGAGTTAGGAAAAACAAACCTCGTGTTGTGTGCAAGCCCTGACTATTTAGATGCCAAGGGGATTCCTCACCACCCTACCGAGCTGTCTGAACACGACTGTTTGTATCTTGCAGAGACAGACAAAGATCACATTTGGGATTTTCTTAAAGATGATGAATTTCACACAGTACCCGTCAGTGGACGTTACGCAGTTAACCACTCGCAGATGCGACTGAAAGGTGTGAAAGAAGGTCTAGGCGTCGGTATTTTCCATGACTTCGTGATTCAAGATGCGTTGGCTGAAGGGTCTGTAGTACAAGTGTTGGAAGATTGGACCATCAAGAGTAATTACCATGGTGCGATTGCGATGCAGTTTGCTCAAACCAAGTACATGCCCGCTCGACTGCGTGTATTCATTGATTACGCCATGGAGCACTTAGGTGACAAGTTGGCAGGAGAAATAAACTGATGTTGAAAGGAATACACCACGCAGCCATAATCTGTTCAAACTACAACGCATCGAAGCACTTTTACACCGAGATTTTAAAACTTGAGATCATTGCCGAAAACTATCGAGAGGCTCGCCAGTCGTACAAACTTGATTTAGCGCTACCTAATGGTGCTCAGATAGAACTATTCAGCTTCCCTAACGCACCGGAAAGACCTAGCTTTCCTGAAGCTCAAGGGCTAAGACACTTAGCTTTTTGTGTTGATGACGTTCAACAAATCAAAAGCTATTTGGAAGAACAAAGAGTCGAAGTCGAACAGATCCGAATTGATGAATTTACAGGTAAAGCATTTACTTTTTTTGCCGATCCTGACGGGCTTCCGTTAGAGCTTTATCAAATATAGAGCTGTACAAGTCTAACGTCTTCTTAATAAACAGAGCATGTCATCTGAATAATGAAACTGACCTCCTCAAAAAGGAGGTCAGTTTGTATATCAATTAACTCAATGCCGTCTTGAATTTCTCAACGCGTGAAAATAGTAACCAATCCAGCAGCATTGCTGTCACGATCGTCGCTCCCGCCAGTGGAAACAGTACTGAAATAACTATCACGATCACTAAACCTGTCTTCCAAAGCCCTGCATCGCCAAACTTCGGTGGCGTGCCAAGCTTTCTTTGACCTGAAGGTCTACGTATCCACCACATCACACCGCCAGTCACGGACACAACAATGAACGCCAAACAAAACAAAGCATTTAGAAGCTTGTTAATGATGCTGTTGTCACCTTGATGCAATGAAATACCTACCGCTAACGTTTTGGCAATGAAGTTATAATCTTGCCATGTCACCTCACCCAAAATACGACCTGAGTATTGGTCGAGGTGCGTAGTACGGTCCTGCGTTGGATCAATGATGTCACCGCCCATAGTGTTGGCTGTGACCGTGTAAACACCCGTTTCTGAACGCGGGAAATTCACCTTGTATCGTGTAAAGCCAAGTGAGTATGCTTTTTCAGTAACGTCATCAATGTCGAAGTTGCTTGCTGACAACACATGTTGAGAGTGATCTTCACCCATCTTAGAGTGATCATGAGGTTCCGTCGCCTCTTCCACATGATGAACGTGTTCTGCTGGCTTATCTTGAGACAAAGGCAATAGTGTTTGCTCCAAGTTCCAAGGTAGCTCTTCTTCTGAGCCATGGTTGAGGGAAGCGTGCGTCTTATCAGACAACGGAATATCGTCCCACATTTGAGCAGGGAAAGTGCTCCATGCTTGAACAAGCTTACCGCCCCAAAAACCTGTCCATGCCAATCCAGACAGAATAAACAACAACAGAACGAGCGATAACACACCTCCAATGTTCGCATGCAGATCACGCATTAAAATACGCGTTCCTGAACCAAATCGAAGCTTAAGAAAACCAGCGCGGCTCGCGTTATCTCTAGGTAACCATAAGTAAATACCACTGATGAGCAACAGAATAGACAAGCTTATTGCGACTTCAATTAGATAATCACCCCAATCACCAATCAACAAAGTGCCGTGAATGTCATTCGCGAGTTGGTACAGGCTGTCGCTACGCGGAATCTCTCCGACCACTTCGCCCGTATATTGATTTACCGTGGCGAAGACCGATGTGCCGTCTACAAGTGCTACCGAAAAGCGGTTAGCCAGATCAGGAGCTTTGCTCGGAACAAACTGGGTAACCGAACCTTGTGGGTATTGAAGTTGTACTGCAGCTAACTGTTGTGACACTTTAATCGGCTCGCCCGATGCAACAATCTCTAGGGCTTCGTGGTGGAAAGTCAATTCGATTTCATCATCAAACAGCATCACCAAACCTGTAATGCTCAGCATTAACATAAACGGGATAACAAATAGCCCAGCATAGAAGTGCCAGCGCCATGTGAGGAAATAGAGGGTTTTATTGCGGTCTTTGCTTTTTATATTGGTTTCCGAACCGGTTGTTGCACTGCTTTTAGACTGCGAAGTTGCTTGTGCTTTCGCAGGGGTTTGAGATTCATTTCTCAACATTATAATTTCCTTTGACACACGCAAACATACCTTCTGAAAAATCAGAAAGTAATCTGAGCATGTTTAACTTTACTTAATACTTTATTTTTTAATTATTTTAATGGGTTAGGTTTAAGCAATAACAAAGGGAGGGCCGCGCGGGGCTTGCCTCGTGTAGCGTTCGCTTAGAGCCAAAAAAGCGTAGCTGTCGGAGACAATAGAACTCAGTCGAGTTGTCAGCAGTGTAGTGGGAAGTTCATCTTGGTGAAACGTGGAAAAATGGCTAAACGGACACGGCTTTCCTTTATGAGTATTAGGTTCGCCTTCTTCGATTTGAACCAATTCAAAGCCATTGACCGTACATAACGACGCCCATACTCCCGCACTATTACCATGAGCATTGATAACAGGCATTAATGTCACTAGCGCCCAGCTTAATGCTGTTGCAAGTAACATGAAGAAGTTGAACGAGGTTCGGCGCATTATTCCAAGTCTTTATAAATTTCCCTTATTATGAGGGACTTGGAATATAGGTAAACGTAAAGATTAACAGCAAGTTAAAAAATTGAAGCTAACGCACACTCTTTTTCGTTAAATACTGGTTACAACACTAAAGCTAACAAAGTAATACTCATCTCTTTGCAGCAGGCTTTCGATAAAAGAGACAATAAAAACGCCGCCTTACACCTTCCTCGAAAGAGGGTAATGTAAGGCGGCGTTTTAGAAATCGAATCTTGAGGTTTGCTCTTTGTTACCTATCTAGCAAACGTTCATGATTAACGAATTAACCAAAGATCTTGCTCCAGATGCTTGGGTTACGCTTCTCATGGTACTCTTCACGAAGGCCATCAATAGTACGAAGTTCTTGCTGTGCCGACGCTAAGTCACCTTGGTCTAGCTTCTGCTCAATGCTATCCAGTGATGCACTGATCTTTTTGAAGCCTTCCATGAAGTTGTCTTCTTTCTCGACTGGGTAAACACCCGTTTTCAGCTCTGCCACTAGCGAATCTAAACGAACGATAGGCTTTTGCATCTCTTCAATGCTTTGAGCTTCTGCCGCTTGTTTGAACGCAAGCTTCATTTCTTGCATGTTTTTCTTAAGGTCTACATTAGCAAATGCGTTGCCAGACAATACTGAAGCAGCGATTAAGCCAGATAAAAGGATTGAGCGAGTTTTCATTGTTTCTCCAAGTGAAGCGGTGTCTTTGAAGTTAGAGCCGTCATTACTGTGGCACTTCGACTTTATTATTTTCGGCTAGTGTATACAAAAATCTTTCAGGCACAAAAATTGATTGTGTCGAAATGCAAACCCGCCGACATTCTCTTAAACAAGATCTGAATATTCTGGGATTTCATTACGACCGCGCAAGGCCAAAAAGGCTAGGAACTGCTTTGGCGAATGGGTAATCACTTTACTCGAATCTACGCCCACTTCATCTAACAATGCTGCGACTAAGTCTAAGCCACCGACATCTAAACAGAAATGCGCATCGCTGCCTGTTGTAATAAATGCACCCTTCGCTTTCGCTATTCTTGCAATCTCATAGCAGCGGTCAACACTGCCAACTCGGCTATTGCCTTTGAGTGTGGTGTTGTTGATCTCAATCGCCACGTTGTTCTCAACCGCACATTGAATAACGGCTTCGAAATCGAAATCAAAATTAGGATTGCCTAAGTGACCAAGCGCATCAATTCGACCGCCCTTAATCACATTCAACAATGCTTCTGTATGGGTAGCGACATCCGATGGGCGAAATACTGGCTCATGAAAACTCGCGATCACCCAATCCAAGTTCTTATCCACACTCGGATGGATGTCGATTTCACCCTGTGTGTTCATGATGTTTGACTCAACACCTCGAATAATTGCGACATCTTCAATAAAACGAGGGAGCACACGCTGATTGCTGAAGAACCAATAGTGTGGCGCGCCCGGCATTGATTCTGAATGATCAGTAGTACAAAACATGGCTAAACCATTTTGCTTTGCCGACTTGGCGTTTTCGATCAATGTGCTGTAAGCATGACCACTTGCGTATGTGTGGGTGTGAGTATCTACTTTGAGTTCCATGAATCAATGCCCTCTTCGCTCGGTCAAAATACGTTTTTCAGAAAGTAACTCTGAATCTCTTTCAGGAAAAGAATACTTCAGAAAATGAATGCCTAATGGCAACAATTCGGCCAGTTTATCAGCTGAAAGTGACAATTAGCACCCAAACATAAAGGTTTATTACTGGTTCATTTACACGACACGGGAATACGTGGCTAACCAGAGCCAGCCAGCGCTTGGCCTTATCTAAGTAGAACCGCACACACTCGGTAATTGCGCCAATTTTTTGCAACCTACCCAAGTTCGTCAATACTTAAACCAGTCTACAAACCGGAGTGTTAGATGAGAAGAAGACGATATCCGCTGAGTATCCACATCACTAGCCTTTTCCTAATTTTGACAACACTTGTCGGTGCGGTATTGATTTCGATAAGTTATCGGCACTCCCAAGAGCTGCTGCTAGGCACAGTGCGCGAGATCAGTAATGAGCACCGCGACAAACTGGAATCAGTATTTAAACAAGCCATTGCCCCTGTTATCACAACCTTAAATGTGATGGCGGTGAGCCCGTTTGTTGCTCATCAAGCTTCCGCTGTCGAAAAAGACTCTTGGCTTGCTTCGGTCGATATCATCTTCAAGCAAAACACCAATTTGGTCGCTCTATTTTATGGTTCTGAAGATGGTGACTTCAGAATCTTTCGTCCATTAAGCACCAATAAACAGAGAGCCGAAAACAGCGCGCCCGCTAAAGCGACCATGATGGTCAGCAGCACCAATCTAGACGGTGAAAACTTTATTACCTATCTTGATGGCGCACATCAAGTGATCAGTACTCGACAAGCAGAGAGTAAGTTCAACCCCACAACTCGTCCTTGGTTTCGTAACGCAAAGCCTGATGGCTCAATACAACTCTCTGAACCCTATCTGTTCTATTTCCTGCAAACCAATGGTATTACGCTCTCTAGGCGTTCTGCCGATGGCAAGCATGTGGTTGGTGCCGACTTTACGTTGAGTTCCCTCTCTTCTCAGATCAGTGAATTAGCTTATTCTCCGCAAACCCGACTCGCCTTGTTCGATCAACATTTTAATCTTCTCGGTCAGCATCAACTTGAGCTATCAGTACCCAAGCCTGACTCCCAATCTGATGACACAAGTAAAACTGAGCAAACGAACAACCAAACGACGGGGAATCTCTCTGGCAGTGAGCAAGACCAAAGCTTCTTTAATGTGCCCAAACGTGAACAGATGGAAGCATTGAAAGCGTCCGTTATTGCGCCGCTTATCTCTGATGAAGAGAAGTTTAACCTCAATCTAAAAAACGTTGAGTACAACTTAAACACTTGGGCACTAACGCTAACGCCGGTTCAACTGACTCAAAATGTCACCTTATACTTGGCAGAAGCGACGCCACACAATGAGCTGCTCGCTGATCTTATCTCGATGCGAGACAAGCAAGTTGCGGTCGCGATTGGGATGTTGTTCATCTGCTTCGCTATCGTATGGTTTGTTGCTAATCGACTGTCTCAGCAGCTCAATACGCTGATGCAACTCACCGACAACATCGCTCGGTTCGACTTCAGGCGTACTCATTATCCCAAAAGCATGATTCAAGAAGTGGCTAACCTCGCCCACTCGATTGAGCTAATGGAACACACGCTTCATGATCTGATTACCCTACTTCGAGACACCGCCGGGAATCAGGAGTTTTCGATCTTAGCCAAGAACATTGCTCATCAAAGCTATTTAATCACCAAAGCAGAAACCATTATCCTTTTCACTCAGTCCAAAGAGAAAGACGTGTTTGATACGGCAGCTAACCTTGCCATTCTTCCTTTTAAGGCCGACATCAATGACTTCATCAAACACACGCCTTGGTTGCTGTGTCAGCTTAAATCTGGTGAGACGATCCATTTGAACAGAGAAGACAATGTTCTCAACTATTACCAAGATTCGATCTTCAATTCAGACCTGTACCTATTTCCACTATTAAACCGAGAGAAACTGTTGGTAGGGATTGTGGCAATTGGCTATGAGAGACCAATTACCAAGATGCAGGCAGACAAGCACGCCTTTTTAAGAGAGTTGCTCAGCTTTGCGGAAATAGCGAAAGACAACATCGACCAAATGCAGCAACAAAAAGACATGCTTAATGCCTTTATTGAGCTGATTGCATCGGCGATTGATACCAAGTCACCTTATACGGGCGGGCATTGCCAACGAGTGCCTGAGCTCACCAAATGGCTAACTCAAGCAACCATAGATGATGACCGCTATTACCCGCAATTCTCATTGGACAGTAAACAGTGGGAAGAGTTGATGCTCGCCGCTTGGCTTCATGACTGCGGCAAGGTGACCACGCCTGAATATGTGGTAGATAAGGCAACAAAACTGGAAACCATTTACGACCGAATCCACGAAGTGCGAATGCGTTTTGAGTTGTTGAAACAGCAAGCGGAAACCGATTACTGGAAAGCGATGGCGAACGGTGCACTACAAGAAGAACAACTCAAAATACTCGAACAAAACCTGTCTGAACTGGATGAGGAGTTTGCCTTCGTTGCTGAGTGTAATCTTGGCGGCGAATCTATGACGGAAGAGCAGCTAGAACGCTTAGATCAAATAGCCAAACGCCAATGGAAACGTACACTGGATGATCAATTGGGTTTGTCTTGGTCTGAAAAAGAGAGATTTAACACCCAAAAAGAGTCGGTTGAGAAAGAGAGAACTGAGCCAACAAGTCAGGAAAAGGGTTTGCCTGTCATGGAGCCTCTGCTTGCAGACAAACCGGAGCATAAAATACCTTGGGACAATGGCTTTAACCCTGGCGATGTATGGCAAGAAGCGTTTGTACTTAAGCCCGGAGAAGTTAAATACAACCAAGGTGAACTGCACAATTTGAAAGTACGCCGTGGTACGCTAAACGATGAAGAACGTTTCATGATCAACGATCATATTATCCAAACCTTCACCATGCTCAACAAGCTGCCTTACCCGCCTTACCTTCAAAACATTCCGGATATCGCCAGCGGACACCACGAACGTATCGACGGTAAGGGATACCCAAGAGGCTTAAACGAAGACCAGTTACCTCTGCCGTCCAGAGCAATGGCAATTGCTGATGTCTTTGAAGCGCTCACCTCTAGTGATCGCCCTTATAAGAAAGGTAAACTCTTAAGCGAATCACTCAACATCATGACCGACATGGCCACCAGCGGTCATATCGATCCCAAGTTGTATCTGCTGTTTTTGGAAAACAAAATCTACGATAAATACGCTGAGCGATTCCTAGAAATGAACCAACGCTGCGAGATTGACCCGCACGAACACATCGACCGAGTAAAAGAATACATACGCTCATTGTTCTAAGTTTTAAATTAACCATTCAGAGGATAAGCCATAACTCAATGGTTAGCTTTTAGCTGCCGAGTCCAATACCGCAACGTCCACTACAGTCGCTACAGCCACTGTGGTGTGCGGTTTTTGTTTGGCTTTCGCCTTGCTGTGTCTTTTTGCCAGCAATGTATTGGTGATGCTCGCCACGACAATCAGGTTAATGCCAATCATCTGCTGTGTAGAAAACACATCATCAAAGAACAAGCCCTGCCAAAGCGCGCTAAACAGCATGTTAGTAAAAATCAGAGGTGCCAACTGGGAGCCACTGTCTGCAAGCTTATACGCCTTGGAACGGAAGATTTGGGTATTGATGGTAAACAGTGCAAGACCAAGTGATCCGAGAACAATCCAGCGTAAATCGTCAAAAGACAGTAACGCCGACACGAAGCCTTTTTCAGCACTTTCAAGCACATCGGGCACCGCAGAAA
The DNA here is from genome assembly GCF_020806305.2 of Vibrio sp. F13. Taxonomy (NCBI): domain Bacteria; kingdom Pseudomonadati; phylum Pseudomonadota; class Gammaproteobacteria; order Vibrionales; family Vibrionaceae; genus Vibrio; species Vibrio sp. F13. The sequence goes on along the minus strand of NZ_CP170176.1, from coordinate 905,699 downwards.
GTGAAGTAAACACCACCATTGGAATCACAATGATTGCCGCGACTAAAAAGGTCCACGCGTTAAGCTCTGCTGGTGTCAGGCTAGTTTTAGACGCTCGGTACAAACTCACTTGCGAGCCAGAATTAAATACCCCCGCGAGAAGTCCAAGCAGAAGCGCAGGTCTAAAGAACTCAGAACCCAACTCAAACTGCGACCAATCCCCCGCCATCATCACTACGCCAACAAAAGTGACAGCTAAACACACGATCGTCGTTGTATGAATCTTGGTTCTAAATATTAACTTTTCTAACAATGGAATAAACAGAGGACCCGTACTGAATAACACAACCCCTTCAACCAGCGTTAAGGTTTGCAGTGAAGTAAGGAAACACCACTGACACGCCACCATAAAGATCGCTCGCATCACCAAAGGTTTCCACATTTCTCGTGTCGGCTTGCTGATTTTGTAAAAAGTCAGGAAAAGAAATAAAAACAGACTGGGTAACAAAAAACGCACAAAACTGAGTAACGAAGTGGGCATCACTTCAGATAGATACTTGGCCATCAAGCCACTTAAAGACAAACTGAACGTCGACAACAACATGAAAGTCGTCGCCTTGGTAATATCAGACATAATTATCACCTCCTATGACATCTATTTTAGAGGCGTGACGTAATGAAAAATAGCGAGTAATATTAACGATAACTGTAAGGAAAACTTACCAATGAAAAAACTCGTTCCGCTTAAATCCGTTTACGCTTTCATTGCTGTCGCTGAGACTGGCAGCATGACCGACGCCGCTCGGGTGCTGTACGTCAGTCACTCTGCGGTAAGCCAAGCGATAAAGTCGTTAGAACAACTGGTCAACAAGCCTTTGTTTCAACGAGTCGGTCGTCGTGTTGTTCTTAATGCCGCAGGTAAGCGATATTACCGCAAAGTCGCGCCCGCACTTGAGCAAGTGATAGAGGCGACCGAAGAGCTTGCCAGAACGCCTAACGACCACCGCATTACCCTCAACATGGTCAATTCGCTCGCGATGCACTGGTGGATCCCACGAGTTCCCGACTTCCAAGCTTTCGCTCCCTCACTTGATATCCGTATTTCGACGCTAACTGGCCCTTTCGATATTGAACAGGAAGGGGTCGATGTTGCGCTCGTACATGGCAAGCCCAATGAGTGGGAGCAATATTACAGCGAGAAACTGGGCGACGATGATCTGGTCTTGGTGTGCAGCCCTACTCTATTAAAAAACCAGACCGGATTGAGCGTCGAGCAACTCGTCAAACAAAACCCGACCATTGGCGTTTTTAACCTCAGGCGGCAACACGACTGGCAAGTGTGGTGCGACAATTACCAAATTCCACTGCCCACATTCCATAGCAATCTGACGTTCGATGTCTCCATTCAAGCGGTGCAAGCTTCAATTCGTTCGTTAGGCGTACTAGTAACGCATCGCTTGTTTGTGAAAGATGATATCAGCCATGGGATGCTTGTCGAATTGGGTAAACCGGTTGCTAACCCGCACCAAGATTTTTACTTTGTTTGCCCAAAAAACAAATTAAAACAAGAAAGTGTGCTAAAACTGAGAACATGGTTAAGACATGAATTCACACGCTCAGAGACAGCACTGAACGATGACATTCAAGAGCAAGACCAAACTATCAATCAATAAGCGAGTGACAGCTCAGCAAGCTTACAAGAGGCCATTATGATTATTACCACCACACAATCAGTCGAAGGCAAGCGCATTGTCGATTACAAAGGGGTTATTGCCGGAGAAGCCATTCTAGGGGTGAACGTTTTCAAAGATATGTTTTCAGGAATTCGTGACTTTGTGGGTGGACGTTCTGGCACCTACGAGAAAGAATTAGAAAAAGCACGCAACTACGCATTCAAAGAGTTGGAGCAAAAAGCGATTGAAGCGGGTGCCAACGCGGTGGTAGGTGTCGATATAGATTATGAAGTATTAGGGACGGGTAATGGCATGTTGATGGTATCAGCGAGCGGCACGGCGGTTGTCGTCGCTTAATCGCCTAGTCGCTCAATCGCTTGGTCACTTAGTCACTTAGTCACTTAAGATCTCAACACATGAGCACTTGGGCACAAAAGATGTTGAGCACTTAATCTATTAAGCTATTGAGCAATCAGGCAGCCTAATGAAAACTCGTTCCAACCCTTTGATGACTAGCCACCAAAGGGTTAGAACAGTTATAAGCTGATACTTAGCTTGATGTTACTCGTGCAACCTTTTGCCCGGAGAGCATGTCATCAAACGAGGCAACTCTCGCCAAGAATGCACCTTTATTTTCAGGTAAGATAGAACTTGCTAAAGGTAAGTTCGCTTTCATCGAATCCACCGCTCTTCCACGCACCAGCACTTCAAAATGCAAATGCGGCCCGGTTACGCGACCAGTCGTGCCAGACAACGCAATTTTCTGCCCACGCTTAACCTGTTGCCCCTTCTTAACCAAGAATCGGCTCAAGTGCAGATAGCGAGTTTTGTAAACGCTGTTATGCTCAATCACTATGTATTTCCCCGCATACGGGTGGTTACGAATAGCAATAACTCGACCATCACCGGTTGAATAAACTGGCGACCCTACGGGTGTTGCGAAGTCAGTACCATTATGCGGAGATATACGTCCGGTCACTGGGTGCTTACGGTATGGGTTAAATGGCGAAGTAATTCTTCGGAATTGTTTGTCTATTGGGTAGCGATTGAACGCTTGCTCAAGGCTGTTACCCTCTCTGTCGTAGAAGCGTCCATCTGAAGCAAGAAACGCGGCCACTTCCTTACCTCGTAACCTAATCGATATGCCCTGGATCTCTGTTTTTCCTGTTAGATGGTCGCCTGTGTATTGCTCATTGACCAACACATTAAACTCATCGCCCGCTCTTAACTGCTTTGAGAAGTTAATCTTGTCTCTTAACGTTCGAGTAATATTGGCGATCTGGGCGGTTGTTAATCCCGCTTTGTATGCTGACGTTGAAAAACTGCCATGAACGGTGCCCGTATAGAGCTTTTCTTTCCATTCGCCAGGCATTTCATGGAATTGGTAATTAAAGCTTCCATCATCATTTCGAGTAAAGGCTGCTTGCTCAACCAAACTCTCGTGATAAATCAGCTCCACAAGCTGTTTTGAGTCACTATCCAAAAGCAACTCTAGATGGTCACCAGGTTTTATTGTGTCGAGTTTCAAAGACTCCAGATCCGCTTCCATCACCTTTTGAACGGTTCCATATGGCAGTTGCCATGACGAAAAGATGTTGCTTAGCGTATCGCCAACTTTCACAAAATAATGGACCTTAACCAAAGAGTTGGGAGTCGCTTGCGAGTCGATGACTTCCTTATCATTAGGTTGAGAACCTTGGTAAGGTGTTATTTTGATAGAGATTTCTGGTGCTGGTTTGGAGTGAAAAGAGAGCAAAGCAGCAAGGGAAAATGCGCTGATCGCAGTAACGATCAGACCAATACGGAGGAACTTCATAAAATACTTAGCGGTTATAACGAGGAACTTAGAAAGTGTTATAACATAACAATTAAATCAAAAAAATAAATGAAATGTAAGAAACCATAGCGCGATAGGTGTGAAAGTATGGTGAGCATGCAAAGCCCACCACCTTAGTTAACACGGATCTTTACCTCATATTACTCTTCACGAAGTACTTCGAAGCGTTCTAAGCCTCGCAGCATCTCAAAGTCCGGCTCTTCAGTTAGCAGCTCTCTCATGGACCCACTGGCTTCAATAGCGCGCTCTAAGTCATCGATAGCTTGACCTTCTGCCCCTAATCGAGCATAGGCGCAAGCACGTTGATACAAGGCATGAGCATTTTGGTCATCGACTTCTAATACACGGTTACAAAGACTCATTGCCCAGTGGTATTCCTGTATATCCATAGCAGCGTCAGCTTTGGCAGTAAGTGCTTCTAAATCTCCAGGACGAACCTTCAGTATTTCATCGTAGATTTCAATTTTTTGCTCTGCCGTTTGTGCGTTCTGTGCTCTCAACCATAGGTTATGAATCTCATTGATAATTTCAATTTCGCGGTTGTTGTCGGAAATGATTCTGGTCTTGCGCTTAAGATCCCGTTCAAGAACATTAAACTTCTTCTCATAGTCTTGAGCGATAGAATTAAGTCGCTTATCAGCCATGTCTTGAGTTGTGTGTTTAAGCTCTTTGATGGATTGCCAACCCACCAGCGCGATAAGAGAGGCCACACCAGCAATAATGTAGAAGAAGTAGGTTACGGTTACATTGGCGTAATTCAGAGACTTGTCTGCCACAGTCAGTTCCCGGTCAGTCATCTGAATGGTCAAGCGTCTTTCAAGATCCTGCTGTTCCATTCGAAGCTGCTTCAACTCATCCAAGATATAGCGTTCCATCAGCGGTCTATCCAAATACTCTTGTTCCGAGTACTTAACATCTTCGCTTGCAAAACTCATCGTGCTGAACACCGAGATAACTGCAACCAATAAGATTCGAAGCATTATACATTCCTTATATGTTTATATTTAGACTAACTGTATCTCGTAATAGGCATACAAGCTAGGAAGTCGACAAGTTTGCTATGTCCATATTGGAATTAACACTCTAAAACATCATTGATAATTATAAAACACCTGAAGCAACATCATTAATTTCTAAATTATAAAAATACCGCGTAATACTGTTCTATATGATTAATTCGCGATGCGAATATACCGAAAAATGGTTTATTGCATCGAGATGAATCTTATATTAATAACGATCAGAACGAGGTTAATTTGAATAATCCACGATACGATTTAGTAAGCCGTGTACTGCACTGGGTAATGGCTTCTGTAATCATCTATGCAACGATCGCAGGGTATGTGATGCACTATGTCACCAGTCATCCAGAGCTGTTTTCTTTTCTGTCAGTGCTCAACATGTCATTGGCGACCGTTGCGACGCCACTGCTTGTGGTTCGTTATATCTGGAGCCACTTTCGCTCGTCGCCAAGCATGCCAACCTCTGTGCCTGAAGGGCAAAAATGCGTTGCCAAGCTTGCACACTCTTTGATGTATCTTGTGATGTTTATGGTTTTCAGCACCGGCTACTTAATGCTAAAAGAACCGTACTCTTTATTTTGGTTAGTGAGCGTAAATAATCTAATTACCGACTCTGCAATCAACGGCTTCTTTTTCTATTTACATCGTGCCAGTTGTATTGCCCTAGCCTGTTTAATTGTGCTGCATATCAGTGCCGCACTTAAACATCACTTTGTCTCTAGGAACTATGTATTGAAGATGATGCTCTAGATTCAAAGAATTCAAGACAATTTGCACAAACAACAAAAAAGCCATAGCATGTTCGCTATGGCTTTCTTATTTCAATTTGATTACTTGGTTTGAGTATCAATCATCACTTGCCAGTATTCACATTTAGCCAAGAACTCTTTTAAATAAAGCTCTGGGTTAGCAAGTTTCTCACCGCCTTTAACATCAGCACCAGTCACACGCCAAAAGCCACGAGTGACCAAGTTTCGATGATAAATAAAATCGTTGAGTTCATTAGCCTTCAAAGGAAGTTGTTCACCAAGCGTATTTTCGTAGCGGCTCAGAGTCGAGGCTTGTTCACTTGGCTTCTCCCTTAAAAAGGTATCCAAATCCAAACCTAATGACTGTTGCTGCTCTTTTGATAGGGCTTTAGCTAATTTAGAGATCACACTGAACAGAGCCAACTCAACTTTTTGAGACGCTAATAACGATGCACCTAAAAGTGCATGTTCGTTGGAAATATGTTGTTCTGTTGATGAAACGGTTGCTGTTGTCACTGTGTTAACCTCAAATAATCATAACGGGTGTTACTGAACTGGATAGAGTCTTTTCACTAAGCTGAATCTTATTCTTGTTATTAAGAAGAATCTTGCAGCTAAGCAGAGCCTTTCGACTAAGCAGAATCTTTTAGCAGAACACGGTCAGCATCAATAATGGTGAAGCCTGATGCATCTTCATTCTTTTCGACTTGCACTAAACCTTTAAAACCAATCTGCGACAGCTTCTTCGCAAGTTGATCTGGTGCTGTTTCAAAAACAACATTCATAAAAGGTAAAGACTCAGCATCAACAAAACCATGCTCGTTAAACAGTTCCATTGCTTGAGATAAATGGTCTGAGTCGGTTAATTCGATAATTTCTACAACTTCTTCCAACAACATTTTCGATTCCATATTCGCCAGAAAGTGACTGACACAAGCCGGTTCTTTTTGCTTGCATACATCCCGATGCCCTAAGACACCCCTTTAGTAGTAGGGAGATCATAACATATTAATAATCGTAAAATATGTTTTATTTTCCCTAAGCTACTGGGAATACTAGAAAAGAATAGAAATTGGTGAAACATAAGCAACACCAATTCATAGTATCGATAACGGTAAACCTGATTTGAGGTGATCAGGCAACCGTTACTTGAGAATCGCCCGTTTCTACAATCGATTCTTGTAACAAGCCAGCATAAATACCATTGTGTGCCACCAGCTGTTGATGATTACCTTGCTCAACAATTTCACCCTTTTCCAACACCAAAATCGTATCTGAGTGACGAACGGTACTCAAACGGTGTGCAATCGCAATCACGGTTTTTTCCTTGAAAAGGCGCTGCATTGCTTTTTGAATCAGGTCTTCAGTGATTGAATCTACCGAACTGGTCGCCTCATCAAGCATCATCAATTGACCACCCTGTGCAACCGCTCGAGCGAACGAGATAAGCTGCGTTTGCCCTACAGACAAGTTAGAGCCGTTCTTTTCCAAGTGGAAGTCATAACCTTGTGGCAATTGTTCAATAAACTTATCGGCATAAACATAGCGCGCCGCCTGTTCAACCTCAGTTCTAGATAGATGCGTTTTGCCCAGCGCGATATTGAATTGGATGGTCTCTTCAAATAAGTGCACGTCTTGCATCATCATTGAGAACAAATGAGCAGAGTCTTCACTTGAGATCTGTGACAGCTCTATTCCATTCAACAAAATGCTGCCTTCATAGTCTTGGTAGGCTTTAGAGATCAGACGCAGAATCGTCGACTTGCCCGAGCCCGTCGAACCCACAAGCGCGATTTGATGCCCTTTATCCAATACAAACGAGACATTCTTTAGAACGTAGGGAGAGTCGTCTTTGTAGCGGAAGCTTACGTTCTTAAACTCTAGGCTCACAAACTGTTCAAGCTGCTTCTCAACCTTGTTAGATGACAACAGGTTGCGCCCTTCTTCTTCAGTCGGCTCAACAAACAGCTCTTCAATATGGTCAAACGCTGCAAATGAACTCTGAATCGAAGCGATCTGCGAAGTAAAGTCACGAATCGGAACAAACACTTTCTCTAAGGTGTTGATGAACGCAATCAGCACACCCAAGGTGAGCGCCCCTTCTAACACTTGCTCAGAGCCATACCAGATCATAATCGCGATAGTGATGGAGGTGATGCCAGAGATAAACGAGAACAAAATCGCATCGTATTTATTGATCTTCTTCTGCGCTCTTAAAAACTCATCGGTATAGCCTTGGTAGCGTTGCTCGACTTGCTCTTCCGCTCGGTACATCTGAACGGTTTTCATGCCAAATAAGACTTCTTGTAAAAAGCCAATACCGCGAGCGAGAGAAGAACGAGTCACCTTATAGAGAGCACGAAGTCGGTTTCTCACATACACCGTCAAATACATCACTGGCGGCATAATGATCAATACAATCATCGTTAACTGCCAATCAATGAAGAACATCATCACCAACAGAGCAATGGTATTGATGCTGTCTTTAACTAGCCCGACAACCGACTGAACAAACGTCTCGCCGATGGTTTCCAAATCACTGGTTAATCGTGAAAGCGTTACGCCAATCGGTGTGTTATCAAAATAGCTGCGTGGCAGTTTGAGCACGCGAGCAAACAACACTGAGCGCATGTCAGTTATCGTGTATTGCCCAGTTTTACGAAGGTTGTACGAATAGGTGGTATCCACCACATAACTCGCCACCAGCACGGCAACGAGATAGAAGACGTATTCGAGCAGACCATCCATATCCCCATGACTCAGGTGAACATCGATCACTTGAATGATCAGCCAAGGGAACAACAAGCTCGTGATGACAGAAAGAGGAAGCATAGCGATGCCCAGAATCGCAGAGCCTTTGTATTTCTTAGCAAACTTAAAAAAGTGCTTGAGGTATTTGAGATCAACACCTTTTAACATGCTGCTGCCTCCGTTTCATTCTGCTGTAGTTGCCATGTATCGTAATAGTAATCACAGGTTTTCAATAACGTGGCGTGGTCACCCTTCGCGATCACTTTACCTTCGTTCAACACGATGACTTCATCCATATATTCAAGGGCATTAACGCGGTGTGAAACCACAAGAACCGATTGATTTTCCAAACGTTTAAACAAACCTTCCAAGATCTTACGTTCTGTTTCATAGTCGACAGCCGATAGAACGTTATCCATGATGATCAGGTCGGTGGGTTGCAATAAAGCACGCGCAATACTTAAGCGCTGCTTCTGACCACCTGACAACATGATCCCTTTCTCACCGACTAAGGTTTGATCGCCGTGTTCAAAACGTGTCACATCACTAGCCAACTGGCTGAGCTCTAGCACTTCATCAACCTGACTCTTTGCCAAATCGGTATCTAGGCTACCAAAGCGGATATTGTCTTCGACGGTTGCTGAAAACAGGTAAGGGTCTTGAGTCACGGTTTTCACGTAACGGCGTAAGTCACTGCGTGAGAAGCTAGTGACATCTCTTTCACCAAGGAAAACAGAACCTTGTGGTACATCCAAGTGGTGGTTTAAGCAGTTCACTAATGTCGTTTTACCCGCTCCGATCCCGCCTAACACACCCACTTTCTTACCTGTTGGAATATCAAAGCTGATGTCATCGAGAATCACGCGTTCTTCACCTGAATAGCTGAAGCTGAGGTTGCGAACAGAAAACGTTTTTCCCTTCAGTGATTCAACATCTAGTTCAGTCAGCTTATCTTCATCAAGCTCCGGGACTTTGGCATTAAGAATGGTTTGTGCACTTTGAATACCTACCATGCCACGCTGATAAATGGTCGCGATTCTGCCAAGTTGCATCAATGGCATAGCGAGCAAAACCGAGTAAGTCAGAAAGGCGGTAATCTCACCAAGTGTGAGTTCCTGTCTCATTAACATGTAGCCACCAAGCCCAAGAATGATGATTTTCATCAGGTCATTGGCGTAGTCGAGTACCGGCATAAAGAAGACTTGAATGCGTGTAATTTTAAGGCGGCATTCAAGCAATAACTGGTTCAGCTTTTCAGTTTCGGCTTTCACCCAAGGTGACATCTGCTGGCTCTTAATGAGATCAATCCCAGACAGGTAACTCATTAGTTGAGCAGACAGGTTTTGTAGACGCTTCATGTGCTCTAAATGCAGCGTTTTCATACGCTTGAAGCCCACACGGAAAATCACAAAAGCGATTGAAATAGGAATGATCGAATACAGTGTGAGTTCTGGCGATATGCGCCACATGTAAAGAGGCGTCAACGACAACGCAAGCAAGGCATTGAAGAACTGCAAGAAGCCGACACCAAACAGCAGTCGAATGCCACTAAGGTCATTGTTGATAATCGAGATCAGTCGACCCGAAGCAAAGCGTTCGTGAAAGCTGCTCGGTAAGCGATTCAACTTTTGTAGAAGTGTACTTTTAAGTGCGGCCTCTGTAATTCGCCCCGGATTAAGCGCATAGATACGAGACAGAATTCTCACCACCACCATGGCAACCGACATCCCGACCACAATCCAAACATAGGTTTGAAGCTGTTGGTGGCCAGTTGAAGAGGCATCATCAATCAAATCTATCGCCAATTGGATATAACGAGGGATCTCTACTTGTAACCAGTTGACGAGAAAGATGAACACAATCGCCAATAAGTACGAGGTGCGATTCATGCGCAGATAATGGGCAATAAACTGTCTTTTATTCATAGTATTCTTTGTTTAGGGCAGGCTCACAGCGAGATTTAACGATATAACCGGGCAGTTAAGCTAGATAGGTTCATCGCTGAGGTAAAGATACATCAAAAACACTTAGTTGACAATATCAACCATATTCAATAATTAGTTTCGGGTATTAAGTTTTAGCATTGCTAGAAACAAGTTTGCCGCCAAAAGTGGCGGCAAATAAATAGCTTAGCAGGCTAGTATTGATAACGGCTAAAGCATCTCTTTGGCAATCAAATGCAGCAAAAAGGTTTCACGTTCAATACTCATGCCCTTCTTAGGGCTCTCTGCCATGGTCTTTTCGTTATGAGCGATCGCTTCATGGATATTCATCCACACCGGTTTCATCCCGTTTTTCACTTCATAATCTTCGTAAGCCGTTTCACCAAGCTCACGATCGATCTTGCATGAGTAGCAGTAAGAAATCATGTGCATCATGTCTGCATCATCTTTGTACCAAGGACGAAACTCTTCAAAAATGCCGAACGGCTTGATGCTATGGATATTCTTCGCGCCAGTCTCTTCTTCGAGTTCACGAACCATACCTGCGATCACATCTTCCCCTTCATCCAAACCACCACCAGGAATGGTGTAGTCGTGATAACGCTCTGTATACAGCATCAGAATGTCTTCACCATCTAACACAATGGCACGGGCAGCGTTGCGCTTATAGACCGTTTTATTGTCTAGATGGTCGATATCAGGATGGATGGTTGTTTTTAGGTGTCTCATGATTCTGACTGCTCTACTGAATTTGGCGGCATCATATCATAATCATCAATAGATTCGAGGTTCACAACCGCTAACCAGAACGGATCGGACGGGGATATTCCTACGGTAACTTGAATCCACTTAGCTTGATCTAACACTCAAAAAGTCGTTAAACATGAAGAAATATCAACCTATTTCAATATCTTGACCAAATTAGGACAACCTTTTCTGAAATCTAAAATATACTAATTTCATAGAGCTTCTCATTTGGTTCTGTAGAACTTAACGCATTCGATTATAGAGTTATCACGTAGGAGATAGACATGAAGAAAATTGGTTTGATGGCTGTATGTGCCGTTGTATTAGGCGGTTGTGCAAACGACTATGCAGAATATAGCGAGGGCCAACGTGTTTCAGTCGCTAACCCAGCAGCGGTTTATTGTGTTCAACAGGACGGTGAATTAGACACGGTTACTGAAAACAATCAGCGTACAACTTACTGTGTATTCGATGACGGTGAACGCATTGAGCAGTGGGAATACTACCGCAACCACCACGAGCAAGATTCAGAAACCCAAAGTTAATCACTGTAATACAACACATGAGCCTTTTGGCCAATGTGACGGGCGGTGATTACGTTCGCGTGAGCAGAAGAAGGCACAAAGCTTCGAGCTTACTGTCTGATTGCCTTTGCGAGTTTAAAGGCCGTTATTGGCATCACGAGAAAGAAATAATCACCTATCGCCACCAGCGATGTGTGAGATCCGATTCCGGATCTAAATAACGGTTCAATAAAGTCAGGTTAGTATCTAGTAGAGCTAGGTATTCCCTGACTTTTTTTACATCGGTACCCACTGAAGTCTGCTGGATACAGCGCTCCAATGCTGGGAGTAAACTCTCCACAATGTCAAAGTCAGATGAACGTCCAACGAGCTCTTTGGCAGTGATCAATGCTTCCAAAGACAGTCTTTCTGGCTCTCGTCTAACCAACTCTAAATCTCGCTTAAATGCGCCCGCACAAACACCTTCAAGATAAACTCGGTAGGTCGTCAGTACGTCCATCAACAGAAACAATTGCCCCTGAGCACTTTGATGTGGGTATGGCACCGCAACATGAGCCTCCAACCTGCGATCTATTTGCTGCTCTACCCCAAGTGCGGAACACTTCTCGATGAGAACTTTAAGCAAACCTTGCTCGCCCATGAGCGATTGAATCTCGAATATACGTTGTAAATGGTAGTCATTCGAAACGAATGTCACTTGCACACTTTGCCCGCGAGTAAACAGCCCGCTTGCAATCAACTCTGAGGCCAAGTTCTGTATGTTCTCGACAGTGTTGGTCGAGTGCTGCTCGAGCAAAATCGCCCCTAAAGAAAACGGATGTTCACGCTGCTTTTCAAGCTTTCTAAAGTACTGGTGCATCGCGTCGGCTTCAGACAGTGTTTGCCCTTTTGTTAGCCCACCACAAAATGCTACCGCAGTTTGCTGATTCGACTCTTCTACCAAAGGCTCCGCCAGATACTCAACCAAAGCATCAACTCGACTGATTCCTTCATCAGTCAATTTATTCTCATTAAGTCGCTTACCCAGCACAATAAGGAGGTGATTAATGCTCATTTTATGTTCAAGTCTCGTTTTGGGGATTAGATGGAGTGAATTATGTATACAATACTTGTTAACAAAAGTATTTTGAAATTCTTATATGTTGCTCGCAATAATGCTCACTATTGATAGCGACATCTTAGGTAATACAAGAATAAACGTGTCGCTTTACAGCAAACATAGCACGCTCTTGTATTTCATCGCTCTATGCTTGTTAGCACTAGTCGATAAAAGAGCCCTTTCAATCAATGAATACGCTCTATCGCATAACTGTTTCACCCACAGAACAGGTTCACTCAAAGAAGTGCAACTAACCAAATACAAATTTTACACAGAGTTCGTCCATCGAACCGTCTTCACAGGAAGTTACTATGCTGTCTATTTTTGATATCTACAAAATTGGGGTTGGACCATCCAGCTCCCACACAAATGGACCAATGATCGCTGGGTTTAACTTTACCCAAAAAATTGATGCTCAGCTTAAGCAAGTGAAGCGTATTCAAATCGACTTATACGGCTCGTTATCATTGACGGGTATTGGTCACCACACAGACAGAGCGACCTTGTTAGGTTTGCTAGGTAACCGCCCCGACACCATTAAAATCACCAGTGCTAACCAAGCAATGCGTAAGGCGATTGAAGATAAATCTCTATTGGTTAGCGGTAACCATGAAATTTATTTCGATGTAGAAAGCGATCTGCTCTTCCACAAAACTAACCTTCCGTTGCATGAAAATGGCATGACTATCTCTGCCTTTGACGAAAGCGGCAGCCTTCTGGATATGGAAACCTACTACTCGATTGGTGGTGGCTTTATCGCAACCGCTGATGAGCTACAAAACGGCAAACAGGAAGCAGAAACACAAGTTGAGTTCCCTTTCTCTTCCGCTGATCAGTTACTTGAACTATCCGAACAACAAGGACTGAGCCTTGGTGGCTTAATTCTACGTAACGAAGTTTCATTCCAAGGTATGGATGTGATTGACCGGAAAGCCGACCAAATTTGGAAGGTGATGTCTCTGTGTATGCAGCGTGGCTTTGACACGGAAGGCATCCTTGATGGCGGCCTAGAAGTCACTCGTCGAGCACCTGCTCTGCTTAAAAAGCTTGAAGCGAATGCCTCGATTGAAAACGATCCAATGGAGATCATGGATTGGATTAACCTATTTGCCTTTGCCGTGAGTGAAGAGAATGCAGCGGGCGGTCAGGTCGTGACATCACCGACCAACGGTGCGGCTGGGGTTATTCCTGCGGTATTGATGTACTACCATCGTTTCATCAAGGAGCTAGACACCAAGCAGCTTAAAGACTTCTTGGCAGTCTCTGGCGCAATCGGCATCTTATACAAAACCAACGCTTCGATTTCTGGCGCAGAGGTAGGTTGTCAGGGTGAAGTCGGCGTTTCTTCATCAATGGCCGCAGCAGGCCTAACTGCCCTACGTGGTGGTAGCAACGAACAGATTTGTATTGCCGCTGAGATCGCGATGGAACACTCACTGGGCATGACATGCGATCCGATCGGTGGCCTTGTTCAGGTGCCATGTATCGAACGTAACGCAATGGGTGCAATGAAAGCCATCAATGCATCGCGCATGGCGTTGAAACGTACCAGCAAGTGTCTTATCTCGTTAGACAAGGTTATCGAGACCATGTATCAAACAGGTAAAGACATGAACAAGAAGTACCGTGAAACTTCTCTAGGCGGCCTAGCCGTGATCCACATGGCACCACCTTGTGAATAAAAGACAGGAACACGAGTGGAGAAAGCCTCTATAGAGGCAGCATTCTTGTAAACTTAGTTTTCAATATCTCAACAAAGCCAGCCACCAAGCTGGCTTTTTTATTGGCTAAAGCCCAACAGCTAATTGAAAGTGATACTCACTCAAAATAACTTACAGAATGACTACCTCTAACTTTCCCTTTATTAGTTCATTACTTAGCCACAAATGATGATGGCTAAATTTCATACCGCCATGCATCCACTAGCAAAATCTAATATTGCACATTTCATTCATGAAAAATATCAATGGTCTCATGAGAAAAGATATATCGAGTAAAGTTCTGTTTGGGATGCACGTTTCATTTTATGTATCGCTACTAATGATATTATAATTGGGTAATTACACTACATATCAACACAAATGTGAGAATAAAATAATGTGGAATAGATTAAACAAATCAATGATGTTCTGCCAGATGATGTTTGGACTTTCGTTCTATGGCGTCATGGTGATCTTGACTCGTTTCTTCCTTGAAGATCTTAACTACAATGAAGCCGACACCATGATGGTTGTAGGTGCTTTCTCTGCAATTGGTCCACTATTTGCGATTGCAGGTGGCTTTATTGCTGATAAGTTTTTAGGCGCATACCGATCTTTAACCATTGCCTTTCTTGGATTCGCAAGTGGTTATGCTCTACTGGTACTCGGTGCTGCAGCGACTAATGTGCCGATGGCATTATGTGGTATTGCTTTAGCGAGTTATGCGCGTGGTTTGATGTCCCCTTCTTACCCAAGTCTTTACAAACGCACGTTCAAAACTCAAGAAGATTTCGAAAACTGCTACCCAATCAACTACTCAGTCAACAATATAGGTGCTCTGTTAGGTCAATATCTGTTCCCAATGCTAGTTCTTATTGTTGGTTTCAACGGTGGCTTCCTTCTTTCAGCTATTCTAGCGGGTGCCGCGCTTCTGATGATGATCTTTGTTCGCAAAGGCCTTGTTGAAGCCAGTGCTGAAATCGATCAAACCCCTGTAAGCACTAAAAACTGGGCTGCGTTCCTTGGTCTCTCTGCCGCTATGATTGGCTTGGTATTCTTCATGTTCTCTAACATGGATATTGGCCAAAACATCGTCTACGCAATTGGCGGTGCAGCGATCATCTACTTTGTCTCTTTGATGATAAAATCGAAGAAGTCAGATATGCTGAAAATGGGCACCATCTTAATCATCACATTCCTGACGACATGTTTCTTCGTGTACTACGGTCAGATGATGACTTCGATGACAATGGTAGCGATCAACACAATGCGTGGCGATCTATTTGGTTTTATCCCTGTTGCACCTGAAGCTTCAATGGCAATGAACCCACTATGGTGTATGGTTGCTGGTCCTATCATCGCGGGTATCTTCTCTAGCCTAGAAAAGAAAAACATTAACTTCTCAACTGCAACCAAAGTCGGTTTCTCTTTCATCCTTACGGCTATCGCTTTCGGTATCCTTACGATGGCAGTAACGACAGTTGGTGACGATGTTCTGATCCGCCCAGAAGTCTTCCTAGCGATTCACTTCTTCCTAGCATTCGGTGAAGTGATTGTAGGTTCAATGGTTGTAGCCTTCATCCTGTCTGTTGCACCTAAGCACATTGAAAACTTCTCAGTAAGCTTGTTCTCTGTTGCTATCGCACTATCAGGCATTGTTGGCGCGGTATTCTCAACGTCTATTGCACTAGAGAAAGGTCAAGAGATCACACAAGAGATCGTGCAAACGGTTTACGGTGATTACTTCCAAATGCTGACTGTTCTTGCCGTCGTGATGGTAGGTATCGCAATGGCAGCATCGTTCATTATTCGTAAGATGCTAGAAGCTGCGAAAGCCGCTGAAGAAACGATTGAACTAGAGCAAGCAAACAGCTAATTCTGTTCGCTGAGTCAAACCAATCCTAAGAGCCCTTTAGTTTTCTAAAGGGCTCTTTTTTGTAGGATCCGTTTCTCAATAGGATCTGTCGTATAAGTTAGGTAGTACATGTGTAAATAAAAGTAAATGATAACTATTAGTATTGAGTGTTTTTTAGTTCAGGATTATGATGTGGAAATCCAAATCTAAGAGAGCCTTATATGAGCAAGCCTAGCCCTATCACATTAACCGTTACTCAAACCTCAACAATTACTCCAAACATGCAGCGCATAACGCTTAGCGGTGAGGGATTAAGTAAATACCCAACAGAATGTGCCGGCGGCTACATCAAGCTTTTATTCTCGCCACTTGGCACGACTGATTTAAGCCAGCTAAACGAAGGTGAGCACCCAACCATGCGTACCTACACCATTCGTCAGTACAATCCTGTAGAGCAATGGATTGAAGTCGATTTCGTTCGTCACATCACTAAAGATTTGCAGTGTGGCTTTGCTGCAAGGTGGGCAATGAACGCGAAAGTGGGTGACACTATTTCAGTGGCTGGTCCTGGTTTAATTCAGGGGCTTAACCTAGAGTCAGACTGGTTCTTCTTAGTTGCAGACATTACGTCCCTACCTGCGCTTTCTGCAAAAGTAAAAACGCTCCCAGAAACAGCAACTGGTCACGCTATCATTCAGATCAACTCAGCAGCAGATAAGCAGGTACTTGAGACTCCTCAAGGTATCAAAGTAACCTGGTTGATTGAAGATGAAACCTCAGAGTCACTTTCACAAACCGTGCGCAACACAGAATGGTTAGAAGGTCAGGTTTCAATATGGACAGCGTGTGAATTTGAAAGCATGCGTGAGCTAAGACAATACTTCCGCAACGAAAAAGAAGTCGCGAAAGAGAACATCTACATCAGCAGCTACTGGAAACGTGGTGTCACTGAAGATGGCCACAAAGTGTTGAAACAGCAAGATGCTCAAGATTTAGCGGGGTAAGTCTTTTACTACCTACAGCTTCTTACTAGATAAAGAGAAAACGCCCTTAACGAAGTTTGTTTCGCTAAGGGCGTTTTTTCATTTAACTTAATAGAGATACCTATTCACAAATCCCCAATCACTCAGGCGATCTTTTAAGTCAATGAGATAACTAAGCCAGCAATAATTAGAGATACGCCTACACCGCGAGTCGCGTGCCACTTTTCCTTTAAAAAGTAGATCCCCATCACTACGCCGAAAATGATACTCACTTGCCTAAGAGCAACAACCAAGCTGACATTTTCAGTCATGGTCATCGCAAACAGCACTAAGCCATAGGTCGAAGCCATCATAATGCCTGCAAGCGTGGCTTTCTTTCGCAGTATCCAAGCATTAGTAAACTCGATTCTTTGGTTGGTTACGAATAACCAAACACTCAACGGAATCACAATTGCCCAGAACTGGATACCTAGGTAGAAAATCGCGGTGTGCTTGTTAGTTATAACTGGTGTGCTCAAAGGATCGAGTAACAGAAGCGCTTCTTTATCAATGATGGAATAGCCCGTGGTACCAATGGCCGCGATTAACGCCCACAGTACGCCAAGGTTGAGATACGCTTTTAACCTAAGATCTGAAAACTTCTTAAGTGGTACAAACAAACAACCCAAGGTAATCAAGGTGAAGCCAAACCATTGATTAGGTGACAGCTCATAGCCTATCAACACCGTGCCTAAACCCACCATCAACACGGGCAGCGCTCTTGCCATCGGGTAAATCACCCCAATATCGGCCTGCTTGTAGGCTACACCTAAGCCGATTAAATAGATGATTTGGCAAATACCACTTAAAAGAAGTAGCTTCCAGAATAAAAGCGTGATATCCACAAAGCCGACACTGTAAATGAACCAAATCAAATAGGGAGTCAATATCGCAGCAGCGGCAAAGCCAGAGGCTAAGAAGAAAGACGAGCCCGATCCTTGATTCGATTTACCTAGAACGTTCCAACCCGCGTGAAGCAAAGCCGAAATAGTCACGCTGACGATGGCAGAGAATTCCATTTCATTCCTAAATTATAGATGAATTAGCACAACGGCTGACAACAGGTGATAAAAAGGCCTCCGAATAAGAGACCTTTGAACTTTTCAATTGGGCAATCCTGCATAATTGCAGATATGCTAACGTTCTAACGTATGACTAGCGCTCTAGCTGCGCGATTGACTCAATACTGATCGCGTCATGACGCCAATACTCAATATCACAGTCAATCAGATCGCCGTTTTGATTGTAGTTAACACGCTCAACAACCATTGCAGGTGAGCCAGAAGTCGCACGCAGGGCTTGCGCTGTCTCGCCAAGTAAAGACGTTGTGCTCACTCGGTAACGGATCTTCTGATACACCACACCAAAGTGTTCGCGGTAGATGTCCGTCAACGATTTAGACAAGTCATAATCAAGCAAGTTAGGGAACAACTCTGGTCGAATGTAGTTGGTCACATACACAACCGGCCTATCTTCAAGATAACGAACTCTGTCTACTCGATAAACGTCCGAGAAAGGTTGTAACTCAAGAAGCCGAGTCGCCTCCTTGGTTGCTAACATTCCTTTCGCCGCCACCAACTCAGTTTTCGGCTGTCGATTCTGCGATAGAGCCATATTGGTGAAGTTCAGCGTTTGTGTTGGATCGTAACGAAGCGGCTCGGGAGAGATAAACCAACCACGTCGGTCTTCTCGATAAATGCGCCCTTCCGCTTCAAGTGAAGACAAGGCTTCGCGTAAGGTAACTCGAGTCGTATCAAACGATTCAGCCAGCTTACGTTCCGCAGGCAGCTTCTGTCGTGGTGTTAACATCCCCGACTCTATCTGCTCTACGATGACATCTTTGATTTTTACGTACTGCACTTCATTTCCTTTCATTCTTGTTCTTGTCGTCAGCCACTCCTTGGCCAACTGCAATATAAGTGGTTCGCTAGCGTTTACGCCAAGCTTGGGTGCGCTTATCGAATAACTTGTTGATTAGCATATGAATCAACTTCGCACTCGCTGCAGATATCATGATCATCACCGCCATCGCTGCTGCTGCACCGGTTTGACCTGCATCGTCCATATTCAGTACTGATACTGACGCTGGAATCGTATTGGTAGAATACAAGAATACTACCGCAGATGTCGTGGTAAGTGCATTAATAAACAGGTATGTCGCAATATCTAAAATCGCCGGCAGACAAACAGGTACCGTCACCTTAAAGAACAGCTTGTATTGCGGTAAGTTTACCGAAGCCGCTGTTGCTTCAATTTCGGAAGGCAGTTGTTTCAATGCCGTTAACGCCGTCATGTGCCCTACCGTGTAGTAGTGAACCACGGTATTAATCACCAAGAACGCCATCGTGCCATACAAGAAGTTAAGTGGGTTACTCAAATCATTGAAGTAGAAGATATAACCCAAACCCAGCACCATACCCGGAACGGCCATCGGAACAACGCTGAGCATTTGCATCGCTTGACGAACAGGACCGAAGGCGCGACCTTTCTCAATGCAGTATGCACCTAAGAAAATCAGAACAGTACCAATAACCGCAGTCCAAGCACCAAGCGTTAAGGAGTTGAAGAATGGCGCCCAACCATAAGTACTCATTTCTGCGAAGTTGTAGTTGTTTAGCGTCAGCGCTTTGTTCCAAGGCCAGAAGGTGACCATCGAACCGTATATCGCCATGCCCAACACAATAACCACAGCAGCAGAGATGATGGTGCAATAAAGGAAACATAAGCCATCACGTAGTGAACTAGGTTCAGGTTGGTACGCGACAGAACGAGTATCAAACAAGCTCTTTTGTTTCTTTTGAACCCAGCGGTCAACGGTAAACGCAAGCAACGCAGGTAATAGCAGCAAGATACTGGTTACTGCACCCATAGAGAAGTTCTGTTGACCAACCACCTGCTTAAAGATGTCAGTCGATAACACGTTGTAGCTACCACCTATCACCTTTGGCACACCAAAGTCACAAACCACCAGCGTAAACACAACGATCAGGGTACTGATCAAGCCGTATTTTGCCGCAGGTAACGTCACCATAAAGAAAGTTTTTAACGATGAAGTATTGAGTGCACGTGCTGCCTCATAAAGGCGAGCGTCAGAGGTTCTTAATGAGGTGGTCAGAATCATCAAGGCGTGTGGAAACGTCCAAAATATCAAGCCCAGTGAGATACCAATCAAACCATAAACCGAGTTGCCCCCCAAGACTTCTTTAGCGATACCTTGGTTACCAAATAAGAAGATAAGACTGATTGCAGGAAGCAGTGACGGAGCAAGAATAGGCGCAGAACCCAGTACTTGAAAAAGCCCCTTAAAAGGCATGCATGAACGAGTTAGCGCATAGGCATAACCAAACGCCAAGACACCCACGACTACGGTCACTAGCAATCCAAGCGTGAAGGTATTGCCTACCGACTGCCACAGGCTTTGAGACGCAAAATACGTAGCGAAATTCTGTAAACCTACAAATTCACCGTCTGCGTTCTGAACACTCTTTTTCAACATTGCCCACAGTGGCATCAGGATAAACAACGTCATGACCACAGACAAAAAGGCCAACAGCCCAAATAGAATTACGTTGTCTTTGCTTAACCGAGCCAGAAAAGGTTGTACTCGTCGTTGAATTAGCAGCTTAGATTGCATCATTTGAGTCGATTCCATGATTGATTACGCCGCCTCGTCTTTCATCACTTGCAGGCTTTTCGATGAGTAAGCTCTAAGGCCTTCTTGATCAAACGCCACGTAACGAATATCACTGCGACGCAGCTTCAATCGGTTGAACTCTTTGACGGGTACATCAACGATGATCTCTTTCGCCGTTGAGTCATGTTGCAATTGACACTCAACACGATAAAACGCCCCTAAGAATTCGCTTGATACGATTCTCACTGGCAAGGATTCACTAAAACGATCAACAAACTGGATTTGCTCTGGACGAACGGCAATATCAAAAACATCACCCAGATTTGGCGTGAGATTATCTAAGCCAGGTAACGGCAGCATTGACTCAGCAATACGCATCTTGCCTTGAGCCGCAACAGAAGCTTGAATAAAGTTCATGCTACCAACAAACTCAGCCACAAAACGACTGACAGGTTTTTGGTAGATCTCTTGAGGAGCACCGACCTGCTCGATAACACCATGATTCATCACGACAATACGGTCTGCCATCGTTAACGCTTCATCTTGGTCGTGCGTCACCATAATAGTGGTGATACCCAGCTTGCGTTGCAGTTGGCAGATCTCATCACGTAGGTGTGTTCTTACCTTCGCGTCCAACGCAGAAAGTGGTTCGTCGAGTAGCAACAAGCCTGGAGATAACGCCAATGCGCGAGCCAGAGCAACACGCTGCTGCTGTCCACCAGATAGCTGATTTGGAAATTTCTGACCAGACGTTGGTAAGCCGATCGTCTCTAACCAAGACTCAACCGTCTCAAGGGCTTCTTTGGTCGACATGCCTTGGTTTTTCAGACCAATCGCAATGTTTTCTTCCACAGTGAGGTTTGGAAACAAAGCGTAAGACTGGAACACGATGCCAAAGTCGCGCTTTTCTGGTGGCAAGAAGGTCGTATCCTTACCGTTCTGCTCAATAGAACCTGACGTTGGTAAGTCTAAGCCTGCAATCGCACGTAATAAGGTGGTTTTTCCACAGCCAGATGGGCCAAGGAAGCAGACGAACTCGCCTTTATCTATCGATAGGGAGATGTCTTTTAACGCTGTAAATTGGCCAAATTGCTTTACAACGTTTTCAATATTCAAATAAGTTTGGTTGCTCATACTACAGCACTCTCTATATGGTATATACCAAATTTAAACTGAGAATATTGCAGTTGAGTGACAAATTTATAGAAGCTAAATGACAGTTATATTGCAGATATAATAAGCATTAAAGATTGCTATTTGTTCAGCATTAAAAGTTAGTTCAACGTTGAAAGCCCTCAGTGACTTACCCATAAATCACTGAGAGCCTCAATGTAAACTTCTAACTTAAACGCTAGATTAATCTATGATTCAACCTTGTCGGCTTTGCCCGCCGCACCTGCGAGTTTGGATAACTGTTTATCTAGCCACAATGGCGTGCTACCCGAATCTTCCGCGTTCTCTTTTCTTCGTACCGCATCACGAACCATCATCGCACCTACCCAACGGAATGGCTCTGGCGGGAAGAGTCCTAACGGGCCTTTAGTTAAACCGCTTCGTGTCCAAGCGTTGTCGATATCGAGCACCATTGCTGACAAAATCTTCCCGCCCATACGGGTTTGAGCAACGCCATTACCTGAATAGCCAAGCCCATAATAGATGTTGCTTTGGCCTTTTAGATTACCGAAAAATGGCAATCCGGTGACCGAACGATCTGAGCCGCCAGACCAGTTGTAATCGAATTCACTTTGTTCCAATTTAGGGAACAATTTTTGGAACGATTGATTGAGAATCGGTAGGTAGTTAGTCGTTTGGTTGAACATGCTTTCAACCTGATTCGCAAACGAGAATTTATTGCCGCCTTTGCCCAACATGAGTCGTCCGTCCTGGGTATCTCGGTAGTAGTGGACAAAGATACGCGAATCTACCACCGCCGCCCCTTTCTCTGGGCCAAATTGCTTGAGCTTTTCCGGAATGGGCTTGGTCACCACCATATCTGAAGAGACAACCACAATGCTGCGTTTGAACTCTTTAAAGTGATCGAGCATCCACACATTGAGTGCCAAAATCACTTTATCTGCAAATACGGAACCGCCTTTGGTTTGAATTCGAGCTGGGGAGCCATAATCGAGTGATGTCATTTCTGTGTTTTCGTGAATTTCGACACCCAATTCGATCGCAACGCGGCGTAAGCCTCTCGCCAATAACGCTGGCTGCACACTACCCGCAGCTTCTGAGTAGTAACCCTCAATGTGGCGTTCAGATCCCGCTTTATCAGCCAAAGAATTGTCGCACTTCTTCCAGCTATTGATACCCTGCTTAACCAGCTCATTAACAACAGGCTCCATTCCACCCTTTTGGGCTTCATTAGTCGCCGTGTAGTAAGTACCGCTTCGATATAGATGCGCGTCAATCTTGTGTTCGTTACAGAAGGCTTCGATCTCGTATATAACCTTTTCCGACTCCTTAACCAACCATTTCGCTTGTTCTTTTCCATAGAGCTTTTTCAGCGTCGGATACTTAGTTGACCACGTCAGCATGCAACCGCCGTTCGCACTAGAAGCACCGCTACCACATAGGCCTTTTTCAATCACGACAACATGCTTTTCTGGTTGCTGTTGTTTGATTAAAATCGCCGTCCATAAACCCGTATAGCCACCGCCAACAATGGCGATATCACAGTTGACGTCTTTTTGGAGCGGCTTAGCCGAATCTAGCCCCGCATGGATGTTGCCAAACTCTTGTTCCAACGCTTGCTTGAACCAATATGAGTAGTGCTTTGTCATTTGTTGTACCTTACTTAAAACCTAAAGGCGTAAAACTAAAAAAGGAAGACCGAAGCCTTCCTTTACTGATTTCTAACTTCCAATGAACTAAACAGTTAAATAGCTAAATAGTTAATTAACTGAGTAGCTCGATAGATTAAGATTTTGGCTCTGATTTAGCGTCAAACTTCTCAGACCATGTTTTCAATACGTCTGCACGCTCGCTGCCCATACGTGCAAAGTCCATTTTTGCCATGTTCTTTTCGACGTTAGGGAAGTTTTCAATTGTTGCCGTCACATCTTGGTGACCAACAACTGGGTACATTTCGATGTAAAGCTCGTTTGCTGCTTTAGAGATAGACCAATCAACCACGCGTTGCGCAGCATCAGACGGCTTCACAAGACCTACCGCTTCAGATTCCCAGCCGATACCTTCAGGCGTAATCACAGAAAGTGGTGCACCTTGAGTTTTCAGCTTAGCGCCGCGGCTCGCCATAGAAATACCGATAGCGACTTCACCCATACCCGCTTGAACACATGGCTTAGAACCAGAGTGCGTGTAGTGAGCGATGTTTTGGTCTAGCTTCTGCATGTAGTTCCAACCTTGGTCTTCACCCATGTTTTGTAGCCAAGCAGACACTTGCATATAACCCGTACCAGAAGACGCTGGGTTTGGCATCGCAATGTGGCCTTTGTAGATAGGCTTGGTTAGGTCATCCCAAGATTTAGGTGCTGGTAGGTTAAGTTGTTTCGCTACCGCTTCGTTGAAACAAACCGCATTGAAGAATGCATCGTTGCCATACCAAGCTTGAGTAGATTGCGGATCGTTGAGGTTTGAGCGCAGCGCTTCTACACCTTGAGGAGTGTAAGGCTTAAGAATGCCCTCCTCCTTAAGTAGAGCCATTGAAGAACCCGCAAGGCCCCACACCACTTCTGCACGAGGGTTGTTTTTCTCAGCCAATAATTTTGCCGTCATGATTCCTGTTGAATCACGAACCCATTTGATGTTGATGTCTGGGTTTTCGCTTTCAAAAGCATTTTTGTACTTCGCTAAGATGTCAGTTTCAAAAGCGGTATAAACCGTCACTTCCTGTGCCGCATAAGCGTTACCAGCTAATAGTGTGACTAATGCTGCAAGTGATCCTTTCATAAAACGGTTTTTCATCATTTTCTCCAGTCAGGCCCAACTCTAGAGTGAGAAGTTGCCAAAATTAAAAATTGCCAAAGTTAAAGTTGTTAAAGCTAGAAGCCCTATCGAGAGGCACCTATATTCAAAAATTCATTCCAGTTGTTGGCACACACCCCTCCCACTGGTATGTACCAGATTTCGATTATTAAGCTAACTGGCTTTTGTGACGATTAAATGAACGAAAAATGGCAATTTAAAGATCGAAAACTTTCTCAAGACAAGTGACCATTTTTAATATGAAGCTTTTGTGAAAATGATGTTTGGGCTATTTACGACCGTTTAAATTGGTTGTTAAAGTAACTCTAAATATTGGTATAGTCCAAAATTAAAATCACGAGAGTTGAACATGAGAAACGAATACTTACTGCTGACACCGGGCCCTTTATCTACTTCTGAAACCGTTCGCCAAGCGATGTTAAAAGATTGGTGTACTTGGGATGATGAATACAACAAAGACGTTGTTGAAGTGATTCGTAGCAAGCTAGTGACTTTAGCGACTAAGCAAGCGGGATATACAAGCGTATTAATGCAAGGTAGCGGCACCGCTTCGGTAGAAGCAACAATCGGTAGCGTTATCTCTAACAACGGTAAGCTTCTTGTTGTTGATAACGGTGCGTACGGCGCTCGTATTGCTCAAATCGCAGAATACTTAAACATTCCATGCCATGTCGTTTCCCCAGGTGAAACATCACAGCCTGACTTGAACGAAATGGAAACGGCATTGGCCATGGATTCAGACATTACTCACGTTGCGATTGTGCACTGTGAAACCACGACAGGCATGCTGAATCCAATTGAAGACATTGCCAAATTGGCAAAACAGCACAACAAAACCGTCATTCTCGATGCAATGTCGAGCTTTGGTGGCATCCCTATGGATATCGCTGACTTAGGTATCGATTACATGATCAGCTCTGCAAACAAGTGCGTCCAAGGTGTACCGGGCTTCGGCTTTGTTATTGCTAAGCAATCGGAACTGGCAAAGTGCAAAGGCCAAGCTCGTTCATTAAGCCTTGATCTGTTTGACCAATGGCACTGCATGGAAAGCAACCATGGTAAATGGCGCTTCACCTCTCCGACTCATACAGTGCGCGCTTTCTACCAAGCTCTACTTGAATTGGAACAAGAAGGCGGCATCGAAGCTCGTCATAGTCGCTACCAAACCAACCAAACCACATTGGTTGCAGGTATGCGTTCTCTTGGTTTTGAACCTCTGTTAAATGATGAACTTCATTCACCGATTATCACCTCTTTCTATTCTCCAACTCATAGCGATTACCAATTCAAGGAATTCTATGACCGTTTGAAAGAACAAGGTTTTGTGATTTACCCGGGCAAGGTTTCAAACGCCGACTGCTTCCGAATCGGTAACATCGGTGAAGTGTATCCGTCAGACATTGAAGCTCTCATTGGCGCAATTAAGAATGCTATGTACTGGGACATCAAATAATGACGATGGCCAGTCAAGATTCTGTTCTAAAGGCGACACACTTTCGAAGCGAAGGCGATGTGAACACCACGCCAGCGCGTGAGAAATGGAACGAGTCGCTAAACGATGATGCGACTCAAGCGATGTTAAAACGTGACTCTGACGTATTTCTTCATCAAGCGATGTCAACGCCTTGTCTAGACACACTTGAAGCAGCTGAAGGCATCTACATTCAAGATGCGACGGGAAAGAAGTACATGGACTTTCACGGTAACAATGTTCATCAATTGGGTTATGGCCATCCACATATCATTAATAAAGTGACTCAACAAATGGCTTCATTGCCGTTTTCACCACGTCGCTTTACCAATGAAACAGCCGTTCAATGCGCTGAAAAGCTGACACAGATCTGCGGTGGTGAGTTGAACCGCGTGTTGTTTGCACCGGGTGGTACTTCGGTTATCGGCATGGCACTCAAACTGGCTCGACATGTCACCAACAACTTCAAGGTCGTTTCACTGTGGGACTCATTCCATGGCGCGTCACTGGACGCAATTTCAGTGGGTGGTGAAGCTTGTTTCCGCGAAGGCATGGGCCCGTTAATGGCTGGCGTAGAACGCATTCCACCAGCCGTCTCTTATCGTGGCGCTTTCCCGTTTAACGAGAATAGCGCAGTCAATGCAAACGAAACTGCATGCGACGTTCACTATGCCGACTATTTAGAGTATGTGATTGAAAAAGAAGGTGGCATTGGAGCCTTCATTGCCGAAGCAGTGCGTAACACAGACGTTCAGGTTCCAAGCAAAGCTTACTGGAAGCGCATCCGTGAGATCTGCGATAAGCATAACGTCATGTTGATCATCGACGACATTCCAAACGGTATGGGTCGTAGTGGCGAATGGTTCACTCACCAGGCCTTTGATATCGAACCTGACATTCTTTGTATCGGTAAAGGTTTTGGCGGGGGCTTGGTTCCAATTGCAGCCATGGTCACTAAAGACAAATACAACACGGCAGCGCAAGTATCACTTGGTCACTACACCCACGAGAAAAGTCCTATTGGCTGCGCAGCGGCACTGGCTACGATGGAAGTGATTGAGCAAGAAAATCTACTTGAAAAAGTACAAGCGGACAGCGCATTCGTGCGTGAACAACTGCTTCAAATGAAAGAGAAATACCCAGTCATTGGTGACGTTCGCGGCATCGGTCTGCTTTGGGGAGTGGAATTGGTCACTGACCATATCACCAAAAACCGAGCGTTCGATGAAGCAGAAGCAGTACTTTACCAATGTCTGAACGATGGCCTGAGCTTTAAGGTTTCACAAGGTAACGTGATTCAATTGAGCCCACCATTGATCATCAGCCGTAGCGAGCTAGAAGTCGCTCTGTCTGTATTCGAAAAAGCGATAGCCAAAGTCTGCAAAGATTTTGAATACCTTTAATTCTCGAAATCAACATTTAAACCAATAACCTTAAACAACCATTTGTTTCCCAGAACTTTGAACTGGGAGTGACACAAAAATAGGACACTATTATGAACACGACATCACCTATCCAAGCGGTTATCTTTGACTGGGCCGGCACTATCGTTGATTTTGGGTCGTTTGCTCCAACTAGCATCTTCGTTGAAGCATTCAAACAAGGTTTCGACTTTGACATCGACTTAGCTGAAGCGCGTGAACCTATGGGGATCGGCAAATGGGACCACATCCAAGCAGTGGGTCGAATTCCTGCTGTTGACGCTCGTTGGAAGGCTCAGTTCGGACGCTCCATGACAAGTGAAGACGTTGACGCGATCTACGCGGCATTCATGCCTCTTCAAAAAGCGAAAGTAGCCGATCACGCAGCACCTATTTTGAATGCGATAGAAGTGGTCAATAACCTAAAAGAGAAGAACGTGAAGATCGGGTCTTGTTCAGGTTACCCACGTGAAGTGATGGATGTTTTAATTCCTGCTGCTGCAGATTACGGTTACCGACCAGATAACGTGGTAGCGACCGATGACTTACCTCAAGGTGGTCGCCCTGCTCCATTTATGGCACTGAAAAACGTAATCGATCTAGGTGTAACTAGCGTTGCTGCGTGTGTAAAAGTAGACGACGCAGCACCGGGGATCGATGAGGGTCACAACGCAGGCATGTGGACAGTTGGACTTGTATTATCGGGGAACGAAGCAGGCTTAACGTATCAAGAATATTTAGATGCAGACGAGACAACACTTGCAGCTGCACGTGAAAAAGCAAGCGTTAAGCTAAACAAATCAAACCCACACTACCTAATCGATACCATTGCAGACCTACCAGGTGTCATTGCAGATATTGAAAAACGTTTGTTAGCTGGTGAGCGCCCATAACGGTAATCACCTAGATTACCCAACCAAACATTCCGTACACATGAAAATGAAACCTCGTATCGCCTAAAAATGATACGAGGTTTCTTCGTTTCCAACATTTGAGACAGCAATTAATTGACAAAAACCTCTGTAAATAGCACCTTAAATATATAATTTTTAACAATTTCATTGACCATAATAAGCAACTGTACTAACAATGTAATAACAATTCCAAGATAGGTTCGACCTGAATCTACGCCTTGAACGATCTACTGTTGCAGTGTCCCAATCAGTAAGTCGTCGCTTTAAAGGCTCATTCAGATAACAATAAGAGTTAATCCAAGGATAAGATTATGAAAAAATTGTCAAAAATCATGTGTGCTGTGATAGCTGCTTCAGGTTTCGCTGCTGCTCCATCAATTGCCGCAACGACATACGTAGGCGCAAAAGTTGGCATGGGTTGGCTAGATAGCGCTTGTGTCGACAACATTGATTGTGAAGATGATTCAGTGGCGGGCGGTATTTACGGTGGTTACAACTTTACCGATAACATTGCTCTAGAATTGAATGCAGATTACTTAGGTGATTATGACACCAGCTTTAACAACAACGGAGCGACTCAAAGATACAGCGATTCTATCGTAGCCATTTCTTTAAGCCCAATGTATCGACTAGCGATTAAACAAGAGTTTGATATCTTCTTTAAAGCAGGTCCTGCTTACATCATGCACGATGACGAAGACGACGTTGTTTTAGCCTTAGGTATCGGTGCCGAGAAACAGCTTTCAGACGATTGGGCGCTGAGAGTGGAATACCAATACTTCGATGATTTTGACGATAAAATCATCCAAGACCTAAACTCCAACCTTGTCACAGTAGGTCTTAGCTACAATTTCGGCACGGGTAATACAACCGCATCAGCGGCTGCAGCTTCTGCGGCGGCTGTAACTCAAGCACCTTCTGAACCAATCACAGAGCCAGAAGCTGTGGTCGTTGAAGAGGAAGCGGAGGTAGTGGTTACCAAAGCGCAAACTGAGAGTTTCTCTCAAGGTACATTTGCGACTAACAGCACAGAACTTTCAGACGAAGGTAAAGCCGCTATACAGCCAATTGTGGAAGTCTTACAAACATACCCTCAGTCTACCGTTAACATTGTTGGTCACACAGATTCAACAGGTGCAGCTGAGTACAACATGATGATCTCTAAGAAACGTGCGGCAGCAGTAGCAGCATACATCGAAGAGCAAGGTATTGAAGCTGATCGCATTACCGCTTCTGGTGAAGGGGAAGAAAACCCAATCGCATCAAACGATACGGCTGAAGGTCGTGCTCAAAACCGTCGTGTGGAAGCAACAATCCCAAGCTTCGAGTACCAAGAAGATGTTCAAGTTGAAGAAGTTATCATTGAAACAGTGGAATAATCGTATTCTAACGTAATAACGACTTCCTTAATAACAAGGGAGGAGCACTGCTAAGTGCTCCTCCCTTTCTTTATCTATGTTTGCTCATAAGCCGAAAAGTAACGACTCAAAGCCAAGCTATACAGCCAGAAGACTAGACGATTTCCCAGCTGTGCGTCATTTCTACGCCTGCACCTAGCATTAGGCACACTGAACAGTACTTTTCCAATGAATCAGCGCATACTTTTGCAACCAACTTAGGATCAAGGTTGTCACCTGAAACTTCAAAGTGAATGTTAATCGCAGTAAAGATTTTTGGCGCGGTTTCACGACGTGTAGTTTCAAGTTTCGCGTTACAGCCTGTAATGCTTTGACCAGCAGATTTCAATCCATCTACCACATCAACAGAGCTACAACCACCAGCGGCCATAAGGACCATTTCCATTGGGCTTGGCGCGGTTGCACCACCACTGCCATCCATTACTACAGAGTGGCCAGATTGAGATTGACCTAGGAATTTAAAGCCTTCGACCCATTTAACTTCTGCTTGCATGTTGTTCCTTAGATGTACGATAACCGCCATCGCTGTCTATTATTGGATATCAATACTGACACCCTACTACTGGCGGCATTTATGAGCAAGATTTTCTCGGCGACATATTTTTTTGTGAATGATGCAATTTTTTCCATCTAAAACCTGTCTCTATTCGTACATTCAAAATCGAATGAGAAGAACGTCAAGATGAGGTATCTATGAATAAATTATCTAAAATATTGGTATCACTCGTGGTTGCGCTACCACTGATTTCGCTGTTTGTAAGCCAGACTGGCACTGCCAATACAATGGATAAAACGGCTAATTCAGGTAAAAGTGAAATCGCGACACTCGCGGGTGGCTGTTTTTGGTGTACGGAGTCCGATCTAGAGAAGCTAAAAGGTGTAACCGACGTTATCTCTGGATACTCTGGTGGTGAACTGGAAAACCCAACCTACAAACAGGTCTCTTCGGGTAAGTCAGGTCACATCGAAGTGATCAACGTGACCTATAACCCTGATGTGGTTAGCTACGAACAGGTTCTTGACCAATTCTTCCGACACATCGACCCAACCGATGACAAAGGTTCTTTTGTAGACCGAGGCCGTCATTATCGACCAGCTATTTTCTATCATAACCAAGCACAAAAAGATGTTGCTCAGAACTTCATGATGGAAATCGACAAAGCTAATATCTTTGGTGAACCACTAAAAACAGAACTGATTGAATTTGAAAAATTCTGGCCAGCGGAAGACTATCACCAAGACTATTACAAGAAGAGTAAAGTTCGTTATAACTACTACCGCTATGCTTCTGGCCGCGATCAGTACCTAGATAAAATCTTCGGTGATGATAGAAAGGACAACCCTAAAACACTACGTCAGATCATCGACAGTAAGAATGCGACAGCCAATGCTAAAACCTACGTTAAGCCGTCTGACGCGGAGATCAAAGCCAAGCTAACGGCACTTCAGTACGATGTAACGCAAGATGACGCGACAGAACGCCCGTTTGATAACAAATACTGGGATAACAAGCAAGAAGGTATTTACGTTGATATCGTAACTGGGGAGCCATTGTTCTCTTCAAAAGACAAATACAAGTCAGGCACAGGCTGGCCGAGCTTTACACAGCCAATCAGCGAGGCTTATGTCGTCACAACTACTGACTACAAACTGCTTTACCCAAGAACAGAGGTTCGCAGTAAGTTTGGTGATTCTCACTTGGGACATGTATTTAAAGATGGTCCAAAACCAACAGGCTTACGTTACTGCATGAACTCAGCCGCAATGCGCTTTATCCCAGCGGATAAATTAGCAGAAGAAGGCTATGAGGAATACGTTGAGATGTTTGAGGGCTAAGCATTCAGCATTTAACGAACAGCCTATAACAACAAAGCCAGCATATCGCTGGCTTTGTTTTTATTTACAGAGCTTTATTTATCAGCCCGTGAACCTAATTAACCAGTCAACACCGTGTCTTCTGGATATTTCAACAAGGAAGGTTCTGGGCGAGCTAGCATATAAGCCAAGGTCAAAGGACCGATACGTCCAATCACCATAACAACAATCATGATGTATTTACCTGGCTCAGTCAGGTTCGCGGTTAAGCCAGCGGTTAAGCCAACCGTTGCAAAGGCTGAAATCACCTCAAACATGACTCGATCAAACGCTGCCTTTTCAGTAAGCATTAACAAAAACATCGCGGTGGTTAATAACGCCCCACTTACCACAATAATGGCCAATGACTTTGTTACCGCTTGCCAAGTCACAGTGCGCTTAAACATCACCACGTGCTTTTTCTGACGGAGGAAGGTCCACGTTGCGACAAAGGCTACTGCAAAGGTCGAAACCTTAATACCACCACCTGTTGAGGTAGAACCTGCACCAATCAACATCAGTACAATCATTACCAGCAACGCAGGCTGTGTGTACTGAGACAAATCCACACTATTAAAGCCAGCAGTACGAGCACTTGCCGACTGAAAAAATGCGGCTAGCCACTGTCCTTGAGTCGATAACCCTTCCATGGTTGCTGAGTTATTTCTTTCTAGCAG
The DNA here is from genome assembly GCF_020806305.2 of Vibrio sp. F13. NCBI lineage: Bacteria > Pseudomonadati > Pseudomonadota > Gammaproteobacteria > Vibrionales > Vibrionaceae > Vibrio > Vibrio sp. F13. The sequence goes on along the minus strand of NZ_CP170176.1, from coordinate 873,461 downwards.
CCAGAACAATACCGTACCTACCAACAATAGAGTCGGAGTGGCGGTTAGCATAATCTTGGTGTGTAAATGAAGATGTCGAAAACCTTTACGCCAGTTACTCGATAGGTCGCCGACGACTGTGAAGCCTAGCCCACCGAAAATAAACAAGCCAGCTAAGGTGAAGATCACCAGCGGATCATCAACAAAACTCATCATACTGTCTGAAAACAGTGCAAAACCTGCGTTATTGAATGCAGATATCGCATGAAATAGTGCATAAAAACTGCCCGTTGACCATCCCATCTCAGGTACCCAGCGGAAGCAGAGCAATACAAAACCGATAAATTCAGCCACTAATGCAAAGATGATGATCTTCTTAACCAATTTACGAAGGTTAATCTTACGATCTTGGCCAAGCGCTTCTTTCGCTAGTGCTTGTTGTTTAAGGCTTAACCTAACACCGAACATGTAAAGCAGTACCGCAGATAGAGTCATCTGCCCTAACCCGCCGACTTGCATCAAGAACATCAGTAAGATTTTACCCGCCAAGGTGAAATGCTCACCGGTATCGACAACACCTAATCCTGTCACACTGATCGCCGAGGTTGCTGTAAACAGTGCATCCGTAAAACTTAGGCCTGTCACAGAAAATACAGGCATCGTCAACAATATTGCAGAGGGGATAAGTACGCCTAAGAAGCTCGTAAGGATAATCTTAGGTTCAGAGCCTTTACGTGGCTTTTTATCACTCTTAAGCGTGTAGAAAGTACCTTTTCGTTTTAACGAATTCATACTGTTACCTTATTGCCAATTACCAATTGCGTAGCTTTCTAGATAAGGTCTCTTTCGGCCCAGCGATGATCACCACATCCCCAATTTCTAAACTCACATCCAATTCTGGTGCTTTAGTGAGGTTCGGCCCTCGCTTGAAGCCAAGTACCTCAACACCATTTTCTTTACACAGCTTAAGATCGCCAAGTTTCTTACCCAACAGTTTAGAACCAATAACAATCTCCGTCATCGCTAAGCCACTGCCAAGGTCGATAAATTCGAGAACGCGTCTGTCCAGCATCTTACGAGCAACACGAATACCCATATCGCGCTCGGGCATGATGATATGGTCAGCACCAATCTTAGAGAGGATCTTGCCGTGGAACTTATCATTCGCCTTAACCCAGACTGCTTTTGCTCCAGATTCTTTCACCACCAAAGTCGTTAGAATGCTTGAGTTAACGTCAGAGCCTATCGATACCATCACCATATCGTAATCATCGAGTCTTAACTCTTTCACCGTCTCTTCGCTCGTGCAGTTCGCAACAATCGCTTGTGAAACAAAAGCCGCTGCTTCTTTCACTCGCTCTTCATCAATATCGACGGCCAGTACCTGTGCCCCTGAACTTTGTAGCTCTTTGCAAACAGACAGACCAAATCGCCCTAAACCGATAACTGCATATTGTTTGTCGCTCATTTGAAATCCTGTTTAGAAATTTTAATTACACGGGATAGCCAAACCTACATTAGTTTCTATCTCAAAAAAAGTTAGTTCTGCAAGAATAAGGTTATACTATTGTCATAATCGCTTGATTTATAAAGGTAGAGAACAACTCGAGTTTCTGCTAATTTCCAATTCATAATTTCTGCGGCAGCACACACAATGAATGAATTCATAACCCAAGTACAAACCTACATCAACCAGAGCCATAGTGATTGGGCAAACAGCGTCCTATTCATCACTATGGCGAGTTTTCTCGCTTGGGTAGCTTGGCGAATTATCCATAATCGCTTAGAAATTCTGGTTCAGAAAACCCCACTCCACTGGGACGATCTACTGCTAGAAGCACTAAAAACCCCTGTCAGCACGTTACTTTGGTGTTGGCCTGCTACAGTATCTGTCGGGCTCATCCTTCAAGACCAGTTTGGCAATGAAATCAACTGGTTAAAAACACTTAAGCACATATTAATTATCTGTACCTTCGTTTGGTTTACCTTACGAATGATCACTAACACAGAAGCCTATGTCTTAGAGCAAAAAAACAGAGACGAAACCACAGTACAGGCAATTGCGAAAGTCGCTCGCCTGTTCTTTATGGTGATGGGCGGCCTAACCATTATGCAGGCATTTGGGCTCAGTCTTTCCGGCTTACTCACCTTTGGTGGTGTTGGTTCAATATAATCCTGATACTAAATTATTGTCATCATCACCTAAACCCTTCAATTTAAAAGCTAAAATAGATAAAAATCACCTAAAGGCACATTGACACTTGTCAGAGTGACAGATAGTATCAATTTAGTTGTCAAATTTATGGTAAGAAAATGAATACTGCGATACTTTCTGAACTCTCACTAATAAAAGGGGCGTTATCGACTGGGTACTCTACCTATGTAGTGTCTGTAATTGATGCTGTAGAATGTGGGAAAAGTAAGTCAGTATTAGTGCATATTTATAAAGCCTACTGCTACTTAATGAAACAAGGTAATTACTCAGCCTTGGATATTTTAAATGACTCGAAAATGCTCAATCAACATTTTCAGTTATTAGTAGGTCTCATCTACTCAAACGACAGGTTAACGTTAAGAGGAAAATACGGTTACTGCCTGCAATATAAAAAAGTATTTGAGCGCATCGCACAGGATAAGCAATTAACGTTTGATAACATCAATTTTTCTACTGTTAAAGTTTCAGAGGATATCTCAAATTGTATTGAACAGTTTTGTGAGATTAAGATTGATCAGACAAAAGCGAAATATCTGAACGGTTGGAGCGTTGAATCAAAAGAAGGCAATAAGCAGGAAGTTCATCTAGACGCTATTTATGTGGCATTTGGGGAGTCTTTTACGGATAAAATTCATTCAGCCATTAACAATTACGCATTTAAGCAGAATAGTACAACACTTAGAGGTAGCATCACTAACCTTAAGAATCTATTTATAGGCATGGCGAGTGCCTATACCAAACGCAACGGCTTTACGATAGAAACCTACCTCAGTCGAAATCACACCCAAGCCTTCTTTCATAAGATATATAAAATCAATTTGGCTCTCTCTCAAGCTTCTCAACTCAGCCCCAAGTCCTTCCATAATAAATGGAAGAATACAATTGGCATCTATAAAGAGTGCTTTATCGACACGGACATTTTCGATGAGCCACTTAAGCCCTTCATTATCCCTGCGTGGAAAGATCCAATGGGCAAAGCACCCACCTTTTCTATTGGCGGAGAGCCAAAAAAAGAAGAAGCTCTTCGCTGGTTCGCGAATATCCCTTTAAAAATCAAGGACCAAGAAACCATTAAAATTATCACGCAGCGATTGGATAGGGATATGTCTCATATCAAGCATGTGTGCCAATTAAAGTTTAAAGAACTTATAGAGCGTGAAGCGAGAAACCAAGAGTACGTGAAAATAGGCTCAGTGAAGCCTGAATATGTTAAACACAAAAGCGCTTATTTTGTTTTTTGTGGAATGGATGAGCTTGAAAATACTATTGCTACGTTTTTCCATTATGGGATTCAAGGAAGGACTGAGTACGCTAAATTTTTAGGCTTTAACGGCAATACACCGCAACTCATAAAAGAACTGAATCTCCCTACTAAATCAACACTTCATGTGCTGCTGACATTACTTATCATGGAGCACCCTCTAATTACGCCTAGCTGGATTGATAAGTGGTGTCTGTTTGATAAAAATGGTAATCAAACAGGTTACAAGGAAATGAACGGTCAGTATGTTGCGGTGAGTTATAAGTCTCGTAAAGGAACAAATGACGCACAGCAAACAGTGATACTTAATGAATTCAGTAAGTCTGTGGTTGAGTTTTTAATACAGCATACTCAGATGGCTCGTGATTATTTGAAAAACCAAGGGGGAAAAGGGTGGCGAAAAATGATGCTCACTGCGACACCAATTTCTGTATTACCTATCCATTACATCCATAACTCTAAGATTCATAACACGGAGTTTCCCGATTGGTTGCGTGCCCCAAAATTGATGGATGAAAATTTGAACATCACCCCATTAGACGCCATAGAGATTGCGGAAATTTACTCATTGCGCTCCGTGAGAAGGCATCGTGGTTTTCAAATCTATCTTGAAAGTCAATCAATGGACGCTGTTGCCGAAGCATTAGGGCATAAGAGTAAAGATCCGAAATTACTTGCTTCGTACTTACCTAAACCTTTGATGGACTTCTTTAATGCCAGATGGGTGCGACAGTTCCAAAATGCGATCCTACTCGAAGCTCTAAAGGACTCTAAACACTTGCTGCAAGCCGTAAATATGAGCGCAGAAGATATTCAAGAATTTTTAGAGAATCATGGATTGAGTGGTGTTCCAGAGTATTTCGATCATGGTTTCAGGCAGCAGGCAGCAGGCCGCAACAATGCTGATGTAGCTTTCAATGAGGTTGCGTACACAATTTCAACATCACTCTTACAGTTGTTGATGGCGATCCGCTTTATTGTTGAAAACTCTGATGACGAGGTGATTTTTTTAGACATTGTTGCTCATTGGTATCAGTCAGCCGTGTTCGTTATTGATTCCCTAATGATCAGCAGTAATTATCAAGGTGATGCGGAACTGATGGATATGTACGAAATTGCATCCAACAATAAAATAGACACCAACTTAATCAGTGGAGCGTTAGTATGCTAAATATCGCCATTAATAATAACCAAACAGCTCAACTGATCGAAGACATTGTACTAGACCACTCCCTTCTTGATGGTTTGGATTCTGATGTGGTTAGAGATGTTATTAATTATTCAGCATTCAACGATGACTACCGAGTGCTAGACATCCTAGCGAACTCGTATACTGGCATTTACGACTATGACGAAAAAAAGCCTGAGTGGTTAGAGTCGAGCTTTGAAGACGCGCAATGGGTAGTCAAGTTCAAGAGTAAACCTAGAACCATATATTGGGATAGCGTCTATTTGGATGATGGGAAGAATCTGACTGATAAAGCCCATAAAAAGCTCTTAAATGCCTTTAAATACTGGGCTGTAGCGGTTGACAACCCCTTTGAAAATGGTGGTAAGCTTGTTAAGAAAGCGACAGCCTGTGGTTCGTTTAATCGAGTTATCTGTCTTATCAACGCTATCTTATTGCACTCCAAAACGTTAAAACTTGCGGAATACCAACTGCAAAATGTGGACGAAGATTTCTGGCGTAATACCCTAATGAAAATAGCCAAGAATGGCATTAATGGTGTGTATGAATTTGATAAGCGAGCCGAAGAATTTCTTAATCAAGTCAGTGATGAGATTTCAAACGATGAAGTTCAACAATTTCAAGATAGCTACCCACATATATTAGAAACCGTTCATAAAGATGACGCTCGCTTATATTTAAAACACCGTCAAAAAGCCTGTACGTGGCTTTCTAAGCAAGGGTTTTATAAAACATCTCACCGTAGCTACATATTCAGCGGCAATACCACAAAGCTTATCGCGTTGTTATTTGAAGGCAAAGCGCTTTATCACGGCGTTCTTGGCTTAAGAAGTTATCCAGAACTGCACCTTAAAGAGGCTGTGCAAACAACTGAGTACCGTGCGGTTGAAAATAAAGATACTTCATCAGGCTTAAGCGATGGTGCTATTTCACATCACATCTCTTCACTGAGCCTGATTTACACCAACCTTGAGCGTAAGGATGCTGCTCAGCCACCTTTAGCGACCCAAAAGCTTAATAGTCGTAGCATTGGATTATTGGTTGACATCAAAAAGTCAGGACGAACACGAACACTACCGCCTAAATTCGTATTTAATTTAATTAAGCAGTGCTTCGAATTTGCAATGGAGCACCTTCCTGAAGGTACACGCACAGTTAATCTATTGGATGAAACACTAACTCAACTTTCAGAGGGGAAAGATAAATCAATAGTAGCGAACTCCAACCGACTTCGCCCTATTGTAGGCACCAAAGCGTTTGATGAAGCCCGACATCGAAATATGGCTTCTAAAGAGCGGGGCTACTGGTTTCAAGCTGGCGGGGTAAATTGCTTGAGCAGTGATTACCAAGAAAAAGGGGTTAAACAAATCGAACGCTTCACACTAAGTGATGAAAGTCGCTACGGTAAAATAAGAAACAATGAAAGTCTCTTTGATCTATTTTCGGTACTCCAAGGTGCAATACAGATACTCGTAGGTGCAATCATGGCAAGGCGACAAGATGAATTAGTCAATCTGAAATCGCATGAAAACCTCTCCCCTAATATTGACCCCTTTTCAGAAAAAGGAAGTCAATCTGAATATAATTTAGTATTCAAGGTTAAGAAGTCGGGCGACAGTGAAAAGAACGCCACTATAGAAAGACCGATTCCACTCTCTATTGCTCGACTCATTTGGCGTCTTGAGCAGTTCAATATAAAAGCAATGGATTTAAAGCTAGATCACAAAAAACTGTCTCTCTTCAATGTTTTAGATTCCCAGAGTTGTCATTTATCACCTATCGCCGTAGACACATTTAATGGATATCTTGATGCTGCATGTGATTTTTTCGAAACGGATTTAGTTCAATACCCTGATGGAGAGTATCGCAGGAACTACGTGCGTCAGCACCAATTCAGACGCTTTTTTGCGATGGCATTCTTCTGGTCGAAAGGCTTTGACGGCATGGACTCGCTTCGCTGGATGCTTGCACATACCGATATGGAACACCTATACCGTTACATCTCTGAATCCGAGACGGGCGAGGTACTAAACGGAGCGAAGGCAAGTGTGATTGTGCGTGGCATCGTTGACCCAGAATCAGACATTGCCGATCTTGATGGTATTGAAGAGCTTCGTGAGATAATTGCTGAGCGATTAACGGGTGACGCCTCAACCCCGATAACAATCCTAACACTTGGTGAAGCGGCAGAGGATTACGATGATGAGTCTTATTCAACCGTTCCTACTATTAGCCAGATTCAAAAAGAACAGGATATTGAATCTGAGGTGCTTACACTTCTTGATGAAGGTTTAATTACGTTAGAGCCAGACTTTTTCACAGTAAAGGGCGTTGACGGAGAGGAAGTTAAGGACTTCAACCTCTTACTAAAAATAAAAGACTTAGATTAAGGATTTAGCGAATGAAAGTTTTAGAGCAAAATCAAACGAAGATACTTGAAACAGAGACGTTCTTGCGAGAAATAATCACCTCACCTACTGAGTTCAAGGGCGATGCGGAGTTGCTAAAGGCATTAACCTCTCAATCTGGCATTGCTAAATACGAAAATCCAGAGAGAAATATTGCGTCATGCTCTCTAAATACCCTAAAAAGTAATTCAGAAGCGCTTTTAGAGAGAGGTTTCTTAGCCCTTGATGAACTTCGCATCAACGCTAAATCGGCGATTGAGGGCGTTCTTCATGATAAAAAATCTACTAAAGGTAATAAACAAACAGCTATCGGTTTAAAACTTAAAGTCTCCGAACTTGAAGCTCAACTTGATACTGCGCAACGTAGTAACGCCTTGCTGACCGATATAGTTATGGAAATGCGCTCCAAACTAAAGCAATTAGCAATGGATGAGGGTGCTCAAGAAGAGCGTCAACAGATCTATAGAACCTACAACCTAAAACTTAAAGCTAAGATGAGCTACATGTTAGATGGAGAGGTGTAATGCCTGTTCGTGAGCTTAAAGATTTTGAACTGTGGGATCATATTGGTTTAGATGGGAGGCTGCTTTTTCAAAAGCCTGTCGATATGCCTTTCATCACCTACAGTAATCATACGCCTTGCTACGAGGCTAATGCCTATATACACATGCTTATGTCGAGAGGTCTAAAAAAAGGTACGCTTCGTGGTTACGCCCACGATATTATTCACCTTGTTCGATACGTTGAAACACAACCGTTCTTAAATCATTTCAGTCAATTAAACAACTCTACATTCACGATTTTTGTGCATTCATTACAAGCGGAAAGAACCCCTCTAGGTGAACGAAAACGCAAGAACAACTCAGTGATAAAAATTGCTCATACCTGCCTTGAATTCTTACAGTTTGTGCAGGATTTTCATGATTTGAGCCACTTTATCGGCAAGGGTAAAGAGAACTCGATTAAATTACAAGAGAAGGTCTATAAGCGTAGAACGGGGGGGGATAATGGGTTTATCGAGGGCGTTAAAGTCTCCCACACAGCGATACCAACAAAAGATGATATTGTAAGGCGACACCCTGTTTCGGTAAATGATGCCCTTCGTGTTTGGGATTTTGTATCACGACAAGAGAGTAAGGAAAGAAGACGTAGGGATATGGCGCTCTACAGCGCTATGGAGCAATTAGGCGCTCGTGTCAGTGAACTTTGTTTAATTAAATTGAGTGATTATGAGGCCGCTAGGCGTAGTGGTATGTTGAAGATACCCACATTAAAACGCAAGGATGGTAACAACTCTCGAACGATCCCTGTGCCACACGTTTTCCTATCTTTGGTTGCACCATACATTAAGACTCGAAAGAAGATTATGAGACAAAAGAAGGTGCAACATGACTTTTTATTTATCAGCTTAACCTCTGGTCAACGTCTCTCTCCTGATTCATGGACAACGTATATGAATCAATGGAAGAAGGAGCTAAATATTAAGGGTGAAGTTCACCCTCACTTATGGCGACACGCCTTTATTACTGACAAACTAAAAGAACTTATTCTGACTACGAAAGAGGTGAACGATAAGGACGATTTTAGAAAACATATCCTTCATACACATACATTTAAGCTACAACTACAGCAGTGGACAGGTCACACGAATCTCTCTTCGTTGGACATTTATATTAACCTCGCATTTTCTGAAATTAATGGCTATACAAAGGTTTACAATGCAGTATCTCTAAAATCGAGTGTAGAACTTGTTAAGCGAAATGTAGAAGTATTAAAAGGGCAGATTTCGAGTAAAGAGCTTACAGCTACGGTCGCAATTATCGAGCTTGAGAGGTTGCTAGAGAGTTTCGAAATGGATATTGAGGACAGCATCAATCCATCCTCTAGCAGTTAGCTCACAATGTTGGGCTTATTTAGCCTGATACCAATAATGACAGGTAAAAAGCCGCGTTGGGATTAACGTAGACATGTACCCGGCAAATTACCCCAACTGTTTCTTTTCAGTTACGTCTAACCTTGATTTTGCAAGCTTCTCTTTGCTCTCATCCCTCCGTTTCTTATCAAGTTTCCACGTATAACACGGAGCATGAAACTAATGTTAAACTAGCTGTTGACTGTAAAAGTGGTGCATGTTGTTAGGCTCATAAAAAGCACTGAAGAATTGACCAGCGCATATTTATGCATTCAGATAATAAAGCGAACATTAGCAGCGTTCAACAAGGTAACAACTCTTAGATAGTGGGTTAGCTACTCACTCAATTATTTTGATGAAGTAGTCTTTCAACCCTAACTTAAACTCACGTGTGGACTTCGCGCCGTTTTTAAAAAGCCTGCCATTGGAATCTAGCTGCATCACGTCACAATTCTCCCAGTGCTTCGCTCGTTTTCCGTAATCAAGCTTGCCTAGTTGCGATCCTGCGTATGATATTTCATCTATTGTCTTCCCTTCCAAGGCTAACTCATTAATAACCAATGATAAGGCTTGCCATATCTGAGCAGATAACCTAAAACCTTGCCTGTTATACTCATGGTTTTCGTTAATCGGACTTAGCCATGCTCTAAAAAAGGTTTCCACGTACTGTTGGTATATATCTGAATAAGCCTGAACAAAGATACCACAATCTTTCAAAGTAATATCATCTGACATTTTAGCCCGCTCTTGAGCTTTCTCACCACATACAGAACCAACGAGCACTTTGAACAAAATATATTCCGTCGTTATGTATTTTTCTGAAGCTCGTACATGCTTTGTCTGATTAGATATACCGCCGAAGTCATCTAAGTCTAGATTTTTACTTAACTGAGACACTACTTTTTGCAAAGGAAAATCCGTATCTGCGAACTGCGTTAAATGAACTCCAGACTCTCGCCTATTATGTTTAAAGAATAACGATCTCACATCATCTTCACTAAAACCATTTTCGCTAAAAACAATGGTTAACATCAGATCCTGAGTCGCTAGTAGTTGTCGAAAAACACTATTTTTTTGCAAGTCACTTGAGCTGATCCTAGATGAAAACAGCGGGGCTTTTAAGCCTGTCAGATTAAGGAGTGCGTTATATGTCAATAGATTACCAATTACGAATGCTTTACTTCTTTCAAATTCAATTTCAGTAGCAAATTTATTCTCGCGCACTTCACTGTCACCACTAACGACAACAGTCAACGATAGAGGAACTCCTAATTCACCAGATAGAACCTCATTTTTTATATCCCCCTGAAGGGTGAGTGTTTTTTTCTTATTGGTTGCGTTTTGCGCTGCATTGAACAACATTCTCAACGCTTCATGTGGCTTAGTTGTTTCAACGTAACTACTTAATTCAATTACAGAAATAAAGGTTACAAGAGCCTTTGTTGGCTGACTTCCATAGGAAATCACCTTCCCCTTTAACTTGACCTTAGACAATGAACCAATCTCATTAATTACATGTAGCTTTGTAGTGTAAAATAAAAATAATCATTGATCAGACCAATTGTCTGATCAATGATTAGCAAGACCAAGAAAAAACACGAGAATTCAATATGAGCGATAAGCACCCGATTGCAAATGATGCACTTGATTGTTCAATAGAAGCGTCCATCACTAATAAACTTGTAGATCACTACGATCAAGTGACTTCCAGAAGCTACCTCGCCAGCTCGACCAAGCTACTGGAGACGACTGGGAAAAACTTAACCGCTCAACAAACGGAAGCGATATTTAAGTCTAAAGCCAAGTATTACAGTGGAGTAAGATCTGTTGAAACAGGATTGAAGCATATTCATATTTACATAAGCCCTTCTTTGGCAGGGCAAGATTACGAAGCCCCTTGCCCTGCAAGGACTTGCGAAAGGTAAGCGTTATTGCGGTTCGCTTTTTTCTGCTTTCTTTTGATCCCTGCTTTGAAGCTGATTTCTTCCGTCAGCAGATTTAAAGCTATATGTCTTATAACTGCTAAATTCTCACCGGCTTGCTCTCGACGTATCCGACATTCATCTTCTTTAAAACCAACGTCTAATCGCCAGTGCATCTGATTTTCAATGCTCCAATGTGCTCGCGTGCTCTCTAGTAAAGCTTTAGCCGTTAGTTTTGCTGAGCTTATGTAGTGCTTGATTTGCATTCTTTCTGCTGGCTTATCACCTTCTTGACGAATTGAAACGACCATACCAATGGTGGAGAGTCCCGCCCAATCAAGCGCTATATCGCCTAAGAAATCTGTATTGTGAACAACCATACTCAAACGCGTTTCTGTACGACCATGTCCTTTCTCTTGAGTGACGTATTTATCACCTTCAAAACTATTAAGCATACTAGAATTAAACACTTGGCTAATCGCTTGCTCCAATCGTTTTTGATTACCTTTTACCGCTAAGAGGTAATCTGCATCTTGGCCGACTATCTTTTCAGCTATATCCTTCTGGCATCCCATAGCATCAATCGTCACTAAACAACCTTGTAAGGAAAGCATTTCAAGCAGTTCGGGGATCGCTTTGATTTCATTGCTTTTGTCTGCTGTTTTAACCTGCCCTAACACAACTTGATTTGCAGCACTAAACGCACTAACCATATGGATTGCACCACAACGCTTGTCTTTGTTGTATGTGCCTCTGAGAGTTTTGCCGTCGATAGCAATCACTTCACCCTCAGTCACCTCATGACAGTCTTTCATCCACGCAGTAAAGCATCGTTGCAGTTGCTTGGCGGAAATAAGATTGATAACTCGGGCAATGGTATCGTGTACTGGTATGCCTTGTTTGAAATCACTATACTGTCTAAGCCATTCCAAGTTATCTTCACCAAAATCTTCAATATCCTCCCAACCTTCAGCACCAGCAATCACTGCTGCAATTGTTAAGAAGATAATGTCGGTTAGCGTGTGCTCTATTTTCCAAGCTTGGCGAGGGTCTCGAATAACTGAAATATGGTCCAAAAGGCTTAATCCGTTCATTAGGCTAAATATCTACTGTTAAAAAACAGTATATGATCACACCTAAATCTGATCATCAAATCGATCTTGGATGTATTGAGGTTATTGTGACTTCAGTATCTAATTAGTGAAAATATGACTTCACGTCATCCCTTATTCCATATGGGTTTTTCATGATCTTGCCCTGCCTTCTTTGGCTCGTGATATGCTCCAGTTTTCTAGAAGAGGCGTGATAAATACAAACAATAAAAATCGTCGACTAAGCAAAAACAAAGTGACCAAATACGCAGAAGCTATGAAAAAAGGAGAATGGTGCCTCACAGGAGAGCCTGTAATCATCTCCCATGAGGGTGAGATCCTGAATGGCCACCATAGGCTAGAGGCCGCTTGTGAAGCTCAAGTCGGCTTTATTGCAACAGTGACATACGATGTTATTGATGAACGAAGTTTTGCCAACATTGATGTAGGCAACACACGAAGTCGTGCGCAAGTTCTCGAAATGGCAGGGGTGAAAGTGAATGCGGCGTCTCTTTCTCGTGTTGCAATGTTAGCCAAAGCTTTTGAAGCGATGCCGAATCCTTTTGCTTTCAGAGGCACTCAAGGCACATCATTTCAGCCTGAAGAGATTCTTAAATACGTCGAACAGAACCATGAACTCGCCCTGTCTGTAGATTTCGTTTCAAAAGTGTTAAAAAGAAACAAGCAAGAGAGCCAAGCATCGGAACCGATCTACGCTTTTGCGCATTACTTGATTAAGTTGAAGTTGCAAGAGTCTCAGTTAGAGCACTTGCCAATCACACCAGAGTTGTATTTAACGCGCTTGATTTCTTCAATTGGCTTAGAATCTGAGAATGATATCGAGTATCAGGTGCGAAAATATCTTCAATCGTTGGTTCATGAATCAACATCTTATTCATTATTGTGCCGTCTTTCTTCAATTTTCAAAGGCTGGAATACCTACTTAAACATTCCTATCGTGGGTAACAAGGTTTCAGTTAAGCGCGTCGCTCGCTATAAAAAAGATGAAGATGGTAATAAACTCCCTTTACCGGGTGCGGGTAATATCAACGAAGCTTTTACGATCCCGTGTGTAGCTAAGGGGCCAACGCCTAAGCGCATTCAAGACCAAGCAAATATGCAGATGATGTAAAAACAAAAAGGGTAACGACATTTAAGTGTTACCCTTCTTATTTCTGGCTACTTATACCACCCATCAGCTAACACTTCAGCTTGCTCTAATACAAGCTTAATCGCTTCTTCAGCCGCATCAGGTGGGTACTTCCATCTGCGTAGCAGGCGACGTACAAGATTACGCATTCGAGCGCGGACACTATCCCTTTTTTGCCAATCTACCGTGGCTGACTTGCGCAGTTGATGAGTCAATTCAATAGCAAGCTTACGCAAATTATCATCACCAAGCTCTCGAACTGACGACTCGTTGTCGACCAAGGCGCGATAAAAAGCAATTTCGTCGACAGAGAGGTTGAGCTTGTCTAGTAACTCTCCATCTTCTTGCATCTCTTTCGCCCACTGAATCAGCTCTTCGATAACTTGAGCCGTTTCAATGCTGCGGTTATGATATTTTTGAAGCGTCGACATAATACGCTCAGAGTATTTCTTTTCCTGAACGACATCATTCTTCATTCGAGCTTTAACCTCATCACGAAGTAGCTTTTCTAACAGCTCTACAGCGAGATTTTTCTCCTTCATGTTCTTCACATCTTCCAAGAACTCTTCAGAAAGAAGCCCGATATTGGGCTTATCAAGACCAACCATTGTGAAAATGTCATCAACACCATCGGCTACCACAGCATTATTTAGAATTTGCTTCAATGCTGTATTGCGCTCCTCATCGGTGCGTTTCTTGTCTACCGTTGAGTGCTTGATAAAAGCTGTCTTTATCGCAGAGTAAAAAGCAATTTCATTCTTATAACCATGAGTTTCATCCATGTTGCTACACAGTGAATATGCTTTAGCTAAAGCAGCCATCACATCGAGGAATCGCCTCTTTCCGTCCCTGACTTGTTTTCCGTTAGCGTCAGTATGAGATAAACCTGACAAATGGTTCACTGCTCCCGTATCGACGGTGGGTTGTCCTTTGCCTTGGCTGTTGGTATAGGTTTTCAATGCATTTTTAAGCTCATTTGCGATACCAATATAATCGACAACCAAACCACCGGGTTTATCTTTGAATACTCGGTTAACACGAGCAATCGCCTGCATCAGGTTATGCCCTTTCATTGGTTTGTCGATATACATGGTATGACAACAAGGCGCATCGAACCCTGTTAACCACATATCTCGAACAATAACGAGTTGAAGCTCATCGTCAGTATCTTTGTAGCGTTTCTCGAATAGCTTTTTGGTTTTCTTGTCGTGGATGTGAGGCTGCATCTTTTCTTTGTCTGATGCAGAGCCAGTCATCACAATCTTGATTGCACCTTTATCGGTATCTGGATGATGCCATTCTGGTTTAATTGCAACAATAGCATTGTAGAGATCGACACAGATCTCTCGGCTCATCGAGACAATCATTGCCTTGCCGGGAAATGTCGATGTTCGAGTAGTGAAGTGCTCAACCAGATCTTTTGCTACTTGTTCAATGCGAGGCTCTGCGCCTACCAGCTTTTCTAGCGTTGCCCATTCTGATTTTACTTTTTCGCGATCTGCCGTTTCTTCATCTTCACCGATTTCATCTTCAACTTTATCGTTAAGCTGCTCAATTTCATCTTGGTTAATATCAAGCTTAGCGAGGCGAGATTCGTAATAGATAGGCACAGTGGCACCATCGTCAACGGCATCTTGAATATCATAGATAGAGACGTACTCACCAAAAACACCACGCGTGTCTTTGTCATCCATTGCGATAGGTGTCCCTGTAAAGCCTATGAATGAAGCATTAGGCAATGCGTCACGCATATACTTGGAATAACCATAAACGTACTTGTGACCCGTTACAGTGCCATTTTTGTCCTTCACTTCCACCATCTTTGACTTGTTGCCATACTGGCTGCGGTGCACCTCATCAGAAACGACAACAATATTACTTCGTTCAGATAGTCGAGGGTGCTCTGTCTCTTCATCTAATAAAGCGAACTTTTGAATCGTCGTGAATATGATGCCGCCAGATTGACGATTTAAAAGCAGATCACGTAACGCATCACGGTCGTCCGCTTGCTGAGGTATTTGCTTTAACGTCTCTTGCGCCATTCCAAAGGTGTTGTAAAGCTGACCATCGAGATCATTTCGATCAGTCACCACCACAATCGTTGGGTTATTCATGGATGCTTGCTGTAACAGCTTACTTGCGTAGCAAACCATAGATATACTTTTGCCACTGCCTTGTGTATGCCAAACCACGCCAGCTTTACCGCTACCTTGCTTAATCTTTTCTAAGGCAGGTATTGTGCTCTCAAGGAAGTTACCTGATGTATTGGCGGCGCGAACCGTCGCCTCAACAGCCGCTCTCACTGCGTGGAACTGGTGGTAGCCTGCTATTTTCTTGATGATTTTGTCGTTGTCAGTTTCGAATAGTACAAAGTAACGAATATAATCGAGGAGTAGATCTTGCTTGAAGAAGCCACGAACCATGGTTTCTAATTGAAATTCCAATAACGGTCTATCGTCCTCCGTAGCGACTGTTTTCCAAGGTAAGAATCGCTCTTTATTTGCCGTTAATGAACCAACGCGAGCCGTCCAACCATCACTGACAATTAACGCTTCATTGAAAACAAACAGATCTGAAATTTCATCTTTGTAGGTTTGAAGCTGATTGAAGGCATTCCAAATGTCGGCATGGTCATCGGCTGGATTTTTTAACTCGATGACTGAGATTGGTAAGCCGTTAATAAACACCACAACATCAGGACGGCGATTACCTTTTGTACCTGTAATCGTAAACTGATTCACGATAAGGAACTCATTGTTATCTGGCGTCGTAAAATCCATTAACTGAGCGTGAGTATGCTTTGTCTTCGATTCGCCATCTTCAACATCCGTGTATTCGACAGGCACTCCTTCAATCACAAACTTGTGGAAGGCACGGTTGTTTTTAATGAGAATGGGCGTATCGGGGGAAGATACCGTGTTAACCACATCATTCAGTGCCTCTATCGGAAGCTCTGGATTGATGATTGTTAACTGATTTAATAGCCTCTGTTTTAATACCACTTGGTGGTAATCGTCACGCTCTGCATCGTCGCCATCAGGTGCGATGTCATAGCCATTTTTATAGAGGTAACCTTGGTCGGTGAACCACCTAATACATTCTTGTTCTAACTGGTCTTCTGTGATCACATGATTCCCTCAAATTCGAAAGTCTTTTTTATTATTCTCGTAGCACAACACTTAGAATGGCAGCCCAAATAACAAGCCAATTCCGAACCCAATCGGGCTAACTGGTATTGCTACATCAGCTACGAGTTCTGCTAAGCCCTCGCTCGCAACATCACTTGCTACAGATTCACCTACGCTGTGAACCATTTCACCAGCTAATGTTTCTGACACCGTATCAGTCAATGCTGCATTATCAATTCCTGAATCGATCACCAATGTGTTATCAAAACTATCGGCAACTTCACTCGTAACAAGAATTGGGATATCTGAGTTTTCAGCAAGTGTCTCGTTGATATAAGAAACACTGTCGGTCGCTTTTAATTGCACTTCAGCCGCTATATCACCATCACTCATTAATGCAATATCAGAAACAGGATGGTTGGTTGCTTCAAAGAGCATGGCATCCATACCCTGCCAGTTGAGTGCAGCCACAACCTCTTGTTCGAAAACAATGCCTTTGATGTTGCTGATATGCCCTGACATAGCATCAGGGTTAACATCAGCAAAGTAATCAAGGATCTCGTCGTTACTTGCAAGCTCTAGCTCGTTATAGCCACGACGGACTGCATCAAAAACGGAACTTTGAGCAATCATTGTTGGCGCGTCTGTTCTAGCAATTCAGTAATTTGTGAGAAGCTGGTTTCCTTCAAAGCGCCATATTTAGTTTTGGGGGCACTTATTCTGGCAAGATCTTGAGCTGTATTACCATTTGACGTTCGAAACTCTAAATTTACATTTAATTGAACCGCTTGATTAACCGTTTCTAAATAGCCTTTATCTGCTGCAACCATCAATGGAGACCAGCCGTCTTTATTTCGAAAGTTAAGGTTAGCGCCATTACTATTAAGCAACTCTAACGTGGATGCTTGATTATAAGTAGCCGCCCAATTTGCTGCCGTTCTACCAGACTTACTATGAAGGTTGGCATCCGCACCTTTGTCTATAAGCAACGAAATAAATTCATTTTTGCCATTTTGAGCTAATAAGGATAACGCTGGATGTGAATCTTTATTTCTTGCATTCGGATTCGCACCAGCAGTAACGAGCGCTTTTATCATTTCGTCATCACCTTTAGTAACAGCGATAATCAGCATCGTTTCTTTATCTTCATTTTCAACATCTGGATTTACGCCATCAGCGAGTAGCTTCTTAGCGATGTTGACATGCCCATTTTGATACGCTGACAGCATCGCCGCTTCTGAATACTTCGCGCTGAACACCGCTCCTTCAGCGAGTAGCTTATCTACCACCTCTAAGCGTTGTTTAAAGTACGCGCCCGTAACCGCATTCCAACCATCATTGTTACAAACATCGACGGCAGCTCCGTGCTTAAGTAGAAACTCAACCGCTTTGATTCGACCTTTCATTGATGCCCAAATTAATGGTGTCCAGCCCTTGTCGTTACGAATGTTAACTTCAGCGCCTTTTTCGACCATCAACTCAGCGAGTTCAAAATATTCATTGTCTAAACAAAGCAACAATGCGCTGCTCATTTGTTGTGGTCGATAGTTAGGGTTTGCGCCTTTGTGTAACAGTGCTTTAGCAATGTCCAAGAAACCTAGTTCGACTGCTAACCGAAGTGGATTATGGCCTGCATGATTAATATCAAAACCGTCCACTTCGATGAGCACTTCGGCCAATGATGAGAAACCAAATTTCAATGCCAACTCAAATGGCGTTGCTCCCTGCTCATCAAACACGGTATTAACCAGCTCAGGCTGCTGTTCAATCACATCCTTCAATAACGCCAGATTACCAGATTCAATAGCTGTTAATAGTTGCTCAGTCATTCAGGTTAACCTCTGCGATGTCTAACTCGATTTCGCCGGAAAGCAATTTAGGAAGTAGCGTGTCGCGAAGCCCTGCTAGCGTCTTATTCTCATCACCATGGCGCTTAATCAACTTCATATTTGCAGCGATCAACTCATCGAACTTTTCAAGAATTGAAAGCGGTGGAATAACAAAAGGCATGGTTTGAACAGTTTTGGCTTGTGCTCGTTGACGACCACTAGTGCCCGTCATGCTTTGAATTGCAAACTTTCTGAACGGCTCGAATCTCGCCATAAAATAGCTGAAGTATTTGTAGCTGTCAGACTTCGAACGCATGACAATGTATTCAGTAGAACCCCAGCCAACTTGTTCATCTTCAAGAAAATCTACGTATGCACTTTTACCGTTTTCAAGACACGGTGTGATGCGGGCAAGTAATGCATCACCGTTGATGAATTTAGTTCCACTACCCATTTCTCGATCATAGATGTCCAAAGCAAGGTGACCTGCTGTTGGCATGTTTTTCATATCTAGATATGGAGCCACTGTGCCTTTCTTGAGAGTGCGTTTAGGATTAAAGTCCATCAAATCCGACAACTCTCCAGCTTCCCAACCCTCAGGTATCAAACCCAACTCAGACTCAACGAGCTTTTCTGGGAATAGCGAGGCAGTCGCCGCATCCATACCCTCTGGTTGCTCGCCATTCATTTTGGCTTTTACTGGCTCGAAGTCTACAAACCATGACTTAAAGATAGCTTGCGCCATTTCCTCTAGGGTTTGGTTAGCTTGAGAATTTAATGAAATCTTTGCATCGATTGCAGCCAAAAACCCGCCTATTTGCCGCTGCACTGTCAATGGCGGTAGAGGGAACTCTAGACCTGTAATATCAGTCTTCAATACTCTGGGAACGGTGGAACCGCGAGTACACGCCGCTAGTTGAGATTGATTGTGTGGGCCTAAAAGGACATATAGAAGGAAATTGGAATCAACAATACCCTTATTTCCTCTCAATGCCATGATGCGGCGAGTAATATGATATGTTTTATCTACAGGAAACGGGGCGACTTCACCTACGGGTGCTTCGGTAGTAATGAGAACATCACCTTTTTGCGGAAAGCCTCGCGTAGTGACTTTCTCATACGTCTCCTGCGATATGTAAGATACTTTGTCTTTCAATACACGACCATCTTTAACACTTGCCGCGGTCAAAACCGCAATACCCGTTTCGGACTTTGGCGGTGTTTTTCCTCGATAATCGATGATAGTTGAAAGAACATCACTTAAAGTAACAACAGGCCACTTAGAACTCATAACCTAACCCCACTAGGTTTTTCTTGATTTCGGCCTCTAGCGTTGCTGATTCTGCAAACTGTGCACTTAACTTCGAAGTCAGCGTCGCCATCTTTTCTGCAAAAGGAACACCGTCATCCTCTTCCTCAGTAGCACCGACATAACGACCCGGAGTCAGTACGAAGTCATGTTTAGTAATTTCTTTTAGCGTTGCTGACTTGCAGAAGCCTGCTTGGTCTTCGTATGCCACACCATGGACTTCTTCACCCGTTTTCCAAGCGTGGAACAGGTCAGCAACTTTCTTGATATCATCAAAACTAAAGTCACGAAGAACACGGTCTTTCATGTAGCCAAGGTTACGTGCATCAATAAACAGCACCTCACCTTTACGGCCACGTAGTTTACGACCAGCCTTATCAACACGAGGGTTCTTGTTCTTGGTTAAGAACCAAATACACGCAGGGATCTGTGTATTGGTAAACAGTTGCCCCGGAAGCGCCACCATACATTCAATCAAATCATTCTCAATTAGAGCCTGACGAATAGTACCTTCGTTGTTGGTGCTTGAACTCATAGAGCCATTAGCCAATAACAGAGCTTGTGAGCCTTCAGGTGCTAGGTGGTGAAGCATGTGCTGCATCCACGCGAAGTTCGCATTACCTGATGGCGGTTGACCGTATTTGAAGCGAGGGTCGTTGTCATCAACACCCGTGTTCCACTCTTTCATGTTGAATGGAGGGTTCGCCATGATGAAGTCAGCACGAAGATCAGGGTGTTGTACGTTAGTGTAGGTACTTGCAGGCTCTTTACCGAAGTCGTAATCAAGGCCACGGATCGCCATGTTCATCGCAGCTAGCTGCCACGTTGTATGGTTGTATTCTTGACCATAGATTGAGATCTTCTGCTTCTGAGTAAGGGCATCAACCTTCTTCTCGTTTGCATGACGCTCGATGAACTTCTCTGATTGAACAAAGAAACCACCAGAACCCATTGCAGGGTCGTATACTCGACCTTCAAACGGTTCAATCATCTCTACGATCAGCGTTACGATGGATGCTGGCGTATAGAACTGACCACCTTTTTTACCTTCAGCCAGTGCGAACTGACCAAGCATGTATTCGTATACATGACCTAGGATGTCTTTACTGTTTAGATCGGCATGAACAAAGGGAATTGTCGCGATCAGGTTGATAAGCTCATTCAGCTTAGCTTGGTCAATCTTCAATGAAGAGTATGACTTGTTAAGTACACCTTTCAGTTTCGGGTTATCACGCTCAATGCCTTCAAGTGCGTTATCAATGAGGTGACCAACTGAAGTAATCTTCTTAGCTTTGCCATTAATATCGAGTTCAGCACCACCAATAACCAATGGGCCGTTATCTTGCAGGAACTGCCAACGAGACTCAGTAGGTAGCCAGAACACGTTTTTCTCTGTGTAGAAGTCGCGCTGTTCCAGTTCAATCGCAATCTCTTCTGCTAGTTCTTCTTCAGAATAATCAGCAGGATCTAAGTAGTATTCGTGCTCAGGGTTAGCAATGTCTGCTTTGATCTCATCCTAACGTAGCTTAAACGCATCAGAAACGTATTTAACGAATATCAGACCTAACACTGCATGTTTATACTGCGCTGCGTCTAGCGTTGAGCGTAGCTTGTCTGCGGCGTTCCAAAGCTTGCCTTCAAGCTCTTTCAAATACTGTTGTTCTGTTTGATTCATTAGAAGTTTTCTTGTTATAGAAATATTCCGTCAATCATACCACTGGATGCAGCATTGTCTTTGATTTCTGCCTTACTTAAAGAGTATTTTTATGAAGTAAGGAGCACATTATGGAAGCTTGGAATAAAGGAAAGCGTATAGGTCAGAAGAAAGCCTTCAAACTAGAAGACATTTGGCGCATCAGAATTAGACTGGAACTTGAAGAGCGGTTGTTTGAGTTGGCACTGTTCAATCTAGCCATCGACTGCAAGTTGAGATCCTGTGATTTACGCAACTTGAAAGTTCAAGATGTCAGTCGCAGTGGTTGCGTGATGTCCAGAACCATCGTTAAACAGCAAAAAACCAGCAGGAAGTACATTTCGAGATCACACCCAAGACACAGCAGACGTTATCGCAATGGATTATTCAGAATGGTTTGTCACCTACCGACTTCTTGTTTCCTAGCCCATGCCGAGAGGGGCAGCCCATCTCGTACCATTACTACACCACCATGGTTAATCGATGGGTTACTGATATAGGACTCGATAAAACGCAATACGGCACGCATTCACTGCGCCGAACAAAGGCTTCTTTGATCTACGCCAAAACCAAGAATTTACGTGCTATCCAGTTGCTTCTTGGTCATGCTAAGTTAGAAAGCACGATTGAATACCTTGGCGTCGAGATTGAAGACGCGCTGAGGATTTCAGAGAGTTGTGAGACTTGAGGAGCCGTTATGCAATGCCCCGAATGTGAAGACCACTTGGGCTGGGATTGGATTGAAGACGAATGCATTGAGCCAAACGAAGGGTTTGATTGCCCAAGTTGTGGTGTGGCACTGCGTTACATCATTGATGAGGGCACTTACTATGGTGCTCAGCATAAGACTGTTGAGGTTGTTGATGAGTGAAGTAACTAACCCAATTATTGCAAGATCAATTGCAAATGTTGAGTCAATTATTGAATTGGTAAATGCTTCCTATGATGTGACGATTAACAATGCAGACTTAATTCAGTCAAGAGAAAATGATGTCTACAAGTTATATGGAGACACCTGTTCGTACCTCTTCAAAGTATATTCATTAGAAAGCATGTCATTCGAACGCCTGTTACATATCGAGCAGGTTGCTTCATCTTTGTATGGACATGAATATTTAAGACGTTCATCATCTGGCTCGCTTAGCGTTAGTTTGAATTATCCCGAGGGTCAGAGAATTGGGGCTTTGTATCCTTGGTTTAAGGATGTTGGTTCTAAAAGCATAGATGCTCAATATGCCAATGAATTTGGTAAAGAAATTGCGTCCCTACACCTAATAAACTCAATTGCCCCATCAGACATTTCTGGCATAAACTCCAAAGAAATAGAAGACTCTATCGTCAACTTTTCGTTGAGCAATGGATCCAAGTTTTTGTTGTTAGAATCTCTTGAAACACTTGAAAAATATCCTTTAAGTAATTTGAAATCTTTAGATATGGGCGTATGTCACGGAGATTGTCATTTAGAAAACACCATCTGGTCAGAAAGTAAAGTTCGCCTTATAGATTTTGATCAGTTGCAATATAATTACTTAGCTAGCGACTTAGTTTCATTAGCTTGGAGTAACCATTACAATATGGGCATCACTGATGAACACTTGAATCACTTATACTTTGGTTATTCATCCGTGAAACTATTACCAAATTTAGATTTTGAACAATTCAAGTATTTTCTTATCAAGAAAGAAATAGAGTATTTGTTGTCCTACTTTAAAAGGCAGCAAGTCATCGGTGTCAGATTTGTTGGTGACAACTTAGTTTACAATCGCATCGAAAGGCTCAAACAATATAAAGCCCCGCTTGGTTTTTTCAAATATTTCAACAAAACGACTTAACAGGAGAGAATGTTATGAGTTCAATGGCTGCTTATGCAATAGAAATGGGCATGGATCCGTGTGTTGCCCCTGATGGTCAAGAATGGTCAGAAAGTATATACCGTCGACCACAAATTAATAGAGAAGTTTTTGGTGATGATGGCTCTTCAGATAGACGAGGGTATGACACTCCTTTAGGCAGAGGGGATTCTAGTCGAAGTTACTCATCAGTACCTACAAATCAAGCGGCTGAACAATGGTTTGCAACGGCAAAACAAGCGTTCCAATTTGCAAAAGATAATCCCGGTTCAGTCGCAAAACGATCTACAGATGGTAACGGTTTTACTGTAACTCTCAAGTAACTCAAAAATGAAGACCTTAAGTAAGCAAAAGCGATTGACACTCTAAGGCGCTTTTGTCCCAGAATAAGTTGCAAGCCAACTTCGCAAAAGTTACAACCTTGTTGGGGCTGCGACTATTACTGGTTGGGTCTAGTACGTGGTATTCTCACTATATGGCATGGTTTTCAACTACTAAGGAATTTCTTTGGACCGACCAAAGTTATTAGGAGATAGTGAAGCATTAAAGTCTCGTTTATCACAACTCAGTGATGAACACATTGCTCCACTGACAAAATTTGTTAAGCGACTTCGTATAGCCTCAGACTCAGACGCTACTATTCCATATTTTGACCCATGGGACGGTGGGATTAAAGCAGAGGTTCTTTTTCTTTTAGAAGCTCCCGGAGCAAAGGCAAAGAATTCTGGTTTTGTCTCAATGAATAACCCTGATGAGACTGCTAAGAACTTTTTTGAGATTAGTAGAGAAACAGGAATAGATCGCAAGCGTATTATTACGTGGAATACTGTACCTTGGTACATTGGTTCAAAGAGTAAGATTCGACCAGCGAACTCAAAAGATATTGCTGCTGGCATAAGATCACTCGGAGAGTTAATACAACTTCTACCTAGACTTAGAACGGTGGTACTCGTCGGTAAAAAAGCGCAAAAAGCAGAAAACCATGTCCGACAACTTGCACCAGACCTGAAGATATTCAAAAGTCCCCATCCCAGCCCATTATTTGTAAACCGCAAGCCAGAAAATCGTGCGGAGTTGTTAAGCATTTGGACATCGGTTAAGTATGACTTGCAAACATCAAACACCAAGAACATGGTTAGAAACAGAATAGACTTAGAATTGCTATCGATCGCTGAAAGTATTCAAGGGCTGCACATTCACTATCAGCCCAAAGATCATAACCGACGCTGGGGATTAAGGCGTGTTGATTTTAAAGCCAACTCTACTGCGTGGATTGAGCCGAAGATTACTAGCAATGAGTTTGTAATTAAACCTACTGGAGACTTTAGACGCTTTATGCCTGAGCTTGAATCATTCTCCCAGAAAGTAGAACAAGATCAGAATCGTTCTGTTTATTATTTCAAAGTTGCTCATGCTATGAGGGTGTTCGAAATACTTCGACCACGAACCTAAGCAGTTAGTGAACCGAACAGGTACCAGTCGAGGGTCTAGCTCGCTTTTGTCCCAATTCTTGGCTCTGTAAACGATTTTGAGGAAAACCTTGTTACGAACCCGTGGTAAACCCAAACTACACGCTCTTTGTTGACCAAAGCGAAATTAAACCGATGGGAATATTACACCTCGTATAACTCTGGTACCGCTGATGGTTATGCTAACGCTTTAGATGCAGACAAATGTAGGAAGAGTAAAAATCAGTGGAGTTAAACGAACCTTCATGAGAAAGTGCCGACCCTTTTTAATGATGGTGTAAAGGTGTTCGATGTTTAAGCAAGGCGATGTTGTGATTCATAAGTCCCGACCAGATTTGGGTAACGGGCTTGTCATAGAGTGCAATGCCTCAACCGTATCAGTAAAATTTGTGACAGCCGATTTTACTGGCATACCTACAAGCTCTATAGCGCTGGCAAGAAACGTAAACGGTCGTGCACCTAAAGTTGAATTACCAGTAAAAACTGTTCAGAAAGCGAACCCTAGATCGCCAACTATCAAATCCACAGCTCAACCAAACCCTAGGCTCACTGCCCCCTCAAGCGGTTTATTCAATGGATGCTTCGCTCCCATCCTCTTTTTTGGGGTACTCATATTTTTTGGTAGTTGCGTCAGCTCAATAACAGCACCGACCAAAGATAGCAATGGCTATTACAAAAACGAGGCCGAGGCTTGGAAGGCATGCAATGCGAAATATAACAACAAATGTAGGTATTTAGGTCCCTCATTTAAACATCATTGATAATTTTCATCGATTTGGCTTAGGTGCGGGTATCTATCGATGCCCCCCCATTCTTTTGACAACAAACTCTGAGTCGCTTTTGTCCCGAAGAACCCTAGGCTATAATCACGCCATATTTTGTTTACAGTGTATTACTTAAGGTGAGCTAATGTTTGGTCGAAAAAAACCGACACCTCAACAACTAGATAAAGCTAAAAGGTTAGAAAATGAATTTGTTCATGGCCTAAAACAGTTAGATGACTATATTAGGTACGCAATTGATTTGGCAAAACATATAGATTTTAGTTCGTACTCGTATGGAGACGGGGGGCATAAAGATGAGTTAGAGAAAACCTATCGTATTGATCTGAAGAATGGACATTACTACTTTAGTTTTGACGAAGCTAGGCGTTACTTTTTAGACCTTGTAGACCAAACAGAAGACATCGAACGTGTGAAAAACCTCGTTACGTTATATCAGTACCTAAAGAGTGCTCAATACCACTCAAATAAGTTGAATGCTATCCTTGGTGAACTATTGGAGATAAAAGTTCGAAATCATGGTATCGGCACCACTGAGATGGTTGCCCAAGAGATTAAAAATATTCGAAGTAAATAAAGAATCACGATGAGAAGGTCTCTAAACGGCTATTGTCCCGTTCTGAACCAGAAACCTACTTTCGTAAGAAGGCTTTTGACAAAATTGAACTTCGGAAAATCGAATATTAGCGACTCATGAATAACTACATGTATGGCAAAGTTGTAAAGAGCTAGTACGACGAGTAAAGTCACACTAGCAAAAAGATTAGTTTAGGTTCGTACTAAAGAATTCAAGTCTAAATAGGCTCTATTTATAGTCGTTTTTCCGTAATCCTAACGTTCGGTTTCGATGGGATTTTCTAAACCTGTCACATTGATCTTACCCATTTTCGGTAAATACTTGTACCTGCATTTCTATTGAGTTCTTCACTATACATGTAGCCATACTTATCCATTAAATCAAAAGTATGGTACGTCCACCCGGATGCAAACGCCACACCAACAAGAGTAAATAACAGTATTATCTTGTCCCACTTGGCTCTAGTTTGCTTTGACTCTAGTTGGACGATTGTTTTCCCGTAATAAAACGCCTTTGGTGTCATAAAAATCAAATAGAGAACCAACCCAAAGCCACCAATAGGAAGCCATAATGCTATTGGAGAAAACGTAACAACGCGCTCATGATTCAACAGATCCAAGTAGCTTTGAAGCACGTCATAAGATATCAAACACCAAGCACCAAGCCCAAGCACCCACATAAAAATTACAGCTAATCTAACTCTAGTTTTGGACTGCATTTTCAAGCTCCGTTACAATTGAATTTGAAATATCATATTTTCCCCACATAAATTCAATGGCTAGATAAGCTAACGCACAAACAACCCCTGCTATTAATAGCGAGCCAGTCAGAGTCGCTGCTGCAAACAAAGCGGCCTCACCAATCCCAAACTGAATCAGAGCCTTAAACATATCTGCGCCAACATTACCAAACCAATCCACTAAGTGATAATCATCTTTAAAAGCTAAATCGCTAGTCGCTATACTAGCAGACACCACAAACGTTAAAACTCCTGCCCCCTTAAAGTTTGCAGCCCTTGATTGAGGACTAAAGCCTGCTTGCATCGATTTAAATGAATTGAGAGGGTACTTCTTCCCATTCATATTAATACGCGTGCCATTAACAAACGCATGTTTGAGCACTTTCCCATTCTGATCTGTCCCATTAAACGCCACAAAGGTTTTGCCTTTGCTCTCGACAAGATCTGCCTTAATGTTCATGTCCCCAAATTGCTTAGCAATAGACGCAGCATCAAACATCGGCTCTGTGTGGTTAAACCATGACTTCGCTGTATTAATACTCGTAGAAAGGGCTGCAACATCTTTACCTGAATCCAACCAAACGTTATGCAATATTTTATGAGCATCCTCTAAATCGGTGATCAACACATGTTGATGGTTCTTCGCCATTTCATCTTCAAGGGTACACTGTAGTCCTATCGAATCGTTCAGGACTTGAGGAGTTTTCAATCCTTGAGAGATTGACCCTAATCCCGCTTCTTGTCTATCTCTAAGAACCCTTTCACGGTTTTCCTTCCATCGTTTCTCATCGCTTGCTGAAGGCGTTAATTCAGCCCTACGATCTAAGCGTTGGCGTACTGCTCGCTCTCTTGTGGTTTCTAGTCTTTCTTCTGGAATTACTGGGGCTGATTCATATCTCATGGAAGTCTTATTTACTGACAAATAAAAAGATGATAACAATATTTTCAATGGCTTATCATTGCTAACAAGATGTTCTGACAACTTCACCAACCAAAAGGTCACTTTGACAGGCTAAACACTCATAGTGAAGGTTTTAATCGCTTTGAGTAGCATTCAATCGGATAATTTTAGTAGGGTAAAATGTACGCCCCAGATTTTGTAGAGTATTTGATTTAACGATAATGTTTTAGAGAAGTAACACTAAGGCGCTTTTGTCCCGTAGCGAAAGACCGCGGACGAACCAACACTATCTCAACGAAAAAAGAAAACCACTGCTAGTTCTTCAACATCAGGTGTGAATGAAATTGAGTAATTCACCTCTAAAATGATCGCTTACAGGGCAAAAAACTTTGCCCTTACATTGAAAACTATGACTGTATGGGCATAGCATAGGCAAGTTCATGAACTAATTGTCTAAACAACGATTCTTTGCCCTCTGGGATAATTAACTGGTCTTTTCCTACGCGTTGGCACAATTTCTGTAATTTAGGTGCTGACGCTATGTTCTTTGCTATCGACTCGGTATCGCATTTCAAAAGTAAAAAACGCCCCTCTAATCGTACTGCATTCTTATTGCTCTCCAACGTTTTGAAGAGGTGCTCAATTTGAGTCGGGAAATATGGTTGTTCATCTCTTTCAGATAGGAAAGATTGTATTTCTTCTAAGTCACCACCATTTTCGAGGTGTGAGAGTATCCTGCTTGTGCATAGCTGCCAGACTTGGTCGGTAACTTCATCCGCATAATTAGTAAGAAATACTCGCTCACTTGTAGTGGGTGGCTGCATAAACTGAACACGATTCTTCGGCAATAATGCGATCGATGTTTTCGTTGATTCGGATACATCGATGTAGGTATCAACCACTCCAAGCACATAGGCTCCGAGCTTTGTAAGCCTGATATATTTTAAACCATCATAAATGGACAAATAATCTAGGTCATATTGCCCCCAACGGTCATAGTAATTATCTTGAGCGCTCTCCGGCGTTACGTAAGCTATATCGACGATCCCTAGAGTCGCGAAATACTCCATAATTAAACAGCGAGAGTAAGCATTAGTAAGAAAAGTACCGTCATGAATGCGGCCATACGTGGAATCACCGATATACAAGCTATAGGGTTCAAACGTAATATTAAAGAATTGCCCCTCAACCGCCATTAATCTCAGATAGTCATCAAAAGAGACCCATTCTTCAGGTGGGCAAGATCGCAATGTTTCTATACAAGCATCCCTGCGGCTCAGAACATTGGTAAAATATTTCTGACCTTTTCCTTTTTGCCCTTTAATCTGATTGATACGTGAGAACTCGTCAAATTTGCTTCGATCTTTCCAGTCCAAGAAAAGCTGTTTAATGACGTCACAATGTCGTTGTTGAAGAGCGGCTTTTTTTAGGTTGATTTGCAATTCACCATTTGTCTCTTTGAACCATAGAGCAGCTCTTAGAATTTGAATCCAACCAAAAGCCTTTATACTTTTCGCTGATTCGTCATCAAGTGATGTTGCCTTTTGATACGGTTCATTGAGTTTGTTGCACAGTTGGTTGAGCAATGCTTTAGAAGGCTGCCCAGTTTTCGGACTGACTTTTAACTTCTTAACCTTAATAGTATTAAGAAGAACGTTAAGCTCCGCTTCCGTGTATTGTGGTGTTTCTGACGTTTCAATCTCGTCACCATCGACAATTGCCGTTGGCACAGAAAAATGTGGTGGCAATGGAACATGAGGTTTCAAAAAAGCTAATAGGTCATTAGGTATTCTGCGTGAAGATCCGTAACGGCGGTCAGGATAAAAGAACGGAGATAAAGCTTTGTCACCGTTATCTTTATCTCGACTTCGATACAACGACCAGTCTTCTGTACTAGGTGGTTCTTTTTGATATTTTGACCAGAATACGAAACCGTCCATATAACCTGCTTGATTGTGAACGGCCTCTTGCAAAGCAAGTTTCTGAACCTCTGAGAGGTGGTTCCAAATTGACTGTAGGTTGTCTGGGTTCATCAATGCATTAAAGAGTACACTTGCAACTTCTGCTTTGCGACTGGGGATAGCACAAGAAAAGGGTAATGACTTGATACGAAACTTCAGGTCATCGACGGTGCTGTAATCAATAAGGTTTTGAAAATTATCCATGCTGTTCCTAGCTCTCTTGATATCTTCAGGAGATTTTATACTATCCCCCTTAGCTCTTTTTCCTTATTTTCGAAAAGGCGTACTTTGCATGGCTTGAATAAATGCAAATTCAATGGAAAGTGTGATTTTGCTAAGGCGCTTTTGTCCCAATGAGTGCTATCTCACCGTAGAGGTCAAGCACGTCTCTGGACAATTCTGAGCTAGCTCTTCTGAAGATCGAGAGCTATAGTCGATTGATATAGTGGCGCGGAATAGCGCTGGAATATACTGCTAAACTGCTCTTGATTATCGAGCACAAAAGTAACTCGAATATGATCTGCATTGTATGTGGTGAGGATTGATCGCAGCCAGCTAGGCAGAGAACCATTTAGAAGCGCCTCGCAATTGATAAACCAGATCCACGTTGGCTTGTCACTTCGAATGATATTCATGATTTGCGACTTGTTTCTGTAATCTTCACCTGCAAGTGAGAGAAGGTCGATGTAGATCGTTTGAACCCCTAATCCATTGTTGATGCGATTGTATGTATTCTGGAGGTCTTCTCCACAGTCATTGGTGAAAGTATGAAATCTCATCATACCCAACTCCCAATACCCATTTATTAGGCGCTCATGCGAGCCAACAGGCCACTTATCCAAATTAGGGACGAT
Source organism: Vibrio sp. F13 (assembly GCF_020806305.2). Lineage (NCBI taxonomy): Bacteria > Pseudomonadati > Pseudomonadota > Gammaproteobacteria > Vibrionales > Vibrionaceae > Vibrio > Vibrio sp. F13. Next base: position 843,242 of record NZ_CP170176.1, on the reverse strand, counting down.
AGATTGTGGGGTGTATTCTTCATTCATCCTCACTTTACATAATCCTGTCTTTTCAGCTCATGTATAGCATTATGAGTTACCAGCAAAACGCAGTAAACCACTCGATAACAAAGTTGGGGGGCGGAAACGCTTTAGGGTAGTAGCACTAAGTAGCTCTTGTCCCATCGTGATTTAAGTATTTTTGAAGCTTTAATAAAGAAAAAAATGACGGGCAACTAATTACCCACCATTATTCATTTAAACTAGCCATTACTAACTTAACCTGATGAAACTAAATTAGTTTTATCTTGATTCCACTGGCGAAAGTCACTACCCGTTGGAGTCTGAGATACACGCAAATCAAATTCTGGCATAACTGCATACAAATGATCAAAAATGTCTGATTGAATACGCTCATAATCACCCCATACTGTTGTGGTAGTAAAACAGTAAACCTCCATGGCAATACCGTCATGCGTTGGCGCTAGTTGACGAACCATTAAAGTCATATCGTTATGAATTTCTTGATGTGCACGTAAATAGCGCTCTAGATACGCGCGGAAGCTACCCAAATTAGTCAGTCGGCGACCATTGATAGATCTGGTATTGTTTACATCGTGTTGATTATTGTAGAGCGTAATTTCTTCTACTTTGCCTCTGATATACGGTTCTAATAATTGTATTTTGGTTAACTCTGACACCTCAACTTCATTGAGAAAGTGAACACTTGTTGCATCTATCATCACGCTACGTTTAATCCGTCGCCCTCCCGACTCTGTCATCCCTTTCCAGTTTTTAAATGAGTCTGAAATCAGAGCGTAAGTTGGGACTGTGGTGATGGTTTTATCCCAGTTCTGTATCTTTACTGTGGTGAGGCTGATATCAATAACATCACCATCTGCGCCATATTTCGTCATTTCGAGCCAATCCCCTACACTCAACATTTTGTTGGCAGAGAGCTGAACTCCTGCGACTAAACCAAGAATTGGGTCTCTGAATACCAACATAACTACTGCTGTCATGGCACCTAAACCACTTAGCAATATAATTGGTGATTTTCCGATTAAAATTGAGGTAAATAGCAGAGCTGCAATCACAAATATAATTATCTTAATACTCTGGATGATACCTCTAGTTGGCATGTTACGCCCCACCTGAGTACGATTGAGTAGTGCATCGATCACATTGAGTAGTGAGAATATCGATAACATGGCATAAAGAACTACCCATAGTTCGACTATTATAAGTAACATTTCACGAAGAGCGCTTTCTTGTGAGAGCCATAAATTGGCCTGAATACCGATCACTACCCCTTGAATAAGCAAAGCTATTTGACTGAATAAATTACCACTGAACAGCTCATGACGCCAAAAAGCCTCAGATTTAGAAGCACGACTCTTCAACCAAACCACGACAACACGGTGTAATACGACATGAATCACAATGGCAATCGATAGGATTAAGCCAAATGCTTCTGCAACTTGAATTAAGAGCGATAGCTGAATGTTGTATTGACTGAGCCAATCTTCAAAGGACTTAGACATTGAAATCTCAACTTTAAATTATTGATACGTGGACCATATGTTACTTATAAATCTACGACTGGTACATGTAAGAATTTATGCTTATAACTATTTATTTTGTTAATGATTTTTTCTTCAGATAAAACATCATAGAAATGCTTGTTTCATGATTTGAGATCAAGTAAAAAATGATCGATTGGATAAGGTCAGCGGGGGAAATAAACTATACCTGTAATGGTAGTAAAGTATCACCGATAAACCTCCAACATAGTGAATAACTGAATATACATTCATGAGAAGGAACTAGCCTAGGAAGTAAAATTGAGGAGGTGACATAAGTAATAGAACAACCAAATGTGCCAATGAGCCTCCTATCGTTTAACTAGCATGTGAGTCAATATGCTTCACAAGCTACGACAGAACTACCAACATCCAATTGACAACATTTCTATGTAAAACTCAGTATTAGGAAAAGGTTTAATTGTCGGTTTAGCTGCAAAAGATCTACTGTCGAATTTCTTCGGTGGCATGATGATTTACTTCGACCGCCCTTTTAAAGTCGGTGATTGGATACGTTCTCCCGATCGTCAAATCGAAGGCACTGTCGAACGCATTGGTTGGCGCATGACGATCATCCGCACTTTTGATAAGCGTCCTTTGTACGTGCCAAATTCGGTGTTCAGTAGTATTGTGGTAGAGAATCCATCGAGAATGTTGAATCGTAGAATCAATGAAACCTTTGGTCTTCGTTATCAAGATGCAGACAAATTGGCGCTCATTGTTGATGATGTAAGAACCATGCTCGAGACCCACCCTGATATTGATGCCAAACAGACGTTGATCGTTAACTTTGACAAATTTGGGCCATCAACGCTCAACTTCTTTATCTATACCTTCACAAAAACAGTCAACTGGATCAGGTACCACAAAGTGAAGCAAGACGTTCTGTTACAGGTTCTGGCGATTATTCATAAACACAATGCAGACATCGCGTTCCCAACACAGACACTCAAGATTGACCCTCAAGACTTTTCTAATGTTCAAGATCATAACAGCGTTCAAAGCCTAGGTGATAATCAGAATATTAGCGATCCCAAAGACATGTTGAACTCCCCTACGGAAGGTCATCGATAGTCATATCCTTCTTGGTTATCGATAAGTAATAAGCGTGAAGCGTGGTAATATGCTGGCAGTATTCTAATGCACCTAATTACCACGCTATGATTTTACCTGTCATTCTAGCCGGCGGCTCCGGAAGTCGTCTCTGGCCACTGTCTCGCGAGCTTTACCCTAAGCAATTTCTCAATATTGCCGGCGACCAGTCAATGCTTCAGCACACACTTCAACGCCTGCAAGGCCTTGAAGAGCACTTGATGGATAGTAAATGCGATGCCCCATTCATTATCTGTAATGAAGAGCATCGCTTTATTGCCGCTGAACAAGCTCGATCAGCTAACATTCAACATAGTGGTATTCTGCTAGAGCCAGTCGGTAGAAATACAGCCCCAGCCATTGCGCTTGCCGCCCTAAAGGCTTTAAGTAAACCACCGCTTAATGAACAAAGCGCATCCGACCCTATCTTGTTAGTGCTGGCTGCTGATCATCACATCGCGAAAACCTCTGAATTCCAACAAGCGATTAGTCGTGGTGTTGATTATGCAAAACAAGGCAAGCTGGTGACATTCGGTATAACACCTAGCTCCCCAGAGACTGGCTATGGCTATATCAAGCAGGGAGAGCCTCTTTCCTCCAGTGCTCAAACTGATACTAATGGAACAGAGCAGCCAATCAATCACGCCTTCGCCATAGAATGCTTTGTAGAAAAGCCAGACACAGCAACAGCAGAAGCATACATTCGCTCAGAACAGTACCTATGGAACAGTGGCATGTTCATGTTTAAGGCATCACGCTATCTTGAAGAACTCGCCGAACACCACCCCGAGATATTAGCGGCTTGTAAACTCGCTCTTGCAAAGCAAAATACCGACCTCGACTTTATCCGTATCGACGCTGAAGCATTCAAAAGCAGCCCAAGCGATTCCATCGATTATGCCGTGATGGAGAAAACCTCGCACGCAGCTGTGATCCCGATGGATGTCGGTTGGAATGATATTGGCTCATGGTCTGCTATCTGGGATGTAAGCGACAAAGATGGGCATAACAACGTCATTGAAGGTGACGTGTTAACCGTCGACTCTCAACACAACTACATTCATGCTGAAAACAAGCTAGTTGCTACTGTAGGTGTCGATAACCTGATTATTGTCGAGACCAAAGACGCTATATTGGTCGCAGATAAAGACAAGGTTCAGGGTGTAAAATCGATTGTTAGTCAACTAAATCAAGCAGGTAGAACAGAGCATATTCATCACCGAGAGGTATTTAGACCTTGGGGTAAATACGATGTGATTGATTTAGGAAAGCGAGACAAAGTTAAGCGTATCACCGTAAAAGCGGGTCATCAGCTTTCACTTCAGATGCATCATCATAGAGCGGAACATTGGATAGTAGTAGCTGGCACTGCAAAAGTGACCAACGATGAGAAAACCTATCTCGTCGAAGAAGATCAATCGACTTACATCCCTTTAGGTCACATCCACTGCCTAGAGAACCCTGGCGAGACACCTCTTGAAATGATTGAAGTTCAAACCGGCAGCCATTTAAGTGAAGACGATATCATTCGATATCAAGACAGCTATGGGCGAGATGTTCGAAGCGAACAAGCTTCGTCGTCTCAGAACAAAAAATTGAAATAGAAGCGGCGACAATCAAATGAAACCAACATTAGATCTTCGCTGCTTTAAGAACAACGACATTCGCGGCATCATTGGTAGCCAAATCAATGAGCCGTTTACCTATCTGCTTGGAAAGGCGTTTGGTGAATATCTCCTGTTAGGAAATGCCAAGACCCTAAGTGCATGGCCTCCAGTCGTTATTGGTCGAGATAACCGTGAAACGTCTTTGTCACTGCAAGAAGCCATTACTGCAGGCTTAATCGAATCCGGGATAAGCGTCATTGATCTTGGGATGACTGGCACTGAAGAAGTCTACTTTGCGACTCGTCACCTAAAAGCGATTGGCGGAATACAAATCACAGCTAGCCATAACCCAATCAATTACAACGGAATGAAATTGATCGGTGTAGACGCTAGCCCCATCAGTAAAAACAGTGGTTTAGATGAAATCAAACGACGCATTGAAGAACTTAATCAAGAGCTGAACTGCAATTTACCGTTCGTTCATGCACAACCAAGTAACTCTAGTAGATCAACCAGTGTTCTCGCCCCTTATGTAGGCCATCTACTCTCCTATATATCACCTTCTAAGCTTTCGCCAATGAAGATTGTAGTTAACTCAGGAAACGGGGTTGCAGGACATGTCATTGATGCTTTAGAGAAGAAATTTAACGAACTCAGTGCCCCTATCACCTTCATCAAGGTTCACCATACTCCTGACGAAAACTTCCCTAATGGTATTCCCAATCCATTGATTATAGAAAACCAAATAGCGACTCGAGATGCTGTGCTAGAACATTCGGCCGATCTAGGGATTGCGTGGGATGGTGATTTTGACCGCTGCTTTTTCTTTGATGAAAAAGGCAATTATATTGAGGGTTACTATATTGTCGGGTTGCTCGCTGAAGCATTTTTGTTAAAAGAGCCTAACGCCACAGTGTTGCACGATATGCGTATGACATGGAACACGATTGAAGTCGCCAATAAGCTTGGTGGGAAGGCTGTTGCAGTCAAAGCTGGGCATGCGCTCATCAAAGAGAAGATGCGAGAATTAAACGCTGTGTACGGTGGTGAAATGAGTGCGCACCATTATTTCCGTGATTTTGGGTATTGCGATTCAGGAATGATTCCTTGGCTGCTTGTTATCGAACTGATGTCGAAAACTCAACAATCTCTTCACCAATTGACCAATTCGAGTATGGATAGATTTCCCTCTTCAGGAGAGATCAATCGTAGGGTTTCAGACCCAGAACAAGTCATGGCTTATGTGTTGTCGCACTATCAAGATAACGCCGTTGAGATCGATCACACAGACGGGCTCTGCATGAATATGGGCACATGGCGCTTCAACTTAAGAAAGTCCAATACCGAGCCATTAATACGCCTTAACGTTGAAACCAAACAAGATAAAGCTTTACTGTCACTTAAAGTCGACGAGTTACTGTCTTTTCTCATTTAAGAATACAGACACTTCCAGTTTTCAACTAAGATCCACAAAAAAGCCCTTATTAGCTGTTGCTAACTAAGGGCTTTGAATTTTCAGTAGCTTAATCGCTGACTGTAATTAGTCTATTTGTTACGACGAGCTTCAACAGCGTCTGCCAGCTGGCGAAGTACTGTTTCAGTGTCTTCCCAACCAATACACGCATCAGTAACAGATTGGCCGTACGTTGCAGCTTTGCCCTCAACCAGGTCTTGGCGACCTTCAACAAGATGAGATTCAATCATCACACCAAAGATAGCTTTGTCGCCACCAGAAATTTGTGCGCTTACGTCATCAGATACGTTCATTTGACGCTTAAACTGCTTAGAGCTGTTTGCGTGGCTGAAATCGATCATCACTTTTTGTGGAAGACCAGAAGCTGCTAGCTCTTCTTTAATCTTACCAACGTGTTCTGCGCTGTAATTTGGCTCTTTGCCACCACGTAGGATGATATGACAATCAGGGTTACCTGCTGTTTCAACGATAGCTGAGTGACCGTACTTAGTTACTGATAAGAAGTGGTGAGAAGCGCTAGCAGAGCGAATAGCATCTGTTGCAATCTTGATGTTGCCATCAGTACCATTCTTAAATCCAACTGGGCAAGATAGGCCAGAAGCCAGTTCGCGGTGAACTTGAGATTCTGTAGTACGTGCGCCGATTGCACCCCAGCTGATTAGGTCAGCAACGTATTGAGGCGTGATCATGTCTAGGAATTCGCTTGCCGTTGGCATGCCCATGTCAGTTAGGTCCAGCAGTAGCTTACGTCCTAGACGAAGGCCATCATTTAGCTTGAACGTATCGTTCATGTACGGGTCATTTATTAGACCTTTCCAACCAACAGTTGTACGTGGTTTTTCAAAGTAAACACGCATTACGATTTCAAGGTTATCACCAAGTTCGTCGCGCAACACTTTCAAACGTTTACCGTACTCAAGAGCAGCTTCTGTGTCATGAATAGAACATGGGCCGACAATAACAAGCAAGCGATCATCGCTCTCTTCTAAAATATTGTGGATCGCTTTGCGGCTTTCAAAGGTTGTAGAAGAAGCAACTTCTGTCGCTGGAAACTTTTCTAAAACAGCAACAGGGGGTAATAACTCTTTTACTTTGTTAATTCTTACATCATCAGTCTGGAACATTGCTTACTTCTTCCTTTTTTCTATCCTTGAGCTGAATGTACGTTGTCTCACGTCACTTTCTATCAGCACTAATCTTCTTGTTCCCTGTAACTTAACTAGTAAAAACTCTAGTTTCAATCACTAATTAAAAATAAACGCAATTTTTTTTGTGTTTTATATTTAAAACACCCTGTATACCATTATTTACACGATATCGATTGCGTATTTTATAGCAAGGTAAGAAGAGCCATTCTTCAAGCTACATCATGCATGTAAAATTGTGTCGAACTCAAAAACAAAAAAGCTCACGTGATCAGCGTGAGCTTTTATTTAATTACATTCTTTTCAATGGCTTGACGACACTATCAAGCCCTTCAATTTTCAGAGCAAGGCACAGTTTCAATAAATCGCCGAGTTCACCAGACGGAAATCCCTTTTTATCAAACCACAGCAAATATTCTTCAGGTAAGTCAATCAGTGTACGACCCGCGTACTTTCCAAATGGCATCTGCATTCGAGCCAACTTAATCAGGTTCTCTTTCTCTAGCATTATTCGGTCTTTACTATGCGTCATCTATGTTGTGTAGAGTATCACCTAAACGTTCAACCCAATAGTTGATCGCGTCTTTGGCATCATCCAGCGAATCAATCATGGTTGAAAAATCTTTGTTACCCGCTTCACGGTCGATGGCTGCAAACAGTAGTGTGCCCTCTTGAGCATCACTGACCAATAACTCTACACTCGCACTCCCAACATTGGTGTGCTCACCAGTCGTGACCTTAGATATGGTTGACATCGCAAGGCCAAACGGCAGAACGCTGCTCGTTACAGCTAAGATCGGATTGGGCGTTTCAACGTTACTCAGAGCGATACTCAAGCGGAGCGTTTTTCCTGTCGGTTCATCGACAATCGTTTTATGAGGCGATATTTTATCTTCCAAGCGCGCAACCATGTGCTCAGTGAGTTCCTGAATCTCTTCCTGATCCAACGAACCTTCTTCTGCTAAAACAAAAATTTGGTCGATCACTACAGAATCGTAGTCATCTAACTTGGATTTCAAACGCTGCGCGTCACGTAGCCCAACCCTTGCCCAAACCAAGTCGACGCCTCCGTCAGGCCCAGCCTGAAAATCTTCGTAGCTGGTAAATTTAGTAGCGGTTCTAATTGGGCCGCCTGCACAACCAAGCAAGAAAATGCTGGTTGCAACAAGCAAAAGGACTTTTAAAGGGTTCATAACGCACTTAGTCAAAATTAAGGAATCTAATTAAGTATGACATACCCTATGTGAAAAGGTTGTAGAAAAAGGGGGTTAAAAATCAGAGCTAACTCTAAAATTAATCATGTTGAACAGTGTGTGCGTACTCTACAATTACCTGATTTCCTTCGATATAAGCATTTTGGATCTCACCATCAACACTCATTCTACTTTTCAGGTAGACCACTTTAGGCCCAGACTCATTGCCCTCTTTCAGCGAGGGGAATACATTCCTTGGTTCCAAATGAAGTAAACGACAAAAGTGACTAATGAAAGACATCGTTAATGGCGTCTCCCCTCTTAGCACTCTTGAGAAATCAAGCTGGTTCATGCCTAGCTTTTTTGAAAACTCCATCTGCGTAATTCGCATTCTCGATTTTTGTGACATCCACGTTTGATACAACGCGTCTCTGTCTAGTTCTGTGAATTCCATACCGGCTCCTTTATATAATTCATACCAATCAATTGTCCGTTTTTTCATACATGGCGTGTCAGGGTTCGGTTAGTGGAAACCAAAGGTTTGGTTTTGATATGCGCACAATTGTTGTACAGAGCGAAGCGAAACAACCCAAATTCATTCACTAAAACGATTAGAGCAAATGCTTTCTTTATTTATATCAATAATTTATACGTTAACGAACTAAACATATAGCAAGTTAATTTGTATCAAGAATTAAAAGTTCGAGATTGGCATTCCACATTTCAATCGATTGATTCGCATTTATAAAACTGGTTGGCTACATTTCGATTGCTCAAACGCACTTCTGGCAAACTATTTGAAAGAATAAGACGCAAAGCCACCGGTCTGTCGACAAATATTCTGTCTATGATAGCGGGGCCGCCACTTAATAGAATTTAAGTGTAAATGCATGCCGGGGTGTTCTCTTTTTTGTCGGCCAAATACAGTAAGGACAAATAATGAAACAACTCCAAAAAAAATCACTCATCGCGCTATCGCTTCTTAGCGTAAGCGGTGCAAGCTTCGGTCACGGTTATGTCTCGGCATACAACAATGGCGTAGCTGAGAGCCGTGTTGCCCTATGTAAGTTCCCTGCGAGTGATACGCAAGAGAAAAACACCAACTGTGGTGGTATCCAATACGAACCACAAAGTGTAGAAGGCCCTGAAGGCTTCCCAGAAGTTGGCCCTGCTGATGGAAAAATCGCCAGTGCGCAATCTTCTTTAGCAGCAGCACTAGACGAACAAAAGGCAGACCGCTGGGTTAAACGCCCTATCAAGTCTGGTTCTCAATACTTCGAGTGGACATTCACAGCTAACCACAAGACTCGCGATTGGAAATATTACATTACTCAACCCGACTGGAATCCAAACCAGCCGTTGGCTCGCAGCTCTTTTGACTTAACGCCATTCTGTGTTGTTGAAGGCAATATGGAACAGCCACCGATGCAAGTCAGTCACTTGTGTAATGTGCCAGAGCGTGAAGGTTATCAAGTGATCCTTGCCGTATGGGATGTAGGTGACACTGCAGCGGCTTTCTACAACGTTATCGACGTGAAATTTGATGGTGACGGCCCTATCATTCCTGATTGGGATCAAGGTGGTCAAATCAACCCGACACAAGACCTGAATGTTGGTGACGCTGTTTATACGCGTGTATTCGACCAGTCTGGTGAGAACGCTTCATACAGCACTGAGCTTGTGATTGAAACTTCTGAACAAGGCAAAGCCAATAACTGGTCTTACGCGCTTGCTTCTAAGATCAACCAAGAGCAGACGCAAATCAAAGCAGGTCAATTGAATGACCAAGGCGATTTCGCACCCGTTTACGGCACGAATCCTGTTTATCTAAAAGCAGGCTCTGGCTTTAACAGTGTCGAAATCGGCTACAAGATTGATACTCCAGAACCCGAGCATGATCTTGAAGTCTCGGGCTTAGAATCAGAGTACATTATCGATGAGAGCCAACCTACTCAGCTTGATCTTACGTTAGCGGCAACAGGCGATATCCAAGCTGAGCTTACCGTGTACAACCATCACCGTGAAGCACTTGCATCTCAGAAATCGGATCTAACAGACGGACAAGTTGAAGATGTTCAACTGACTCTTTCTAAGTCTGAAGCTGGCCACCACATGCTTGTGGTTGTGACGAAAGATGACCAAGGTAACTTAGTGGATCAGAACACGCTTGATTTTCATCTAATGGACGAGCAAACGCCGCCACCAGCGGGCGATTACGACTTTGTGTTCCCAGAAAGCATTGAGTCTTACACAGCAGGAACAAAGGTTCTAAGCAGCGATGGTGGCGTTTATCAGTGTAAAGAGTTCCCATACTCTGGCTACTGTGTTCAATGGGCTCCAACAGCAACTCAGTACGAACCAGGTGTCGGTTCACACTGGCAAAGTGCTTGGAACAAAGTGGACTAAGTACTCGCTAGATACTTACTTTGTATTGGGTGAGTTTTAGTCATCAACCAAACAAAAGCGGATGCCCAGAGCATCCGTTTTCTTATTCAGCAACAGCAGAAATGCGGTTATCAAAGTAGATAGTGGTCTGCCAACAGAGCCACAAACAAGATCATGAGATGATAGATGGAGAACTTAAAGGTCTTCATGGCCATATTGGGTTCATCACGATATTTCAGTACCCAAGCGTGATAAACAAACCCGCCGTTGAGCACCAATGAAGCGCTCAGATATATCCAGCTGCTCATGCCAACCAATACAGGCAATATACACACGATGCTAAGCAAAAAGGTATACAGAAAAATAGACGTCTTGGTGTATTCGATTCCGTGAGTCACAGGTAACATGGGGATGTTCACTTTGGCATACTCATCACGACGATGAATTGCCAACGCCCAGAAATGAGGAGGTGTCCAAATAAAGATGATCATCACCAACAACCAAGCATTTGAATGCAGTTCATTGGTAACCGCCGTCCAGCCCAGTAGCGGAGGCATTGCACCAGCGATCCCTGCTATCACAATGTTTTGCGGCGTTGCTCGCTTCAAGTACATGGTATAGATGACCGCATAGCCCAATAAACTTGCAAAGGTTAGCCAAGCCGTGAGTTGATTGACCCACACCACTAACGTAGCGAACCCAAATAAGCCGATACCTGCTGCAAAGCTAAACACACGCACACTACTCAGCTCACCGGATGGTAAAGGGCGTCGATTTGTTCGAGTCATCTGGCCGTCGATCTTTTTATCGATCAAATGGTTAAACGCAGCCGCTGAACCTGCCATTAACCCTATCCCAATCATTCCGAACAAAGTTTGTTGCAAAGGCAATCCATTCGGCACGGCCAAACACATCCCAACCAATGCTGTCAGCAACATCAAAGCCACCACTTTAGGCTTAGTCAGCGTTAAATAAACTTTCCAAGTGGCTTTGTTTTTTTCAGCCTTTTCGTTACTTAAAGTTATGTCATTATTGGCTGTTATCTTATGAGTTAAGGCTGCGTCTTGAGCCACCACTTCATACTGTGTTGACGTTCTACTGACCATGATTACCTCCTTGTAATACACTGTTCTTCACCAAGCTCTCACTCGGTTTGCGTTGCCACACCACAAAATTGGTTACAACCATGCTGATGAGCAACATTGCTGCGACTAGGTTATGCAAAACCGCAACTGAGATTGGCAGGTGAAACCATACATTACTGATCCCAAGGCTGATTTGAGTAAACAACACTATTGCGACAATCATGCTCAGCTTTTGGTGAGGCACTTGGCCAAACTTCCATAACTGGTACACGACCATCAGCACCGTTAATGTCGCCACAATAGCCCCGAACCTGTGCATGACATGTATGGTAAGCCTCGCGGGATACTCCAACACACCAAACTCATAGTTATCGTGTCCGTGTTGAGCAAAATCGAACGCATTTTTGAAATCGAGGTAGCTCATCCAGTTACCTTCACAAATAGGCAATTGGGTACACACCAAAGCGGCATAGTTTGACGATGTCCAACCACCAAGCAGTATCTGCCCAACCACAATGAGTAACCCAAACAACGCCCAAAATTTAAGTGTTGGAGAATAAGAAGCCTCGCCAAAACGGCTTTGGAATTGAGACAAACGGCAGTAGAGCAGACACAACAGTGACAGCAACGTGACCCCCCCCATCAAATGCGCCATAACCACAACGGGCATCAACTTAAGAGTCACCGTCCACATTCCAAGCAAAGCCTGAAAAATCACAGTGGCAGAGATAAGTAATGGAAGACCAACTGGTGTAATGTTCTTTTTAATACACCAAGCTACAACGACAAAGATAAGCAACCCTAATGTTCCTGCAAAGTAGCGATGGATCATCTCTATCCACGCTTTGTCTGCTTCAAGAGCTCGCTCTGGAAATTGCAGATTGGCTTGACTCACCGCTTGGGCATCAGACGGAACGGTGATCTTACCGTAACAACCCGGCCAGTCAGGACAGCCAAGGCCAGCATCAGACAGGCGTGTATAAGCTCCGAGAACAATCACGGTAAGGGTTAACAAGATAGTTAATCTCATCACAAGCATCAGTAAATCAGGGGCTTTATTCTGCATCATTTATCTCCCTATACTTATTCCCTTTCGCTGCTTAAGCTCAAGCATTTGCGCCATCAACTACCCAACTCGTGACAGCTTAAGTAGCTTTCTTAAATCATGAATCATACCTTTGGATTGCCCGACTAACTGCGACGGTTCCGACACGCTTTTGTACTCCATAACCAACTGTCCTAGCGGGTCAATAATGACAATGGAAGCCGGCGAAAACTCGGTGCTTAACTGATCACCACCAGCTAACAAAGATAAATCAGGCTTGTTGAGCGAACCCGACAACGAGTTACCTTCTGAGACGAAAACAACGGCGGTCACTCGCTCTTTGTTTTTCCCTAACGCTAAGTAGCTTTGATTCAAATAATGAAGCTGTTGTTCACACAAGCTTTCGCACTCCATCGGTGCGATATACCCCACAACCCAACCCTCTCCTGCCATGGGTACCGTTACGCCAAAATCCGCTAGTGTAATTCTTGGTTCTACCAATTCGCCTGAGTTAGTGACACCTGACGTATACCAATTCTGATCCAACACAGTTTTGGCGATAATGGCTGGCAAAGCGAAAATTAAAACGAGTCCGATTAATACCAAGCGTCCTTTAGTACGACGGCTTCTGAGCTCAGCCATGTTTGCCTCGGTAATTTCCCTGTTCACTTGTGCTTGAGATTTATCCATCCTTATTCCTCGTGATAGGTGTTGCTTTTAGGTACCGATAGCCAATCAACAACATCAAAAACAAAAGTACCGCAGCCATAACAAACCATTGAAATGAGTAACCAAAATGCTTCTCAGACCTCATCGCCGTTGGACGCCATAACATTTCATAGGGCCATGAATCTAAACTCTGAGGTTGGAAGACAAAGGGCAGCACTTCTTTTCCTGTATACTGTGATAACGCTGCTATGTTTAGGTTTTGGATTCTATTCGGTGTCGTATTTTCTAAACCCAACTCATGACTTAAAGGATTAATTGAGCGTGTATACAAGCGCCCTGACATTTTGGTTGGTACAGTGATACTTCCTAATTGCGGTAGTTCTCTTCTGTCATTACTTGCCGGAACAAACCCAAGATCGATCAACAACTGTTTTTCAGCCACTAAGGACTGGTTTCCATCTTCAAAGCGAACCTCACCCAACATGTAAATCACATACCCTACCGTTCCTTGGCTTATCTGGTTGTCTAACAAGAGCATCAAGCCGCTCGTATTGACTAATTCAACATCAGCCTTTAACCCGTTTAGGGTTTGAGGATTTAATGACTCTTGACCAGATAAATCCAGCTCTCGCAACTCAGAAATAACGACACCTAAAGGTTGTGACGAGAGATGTGCTCTCTCAGCTAATTGCTGTTCATAACGTAATTTCTCGTTACCACGATCGAGTTGCCACAAACCTAACTTGATTAAAGCGCCGACTGAAACCACAGTTAAAACAACCGCTATCCAAAAACCTTTACTGCGGAACTTGTGTTCATCATCAATCAATCGGTTTGGAGTTATCACTATGGCGTCATCTACCTTTGTTCTGTTATTTAAAGTCGTCTTGGTCGCTTTGCTGTTTTTTATCGCTTTCAATTTGATGAAAGGCCTAATCCAAATCGCCTCGGGCAAACACAATGGAAAAAGACTCAGTTACTTCTTGGGGCGTCGTGTCATGTGGTCAGCCGTTGTCGTGCTACTTTTATTACTTGCTCTGGGATCAGGAGTGATAACTCCCAACCCTCGCCCCTATTAATCCCCTATAGGCTCAATCGTTAAAGTACATAAACAAACACAAACAGGCCCAACCAAACCACATCAACAAAGTGCCAATACCAACTGCCCGCTTGGAACGCAAAGTGGTCTTTCGGAGTGAAGTGGTCTTTCGCAACCCTTGCCAGCAACACAATCAAAAAGATCGTCCCTAAACAGACATGTAAGCCATGAAACCCAGTAAGCAAAAAGAAGGTATTACCGTAGATGCCAGACTGAAGTGTCAGCCCCATCTCTTGATAAGCGTGAAGATACTCTTCAACTTGGAAGAACAGGAAGAAGCCAGCCAGAACAATGGTTATCTCCAACCACACGATCAAAGCCATACGCTTATTTTGTTCAAGACTGATATGTGCCATGTGCAGCGTCACAGAGGAAAGCAGCAGAATAATGGTGTTCTTAAGCGGGATACCTTGCCAAGGCATGGCTTGTGTCGTTACGCCATCAGGGGTCGTCGTTAGTGGCCAAATTGATTGGAACATCGGCCACAATACTTCATGGGTCATTTCATTATTGCCCGCACCACCAATCCAAGGCACAGAAATCATTCGAGCATAGAAAAGCGCGCCAAAGAAAGCGCCAAAGAACATGATTTCGGAAAAGATGAACCAACTCATTCCTTGTCTAAAAGAACGAGAAATCTGCTCAGAATAGAGACCACTCAATGATTCTGTGATCACATTGCTAAACCAACCTGCGAGCATGTAAAGCAGCACAGCAAACCCGACTAACAACACCGCTTTGCCAAACACACCACCTGCGGCGTCGGTACCCATGTTTTGCACCGTCAAGCCAGCGCCAACCGCGACCAAAAACAGTGCTACAGCACCCACCAATGGCCAGTGGCTTTGATGTGGAACGAAATACACTTCCTTTTTAGAACTCATCGCTCAACTCCTTATGTTGATACTGGTTCTGTAAATTCCTAGTTACTTGCGAGTACGTTAGGCTCAGATTTATTGGCCGCAGCACCCACCTCATTCGTGATATTGAATAATGTGTAAGAGAGCGTCAGCGTATGTATCGATTCTGGAATATCTGGCTCAATGTAAAATATCAAACCCATTTCTGCGCTCTTGTGCCCGTCCAATGGCTGCTGATTAAAGCAAAAGCATTCCATCTTATTGAAGTAGGTTGCCCCCATACCTGGAGAAACCGACGGTACGGCTTGGCCAACCAATGAGGCTCCAGAAAGGTTTTTGGCAATGTAGTTAGTTTGAACCACCTCACCAGGATGAACCTCTAACACTCGAACTTCAGGCGAAAACTGCCATGGCATATCTGGCTTGATGTGGGACATGAATTCGACTCGAACCGTACGAGAGTAGTCTGGCTGCATTCCCTGAGGTTGCACCGCTGAAACAGTATTAGTTTTGCCATTGATGCCTAAGGCCTCACACATGACATCGTAGAGCGGCACCAAAGCGAAACCGAAGCAAAACATCGCAACCACGCTCAACACCAAGTAGCCCGTCAGCTTTTTGGTCGATCGCTTATTAGACAGGCGCTTAGGTTGTTTTTTATCTTGATTGGGATCGCTTTGCTTATCACTCATGGTTCTGCCCTCTAATCCACTTTCGGCGGATGGGTAAAGGTGTGGTGAGGCGCTGGGCTTGGTACTGTCCATTCAAGACCTTCAGCTCTATCCCAAGGCTTACTTGGCGCAGGCTCTCCCCCTCTTACGCACTTAATCGCTAGCCATAAGAAAATTAGCTGAGACAACCCAAACGCAAAACCACCAATCGACACGACTTGGTTAACGTCAGCAAACTGAATCGCATAATCAGGAATACGACGCGGCATACCCGCTAACCCTAAAAAGTGCATCGGGAAAAACAGTACATTAACTGAAATCACCGACGTCCAGAAATGCCACAGGCTGAGCTTGTGGTCGTACATATGTCCGGTCCACTTAGGCAGCCAATAATAGGCAGCAGCCATAATCGAGAACACGGCACCGGTTACCAGAACATAATGGAAGTGAGCCACAACAAAATAAGTATCGTGGTATTGGAAATCAGCTGGCACGATAGCGAGCATCAATCCAGATAACCCGCCAATCGTAAACAAAACAATGAAGGCAATCGCAAACAGCATTGGTGTTTCAAAGGTCAAAGCACCGCGCCACATGGTCGCCACCCAGTTGAAGACTTTCACACCGGTCGGCACCGCTATCAACATGGTGCAATACATGAAGAACAGTTCGGCAAATACTGGCATACCCGTGGTGAACATGTGGTGTGCCCAAACCAAGAATGACAACAGTGCGATACTACAGGTCGCATAAACCATCGAGTGATAACCAAACAGGCGCTTACCACTGAATGCAGGGATGATGGCTGAGACAATACCAAAAGATGGCAAGATCATGATGTACACTTCGGGGTGCCCAAAGAACCAGAATATGTGCTGGAACATCACCGGGTCCCCACCACCAGCGGCATCAAAGAAACTAGTCCCAAAATATTTGTCAGTCAGTACCATGGTCACCGCACCCGCGAGCACGGGCATCACGGCTATCAGCAAGAAAGCGGTAATTAACCAAGTCCATACGAACATCGGTAGCTTGAACCAAGTCATACCCGGAGCGCGCATGTTCACTATGGTTACGATGACGTTAATCGCCCCCATGATCGAACTGATCCCCATAATATGAACTGAGAATACGAATAGCGCGGTACTGTCTGGGCCATAAGTTGTCGAGAGTGGCGCGTAGAAGGTCCAACCAAAGCTCGGGCCGCCACCCTCTGTAAACAAAGATCCGATTAAGATTAGAAACGCAAAAGGCAAGATCCAGAAACTGAGGTTGTTCATTCTCGGCAGCGCCATATCTGGTGCACCGATCATCATCGGAATCATCCAGTTAGCCAAACCCGTAAATGCAGGCATTACGGCACCGAATACCATGATTAAACCATGGACTGTAGTCATCTGATTGAAGAAATCTGGCTCAACGAGTTGCAAACCCGGTTGGAACAGCTCCGCACGGATCACCATCGCCATTGCGCCGCCCGTTAAGAACATTGCAAAGCTGAACCACAAATAAAGTGTACCAATGTCTTTATGATTGGTTGAATAAAGCCAACGAGCCCAACCTTTAGGTGCCGCATGTGAGTCGTGATCATCAACAGGCAAATCATTATTGCCCAAAGTGCCTTCCGCAGAATGGCTCAGTACTTGGTCTTCTGCTGGAGCCGATTTCACCGGCTTATTGATTGGTGAACTCATAACTGATCCTTAGCATCATTTTGTGCATCATCCGTTGAGCTTTCAGAACTGCCTTCCTGCTTGGCCTTATAAGCGTTCACATCTGAAGCTTGAACAATATCGCCGGTGTCATTACCCCAAGCGTTTCGTTGATAAGTTACTACCGCTGCGATCTCTTTCTCGGTTAACTGATTATCGAATGCTTGCATCGCCGTACCGCCACGACCATAAACAATTGTGTCGATATGAACATCCACATCACCAAGGGCAATAGGACTTCCTTTGATGGCAGGGAATGCTCCAGGAATGCCCTCACCGTTTGCTTGGTGACAAACCGCACATCGAGTTTTGTAAACCTCTTCACCGATGGTATTCAACTCCGCCAAGGAAAGTGACGCACCTAATGCATCTTTTGCGGCTTGTTGTTCGGCTATCGCTAACTCTTTCTGCTCCGCTAGCCATGCGTCAAACTCATCTTCTTCCATGGCATGCACCACGATCGGCATGAAACCATGGGCACGACCACACAACTCTGCACACTGCCCTCGGTAAACACCAGGCTCATCTATCTTAGTCCAAGCCTCATTAATAAAGCCCGGAATGGTATCTTTCTTAACGGCGAATGCTGGCACCCACCATGAGTGAATCACATCGTCGGAAGTCATCAAGAAACGGACTTTACGATCAACAGGCAGTACAAGTGGCTTATCAACTTCTAGCAAGTAATGCGCGCCTTTCACTTCGAGGCCTTCAATCTCTTTGTCACTGGTCGCTAGAAGGCTGAAAAATTCGACGTCTTCACCAAAATAGCTGTAATGCCATTTCCATTGTGAACCAGTGATTTTAACGGTCAGATCTGATTGGGAGGTATCTTCCATCGCGATCAAGGTTTTGGTGGCAGGTATCGCCATAGCGATGAGGATGATGATAGGGATGATGGTCCAAAGAATTTCGACTTTCGTGCTTTCATGAAAATGGGCAGCAACTGCGCCCTTCGATTTCCTGTGCCTCAAAATCGAATAAAACATCACACCAAAAACAACAAAGGCAATCGCACAACAGATGTAGAAGATCAGCATATGAAGTTCATACACCTTACCACTGATCTCAGTGACGCCTTGAGTCATGTTGTAATCACTGCTTGCGTGCACTAAAGGCGATACTAAAAGCACAACAAAACTCTTCAAAAGCCACGCTAGCCTAACCAGTAATCTTTTCAAAAGATCTCTCCTTGTCCTTCCTAATTGGATACTTGCGACCTAAATGTCGTTGCGAACTGGACAACATTCATTGTTATTCCGGCTACACATGAAAAGGCTGAATCTCAATCTACAACTCACATGGAACTAGCCTGTGAGCAGGCTACTGACCTCATATAAACCCAAGAACTAATACGGTTCAAAAGCGTTGGAGGTTTCCATGAAAGATTCAAAAACGGCGAATTTGTTAAATTTTGTTATATTTATGTAAAAGGCTAGTTAGTGATATCCAATTATTCAAGGTAAGTTTACTTACTAAACAGTCAATTATTTGAAGTGGCTTAATCTACGTACCCTCTTGCCGTTGGAATTTATTTTATATCGAGTTTTACGATTGCTTTCATGGAAATGAGAATTAATATCACTTAAATTAAATCAACGGTAAGTCATACAGACATTAATAGGTTTAGTGATTATGCAAGATGTAATGAATTGGTTAGCGAGAGACCCAGATCCAAGAACTCGTGAAGAACTTCAACACCTCATCGATGAGGGAATGCACGACGAACTTGAAGACCGCTTTACTCAACGATTAGAGTTCGGAACGGCAGGACTTAGAGGCAAAGTTGGATGCGGCCCAAATCGAATGAACCGTTTAGTCATACAGGAAACAGCAACCGGGCTCGGCCACTACTTAATCGAACATGTCGCTAATGCGACCATTCGCGGTGTGGTCGTCGGTTATGACGGCCGTTTAGATTCAAAGCAGTTCGCGATTGATACCGCTTCCGTACTCACGGCTTTAGGCATTAAGGTTTATCTAACCTCGAACGTCGCGGCGACCCCTATCGTTGCCTTTGGTATTGAGCACTTCAACGCCGCAGCTGCCGTTGTGGTGACGGCCAGCCACAACCCACCGGAATACAATGGTTTCAAAGTGTACTGGGAGAATGGCGCTCAAATCATTCCTCCTCACGATGCGGGTATTGCCGCTGAAATCGATATCGCATCGACCAAGCCGCTCCCTTTAATGAGCCTAAGTGACGCTGAGACGCAAGGTAAGTTGGTGTGGTTAACTGAAGGCTATTATCAAACGTACCGCGCTGCGATCAATCAGAGCCCATACGTGAGTGACGAGATCGAATCGGCGAACACCACCATCACCTATACCGCAATGCATGGTGTCGGCGCACAAATGGCCGAGGATCTACTTCACGATTCTGGTTTCCATAAGGTGTTCAGCGTCGCCGAGCAAAGAGAGCCCGATGGTAACTTCCCGACCGTCAACTTCCCGAATCCGGAAGAAAAAGGCGCGATGGATCTGGTGGTTAACTTAGCAAAAAGTGTCGATGCCGACATTGCTTGTGCCAACGATCCAGATGCAGACCGATTTGCGGTTGCAGTGAGAACAGATGATGGCTCATACAAAATGCTAACAGGTGACCAAGTCGGCGTGCTATTCGCTCATTATCTACTCTCAAAGCCACATACCAAAAACCAATTAGTTGGTAACAGTATCGTATCTTCAACATTGCTTGAAAAAGTAGCTCAATCCCACGGGGCGACTTATTTCCAAACGCTGACAGGTTTTAAATGGTTAGCGAATATTGGCATGCAATTGGAAAATGATCAGAACGACTTCTTGTTCGCCTATGAAGAAGCATTAGGCTACACAATTGGTACTCAAGTACGAGACAAAGATGGGCTGTCTGCTATTGTCGTGTTTGCTCAATTGGTTGAGGAGTTAAAATCTCAAGGTCGAACAGTTTGGGATCTTCTCGCTCAAATTTCATTTGAACATGGGGTTCATACCAACGCTCAGCGAAGTATTGCACTAGACCCAGATTCACCATCGATTGGTTCTAAGCTCCGCTCGGCACAGCCTAAAGCAATCAACGGTGTCGCTATCTCTGTAATTGAAGATTTGCAGTCTTCTTTACGCTTCGTCATTGGAGGCAATACTGAAGCCATTAACCTGCCTGCAAGTGACGTACTCATCTATCATCTCGAAGATGGTTCACGCATTATCGTAAGACCTTCCGGTACTGAGCCAAAAGTTAAGATCTACTATGAGACGGTGACAAAATTTGAAGGGACAGAAACCTACGAAGACACTCGCCTGCGCGGTGAGAAGTACATGGAGAAACTGATTGAACAACACCAACAAGAGTTGAATTCATAGCGATTTAGCGCGTTCAACATGTAACGGTTAAATATAAAAAATGGACGCTCGTAGCGTCCATTTTTGTCTCAGCGGCTAACCACGAGAAGATGTCTGATTTGATTCGTCTACGAAGTAAAGAAAGAAGACAACATCCAGATAGCTAACACGATGAAAACTCCGCCCATGACTTTCTGTTGATAGGTACGAAACTTCGCGTTTTCTACGAGAGATTTACCAATCGTACCCACTAACGCCACCAGCAAAAAGTTAAACGTTAAGCCGAGAACATTCAGTAATAAACCCAGAACAAGCATCTGCTGACCGGAAGTCGCTTCAATATTCGTCGACACAAACTGTGGTAAGAACATCACAAAGAAAACCAACGCTTTAGGGTTAAGCAGGTTACTAATCAATGCTCGTTGATAGTAGGCTTTTGCAGCAAAGTTGTCGCTTAACTCAGGCGCATTGCCCTGCTCTGTTCGAAGACAATCCCACCCCATTTTTAATAAGTAGGTACCGCCTAACAAATGAAGGGCTTTTAAAGCCACTGGACTCATCGCAATCAATGCTGAAACACCCATTGCTGCTAATACTGTCAGGATAATTCCAGAAGTCGCGTTACCCAAACTTGCAAACACACCAACCTTGCGGCCATAGCTCATACTTGAGCTCGCGATGAGTAACATATCAGGGCCAGGTAAAAGGAGAAGTGCAACAACGGCAGTCACGTAAACAGGTAGGATGGTTAAATCGATCATGGGTTTCAGTATTGATAAAAACGGAGGCGGATTTTATATCAATTACCAACACCCTTCCAGATGCAATTGGTTGTAGGATGGTAAAATATTCGAATTAAATACCATCAACGAACAATAAAGCAAATTTATTAACCAAATAGAAAAGACTACTTAACTTGCTACCCACTCGATCTCAATCAATGTCGTATCGCCACACTTTAGGCGACCAAGGAAAATATCACCTCGATGCACTTCACCAACACCTTTTGGGGTACCTGTCATTACAACATCGCCATCAAGCAAAGTCGTGTAAGAAGAGAGCTCTTCTAGGATAGTTTGTGGAGAATACAGCATCTGCTCAACGTGACCCTTTTGAACGCGGACACAGTTAATAAATAATTCTAGGTTTAAGTCAGAGAGATCAAAATTATCAACGGGAGCAAAGCGACTAAAGACAGCGGAACCATCAAAGGCTTTGGCACGCTCCCAAGGTAAGCCTTTCGCTTTTAAGCTACTTTGCAACTCACGCTTGGTGAGGTCTAACCCTAAGCCCACGGCTGAGTATTGGCCATTTTCAACGATAAAGCAGATTTCAGCTTCATAGTGCAGTGCTTCTTGATGAAACGAAGAAAGAGAGGAAGTCACGCTGGTGCTTGGCTTATTGAAAACCACCATAGAGTCAGGGATCGCATTGTTAAGTTCTTCAATGTGATCGACATAGTTACGCCCAACACACAGTACTTTTGTTGGGGTTGCTGTTCGTTTCGAATTCATCAATTGTTTCTGATCTACAACGCTGCTCATAGTTTATCCCTGAACTATTTTTAGAGAGCAGAGTTTAGCGCATCATAAAATGAGAGTCTTCGACAAGATGATTACCGATCTCTAAATTCTGATCTTGAGCTCAATTCATTGATTTGAATACTTTTAGGTAAATATCGGTGTATATCTCGACCTACCCTCCAGAAATAGAGTCATCGGCTTACATCAATTAGAGAAAATGAAACTAAAGTAGGCAGTTAAATTTGAAGAGCATTAAAACGAAAGAAGCCCTCTCAAACCAAAAGGCTTGAGAGGGCTTAGCATGGTGTCTAGGACAGTATCCTAAAAGGTAAACTTAAGAAGTAAACACTATGCTAAATAAGTCTGCGACTTATAGGTAGTAACGAGCACCAAGAGTCCACTTGTCGTCAGACTTGTAACCAGTTTCGTCGTTTAGATCGAATTGGTAACCAGTGTAGCCAACAAAGTTGCTAGTGAAGTTGTATTCAGCTTGTAGAGCTAACTCTTCACGAGCTGTAGTAGTTGTTCCACCTTTAAGAACTTCGCCTTCAACAACTTCGTAGTTCACACTTAGGTTCAAGCTGTTCGCAAGTGCGTAAGCTGCTAGTAGTTCGTAAGCATTGCTCTCTTCAAGAGTTGTACCACTTACAAGACCAGCGTTCATATTCTCATTAAAGCCGTAGATACCAGCTAGGTATAAACCAGAACCGTATGAACCGTATGCTGCAGATACTAGGTGAGATTCAGCAGTCTTAGAGACACCGCCTTCAGTGAAGTCGCCAGTGTTAAATGCATAGCCTAGTTTAACACCTGCAATAGAGTAACCAAGCGTTGCTTGAACACGATCACCGTAAGATGCAGTTGAACGCGTTGTAATAACTAAACCGTTGTTACCAACCGTTTCTGTTTCAGTAGTAACATCGTTATCACCCTGCCAACCTAGACCAAAACTAAATTCACCAGCTTCACCAAAATCAAAAGCATTGCGGTAGCTTACCATTTTGTCTGCACGACCAGTACCAAGTGCACCGTGGTTGTCGTATAGGAAGTCATTCGCAAAAGCAATGGGCATATCTGTTGCTGCAGCTACATCGTAGTATGGAGACCACTGTGTACCAGCAACTACACGACCAAGCTCTTCATGAGTCAAACCAACGTAACCAAGACGTGTTGTAAATGTGTCATCACCACCATCTAGGTAGTTAAGTGCCCATTCGCCTTTAGCGTCAGCAGTAAAGCCGTTACCCAGATCTTGAGTAGCGTTAAAGTTGATACGTGGAGAGTTTGTACCTACTGATGCATCGTCTTTTTCAGAACCGTTCACGTTTACTGAAACGTGGCCGCCTACAGAAAACGCTGTGCCGTCTTCGTTGTAAAGTTCTACAGCAACTGCCTGTGTACCAAATACTGCACCAGAAATTGCTAGCGCTAAAAGTTTCTTATTCATTGTCATATCCATTATGTAACTGGGTGAGTTATTCACTAACAACCTCGTGCTTACGGAGAAGTTGTTACCTGCATTTAACAAGTAGGCAAACACTAATATACGAATGACAAAAAAGTTGCATTAAAATATATAAAATAAAAAAAATCGCACTATAAAAAACAAAAATACCTTTTAAAACAGCTGATTAACACGACAATTACTGGGATCTCCTTTCATTCTTTGAGATAAATACTTTGATTATTTTTGATTTTATAATCACTAAAAAAGCATTAAAAATCTAAACCCAAGGCAACTCATCAGACCATCGAGAGGCTCGCCTTTGCCTTTGAAACATTTTGTAACACGTAGAGCTCAGCTGAAATATTTAGCTTTGTGAAACAAATCCCAATATGAGCTAGGAAAAATCGTTCAATAGAAAGTTCATTAGAGAAAAACAAAAAAAGGGCAACCAATCAGCGACTGGTTGCCCTTCATAACTCATCATTGAACTCTTATTTGAAGCAAACCTCAGCCCAACGAGCTAAACCTGCAGTTACTGAACCGAAGTAATTACCACTCACAATCGGTACATTCGGCACAGCTTGTTGTACGGCTTCACGAAGTATCGGTGAACGAGCGGAACCACCCGTCATGTAGATTACGTCTGGCTTTTTCTGGCCTTGTTGAATCGCTTCTTTAACCAACTCAATCATCTTAGACTTTGGTGTTTCAATCGCTTCAACCATCTGTTCGACTGAGATATCTACCTCGACCAGTTCAGAGGCAACATTAATCGCAGCACGATATTGAGGGGATTCTGCCAGCGCAATCTTGGCCTCTTCCGCTCTACGCACAATACCGTAACCCAAAGTGTCGTGATAAACCTTCATCAAACGTTCTAGCTTTTGAGGCTCTGACGCTTCTTTACGAAGTAATTTTAATGCCGCTAGGTTTTCTCTTGAATAGAAGTTCTTTTGAGCTTCAACATTATTAATCGCAATTGGGTTCCAGAATTGAGTCAGTGGCATATCAATACCCGAAATGCCTTTGCTGCCCATACCAAAAGGTGACATCAGTTGTTTGAATGCAAGATAGATATCGAGGTCATTCCCCCCTACCCTTTGCCCACTGTGTGCCAACAAGCTCTGGGTACGATCCGCTTTACCAGACCACGTTGGTCCCATTTCTAATAATGAGCAATCGGTGGTACCACCGCCAATATCAACAACCAATACTGTTTGGTTTTCAGTTAATGTGCTTTCGTAATCAAGGCCTGCGGCTACGGGCTCAAATTGAAAAGCGATATCAAGGAAACCGGCACGCTTAGCTGCGCGAGACAGTATGTCTTCAGCTTGTCTGTTCGCCTCTTCACCACCTCGACCGTGGAAGTTAATTGGTCGGCCGATAACAGCTTGCTTGATCTGCTCTTGAGTCGTGAGTTCGGCTTGATTCTTGATATTTGCCATCATGGCGCACACTAAATCTTCGAAAAAGCTCACCTGCACATCATGCAGTCCACTCGCGCCAAGGAAAGATTTAGGGGACTTAACATAATAAACATCGCGAGGGTCTTCTAAATATAAGTCCAACGCAGCCTGACCAAATGCCATGTCTTCTGGCACTAAGTCGATACTCTCTTCTCTGTTCAGCGCAATCGCACGTCGTAGTACTTGCTCACCGATCGCATCACTCGGCTTGATATTCAAGTGGCGGAATAGATGTTCAGAAACACTCTCACGAGTAGGCGCAAACACGGTTGAGGGAATATAGTGGTTGTTACCTTCTAGCGGTAACAGGCTTGGCTCTCCATTAACCATCGCCGCGACAGAACAGTTCGCTGTTCCATAATCAAATCCAATAAACATAATATCCCCCCACTCAACAAAAGGGGCGAGATGCTACATGAAAAGCCTAAAAATTACGAGGTCATTTCTAAATTTAACTGAGTAATTTCTTAGCTTAACGGCTCTTCAAGAAGAAACAAATATGCTACATTTCAGCCCAAATGAATCACAGGTTAGAGAAATGAAAACACCTTGCCGAGCGGCTTGTAAAAATAATGGCGGAATTTGTAGTGGCTGCTTTCGAACAATGGATGAAATTATAGGTTGGAAAGGCTTATCTGAAGAAGAGCAAACGTCGGTTATGGATAATCTTAGTGGCGCGAGTTCGACTCACCAATGTCCACAGTGTAATGAGCCAGCTCAATGCGATATCAGTGCGGGCAAAGAGACGTGTTGGTGTTTTGAGTTAGAAAAACGAGATACTAGCGATATTCCAAAGGCTGGAGTTTGTATGTGTCGTAAGTGCTTGTCTGCCCTGCCCGTTCAGTAGTTTAGAGCCCATTTAGTAAGTTACTGGATAGCAAGTTACTAGCCAGTTCAACATAGACAAAAAAAGCGAGAGGTTGTTTTCTCGCTTCAAAATACTGAGATTAAATTTCGACCTAATCGTTACCTGGTTAGTGTCTACTTCACTTTTGCAACCAGCGCAGGCTGAGAAAACTGGATACCATTCCAGCCATGAACCATAAAGTTACGAATATTTTGATGGTCGCTGTTCTCAGGAAAACCTAGCACGTCGTTACGATAAAATTGACCAAAACAAGAAAGTGTTTGCTCTGCTGATAGGCCTTGCTCTAAACCAAAAGCAAAAATCTTACACGAACCATTATTCTGCCCTGCAGCGTTCACTACCTCACCATTGCGAAATTCGCGCTCAGAAAAATCATAGTGAGCTTCGATCACTTGCATTGTATCTTCAAATTGCACGGCCTCTGGGGTTTCAGCCAGAGTATTCAATAAGGTTTCCAGTTCCATTTACTATTTCTCCATCAAGTATATATCTGTCAGCAGTGTATCTTGTTTTACGACAAGAGTAAGCCGTTGTTTACTTGAGATAGCGATTCACTTTTTTGTTGTACGCTGCTAATTACTTCAATGAAACTAATGACATAGTTTTATCAGGGCGTTATATTATTTTATCAAACGATTAACATTGTTCAGTAACGAATATGCATAAAGATAAAAACTTAGAACTGTTCAGATACCTAAAGCCAGGTACAAAAACAGCAGGTGTATTGGAATTTGGCCCAGACGACTCAATCCAGATCAGTACACTTTATATCGGACACAAAGAAGATCAGTACCTCATCCTAGAGCTTACGCAAAAAGCGACAGAAGCACTGACGCTGAGAAAGCTCACAAACGTTGATATTATTGTTCGTGCGATTACCGACACCGAACTTGGGCACATTGTCGCGTTCAAAACCAATGTACTGGCTCATATCACCTCTCCAGCACATCTAATCTTCCTTCGCCCACCCTCAAACTTTGCAACCAAGCCTATTCGTGAACACGAAAGGTATAAAGTACGTCTCAGCTGTGAAGTCACTTTTGATACCTTGTCGCTGGATGCCACACTAGTCGACTTTTCAGCGTCAGGGTGCGGTATCTATCTTACCCAGCAATCAGATATTGATGTCGGCTGGAAGATAAAAGTCAATTCTGACTTAAATGAGTACTTAGATGACGATCTTGTCTACAAGGTGGTAAGTAAGAAAAGGCAAAGACAAGGCCGGTTGCTAGGTATCCAATTCCCTGAACACCTAGATATGAGTGATGAGTTGAAAACGCTGCTATTGGAACAAGCCTTTGTCGCTGGCTCGATATAAAGGCAGAAAATTAGTTACTTCTCTTCAACAGACTCCATTAAAGAGCACTAAGTTAAAGCCTAGTGCTCTGTGTCATTCCAGTATGAGTTTTTGAAATGAACAAACGCTTGGTGGAGCGACTCTTCTTTAATCGGCTTTACAATCACGTAATTCGCCCCTGCGGCCATAAAGCTGTCTCTAGTTGACTCTTGAGCATCAGCGGTACACGCATAAATAGGGGCTGACACACCAATCTCACCTCTTAGCTGCTGAGTGGTTTCAACACCACCGAGATTAGGGAGTTGGTTATCCATCAAGATCAAGTCATAGGTAATCGTCTTAGCCATCTCAATCGCTTCTAAGCCATCTTTTGCCCAGGTGACGACCATGCCATATTTCTTACAGAAAGCCTGAGCAATAAAGGCGTTGGTGTGATTGTCTTCCACCAGCAACACATTCAAAGGTCGACTAAACAACGCCTCTGGCTCAACCTCAGCTTGTTGCTTAGCATCGACTAATAGCGGCTTGGCGTGTACGACTACAGGAATTTCTATCGTGAACTCTGAGCCTTGACCTATCACGCTGCGGACTTGAATGTCCCCTTCCAGCATATCGACCAGATTTTTTACAATTGTAAGTCCTAAACCAGTGCCACCATATTCACGAGTGGTGGTCTCTTCGGCTTGAACAAAGGGTTCAAAAACAGCATCAATTTTGCTTTCATCAATACCAATGCCAGAATCTTTCACTCGAACGATCAAGCTGGCGTGATCGGAGTTAAAGATACTCTCGATCTCAAAGCTGACGGAGATACCGCCTTGATGAGTGAATTTAAAAGCATTACTCAACAGATTAAACATGATCTGATTGAGGCGTACTTGGTCAGTATTGATTTCAATGTCATCAACCAAGTGATTCACAATGGTAAATTCGACGGATTTATCTTCACACAGCGGTCGATAGATGCTGTCTAAGGTATTAACTAACTCCCCTAAACGGAAGTCTTTCTTTTGAATATTAAACTGCCCTTGCTCAATCTTTGAGAAGTCCAAGATATCGTTAAGTACCGCCAGTAAATGTTCCGCACTATTACACAGTACATCCACCTGCTCGCGATTATCTTCATTGTGCATAGAGCGCTTGAGCAGCTGAGACACACCGAGAATACCGTTGAGCGGCGTGCGAATCTCATGACTCATCTTAGCTAAGAAGTCTGCTCGCACATTCGCAAGATGCTCAGCTTCTTCTCTTGCTCGATCAGCCTGTCTTTCCGCCTCGATAAGCTTAGTAATATCTTGCCCTTGTACCACCACTCCTGTGATGCCGTGTTCCACGCGAATAGCAGACATGTTCCAACGAAACACCTTTTCACCAATGGGTACGTTAATACCCGTCAGTTTAGAACCCTGAACCACCATTTGAATATTAGGCAGCATTCGCTGCTCAAACTCTTGGGCAATTGGACCATAATTGTCATCAGCATCGAACAACGCCATGCGAGCGGCGGGGTTCATCTGAATCAAATCGCCTTTTTCAGACCAAACTAAAATAGGCGAATGAGCAAAGTTAAAGAGATCTTGGAATTTTTGATTCTGTTCAGATAAGCGCTCAAAGGTGTCTTCAAGAGTACAACCAATATGATGAAATTCGAAAATGTTAGAGCCATCGAACTTGTTGTACTCTTCGCTAGCACTTGCCGAACGAGTAAAGTCCATTAGCTTATCAAGCTCGGCTGAGACTCTCTTTTGAATCCAAGTTCGAGCAAAAAAAGACATCAATATGATCACCACAATCACCACGATGATCGCACGCTGATAATTCTCTTCTAACGCAACGAAATTATTATTTTTTTGAACAGCTCGAATGATTAAAGGAGTTTCAACAGCATTAATCTTAATGGTTGCGATGGTAACGAAATGACGCGGCAACTGTTCGTACATTTGGTAATTGAGGATGTCAGTAATGGTGTAGCTTTCATCACCACTGAATGTCGATGTCACCGGTGTACCGTGCGCTTCAATCACGATATTTTCGCTATTACTGCCCTGTTGGATTGACTCAGCCAAAGAGAAGTTGTTGTCAAGCACAATGGCGATATAGAGTTGACCAAGGACTTCCCCAGTAGCGTTATCAACAATAGGGGTACGGCGAGCCAACAAGTGACGCTTACCTATATCTGTCCTCAGTTTAATAAAATGCCAATTACTGCTGAACGAAACCTCATCAGAAATATGCTTTAAGTTGGACTCATCCAAACCATAAAATTGACTGTTGCCGTCTTCCCAAGCCAAACCATCGTGGGTTGAGACAAAGCGTAAATCTGGTGCATGATCCGGTTCACGTTGGTCAACACCAAAGAAAAAGTAGCTCAGAGTCTCGTCATTACCCGTATCAATGTACTCTCTGAGAGTTTCACTGTGTGAGCTACTGTCTTGATGGATTTGCAGCACCGACAAACGATAATCAAACATGTTTTGGATCAGGCTTGAGGTTTGCTGTACCGTTCGATTCGTCTCTTGCTGTACGATATTACTGCTGGTTTCATAATTATGAATAAGCACGCCAAGTGCCATCACGCCTATCACCAAAATAACGATACGCGTAATGAGTCTAGCTAAAGTGTTTCTAGGTGTACTGGCGTAACTTTTCTTCATTAGTGACCTGAGTACCTAAATGCTCGCTGTTTAAGTTCTGAAATACGTTCTGGGGAATCTTCCTTGGTGACAATTTCAAATTCACCAGAGTAAACGGTAGGCACTTCCAAACCAGCTAGATCCCACTTGATCGCCTCTGCCATTGCAATACCTGTATCGTCGTTCATACGCATGACAGTAACATCTAGGTCGCCCCTTGCAATGGCTTCAAGTTCAGCAGAGCCGCCTCCCCAACCATTCACTAAGATGTCTTGGCCCGATTCACGAATCGCTTCCATTGCACCGAGAGCGACATCCGTTGAACATGCATAGATAAAGTCTAGATCCTTATCGTTCTCTATGCTGATTTTAGCCGCTTGGTAGCCACTGTCTTTGTTTGATTTTGTGTAAAACGAAGACTTAAGGGTAAAGTTGGTAACCGTATTCACTTCATGGATAAAAGTATCTCCACGCGCATCACTGATATAGCCTTGTGAGTAATACAAAACAGAATACTTACTGTCTGGCGGACTTACTTGTTTAAAATAGTCCGCCAGTTTTAAGCTGCCTGTCGCATGGTCAAAACCCACATACATAAATGGCTGTCTATCTGCCCAAGCTCGCACTGGCGTCGTGATATTTTGAAGAATCAGTTTGGTGTCTGTAGAGGTCAACACGTACTCGATAAACTTGCGGTGGCGCGTGGTATCTAGCGTGAAAATCAAATAATCCGTCTTGTTTTCAATCGCTTCTTGCAACGAAATACTCTGCTGCGCGAGATCGGCATTAATACGGGTAAACACTTGATTTATTTGATAGCGGATCTTCAGCCTATCGAGACGCTTCTCAAAAGCTTGAATATTGCGAACCCAGTAATCCGAGATCTGTTGACCCGGATACACCACGGAAATCGTAATTGGTTCGTCTTGGATTCTTCTCAGTGGCACAGGGTGATTTTGTACAGCCTCGACCATTTTATCGGTCAATGCTCTTTGTTCTGGAAAAGTGGAAAGATAATCTTGGTATTCCCAGTACCTATTGAGGACATGAGTACCATGGGAAAGAGCGGACGCAGAAAATACGGCAAGTCCAAACAACATCAGTAAACGTTTCATATTTTTCTCGTTTTATATGAGCTACTTTGGCTCATTTTTTAACCTAGCATGACACCATCTCTTTGTATGGCTAATGGATATTATGTAGGACAACGATGATAAATGATAGCGTCTAACACTAATTAGAACGACATTCTAAATGAGCAATATGTTAATTTGGAATGGAGATTAAGAACATCGAGTTAAATTATGATTTCAGCCCATTCACGGTAAGAGTAATTACCATTTAAATTCATAAGCTTAGCTAGAGCCGATATAGCTCCTTACACTATTAAGATTTAATCAATAACAAACATTTTAGCTATGAATTATGAGACTTCGATATATTGAATTTTGTCTTTTTGCCACTCAATAATCAGTTTGAGTGATACCAGTTTTTCTTTGCGGGATTTGGGCAACTGCTTGATCGCGTATTCGGTTTTCAACGCCTCACTTTTTGAGCCAACACCAAAGCTCCAAACCAGCTTAAGTGGGCCTTTACCTTTTAAAGCTTTGGCGCCTTTACCGGTTTGATGTTGTTCAAATCGACGTTCTAGATTGTTCGTCACGCCACAATAAAGGGCATTGTGACGATTGCGGATCAAGTACACGACCCAATCCGCATTTTTATCAGCATCTGACATTTAAAGCAGTGATTCAACCAGAGCCTTAAGCTCTGCCACTTCTGCTCGTAGGCTTGCAACTTCAGACTCAAGCTCTTCAAACTTTTCACTCGTTGCAGAGGGGGCAGCCGCGCTTACTGATGCCATCGCAAACGCTTCAACGTCCACTTCACCGCTCAACAAATGCTGGTAGCGTGATTCACGTTTACCCGCTTCGCGTGGCAGCTTCACAACCAAGGCACCTGCTTCTCTTGCAGCGAGTTTGTCTAATGTTGCTTCTACTTCTTTCACATCACTAAAGTTTGCAAGGCGACCCGTTCGAGTACGAAGTTCACCGGGTGTTTGCGCACCGCGCAGTAACATACAGCAGATGATTGCACGCTCTTGCTCTGTAAATTGCAGATCGCCGAACTCAGTGTTGCAGAAACGATGCTGATACTTATTAACACGGCTATTGAAGCTGCTCTCATCACTCACCATGCGACGTCCGATTAAACCATCAACTGCATCTAAAACATCTGACTCAGAAAGAGAGAGAACAGGTTCACGGTTACTCTTTTGATTGCATGCCGTGGTTAAACTGTTCAGTGTCAGTGGGTAATGATCGGGAGTAGTGACTTCTTTCTCGATCAAACAACCGATAATTCTCGCTTCAATTGGGGAAAGTACTGTGTTCATCGTTTTTCCTTTTTATTATTTTGATAATTCCATCTCAACACCTAACAATGCAGTAACTAGTGTTCAGACAAAATTGGTACTCGTTTCTTTCTGCCCTGTTCATCAATCATTATGATCTTAGAACGGTTTAGCTCTATTTCCACGACTTCCAAATAAGTACGCTCTTGTACATACGCATCACGAAGCTTGTTTTGTTCTGCTGAAGATTCAGTGACATTGTCGTCCAATTCTTCGTTTTCCAATTGTTGTTGATTCATTTCACATTTCGTATCAATGCAGTATCTACATGGGATACTAACTTGAACGGTAAGATAAAAACAATCACACATCAGCGAGAGTGACGAATAATTAAACAACCTTACTTTTGCTTTGATCTAAAGACTGTTACATCATCAATTGATGTGCTTTAATCAGAAGCAGACAACGTATTTGACGAATAGGAAAAGGAATCTATGAGCAGCGTATTTGAAATTGTTAACCAAGCACGACGTAAGAACAAACTTAAGCGTGAACTTTTAGACAACGAAAAGAAAGTTCGTGACAACCGTAAGCGTGTCGACCTTCTTGATAACCTACTTGATTACATCAAGCCAGAGATGACCCACGACGAGATCCTAGGCATTATCAAAAATATGAAAGCTGACTACGAAGACCGTGTTGATGACCACATCATCAAGAGCGCTGAGATTTCTAAAGCTCGCCGTGACATCAGCCGTCGCATTCGTGAACTGACAGAAGAAGACAAGCAAATCCAAGGTAAGAAGTAATCTAACCTCGCCAATTTACTTGTAACAATGTTAGTAACCCACTCTTAGTAGTGGGTTTTTTTTACCTAAACTCCAGCGTCTATACTTAAGCATCTAAACCTAACCGTCTAGGCTTAAGCGTACCTAAGCAAAATGAATGAAACTCAACAGCAGTATCAAACTAAATAACGAGTGTACACTAGCGATGGAGAGACTTTATGTACGGAAGTATTCTGATAACCTTGGCGTTATCAACGACACAACCTTACCCTGAAAAATTTGAGAAACTTTATACCGAAGAAACCGAAATCACTTATGACGATCTCGTGGTCGATGTTCATGGCTACAAGGTTCCGACCCGATCAGCATTTCGAGGTTGGATGCTCCTCAATCACGCTCAAGACCAAGTGAGAGCAATCGGACAACAACTCAAGGACAATGGCGTTACTCAGAGCATGCCTCTGCATCTCGTTCTATTGCAAGGGACGGATTGGGCAATGAGTAATACAACCTTGTTTACCCTCCCAAATAAGAAACATGTGCCAAACATGATCAATACCCTGAAGTACATACAACAATATATTGAGCCTGAAATCGGTGTTGTTATACCAGTATCTGGAGAGCGAACCGATATCTACAATCAACAAGCTGGTGGTGCACTGCGAAGTAAGCACTTAGAGTTTTGTGCCTTAGACCTAGTGCCTGCAAATGACATTACTCGCGAAGATCTACACGTGAAACTTAAAAAGATTCATTCGGAATTCGGGCAAAAAAATAATGTTGGGCTTGGTTTATATTCAGGTGTTCGATTCCACATCGATACTTGTGGGTTTAGACAATGGTAAAGAAACACGATCAAGTCATAAAGACCTGCAATTCGCACGTGTCACTTAGACTCTAAAAACAAGCGAAATTACATAAGATTATGATTTTAAATGTAAATTAAAACTGGAACGCTAATTGATATTAATAACAAGTATCATAATTATTAATAGCAATTAGGAATTCAATATGAAGACGATGACTCAACGCTTTCAAACTCTGCTTTCTGTTTCAAACTTCAGTCTAGCTATCACAACCTTGCTTATGCTTCTCAGTATTATTGTTGCTTATCCAATGGCCGATCACTTCTCACTGCCAATTCAAATCGTCGCCCACATCAGCACCATCTTAGTCGCAGCCTTGCTGAACATCAGCTATGTCGGTCGTTGCCTTGCACAATACAACCTTGGATTGGAAGTTCGTTAAGTAGCGCCGCGCTAGCCTTGATACGGGAGCCCTAGACAATATCAAGGCTACTGAAAAGATCGTACAGCTGGTGAGATTTATAGGGTTTAGGTAAGTAGGCGTTCATACCGGCTTCAAAACAATCTTTGATGTCTTCTTCTAGAACACTGGCGGTTAAAGCTATGATGGGTAATGGTGTGACTTGTTGATCGGCTTCCCACTGACGTATCGCACGAGTCGCCGTTATGCCATCCATAACAGGCATCATGCAGTCCATTAAGACTGCATCAAACTGAGCACCCTGGGTGATGACATCCACCGCTTCTTGGCCATTACTGGCAATCAAATATTCATAACCCGCTTGCTCAAGGAAGAAGCTCGCTATTTTTTGATTCATCAGATTGTCTTCAACGATCAAAATGCGTCGATTCAGAGAGCGAACTTCTTCATCTTTTGCTTCCACTTGAGGCGTTTGCTCTTCGCCCACATCGAGAGATTGTAAGCTGGTTAAGAAACGTCGGCCCAAGAATGGCAAGGTATGAGTCGAGTGGACCGTTTCTCTGATTAGGTTGGTTTTAAATAGGTGATGCTGACAAACGATGACGCGAGCAAGAGGATATATCACCTTCAACGTCGCAAGATCTTTTTCCATAGAGTGGTGCAAGGTATGACAATAAAGTATGAAGTCACTTTCTTTTACACTTTCACTAAGGGCAGCAATGGATGACACCACATTGGCTCGAACATTCAAACGCTCACACTCTTTAACGAGCTGATCGAGGTAATTGAAAGAGTTCGAGATGATGGTCGCTCGGCTCAGGTTATCGAAAGTTTGAACAGGCGCTTCTACAACATCGACATACAAACAAAAAGTGAATGTAGAGCCCTCTCCTTTCACTGAACGCGCGGTAATGTAACCACCCATCAAATCAACAAGCTGTCGACAAATCGCAAGCCCTAACCCCGTACCGCCAAATTGACGGGTAATGCTGCCATCTTCTTGAGTGAAAGGTTCAAATATGGACTCTAACTTCTCGGGCTCAATCCCAATCCCGGTATCAGACACGCTGCATTCAAGCTTGCCCCTGCCCATAGACATAGGTGTATAAGCAATGTCAGTTGTAATTGTGCCCTTAGACGTAAATTTGATGGCATTAGAAAGCAGATTGGTCAGCACCTGTCTCACGCGGTACTCATCGAAAAACAGTTGTGACGGCGTTTGATAATCGATATTGATGTCGAGCTCAATATCCTTACTTATCGCTTTCGACTGAATCACACTCACAGAGTCATAAACCGCTTCTCGCAAATCAGCATTGTGTGGTGACAACATCAAGTTACCCGACTCGATTTTAGACAGGTCGAGTATGTCATTCAGCAGCACCAGTAAAGAGTGAGAGGACGATTCGATATCCCCCAGTACTTCTTGTTGATTTGGGCTCAGTTGGCTTTGAGATAAGATCTCAGCCATGCCAATGATCCCGTTAAGTGGCGTGCGTATTTCATGTGACATATTTGCTAAGAATGCGCTTTTGGCTTTGTTAGCCGAAATCGCGTCTTCTTTTGCTGTTATCAACTCTTTGTTGTGCAGATAGTTGCGTTCCATCACTCGATTTAGGGTTTCAGTGAACTCGGCAAGCTCATCGTTCCCTTGGATACGAATCACCTTTGGCTGGCCGTAGCTATCAGCGCATTCCGACACACCTTTCAAAATAATCGACAGGTTTTTGTTTAAGCGCAGAGATGTCGCAACCCCAAGCCACATCAAAACACCAGAAGCGATGAGTATAAGCAACGTCATGACCAAGGTTTGCCTTTTCTGCAACGCGATATTCTTGGTCAGTTCAAACTGTATTTGATTGGTGTAAGCGCCAATCGCGTTTGAAATAGCCCGTTTTTTAACCTCTAAGCTTTTCAAGTGTTGATATATTTCGGGTGATGAAAAGTCCCCTTTGAGGATTCGAGATGTAAATTTGTCTTGGAATTCATCTTTGGCGACAGCGTTTAGCAACTGTCTAATGTTTGGAGAACGCGTATCCGAACGGAAAAATGTATCTAATAGCTGTTGCTGCCTCTCTAGAGCAGCGACATAGCTAAGCAAGTATTGGTTTTTAAACTCTGGGGAGCGATTCAAACTGAAGCTTAACCACGCTTCTCTCTGAGTCCAAAACACATAATGCGTAAGATTGATAAACATCGCTTCAGCTTGACCGATATTTTCATCGACTAAGGCCATACGATATTCAGACAGCTCCATCAGCACGTCTTTTAACAAATCGAAAGCACGCTCTGTCAATTGTCTGCTGTCTCTGGTTTCAGATGTACTAGCTAGGGTCATCAACAGCTTTTTCAATTCAGCTAACTGAGGATCAATACTCCAATTGCTGTCGAACTGTTGAAGTTGCGTTCCATACTGAGTCAGTCTATCCAGTTCTGATTGCAGTGTTAAAAGCAACTGACCTTTCTCAGGGGAATCATTAGACAGCACCAACCATCGATAAGCATCACTTGAAACCGTATTAAAAAATTGAAGCGCTTCGACCTTAATACGCGTTGTTTCAAGGTGATTCATCTTCTCATCGTTCTTAAGCACTTCATTCACTGTAAACCCGAACATAATGAGTACAGAAACCGTGGAAAGAAAAATAAGACGCCATCTAATTGACATATTTATCATTTTTATAACGACTCCCTTCCCGAAAGTAATTTACCTAGCCCAAATTAAGAATAGGACATTAACAGGGGGTTATTGATCAAATTGGATATGAACAAATGATACTCTGAGCCCAGAACGAAAAATTAGAATCAACAGGCATCCAAAACAGGGCTTTAAAGCGGAGGAGTCTGCTTTACTAAGTGAGATTGAGACAAGCCGATTTTAGACAAGTGAACGTTACGTGAGAGAGGTCTACTCGAGGAGGTTTCTACAAATGAGATGTAAGCAAGCGAGGTTTTAGTGAGCAAAATGTAAACAAAAGACGTTTTCTCCAGTTATTATCACCGGCATAACAAGTACACATCCACATTCTGCGGCTCAACTAGACTGTGAATAATGACTCTGCGTGCTAACAAAGTGGATAGTTAGGTTAAAATTGTGACATCCAATCGTTTGCGTGATGCACTTTTCACACTCAAGCTAGGCTTATTCAAAGGTCAAACATCAATACTCGTTAATTCCCTTATTTATCGTTTACTGTTTACGTGTAACTTGAGTTAGCGATCACACTTTAATGTTCAATATGACCTGTATTACATATTATCCTTTGAATTGAGTATTTTTTGACGAAAAATAAGTGCTACAGATTATTAAAGTCAATAGTCTTTATCGACGTTCAAATCTTGATTTATGGCTAATATAAAGCCAATTTACAGATATTTTGTCTGCATTTATTTTTCCTAGCAGAATAACCCGTCGTACCTTACAATCCTGCCACATAAAAATTACAAGTTACACACAAGGTATATCAGCACATTTAAGTGGCAATAAAGACCACAGACTGATGCCTCAAATCCCCTATGCTGATTGGCTTCCCTACAACCGCCATGAATGCAGAAACTTAACGTGAAAGGTCCCGAGTAAAGATGAGTCCCGAAAAGCACCTCCTAGATTGGCAAACTAGTCAAACCATTGCTGAATCCATCGCTCCAACTTTAGGTCAGTTATACCGTCAAAAAGGCGTAGAAGTTATCCTCTTTGGTAAGACCTTAGTTAACGCGACAACTATCGACATCATCAAAGCTCACCGCATCGCAAAACGTTACACTGGTTCTCCTCTTACAGCAGAACAGACTCAACCTATTATTCAACACCTTCTCTCTATGGACTTATCTCCATGTCGTATTGATGTTGGTCGCCTTGCGCATTCATTCTGGCAAGATCGCGAAGACACACATGGGTTGGATGATTTCCTACAAACTGCACTTATCGAATCGCTTGAAGGCGATGCAATGACAGAACCTCGTGACGTTGTATTGTACGGTTTTGGTCGTATTGGCCGACTGCTAACTCGTCTGTTGATCGAGAAAAGTGGCCCGGGGTACCCACTGCGTTTACGTGCAATCGTTGTACGCGGCGGCAAAGATGGCGACCTAGAAAAACGTGCAAGCCTGCTTCGTCGTGACTCTGTACACGGCCAATTCAACGGCAGCATTGTTGTAGACCAAGAACGCAAAGCGATCATCGTTAACGGTAACTTCATCCAAGTTATCTACGCAAACAAACCAGAAGAAGTGGATTACACGGCTTACGGTGTTGAAAATGCACTTGTGGTTGATAACACAGGCGTATGGCGTGACGCGGAAGGCCTGAGCCAACACGTTGCGTGTAACGGTGCGAAGAAAGTGCTACTGACTGCACCTGGTAAAGGCGACATCAAGAACGTGGTATTTGGTGTGAATGAAAATGTTATTCAGCCAGAAGACACCATCATCTCTGCAGCAAGCTGTACTACTAACGCAATCACGCCAGTATTGAAAGCGGTTCACGACAAGTTTGGCGTGCTGTCTGGTCACATCGAAACGGTGCACTCATTTACCAATGATCAAAACCTAATCGATAACTTCCACTCGGGTGATCGTCGTGGTCGTGCTGCATCATTGAACATGGTACTGACATCGACTGGCGCTGCTAAAGCAGTATCAAAAGCGATGCCGGAAATGGAAGGTAAGCTAACAGGTAATGCGATTCGCGTTCCTACGCCAAACGTTTCAATGGCAGTTGCGAACCTAAACCTTGAGAAAGGCACAAACAAAGAAGAGTTGAACGAGTACCTGCGTGAAATGGCGCTGTCTTCTGCTTTGTCTGCACAAATTGATTACACAGACTCGACTGAGATTGTATCTACCGACTTGGTTGGCTCTCGTCACCCAGGTGTGGTTGACGGTGTGGCGACTATCGCACAAGACAACCGTGCCGTGCTGTACATTTGGTACGATAACGAGTTTGGCTACAGCTGCCAAGTTGTTCACTGTATGGAACAGATGATGGGTGTACGCTACAAGACATACCCAGAAGTTTAATTAACTTCGCTCTTGTAGATACGTCCATCGCAACAAGCTCCACAACATAATAACTATATCTGCGAAGTCTGTATGGACTTCGCAACCCCTTTTGTTTTACTCCCCCGTATAAACAAGAGGGTTGCCACTTAGATCTGCTCTCTCTAACTGATCTAGGTGGCCTTTTTACATCTAGCGCCCTAACTTTTATCGCTATAATAAGATCTTGTCTTCATCACTCTTGCACAGCTTTACGTCTGTTATAACTCAACCTCAACATCTGACTGAATCGAGCTTGAACATGCAAGCACGTAGCCCTGTTCAATCTGCTCTGGCGTCAATGTTTCTTGGCTGCTTGATTCCACAGATCCTTTGGTCACTTTGCATTTACACGAACCACAAATCCCACTACGACAAGCGATAATAATTGGAACGCCTGCTTTTTCTAATGAATCCGCCAATGGTGTGCCAGTTTCCGCTTCAACTTCAGCGCCGAACGCAGGCACAAATACCTTAACAGCACTATTCGTATCGTCAGCAATTTCGGCGTTTGACGCTTCTGATTGAGCATCCTGAGTAGCAGGAGTAAAGCTTTCTTGATAGAAGTTATCCATGTTGAACTCAAGCTCTTTCAGATAACTCTCAATATCTTGCATGAAGCCGACAGGCCCACACAGGTAAACCGTTCTATCTAAGATATCTGGGCTCAGTTTCACCAACCAGTTTTTATCTAAACGACCTTGAGGGGCGGTTGTTCCTTCGTTGTCTTTTAACAGCAGTTTTAAGTTGAAATTCGCATGTGATTCATCGAGCTGATGAAGTTCTTGAAAGTAGATAGTCTCAAGCTTGTTGCGTGCCATGTGGACGAAATCAATCTCAATGTCACTGTCACTGTCTTGAGACAGCCAATATTTTACCATCGCCATTACGGGTGTAATGCCACAGCCCGCACTCACTAGCGTTACTTTCTTTGTTGCCGTTGGCATGCAATCAATACAGTTAAACGCGCCTGCCGGCTTCAACACAGAAACCTCGTCACCTTCATCAAGCTCATCAACAATAAAGTTCGAAACCAAGCCACCTTCCACACGCTTGACCGTCAACTTCAGGCGGTTATCTTCGGGGCAAGAAGCCACGGAATAAGCACGGTAATCCGTTTTCGTCGGCATATCTAAACCCAAGGTGATGAACTGACCGGGCTTAAAATTGAAATGTAAATCTTGTGGAACACTGCCAAGCTCAAAGCTGACCGTATCTGGCGTCTCGTGCCATTTCTTTAAACACACTAAATTGATTGAATCGCTATCCGACCATGCATACATAGTTCACACACCTCACTGATACTAAAGAATTAAATCTAAAAAGCCCCGCCGCTGCACGTTCCTAGAGAACAGCAACAACGGGGCTTGGGAGTGGGCTTAGATTAAGCCGCTAAGATTGTTTTAAGA
This sequence comes from Vibrio sp. F13, assembly GCF_020806305.2. Taxonomy (NCBI): domain Bacteria; kingdom Pseudomonadati; phylum Pseudomonadota; class Gammaproteobacteria; order Vibrionales; family Vibrionaceae; genus Vibrio; species Vibrio sp. F13. Next base: position 802,274 of record NZ_CP170176.1, on the reverse strand, counting down.
TCTTGCTCTGGCGTTGAGATAGAACGCATATCGAACTCGTCTTGAATAATCTTTAGTAGGTTTTCAGTTAGGAATGCAGGCGCTGTTGGGCCTGTGTAGATACCTTTCACACCCAGTGCGAACAGAGTAAGCAGGATAACGATCGCTTTTTGCTCGAACCAAGAAAGAACAAGTGTTAGTGGTAGTTCGTTGATGCCACAATCAAACTCTTGAGACAGCGCAAGAGCAAGCTGAATCGCTGAGTATGCATCGTTACATTGGCCAACATCGAGCAGACGTGGAATACCGTTAATGTCGCCGAATTGGTTTTTGTTGAAACGGAATTTACCACATGCCAATGTCAGGATTACTGAATCTTCTGGCGCTTGAGCTGTGAAATCTGTGTAGTAGCTACGTTCAGATTTGTCGCCGTCACAACCACCCACTAGGAAGAAGTGTTTGATGTTGCCTTCTTTCACTTGTTCAACAACCGCAGGCGCTGCTTCCATCAAGGCGTTACGACCAAAACCGACAGTGATCATTTGCTCGATCTCGTCATGCTTAAAGCCTTCTTGCGCAAGAGCACAATCGATCACTGCACTGAAATCGTCACCTTCAAGGTGAGCAACACCCGGCCAGCCTACGATGCTACGCGTAAATAGGCGGTCAGCGTACGAGCCCACATCTGGGTTAAGCAGACAGTTAGATGTCATTACGATCGCACCTGGGAAGTTCGCAAATTCTTTTTGCTGGTTCTGCCAAGCGCTGCCGTAGTTACCCGCAAGGTGTGGGTACTTGTTTAGTTCAGGGTAGCCGTGTGCAGGTAGCATCTCACCGTTGGTGTAAACGTTAATGCCCTTGCCTTCCGTTTGTTGAAGGATCTTTTCTAGATCATGCAGGTCGTGACCAGAAACAAGGATACAGTGACCTCGCTTCGTCTTCACATTCACGGTTGTTGGTTGAGGGTGACCGAAGGTATCTGTCTCGCCTTTATCCAACATTTCCATGACCTTGTAGTTCATTAAGCCGATCTGCATAGACGTATCTAACAGTTGTTTTAGGTCTGATGGATCTGTGCCTAGGAACGCCATGATTTCATGGTATTCAGCGAAAATAGCGTTATCAGTTTGACCAAGAACACGTGCGTGATCCATGTAAGCTGCTGCACCTTTTAGACCGTATAGGCAAAGAAGGCGAAGACCAATCACATCTTCGTGTTGAGAGTCGTGACCACGGTTTACCGCCGCTTGAGGGGCAAGCGCCAATAGCTCTGAAGAGTCCGTTGGAAGGTCGAATTGAGCAGCAGCAGAAAGCGCTGGGATCTCAAAACCAATCAATGTCGCTGCCGCGCGAACCTGTTGCTCTAAACGCTGCTTGAATTCATGGGACTGTTGTGCGAATTCGATGATACGAGCAGGGTCGAAGTTAACGTTGGTTAGTGTTGCGAAAAACGCTTTTGGCGCCCACTCGTCGATTTCAGTATCAATAACATCACACGCACGGCCCAAATTGGCCCAAAAAGAAACACCTTGAAGAGAATGCACCAACACGTCTTGAAGGTCGGATACTTCCGAAGTTTTACCACACATACCTTGTGCGAAAGAACAGCCTTTTACGGTTGGGGTTTGAATTGTTTGTTCACATTGAATACAGAACATATAAGGGCTCCAGTAATTTTTATTAACTGTAAGTACTTTGCTTACAGTGACTTATTCCAACCCCTATAGAGCATCAAGCGTGCCAACTTTTAACATATTGATTTTATTAAACTTAGTTTTATTCCATGTTTTTAGTGCGTGATTATGACTACATATAAACTCCCTAACAGCACACATCCGTGTCATAGTGACTCTCAGAGATTTATTAACGGCGTTCATGTTTCGTTCAGAATAGAAGCGATAAAGTAACAACATAGAAAAAGAGGAATGAATATGAAAAATATATTAGTTACGATTGTTGCATTGTTTACTGGCCTTTTGGCGTTATTCACAAGCTTGATCCTTGCTATTCCTTTAGCTATTGCAGCTTTAATTACTGGCAAGCGCATTCAGAATCAAATGAAGAAACAAGGTTTCGCAGCTCATATGAACACTCGTCAGTCATCAACCAATGATGCCGGTGTTATTGAAGGTGAATACGAAGACCTTTCAAGCAAAAAGTAACCTAAACTTTAGTTTCAGACATAGTGAAAGCACAACAGAGACAAGATTACATAATGCAAAGAAAGCCCCTCCTAGCACTGCTGGCCTTAACGACTTTAAGTCTCGTTGGTTGTTCCAACGAGACACCGATACCCGCTTACGAAACATCTCCAGACTTGCCTAGCTATCAGCAAGACAGCTTTGATGCCTACGTCAATGACACACAAGATTGGTTATTGAAAAACCGCGTGTTCATGACGGAAGACAAGCAACTCGAGATCCAACTCAATTCACCAACCGAGTATCAACCAACCTCGCCAAACGGCAAGGCGGTATTATTGGTTCATGGATTAGGCGACTCACCTTACTCATTTAAAGACATCGCTACCCATTTGGCAGAGCAAGGTTACTTAGTGAGAACCGTATTACTTCCGGGTCACGGCAGTCGCGTGGGTGATTTAATGCAGCCGAGCCTAGAAGATTGGCAAGGTGTGGTGGCTCATCATACGAAGTTACTTGAGCAAGAGTATGATTCTGTTTGGCTAGGCGGCTATTCAACCGGCGCGAACCTCGTGACTTCACAGGCGATGAACGATCCAAAGATCTCTGGGTTACTGCTGTTCTCACCTGCGTTTCAACCGAGCTCGTCTGCCGTTCAATACGCGGGACTAGCAAGCTACTTTGTCACTTGGGCGGATCAAGATCCTGAAGACAATGTGTTGCGTTACAACTCGTTGCCAATGAATGGTGCATCGGTTTACTACGAGACATCAGAAGTCGTACGTGGTAACTTACAAGATAAACACTTCGATAAACCAGTTTTTATTATGATGAGTGAAGGCGACAGCGTGATTGACACCAACTACGTTCAGCAAGCCTTTACTGAATCTATGCCGAATCCAAACAATGTGTTGGTTTGGCAAGGAGAGACGACTCTCGAGGATCCTCGCGCTGTTCAGTACAGCATGAAGATCCCAGAGCAACGCATCTCGAACGGCTCTCACATGGGCTTACTGTTCTCACCAAACAACCCTTATTACGGAATCAATGGTAGCGAGAAGATTTGCTCCAATGGTCAGGCAGAAGGGTTTGAAGAACAATGCAATGCAACCAGTGAGGTTTGGTACTCAGCTTGGGGGTATCGTGAAGAAGGGAAGAACCATGCTCGTTTGACCTATAACCCTTACTTTGCTGACTCAATGAAAGAATTAGATTCGGTTCTAAACTCAGCAGGCTAACTTCTTTTAGCTGTTAACTGTTAGCGTTTAGATAAGTAGAAACAAAAACGGCTCACAAGATAATCTCTTGTGAGCCGTTTTAGCTCTTAAGGTCTAGTGATGACTAAATCATCCACACCACGCGAACAGCAAGCAGGATCAGCACCACGCCAGATAGTCGATCAATCAACTGAGCTTTCGAGCGAATACGTTCAACAATCAACGGGCTAGACAGTACCAAGGTGATAAAGGTGTACCAAAGGCCGTCGACAATCAGCGGCGTTGAGACAATAATCACTTGATTGGTCAGTTCATTACCTAGCGCTACAAATTGGCTAAACAGAGCGATGAAGAACAATGCGATCTTTGGGCTCAAGATAGAGATCAAGAAAGCCTCACGAGCAGACTGCATGTAACTCATCTTTTCACCCGCTTCTAATTTCGCGGCAACACCACCTTTCGAACGTAACGCATTAACGCCAAGATAAAGCAGATAAGCAGCCCCCGCTAAGCTAATACCTTTAAATAACATTGGGGATTGCTCAAGCACAACGGCTAAACCAACAATGGTTGCGAACGCATAAATACCGATACCAGCAGCGTGTGACCAAGCTGCGATAAGCCCGTTCATACGGCCACCAGCCAAACTGTGTTTAGCGATCATCGCCAAGCTTGGGCCCGGAGACATTGCACCCAACAAGCAAATCGCTAATAAAGAAAACCAAATTGTTACTGTCATCATTCCATTCCTAATAAAATAAAGCGTTCCAGCTGAACGCTCTACGCTTAATACTCAATACTTGGCACTTACCATAATTCGCAGGAGGTATTATTTGAAATCAAAGATTATCATCACACCTATGATTTCAAGTCATACTGATATTGTAACTCGACTTTTGCATGGCTTGGAATGCTTTTTCTCGCGCCCATTTGTGGGCAGAGTCGTTGTCATATTTAGGATGCCACATTAACCAATAGGTATGCATTTCCGTATCAAATGGCAACGAAAAGTAGGTAGTATCGAGGTGTCGACCTAGGTTATAGGCGATATGTTCTGGCACGATCATCAGATAGTCGTCTTGCAATAACACAGTACCAGCAGATGAAAAGAACGGAACCTGTAAAGCCACTCTTCGCTTCAGCCCTTGCTTCTTCAATGCTATGTCCGCGTAACTGTCTTTATCTCCACCACCCGTCACTTTGATGTGAGAGTAGTGAACAATATCTTCTGCACTCAAAACCGCTTGTTGAGCCAGCGGGTGCGACTTTCGCATCAAACACACCGACTTATCTTCACCAAGTTTGATACTTGAGACATGTTCTGGCTTTGTGGGAAACATACTGGAAGCCAAATGAATCCCAGACTCGTTCAGTGCTTCAAGGTAGTTTGGCTGCCACAATCGATAAGCCAGATTAATGTTCGGTGCTTCAGCAGACACCTCTGCCACAATCACAGGAAGAATATACTGAGCGACATAATCACTCGAAGACAACACCAATTCACCCTGCCAGTCTTGCGGCTCGAAGGGTTTATCATCTAACAGGTGGTCAAACTCGCCAAGCAGGTCGTCGAGTTTACCTTTGAGTAGCAATGCACGGTTGGTCGGCACCAGTTTGTTGCCGTCACGGACCAGCAAAGGGTCGCCACACAAATCACGTAACTGGCTGAGCTGACGGCTCACCGCGGATTGTGTGATATGCAAACGTTGGGCGGCACGGCTCACATGACACTCTTCAAGAAGTACATGCAGTGAACGCAGTAGGTTTAAGTTGATATTGCCTAACATGAATGCACCGTCGCATTCTGTTTGTTGAAAAACTCGGTCAAAACCGTATGAGTCATTAAGTGGCGAAGATCCGGGTAACTTTGCAGCTGATCGCGAACTCGGTTCAAGCTCTCCATGCTTTCCACTTCCACGTACAACATCATATCTGTCTCACCGCTAATAGAGTGGCACCATTGCACCTCATCAATACTCTGGATTTGTTTCGCGTAAGACTCACAACTATGGTCACTACTCGACATGTCGAACTTCAACAAGATATAAGCGCACACATTCTTCGTTTGGTTGGGTTCTGCCACTTGAGCGCAGTAGCCCGTAATCACTTTGTCGCTTTCCAGTTTCTTGATTCTGGCGTTCACCGCTGAGCGCGAGAGGCTGACATCTCGGGCGATATCGCTCACTGAGCATCGTGCATTGGTTTTGAGAATATCCAAAATCTGGCGATCAAATTTATCCATGCTTCTGATTCTTTTCATTTATTGTTCTATTTATAACGCCTAATTTGACACAACTTTCCTACTTATAACAGCCATTCTGACAGCCGACACTTTCACACTGAATCGGATTAATACCGTTAAAATGACGGTGTCTTACGACGTTTCGCTAGCTGTATTATTGATGTCAACAATGTATGCTCTCAATCATAACTTCTCACACACCAGAAGAAAGTTACTGGAAGACCGTGACCAGAATCAAATAGCTAGGAGAGCGAATGACACAACTCAAACAAGAAATCACGCTTATTTCAGGAATCGGACAACTCTCGACGACCTTGCTAGGCACTGGATTATTTATGATCCCTGCGATCGCAGCAGGCATTGCAGGACAGTTGTCTCTTCTCGCTTGGTTAATCCTGTTTATCGCTATTTGCCCGATTGCACTGACCTTCGCATCATTAGGAAAACGCTACCCGAATGCAGGTGGTACTGCCTATTTTGTGCGCCAGGCGTTTAGCGAGCGATTAGAAACAAGCGTGGCGTGGTTGTTTGTGAGTGTTATTCCTGTCGGTATTCCAGCGGCCATTGCACTGGCTGGTGGTTTTGCTCAACAATTGTTACCCGCACCTCTCGATACACCACTTGGTGCTCAATCCTTTACCGTCGCCCTGCTTATTGCCGTCAATTTGATGGGCAGTAAATCTTCTGGCCGACTGCAAACCGTGATCGCATTGTCGATTTTTGCCTTAGTCAGCGCTTTTGTTTGGAAAGCCGACATCACGGCAACCGATGTTGCTCTTCCTGCCATCTCATCCAATTCAATGTGGTCTATCGGCGCTGCTTTAGCTGTCATGTTTTGGTGCTTTGTCGGAATAGAAGCTTTTGCTCACATGGGAGAGGAATTCAAAAATCCACAACGTGACTTCCCAATCGCCATCATTGCAGGCTGTTTTGTTGCGGGGCTAGTGTACTGGGCTTGTTCAGTAGTGATTCTTAAGCTGGGTGCTTTCGGTTCATCTGAATTCGATGCCGCATCCATCCCTTGGGTAACAGAACAACTGTTTGGTAATGGCTTCAAAACCGTCATCAGCGTGCTGGGGTTCTTTGCTTGCTTTGCCAGCCTAAACCTTTACACACAAAGCCTGTCTCGGATGATCTGGGCTCAGGCCCGCCAACACAGCCCTGCAAGTCGAATGGCTCAACTGAACAGCCGCGGCGTACCGCTCTACCCAACGTTAGCAATTGGCTTTGTCGTGCTTATTTCGTGTGTGATTGGTGAGCTGTCTAATTTAGACCTTGAGTTCTTTCTCAAGCTCGCCAACGGTATTTTTGTTCTGGTTTATCTGCTCGCAATGTTAGCCGCTTGCCGATTACTAACAGGCGCATCTAGATACACTGCCATGCTTTCATTGGTCATCTGTACCTTGGTGTTTATCTGTTTAAGTTGGTCGATGCTCTATGCTGTGACTGTTTTTGTGACATTGTCACTCCCTTGGCGGAAGTGGCTAGGTAAAGGTAAACCCACCGTCTCTATCGACAAGTTGTAACTCGATTCGTGATGAATCAGAAAATGGTAAACAAGCCCTACCAATATTACTGATAAAAAAGCCGAGCGATCTGTTTGATCTTCGGCTTTATGTCAGCCAATCGGATATTTCCAAACCCCAACACCACCCCACTCCAATCACGAGCATCACTTGATCCATATTCATAAAAATCAAACGGACGAATGATGATATTTTCAAGCTCAGCTCTATGACTCCATTCAGTCTCAGATATACCTTGATACCACTTCACGGTCACATGTAGCCCTGCTGCCTGACTGATCACTTCAAGATCACCGTTAAACTCGCTTTCAATCGCTTCTATCATGGCTTCATACTTGAGTTTGTATGACCGACGCATCTTTCTAATATGACGCAGCAAGTCGCCTTCTCGAACAAAATCCGCCAAAGCTTCCTGTGTGTGGGACGCCGTGTCTCCAGTAAGCGCGTCTTTGATCTCAAGACACTTCGCCACCAGACTTTCTGGTACCACTAAGTACCCTAATCGAAGGCCATTGAACATAACCTTACTCAGAGAGCCGACATAGATGATGCGATCATCGAACCCCAACTTTCCCGCCAACCCTTGCATGCAGGTATAAGGGCGATGAGCAAACTGGAACTCACTGTCATAGTCATCTTCAATGATCCATGACTGATGTTGATTGGCCCAGTCGATCAGTTTAAGGCGTTGCTCAGTATTTAAAGTCGTGCCCATTGGGTATTGGTTACTCGGTGTAACATACAGAGCCTTAGCGTTACTGGACAACACTTTTTCAATATCTAGCCCCACCTTTTCACGCACACTTACACCTTCTAACTCTAGTCTCAACAGATCGATAATTTTATGTACTTGTCGATAACCGGGTTCCTCCACGAGGATTTTGTCGCCCATCGCTAACGTTGCCATTAATCCGATTGAGATGGCTTGCTGCGCACCTGCGGTGATGATGATTCTGTCGGCATTACAATGAACGGAACGACTGCTTGCAAGATACCCACTCAACGCTTCCCTCAAGGCTGAGCTTCCCTGAACCTCTTGATTGCCCGCAATGTTCTGACGTGTAGAGTGACGTTGCAGCAACCTCTGCCATTTCGCAAAAGGGAACGCATCTAAGTCAGGAACTCCTGGGGCAAAGCTGCGGTTAATGTCGTTAGGTGTCGCTATGTTTGTACTCGGTTTACTGACTGTTTGTTTGACCTTCGGATCCTGAACACTGTTTGGCTTAGACAAACTTAGAAAGTGTTCTGGTTGTTCAACCGAGACATAAAACCCTGAGCCTTGCTTACTCTCGATATAGCCTTCAGTAACCAGTTGTTCGTACGCATAAATCACCGTATTTCGACTCACCGATAACTCGACAGCCAACTTACGTGTTGAAGGTAACTTACTGCCCTTGCTCCATAAATCTTGAACGATCTTCTCTCTTATCGCGTGGAACAAGGCGGTTTGACGCGTGCCGTGTTGTTCGTCTAACTGTAGATCACCGACATCGATAGGCTGCATAACTGGATCCAAATAGTGTTTAAAAGTGGCTCTATTTAATAGACCAGTTAATCGCTACATTAATCAAAAGGCAATGATTAAGGAGCGATTATGTTATCTAACACGAAAAGAACCACGATTAAAAAAGGGGCTCACAAAGCCGTATTTGAACAAGAGAAACTGCACCAAATTATTGATGAGAGCTTAATCGCACACATTGCATTGCAGGGCGAACAAGGACCAATGGTCATCCCGATGCTCGCGTGGCGAGTGGGTGATATAGTCTACATTCATGGAGCTAAAAACAGTCGCCTACTAAAAGGACTAAAAAAGGGAGAACCAACCTGTTTAACGTTCACCTTGTTCGATGGTTGGGTGCTGGCTCGTTCGGCATTTCATCATAGTGCGCATTATCGTTCTGCTGTGGTATTGGGGTCATTTTCAGTCATCGATGACAATCAAGAAAAGGATCGCTTGTTGAATATCTTTATTGAGCAAATCGCACCGGGCAGAACCGATGAAGTGAGGCTCAGTAATGAAAAAGAACTCACTGCGACCGAGTTGTTGGCGATACCTTTAACAGAAGCTTCCGTGAAGATTGGTAAACATGGAGTGAATGATGATAAAGCCGATATGGACATTCCAGTTTGGGCTGGCGTATTACCCTATAGAACTGTTGTTGGGCCGTTAGAAACCGTTCCAGAACAAGAAGGCATCATTGAAACACCAGATTACCAACAAGCTTATGGTGAACGCTGGTATCAGAATTAACACTCGAAGATGGTGAACTTGATAAAATTGTATACAATCTGAATTACAAAAATTTAACATGACTCAATAATGTAATCAGACGATGAAAACGAACAAGGATATTCTGCCGTTTCAAGGCTTGCTCAATGGCATTGGGCAAGTCTATTTCACACCGTCTATCATGACGTCGACTTTGCTGTTGCTTGCCATTTCTATTAAGTCACTGGCGCTGGCTTTTCTTACCTTACTTGGCGCCAGTTGCAGCTATGCATTAGCTTTCTATGGCTATATGTACACCAACACCAACACCAACACCAACACCAACAAGTCAGTTGACGACATTGATAGTGGAATGTACGCGCTAAATGGCGCTTTGATTGGTTTATTTATCGGTAACTTTTTTGGTGTGACACCATTATTGGCTTTAGTGACTGCGTTAGGTGCATTACTCACGGTGCCGATTGCCCACATCGTATTCAGTTTTGAGAAATATCGCGGTTACACTAGCGCCTTTATCCTCACCACTTGGCTGATTTATATTATCCAATCAACCTTTGAGCTGTCAGCGTTTTCTGCACCTGATTCCGCACTGATGCCACTCATCAGTATTGAGGCTAACTCGTGGTTCAACCTGCCGACAGTGGTGATCCCGTTGTTAAAAGGGATAAGCCAAGTCAGCTTCATCGAAAATGCGTTGTCGGGGCTCGTTATCTTAGTCGCCATCGCACTCAACAATATCAAGCATGCCATTTGGGTTATGCTCGCAGTAATAATTAGCACCGTATTTAGCGGGTTGATTGGCGCTTCTAACGAACTGGTAGCCCAAGGTCTTTACGGGTACAACGCCATTCTTGCCACTTTAGCACTTGTGCCCTATCCGCGAATCCGTTGGCCGTTAATCCTATTAGGCATGCTGTTAAGCTGTCTCATCACACTTGGTTTTCATGAACTGTCACTGTTACCACTCACCGCCCCTTTCATTTTGAGTACTTGGGGGATGGTTTACTTGTCCAGCCTGATCCATAAACGAACCATAAGTTAGCTCTGAATAGTTACAGGCCAGTTTTTAGGCGCTCAACATATTGCTTGGGTGTCAAACCTCGATGTTTCTTAAACATCCGATTAAAGCTCGCGACATTGGTATAGCCGAGCCTCGTCGCGACTTTATCTATTGGCACTGAATACATCAACAACTCCACCGCCACATTACTTAACGCATAGCCCATAATGGTAGAAAAGTTGATGCCTAAGTTATGCAATCGACGTTGAAATTGCTGTTCAGATAACCCAAGCAAACTCGACACTTTATGCAGTGTTGGCAGGCCGAAATGGCGACTGTAATTGATCATCTCATAGGTCACCTTATGCTCATCCGCGGCATCAGGCATGTTGAGGTAATTATCTAAGTCATGAAAGTTCATTGCCAAGCTCATCTTGCCGCTAGAAGGGGCTTGATTGCTCGATAACCTCGACTGGCTTGGTATCCAGATTTCAGTTCGTGGCTGGCCCCACTGAATATTGCACCCAAAATACTCTTGATAGAGTTGAGTGTTCTCGCGATAACCTGCGATAGAGACGGCTGCGGGAGTAAAGTCGTCTCCCAAGTAACGCCTTAATATCTTCATCATAAAGATGGCAACTCGAATTGAGTCATGAACTTTACCCACCTCAGTATAAGCAGGATTGTCGTAGCACCATTTGATGAAATTACCGACTTGAGCGCCATATAGAAAAGCCCCGGACTGCAAACAGTGCAACCCGATGTTAACTCGGCGTATAGACGACGCCAGATCGTGCCCCGAGAAAAACCAGTTAGAGAGAGGACCTAGCCTTTCAATATCCACTCTATCAGCCAGCTTCAAGATAATATCGGAATCACCGGTTTGTTGTTCAAGTAAGCCATACCATTTGTCCACTTCACTTACGGGGATAAGGTTCATCGGGTTATTAAACACCGATTTAGGAATACCTAATTGCTCAGTATTCACAGCCTTATTAGTCGTTGCGTATTGGTAAATACCCAAAATACCCAATGCTCTTAAGAAGTTACAATTGTTCATTAGCCACCATACTTAGAAGTCACTATTACAGATCAAATCATAATGACATCATTATTAAAGTAATTGGTAAATTATCAACTTCTAAATCTGATATCAATAACACTCGGTGCTCAATTTAACCTAGGGTATATCAATGAGTTTAGTTAGTGTCCCATTTGTCGGAACCGGCGCAGATACCGCACTACACGTAGTTGCAGGCGTAGTGTTAGTCGCAACCATCGCTGCTGCATGTTACGGCTTCTGGCGTGTGCATGAATTACCAATCAACAAGGCTCACAGTAAAGAGCATCAACAACTCGGTTTGATCACCGCATTAACATGGATTGGTTTTGTATGGCACTGGGTATGGGTACTAGCAGTAATTTTGGCCTTCGTTGATATGGAAAAAGCCATCATCAATCTAAGAGACACATGGAAGTCACCGACCACAACCAAGGAGCAAACAACTTCCGACAAGCAAGATGAGGAGAGCCAAACATGTTAGAAGGCTTGGCAATTTGGGCACTGTTCATTTACTTACTCAGACTTGTTGGTATGCCTTGGAACAAAGGCACCAAGGCGTTTGCGTACCTAGGGGGTACATCTTGGTTGCTGTTTGTATGGGTTGGCCTACTCAATTTTACTCCGATGGATCTATCGGGAGGCTCAGTGGTTCAGTCTCCACATATTCAGCTGCGTCCCGATTCAACTAATGTGTCGGGAAAAACTTCCAAAGTCCACATCGACCCAAACCAGGATGTGACTGAAGGACAGCTAATTTACGAAATTGATGACACTAAATATGTCATCGCAAGAGACAAAGCCAGCGTTCAACTTGAGTCTGCAGAGGTCGCTTTAGACACAGCTCGTCAAGAAGTGAGCATTGCAAAAGTCAGCTATCAATCGGCGCTTGAAGACATCAAAGCTTCAGTCGCACAAATAGATTCGGCTAAAACAGACTTAGTACTGCAGTCAAAGACGCTTGATCGTTACCAGAAGCAAAACAAAGTGGTAGAACATACGATCACTGAAACTGACATCGACCAACAAACAGCAAAGGTAGACTTAGCGACGTATAACGTTACGACATTGGAATCTCAGCTTAGCAAGAAAGAAGTCGATGCCGAGAATGCGAAGTTGAACATCCACAAAGCTGAAACCAATGTGAGCAAGAAGCAAACTGAGGTCGATTCAGCAAAGGCAACACTGGCACAAGCACAATGGGACTTGAACAGCACCAAAGTCACGGCACCGACTGACGGCTTTGTAACGAACTTTATTCTTCGTGAAGGTCAGCGTGTTTCAATGATGCCTCGTATCCAGATGTATACCGAAGAGAAGTACGTGCTGATGCGAGTTAACCACCAAGCGATTCGTAATATTAAGGTCGGTCAACCTGCGGAATTTGCGACAGCGGTATACCCAGGAAAAGTGTTCTCTGCAACCGTAGAAGGCATTGTAGAAGCCACTGGTGAAGCGCAAGCAAGTTTGCTGGGTATCGATGAGCAGGTTCGTGTTACCACAGGCAAAAACCTTCAGAACAAGCACCACTTTGTTCGTTTAAAAATTGATGAGGCAGAGGGTTACGATATTCCTGTTGGCTCTGTCGGATTAGCGTGGGTAAGCGGTGAGAAGCCTATCAGCTTTATGGCGTTCCTAGACGTAATACGCGGGATCATCATTAGAATGAAGTCTCAACTGTACTTCTTCTACTCCATCTAATACTTCCTATTGGTGAAACAATACCCAAGCCCGTGCGCTCTTAGATCGCACGGGCTTTTTGTTTATTTCACCATTCGTCGCCAGAAAGAACACAAACCCGAAAAACGAATAAACACTCTAAAGTTGCAAATCGCAATTGCATTTTGCAATTGGGTATTTCAAAAACGCAAATTAAACGCTCAAATACGCACCAGATTGCTATAAAACTGCCGTTTTACGTGGTTTTAAAAGTTGGCACACTAACTGCAATGTATATATTGACCCTTCTTAAGCCGAGGGTCACCTAGCCAACTGACGTTGTTAGTGAACCTATTCTTGTTCACAAAATATATAGGCCAATTGCGATTATTGCGATTGGCTATTTTTTTGCCTGCAGTTTGGCCAACCGCCCTCTTTTTCGATACAGACACCCATTCAGACGTATAATAATAAGCATTCATAGCCAACCAAGAACAGCAGATAACCAACGCATTATAGAAAACGTTTTCTATTTGTTTTTTTTAAATAAAGACAGAAAATAACCCTATGTTTTACAAGACAATTACTGCAATAACTGGTTTTTATGGGCAATTATTGACAAAATTAGCATTGACTATGTGATTTATATCACCATAATGCGCAAGTTTGCCTGCAATACGGCGACCGTTAATTTTAATTTTGATCATTTGCGGAGGTAAAAAATGGCTGCTGATAATAACTACAGTCTAGGGCCGGTTCCTACATCGGCTAGGAAAGGAGTCGCTTCACTCACCATGGTAATGCTTGGACTCACTTTCTTCTCTGCAAGTATGTGGACAGGTGGTTCACTCGGGACAGGTCTTTCATTCAACGATTTCTTCCTCGCCGTTCTCATCGGTAACCTAATCCTCGGTATTTACACTTCTTTTCTTGGCTACATCGGCTCATCTACTGGCCTCTCTACCCACCTCCTTGCTCGTTTCTCTTTCGGTACTAAAGGCTCATGGCTTCCTTCTGCTTTACTTGGTGGTACACAAGTCGGTTGGTTTGGTGTGGGTGTTGCGATGTTTGCTATTCCAGTACAAAAAGCAACGGGCATTGATACCAACACCTTGATTATCGTATCTGGCTTATTGATGACGGGTACAGTGTACTTCGGCATTCAAGCGCTAATGGTGCTTTCAGCGATTGCAGTGCCTGCGATTGCGATTCTGGGTGGTTACTCAGTACTGACTGCGGTAGACAGTGTTGGTGGACTAGAGCAATTGCAACTTATTAAACCAGAGACGCCAATGGACTTTTCAATGGCTCTTGCAATGGTTGTAGGTTCGTTCGTAAGTGCGGGTACGTTAACGGCCGATTTCGTTCGCTTTGGTAAAAAGCCAGCAAGCGCAGTATTAATTACTATGGTTGCGTTCTTCATCGGTAACTCGCTGATGTTTATCTTCGGCGCAGCAGGAGCAGCAGCAACCGGTCAGGCTGATATTTCAGATGTGATGATCGCGCAAGGTCTGCTGCTTCCAGCCATCATCGTGCTTGGCTTGAATATCTGGACAACCAATGAAAATGCACTTTATGCATCCGGTTTGGGTTTATCTAACATCACTGGTCGCTCAAGTACTACAATGTCAATCATTAACGGCATTATCGGTACGATTTTCGCACTTTGGTTATACAACAACTTCGTTGGTTGGTTAACCTTCCTTTCGCTGGCGATTCCACCAATTGGTGGCGTAATCATCGCCGACTTCTTCGCGAACCGTAAACGTTACAAAGATTTTGCAAATGCAGAGTTCCAAACCGTTAACTGGGCTGGCATTATCGCGGTAGCAACAGGCGTAGCCGCTGGTCACTTCCTACCTGGCGTTGTTCCTTTGAACGCAGTGTTAGGTGGTGCAATCAGTTACCTCGTGCTTAATCCTCTATTGAACAAAAAAGCTCTGAAATCTCAGGCCGCTTAAGGACACACTATGACAACCTTATTAATCAAGAACGCGAAACTTCAAGACCAAGAAGGCTTGAAACAGATTCTGATTGAAAATGGTCAATTTTCTCGCATTCTCGATAATGGCGCGCAAATCAATCATCAAGGCGACATCCTTGATGCTGAAGGTGGCATTGCAGTTACTCCTTTCTGTGAACCGCACATCCACCTAGATACTACTCAAACTGCTGGTGAGCCTAACTGGAACATCTCTGGCACTTTGTTTGAAGGTATTGAGCGTTGGGCTGAGCGCAAAGAACTGCTATCAATCGAAGACGTAAAGTCTCGTGCCAAGCAAACACTGAAATGGCAGATAGCTAACGGTGTTCAACACGTTCGTACACACGTTGATGTGTCTGACCCAACACTCGTTGCGTTAAGAGCGATGGTTGAAGTTCGTGAAGAGATGAAAGAGTGGGTCGACATCCAGATCGTTGCATTCCCTCAAGAAGGTATTCTTTCATACCCTAACGGCAAAGAGTTGCTTGAAGAAGCAGTGAAGATCGGCGCTGACGTTATCGGTGCTATCCCTCACTTCGAATTCACTCGTGAATACGGGGTTGAATCTTTGCATTATGTGTTCGAGCTTGCACGCAAGTACGACTGTCTGATCGACGTTCACTGTGATGAAATCGACGACGAACAGTCTCGCTTTGTGGAAACATTAGCAGCCCTTGCTCATAAGTTTGAAATGGGCGAGAAAGTAACTGCTAGCCACACCACTGCAATGGGTTCGTACAACAGTGCTTACACATCTCGCCTATTCCGTCTATTGAAGATGTCTGGTATCAACTTCGTGGCAAACCCGCTAGTGAACATTCACTTACAGGGCCGTTTCGACGATTACCCGAAACGCCGCGGTGTAACGCGCGTTAAAGAGATGCTAGCAGCAGACATCAACGTTTGTTTTGGCCACGATGATGTGTTTGACCCATGGTACCCACTGGGCACAGCGAACATGCTTCAAGTTCTGCACATGGGACTGCATGTAACACAGGTTATGGGCTACGACCAAATCAACAACTCACTTGATTTGATCAGCAAGAACTCTGCTCGCACATTGAACATTCAAGACAACTTCGGTATCGAAGAAGGTAAGCCAGGTAGCTTGCTGATTCTTCCTGCTGACAATGGCTTTGATGCAGTACGCCGCCAAGTACCAGTGCAGTACTCAATACGCCACGGTAAGGTGATTGCAGAGACTCAACCAGCGAAAACAAAAATAAATTTAGATCAAACTGAAGATATCAACTTTAAGCGTTAATATCGTCTATACTAATGATCAAAAGGAAGCTGAGATGCTTCCTTTTGTTGTGTTGGACGAAGCGACAAAACTATCACTAAATCAGTGTAAATCTTGTACATTCGCACGGTATGACAAAAAAAGCACAAATTTCTTAAGCAATGCGTGTACATCTCAAAAGACTGTGTTAACATGCTCTCGCTCTGTTAGCCGGAGTTATTTAAGTTAGATGAATAGTAAAAAATTGACATGTAAAATCGTTACCCGTTTTTGTAAGTAGTTTTTCCTTATTTCTTAGCAATATTAAATAATTCAATTATCAGCGCATTGCATTAAATGCAATCAACAACTTAGAAAATTTATGAATAAGGGACAAATTATGTCTAACACAAATACTGGCACTGTAAAATGGTTTAACGAAGAGAAAGGTTTCGGTTTCATTTCTCAAGACAACGGCGGCGCTGACGTATTCGTACACTTCCGTGCAATCGTTTCTGAAGGCTTCAAAACTCTGAAAGAAGGCCAAAAGGTTTCTTTCGAAGTTGAAAATGGTCAAAAAGGCCTACAAGCAGCAAACGTTGTTGCTCAATAATTAGCTCTTATAGCTAAAAAGAATTTTAAAGCGCTGATTTTTATCGGCGCTTTTTTATGCCTGCTTATAAACATTTCCCCTCTCGATACAGGCTTTCCCCCGTAAACTCTGAACAAATGCAAATCACCAGCCAAGCGTCCTCAACCTAGACTTTCTCAATTAAAGCTCAACGATCAATTTACGTCACTTTTTGTATGCACTTCCCTAGACAACACTTAATTCTCAGTAATACCAATCCGGAAAATTAACTGATCAGGTCAGTCCAATCTCTTGTACACATTTTTGTGACGCGATCTTTGCACTCAAGAAATCCATTCCAAGCGCTACAGACCTTCGAAACAATATCGTTATAATCAATGAAGTTTTGGTTTGCTAGATAGTGTTGCCTTAACCAACTCCACACTTGCTCTATAGGGTTAAGCTCTGGTGAGTATGGCGGCAATTTGATAATACTGACATTATCAAATGGGTTAGCAATATCATCGGTATGCCATCCTGCGCCATCCATTATTACCACTGAATGACGGTCTTTTTCTGTGACTTTAGATATCTGCTCTAGATGGTTTATCATGATGTCTTTGTTAACCCAAGGGACGACCATTGCCTCACCAATCCCTCTCGATGGGCACACTGAGCCAAACAAATAAGCGTATTCAAATTGCTGCTGTTTTACTACGCGAGGTCTCGTTCCACGAGTAGCCCAAAGACGTGTTGTTGTGTTCTGCTGACCAAACCTAGCTTCGTCTTGAAACCAGACATCAACACTCTCTAGCCCAATATGGCCGGGGATCTTAAGGATCGTTTCGATTTGGAATTTTTTTAAAATCGTCCTGTATTTGCTGTGATTGTTTAGGGTGTTTGGAACGAGAAGTTATCCAAGAAAAACCCATGTGGTCGAGGAGATAATAGATGGAATTAGGGTGGTAGTGCTTGTCAAAGTGTTTAACGATGTAGTCATGTATATCGCTTCCAACAAGGCGGCCACCAGAAGGTGATTCAGCTTCTTTTTTTATGAAGGCACTGAGTTGAGCCCGCTGCTCATCGGTGAGGTATGCAGGCCTACCAGTCCGAGGTTTTTCTTGAAGTCCTTCTAGGCCTTCTTCAAAAAAAATCCGAACCCATTTATTGACACTGGTTCGACTGACTTTGAGAGATTTTGCAATTTGTGTACGAGAGAGGCCGTCTTTAAAGTGTGCTAGCGCAAGTAAACGCATCTTCATCTGAATGGTTTTTTGCTGGCTCGCAAGCTTTTTGAAGTCAGTGTTATTAAGGCTATCCATGGCTAAATTTCACAATAATTCATCAATCTTAATTAGATCACATTTTTACTTTAATTGGTATAATCTTTTGATACTAACTCACGCTACACCGAAAGTTTGATAAGCCCAAATATGGTTAAAGAACAATCCATTAGATTACGCTTATGAATACGCAATCGATATTCATAATAAAAATGAGTTATTTATCCAACCCTCATCCACTAATCATATAATTTTTAAAGCAAAGACCTTCGAAATCCGCTAACCTTGTTCGCAAGTGGCTTAGTTGTTTTGGTATCTGCAGTAAAAATAATGAACAAAGACGAATTTCAGAAATCCACCGCAAATCTAAAAAAAGCGGTGCCTCTTATGATGAAGAACAGGGTGTCAACGACACCTGCAAATTACGCACTTTGGTACACCTATGTCGATAACGCTATTCCCCAGCTGACTCAAGACATGGATGGTGTTTTAGAACACTACGGTATTTGTCCTCCTGCCGTTGGTGAGCAGCTATACAACAATTATGTTGCCAGCAAATCCGAAACCAATATCAATGACCTTCGCGCTAATTTGGAACTGTTAGTTTCTGAAGTTTCCAATTCAATGAATGACACCCTGACCGACACCTCCGCTTTTTCTGACATGATCGATAAAAGCTTCGAGGACTTGGCTCGTGTTGATAATGAAAGCCTATCTATTGATGAAGTCATGTCCTTAGTTCGACAGCTGGTGTCTGAATCCCGTCATATTCGTCACTCTACTCAGTTTTTAAACTCTCAGCTAAACTCTGCAACCTCAGAGATCACCAAGCTAAAAACCCAGTTAGTAGAAGTTCAGAAAGATGCGCTTTTCGATAGTACAACCACACTCTATAACCGTCGCTCTTTCGACCGTGACATAGAAACCCTGTGTGAAGCACAACAATCTTTGTGTCTGATTCTTCTCGATATCGACCACTTTAAAAATTTCAACGACACCTATGGCCACTTGTTTGGCGATATGGTGCTTAAAGCGATCGCTCGCAAGCTGAAGTTAAGTTGCCGTGAAGGTATTTCTGCCTATCGATTTGGTGGTGAAGAGTTCGCGCTGATTGTGCCTAACAAGTCTTTGCGTATTGCTCGTCAACTCGCTGATACCAATCGTCGCTCTCTAGAAAAGCTGTCGATTAAAGATCGCCGCAGTGGTCAACAAGTCGGCAGTATCACTGCATCGTTTGGTGTCGCTGAACTTGAACCCGGCGAATCAGCTCAATCGCTGATTGAACGTGCTGATAAGCTACTTTATGAAGCGAAATCACTTGGCCGTAACCGAGTCATGCCTTTGTAAAACACACCAACAATGCTCTTATCGACATATTAGTCGGCTCGTATTGAGACTAGAAAGCCCCAAAGTTCATTATCTTCGGGGCTTTTTTTTCTTTAGTTGTATAAATTACTTTAGCTAACTAGGATTCACCGTTAGATCTGGAAGCAATAATTCAAGCAGTAGTCTTCACCACTCTTTGCTCTGAACTCTTTATCTTCACTGCATGCCTTTGGTTTACCCTTTGCGTCACCTTGAATCAAACTGATCCAGTGGCGCATCGCTGCAATGGTCTCTTCACGCATTGTGGTTGTTGCTTCCATTGGTGATTGGCCAAACGTGGTGCATGATTCCAACTGAATATCATCAATTTCTACTAGCTCAATACAACCTGTCCCTTTGTGGCAACCAAACATCACCTCTAGGTGGCTGCCACTGCCATCTCGAAACAAGATAGAGTCTGGGTCGTTCTTCTCACCCATGTACGCTACAAACTGCTTAGGGTGCTTCAGACCGCTGTGCTGACCGTCTTTAAAGTAAGCCATAATATGGCGGTAATCGACTACGTAGCTGGTTACGTCTTGATGTGAGCCATTCTCTAGTGGGAATAGTCGATCAAGCAGCTGCTTTGCTTTCACTTGCTTTTCAGTTTGCTGATTAGCATTGATTGTCTCCACGGCAAAGACAGCTTCAGCGATAAATGGCTTTGATTGTTTTTGGATTTCTGTTTTATCGAATGTAAGCATATTCATAGTCTTTCCCTCTTGACCAGTCCGGTGATAACCACCGATTTCTACAGCAAAAATGTGTCCTAGAGCAATTATTCCAAACTAACGTTTAATTTATTTGTCATTTTGTGAATTGCTTAGTTTGTAGATTAGCGCTTTTTTACATACAATTTCACAACAAAAATTTTACAATGTGAATTTTACAAATATGGCCTTGTCAAAAAGTTTAGTTCGTCAGTCACATTTCCTAGGTACGAAAATACGTAACCTAAGAAAACGTAACCATTTAACGATGGAAGACCTGTCTGCGCGTTGTATTAGAATCGACCCAGAATGTGCTCCTTCCGTTTCTTACCTTTCAATGATTGAACGTGGAAAGCGGGTTCCGAGCATCGATATGCTGGAAGTGATTGCACAGGTCTTTCAGAAGAATCCGACGTGGTTCCTCGACGACGAATCTGAACAACAAGCCATTGCTCCTGATAAGGGGAATCGTGGTGGGATAAGTGGCATGGCGCTCGAGCCGAGCTTCCTATTCTCAAACGACATCCTGCAAATTGCGATTCCTGAGATGCTGTCACAAACGGGCATTTCAGGCCGCCAGTTTGCGCACCTCTTGATTCGAGCACACCAAGAGAGCAACCAGAACCACTTCCCTGACCTTGAGCGCGCTGCGGAAGAAGTAGGCTTAAAACGTCTTAACCTCAGCGTAGAAGACCTGATAGACATCGCTAGAAGCCTAGGAATCAACATCCGCTGGGTAACGCGAACGCCGCAAGACGTAGTCGATGAGCTCGGAATTAACGCTAAGCAGTTGGTGACATCCTTCTTTGAGCCTCCCGGTACTATCTTCTTAAACGAGATCCTTAAAGAGTACCCAACCCGTCTGAAATACGACCTTTCGGTTTATATCGGTCATTGCATTCTGCACAGCAAAGAGGGCCTAAAGAGTGTGTTGTCGGTCGGTAACAACAACACGTGGGACGACAACCAGATATCGGGATCTTCACAGCTCAACTCCCAAGATATTCTTCAAGCATGGCGAGACTTTGAATCTAGCTTCTTTGCTGGTGCACTTCTGTGTCCGAAAGTTCCGTTTAGACAGCTACTCGACCGCACTGGTTACGAAATCGACGTTCACAAAAGAGCAGGGGTTTCCCCCTCTGTTGCGATGCGTCGAATGACTGTAGTATCGCCCTACCCTCACTGGCACTACTTTGATGCTTATGGGCCGGGGAAACTCAAGGCGGTATATCGCGGAAACGGGATTCCACTGCCTTGGGGAAATATGAGAACGGTCGCTGACCCATGTCAACATTGGGCTGTGTTCCGTCGATTATCAGAACCTCGAGCGGGAAGCTCGGCTCAAATATCCATTTTGAACGTGGGTGATGAGCCAAGGATCTACTGCTGTGAATCCATCAATATGACGGATCCTGCGGGTAACAATCGTGTGCTGTGTGCTGGTATAGATCTCAACCCTGCGATTGATGCTCAAGGCGGTAATTCAAGAGACATAGCAGAGCAGCTTAAAGCGTCATGCGTTAACAATGGTGGCTCTGTGGTAATTCCGCGTAACATCAAGAAAGATCTCACGACAATAGCCAAGATTCTAAATATAAATTGGATTGAACGTGGGATTGAGACAGAGGCGAGGCTTATCTGCTCCAGAGGTGGAGAATGCCCACGCCAGCCAAGCTGTTACTCGAAGTGTGGTGAGTAAAAAAGTAATAACAAAAAATAGAACCTAAAATTCAGGCAAAAAAAAACCAATCACAATAAGGGTGATTGGTCATATATTTTGTGTGAACAAAAAAGGTTCACTAACAACGTCAGTTGGCTAGGTGACCCTCGGCTTAAGAAGGGTCACCATTACTAATGCAGCATGCGTGCCAACTTTTAAAACACGTATTTACTACGCATCTGGACACGTATTAGCCGTATATCCTTGTTTGTTTTGCAAACTGGAATTGCAAATTGCGAAACTCAACAAAAACGCTAGTGATTATGTTGTTATTAATAAATCATTAAAGATTCATTACCCTTCCCAAAAATGCCATATTTCCCTTAGATTCAATCACTTTAAACAGCAATAAACCTCTCCCTAGGTTGCTCAACATAAACGGCTACTCAACATCAACAACACCCCAAACAGCGCCCATAAAAAAACGCGAACATTGAGATTCAATATTCGCGCTTATTCGATTTCTATGACAGAAAGAACTTAACCCACCAGACGCCTTTTTATAAAGCGACTCCTGTTCATTGCTCTTTCAATATCTCAGAAAAGATTACTTCTGAGGAGCTGGCTTAGAACGGCTTCGAGACGGTTTGTTTGTCGAAGGTTTGTTGCTTGTCGGCTTATTTGACGACTTGCTTGGGCCGTAGCTACCGCCGTAACCAGACTTCTTAGGTTTGCCTGCAGGTTTACCCGCGCTGCTAGGTTTGCTCAGAGTGTTCTGAGCACCTGCGTTATTTGCAGCAGGTTTATTGCCCGCACTACCGCGTTTAAAGTTGCTGCCGTTGTTTCTTACTGATTTATCTTCAGTTGTCGCAGCTGAGTTGTTTTCAGCAGGTTTCTTACCAGATGTTGGCTTACGTTTTGGCGCTGAGCCATTGCCAGCTACATGACGCTTGTTCTTACCTGCTGGCTTGTGCCCGCGAGCGTTATCACCAGAACGTTGACCATCGGCATGCTCACGTGGCTGTTTTGCTTTCTTCGGCTTCTTAGGCTTGATTGGACGTGAATCCAAGCGAGACTCAGGCAACTTGTTTACTGGAGAGAAACCTTCCAGTTCACGACGCTCTAGCACTTGTTGAATCAGGCGTTCAATACCGAACAGCTCACCCACTTCATCAGCACAAACCAATGAAATCGCTTTACCTACTTCACCTGCACGGCCAGTACGACCGATACGGTGTACATAGTCTTCTGATACATGAGGAAGATCGAAGTTAACTACTTGAGGCAGTTGCGGGATATCGATACCACGAGCGGCGATATCAGTTGCAACAAGTACTCGTACCTTACCTGTTTTGAAGTTCTCTAAGGCTTTAGTACGTGCACCTTGGCTCTTGTTACCATGGATAGGTGCAGCAGTGATGTCTTGCTCTTCAAGGAAGCGAGCAAGCTTGTTCGCACCGTGTTTCGTCTTGCTGAACACCAACACTTGTTGCCAATCGTTATCTTTGATTAACTTCGCTAGCATTGCGCTCTTTTTCTTTTTGTCTACTGGGTAGATGCTTTGCTCAACCGTTTTTGCCGTTGAGTTTGCAGGGCTTACTGAAATCTCAACAGGATTGTTCACCAAGCCTTTCGCTAAGCTGCGGATATCATCAGAGAACGTCGCTGAGAACAGTAGGTTCTGACGCTTCTTAGGCAAGAAAGCTAAGATCTTACGAATATCGCGGATGAAACCCATGTCTAGCATGCGGTCCGCTTCATCTAGCACTAGGATTTCTAGTTGGTCAAAACGCACTGCATTTTGGTTGTATAGGTCAAGTAGACGACCAGGTGTTGCCACCAACACGTCACTACCTTTACGCAGTTTTTGCATCTGAGGGTTAATCTTCACACCACCAAACACTACCGTCGAAGTCAGCGGTAAGTTAATACCGTACTTCACTACGCTGCCATTCACTTGCGCAGCAAGCTCACGAGTTGGCGTTAGCACGAGCGCACGAACTTGGTTCTGACGTACGCGAGTACCTTTCGATAACATTTCAAGAATAGGTAGCGTGAAGCCTGCAGTTTTACCTGTACCTGTTTGAGCAGCGGCCATAACATCTTTGCCCGTTAGGACAGCTGGCACGGCTTTCTCTTGTATTGGTGATGGCTTATCGTAACCTTGTGCTTCAATAGCTTTAAGGATCGGTTCAGAAAGGCCAAGGGAGGTAAAACTCATAGATTATTTTCTCAGTTGAATAACATTTAGTATGAGCAACACGTTAAAAAGTGCGTTGCTTCAGCTTTTGCTCATCAAATACATTGATACGGAGCAAAGCGCGGTATTCTGAGGCTTTTCCCCCCATTCAGCAACTAAATTCTAATCGCAGCTAAAATTCAACCTAGATAACTTGTCGCTTCTGTTCGTACATTTTTTCATCAGCGGCTTTTAAGAGCGCATCGACATCATTGTAGTTGTTATTGTGAATAACCCAACCCACACTGATTCTGAGATAAATAGAGTGCGCGTCGTACACAACTGGTGCCGAGCATATCGCCTTTCGTAGTTTAGTCACGATCGACGATACGTGTTGATCATCGATAATGCGTGGCAACAAGACCAAGAACTCATCACCGCCTATCCTTGCGACGATATCTGAAACACGCAGCTCACTTCTGATGCGGTTAGCACACTCAATCAATACCTGATCGCCTGCCGCGTGACCATAAGTGTCGTTGATTGCTTTAAACCCATCGAGGTCGATATTTACAACGGCAAAGGTTCTCGCTCTCTGTTTTTGAGTGGTTTTGAAGGCCTGTTTGAGGCTATACATGAAGTATCGACGATTCGGTAACATCGTTAGCTCATCATGCATAGAGCGGCTATCTGCAATCCGGTACAGACGATAAATAGTAAAGAAGGCAAACGCCAACACTAATATAATGGAGTAGCCTACCAGCCTTACCGCTTGGATTCGATACCAAGGCTCATCCATCAATACATGTTCGTTACCGGAGAGAGCAAGGTACCAACCCCCGTATGGGAAACTCACCTGTTCAGTGGCGAACGCATTATCGAACACATCCTGAGTGCCATAAAAGACAGCGCCATCTTTCCCTGAACTGTTTGCACCACGAATTGCTAATTCATACTTGTTCTCTATCTTGCCGATTCCAACATCTTCAAACAGCTCATCTAAACCGATAACAGCACTGGAGACACCCCAGTAATCTTGATTGAAAGGCGGGTCTCGGAAGATCGGAGTGCGTGCAATGAGGGCTTGTCCACCTTGAAACAGCTCAAAAGGACCGGCAATAAAGGTGTTGCCAAGATTACGGGCTATCTCAACCGACTCCCATTGATTTGGGTGATCACGATAATTAATACCGAGAATCTGCTCATTACCTTCCATCGGGTAAACAAAGTTTAGAATGTCGTCTTTGGCGAGTCCGATAAGTCGAATATGGAAGCCATCTTGAATGATATTCTCAGCAATCTTATCCCAATTTTTCACCTCACCATCGGGGTTGATGGTCACTAAGGTCGAGAAATTATTGAGGATATACATATCTGACACGATCGCGGCTTCAATCCGAGAACGAATAATGGATAGTTGCTTTTTTGCCTCTGAATACGATTCGTTTTTAAGAAAAGTTAATTGCTTGGCATGAAAGAACTCAATTGCGCTTACTATCGCAAGGAAAAAAAGAAAAGATACTACTCTGGCAGACCACTGCTTGCTAGAACCACTTGGCATTTACGAACCTCTAACACTATTGTTCTATATACTGCCTTATAACGGCTCATTTCTGGCTTATTGCCCCAGTATGCCGCTAAGTCATTAAAAATCCATACTGACGTCGACTATCTATCAAATATTGAGTGATCCATCACTTCAAACTTCTTTACTAAACGAATGGTTTAATCAAAAAGGGTTAGTGAACCTTATAAAGCTTACATTGTATTGACTCAACGCTTACATTGAAGGATTCATCAATGTTATTTTACATAGACTAATAATCAGCTTGGTACCTCACGACATGAAGTTAAAAACTATCACACTGTGTACATTGCTATCAGCCTCGGTTGCCGTTCACGCACAAGAAAACGTTCAAGCGCCAACCGCAGTGAACGTTCAATCCCAAGCAGATTCGCTCAATTCTCAAGAACAATCTTTCAAGCAATCTGCAGACCTAATTCGCACCACCTACGAAAGCCAGCTTTACACCCTGCCTGCATTCAAAGAAGGTCACTACGGGCTGCGCATGTATCGTCAAACATTAGACGATAAGTATTCAGCGGCGGTGTGGAGCGACATGGCTCGAGTGGCAAGCAAGCTCAGCACCCTGTCGAATGACGTTCAAACCATGGAACAAATCGTACTCTACTCAGAGAAGCGAGTTGCATCTTATATTGGTGATAACGATGAGCGCAGTATTCGACGCTACAACATCACCAAGCACATGCCTGAATACCTTTACCTTGGTGTTGACCTTCTAGGCTCTATGGCTCGTGCTAACGAATACGGTTTAGAACACAAGAACGATGCCAAGCTACGCGAAATCATTCGTCGCTATGACTTCTCACGATACGTGACCAATGAAGACATGGTGAAAGCGTGGGCCGCTCAATTAGCGAATCAGGTTTACTGGTTGCGCCAACTGGGTGAGCAGGATGTCGTTGATGAGTTTGTCGATACCTTCAAAAAAGCGTATCCAGACGATAAAGACAAAAAACTCTCAAGCCAGCAATTCGGCAATAAGATCTATGGTATGACACACGTCATCTTCGGCGACTCAGAATATTACCAACATCAAGTAAGCGAACAAGACCATCAATGGATCTACGATTACTTTAGAGAAAACATCGATACGATTCTGCTGCGTGCGAAAGAAGATGTGATTGCTGAGGTTGGATTAACCTTCTTATTGGCAGGTTTAGAAGATGACCCAGTTCTAGAGAAAACTCGACTCGCGATTCAAGCTTCAATCGATGAGAAACAAGGCATGATCCCTTCAATTACTGGCGATTTTGACCTTGAGTACGGTGAACACCGCAACGTATTAGCAATCA
Organism: Vibrio sp. F13; assembly: GCF_020806305.2. Classification (NCBI taxonomy): domain Bacteria; kingdom Pseudomonadati; phylum Pseudomonadota; class Gammaproteobacteria; order Vibrionales; family Vibrionaceae; genus Vibrio; species Vibrio sp. F13. Next base: position 775,366 of record NZ_CP170176.1, on the reverse strand, counting down.
TGCTACTCGATTGGCAGCAAGTGAATGAAGCGCCGACTTATGAAGGCAACCCTAAGGTGTTTACTAACATCCCTTACGGACTCATTAAAAACCAACCACCGAAGAACTAGCAACATACCTAGCCTAGGTTCATCATAGAACCCAAAAAGCCTCATACCTTTCAAGGCTGCGGCTTTTTGCTGTTTACTACGTCAGTACTCGTATCAAAAGTTGTTAATATCAAAACCTGCGTAAAGATAAAAACAAAGACGACATCAAGCTCCTGACACGGCTTTGTTCATCACTATCGTAAAATCCCCTTCTGCGTAGCCCTCCGTTAAAGAGACATCATCGCAGAGCGTTTTACAGAAACGATAGACACCTTGAGGGTGATAACTCATCAAGGTATTACGCGAAGGATACTGGCTTGAGTTGAGAAGATTAAAAATCACCGTCTGATTCGCCAGTTCATACATGCGAGTAATCATGTTTGTCAGATAATCAGAATCACGAGAGATGTAGTTCAGTGAACCACTAGCGATGACAATGTCGTGCGCCTCAAGGTTCATTTTGCTCATATCACCCGCCAAAAACTGACAACGATCTTCTGTGTAGTTTTGCTTCGCCTTCTTAAGAAAGCCTGCGTGTTGGTCAACGCCGGTATAAGATTGAATACGATAGATGCTGTCGAGCAGTTCAAACAGCTCGCCATAGCCGCAACCCAAATCTAAAACACTCTTCTTTTCGAAGTCCGCCGCACGAGCGATTACTTCAAAGCGACACAATTGACTCTCTTCGCTAGTCCAACCTAAAGCTTTAGCCTTGTCGCCATTCGAGCGGTTAGTTTGTTTCCGATGATAGCGATACACCTTCCAACGATCGAGCCAGTGCATTCAAATCAGCCCTACTTCAATGAACATCAGCACACCTTGATAAGATTAAGCTTTAGAACTTGAAGAAAAGAGCCCACCGATTTTATAACCGATCGCATAGCAAACCACGGCGACAGTAACAAACACCAATGCCGAGAAGAAATACGCTACAGACGCTGCGACACCAGCCCCCCACACCACGCTGAACACCAAACCGAGATAAGCCTCTTTTGGCCACTGGTAGATAGGAAACTGAGCGCCGCCAGCAATTAGGTAAACCATCGCAAACAAGCCAATGAAGGTAACAATAAGACCGATGAGAACGCGAATGTTCATGGAGAGACCCTTGATTAATTTAGCTTGGTTGCTATTGTTCCTAATCGAAAGCGGATATGCTTAGTCGGAACCGAATGTTCTCAATCGAAATCGAATGTTCTTAATCGAAGCCGAATGTTATTAATCGCAACCTGATGATATTCAAGTATATCGGATAAAAGGAACTGGCTCTATTACTCTTCCGAGTGAGCTTTTACTCACGATAGACAAATCACAGTCGACGGCCAAAACCTGATTTCGCCTGATTAACAGGCACAAAAAAGCGGACACCCTCCTTACGTTAACTCCGTAAGTAAAGTGTCCGCTTTAACTGAATATAGCTTAAAGCAGGATGAAAATACCCGCTAAGCATGCACTCATTAGGTTTGCTAGCGTACCAGCAGCTACAGCTTTCAAACCTAAGTTTGCAACTTCAGCACGGCGCTCTGGTGCCATAACACCGATTGAACCTAACTGAATCGCGATAGAACCAATGTTAGCAAAGCCACATAGAGCAAAAGTCACGATCACTTGGCTGTGTTCAGATAACAGAGCTTTGTTCTCAACGAAGTCGATAAAAGCAACAAACTCGTTCATAACGATCTTCTGACCGATGTAAGAACCTGCCATCAATACTTCATCACTCGGGATACCGATCAGCCATGCAAGAGGCGAGAACAGGTAACCGAAGATAGCTTGCAGCGTAATGCCCGCAAAACCGAACGTTTCACCTAGGCTTTCTAGGCCAGTGTTGACCATCGCAATCACACTCACGAATGCAACCAACATAGTACCAACCGCTACCGCAACCTTCATACCGTTCATCGCGCCGCTTGCCAATGCATCAATCACGTTGCTTTGGTCAGCTTTATCTAGTTCGATATGGTCGTAATCACTTGGTGTGCTGCGCTCAGGAACAATGATCTTCGCCATTAACAGACTGCCCGGAGCCGCCATAAAGCTTGCAGCGATAAGGTATTTAAGCTCAACACCAAGGCCAGCATAACCACCAAGTACACTACCCGCTACCGACGCCATACCACCTGCCATTACAGCAAACAGTTCCGAACGAGTCATAGACTTTAAAAAGGGACGAATAAGAAGAGGAGACTCACCCTGAGAAAGGAAGATATTACCTGTAGCAACCAGAGATTCAGCTTTACTTGTACCCAGCAGTTTTTGCACCGCTCCGCCCAAGATTTGAATCACTTTCTGCATAACGCCTAAATAATAGAGCGCAGAGATCAAAGCACTGAAGAAGATAATGATTGGAAGTACGCGAACCGCGAAAATGAAGCCTTCAGTAGCAAGGTCACCGAAAAGGAATGCGATACCAACGTCTGCAAAACCAAGCAGGCTAGAAACACCATTACTTAGGCTTGTTAGCGCCAATTGTCCCCATGGGAAATACAAGACTAAGGCTGCAAAACCGATTTGAAGTAATAGTGCACGAGAGACCGTTTTCCAGTTAATTGAAGAACGACTTTCAGATAACAGGTACGCGCAAGCAATCAGTGCAAGAACACCGACAAAACCAAATAGAATATTCATAATGTGTCCTAGTAACCCTTAAAGAGTGAACATGAGCCAAGCAAATGACATCAAAGGAACAGGACAAAGAACCGCAAGCAAAACGCTACGCGATGAAGGAGCTAACAGGGTTAGCGAATGTAACAACGAGTTGTTCATGTAAAAAATCACCTTATACAAGCAGTGGAACGTAGCTGGTCCGGTCCGTGGGGTCATTCACATATCCATGTGACGGCTTGTATTGGCTAAGCACCGGCTTAAAACCGGAAAAGAAGTATAAACAGTTAAGTGAGACTTTCATCACATTTTTTGACGCAAACGATCGCGCGGTCATAAAGCGTACAAATCGAACTACTTCTCGCAATAATTAATTTTTCCAGCAAGAAATAATGCAAAAAAACCATCATTAAAATAAAAAGCCACAGAGTGTGGCTTTTTCAAAATATGAGATCAAAGTGGGAATAACTAGTTTAGCAGGGCACTTTTCACTTCAGCATCTCGGAATATCTCTTCAAAACGCTGTTTGTAGATCAGTTGCATCTCATTGATGATTGCACCACCATCAGGTACATCATTCTCGCCTTGGAAATTTTTGCTGAGTAGCTTATTACCAGCTTCATCATAGATAATCACATTAACGTTGTACCAAGAGTTATCCGTAAATGCGTGGAAGTCATACTTCCACTCATTCAAGACAAACATCATCGATTTGTTGTCGAATGCTTTCATCTGCTCAGCAACCTTGGTGATATCCTCTTCAGGCGTCGTCTCAACCGACTCAACAGCTACTTGCTGTTTTTTCAAGCCTGCGACCAATCTGTCAGTCAAAAATTGAGACATTGGCTGCTGTGTCGCCGTGTTGTAGGTATAAGGAATACCTAACGAACTGCGAATAATTCCCTCAAATTTTGGCTCTTTATCATGATCGAGAACGTATGGTCTCTTATCGATTACAGCGACGGTCAACGCTTTTTCCTGTGGAACTTCATTGAGTTGAGGCGCACTTTGTTCTGCTGTTAATACCGTTGCACAACCAGAAAGCCCTAACGATACTGCAGCGAGCAGTAAACTGACGAGTTTTTTCATAGATTTACCTATCTTATGTTTTGAATAGGCTGTTCTAACAAAAATCGACTTAATGAGTAAACATTCATAAAATCAATATTTTACATAATTGTTATTTATATAAATTCGCTCACACATCGGGTTAAATTTATTGAGTCATCAGTCAATAACAAGGGTTTGTAACGGAACGTTATGAAATGAACAGATTATGTTCAAGCTATCAAGCAAAAGCACAAGGACATCGGCGCGTACTATGTTCTGGCACCAAAAATTGCGATGCCTCATGCTCGCCCTGAAGATGGTGTGAACGAAGCATCACTGCAAGTAACGGTATTCAAAAAGGGTGTTGATTTAGAGTCAGAAGACAACGGTGACGTTTACCTTTCGATTACTCTGGCGGCGATGAACTCAGATAGCCACATCCATACGATTATGGCGCTATCAGAGTTGTTCCAAAATGATAATGACATTGATGCCATCATCGCAGCGGAAACTGAGCAAGCGATCATCGAGATCTTAAAGCGATACTAATCTCGATCTAAAAATCCTGATAAGCCCCCATTAAAAAAAGCGATAGCCTCGGCTATCGCTTTTCTGTTTCTGGTGTTTAGTCATTTCGACCGAGTATGAGTTTAGGCGTCACACCTCGAAAGCATTCAGTGGCGTTAAAACGCGTACATTCGTTTGTCTGTCGATAATTCAAAGCAATATTGCGCGTGTTTATTAAGGCACTCAAACACTTCTCGATCCAACTTAAAGTTATCAACGTGGTCCCTCAAAATAGCGAGAGTCTCTTCTAACGTCATGCCTCCACGATAAGGTCGAGACTGAGTTAGCGCTTGAAACACATCCACCACAGCAACAATTCGACTGGGTTGATCCAACTCTTCCGCCGTTTTTCCCATTGGGTAACCCGAACCATCTAACCTTTCATGGTGATTAGATGCCCACTGACAAACCTGAGGTGAACTGAACAACTCCTGCAATGCGAATCGAGTGTCCGTTGCATGGCGTTTAATACAGCAATACTCTTCTTCAGTGAGTAAATCCGGCTTATGCAGAATGTCATTAGGGGTTTGCAGTTTACCGATATCATGGACTAACCCAGCCAGATAGAGTTTGCGCTGAGTGGTGTAGGAATAACCCAGCTGTTTGGCGAGGTATTCTGAAAGCTGCCCAACCTTTAAAGAGTGCTTAAAGGTAAACGAACTTTTGGTATCAACAACATTGGCGATAAACTCGGCAAAGGCCACCGTCTCATCCAGCGACATTTGCTGGGAGAAAAATGGCACAGGTTCAAAGTTATCCCTCATGTTCTCGATGTATGGAATCTCCATAGAAAACCAGAAGTCATCCAAATCAACCAACTCGCACATGTGTTGCACAAGGTTGGTTTCGAACATCTCATCCGCTTGTTCAGTCAAACGTTCAATGATGCTCGCTTTGCCATCTGGTGTTAGGTTTCCATAACGATCAGAAGAGGTTATGCCGTATAGATAATCGACTCTATCGGCAAGCATCACGATGGCAGCTAGTTCTCTTTCTAACTCGCTGATATGAATAGCCCTTAGCTCAGACCACGGAGTATGGTGATAAAGAACCGGCTTAGCAAATATAGAAAGAACTGGGCACTCTTTTAAGATTTGGTAGCCCTTTTGACAATGGTGATAGCTTGAGTCAGGTACAAACCCAGACGTTAAACTGAGCTGTTCATCAATTTGCGAGACACCACAGTCGTGAATCAAGCCTAACGAAAACGCGAGCTGCGCTTGCTCTTCTTCCCACCCCACACTCAGAGCACACCGATACGCGATGTAACCCACCCTCTGTCCATGATTTTTACTTTCGAAACCGACGTTATCAAGCGCCTTAGCAATACCGAATAGAGCCTTCCTTAGGTCCACGGTCACGTCCTGGCAATGTTGATTCATTATTTAAGCCTAGCATTTTTATATTTTTTATATATTTAGGCCGCTAATACTAATGCATAGCTAATGATTATATACACAACTATTGTAAGGTTTAATGAGTTTCGTGATAGAACTAACGTATCACGAAAAATCCGTGCTACAAGTGGTTGCATATTAAAAATCATGCGACATTATAGCCTGCCGACTAAGATTCGCTTAAATAAGCAGCCATAAGAAAAGGAAAGACATGTTTAAAACGGTTATCGACAACGAACTCTCCATCGCATTGGTTGAAGAGAGCTTCGCTTCTCACTACGCGGACATCTCACAAAACCAGAATGAGTACCTAAGCCAATGGCTCGTGTGGCCGCCACATTGTAAAACCGAGCAAGACTTTAGGATCTTCATCCAACGCTCGCTACACGATTATGCGGAAGGGAAAAGCATGACCTGTGCGATCGTGTATCAAGACAAGGTCGTCGGTAACTGCAGTTTCAATACTATTGATCATGATAAGCAAAAGGTGACGATAGGTTATTGGTTATCTGAGACATACCAAGGAAAGGGGATTGTGACGCGCGTTGTCCAGAAGCTGATTGATATTGCTTTCAATGAGTTAGATATGGAAAAGGTAGAGATATCAGCCGCAACCGGTAACCAAAGCAGCCGTAAGGTTTGTGAGCGCTTACATTTCACGTTAGAAGGTATCATCACGCGTAACGAAAACTTGAATGGTCGCATCATTGACCACGCTATTTATGGCCTTCATCGCTCTAAGCTCTAAGCTCTAAGCAGTAGTACTAAGAAGTCACTAGCTTGTAAATCGGAATATGAAAAAGCCACGGTATTAGTCCGTGGCTTTGTTATTTGACGAGCCTGAAGAGTTCTTAAAGCTACAGTTTATGCGATCTTAGGAATCACGATACTGAACTTGGCACCACCATGGTTGCTGTCGTCGATTTTGATATCCCAAGAAAGTTTTTTAGCCGCCGATAGAGCAATCGCGAGGCCCAACCCCAATCCACCGTTGGTCGACGTTCTGCTTGAGTCTAGTCGAGAGAACGGAAGGAATACCTCATCACGCCTATTCTCTGGTATTCCAGAACCATTGTCTTCAATCACCACCAGCCAGTTTTCTGAGTTCTCATCCAGCGTCATCCACACTTTGTCTTGTGTGTAATTACCCGCATTCTTGAGAACGTTATCGAACACCAAGCGTGCCATTGAGCAATCACACTTAATCTTGCACTCTAGCTGTACCTTAGATTCAAAGGTGGCATTGTCTAGTTTCGAGTAACGAATTCGGTCTAGGCAATACTCACGAAGATCGGAGGTCACTTTAACGAGCTCAAAGAAAGAGTTATCCATGACATTCAACTTCGACAGCATGATGATTTCTGACGTGAGCTCGTTGATATCCTCAATGTAGGTATCAATGTCATCGAAAAGAACCTGATGATTATCGGGGGCTCCCCTTCTTAGGATATCGGTAGCCAGTTGAATACGACTTAGCGGAGTTCGTACTTCGTGTGGGATAGCTTGAGCGAAAATATGACTTTGTTTTACTTTGCTTTCGATCTCTTCAGCCATGAAGTTAAAACTGCTGGCCAAATCAGAAACAGGATGGATGTCGTCCATGTCAGATCGAGTACTAAGCTTGCCCTTACCAAACTGTTTCTGCTTCTCGACGAGCAACTCTATTCTTTCTTGAAAACGCCTCACAGGTAAGTAAGCACTTACTCCAATCGCCACAATCACAGCCAACAACAGCCCTAACAAAAAGTGTCGTTCTGAGTCTTCGTACCATTCAATGTCAGGAGAGAAAAAGTCCCCTACCTCACTGAACCCAAAACTGAATTTAGAGTTTGGTAGCTGAAACACGGTCGAATAGAGGTTGTCATCACTTAGATATATCGGCACACCGTTTAAGGTTGTGTATAACTCACATTGTTGGCAAGGCGCCTCGCCCGACCAATTCTCCAACAGGCGTAAATTGAATATATAAAATTGTTGGTAGCCTGTTCTATCGAGCTCTTTATAGAGTGAGTTTTCTTGATTGTGTTGACGAACATACTGCTCCGCAAAGTAGATGCCATCATTGAGGAAGGTTTCGATCTCGGTGCGTCGCATGTACCCCTCACCAAGGTTCAAGAACAAAAATATCGTTGCCGACATCCCAGTCACAATCCCAAGGTATAAGCGAGCAAACATCGAAACCGAGCGAAGCTTCGTAGCAATGAACTTACGCAACCAGCATGTACCCCTTGTTGCGAACCGTACGAATCAACTGTTTGTCTTTTGCGTGAATGCGCAGCTTTCGGCGTAACCCAGACACGCGCATATCAATCGAGCGGTCGTTGAACGCGTAATCTATCCCTCTAAATAACTGACAGCACTGGTCTCGAGTCACGACCTGACAGATGTTATTAACGAGAAGGTTTAAGATTTCAAATTCAGCAGAAGTAAGCTTGAGGTTTTGGCCGTAGAGCGTGGCACTTTGAGCAGAGCTGTTGATTACAATATCGCACTGTTTTTCAGCCGTAGTTTCTTGCGCAGTTTTTACGGGAGTCGCTCGACGCAATAACGCTTCAATTCGCGCTAACAAGGCATGGCCACGAATCGGTTTGGCAACGTAATCGTCCGCACCAAATTTAAACAAGCTGACCTCGCTCATTTCATCGGCGGAAGCCGTTAGCACTAAAATCATTCCATTGTAAAACTCACGGGCTTGACGGCAAATTTGCGCGCCGCTCATCCCTGGAAGCATCAAGTCCAACAGCACTAAATCAGGTTCAATACTACGGATCGCTTCAAGTGCCAAGTTCCCTTCATGAACAACGCTAACATTGTAACCTTCAGCTTCGAGGTAAAGCGTCGTTAGACGAGCTATCTCTTGGTCATCTTCAACAATGAGCACTTTGGTTTTCGACATTCCTATCACCAGTATTTATTAAAAGCGAAGGCAGTATATATACTGGTCATAGATCATCAATATTGGAATCAGAGCCCTACATTTACCGTACGCAAAACATAGTAATCACTTTTGTACATACACGTTTACAGAATAGAGAACCAACAACCGGTGCGCCTTGGTTTATCAAGGTTTCCTCCTTCAGAGCACACCATTTTGATGTGCAAGGAAAGTGGCTCTTTGATAAAAGCGAACTGCTGCTAAACCTAACCTGTACAACAAAGCAAAAAGAGAAGCTGATAAAAGCCAGATACAACGCAGAACACGACTGTTTAACGGAGCTTTATAATCGCCGTGGGATCAGCAACCTTCTAGAAACCAGCATTGCCTATCGCTCACCGTTTGAATTGATGTTTGTCGACCTTGATGGCTTCAAATTAGTTAATGACACTTATGGGCACACTGTCGGAGACCAACGACTCAAACAGGTTGGTGAACGCCTTAAACAGTTGGTTGATGAGAAATGCATGATAGGGCGATTTGGTGGCGACGAATTCATTGTGATTGCCCACACCTGCCGAAATCAAAATATCCCACTACTTTGCTCTCGCATCATTGATGCCTTAAACCGAAGTTTCCATATCAGAGGCATCGGCAGTTTATCTGTCGGTTGCAGCATAGGTACCGCGCATTTCCCTGATAACGCGGTTGACCAAGAAACATTGCTAAAGCAAGCGGGTATGGCGATGCATCTTGCAAAAGCGAATGGTCGAAACCGCTTCCAAACGTTTACCCCAGACTTAGCACAAACCCTGCATCGCAAAGTAGAGATCCGCCATCGACTGGCACGCGCCATAGAAAACGACGATCTCAACCTTCACTATCAACCGATCATGAACACCAACAGCGACAAGGTGAAAGGGTTTGAAGCCTTGCTTCGATGGTCAGACAAAGAGCTAGGTAACATAGGCCCTGATGAGTTTATTAGCTTAGCGGAGGAGACGGGGCAGATTGTACCGCTCGGGAAATGGGTTCTGAACTCTGCACTCAAACAGCTATCGATATGGCAACGTGAGTTTGATAGTGAGTTGATGATGAGTATCAATATTTCGAGTATTCAGATGCACGCGACCTTTGCCGAGCAGCTATTAGCAATGTTGAACTTCTACAATATCCAACCTCAAAGCATCGCCCTTGAGATCACCGAACCTTCCATGATCTTCAAGCATGGTAAAGTCAGGCAAGCGTTAAGCGATATTTCTAAATTGGGCGTAGAGCTTCACCTTGATGACTTTGGCACAGGCTACTCGTCACTGTCGATGTTGCATGACTTACCGATTAGCACCGTGAAACTCGATAAAAGCTTCGTCCACGGTTCACACAAAGGGAGCAAAGCGATTGTCCAAGCCACCCATGCTATCTGTGAAAAATTGGGGCTAAAAGTGGTTGCTGAAGGTGTCGAAACCGAAACGCAAAAAGCGTTCTTAATCGATTGTGGATACCAGTATCTTCAGGGATTTTTATTTAGTAAACCAATTCCCTCAAATGAAGTCGAAAGTCAGTTTTTGAATGGTCGACAATCCTACAATTAAAGACTTATTTATCAATAAATTAAGTCGTTTGAATGCTTCCTAAACAATCGGCTGCTGTGGGTGTGTACGCTTACGTATGCTTACATAGCGTTTAACAGTAAGAGGAAATAATTAAGCTATTGTTTATAAAGAAAATTACTTAGAAATTCACACAATAAAACACCAAACCATTATACCCACTAACTGTAATGACTTGGGTATTTAGATTACCCTCATTCCGTCCCTTTAGCAGAGCAAATAATCGGTAACCATGAACAGACAAAACGGCTTCACTCTTTTAGAACTCATCATCTCTGTATTAATTTTAGCGATCGTTTCGGCGACAGCTATGGTCAAGTTCTTAGACGTTCAAGGAAGTGCTCGGGCGAGTAAAATACATGATGTGGCTGGTAACCTTCGCACGGGTATCGATATGATCTACGCGAAGTCAGCGATTGCTGGCGTTGAGGATGAGTGCAACTATGTTGAAAAGACGGAGATTGAGACCTACTACGTTTGTCATGGTTACCCAATCGCCTATGTTGACTCACTAAGAAGACTGCTCAATATCGACGCAACAGAGCTTCATGTCATCAACAAAGAAGTAGACTCTGGCAGCAATGCAGAAAGAGTAGCCGCCATCTCTTTCGACACCGAAAACTACACCTATTCGCCAGAAGGAGACTTTTGTCAGGTGCTTTATCAGCCAGAAAAAGAACCACAGATCGTGGTGCTTGATGGTGCATGTTAAATACTCAACGATTGCACGCTTCCATAGTTAACACAAAGCCACCGCAACAGATCTTTGAATATCATGTGGTTACGCTAACATTTGCTCAAAAATAACACTAATTGATCTAACTTGTTGCTGCTTATACTTTTAGGCAGTGCTCATGGTATAGCACCAACCTCATTCATATCTTATTTTCATCACTAGCCGATTAATATTTACATAGACACATATTTGATACATATGTCAATAATAATTCCATTAAAATTCTTTAATCAACACATCATGATAAAAATCATCCTTTCCCTATTTTAAATATCCCACCTTAAAGTTTAATTATTTAAATTTCGTAACAGAATAAATTAAAGTCAATCATTCAACAAATATAATTAATTCTATCATTTATTACTTTAATTAAATCACCAAAACAATACGCCACATAAATTATATTAATATCACATAAAATGACATAATTTAATTTTATCATGAAAAATTCTGATAAATCTCACACATCGATAAACCGAATGAATACCATCAGAAGCTACATTAGAAACCTCTAAATCCAGTCGCTAAACCTACCGCGTAGAAGCTGTGAAATGGATAAATACCAAAACAAATGGATAAATCCCCCTTACCCCTTGTAAATCATTGGCTTTCATTTATAAATTCAACTTTTGGGTGAACATCTCCATAACCTTTCATTAAAGCCCAAATTCTGCGATTAGTATCAACATCTTGAGATAAAATGGTGACATTTTGGTTATATTATTTAGATTGAACTCTTGTGTTGAATGAAAATCCCAGCCATCACATATCCATCACACAAATATAATAACTATCGCTTAGGAGTTAAGCTATGCACTGTTCTTTCAATATAAATAACAATAATGAGAGCTTGCAACTAATCTACAATGAAGAAAAAATATACATTAAAAGAGACAGTAATAAGATATCAGAGGAAACTCTTAATAGTAAAGAGAGTTTTGTTTTCAAATACCTTATTGAACACTCGTCAATATCAAACCCTCAATCTGCACGAGATGTTGAAGAATCTTTTAAATTACACTTTGACGAAGAGTTTAGCTTATACGCGTTAAAAAACATTATTGCTTCTATAAGAAAGAAATATCGAAGCTTATGTAAAAAAGCGAAGGTAGATAATAATAGCGAACTTATCTCTAACCTTTATAAGGTAGGTTACTTTATCGATCTCGATAAAAGCTCAACCAACCGTATCGCACCAAAGTATGACATCAACCAGTTCAAGCCCAGCCAGTTCGAGATGTTGAAACTGATGTTCAACACCTATCATCGAGAACTGATCAAGGCTCTGATAGCCGTGTTCACCATCTCTTCCTTTTTCCTATTCGTTGTCTACTTTTTCCAAATCCTTTATACGACGAAGATTGCGAATGAATACAGTGAGAACACCAAACACATTGCAGCAGAAGTCATGGACTACGGTTGCGATAGCCACGGGGCTGTGCACTCGCTAAGGCACTCGCTCAACCTTGACTCTGTCGTCATGACCACACCTTATGGCTCCTGCTATATCTCGAAAACACGTTCTAAGATGATAGAGCTCAATCAAGTAGACGACTTCTACGATAGTGCTGACTTGGCCTATTCACGCTTCATGGATACCGAGCACGACATTGAGATGGTTGCTCGAATATCTAAACGATCTATCGAAGCTCGATACAAGAACTCACTATTGCCTCTATTAGTCGATTCGATTTCCATCCAGAAGAATGGTTACCACATCTTAAACCTTGGCGAAGAGAGTAAATCTATCTATCAAACCTCCCTACCAACGGGTGCAACCATCACCTTCTACAGTGACGACATTGTTGCACTATGGATTGCGCTTTCTCTGATACTCGCCACCCTGCTTTATCGCTCCTATATTCTGGGTTTTGTGATCTACCTGTTTCGTTGGAAACACATCTCCTTTGAAGAAGAGCCGATCATCAACACCGAAGACAACTGCGTTCTCTACTACGAGTTGTTATCTCGTGTGCGTAACGTTGGCGTTTTAAGCTTCATCAACACCATGAGACGCACCAATTTACTCACCTTTCATACTATTTTACTCATCGAGACAGTCAGAAAAGCGAAGTTAAACAACAGCCATGAGATCTATGGTGTCAACGTGTGTCCGAGTGCTTTGGTAGGGTCGAACTTCGCAAGGCTCAGAGAGCATTTAGCCGCGATGGAAGCGAATGAGTTTGTCGTAGAGATTACTGAATATTCGAACATTGGCTATGGGTGTGAGGTTATCGATAACATTAAGGATATCAAAAAGCTTGGTATCACTATCGCTCTGGATGACTTTGGTACGGGCAATAACAACATCGAAATCATCAATGTTATCTCTCCGGCCTATCTAAAACTGGATCGTTGCTTTGTTAAGGATATCGAGTCAGGAGAGCATCATCAGGGTGTATTGCTCAATATCTCGGAGATTGGACGCCTATCAAATATCACAATGATTTATGAAGGTGTCGAGACGCGTAGGCAGCAATATATCTTGTGTCAGTTAGGCTACAACTTACATCAAGGTTACCTATATAGCCGGCCTAATGACTCAAAGGAGCAATAGGCCCAGCCTAATAGAAATCTTGATCAGCAACCATTTCCTATTCAAATAATCATCGCTCATACAGCTGCTTGAGAGCCCACAAGGACGTAGGCTTCAAGTACCCTCCCCGCCAAACATGCTTTATCCAAATATAAAAATATCCGATCCATTTTCATAAAACCCTTGCCAATTCGAATAAAAAGGTTAGTGTTATATACATGTATATCACCATGCAGTTTTAATTATGACCGAATGGAAAGACGACCAACCGATCTTTAGGCAACTTGCCGCAAAGATCAGTGACCAAATTCTTCAAGGTGTTTGGTTAGAGCAACAAGCATTACCCTCTGTGCGTGCGGTTGCTGCCGATCTCAAGATCAACCACCTTACTGTCATGAAAAGCTATCAGTTACTGGTGGATGAAGACTTGGTAGAGAAAAAACGCGGCCAAGGCATGTATGTGGCCGAAGGGGCACTTCAAAAATTGAAAGAGTCGGCACACCAATCATTCATCAACACACAGATCCCAGCCATCGCTGAGACGCTAAGCATCATTGATATGAGTGTCGAAGAACTCGTGAAACAACTAGCACAACATATAAAGGACAAGTCATGAGTACTTTACTTTCCGTGAAAAACGTAACCAAAACCTATTCAAATCAAGTGGGTGTCGAAAACATCAGCTTTGAGTTAAAGCCAGGGCAAGTACTTGGTCTGCTTGGCCACAATGGCGCGGGTAAATCGACTCTGATCAAATCACTGCTTGGTGGACACAACTATCAAGGTGAGATTGAAGTAAACGGCTACCACCCTATCCACCAGCACGCAGAGCTCATGCAGCACTTGTCGTACATCTCAGATGTTAACGTGTTACCCGAGTGGATGACGGTTAAACAACTGCTTCGATACACACAAGGTGTGCACCCTAGCTTCAACAAGCAAAAAGCAGAACAGACGTTAAGCAGCACCAATATTAAGTTGTCTTCTACTATCAAGCAGCTTTCTAAAGGGATGAAAGTACAACTTCACCTTGCGATCATCATCGCGACTGACACTCAAGTGTTGATCTTAGATGAGCCTACACTGGGCTTAGATTTGCTGTACCGCGATACTTTTTATCGCCACCTACTAGAATGGTTCCACGACGGCGAACGCGCCATGATCATTGCAAGCCATGAGGTTTCAGAAATTGAACACCTATTAACGGATGTACTGATTTTGAAGCAAGGTCATTGTGTACTGCAAAAAAGCATGGAAGACATCGAGAGCGACTATTTCATTATTGAAGTCGCAAACAACCATTCAAGCGAGATTCAGAAACTCAACCCACTGACCTCACAATCAGGGCTAGGCACTACTAAGTGGTTATTGGAAGGTCAATACAAAGCGCAGGTTGAATCACTGGGTAACATCTATAACGTTGGTCTCGCAGATCTATTCCTTGCAACACAGATGGAGAAGGCATAATGCATCCAAGTTTTTACATGCTAGAAAAAGAACTCATCGAGCACAAAGTTAACACTCGATTGCCTCTGTTTGTCGCGTTATGTGGTTTCTTACTGTTCGTTGGTCTGTTCTTTAATGGCGCAGCACAACATGAGTTTTTCTTTGAAATGCAAGTGAACGGTGACGTGAGCGACATCCACAGAGAGTTCGCACAAGATCTCAACTCAGTGATCTACTTTGGCGCGGGCCTTATTTCACTGATCCTGTCGACGCTATATATCCCTAAAACGCTGCGTAAAGAGCGCCAAGAAGGCAGTTCGATGTTTTGGAGAAGTATGCCGGTATCTAACGTAATGACTCACGGCGTGAAGCTAGGATTCGGTTTAGTGGTTATTCCGGCTATCTGTGCATTGTTAGTGCTGTTCGCAGATTTTCTATTCTGGATATTGAACGTCTCAAGTGAACAACAACTGGCGCTATTGGTTGAGCAGCAATCTCTGTTTTATGTGCTGAGCAACTGGGTCGTGTTTTTTGGACGAATGATGTTAGTTGCACTGGTTTTATTGCCACTGGCAACCGTCACTCTAGCGATTTCGCAGCTGGTAAACTCTCCACTGCTTGTCATTTTCATCTCAAGCTATGCGATTAAGTTCCTCTCTGTCGCCGTGTTTGGGTTCTATGGCATCAATGACTTCCTATCTCTCATCGCGTCATTGCCAATGAATGTGCTCATAGCAAGCAACCCATTAAGTGCGATTGCAGAAGCGCCGATTTTATCTTTAGGTATTTATGCACTGATCGGTGTTGGTGGCTATCTGCTGAGCCTAAAGCTGAACCGAACCGATGATGTCAGTTTGAAGACGCTCTTCCAACGTTAACGCATTCGCTCCTGACGTTGGTGTTATCTCTCCCGAGCAGTTAACCACATCAGATATCAAAATCTAAATCAAAGCTTCTGAGAAATCGGGAGCTTTTTTTGATCACGACTTTGCCAATACAGAAATGAGTAACAAGAACAAAGGGACAAAAGGACAAAAGGACAAAAGGACAAAAGGGTTTTAGTAGGAGTAATAGAGTGAAGCAACAAGAGAATCTAAGAGGAGGTATTAATGAGCTGACATTGAATGCATTGTTGTTAATGCCTGTCAGCTCTTTGGGGGATGATTTCTTTAGTCGCCGACCAGATGAAGGTCCTTGAGAGTGCTAATGAAATCGATTTGTTGCGTTTTACATTTGATTAAGCTTTTCAGCTTTTTTTTATCTTAAAGCTTTACGATTTAAAGCTTATTTCTTTGAAGCTTCTTTCGCTGTGTCTTTCCAGTATTGGATGCGAACGCGATGAAGCTGTGCTCTTCTCATTTTTTTCATAAGGGATATTTCCTTTTCTTTAACTGCTCTTCATGAGCTATTTTTATTGCCAACCATTCGAATCTAACGGTGTTTGATGTCCAGATCAATGATACAAATCACAAAATTTATAGAGTTTTGAGTACCATTTACATCAAAGTATGACCTAGATATCAACTATGGCTCAATTCAATCCTATGAGCCGCTCTTCAAAATTAAGGTTAGTTCTCTCAGATGACAAATTCATTTCAGTATCAATACAGTTCAATGATACGTACTTAATAGACCGGACCAACGCGGATTTAGTTCCAGCATCTTATCTTTTATTACTCACCTTAGCCATAAAGTTACAGCGTAACCCAACCTGTGTTAGATGTGAATAATTAATCGCCACATTAGCCTATACGTCACAACATCAAAATGGGATTATGTTTGTAACGGGTAGAGCTTTTTATAGAAAAAAGCCGTATTGGACAAAATTAAATAGACGTAATTAAATGGACGTAATTATGAGTAAAGTAATTCTGCAAGGGCATATTCTAGTGCCAGACAACGACCTAGAAGCAGTGACACATGCCTTGGTTGTGCACAAAGAACTGACACTAGAAGAACCTGGTTGTATTGTGTTTCGAGTCAGTCAAAGCACGCTTCAACCTAATCGCTTTGAAGTGTATGAAGAATTCACTAGCCGAGAAGCATTCGAAATGCACCAACAGCGAGTAAAAGCCTCTGAATGGGGTGAAATCTCCCAGAACGTGACACGTCACTACCAAGTCACCGACGTTCCGACATCATAATGATACATCCGCTAGCCAACCACATCGTCACGTTGATCAAACAAGATCCCTTACGAATGCAGGTTTTAGACTGTGTCGCTCACCTGGATTTGCCGCAGTGCTATGTTGCTGCGGGCTTTGTGAGAAACCTCGTTTGGGATCACCTACATGGTTATGCCTCCCCGACTCCCCTCAATGATATTGATGTGATCTACTTTGATCCCATTGATACCTCTTACGAATCGGATCTTCGATACGAGGCTCAGCTTAAACAACGGTTACCTGAATTGAATTGGCAAGTTCGCAATCAAGCCAACATGCACACCAGAAATGGGGATGAGTCTTACCAAAGCTCATTGGATGCGATGAGTTACTGGCCAGAGAAAGAGACCGCAGTGGCCGTAAAGCAAAGCCTCAATGGAGACATCGAATGTATTTCGTCTTTTGGTTTAGAGAGTTTGTTTGATTTGCAAATCACACCCAACCCAAAGCGTAACCGAGATATCTTTGATCAAAGAGTACAATCCAAGAACTGGCTGACCCAGTGGTCCAAGTTAACGATTAGTCACAGTTAACTAGCTTTCGAATTCAAAGCTAAAACCATTGACTAAAAGCCCAATCAGATCGAACATGCCCCCACTTGTTAGCTTATTAATTTATTAGCTTAGTAACTAATCAACTCATCAACCGCACGCGACCACTAACTGCTGCGCTCTCTCGTCATACTGAGTAACGACCATGAACCAACAATACATGCAGCAAGCTCTTGAAGCTTCGCGCCAAGCCTTACCTGATTGCCAACCAAACCCGCCAGTAGGCTGCGTTTTGGTAAAGAACGATAAGGTGGTATCTGTTGGGTACACGCAAAAAGTCGGTGGAAACCACGCCGAGGTTGAAGCGCTCAATAGCTATGACGACGGATTGGACGGAGAAATGGAAGGGGTTACCGCTTACGTAACTTTAGAGCCATGTTCATTTGTTGGCAGAACACCCGCTTGCGCCAATACATTGGTTAAAGCCGGTGTAAAACACGTAGTAGTAGCAATGCTAGACCCTGACCCTCGCAATAATGGCCGTGGTGTTGCGATCCTTGAATCGCACGGCGTGAAGGTGGATGTGGGGTTATGCCAAGCGCAAGTAAGCGCCTTTTTAACCCCTTACCTTGGTAAGTCCTAGATCTTAAACAGCCAGTGCTAGTTCAATTTCACGCGGTAAAGCGGATTGACTGGCTTATCGACAAAGTATGACCAAATATGATCGTAGACGGCATGTTGGTTGGGGAACGGCGCAAGTGCTTTCGCTTCCTCTAAATCGCACCAGCAATACTCTGTATGTTCGTCATTCAGTTCAATCGCTTGGTTGGGTGGGCATAGCACCGCAAACACAGGGATTAACTGAATTACATTAACGTGCGCCTCGTAAAACTGCTCCAGAAACTGCGCGTTATACAAAGCTTCCACTTTAATTTGGGTCTCTTCTTCAAATTCGCGCACGATAGCCTGCCAACCTGTTTCGCCCGCTTCAATCGAGCCTGCGACATGGCACCAAAATTCGCCTTTCACACGCTTCATTAATAGCATTTTCATTTGTCCGTCGATCTCTGAAAGAGCGACACCAGCTACGATGGAAGTATTGAGTGGAATCATCACGTTACCTTAGGTTGAATAAGAGGGCGGCAAGGCTACCACCCTTCACTTGTTAAGTTACCTTCTCTGATTAGAAACGAGAAGTCACTCATCAATTCATGAAGTTCAAGCCATAACTCATGGGTTCAGTGTTAACCATCTCGCTTAGCTATCCTGTAATAGAACCATTTCTTATTTGAGGCGCTTTTCGATAAAGAGTAGAATCGCCGCCTCGTACTGTGTTTAAAGCCTCTAAACATACACAGTAGACTCGCAACCATTTATCACCACGATATAAGTATTAATACGACTATGCACTCATCAAAATCATCGCACGACTCAGAAAGCAGCCACACACCTGAGCATTGCTTCACTCGTTTTCAACAGCCGATCGAGTCATATTCGTTGCCAGAGCGTTTTACCTTCCCGTTCTATTATGAACCACACTCACTGTGTGAAATCGCTTCTCATCAGCTTCAACAATATCTAGAAACTCAAACCGACTGGCAGCATGACTTCGGACTGGATTCTGACGCTGGTCGCGGCAAAATGTTTGGTGTGTTACTGGTGAAAAGTCCTGAAGGTGAATTGGGTTACTTCTCTGCTTTTTCAGGGAAAATCGCCGACCAAAACCTATTGCCTCACTTTGTACCGCCCGTGTTCGACATGCTGAGCAGCGACAGCTTTTTCCATCAAGACACAGCCGACATGATGGCTGTAAACGCTGAGTTTAAAGCGCTGCAAGCAAACGCTGAATACCTTGAGTTATGCGAGCAACTGGCGCAGCAAAAAGCGCAAGCTGAGCAAGAGATTGAAGCTCAACGTCTATTGATTATTGAAGGCCGAAAAACGCGTAAAGAACAACGTGAACAAGGCAAAGAAAACCTTGATGAGCAAGCCTTCGAACAGCTAAATAATGAGCTAAACAAAGCCAGTGTTGCCGACAAGAACCAGCAGAAGTACCTAAAACTCAACTGGGAACAGACTCTGCAAGTATTGCAGGCTAAAGTTGATGTGTTCACCACTCAACTGGCTGAGCTAAAAGAGCAAAGAGCACACATTTCTCATCAGCTTCAACACAAGTTGTTTTCACAATACGCTTTCCAAAATGCGGAAGGAAACGTTGAAGACCTTAACCAGATCTTTGAAAACACGCCAAACAAGATACCACCAGCAGGCTCTGGTGAATGCGCTGCGCCTAAATTGCTGCAATACGCGTACTTGAATGGTTACACGCCATTGGCATTGGCTGAGTTTTGGTGGGGTCGCTCTCCAAAGTCCGAAATCCGCAAACACAAAAAATACTACGCCTCTTGCCAAAGTAAGTGTGTACCGATTTTAGGTCACATGATGAAAGGCTTAGAAGTCGATCCCAACCCATTGCTAGAAAACCCAGCTGAAGGCAAAGACCTCGATATCCTGTTCCAAGACGATCACATCGTTGTGGTACACAAACCAGCAGGTTTTCTATCCGTACCGGGTAAAACCATCAAAGATTCGGCTTACACTCGTGTTCAAGAAATGCACCAAGATGTTGAAGGGCCATTTGTTATCCACCGTTTGGATATGGCGACCTCTGGCATTCTGATATTTGCTTTAACACGACGTGCGAACAAAAGCTTACAGAAGCAGTTCATTACTCGTGAAGTTGAGAAGCGATATGTCGCAATGATTGAAGGTGTACTAGACCAAGATGAAGGCTATATTCGACTGCCATTGCGTGGCGACTTGTATGACCGCCCTCGTCAGATTGTTTGCTTCGAACACGGCAAGCCTGCAGAAACCAAATGGGAAGTGATTGAGCGAAACGAGCAAACCACTAAGGTTTACCTGCACCCTAAAACAGGCCGTACACACCAGTTACGTGTTCACTGTTCACACCAAGAAGGGCTTAACATGCCTATCGTGGGTGATGGCCTATATGGAAATAAAGCCGACCGACTGCACCTACACGCAGAAAGACTTGCACTGCACCACCCAGTCACCAAAGAGTGGATGGAATTCCAGTTCGACGCTGAATTCTAAAATCTCTCATTAGTACCGAGCTTTAATAGGAGTCACACCGCTTGTGGCTCCTACCTCTTTTGGGTATATCTCAACGCTTATTGCACTACATCAAGATTCACTTTGTTGTGAAGAGTAGCATGCCCTCCTTCTTCTCTCCTTGAGGCCTTTGATATGTCATCAGCTGCTTTGAATTTACACCACAACACACAAACTTCTTCTTTGATAACTGCGCAAGCACCAAGCTTGAAACCACTAGCAACCAAAAAGCCTAATCTAAATTTGGCAATGCTAAGCTTAATTGAAGAAGTTAAAAACGAACTCCCACTTTACGAATCGGAGACGTTTATCTGTGGGCCAAAAGGAAACTGCTCGGGTTGCTCTAAGAAGCTACTAGAGATGGTCGACAGTGAGTTGATGTACTGGGAGCACAGTATTTCCATTGGCCAAGGCCCCAACTTCGAAGAACTGCGCCACTTTGGTAAACTATGCAGCAGCGTTCGACGTGGTTTAGAGCGTAACGGTTTAGTCGAAAAGCGCCCAAAGAAAAGATAACAAGCCAACTCGATAATCATTACAATGTGTCGTAGGCGATTACAAGCTACCCTGCTACTAACTGATTGAACTCGTTAGCTATAAAAGTAATAATGTTTTGTAATACAATTCAGTATGCAGACCGACTTCGTAGATTCGAACTCATAGAGATAAGCTCATCGATACTTTCACTATATCCTCGAACGCCTCTATCCTTCTTGTCTGACGTGCCTTAACCTTCTGTATATCAATATCACATCAATTAGAAACCTATCTTGGACAACGGAGAGCCACCTTGAAGAGACCACAACCAGTACTGGGAAAGACCGGTATGCTATTTTTTCTCGTCATAATAAGTGCTTTCCCTCCATTGACCATCGACCTTTACCTACCTGCGCTTCCGCAGATGGTCGAGGTGTTTAATACTGACCGATCCATGGTCAACCTAACCCTGAGCAGCTACTTCGTTACTTACGCCATCGGTCTTTTGTTCTGGGGGCCGCTCAGCGAAAAATTCGGTCGTAAGCCGATCCTATTAATTGGATTAGCGGGTTATATGGTCGCGAGCATATTGTGCGCGATGACCAATAGCATCGAACAGTTAATTGGTGCTCGTGTATTCCAAGCCTTTGCTGGTAGTGCTATCACCGTTATCGCTACCGCCATTGTCAAAGATCTTTATGATGGCCGAGAACGTGAAAAGATCATGGCGACTATCATGTCACTGGTGATCATCGCGCCAATGGTTGCGCCTGTATTTGGTGCCTTTCTACTGAAAATTGCTTCTTGGCGAATGATGTTTGTCACGCTCGCCATTTTTGGTGCATTTGCGTCAGTATTAGCTTGCTGCTACCGAGAAACACTCGAAAACAAATACCAAGGTTCTATATTCCGATCATGGGGAAGAATGGGCGTGGTCATGAAAAACCGCTCGTTCGTCAAGCTGCTGGTCATTTTCTCTATCATACCGATGGCGTTGATGGGCTTTCTTGCGGCGGGTTCTTATATCTACATCGATCACTTTGGATTGACCGAACAACAGTTTAGTTACGCGTTCGCATTCAATGCACTGTGCGCCTCATTTGGTCCAACAATTTACATGAAGTTGTCCTACCGAATGCCGGTTCAAAAGGTCATCTCAGGATGTTTTGCTTTATTAGCGCTTGCGGGAATCTTCACCCTAACCATTGGCGACCTGTCCCCTTGGTTCTTCATGTTCATCGCTGCACCAGCGACATTAATGGCGATCATCATGCGAGTACCGGGGACCAACTTGATGTTGAATCAACAAGATCATGACACGGGCTCTGCCGTCGCACTGATACAGTTCTTCAGCATGATTTGTGGCTCGCTTGGCATGGTATTAGTTTCAATCCGCCCAGAGTCACTGATTGAAAACCTAGGCTTTATCCAATTATCCATCGGTACGCTAGGCGTCCTGATGTGGCTAATGGTCAGAAACAAAGAGTTCGTGACTAATAAGCTGAATTAAAGCTCTCAAGCCTAATTGTCATTCACACTACAATAAACTTGAAAACCGCTATAACGAAATTAGAAACCGTCTACATAGGCGGTTTTCTTGTATTTGAAGACGTACATTGAATTTTCAAGCCATGAGTTTCACGCACAAAAAAGCTCCTATTAAGGAGCCTTCTTATCAGAGCCAGTGAGCACTCAGTTTGGTCAATTGTTACTAAGCTTGAGCCACTTGACGTGCTGGGTGTTTAATAAACACAGCAACCACAGCCACGATTGCAAGAGCAAAACAGTAGTAAGAGTTAGCTACAATATCCAAAGGCGATAGGTTAAATACCGAACCTAACAGCAATACCTGCGCACCGTAAGGCAACACGCCTTGAATCACACAAGAGAAGATATCCAACAAGCTTGCAGAACGACGTGGAGACACATTGTTCTCTTCCGCCAATTGACGAGCCACACTACCAGACACAATAATCGCTACCGTGTTGTTTGCAGTACATAGGTTCACCATAGATACCAAGCCAGCAATGCCTAGCTCACTCGCACGACCATTCGCTTGCTTAGAGTGTGAAGAGCCAAACGCACGAATCACACCACTTACTAAGTTAGTCAGGAACGCCAATCCACCTTGACGACGCATTAGCTCACTCAAACCGCCAATTAGCATCGACAATAAGAAAATCTCCTGCATGTTGCCGAAGCCTGCATAGATATCTTGAGCGTAATCAGTCATACCGTATTTCTCAACAGAACCTAGGCTCACGCCACCCGCCAGCAAGATACCAATCGCCAACACGACAAAGACATTCATGCCCGATACCGCAAGAATCAAGATAGTGATGTACGGAAGGACTTTTAGCCACTCGATTGGACCTGTTTCAGGAACCTGAGTTGCCGTGCTGTTGAAAGCAAAGATAACAATCGCGATAAGTGCAGCAGGAAGTGCAATGCGGATGTTCTCTTTAAACTTATCTCTCATCTCACAGCCTTGCGAGCGTGTCGCGGCAATCGTGGTATCAGAGATGATAGAAAGGTTGTCACCAAACATAGCGCCACTTAGCACTACGCCAGCGGTTAGAGGAATACTCATGCCAGCTGAGTCAGCAATGCCTAGTGCAACAGGAGCAACCGCAGCGATAGTACCCATAGAAGTACCCATTGCCGTCGCAATGAACGCCGAAATAAGGAAGATGCCCGGTAGGATCATGCTCGTTGGGATAGCAGATAGACCAAGATTTACCGTCGCGTCCACGCCACCAGAAGCTTTAGCCACAGCAGCAAAAGCACCCGCCAATAGGTAGATCATACACATTGCAATAATGTCTTTGTGACCCACACCACCTAAGAACTGCTCGATCGCACGGTTCAATTTATCTTTGCTCAATAGCAACGCTAACATCACGGCAGGCAGAGCCGCAATCGGAGCTGGAAGCTGATAGAAAGCAAAATCGACGCCTTGTAGCGACAGGTATGTACCCACGCCAATAAACAGCGCAAGGAAAACGATCAGAGGGATAAGCGCCACTGCAGAAGGGGCAATTACCGCGTTAGAATTTTTTGAATTGGACATGGAACGACAACACAATAGAACAGGAAGGTGAGCAGACTAATGTCACACTTAGAACTTGTCAACGTCTAGACGTCTAAACGCCTAATTTAATGCAAAGTAATAAGAACCCTATTAAGCATCACGTAATAAAAAAGGCTATTTACTCATCAGTAAACAGCCTTTCGATAACAGATAGTGCGCCGCTAGAAGTTAGCGTTTCTGCTTGAACGTTACTTGGTATTCACCAATGCCTTCGTAGTGGAAGGTCGTTGGTTTATCGAATTCCATTTCCACGATACCGCAGTAAGAGCCCGTGATAATGGCTTCACCCGCTTGGAAATCAACACCACGACGTGTCATGTAGTTAATCAGCCAGTAAATTGGGCTTGCTGGCAGTGTATTCGGGTGCTTACCGTCGAATGCTTGAACTTGCTCGCCTTGAGTCACTTCAATACTGATCTCTGCAGAAGTGAACGCTTTTTCGCGATCAATCTCAGAGCCAATAAATAGACCTTGGTTTACTAGGCCATCGGCCAGCTTTTCATAGAACTCAGCGCCGCTGTCATCCGCAAAACGAGACTGCATTAACTCAAGTGCCATGTGGCAAGAACCAATCGCTTCGTTGATTTGCTCTTCGCTGTAGCCTTCTTGGCTTGCAGGCAGGCTCTTAGCAAGCGTAAATGCGATTTCAGGCTCAACGCGTACTACGCCGTTGTCAGCAAACAGTTCACAAACTTCGCCTTGTTGAACGCTGCCCGAGAAGATTGGCGCAACAACAAACTTGTCTTCAGCTAGAGGAAGTAAGCACTTCCAACCGCCGACTTTATCGCTTTTCAAATCGATCATTGAAGATTGGATCTTTAGCGCATCTTCCAAGTTATTCGGACGGTACTGTTCGTCCAATCTTGGTGCTTTGGTGCCAGCAACACGACGACTCAACAGTTCTTCAGCTGCTTGTTTAAATACATTTGTCATATAATACCACCTTTAGTTTTATGACCAGTATAATATCGGATTTCTTAAAGCTTGAATAGACAATTCAACAACGGTGCTACACCGAAAATTCAGCCATCAATTTTCGCATATTCTAGACGCAAACAACTGAAACTATTTTGATTTAAATGTAAAAAAGCCAGTAAGTTCGTTACTGGCTTTTCGATGTGTTGCTGATGGTTAGGCTTTACTGCCCTTTCAACGTATTCTTCAAATTCTGCATGAAGTTTCTGAAGTGAGGCATAAAATCAACAAACAGAGGGTGTTTTCTATCTTGCATCATCAATGGGCCTAACAAGCGAATGCTCACTCCTAGTCGCGCTGCTGATTGCTCATCTAAGCCGCTGTCATGTTTGATCTTCTCAACAATCGCGAACATATCTTCTCTGTCTTCAATTTCAAACTGCATGGTTTGAAGTTCACGATCTTCTTTGATGTTCACTTCTTCGATAGTGATACGGTAGTTATTGTGTTTGCCTGTGAATGCTTTCATTTGGACCTCCTAAAATGCTTAAAAAGTGTTTTGGTTAGCTCTTCATGAATCGTTCGAGCTTAGGTTTAACCGTCATCGACATCACGACCATGATCGCAAGGCCAATGGGAAGTGCGGCAATAAATCCATTAAACCATCCACTGGTAAACGCCGATGTATCCGAAAATCCAATGTTATTTGCCGCTGTTACAAATGCCATCATGGACTCCATTATGAATGCCATGATCAGTCCTACGATCAGGTTGCGAACTTTCTCGCTATAAGTTGTGAACACTCTAGCAACGGCTTTGGTGACTAAAGCCATCATCACCGTGCCCATTGGCATCATGATCACGACAACAAGGGCTAACGAAGAAAGCCAGTTGCCAATAAATTCCTCGCCGAATCCGACATTCATGTAAGTCATCACAGCCGTTAAACTGCCGCCAATCGTCAGCATTAAGCTCATCATGACCAAAACTTTGTATAAAACCGGTGTGCCTTTTTGCTCAGGAAGAGTTGGCGTTAGAGTTGCTTGAATCGTCATATCTATTTCCTGTCTTGAATTTACGAACAATTAAGTTGATAATGTCAACTATAAATACAGTAGTTGATAATGTCAACTATATTTCTAAGGATAGTTTATGTCTGATAACACATCGCTAGAATCAATCTTTCGTCTAGTGCACTCTTTGAAACGTCAAATGAGCGAACAGATTGAGAGCTTAGACTCAGAGATCGCACCTATGAACATTCGTGTCATGAAGATCATTACTAAGAAGTCTCCATGTACCGCTATCGATATCGCACACTTCCTAGATCGTGATAAAGCACAGGTCACTCGGCTCATTAATGCCTTGATCAATCAGGAACTTGTGAAGAAGTCTCCGAACCCGGAAGACAAGCGCAGCCAGTTATTGGTTCTGACTGATAAGGGTCAAGAGATCATGAGTAAGGTCTCGGATATCGATCGAGACATGCTGAAGAGAATGACCAAAGGCATGGCCGAAGACGAGTTAGAACAATTCAGAAAAATTGCGAAGAAAATGGCGCAGAACTTAGAAAGCTGATCTTAAAAATAAAACTAAAAAACGCCACCGAATCGTAAGATCGGTGGCGTTTCGTGTATAAGTTGGGTTGTACAGCTTAGTGGTTTAGCTATGTCTATTTGGATGACAGCTCTAATTCGATGCTAGTTTCCACCATGCCTGAACAGGTACAGGCTCTGAGATCACCAAACGTTCACCCATCACCGGGCTTACCATTTGTACATCTCGCTCTTTGCTAATCGCCAGTGCTTGTTCCATTGGGTCTTGCCAATCATGCATAGAAAGGTCGAAGGTACTGTTGTGGATTGGCATCATCACCTTACCTTGCAGATCAATGTGTGCCTGAACACTCTGTTCTGGGAACATATGAATATCCGCCCAAAGTGAGTTATACGCACCCGTTTCAACCATGGTTAAATCAAACGGCCCAAAACGGTCGCCAATCTCTTTAAAGCCATTGAAGTAACCAGAATCACCGCTAAAGAAGACTTTCTTGTCTGAAGCGTTAATAACCCAACTGCCCCACAGTGTTTGGTCACGATCAAGCAAGCCACGACCAGAGAAATGCTGTGTCGGTGTCAACGTGAACTCAATGTCTGAGGCCGTTGCCGATTCCCACCAGTTCAATTCGATGATCTTCTCTTTATCCACGCCCCACTTTTCCAACAGTGCGCCCACTCTTAATGGCACTAAGAACGTCCCTACTTTGTCGGCTAATACCTTCACGGCACCTTTGTCTAAATGGTCGTAGTGATCATGGCTGATCACTACCACATCGATGTCAGGTAGATCTTGCAGTGAGATTGGGGTTGGGTGAAAGCGCTTTGGCCCCATCCATTGCACTGGTGATGCTCGATCACTGAACACAGGGTCAGTCATCACTAGCTTGCCATCTAGCTTCATCATCACACTTGAGTGACCTAAGCGGTACGCAACGTCTTCTGTCTCTTCGATCAATTGCTCGGCTGTCATCGGAATCAAAGGCAATGCAGCACGTGGCACTGGCTCATTTCTTTCCACGGTTACATACGCTTTCAAGATTGAAAAAATATCAGACATGCCCGATTTGTACTCTAACTCACTGTTAGCAAACTTCTTTGGAAGCTTATCTAGATTGTCATTTGATTGTGAACCTGTGCTTACGATAGCGACCACGGCAAGTACTCCTAAAATCGGTAATAGATATTTTTTCATTGGTATCTCTTTAACCGTTGGGATAGACCCAACACATAAACTACACCGACTAGTTTATATGCCAAAACCAAAAAGTAAACCACCGAGTGTAATTTTTAATTTATCTAGACGTAAGCGTGTCAAAGTCGATTTTGGAAAAACCAATTTTGGCAACGAGTTAACTTAGTTATTTAGCTAGTAAGAAAGGTTAATCAGCAGACCATACATTCTTGAAATCTGGCCATCCCCAGTTGGTAATGGCCACGTTTTTCAAAATGCCTTGAAAACGCACGGTTTGTAGGTGATGGAACATAGGCACTAGCCAATAATCAGAAATCAACGTCGATGCAACAGGCTCCAACTCTGCCAAGTAATTCGGCAGTTCAACTGAGGCTTTGTGATGATCTAAGCGCTGTTTAAGCCAATCACTGTTCATCTCTCCGAGCGCGGAATGCAATACAGGGTCATTCATCAACCACGAGAACAGCGAAGATGGCGCATTATCATCGAGATTCAGGTTACACAATACCAAATCTTCTTTTAAATCGCCCCGCTGAGAAAGCAGCGCCAACTCTCGAAAGCTATAGGTGTTCACTTCAACTTCCACTCCATGTCGTTTAAGGATGTCCGACACGCAAATCGCACACCGATAAAGGGCATAGTAGTTATATACCGCAATGCTCAATTTCTTAGGCAACTCGCTCTCTCTGGAAGGCGTTCGATACAGCTTCTGCCAACTTGGCAATATGTTCTGAGCCAAAGAGACACTAAATAATCCTTGGTTTTGCTCCAGTTGCGCCAAAATAGCCTGAGGGTTTGCAAGGGCTGATAGGTACTTACGTTGCTCGTCGCTTAACGGATTCACTGCTGAGTTTTGATTGAACAGAACAAACAAACAACCATCTTCGATTCGACTACGAAGCCCGTCAGTTTCAGCCGAGACTAGCTCAGTGTCGCTTTTCCCTAATTGGTGAAAACAGGCGGAGTCTTCATAAGGTGACACCTGCATCTGGCTATCATCGAATCGAGCACTACCTGTCATCGACTCTTCAAACTGCCAAATAGTCACTTCATCGGTTAAAGAGCGACACCCGTAAAAGTGTTCGAATGCCGAGAGCTTGATGCGCTCACTATTGGTCTCAACCACTTTGAAGGGGCCGGTTCCAATCACAGCATGAGAGACCGAATTTAATGGCGATGGCTCTCGTGTGACTTGCGCAGCAGGTTGAATCGAATACTTAACGCCAGCCAATAAGCCCGCGAACCCGGTGTCTGCTTTGGTGAGTTGAAAGCTGATCCTCAATGGCTGTTCACTGTAGATGGAAGAAACATGATCTAACTCAGCTTGATAGAAAGGCAGAGCTTGTAAAGCAGTAAACAAAGCAACCAGCTGCTTGGCATCTACTGGCTGACCATCATGAAAAGTCAGACCGGGGCGCAGATAGAAAGTCCAAACCAGTTGCTCTGTGTCATATTCCCAATGGTGAGCTAATTCAGGCTTTAACTCACCTTTACCATTACACGTCACTAGGCAGCTAAAAACCTGTCTTATCAAAAATCGTTCGCTACTGCGGTGTATATGGTGCGGAAACAAATCCTCAAACTTACGCTTATAGGTTAATTGAACGTGCAGCAGCCCTTCACGCATGGTCGCGCCGGAAGTTTCTTGCAGTAAAGAACCAAACACAGCGCGGTCATTATCCAATATGGAAAGTGCTTTTTCGTACTTGCCCTGCTCTATCAGTTTACTTGCAACATGCTGCGCCAACTCTGAATTGCTAAAACGCAGTGTTAAGTTAGAGCGTTGATTCCTGCCAACTTTTGGCTCCCACACCACCCATTCAGCTTGATGCATCTTACCAAGTAAGGTTCGAGCGTGACGCAAGCTTGTAAACAGCATATCCGCTACTTCGGCTAGGGTGACTGAATGAGAAATGTTTGGCTCGAACGACTCTAGCCGCGTGTAGTAACGCATCATGTTTAGATCAGACAAATAATGAACCTTTTAAAGATAGCTCTTCCTAATTAAGCCCATTATAAAACACATTCATCAAAAAGTAGTGTAATGCGACCAAAACAGGAACAACCAATAAAAATAACATCTGTTTTTTAGTTCCTCTTAATTATCCATAATGAACGGGTCAGCAACAAACCATAGGTTGTAAATAAAGCCTAACCAGAGAGAGTAATGACCATGAGAAAATACTATCTTAACAAGCTAAAAAGCACCTGCAGTAAGCTCGAAAGAGAAGCACTACGAACACTTTTAGATCTATGTAACTGGCGTTATTAGTACACTTTTTAGCACCGAGTAAACGCGAGTTGGGTACAACCTAATATGCTCCTACCCCCAATATGAGTTAGGTCTCAACTCGCTTTTCCATTCCAATTCCCCTCTCAAGCCTGCTGTACCAATAGCTCACACAATCGATAAATTTCCGTTGTCGACTCGACAAATTTAATTCGTTTTCTTAGTTGAACGAAAAGCCTTAAGGTTCGCCCCGAAGCAAGCAAGGAGCCTCAGAAAAAACTGAAAGCTCAGCTAACAACTAATTTATTTGCAGTTACCAATCAGGTATTAACTAAGGAAACGCCATGCGTATCGCAATTCTTTCTCGCAACGAAAATCTATACTCTACCGCTCGTCTAAAGCAGGCTGGAGAAGCACGTGGTCATCAGGTCGATGTTATCGACACGTTGCACTGTGATATAGATATCGCGAGTAACAATCCGAAGATTCGCTACATGGGTGAAGAGCTACCTCAATACGATGCTGTTATTCCACGTATTGGCGCTTCCATTACCTTTTACGGAACTGCGGTTGTTCGCCAATTTGAAATGATGGGCACTTTTTGTATCAATGAGTCAGTAGCAATCAGTCGCTCTCGCGACAAACTGCGCTCACTACAACTGTTGTCTCGTAAAGGTATTGGCTTACCAAAAACAGGTTTCGCTAGCCGCCCAGACAAGATTCAAGACCTGATCAAAAACGTAGGCGGCGCGCCACTTGTGATCAAGCTTCTTGAAGGCACTCAAGGTATCGGCGTTGTACTAGCAGAAACAAACAAAGCAGCAGAAAGCGTTATCGAAGCGTTCATGGGCCTAAAAGCGAACATCTTGGTTCAAGAGTTCATTGAAGAAGCAAATGGCGCAGACATCCGTTGTTTTGTTGTTGGCAACAAAGTAATTGCTGCAATGAAGCGTCAAGCTGGTGAAGGTGAATTCCGCTCTAACCTGCACCGTGGCGGCACTGCTCAGCTGGTTAAACTAACCAAAGAAGAGCGCGCAACAGCAATCAATGCAGCGAAAATCATGGGATTAAACCTATGTGGTGTAGATATCCTACAATCTAAGAACGGCCCAGTAGTAATGGAAGTAAACTCTTCTCCAGGCCTAGAAGGCATCGAGAAAGCAACGGGTAAAGATGTAGCAGACATGATTTTCGAATTCATCGAGAAGAATGCAAAACCAAACGCTAACCGTACTCGTGGCAAGGGCTGATTGAATACCGATAACTCATGATTGGAAAGAAAATGAACAATAAAATGATCATAGGGAATACCGAAGCACTTTGCTTACCAGAGTTAGGGATAACTGGACTACATACACGTGTTGATACAGGGGCTAAAACCTCTTCTCTACACGTAGACAATCTACTATGTGTTAAATCAAATGGTGAGAAATTCGTAGAGTTCGACCTTCACCCAGACGTTTATCACCTAGAAGAGACGGTGCGCTGCAAGGCGAAACTGAAAACAAGTAAGAAAATCAAATCATCTAACGGCGAAGTTGAACACCGTTGCGTGATTGAAACCATGCTAAGAATCGGTGGTCAGGAATGGCCTATCGATATCACGCTAAGCAACCGTCAAGACATGACTTACATGATGTTGCTTGGACGTCAAGGCATGAGTGACAAAGTGATTGTTGACCCTGCGGGTGAATTCCTGCTGACTCACTAATCCGAGTCATCGTAACCGCTCCACAGGTTATAACTAAAGCTACTCACAACGATATAAGGCCAGTCTCATGACTGGCCTTATTGCTATCTATTTTTCTATTTCTACTTTCAGCTCTGAATACACGACTTTGCATTCAAGCTTCTGATCTATTTCTTCGATTTACCATGAGATTGAAAACCAAATCGCCCAATCGATAAAAGTAATTTCTTGGTTTTGATTTTCGTCACTCGCCAATGTGTAACAGGCCTTCTTGGGGCACTCATCAACAGGTGTTCAAAAGCCTTCTGACTGAAATCGACTTGCCCACCATGCGCCACCAGCAAGGTATCGAGCTGCATGTCATAAATGCGCGATACAGACGCTCGATACTTATTAGGGTGAAAGATAGGAAATGGCGGAATCAGCTTCTTCTTAACCTCGACCATTAAATCGGCCACATAAGCCACGCTGTGTGATGGGCAATAGACCGAGAGATCACGGTCGGTATGGCCCGGTGTTTCAAGAACCAACCAATCATCAAACCCTGGAATACTATCCCCATCAGACAGCTTGTAGTCCGGCTTTAACTTTCTTGAATACCATAGGTTTGCTTTAGGCTTGCCTAAGCGGTTCGCCATCCACCTAGCAAGCGCTAAGTCGGTCAGGTGCATCAAAATGCCATCGATGCCGTGATACCAATCTTTGTCTCTGTTTGCTGCCACCAAATGACAATTAGTCAGCTTTCTGAGCGTATGCGCTGCCCCTGCGTGGTCCGGATGCATGTGTGTAACAACCACAGTATGTAGGTCGCTAAATTCACGGCCAAGCTCATCTTCAATGAAAGCCCTAAGATGAGGAATATCCGCACGGCACGCACCATCAAGTAACAGCAACCTATCTGGGTACTCTACGAGATACATGTCTTGGATATAGCCTTTAATGGTATGCAGCTGCAAACCCACTCCTTGTGATAATTCAACTGGTCAGACCTACACCATAGCAAACTCACATTTATTTGTAACAAATTTGTTAACTATAAAATCACATCAAAGTACCATGCTCTTCCGCTCTTTTATCGTGACGACAAAATACGTGATTTGTTGACCTAAGTTATTAGGACTATATATGCGCCTCTAATTTATTGTCTGAGTGCTATACATGAACCAACTAATCGATGCTCTTTCTACCCAAGGCTACTTTGTTTGGGATGACTTCTTAACTCATGAAGAAGTGGTGGCATTGAGGGATTGCATTCCAGAGAACTGGAAAAAGGCTAGGATTGGCCGTAACGATGAAGTAACGCGAGAGTCGACCATTCGTAGTGACAAGATTCAATGGGTGCGCCGCGATATGGGTCAGCCAGCATCTCTGTTCCTAGACAAAATGGAACAAATTCGTTTAGCGGCAAACCAAGCGTTCTTTTTGGGTCTGTTCGAGTACGAAGCGCACTTTGCTAAATACGAAAAAGGCGACTTCTACCAGAAGCACTTAGACTGTTTCAAGGGCAATGAAAACCGCCGCCTGACCACTGTGTTCTATATGAATGATGAGTGGACAGAAGAAGACGCTGGTGAACTTGTGGTTTACGACCTAAAAGACAACCACATCGCGACCATTCCACCAAAGTCAGGCCGCTTATTTGTGTTCTTATCTGAACAGTTCCCACACGAGGTACTGCCGACAAACACAGAGCGATTCAGTATTGCAGGTTGGTTCCGTATCAACGGCGTGAAAGACAACCAACTCGATATCGCACACTAGAACAAAGCCGATTATAACAAGCTCTAGCTTATTCAAAGCCTCTCCTTCGAGAGGCTTTTTTATGGAACAAATATTGAGCGAGTATTGAACAACATACCTCTTAAAAACCGCACGCAATAAATATTAAAACCATCAATAACTTTCTCTTAAATGAAATCGAAATGAATCTTTCATATCAGTGAAACGGTTTAGCCACTTAAGTGAAATACGCCCTGTTCAAGATAGCTTCAAACGACACCCCTACCGTCTCGTTAACACTCTAATCCAATACCTCGACATCGATTTCATCCAAAAGGAAACGAAGATGAATAAGCTAATTTTGGCAGGCGTTCTTTCTGCGACAGCGGCAATGCCAGCGTTCGCAACGACTCAAGTCACTTGGTGGCACGCAATGGGCGGCCAGCTTGGAGAAACAGTAAACAAAATTGCGACCGACTTTAATGCGTCACAAGATGATTACGAGATCACGCCAATCTACAAAGGTTCATACACAGAGACCTTAACAGCCGGTATCGCGGCATACCGAGCAGGTGAAGCACCCAATATTCTGCAAGTCTTCGATGCAGGCGCAGCAACCATCATGAACGCGAAAGACGTCGCGAAACCGGTACAGGATATTCTGGTTGAGTCGGGTTACAACTTTAATTCAAACGACTACCTAGCGGGCGTTCGTAACTTCTATGCCGACAACCAAGGCAAGATGGTTGGTATGCCTTTCAACAGTTCGACACCGGTTCTTTACTACAACAAAGATCTTCTCGCGGAAGTGGGTGCAGACGCGCCTAAAACTTATGAAGAACTAGAAGTGGTCGCTAAGAAACTGAAGGCTGAAGGACACATCGCGTTTTCTCAATCTCTGACGCCGTGGATCATGTTCGAGAACTTTAAGTCTCGCCACAACCTGCCAGTCGCAGATCAAAACAACGGCTACGATGGCTTGTCCACTAAGATCATGTTCAACACCAAAGACATGATGATGCACGTTAGCAAGATGAAAGAGTGGTCAGATCTAGGTTACTACAAGTATTACGGCAGCGACTGGGATGCAAACCAAACCCCTTTCGAGCGCCAAGAAGTGGCGATGTGGATGGGTTCTTCAGGCTCATTCGGTGGCTTACGTAATCGCGTACCTTTCGAACTCGGCACCACATACCTTCCATACTGGAAATCGGTTAACCCAGACGCAGGCTTAACCTTCATTGGCGGTGCTGCTCTGTTTGCACTCAATGGCCATGACCAACAGCAAGACAAAGGTGTAGCAGCGTTCTTTGATTACCTGACGAAGCCTGAAACTCAAGTCTACTGGCACAAAACCACTGGTTATGTACCTGTAACAACGGCTGCCTATGAGCTAGCGAAAGAGTCTGGCTACTACAACGAACAACCAGATGCAGAAGTGGGCGTTAAGCAGCTAAGCCTAAAATCGGGCGAATGGACTAAAGGTTACCGCTTAGGTTACTACCCTCAAATTCGTGAAGTGATGCATCGTGAATTCGACAATATCTTCGCCGACCGCTCTAGCGTCGAGAACAGCCTAGATAAAGTCGAAGATAAGAGCAGCAAACTGCTGAAACGCTTCGCTCGTACGATGAACTAATTTGGCTTTTTAACCAAAGCAGATTACTGAGCTAAAGGCTTAATAAACCAAAGCCGTTCATTGCTCCTCACCACTTGTCACTGCGTCATTAAAAACGTAATGGCAAGGTGTGAGGAGATTCTTCACTAGCGCCATTTCTTGCTCCAAAAACTACAACTCAACTGGATGCATTCCTTTGCTATAGCGCTAGTGCTCACCGTAACTAACAGTGATAACAGTCACTAATTTTTGGGGATTACCCTGTGGAACGACGTCAGCAATTCTTTCACTCTCCGCTGCCTTACCTATTTTTGGCGCCTCAGATACTCATCATTGCGGTTTTCTTTATCTACCCAGCGGCAAAGGCAGTTTACCTGTCCTTCATGCTAGAAGACCCTTGGGGCACCTCTTCCATCTTCGTGTGGTTCGAAAACTATCAGATGCTATTCGAATCGAGCGAGTATCTGAACTCGATTGTCTTCACATTAATGTTCGCAATCGTGGTCTCTTTCTTATCGCTTGCCTTAGCGCTGCTGCTCGCGGTTAAAGCCGACAACATCATTCACGGACAAGGCGCTTACAAGGTCACTCTTACTTGGGTTTACGCGGTTGCTCCTGCGATTGCAGGCGTAATCGGTGCTTTCTTGTTTAACCCACACATTGGCGTGTTTACCGAGATATTTGCGGTTATAGGCTGGGACTTTAGCTTCCAAACCGACCCTTTAGATGCCACGTTTGCTCTGATTTTGGTTTCGGTTTGGAAACAGGTTTCGGTGAATTTCATCTACTTTCTGGCTGGGCTTCAATCGATCTCTTACGCCGTAAAAGAAGCGGCGATGCTCGATTGCGTCAGCGACTCAAAACGTTTCTGGACCATTACTTTCCCGCTACTCGCACCTACAGGCTTCTTTCTTCTGGTCATCAACCTCACCTACTCGTTCTTTGAAACCTTTGGCGTGATCGACACCATGACCAATGGCGGCCCAGGTGGCGGCACAACGTCGTTGGTGTACAAGGTGTATCGAGACGGGTTTGTTGGCGCAGATTTAGGCGGCAGCTCTGCGCAGTCAGTTGTGTTGTTGCTACTGGTACTCACTCTTACATTTATCCAGTTTCGCGTTGTAGAAAAGCGTGTTCACTACTAGCCCACCACAGCTAGGTTTTAACGCGACAGGAGTTATTTATGAAAAGTAATAAGGTCTATGACCACCTAATTCTAATTGCTGGGATGCTGTTCATGTTGGTCCCTATCTGGCTAATCTTCGCCAGCTCGACGCATAACCCGAACACCATTGTCAGCGAAGGCCTGCAATGGGTACCAGGCGATAACTTTACGGCCATTTATAGCGAAGCTTGGAACAAAAGCATGGGCTTCAGTGGCGAAGTCACCGCCAGCAAAATGATCGCCAACTCGATGATCATGGGGCTAGGTTTTGCGATCGGTAAGATCATCATTTCGATGATGGCTGCGTATGCTTTGGTCTACTTCAGACTGCCTTATGCTACAGCTTGGTTCTGGTTAATCTTCGTGACGCTTTTGCTGCCATTAGAAGTGCGCATTATCCCTTCCTATGAGGTTGTCGCTGGGCTTGGGCTTCTTAATAGCTACACAGGTTTAATTCTGCCTTTGATCGCCTCAGCCACCGCGACGTTCTTTTTTAGGCAGTTCTTCAAAACCATCCCCGATGAATTGTTAGAAGCCGCTCAGCTAGATAACGCAGGTCCATTTCGATTCTTTGTCGACATCTTATTGCCACTGTCTAAAACCATGATTGCCGCAATCTTCATCATCATGTTTGTGGTGGGTTGGAACCAATATCTGTGGCCAATCATGATGACCACGGACGAAGGCTACAACACCATCGTGATGGGCATCAAACAAGTACTCAACAACATCAATGAAACCAGTTTACCGCGCTACGACTATGTTTTTGCCATGGTGATTTTAGCTATGTTGCCACCCGTTTTAGTGGTGGTTGTATTTCAACGTTGGTTTGTAAAAGGGCTAGTAGAAAGTGAAAAATAATAACGACAAAAATCAAATGAACGATAACCGCATTCAATCACTCGCTGAGTACAAGATGTCTCACCTGCATTCTCACCAAGCTATCCACAAAAATACAGAGGACACCCCGATGCCAAAGTTAAAACAAACGTTAGGGCACACCCAAGCCACTCACAACCATACGCACAAAGCACCTACCATGTTAGGCATCAAAAACTTGGTAAAGACTTATGAGAACGGTCATCGTGCAGTGAAAGATGTCTCGCTTGATATCGAAAAGGGTGAATTTCTTGTGTTGGTTGGCCCATCGGGTTGCGGCAAGTCTTCTATCCTACGTTCAATAGCGGGGCTGGAAAGTATCTCTGGCGGAGAGATTCACTTAAGTGGCCGCCGTGTTGATAACGAAAAGCCAGCTCAACGAGATATCGCAATGGTCTTTCAAAATTACGCACTCTACCCTCACATGACGGTATACAAAAACCTCGCTTATGGTTTAAAGAACCGAGGTGTCAGCCAACACGTAATTGAAGAAAAGATTGAGAAAGTCGCCAAGACACTAAAGATCGAAGAATACCTAGATCGCAAGCCAGCCAAGCTTTCGGGTGGTCAGCGCCAGCGCGTTGCTATGGGACGAGCGATTGTACGCGACCCTCAACTGTTCCTGTTTGACGAGCCTTTGTCTAACCTAGATGCCTCATTGCGCGCTCACATGAGGTTAGAAATCAAAAAGCTACAACGCGAGCTAGGCGTAACCAGTGTTTACGTGACTCATGACCAAGTCGAAGCCATGACACTGGCAGATAGAATCGTGGTTCTCAACAAAGGTCAGATAGAACAAGTCGGCACACCAAGAGAAGTCTACCACCAGCCTGCCAGTACCTTTGTGGCAAGCTTTATTGGCAGCCCCGCGATGAACTTCCTTACTGCCACGCTCGATGATGGCTATCTTGAAATCGGTGATCAACAAATGTACCTGCCAGAGTACGCGCACGTTAAGAACGCGACTATCACGCTTGGCATTCGCCCTGAACACTCTGAGGTTTGTTCCGAATTAAAAATGAACACCTTGCCTCTCGAACTGCGTATCAGTGTGGTTGAGCCATTGGGGCCGAATCAATTGGTTCATGGCCTTGTGAACGACCAACCCTTTATTGCAGTGACACCCGAAACGACGCTGTGCCAAGCCGTCCCTCTCGGGCTAAGCATTAATAAATCCAACCTGCATATTTTTGACAGTCGTGGGAAGCGTATTCAGCCGAATAACTTTACTTCACAAGAGTCACGCGAAGAGACGACAAGCATAACGACGGCTCTCGCTTAATCGAGTACACTGATATTTAATGCGTTTTTACGGTGCGTCTTTAAAAAGGATTAATTATGTCGTCTATCATCGTAGGTCATCGGGGTGTAGCAGGTACTCACCCAGAAAATACCAAAGCAAGCATTGAACAAGCCGCTAAACTTGGCTTGAAATGGATTGAAGTAGATATTCAGCCAACTCAGGATGATCAACTTGTGGTTTGTCACGACCACACCCTTGAGCGCTGCAGCGATGGCAAGGGTCGTGTCGACGAACACACCCTTGCAGAACTGCGTCAGCTCGATTTTGGCAGTTGGAAGTCTGAGCAGTTCGCTGGTGAAAGAATATTGACGTTGGAAGAGTTGCTCGCGCTTGCTGAACAGCATGATCTCAGCGTGAACTTAGAGATCAAAGTCGACAGTCGACATCAAGCGCCTCATGTCGTTGATTTGCTGCATACCGAGTTGATTCGTTCAAATCTAGACACCGACAGAGTGCTGCTTTCAAGTTTCAGCCATCAAGTCGTTTCTGAAATGGCTCGTCACCTGCCGAGATACCGCGTAGGTCTGATCACAGAGCAACTGACTCAAGCCGACTTGATGTTGATTGACGAGGTTAAAGCGTTCAGCTGTCACATGAACTACGAGCATGTGAATCAGAGCGATCTTGATACACTCAGTGAAGCAAACATCCAAACATGGTGCTACACAGTAAACGATCCGTCTCACTTCAAATTCATCTCAAAAGTAGATGCCGTATTCACTGATTTTCCGAATCAATTTACCTCTATAAATTGACCAAACAAATACCGCAAAAACAACCCCGAGAGACTTTAAAATTAACTCTCGGGAAACCTTAAAATTAGGTAGCAAACACAAGTGAGTAGGAGTACATTCCGCTACTCACTTGGTTTCATTAGCTCGCTCTATACAGACAGCTTCATTGGTTACTTAATTTATGGATCTCATTTTTAGTCCAACCTTCCCAATTTTGGGTGCAATCTTCATTTTCGCCGCTATTGTTCGTGGCTTCTCAGGTTTCGGTTTCACCTTAGTGGCATTGCCATTAAGTGCGTTATTCGTGCCTGTTATCGAACTGGTTCCTGTCTTCATGTTGATCGATCTCCTAGGCAATGTTCAATTACTGCCTAAAGTTCGAAAACACGTTAACTGGCGCTGGGTTTTAAAGGTATTTATCCCTTGTTTTGCCTTCACACCAGTCGGCTTACTTCTGCTTAAATCCGTTAGCCAAGACACGATCATCTTGATCATCAGTGCCTTCATTTTTGCGTCTGCACTTATGATCTACAAAGGTTTCCAGTACAAAAGCGAACCTAGATTTACTCCCTATATTCTAGGAAGCCTTGCGGGTGTAATGAACGGCGCGGCTTCGATGTCAGGGCCTCCAATTGGCACTCATGCATTAGCAAGCCCAGTCGGTCCGCACATTGCCAGAGCAGGCCTGATAGCCTTCTTTGTATTGGCTGATTCCACTGCGTTTGTTTCGGCATCTATCGCTGGGTTAGTCGACCGCGATGTAGTTTGGCTGACTCTCGCGCTTCTACCAAGCAGCATGTTTGGCGGTTATGTGGGTTCTAAACTGTTCGAAAGATTTGGTGGAGCGAAGTTTAAGCCAGTCACCATTGCATTGCTGATTGTGATTGCAATATTCAGTGCAGGTCGAGTCTTACTGTAACGGCTTTAGCGTTTAATTTTGGACGTTGCTTTTACGAATTGGTTTCGCGAATTGATTGCGCTAATTGATTGCGCTAATTGACTGCGGAAAGTGATTAAGAAAACTGGGTACCAATGACTACCATTCGATATGGATAGGGGTACCCATTTTTACAAGTTGGAGAAACTCATCCATATCTTGATTGGTTAACGCGATACAGCCATCCGTCCAATCAAAACTTTGAATAAAGCTCGGCGAACGACGCTCGCCGTTTTTGATGCCATGGATTTTGATGTTTCCTCCAGGATCTACATCATTTTGCTCTGCCCATTGCATATCCGAAGGTTGCGGATAGTTAATATGTACTGAGCGATAAAAGTCCGACTCTTCCATCACATAATCGAGCTGGTATTCCCCTTCCGGCGTTCGGTTGTCCCCTTCAAAGCGTTTATGCCCTTTCGGTTGTTTGCCTAGCGCAATACGAAACTCCTGAATCACCTCTTCACCTTTTAGCAGATACATCCTACGTTTCGATTTATCGACTTTAATTAACGTAACCACTTGCGACAGCGAATCTATCTCAGATGCGCTATCCGGTACGTTGTAAAACTGTCGAGAGGAACTTTGAGGTGGACGTTTCGATAACCCTTGAGAAAACTGAGCTACCTTTTCATCAGGGCTACTGTTAAGAACATCATCCACAATAATCACATGCTCGGAGTTTGAGCTCGTGGAAGAGGTTGAGTTAGATGAAGACGTTGAGACACGTTGAGAATGAGCCGGTGCAGACTCGAATACGATGGTTTCGATAGCGGTCGCGTCAGAGACTATTTTCTCGACCACGACTTGCTCAGCATTCGCGTTCGAAGCCACAAACAGTAAACACAGTGATAAAGGCAGAAACAGACGCACCTTTAGATCTCCTCAAAACGCATGGACATAGTTCGTGACTGAGTTTCCATTCCTAACGACTCATAGAAACCCTGAGCTTGTTGGTTAAACTCCATTACCTCCAACCTAAGTTCTATCGCTCCTCTCGCCTGCGCCCATTGATTAAAAGACTTCATTAACGCTCGACCAGCACCTTTGCTTTGAACCTGATCGTTCACCACAATCGTATTGACCCTTGCCACCTTGTGCGGCTGAATAAAACTGACGCCTTTGTTCTGCGTTACCTTACCCGCTAAAAAGCCAACGACTTGCTTGTCGTCTACTGCAACCAAGAAAGCGCCAAGTGGGTCAAGCATCAAACCTAACCAATACTCTTCACTGTCGGCCAAGCCTTGTGACGCTGGTGCAAATACCATAGGCGCACCAAGATGATGTTGACGGTTTATCTGCTCAGAGAGCGCTAAGATCGCGTTAATATCAGTTACCTTGGCCGTCCGGATTTGCATATCATCACCTTGTTTGAATTCAATAACACCTTAGCAAAAATGGCTTAGTTGTGCACCGTTACACTGGTCAACTCAGACGCTCTGTGAAGGCTGAACATTAATATTAGGCACTATGTTTAGGGAAATTGTTCCGTAAATCTCAGGCACATTGCCAGCCGTTGAGTGCTACTATCTCTGCAGAATCAATATACTAACGACGACTAACGACTGGATACCTATATGATTAAGTTTGCTGTAATTGGAACCAATTGGATTACACAAAAGTTTGTTCAAGCTGCGCACGAATCTCAATCGATGCAACTTGCTGCGGTTTACTCTAGAAATCTAGACAGCGCGGCACAGTTCGCCCAAGAATTTGACGTTGAAACCACGTATGACTCACTCGACGCATTGGCCAATGACAACACTGTAGAAGCCGTGTACATCGCTTCCCCTAACTCACTGCATTGCGAGCAATCTATCTTCATGATGGAACACGGCAAGCATGTTATCTGTGAAAAGCCGGTTGCATCAAATATTGATGAAGCAACACGCATGTTCGAAGTCGCTGAGAAAAACGGTGTGGTGCTGTTTGAGGCGTATAAATCTCAATTCCTACCGAACTTTAAGCAAGTTCAACTTGGGTTAGAAAAGATTGGCAAGGTACATAAAGCACACATCAACTACTGCCAGTATTCATCGCGCTACCAAAAATACCTAAACGGCGAGAACCCAAATACCTTCAACCCAGCTTTTTCTAACGGCTCATTGGTCGATATTGGCTTTTACTGTGTTGCCGCGACAGTCGCGCTATTTGGCAAACCTGAAAACGCACAGGCTTCTGCAAAGCTACTTGATTCAGGTGTCGATGCTCATGGCTGTGCGATCTTCCAATACCCTGAGTTTGATGTGACCCTTGCGCACTCCAAAGTCAGCGACTCTTATGCGCCAAGCGAGATCCAAGGTGAATTAGGGGCGATCATCATCGATCACATCGCTGAATGTACTGACGTTAAGATCCGCTACCGCGATGGCACGGTAGAAAACCTTACTCAAGCACAAAGCGAAAACTCCATGAGTTACGAAGCGCAGGCCTTTGCTAGCTGCATTGCTGGCGACAACGCAACACAAGCGCAGGCCCAACTGCGCGCTTTAACGGTTGCGAAGTTAATTACAGAGATGCGCCAACAAGTTGGTGTAGTGTATCCAGCGGATAAATAACGTCACAGCGTAAGTTAACAAACTGATTTTTAATACATAATTATTTATACATAACTGAATTTAATCTTTACGACAAATAACCGGATTAGTTGATTGAGGTCCCATCTGTTTAAATCCGCGTTCGATATCTATCGTATTTATTTAATTTATTGAAGGTGTGTAAAGTG
The DNA here is from genome assembly GCF_020806305.2 of Vibrio sp. F13. Lineage (NCBI taxonomy): Bacteria > Pseudomonadati > Pseudomonadota > Gammaproteobacteria > Vibrionales > Vibrionaceae > Vibrio > Vibrio sp. F13. The sequence goes on along the minus strand of NZ_CP170176.1, from coordinate 732,431 downwards.
TTTTCAGTTGATGATCGCGTTGTAGCAACAAAAGGTGTTGAACTAGGTGAAATGGTAGTAACTGGCCTAAGTGCTGGTGGCGGCTACGTTCACGTTACAACGGTAGAAGGCGCAATGACGCTTACTTACCCAGCGCAAGATCTTAAAAAAGCATAGTTTAACCACTCTGCCCTTTTAGTAGTCACTCTACTAAAGGTAACAAAATTGAGGCTTTGGCTGACTTCACTCTTCTGCATTAGAGTAAGCAGCCAGAGCCTTTTTTATGCCTGTAATTTACCCACTAGCTTTCTCATTCGCTTACTCGTTACAATAAAACCGCACTCAACTGACAATAGAATTAGGCAACGAGTTTCTACACTAAGTGCTTATTCCCATCGTTCTCTTGATATCCCCGAGCACTTAATCGCAGTGAATAGTTCTTGTTAACAAAGGCTTATTGTCTGCGAAAGTTTCTGGTACATTAGCATCATCTTATACTAAGAAAGACCCGAATGAGGGAAGCTATGAAGCTTTACATTTACGGCCACTGCCCTTTCTGTGCAAGAGTCTCCTACATTGCTCAATCGCTAGGCTTGAACATTGAGCTTGTTTCTGTCGATTATGATGATGCCCAAACCCTTATCGATCTGATCGGTAAAAAGATGGTGCCCGTCTTACAAAAAGACGATGGCTCTATCATGGCAGAGAGCCTAGATATCATCGCGTACTTCATGGACTTGAAATCAAGCGATGAGCAGCGTGTGCCATCTGAGCAAGTGACTGTGTTCCAAACTCGCGCATTCCCTCTTACTCAACAGATTGGACGCCCACGTTGGTGGAACCTCGACTTGGCTGAATATCGCTCTTCTGGAGCCAAAGAAGCTTGGCGTGCCAGTAAAGAGACCGAAGGTTTTAACTTTGAAGAACTGTTAGAAAAGACGCCTCAGTTCGTTCAACTGATTAACCCATTACTGAAAGATGCCGAACTCTTACTGGATCTAGAGAATGGTGAGTCATCACTGCCTCTAATCGATCAAGCGGTGTATTTCTCGATGCTTCGTGGCTTTTGCGTAGAACCAAGCATCAGTTGGCCACCAGCACTTGAACGCTGGTTAGAAAAGAAAAGCGAAACGCTAAAGCTGTCTTTACTTCGCTAGAAAGCTATCTCGATTAAGAAAGCAAGCTCTGATTAAGAAAACAAGCTCTGACTCGCAAGCGACTACAACGAGCACAAACAAAAAATCGAAGCTCTCAGGTGTAAACTGCGAGCTTCGATTTTCTTTTATCTGGCCATTCTATTTCTCTAAGGCTTTGTCTTACAGCAGACGCCTTCTCAAACCTGTTCGCTCCAAGATTCGTGTCGAAATTTCTTCAACCGATAGTGAAGAGGTGTTGATGTAAGGTATCGCTTCTCGACGGAACATCGCCTCTACCGTTTGCAATTCATACAAACATTGTGAGTCACTGGCGTATTCGCTGCCTGCTAAGCGGTTCTCACGAATTTCAGTGAGCCTTTCTGCATCAATGGTTAAACCAAACAGCTTATGTCGGTAGATCTCAAACTCGGGCAACAACTTTAAGCGAGCCAAGTCATCGTGGATAAATGGGTAGTTTGCTACGCGTAAGCCAAACTGCATCGCCATATACAAACTTGTTGGTGTTTTGCCACTTCGAGAAACACCCAACAAGATGATGTCGGCTTCTTCCAGCCCTTTTAGCGTGATGCCATCATCATGCGCGAGCGTGTACTCAATCGCAGCAATACGGTCGAAATACTTCACCGAGTCCTTGTTTACACTGCGTGAGCGCTGCAACTTAGGAACAGGCGCCATCTGAATGTCATCCTGTACTTTCTGCACGATGCTCTCTAACACGTCATAACAGTGCGCGGGCGCTTCTAGCAATTTGGTTTTGATATCAGGTATCACAATCGAAAAGAACACTAGCGGTTCTAATCCGGTATCACGATACGAAATTTCAATCTCTTTTAATAAATCAGAAAGTTTGTCCTCACTTTCCACAAACGGAAAGGTTTTTTCATTGGCTTTAAAAGGGAATTGACCTAGAACAACATGCCCTAAAGTCTCACATGTTATGGCCGTTCCATCAGAAACATAGAATACATCACGACTTTGAATATCAATTTGCATTTTTTATTTAATGTTTAAAATTATTTTGAGTAGGATGGTAACCATAATATAGATAATAAAACCCTGCTGACTATTACGTCCCCCACAGCTTTAGAAAATAATTTACATTTTTTTAAACTGATACGTAATCGTTTGCCTTTAAATCCCTACAATGCTTGCTATGTTTCTGGAGAAATAAATGCAAAATAATACCCTATGGTTCAATGGCCTATCCATGGAAGATGTCGACAAAGTCGGCGGTAAGAACGCCTCACTGGGCGAGATGGTTTCTAACCTGTCCAATGCTGGTGTTTCTGTACCTAATGGTTTTGCTACCACCTCTTATGCGTTTAACGACTTTCTTGATTACAAAGGTCTTGATGAGCGCATTCACCAACTACTTGATGAACTTGATGTTGAAGACGTTGACGCCCTGCGTAAGACAGGTGCAACGATTCGACAATGGGTTCTAGATGCACCCTTCCCAGAATCACTAGAGCAAGACATCCGTGATAACTACCGCGAGCTAATCGAAGACAACGAAGAATTGTCTGTAGCTGTGCGTTCATCTGCAACCGCAGAAGACCTTCCAGATGCTTCATTCGCAGGCCAGCAAGAGACCTTCCTTAACGTGAAAGGTATCGACGCGGTACTCGAAGCAACCAAGCACGTTTACGCGTCTCTGTTTAACGACCGAGCTATCTCTTACCGTGTACACCAAGGCTTTGACCACCGTGGCATTTCATTGTCTGCGGGTATTCAACGCATGGTTCGCTCAGACAAAGCCTCTTCAGGTGTGATGTTTACGCTTGATACTGAGTCAGGCTTCGACCAAGTCGTGTTCATCACTTCTTCTTGGGGTCTTGGCGAAATGGTTGTACAGGGCGCAGTGAACCCAGATGAGTTCTACGTGCACAAGCCAATGTTAGAAGCAGGCCACCAGCCTATCGTGAAGAAGACCTTTGGTTCTAAGTTGATCAAGATGATCTACTCGACCAATCAAGAGATCGGTAAGCAAGTCGACATCATTGATACTGACGAGCAAGAGCGTAACCAGTTCTCACTGAACGATGAAGAGATCAAAGAGTTAGCAAAACAAGCGATGATCATCGAGAAGCACTACCAACGTCCGATGGACATCGAGTGGGCGAAAGATGGTATCGACGGCAAGCTATACATTGTTCAAGCTCGCCCAGAAACCGTATGTTCTCAAAGCGATCAAAACGTTATCGAGCGTTACGAGCTAAACAATAAGGCGGATGTCTTGGTTGAAGGCCGCGCTATCGGTCAGCGTATCGGCTCTGGCCCTGTTCGCTTGGTTGATTCTCTAGACCAAATGTCACTGGTTCAAGAAGGCGACGTGCTGGTAACTGACATGACAGACCCGGACTGGGAACCTGTGATGAAGAAAGCGTCTGCGATTGTGACTAACCGTGGTGGCCGTACTTGTCACGCTGCGATCATTGCTCGTGAGCTAGGCATTCCAGCAATCGTTGGTTGTGGCAGCGCAACAAGCAGCCTAAACGATGGCGATACCGTGACAGTGTCATGTTCAGAAGGCGAAACAGGCTACGTTTACAACGGCGAACTCGACTTTGAAATCAAACGTTCTGAGGTTGATGAGCTACCAATGCTACCGACTAAAGTGATGATGAACGTGGGTAACCCAGATCGTGCTTTCGATTTCGCGCAGATTCCAAACGAAGGCGTCGGCCTTGCTCGTCTAGAGTTCATCATCAACAAGATGATCGGTATTCACCCGAAAGCACTGCTCAACTTTGACGCACAGTCTGATGAGCTTAAAGCTGAAATCACACAGCGTATTCGTGGTTACAAAGATCCTATCGATTTCTACGTAAGCAAATTAACAGAAGGCATCGCGACTATCGCTTCTGCATTCTGGCCTAAGCGTGTGATCGTACGTATGTCTGACTTTAAGTCGAACGAGTACAGCAACCTAGTCGGCGGTAAAACGTTTGAACCGCATGAAGAGAACCCAATGCTGGGCTTCCGTGGTGCATCTCGTTACATCTCACCAGTATTCGAAGACTGTTTCGAGCTAGAAACTCAAGCGATCAAACGCGTTCGCAACGAAATGGGCCTTAAGAACGTTGAAATCATGATCCCATTCGTTCGTACTCCAAGCGAAGCGGCATCGGTTATCGACATTCTGGCTAAATTCGACCTTCGCCGTGGCGACCAAGGTCTGAAAGTGATCATGATGTGTGAGCTACCATCGAACGCAATCTTGGCTGATGAGTTCTTGAAGTACTTCGATGGCTTCTCTATCGGCTCAAACGACATGACGCAACTGACACTTGGCCTCGACCGAGATTCAGGCGATGTGGCACACCTCTTCGATGAGCGTAACCCAGCCGTGAAAGCAATGCTGAAAATGGCGATCGATGCGGCAACCAAAGCGGGTAAATACGTGGGTATTTGTGGCCAAGGCCCATCTGACCATGACGACCTAGCAGAGTGGTTAATGGAGCAAGGCATCAGCTCTGTTTCACTAAACCCGGATACGGTTATCGATACGTGGTTGAAGCTAGGTAACGTTGCTAATAAATAAGTAAATAAGTAAATAAGTAACGCTTCACGCGGTACCTTAACGACAAAAGCCAGTCACGTTGACTGGCTTTTTTAGGTTCTTTCCAAATTAGCTGGCTAGAGCGCTAGAAGTAGTATCTCACACCAACCCAAGCTTCGGTTTGCCAACCATTCGGCATTGGCACACCTTTCACATCAACATCCGCTTTGGTAATGTCATAGCGCGTATTCAACCACCAAGTTCTTGCAGTGTTCATCGGCACATTTAACGATGTTTTAAATGAGAAGTTTTGCATGTCGATATCATCACCAGAAAGATCTTGCCACTCAGGAACCAAAGACACATAAGCGCCAGAGTCACCGAGATGCTTCGCGGTAATCAAACCAAGCGAGTATCCCGTTAAATCATCTTTAGATGAAGTGACGCCAGGGATCTCCATACTACCAGTCATCAGTCCTGCTCTTGGAAATACCAGGAATCCACCGGTATAAGCTGGATTAATCGCAACAACACCGCCAACCGACAATAAGTCATTTTTAATACTGTTGCGCGTATTAATATAATCTAATGAAAGACCCACTTTAGGCGTAGCTTTCGTCCCTGTTTCAAAGACGTGGAAGTACTGAATTCTAGAGTTGCTGTACTCTGTACCGAATTTGTCTGGATCGCGAAGCGCTGTGTTGCTTTCATCGACAAACGTCCCTTCGGCCAGTAGGGCAAACTGCTGACCGTTTTCTAAACCGCCAGAAACTTGCCCTTGAAATTGGATATCTGAACTACCATTCAGCATCAATGCAGCTTGAGTATAAACTTTAGTGACATCAGCAGGATCGATAACACGTTCGGAATCTGAATCGGCATGTGCAGGAAGGGCTAGACCTAAACTCAACGGGATTAATAGAGCAAACTTTTTCATTATATCTCTCGAAAGTCGTTTGCTTCCTCCTTGAAGCCTGGAACATCCTGTTAGGTAATAAATAGATTACTTGTCAGCAAGTAGTTTTGCTGCCGAACGCATTAGTGCAGGGCCTTTATTCTCACCAAAACCTGAGTGGTATGGGTTGGTTGAGAACATCACACCCACAAAGTCACGCGCCGGATCGATGTAAATAAATTGGCCTAGGTTGCCGCTTTTCGACATCGCACCATCGTTGAAAATGAAATCAAACTGGTATGCGTTGTAGTCTGCTTTTTCGTTGTATGCGTGCAGTGAACTGCTCTCTTTGCTAGTACCTACGAATGCTTTTGGATCACCGCCGTTGCGGATACGATCAATCACAGCTTGTGACACCACTGGCTCATCAGCCACCGCTTTCCAGCTAGGTGTAAATAGTGTTCCCCAGCGAGCCATATCTTCTACCGTTGATGAAACCAAACCAACCGCGATCGCCATGCCATCTGGCGTCAAGTTGAATTGCATTGGTTGACGTGCGTGCACTTTTGACCAAACACGATCTTCGAATACTTGAGTCCAAGTTTTGTTTTCAACGTTTTCAACTAACTTAGTCAGCACCATGGTGTTGATAGATGCATAACGGAAGTGGTCACCTGCTTGTTCACCTTCCAGTTTCTGTGCACCTTGAGCCACTTCCATCCAAGTTTCCATTTCACCCGTTTTTGCACGAGGTGAGTTGAACGATGCCGCGAAGAAGCGCACCACATCAGAGTCTGGGTTCAAGATAGACTCTAATGTCTCTTCATTGTCTAGCGCGGTCGACATGTTCAGAACTTGGTGTACTGTGATGCCATCCCAGTTCGTTCCTTTCAATTCAGAAACATACTCAGCGATCTCTTTTTCAGGGTCGACTTTGCCCTCTTCCACTAACATTGCGATCACTGTGCCAACCGTCGTTTTTGCTGTAGATGCCCAAACGTGCGTATCTGTCGGCTTCATACCTGGGTAAGCTTCGTAAACGATCTCCCCTTTGTGAATCAACATAAAGCCTTGGGTACGGAACTGTTCATCCGCCAAGTACTCATCCATTGTCAACTGACCTTTGCTTTCAGTATCAACTTTCAGTGCAGCGAGTCGTGGGTCGATATTTTTGACTAAAGGCTTGTACTCTTCGTTTGGAGCCGCCAGTGCCGTTGGTAGAAACTCACTCATGTGCATGTTGTAGTAAACGCTGTGGTCGCCGCCCATCTGCCAATGAAAGTTATTGAATAACTCACGAGCTGAGTCAGTAAAACTTGGGGTAAATGCTGTGCTCGCCTCTTTCACGGTCAAGGTAACTTGAGCACCTTCAACTTTCAGAGCTTCTTCAACTGGGTTTGCTGCAAGAGCAAATGATGATGGGGTCGCTAACGATACTAGAACGGCAATGTGTTTAAGTTTCATAATTGTTCTCCTGTTTGGGTTAGGAAAAGTATAGGGAGATGCGCTACACTTAATTAGGTCACTTGATGACATTTAATGGTAGGCACAAAACAATGAAAGCATCATCGAACACCACCAGCATACTGCTCACTTCGACCAGTAACATTGCTCCATATATTCAGTATTGTGACAAACATAGACTGGATTGGCGCACCGTCGCCGTTGCGTGCGGTCTACCCATTGAACTGACACAATCCAATCAATGGCTTCCTACACAAGACGTGATTCGCTTCATTCATGGCCTTGAGCGTAAGTTTGGCTATTCGATAGGGATTGAGGTTGGACGTAAGGCCTCTCTAGAGCAATTGTCACCTGAGCTAGACCGAAAAATTGAACAATGCACTTCTCTCGAGCAAGCGGTACGCTGCTTGATTACTGAAATATCGACCTTAAGTAATCACGTCACCATATGGACGGAAAAAAGCGATGGATTGTGGTGGCTGTGTCATCGAAGTTGCTATCACCCATCGACCTCAGGTTTTGAACAAGCAGAATGGTTTCGCGCCCTGACCGTGATTAGCCTATGCCGTAAGTTCATTGACAGTCGCTGGCAACCATCACACGCCAAGTTGGTCTCTAAGCACAACAGCGCACGTAAATTACCTAAGCATTTCTTTGATTCTGATATTCAGTTTGAAGAGCAATACGGTGCGTTCTCGATTCCGCTGCCCGATGATTATCGTGCCATTTCAGAACGAAATAGTACCCAAGATTGGCATCACGCTGTCGAGATATTAATAGACACCTATGCGACTCTACCTTGGTTCAATATTGAGTGGTTTGCGACCATGCTCGGCATGACAAAACGAACGCTGCAGAGAAACCTGAAGAGCAAAAACATTCTCTTTAAACAAGCCAAAGAACAAGTTCGGGAAGCTAAAGCAAAACAGCTACTTGAAGAGACCAACCTTTCTGTTCAAGACATCAGTTGGCAAGTGGGTTACAGCGACTTGAGTAATTTCAATCGTGCATTCAAAGGTTGGGTTGGAGTCACGCCACCAAGTTATCGGGATAAAGCGAAACATTAGAAATAGTCGAATGGAAAACCTTTAGACCCAATCCGCTAATATAAAACTCAGAAACAAGATACGACACCTTAAATTTCAATAAGCGAACGCATAAAGTTGCATTGCACAATGCTCACATACCGATGAAACTGTGCAAAGGTAATATCGATAGATTTAATGACATTTATTGGTATCGAGCTAACGTTACGTTATCCTTTACGCAATTCTTCATTGAGTGGATTGTCACTACGACAAACCTACCTTCAAGACTGATAAGAGTGTTATGAATTCTACGACCGCAACTCCCTCGCCTTCTCTTGGCCGACAACTCTATACAATGACATGGCCAATGCTGTTTGGGGTGCTCTCCCTGATGAGCTTCCAACTTGTAGACAGTGCTTTTATTGGCCAGTTAGGCGTACTGCCGCTCGCGGTTCAAGGCTTCACGCTACCAATTCAAATGATCATTATCGGGATTCAAGTCGGACTAGGCATCGCGACAACGGCTGTGATCGCGAGAGCTATTGGGGCTAACGAGATACGCTATGCCAAACAGCTCGGCGGATTAGTCGTTGCGATGGGCAGTGTGAGTGTCGCGCTGTTCTCGGTCATCATCTATCTGTTGCGTGGTCCTATTTTACAACTCCTCGATGCACCACCGACGGTACTGCCGATCATTGATTATTACTGGATCTATTGGCTGGTAAGCTCTTGGACAGGCGCACTGCTCTACTTTTTCTACAGTGTGTGTCGTGCCAATGGTAATACCATGCTGCCCGGTTCGATGATGATCGCGACCAGCATCATCAACTTGATATTGGACCCGATTTTCATATTCACGCTCGACATGGGCATCAACGGAGCCGCGATTGCGACCATCTTGGCGTTCGGTGCGGGTATCTTTATCGTTGCTCCTAAGGTAACTAAGAAGCATTGGATGACATTCGACTGGCACGATCTTGATATCGGCAAGAGTATTCGTTCTATAGGAAACATCATGGGGCCTGCGATGATCAGTCAGCTACTGCCACCAGTCTCTTCGATGCTCGCCACCAAACTGCTTGCAGGCTACGGCACAGCAGCCGTTGCAGCTTGGGCGCTAGGTTCACGTTTTGAGTTCTTTTCGATTGTTGCAGTGCTTGCTCTGACTATGTCGATGCCACCTATGATTGGCCGAATGTTGGGAGAAAAGAACCTAGGGAACATACGTAGTCTTGTGAAGATTGCCGTGATGTTTGTATTAGGATTCCAATTGGTGATCGCACTGGTAACTTGGGTGTTCTCTGGCGGGTTGGCAAATCTCATGACCAGCGAAGACGAAGTCTCGACCATTTTGAACTACCACTTACTTATCGTTCCTATCAGTTTAGGGCCGTTGGGTATCTGTATGCTGATGGTTTCTATCTCGAATGCGCTTGGTAAGTCTTATACTGCCTTAACGATATCAGCACTGCGCCTGTTCGCCTTCTTCTTGCCTTGCTTGTGGATTGGTTCGCAGCTTGCTGGTATTGAAGGCCTGTTCTGGGGTGCCATGGTGGGTAATGTGCTTGCCGGTACATGTGCTTGGTTTATGTACCAACGCGCACTTGGGCAAGTCGAGGCTAAGCTTTCTAATTAATCAGTTAGCGAACTAAACGGCTTGCCAGCTAAACCGCTATAAAGTTATTAAACGAAAAAGCAGCCACTTAGGCTGCTTTTTTAGTTTCAGACTTAAAATATATTGGGGTTAGACTTGCTCAAAGTAAGCCAAAAACTCACCGCAATCTTTTTGGAATGGTGGCAATATTTCTGCTAGTGTTTCATCATCCCAATGCCACCATTCAAAGCTTTCTAATCGCTCGGCATAGCTAGGAGCATCAAACCGAGGACGCAGTTGCCAAACGCAATCGAGTATGGCGGTACGCCTTAAGCAGCGGTTGCCAACGAAAACAATCAAGCAGTTCAGGCCCTGCATCAACATAAATGAGTTAATCATTCCATTGTATCAAAGTACTTCACCAGCCTAAAACTGCAGTACTTCAGTTTCATTCGGGACCATTTTAAAAGGAAGTTATACCAATTAAAGTAAAAATGTGATCTAATTAAGATTGATGAATTATTGTGAAATTTAGCCATGGATAGCCTTAATAACACTGACTTCAAAAAGCTTGCGAGCCAGCAAAAAACCATTCAGATGAAGATGCGTTTACTTGCGCTAGCACACTTTAAAGACGGCCTCTCTCGTACACAAATTGCAAAATCTCTCAAAGTCAGTCGAACCAGTGTCAATAAATGGGTTCGGATTTTTTTTGAAGAAGGCCTAGAAGGACTTCAAGAAAAACCTCGGACTGGTAGGCCTGCATACCTCACCGATGAGCAGCGGGCTCAACTCAGTGCCTTCATAAAAAAAGAAGCTGAATCACCTTCTGGTGGCCGCCTTGTTGGAAGCGATATACATGACTACATCGTTAAACACTTTGACAAGCACTACCACCCTAATTCCATCTATTATCTCCTCGACCACATGGGTTTTTCTTGGATAACTTCTCGTTCCAAACACCCTAAACAATCACAGCAAATACAGGACGATTTTAAAAAAATTCCAAATCGAAACGATCCTTAAGATCCCCGGCCATATTGGGCTAGAGAGTGTTGATGTCTGGTTTCAAGACGAAGCTAGGTTTGGTCAGCAGAACACAACAACACGTCTTTGGGCTACTCGTGGAACGAGACCTCGCGTAGTAAAACAGCAGCAATTTGAATACGCTTATTTGTTTGGCTCAGTGTGCCCATCGAGAGGGATTGGTGAGGCAATGGTCGTCCCTTGGGTTAACAAAGACATCATGATAAACCATCTAGAGCAGATATCTAAAGTCACAGAAAAAGACCGTCATTCAGTGGTAATAATGGATGGCGCAGGATGGCATACCGATGATATTGCTAACCCATTTGATAATGTCAGTATTATCAAATTGCCGCCATACTCACCAGAGCTTAACCCTATAGAGCAAGTGTGGAGTTGGTTAAGGCAACACTATCTAGCAAACCAAAACTTCATTGATTATAACGATATTGTTTCGAAGGTCTGTAGCGCTTGGAATGGATTTCTTGAGTGCAAAGATCGCGTCACAAAAATGTGTACAAGAGATTGGATTGACCTGATCAGTTAGTTTTCCGGATTGGTATTAGAAGAGAGAATTTAAACTCTTTGGGATAACCGCTGCTACGCAGTGAAAGTGGGGTGGCGATACGTGTGTAGTATACGCTATTTGGAAGTCTCAATAAGTACATCTGTGCTACCTTTCTGTGCGAGATGATTTTCGAGGCTTTAGATACGGAAAAACCGCTGTAAAAACAGCGGTTTAATCTTTAAGAGTGGTGGAGGGATAGGGATTTGAACCCTAGAACCGCTATTAACGGTTGCCGGTTTTCAAGACCGGTGCTTTCGACCACTCAGCCATCCCTCCAACAAATTGTCATCAACAGATTAGTACACTGTTGAGGTTGTTATTTGCTAATGCAAGTAACGATACCTTTTGTCTTCACCTTTCAAAAAAGTGAAAATAAATTTAAAGCCTGGCGATGTCCTACTCTCACATGGGGAAGCCCCACACTACCATCGGCGCTATTGTGTTTCACTTCTGAGTTCGGCATGTAATCAGGTGGGTCCACAATGCTATGGTCGCCAAGCAAATTTTGCTTTTACTTTCAGCTTTTTTAAAAACTGAAGGCAAAATAATCTGGAAAACTGTATTTAAAAGTCTCTTTCAAACTCATTCAAGCGTTTGTACTTTGTTTCTGCTTTTAAAAAGCGGAGACAAATAGTTTTGAGTCCACAAAACCCCTTGGGTGTTGTATGGTTAAGCCTCACGGGCAATTAGTACAGGTTAGCTCAATGCCTCGCAGCACTTACACACCCTGCCTATCAACGTCGTAGTCTACGACAACCCTTTAGGACACTTATAGTGCCAGGGAAAACTCATCTCAAGGCTCGCTTCCCGCTTAGATGCTTTCAGCGGTTATCGATTCCGAACTTAGCTACCGGGCAATGCCATTGGCATGACAACCCGAACACCAGAGGTTCGTCCACTCCGGTCCTCTCGTACTAGGAGCAGCCCCTTTCAATTTTCCAACGCCCACGGCAGATAGGGACCGAACTGTCTCACGACGTTCTAAACCCAGCTCGCGTACCACTTTAAATGGCGAACAGCCATACCCTTGGGACCGACTTCAGCCCCAGGATGTGATGAGCCGACATCGAGGTGCCAAACACCGCCGTCGATATGAACTCTTGGGCGGTATCAGCCTGTTATCCCCGGAGTACCTTTTATCCGTTGAGCGATGGCCCTTCCATTCAGAACCACCGGATCACTATGACCTGCTTTCGCACCTGCTCGAATTGTCATTCTCGCAGTCAAGCGGGCTTATGCCATTGCACTAACCACACGATGTCCAACCGTGTTTAGCCCACCTTCGTGCTCCTCCGTTACTCTTTGGGAGGAGACCGCCCCAGTCAAACTACCCACCAGGCACTGTCCGTAATCCCGATTCAGGGACCAACGTTAGAACATCAAAACTACAAGGGTGGTATTTCAAGGACGACTCCACCACATCTAGCGACGCGGTTTCATAGTCTCCCACCTATCCTACACATGTAGGTTCAATGTTCAGTGCCAAGCTGTAGTAAAGGTTCACGGGGTCTTTCCGTCTAGCCGCGGGTACACTGCATCTTCACAGCGATTTCAATTTCACTGAGTCTCGGGTGGAGACAGCGTGGCCATCATTACGCCATTCGTGCAGGTCGGAACTTACCCGACAAGGAATTTCGCTACCTTAGGACCGTTATAGTTACGGCCGCCGTTTACCGGGGCTTCGATCAAGAGCTTCGACCGAAGTCTAACCCCATCAATTAACCTTCCGGCACCGGGCAGGCGTCACACCGTATACGTCATCTTACGATTTTGCACAGTGCTGTGTTTTTAATAAACAGTTGCAGCCACCTGGTATCTGCGACTCTCGTCTGCTCCATCCGCAAGGGACTTCACTGATAAGAGCGTACCTTCTCCCGAAGTTACGGTACCATTTTGCCTAGTTCCTTCACCCGAGTTCTCTCAAGCGCCTTGGTATTCTCTACCCGACCACCTGTGTCGGTTTGGGGTACGATTCCTTACAATCTGAAGCTTAGAGGCTTTTCCTGGAAGCATGGCATCAATGACTTCACTACCGTAGTAGCTCGACATCGTATCTCAGCGTTAAGAAAGTCCGGATTTACCTAAACTTTCCGCCTACATACTTGAACCTGGACAACCGTCGCCAGGCCCACCTAGCCTTCTCCGTCCCCCCATCGCAATTGTAAGAAGTACGGGAATATTAACCCGTTTCCCATCGACTACGCCTTTCGGCCTCGCCTTAGGAGTCGACTTACCCTGCCCCGATTAACGTTGGACAGGAACCCTTGGTCTTCCGGCGAGGGAGTTTTTCACTCCCTTTATCGTTACTCATGTCAGCATTCGCACTTCTGATACCTCCAGCAGCCCTTACAGGCCACCTTCAACGGCTTACAGAACGCTCCCCTACCCCACATACCCTAAGGTACGTAGCCGCAGCTTCGGTGTATAGCTTAGCCCCGTTACATCTTCCGCGCAGGCCGACTCGACCAGTGAGCTATTACGCTTTCTTTAAATGATGGCTGCTTCTAAGCCAACATCCTGGCTGTCTGAGCCTTCCCACATCGTTTCCCACTTAGCTATACTTTGGGACCTTAGCTGGCGGTCTGGGTTGTTTCCCTCTCCACGACGGACGTTAGCACCCGCCGTGTGTCTCCCGGATAGTACTTACTGGTATTCGGAGTTTGCAAAGGGTTGGTAAGTCGGGATGACCCCCTAGCCTTAACAGTGCTCTACCCCCAGTAGTATTCGTCCGAGGCGCTACCTAAATAGCTTTCGGGGAGAACCAGCTATCTCCAGGTTTGATTGGCCTTTCACCCCTAGCCACAAGTCATCCGCTAATTTTTCAACATTAGTCGGTTCGGTCCTCCAGTTGATGTTACTCAACCTTCAACCTGCCCATGGCTAAATCACCTGGTTTCGGGTCTAATCCTAGCAACTGTACGCCCAGTTAAGACTCGGTTTCCCTACGGCTCCCCTAAACGGTTAACCTTGCTACTAAAATTAAGTCGCTGACCCATTATACAAAAGGTACGCAGTCACACCACGAAGGTGCTCCTACTGCTTGTACGTACACGGTTTCAGGTTCTATTTCACTCCCCTCACAGGGGTTCTTTTCGCCTTTCCCTCACGGTACTGGTTCACTATCGGTCAGTCAGTAGTATTTAGCCTTGGAGGATGGTCCCCCCATATTCAGACAGGATATCACGTGTCCCGCCCTACTCGTTTTCACTGATTATGATGTGTCGGTTACGGGGCTATCACCCTTTACTGCGAGACTTTCCAGACTCTTCACCTGCATCATTAAAAGCTTAAGGGCTAATCCAATTTCGCTCGCCGCTACTTTCGGAATCTCGGTTGATTTCTCTTCCTCGGGGTACTTAGATGTTTCAGTTCCCCCGGTTTGCCTCCTGTTGCTATGTATTCACAACAGGATACTTACTTATGTAAGTGGGTTTCCCCATTCAGGAATCCCAGACTCAAAAGGTTATTACTACCTAATCTGGGCTTATCGCAAGTTATTACGCCTTTCATCGCCTCTGACTGCCAAGGCATCCACCGTGTACGCTTAGTCACTTAACCATACAACCCGAAAGGGTTTCTATTTGCTTTCACTTTAAAAAGTGAAGACAAATAAGCGTATGGCAACTAACCAAGGTTTTTGGTTGTCATCAAGAAGGGTTAATTCTCAATGACTGTTTGCCGGACTCAATTTCGATTCAAACTAAGTTTGAATCACTCTTTATTTCCACTTTTAAAAAGTGAAGACAAAAAGCCAAGACACTTGAATGTGTTTGTTGTGTTTATACCGTTCTTATTAAATAAGAGCAGATAAACATTGAGAACTTTTAAATTTGATTGAATTACTCGTAAGTAAATCAATCAGTCAGCTTTCCAAATTGTTAAAGAGCAAGAGTTTTTAAAGCATTAAACTTTCAAAACCATTTTTAAATACACTCAGTTTTCTATTACTAAGAAAAGTGTGCTTAAAGATGGTGGGCGATACCGGGCTCGAACCAGTGACCCCCTGCTTGTAAGGCAGGTGCTCTCCCAACTGAGCTAATCGCCCATGATAGTTTTGATTCCTTCATGGAGAAAGAATGGTGGAGCTATGCGGGATCGAACCGCAGACCTCCTGCGTGCAAGGCAGGCGCTCTCCCAGCTGAGCTATAGCCCCATATTTTTATTTCCTTGGGAGGAAATGGTGGGCGATACCGGGCTCGAACCAGTGACCCCCTGCTTGTAAGGCAGGTGCTCTCCCAACTGAGCTAATCGCCCCAAATTTTATTTCCTTGGGAGGAAATGGTGGGTCGTGCAGGATTCGAACCTGCGACCAATTGATTAAAAGTCAACTGCTCTACCAACTGAGCTAACGACCCAATGGTATCCCGTAGGGGAGTCGAACCCCTGTTACCGCCGTGAAAGGGCGGTGTCCTAGGCCTCTAGACGAACGGGACACTGCAATTCGTCTCTACTTTAAAAAGTAGAAACAAACTTCGAAGAACTTGGGAGTTCTTCATCTCTTTGCTTTTCTAAACCTAATCAATCTGTGTGGACACTCATCGTGTATATCTTCGTATAAGGAGGTGATCCAGCCCCAGGTTCCCCTAGGGCTACCTTGTTACGACTTCACCCCAGTCATGAACCACAAAGTGGTGAGCGTCCTCCCCGAAAGGTTAAACTACCCACTTCTTTTGCAGCCCACTCCCATGGTGTGACGGGCGGTGTGTACAAGGCCCGGGAACGTATTCACCGTGACATTCTGATTCACGATTACTAGCGATTCCGACTTCATGGAGTCGAGTTGCAGACTCCAATCCGGACTACGACGCACTTTTTGGGATTCGCTCACTATCGCTAGCTTGCTGCCCTCTGTATGCGCCATTGTAGCACGTGTGTAGCCCTACTCGTAAGGGCCATGATGACTTGACGTCGTCCCCACCTTCCTCCGGTTTATCACCGGCAGTCTCCCTGGAGTTCCCGACATTACTCGCTGGCAAACAAGGATAAGGGTTGCGCTCGTTGCGGGACTTAACCCAACATTTCACAACACGAGCTGACGACAGCCATGCAGCACCTGTCTCAGAGCTCCCGAAGGCACACCTGCGTCTCCGCTGGCTTCTCTGGATGTCAAGAGTAGGTAAGGTTCTTCGCGTTGCATCGAATTAAACCACATGCTCCACCGCTTGTGCGGGCCCCCGTCAATTCATTTGAGTTTTAATCTTGCGACCGTACTCCCCAGGCGGTCTACTTAACGCGTTAGCTCCGAAAGCCACGGCTCAAGGCCACAACCTCCAAGTAGACATCGTTTACGGCGTGGACTACCAGGGTATCTAATCCTGTTTGCTCCCCACGCTTTCGCATCTGAGTGTCAGTATCTGTCCAGGGGGCCGCCTTCGCCACTGGTATTCCTTCAGATCTCTACGCATTTCACCGCTACACCTGAAATTCTACCCCCCTCTACAGTACTCTAGTTCACCAGTTTCAAATGCAGTTCCGAGGTTGAGCCCCGGGCTTTCACATCTGACTTAATGAACCACCTGCATGCGCTTTACGCCCAGTAATTCCGATTAACGCTCGCACCCTCCGTATTACCGCGGCTGCTGGCACGGAGTTAGCCGGTGCTTCTTCTGTTGCTAACGTCAAGAGATAGCGCTATTAACGCTACCCCCTTCCTCACAACTGAAAGTACTTTACAACCCGAAGGCCTTCTTCATACACGCGGCATGGCTGCATCAGGCTTTCGCCCATTGTGCAATATTCCCCACTGCTGCCTCCCGTAGGAGTCTGGACCGTGTCTCAGTTCCAGTGTGGCTGATCATCCTCTCAGACCAGCTAGGGATCGTCGCCTTGGTGAGCCATTACCTCACCAACTAGCTAATCCCACCTAGGCATATCTTGACGCGAGAGGCCCGAAGGTCCCCCTCTTTGGCCCGTAGGCATTATGCGGTATTAGCCATCGTTTCCAATGGTTATCCCCCACATCAAGGCAATTTCCTAGGCATTACTCACCCGTCCGCCGCTCGACGCCGTTATCGTTCCCCGAAGGTTCAGACAACTCGTTTCCGCTCGACTTGCATGTGTTAGGCCTGCCGCCAGCGTTCAATCTGAGCCATGATCAAACTCTTCAATTTAAAGTTTTGATTACCTAAATTAATAGGTGTGACTCAACGAATACTGACTTCAAAACTAATATTTACCGAAGTAAACATGTAATTCTAAAGCTATTACCCCTCTCTTCTTAAATAAATAGGAACAGAATGGTAATGAATTGACTGTGCCGAATAACTACAAGTAGTTAAACGTATTGGTCACTCAGTTCATTGAAATCAATTTTGTTACCGAAGTAACTGCCATTCCTGAGAATGACGTTTTGATATTCATCAACGAGTGCCCACACAGATTGATAGGTTTAAATTGTTAAAGAGCTTTGCTTATCGAAACTTTCTTTTTACAAAGAAACCCTTGAAAGCGGACGTGAATTCTAGCGATTTAATCTTAAGTGTCAAACACTTTTTAAAATTAATTTGTTTCGAACTTTCCGTCTTACTGATTACCGCTGAAGCCTTGTGGCGTCTGCCGTGTCAGTGAGGCGGCATTATAGAGATCATCGTAAACATGGCAACCCCTTTTTTGATAAAAATTCAAAAAAGTTGCTTAAGTGTCTACTTTTACGTCAAAAGCGTCTTTCACAGGTCAAAGCTCATACAATAATGGGTGTATTACTTAAAACTTTGCGATTAGATCTTTCGAAAAAGCCTCTATATCTAGCTCAATGCTCCATTTCTCACTCACTTCTAGGATGTTATCTAGCGATTGCTGAACTGTTTTTATCGTCAATGTGTTGTTGTCTAGGTCGTATACCTGTTTTTGCGTGGTGTAATAGAAATAAAGGATGGTCAGCGCGTCTCGGTCGCCTTGCTCAGCTTTGGGTTGAATACGCTTGAGCTTACGATAGATTTGATTATGGATTTGTTTAAGGTTCCATACATAAAGCGCTTCTTTGAAGTAATCATGCCCTTTCACACGGCTCGCGATAAATGCATTCAATGCGACTGATAAGATCACACCTAATACGTTCAAGTGGAAATTACCTGTCGATTCGCCTGCGATTGATTGCCCTGAACCGAATAGCTCGATCAGTATGGTTCCGAATACAATGGCGAACACTGCGAGTGACCCAACCAACGAAACCAACAGCAGGTTCATCTTCTTTCTATATTCTTCTTTATTGATCTTCTGTAACTTCATCGACTACTTCCTTATGTAAGTCACCTAATAATTGGCGCATACTATCTACGTAAACATTGGGTCGCTTCAACCCTTACCATTTGTAATGTGGTCATTCTCTATTTAATACGCAGAGTTCTTCTGGTTGGCGCTATACGCAACTCTATTTGACTTCATTAATAGAAAAGAGTTACATACCGCCACAATTTTGGTTATTCATCAATTCATGTTGATAAAGCCCGTTTCGCTTTATCACATACTGACAAGGTACATTCCATGCGTTCATTTGTATTACGCGCTCGCGCAGCCCCTACAGAGAGCAGACTTATCTTAGAAGGTGTTGGGCAAGACGCTCATACTGAGATTCTGGCTCATACTCTGATGAACACGATCTTCGTTGCTCAATCTCACCGTGAGAATGTCACCGTGCATCTTGTGCTAGAAAGTACTAAAGACTTTTCACGTACCATTACATTCGATTCAAATGAAATCACCAACATTGGCGGCTTTCATGAATCTGCACTGTTATCTGCGGTAGTAAGAGCGGTTGACGCTTCTCAAGGCATGACAAAAGAACAAACACGTCAGGTTGAACCGGGAATCGTCGTTCGCACTATGAGCTTTGAAAAACTAGTCAAAGAACTGGCTGAAGACCACCAGCTGTACATGATGGATAAAAAAGGCGACTTTATCCGTGATGCAGAGATTGCGGAAAACCCATGTTTCCTTCTGACTGACCACATCCCAATGCCGAAGAAAAGCTACAACAGCTTAAAGCGCTTAGGAACAGAAAAGATCAGCTTAGGCCCGAACATGCTGTTTGCTTCTCAGTGTGTTGTGTTGATCAACAATGAGCTTGATATTCGCGGTTTCTAATCTCCGAACTAATAGTCTCAACGCAAAAAGAGCTCAACTATGTGAGCTCTTTTTTATTATCTATCTCTTTGTATCAATGGTGTTATCTCGAAATCAGACCTGATTAACCAAAGATGAAGCTGTATAGGAAGCCTGCACCCATCGCCATGCTTAGGATAACGAATAGGAATGCTGCAATCATTTGGTTCTTGAAGATTGATTTAAGCAGGATAACTTCCGTCAAACTTGCACCTGCACTACCAATGATCAATGCCATTACTGAACCCAACGCCATACCTTTCTGTACTAGAGCTGCACTTAATGGGATTACCGCTTCAGCACGAATGTACAGTGGGATACCAATCACGGCTGCTACTGGAATCGCATACCACATACCTTCACCAGCGTACTGTGCAATAAGGTCTGTAGGAATGAAGCCGTAGATGAATGAACCAATCGCGATACCCATCATTAGGTAAGGGAAAACTTGTTTAAAATCTTTCCAAGTTGAGAACCAAATTCTCATCCAACGGCTAGGTTCTTTCTTCTCTACGATTTCAGCTGTTGCGCTTCCATCCGCTGAACAGCATGAAACCGTTACTTGTGGCTCTTCTTTTTTAGAATCGCAGCAAGATGTCTCTTTTGCCATTACTGGTGCAGGTTCGCCACATGCACTTGTACCACATGAAGATTCTGCTTTAACCGGTGCTGCTTTCTTAGGAGCAGAGTCACCACAGCTAGTGCCACAGCTTGAAGCTGAACCTGTTGATTCATACGCTTCAGGTTTTACGTAACGCTCAAAGCCAAGCTTCTCAAGTGCGTAACCAGCCACTACAGACACCGTCATTGCTACAAGGAAGTAGAACACAGCAACTTGCCAACCGAAAGTAATCACAAACAAACCAATGATCACTGGGTTCAATAGTGGGCTACCAAATAGGAACACCATCATTGGACCGAAACCCGCTCTTGCACGCAGCAATCCTTTTAAGAAAGGAATGGTCGAACATGAACAGAAAGGTGTAATTGCACCCAGTAGTGCTGCTACTACATAACCCTTACCATTACGTGAGCTCAGGATAGATTGAATCTTTTCTGGTGTAAGGAACTCTTGAAGAATCCCAACAATGTAGCTGATCGCTAAGAAAAAGATAATTAGCTCTACTGCTAAGAAAGCGAACATATCAAGTGCGTCTTTCAGCATTGTTAACATTTCATTGCTCATAATTAACTCCAAACTGGATTGAAGGTCGGGCTCTATGAGAAAAGTAACCAATCCTTAATTTCGAACATTCTCGAATTATAGAAATAAACAGCTCCAGGACAAGCATTATTTCGATAAAAATCGAAATGATTTTCGAAAACACAGTTTTTCAATAACTTACACAGACACCGTTTTTAAATTTGAATTCGACATACATTTCGACTAACATCGAAATTAAATCTTGAGGAGTTAATATGAACTTAGAAGTCGTTGCGAAAGCACTTAAAGAGTTGGGGCACCCTATTCGCCTAACCATTTATAAGAGTGTCGTTAAAACTGGCTACCAAGGCATTGCAGTTGGCGGCCTACAAGAAGAGCTAGGCATTCCCGGTTCTACCTTGTCTCACCACATATCAAGCTTGGCGTCTGCGGGCCTAATCAGCCAAAGACGAGAAGGAAGAACTCTATTCTGCGTGGCGGAGTATGAGTGCCTAGAAGGTGTGATTGATTTCTTACAAGACGAATGTTGCGTAAATGAACAGTGCAACTAATGCACCTTTGAAGATCGAACAAGTCTGGGCCGAGTATCAGCAAGCATTAAAGTCATTCCTGCATTCAAAGGTCAACAACTCTGCGGATGTAGACGACTTGCTCCAAGATATCTTGATTAAGACCTATCAGAACTTAGATAAGGTACAAGATGCTAGCAGTGTTAAGGCTTGGCTGTTCCAGTTAGCCAACAACACCATTATCGACTTCTACCGTAAGCATGCACGCCAACAACGTGATAGCCAAATTGATGCTGAAGATCTGTGGTTTACCGATTTAGACCACGACTCTGAATTTAAGCAGAAACTTTCATTGTGTATTGAACCTTTTATTCAGGCATTGCCAGAACAAAGTTCATCGCTACTGCTTGCGGTCGACATCAAAGGCCAAAGCCAAAAAGAGATCGCAGAAGCGCAGAACGTCAGCTATTCAACGGTTAAATCCCGCGTGCAAAAAAGCCGTGCTGATCTTAAGAACCTGTTTGAAGAGTGTTGTAACTTGTCCCTTGATCAACAAGGCAATGTGATTGATTGCGAGCTTAAGCCGAACGCCAGCTGCGGCAAGTGTTAATCGTTACATCGAATCCGTTATTTCAATAGAACAAAGCCAGCAATTAATGCTGGCTTTGTTGTTTTCATAATCTGCAAATCACTCTTTACTTAAGCAAATCTAGAGCTTGAGCGAACCGAACTATGCTGCTTCCGCTTTTACCACAGGTTGATAGCGCCCCGGTTTATGATTCATTGCTAGAATCAAGTTGGTGACTATCGCACCAAGCACAGACAGAAGAACCAATGACACATCAACAATGAACAGAGAAAGCACAACAATCGTGCAGTCTAATGCCATCTGAACCTTACCTGCTCGAATTCCAAAACGTTCTTGTAAGAACAACGCCAGAATGTTGAAGCCACCTAAGCTCATCTTGTGACGGAAAATCACCAGCATGCCGGTACCAATCAAGCCACCACCAAGTAAAGCTGCATACAATGCATGAATTTCGGCAATTTGAATCACGTGATACAAGTGATCCACGGCGAACGAAACAATCGAAACCGCGATAAACGTATTGATTGTGAAGCGCCAGCCCATACGAGCAACCGACAAAATATAGAAAGGTAAGTTAAGTGCGAAGAATACTTGGCCAAAGCTCAAATCTGTTACTTTGGTAATGAAGATCGCTAGACCAGCCGTGCCCCCGGTGAGCAAACCGACTTGGTTGAAAAAGATAACGCCGAGTGAAACCAATGCGCTACCTAAGATCAGTGCCAGTAAGTTTTCGCGAAGATTATGATCTTTATCCATGTGAATGACTCTCCCTGAATCTTTTAACATCGCGTTTCAGTAGTCTTGAAACGATTTATGCCCAAATTTACGATGTTTGACAGATAAGTCGAGTGAACGAGCAATGTTGCTTAGTGATTAGTTTGTATATTAGTTTTTACAGCTTTGTGAAACTTTAAATTAAACAGCTAGTTATAAGCCCTAATTTGGACTTTCATTCTTAATTAGATACTTGTTTCTATTAACTAACGAGCTTCAAGTTTTCTTATTTATTGAGCGCGTTTTATACCAATTCCAATCAAGCGACAATCTATGCATAAAACGCATAGACTACATCACAAATGGTCATTTGATACATACCCGACTCATCACTATGATGCGCGACTTCTTACAACATTGAGCGCATGTCAACACCGTATGTTTTCACAATCTCTTTTTGCCCAACTTGCCAGAATGACGTTATTCCTCGTCATTAGTTTGGTTATTGTGCATCACAGTCAGCCATTGATTGATCTCTTGGCTCAGCATGCCGTAAGCAGTGGTTGCCACCAGCAGTCAGGGCATGATCATTCTGGGCACGAACATCACCATGAGATCACTGACCAACACATGTCAGCGCAAGATCACTCACATCACCACCATTAATTTAAGAGTATTAGAATGAGCATTTTCCGTTTTCCTTTACTGGTATGGCTAGGGATAGGCACACTTATTATCAGTCTAGGGATCAGACAATCATTCGGCATTTTCATGATGCCAATTTCAGAGCATTTCGGCACGGGTCGAGAGTTTTTCAGCTTCTCTATTGCTCTACAAAACTTATTGTTCGGTGTGTTCCAACCTTTTGTTGGTATGGCCGCTGACAAATGGGGAGCAAGACGCATCATTATTGCTGGCGCATGTGCTTACGGTTTGGGTTTACTTCTTACCTCAATTTCTACCGAATCGAGCATGCTTTACGTTTCGTTAGGCGCACTGGTTGGTCTTGGCTTGAGTGCGACAAGTTACGTGATCGTGCTTGGCGCAGTAGCGAAAGTTGTACCAGCAGAGCACGCGGCTAAGGCGTTTGGCTTAACCACGGCTGCAGGTTCATTTGGTATGTTCGCGGTAATTCCGGGCGCACAATACATGCTGAATGAATTTGACTGGCAGAGTGCGATGCAAGTGTTTGGCGTACTGTGTTGTTTGATGATCTCTTTTGCGCTGTTCATGCGAGCGCCTAAAGCAGCCTCAAACAAACAAGCGCAAGCTGAAGAGAACCAAACACTCAAAGAAGCGTTGTCTGAAGCGTTTGCTCACAAAGGTTACTGGTTGATTCACGCGGGCTTCTTCGTGTGCGGTTTCCACGTAATGTTTATCGCAACGCACTTACCGAGCTATTTAGCAGATAAAGACCTACCCGCGAGCAGCGCTGCGATGGCACTGGCTTACGTTGGCATCTTCAACATCTTTGGGTCTTACTTCTGGGGTGTAATGGGCGACAAGTTCAGCAAACGCCACGTTATGTCTGCACTGTACTTAGTGCGTACTGTGGTTATCGGTGCGTTTGTGACTCTGCCTGTGACTGAATCAACCGCGGCTATCTTCGGTGCGGCCATTGGATTCTGTTGGTTGGGTACAGTTCCGCTAACGTCTGGCTTAGTTCGTCAGATCTTCGGTGCCCGTTACCTATCAACGTTGTACGGCTTGGTATTCTTTACTCACCAAGTGGGTAGCTTCTTAGGCGCTTGGGTGGGTGGTCGTATTTACGATTACTACGGTTCTTACGAGCCAATCTGGTGGTCAACGGTGGTGCTGGCATTTGCAGCAGCACTTATCCATTTACCAATCAATGACAAGCCCATTGAGCGACTGAAATTGGCAATGGCTTAACGTTTTATGCTGACTCCCCCACTAGCGTAAACAAGTCGTTCCAATAAAGCGAGTGAGTATTGAAAGGAAGCATCCTGAGATACTCACTCGCTTTTTTGTTGGTCGTTATAGTAGAAATTATAACTAGCGAAACTGGCATAAAGCTCACTGAATAATAAGACTATTATTTTAGTTTTCATTTATAGTATCCACCCGCTCCTTTAAAACTAATCCGCAGGCTTATGGAATACATAGATCAGACTGTCCTTATCGCAATGACACTCATTTTTGTCGGCTCGTTTGTGCAAACCGCAATCGGCTTTGGTTTGGCCATTGTTGCAGCCCCACTGCTGTTTTTGGTCTCTCCAGATTATGTGCCTGCGCCTATCTGTTTGATCGGTCTGTTTATCTCATTATTCAACGCTTTTAAACATAGAGCAAATATCTCTATTGGCGGATTAAAAATCGCATTGCTGGGCCGTATTCCTGGGTCACTGGCAGGTGGTGCTTTGTTGGTGATGGTTTCAACGAGCGTGTTATCACTATGGTTGGGCTTATTGGTAGTATTTGCCGTGATTGTTAGCCTACTGCCCTTTAGACTCGAACCAACCCCAACTAAGATGGGTATTGCGGGGTTCTTCTCTGGGTTCTTTGGCACCAGTTCTGGTATTGGTGGTCCACCGATGGCACTGCTACTCCAACACCAAGATGCCAATCAGCTTCGTGGTAACCTTTCTGCGTTTTTCGTGTTTAGTTCGATCATTTCGTTGGTTGTACAGATCCCAATTGGCTTCTTCACGCTACACCACTTGATCATCACTATACCTTTGCTGCCTGCTGCTTGGTTGGGTTACAAAGTGGCGTTAATGACGACACAAAGCATCCCTAAAGAGAAGATACGCATTGGTTCATTACTGCTATGTTCTCTCAGTGGCTTTACGGCAATCTGGCAGGGTTTAGCTGGCTAGTTATTGGCGATAAAGACAAGAAGAAGAAAGACATCTTAGAAAACCAACACAAACACCCAATAGTTAAAAGGACGCTCTATGACTTACGACGAATTCAACGCATTCTGCGAGTCACTGCCTGCAACCAGTTATGTGATGCAGTGGAATAACTCGCACGTTTGGAAAGTGGGTGGCAAGGTGTTTGCGATTGGTGGTTGGGGACCGAAAGATGAGCCTGCGTTTATCTTCAAGGCGTCCGATCAGAATTTCGACTTTCTCAAAGAAGAGCCGGGCTATAAACCCGCACCCTACTTTGCTTCACGCGGTATGAAATGGATTCAGCTGTTTGAAAGCACGCCACAAAGGGATGAGGAGCTGAGATACTATCTCATTGAGTCACACCGAATTGTGTCCTTAGGTCTAACCAAAAAGAAGCAAGCAGAGCTAGGGCTCAATCAGTAGCGTTTATTACGTACTGCTAATCTGAGCCCTTCTTTTGCAGTGAGGACGGATCCCTAAGAAGTCTGTTTCAAAAATGCAGGTAAATAGCGTTCTATTTTTTGCTCTGAGATAAGCGGCACCAATAAATAGATCAAACCCGCAAAGGCAATAGATCCGGCTAAGTCTTCTGGTCGATGCATGCCAAGCCAAACACGGCTATAGGCGACACCACCAGCCCAAACCAGTAAACCGCCGACTAGATAAAAGCGTTTCGCCTCTAGGAGAAGACCACCAAAGAACGCCAAACACACACCGACGAAAATCATATGTCCAGATGGGAAAGAGTAGTCAGTTTCACCCAACCAGTGACGCGTTCGCCACTCGCTCACCTTATCTTGTACAGACTCAATCGCAGCATTCTTTTCAACCAATGGTAATTCGTAAAACACTTCCGGCATATCAACCACTTCCTGCGTCACCAAATACTCAGAATAAGGACGAGGGCTCTCAGTGGAATGCTTTAAGAAGGTTTTCGCTGCAAAGCTAAGCACCAACAACAAGCCGAGCTGCAGACAAAGACTGACTAACTTCGCTTTGGAAAACTTCATCGTGAACAATACTAAAGACAAAATCGCTAGTGTTACCAAGAACCCTTGATTGCCCGCAGAGTAAGTCACAAACGTTATGAAGGCGCCATAGAAAGGCAAAACAGCACTTCCAAGGTCGAAGTCAGATCCAAAGATCAAAAAGGGTATGAGGGAATACAAACTTAGAACGAGCAGTAATAAGCCTTTGGATTTGTTAGAGAACAGAGAAGTCATGGCTAAGATCTTTTAGATAAAGTGGTCGGATGCTATCGCAGCTTAGCATCGTCAATATCAATTTTATGTCAAAACGGTCAGTCAGCCGTCATGGTGTAACAATATTCGATTAATGGACCTCTTGAGTATTGATTCGGTGAACAGCCACGCCAGCACCAATAATGTTCAACATCCATTTATGTTCATAGAGATAGCAAAAACCACTGAAACCAGACGAGACAAAGGCATCATCCCATTAATAGACTACCGGACGCGTTCTGCTGATAAAGTGAACACTTACCGGATTATAAGGCCAGAATCTTAAAAACTTTGCTGTCAGTCCTTTAAATCCACTATTGAAAGGATTAACATCTGGTCTGCTTTCAAAAGCAAAACAGATTATTAATTTTTATTCTCAGGGCGGGGCGAAATTCCCCACCGGCGGTATGTCCTTAGCAAAATCTAAAGATAAGCCCGCGAGCGCTCGATTCGTCGAGGTCAGCAGATCTGGTGAGATGCCAGAGCCGACGGTTATAGTCCGGATGAGAGAGAATGAAAACACACTCGTTTAAGTTGGAAAGGCGTACCCGCGTGAGTTGGGTTCGTACCTCCAACTTAGGCGGGTGCATTTCGTTTTGGATAAAACCATAATGAGCTAAAGTTGACTTGTAATGAGTAGGCTTTGTTGTGCTCGGTTGAGATCCCTCATACAGCCCTGATTCTGGTGATATTTTAGGAGTTTAACCATGAATCAGTCTTCACTACTTGCCGAATTTGGCGAACCAATCACTCGCGTTGAAAATGCACTGCAAGCTCTACGCGAAGGTCGTGGCGTACTTCTACTTGACGATGAAGATCGTGAGAACGAAGGCGACATCATCTACTCAGTAGAACACCTGACGAATGCTCAAATGGCGCTTATGATCCGCGAATGCAGCGGCATTGTGTGTCTGTGTCTAACTGACGAGCAAGCGAACCAACTTGAACTTCCACCTATGGTTGTTGATAACAACAGCGCAAACCAAACTGCGTTTACCGTCACTATCGAAGCGAAAGTTGGTGTAACAACAGGTGTTTCTGCCGCTGACCGTGTAACAACGATCAAGACAGCTGCAAACCCAACAGCTAAGCCTACTGACCTTGCTCGCCCTGGCCACGTATTCCCATTACGTGCTCGTAAAGGTGGCGTACTTGCTCGCCGCGGCCACACAGAAGGTACTGTGGATCTTATGCAAATGGCTGGTCTTCAATCGGCAGGCGTACTATGTGAAGTAACCAACCCAGACGGCACAATGGCAAAAGCGCCAGAGATCGTTGCTTTCGGCAAACTTCACAACATGCCAGTACTGACCATTGAAGATATGGTTATGTACCGCACTGAGTTCGACCTTAAGCTTGCGTAACGTTTAGTGCTAAACGCTTAGCTCTTAAGCTAACGAAACTCAGAAATGAACATTGAAAGGTCTCACTCTTACTGCTTTTTCTAGTTAAAAGTATATAAAGGGTGAGGCCTTCTTCATTTCCTACACTGAAATCTAAGTTCCATCTCATCGCCCACGACTAACCTCTCAAAAAATCCTGCAAAATATGAGAAACATTCACTAGAATGGTGAAGTCATGCACCATCATTGATCATCCATAATTACAGGGAAATCATAAGCAACTGAAATATAACACTTATTTATTTTGGCACGGTGTCTGCACTACCACTAAGTAGGTATACAAATATTAGGAGTTGAATATGTTTGTAGTTATTTCAGTGGGTTTATCCCTATTAGTACTTGCGGCCCTGTTTCATTTCTCAAGGAAGAGACAAACAGCGCTATCACACAGGTTTGAAACCTTAGTTCTGCTTAGAGAATTATTGTTGTTATCACGCAAACATCGCGCGGCAACGCACTATGCTCTAGCTTATAAGTTGTCTAGCGACTCGATTCGCAAAGTGAACGAGATTTACGACAACATACTTGAAGTATCTGAACTGCTTCAGTCCCATGTGTCGTTTGATAGCCGCCCTATGTATCGCATCTATCACCTCAAGCTCATCGCCATGCACAGCGACTGGCAAAACCGTAGCTTGGTGCGTAACCAATCGATTCATGGCAAAACGATACGTCACAGCATGTTCTTAATGGATGAAGTGATGATCATCTGGCTTATTCAGTCTGAGCGAGAAGACATGAGCCGTGAGTATCACATGAATTGGCAACAGATCTTAGACTGCATGGAGATCCTGACCAAGTTACGCATGTGCATACCTGATATGGAGAAGCCTGAGGAGTACGCGAGATTCAAATTCTACGCATCTCAAACACACCGCAAACTTAACCAATTATCGATTATCTGCCCGATCAGCAGTGGGTCACCCATTTGCACGCGTGCGATGCATGCACTCACCGAGATCGCATCAAGCACTGAAGCGACCCAACCAGCAGATAGCATGTACGAATTAACCAGTGATATATCTACTGTGGTATCGCAAGTTTACGACCAAGTATTATCCGACATTACGAGAAGCTTGTATCAGCCTTTACCAGACGTAAACGAAAAGGTAATAAATACCCGATTATCCGTACACCATTACATGTAAAGACTTCGTGAGAGGAGAGCGTGCTGGAACTCTGAATTATTGAGTTCAAATCCGATATCACCATTGATATCGGATTTTTGTATTTATGAGCTTTTAAAATTCTATCGCTATGTATCATTGCCTATGAAGTTTCAAACATCGCCAGATTTGATATCGCTAGACCAAGCTTCTGCGGCAAAATCAATGAACTGACGAACAACCGGCAGCTGATAACTACGAGACAAATACACCGCCCACAGCACACTACTCGGTGAAACAAACTCATCCAATATTCGTATCAATTTGCCATTCGCAATCAGTGGGTTGGCTAAGTCACAAGGTAAACGAACTACCCCTTTCCCGTGCTGTGCGGCGCGAGTTAGCACTCCAACATCATTAGCCTTGATAGTGCCAGACACCTCAACTGAATAATGTTGGTTATCTTTCACGAAATCCCATTTAGTCACACTAAGGTGGCGAAAGCAATTATGTTGTCGAAGTTCTTCAATCGTTTTAGGTTCTCCATGCTTGTCTATATAAGCAGCAGATGCACACACAACCGAGTCGATTTCCATCAGCTTTCTGGCAATTAAGTTTTCATCAGGTTGATCGGTATATCGAAGGGCAATATCAATTCGCTCATCCACCAACTGAGTAAAACGATCCGAAGCAAAAAGTTCGACCATAATATTAGGGTGGCGTTCAGTGAACTGCTCGACCACATCCAATAACATGTTTTGAGTCAGCCCAATAGGCGCTGCGATTCGAATTGTCCCGGAAAGATCATCGGTTTGATTAAGCGCAGTAACCTCTAGCTCTGCGGTCTCATGGAGTATTTTTTCACAGCGTTGTAATGCGATTTCCCCTGCCGCCGTCAAACTCACCTTTCGAGTTGTTCTATGCAAAAGTCTTTGTTTTAGCCACGCTTCGATCTCTTGAACGTGGCGCGACACTTGTAATCGACTCATGTCCAAATGCTCTGCCGCTTGCGTAAAACTGGCACAATTTGCCACTTCGACAAAGCTGCGCATCGCCGTCAACCTATCCATCGCACTCTCCTTGAGCTGTTTAGCAGCTAACCGAATCTTATTAGATCACTATATAGATACAATCTACATCATTTTACGATATTTATCGCAACCCAGTAAGCTATTAGACTGCAATGGCTGTCGAGAAACAGACTCAATAAATTAGATAATTGGAGAGACATTATGAAAATTGCAGTATTAGGTGCATCAGGTTGGATTGGTAGTCACATCGCTCAAGAAGCTCAAGATCGCGGACACGAAGTCGTTGCTGTTGTAAGAGATGCAAGCCGTGTAGAGATTAGCGATGTTGAGGTTCGTTCATTTGATTTACAAGATGAAGCCGCAAGTCTAGCAAACGCACTATCCGGCGTTGATGCAGTCATTACTTCGATTGGCGGACGTGCTCTGGGTAATCACGACATCGTAAAAAACACTGCGACTAAATTGCTGGCAACATTACCGAGCATCGGTATCGATCGCCTACTTTGGGTTGGCGGAGCTGGCTCATTAGAAGTAGCGCCAAACGTACCGCTAGTGACTGTTCCTGACTTCCCTGCGGATTACAAAAACGAAGCGCTAGCACAGGGCGAAGCTCTTGAAGTGTTCAAGCAATCTAATAGCGAAGTTAACTGGACGTTCGTTAGCCCTGCCGCAGAAATATTCCCGGGCGAGAAACTATCGACCTACCGCACTGGTGGCGATCAACTGCTCACCGACGAAGATGGTAACAGCAAAATTTCAGTCAGCGATTACGCTATTGCGATGATTGATGAACTCGAAGCTGGCAAATTCCCACGCCAACGTATTGGTGTTGCGTACTAGTCAGCTCATATATAAAAACTAAAAAAAGCCGCTTGTTCAAAATAATGCGGCTTTCTCATCTTTTACTGAGCATTCCTTTAATCCAATGGCAGATGCCCTGTTTTCACTAGGATAACCGTCTCTTCTTCCACATAAGGAAAATGCTCACTCATGTGTGGGCTGCGCATCCATGTGTGTTTTGGATACTCACCATGTTCGTCTTTAAAGGTGCCAGAAAGTACAAATATCTCTTCACCGCCAAAGTGGCGATGCGGCTGAAAACGTTCGCCAACCGGCCACTTCACTAACGCGACATGCTCGTGTTCGAACTCATGCAGTGGCATCACTTGTAAGCCGCCAATACCCTGAAGCCATTCTGTTTCCAAAGTATTAATACGAACTTGAGTTAAGTCTCTCGCGTCAAACTGGTTGAGCTTAACCAAGATCGTACAGCCATTTTTGCTGGATGGGGAATGCGCGCTGCCCGGCGGATTACGGATATAAGTGCCCGCTGGGAAATCTCCGGTTTCATCAGAGAACACACCCTCTAATACGAAGATCTCTTCACCTTGCGGATGTGGGTGCTCAGAAAACGAAGAGTCAGGATCGTACTTCACCACGCTGGTCGTGTGGCCCGATTCTTTCTCTTCTCTTTCAAGTGGCTTACGCCAAACCCCTTTAGCAGGGCTTGCGACCCAATCTAATGTCTCGGTTTCTATAACCAATCTCTTTGAAAAGTCCATGTTGAACATAATGGCGACCTTACTCTTATTATCGTTTTAATTATTATTGTTGTCTTTCTCGTTTCTATTCTACGCGAATACTGATCAAGGAGGCCATCTCGCTGCTATTTTGCCTGCGCGATAGCCACCTAAAAAGAATCCTAATTAATTGCGGCCAGCAATCACTCCGCCATCAACATCCCAGATTGCACCCGTTACCCAATCAGCACTGTCTGACAGTAGGAAAGAGATGCTATTAGCGATGTCTTTCGGAAAACCTACTCGACCAATAGGATGGAACGCGTTGAAGCCTTCTAGCGCTTGATCCACTTCTTCAGGTTTGATGAAAGATTCGTAAATCGGCGTTTTAACAACAGCAGGAGAAACCGCATTCACGCGAATGTTGTAGTCCGCAAGCTCCATTGCCATGTGTTGTGTTAATGCATGCAGGCCAGCTTTAGCCATTGAATAGGCAGAAGATGGCGTCGCTTTGATTGCTTGCTTCGCCCACATAGAACCAACGTTAACCACACTGCCGCCGCCATTCTTGATCATCAATTTACTTATCGCTTGAGTGATGAAGAAGGTTGCTTTATTAAGCTGCATGTATTGCTCGTAATCAGATTCTTGGTGCTCAATAAACGCTTTAGGGTTGAAGTAACCTGCAGCATTTACAAGGTAACCAATACCTTCATCTAACGATTCAAGGTGTTCGATAAGGCGAGACACACTCGCATCATCATAAAGGTTAGCTTGCCAACCTGAAGCGTGACCTAACGATTGCAATTCTGACACCGCTTTATCTAACTTAGTTGGGTTATTGCCGACAACCAGCACATGGATATTTTGAGCGACTAACTGCTTCGCTGTTTCAAAGCCCATACCACTTGTGCCACCGATTACGACTGCAATACCATTTTTAGTGAAGTTCATTTTGTTATCTCCTAAGTCATGTGAACGTGGTAATCTTAGGCTTTGAACTAACACTATGAATAGTAAGTACAAATCGGTTAGGTAGGTACTTATTGGTACATCTTTATGAAAAATCAGGAAAACTTTTTTTCAAGAAAATCAGCACCAGAGCGCTCAGCTCGCATGGTAGAAACCATCTACGGCTGTAAATGGTCGCTAACGGTCTACCAATTGCTCGCAAATGGCATTAATCGCCCTGGTGAAATGGTGCGCTCGGTCGAAGGGTTATCGACCAAGGTATTGAATGAATGTTTGAAGCGAAATGTAGAATTTGGGATTTTAGATAAGCAAATGTTCAACGAACTGCCACCAAGAGTTGAATACCAAGTGACTCCGTTCGGCGAGAAGTTTTTGTTGATTCTAGACCAGCTGGAAAACCTACAAAACGAAATCGACGAGATGTAAGTTCAAGCCAGTCCAACTATTGTCAAAAAACGGAAGACAAAAGAAGGAGACGGGAGACAGCAAACACACTTAGCTCACTGGCATTTGCTCAAAGCGACCTTTTACAAATTCAATGAAGGTTCGAATTCGGCTTGGTTGATAGCGGTCTCGATGGTAGATCGCTGAAAAGTCGACCTTAGGCACCACCCATTCTTCAAACACTTGCAGCAATTGCCCGTCGTTCAGTTCTTGTAAGCAATAGATGGTTGGAACACGAATAATTCCGTTGCCCGACTTCGCGCCCTGCACCAACACTCGCCCATTTTTACATTGCAGTCTGCCCGTCACATGCACATCGACCGTTTTCTTAGTGTCGTCTAGCGCTTGAAAGCTCCACTTACGCACCGATCCCGTTAAGCAGTCATGATGGATCAGATCTTTAGGATGACTTGGCTTTCCTTTACGAGCGAAATACTCAGGGCTCGCGAGTGTTCCCATTTCAATATCCAATAGCTTTCTAGCGATAAAGCCCGCATCTTCAAGACTCCCCATACGAAAAGCGATATCAAACGCGTCTTCAATCAAGTCGACTCGGTTACTACTGAAATCAAGACTGATGCTGATGTCTGGGTAGAGTTGCATGAACTCATTGACCAGATCCGCGATGATCACCTCGCCCAGATAACCGCCAACACAGTTTACTTTTATGTCGCCACGTACTTCTTCGACATCATCAACCGCAGCAATCAGCGCTTGGTCTATGTTATCGAGGGCTTGCTCACATCTCGCGTACAGATCTTGCCCCGCGTGAGTCAGCCTCAAGGTTCGAGTGGTGCGGATAAACAGTGTCACACCCATCTGCTTTTCTAGGCTACTCACTTGGCGTGATACGTGGGAACGAGACACATCCAACTCCTCAGCCGCTTTGGTGAAATTACCTAAACGAGCGATAAGCACGAAAGAGCGAATATCAGACAGGTTAATTTGATTGAGCATAGTCGCCAGCTTACTAATGAAGTTATGAGATAGACGCTTTTATTGTTGCACCACAGCAACAGTGTTTCAAGTAAAGCGCTATATATCAACAATGCTATTTTCCTTAATATACCTCCATCGCAACGAAGCAAGGCAACAAGCACTTGATTCGAATGCACTTAAACAACACGTCGTAGCCAACCGACGCAATAAAAATACAGAGGAAATAAAATGAAAAAGCTAATCGTAATTACAGGTGCAAGCTCCGGTATTGGTGAAGCAATCGCTCGTCGTCTAAGCGATGAAGGTCACCCTCTGCTACTTTTAGCTCGTCGTGTTGACCGCCTTGAAGCGCTGAACCTACCAAACTCACTGTCAGTAAAAGTAGACGTAACAGACAAAGCGTCTTTTGATGCAGCAATCGCACAAGGTGAAGCGAAATTTGGCCCTGTAGACGCGCTTATCAACAACGCTGGTGCAATGCTTCTTGGTCAAATCGATACTCAAGACGCTCAAGAGTGGAAGACAATGTTCGACGTGAACGTTATTGGCCTTCTAAACGGCATGCAATCTGTACTTGCTCCGATGATGGAACGCAACACAGGTACTATCATCAACATCAGCTCTATTGCGGGTAAGAAAACATTCCCAAGCCACGCAGCTTACTGTGGTACTAAATTCGCGGTACACGCTATCTCTGAGAACGTTCGTGAAGAAGTTGCTGCTTCAAATGTTCGTGTTACCACTATCGCACCGGGTGCTGTTGAAACTGAGCTTCTGTCTCACACAACATCTCAAGAGATCAAGGACGGTTACGATTCTTGGAAAGAAGACATGGGCGGCGTATTGGCAGCTGACGATATCGCTCGCGCTGTATCATTCGCTTCCCAACAACCACAGAACGTATGTATCCGTGAAATCGCTCTAGCACCAACTAAGCAACAGCCATAAGCCTTTGCTATCGCTACTAAATCAGCGATGAACTAAAAAAGCGCCACGACTTAACAAGTCGTGGCGCTTTTGTTTTGATTCAATCTAATTGCTAAGCAATAAGCGAGATTAGAACTCAACGCGGTAAACTGATGTGCTACCACTCACTTCGTTGCCAACCGCAATAAAGTGGTTACCTGAACGTGTGAAATACTTGATTGACTCTGGGCCTAGGTCACCCGCTTTCGAGTTGTAAGTATCGTTGTCGCAATCACCGTCTTCATCAACTTTGGTACACACTGGCTGTGTAAAGTCTCGATTGTTCAAGTAGCTGATGAAACTTGCGTTTTTAGGCTGTGTTACGTCGTAAACCATGATACCACCTTGGCGCTCAAGACCAATAAAGGCATAGTGCTTGCCGTTGATCTCCGCCACTTCGATAGCTTCAGGCTCTACCCCTTTGTCATCGCTGCGATCGTCACCACTTTGGTTGTTATCATTGGTGCTGTTGAAATTTGCAGGATCTTGCTCAAGAACGATTCGAGCGAAATCATCACCGCTATCAAACACTAACTCGCCAGACTCATCCCAAATAGAGAAAGAACGACTACCGAATGCTTGAACCTTTTGGTCAGCAACAAGTGTTTCTTGTGGCTTAATCACCTTAAGGCGAGCCAGTTGCTTATTGTCTTTTAATGCGCCAGCTAATGGGTGGTTAGCGTCAACATCTAACTTCTTGCCACGCACTTCATCGACATAAGCGATACAAAAGTCTTTTTCTGTGGTGTAGTTTTCAGTGCCTTGGTAATCATCGCCATCCCAATCAAACCCTTTATCATCACACACTTTTTGCGTCGTCTTGATGCCGTACTCACGGCCATCGCCTTCGTTCGCAGTTACAATGTAGGTGTTGCCATCCACACTGTAACTAGTGATGCTATCAGGCATGTAAAGGCCTTCTAACATTGCGTAGCTTTGGAGATTACCGATGTTTTTGTCTTTGTTTGATGCATCTAGCTTAGCTTTATCCCAAGGCTTGCCGCCTAATCCCAGAATCGCATCCACTTGTGCACTCGCCACATCAATCGCGGCCAAAGCGTTGTTCTCTTGAAGGGCAACGTAGAGTTTTCCGTTATCAGCAAACGTTAGATATTCAGGTTCTAGATCTTGAGCAACGGTTGCATTCGGCGCAGAGATTCGAACCTTGTCGGTCAGCTCTGCATGGCGAGGCTGACCTTGATTGAATGCCTTAAAATCGATCTGCGTGACTCTTGCTTGCAGAGGACCATAAGTTAAATCCACCAGTGTCACTGAACCTTCAGGGTCAATGCTGTAATCCGCATTCGGCTCACCTTCATTTGCAGAGGCAATATAGCGACCATCTTTCGAGAAGCTCACCATGTCCGGTAATGCACCAGCCGTATAAGTAGTGATCAGCTCTAACGTGTCTGAACGATAAAGTGCAATGATGCCGTTTCGTTGCTTGTCGGCATTTTCAATAGCGACAGCAACTAATCCTTGATGAGTCGACACACTATTCGCTGCACCAATATCAACACCCGAAGCTGCAGCCGCTGATTGAAGATCAATAGAACCCGAAGATGTTGGTTCGCTAGCTGAGTTCATTGATAACACATCGACTTTCTGCGCTTGAGCGTTCACAACATAAAGCTTATCGGTACATGAATCGTAGCTGACGATTTCGGCTGCTGAGGTATCAAACGGGGCGTCGGCAATAGCACGACCAACCAGACTGATTCCGGTTACCTCAGCATTGGAAGCGCTTGGCTGCTCGATGGATTGGCATTGAAAGCTAAAAGCATCAAGTGACGTTTGAGATGGGATAGCAGCCGTTGGTGATGTTGACGTTGATTGAGAACACCCTACTAGAGCAGAACTTACCGCAATAGGTAGTAATAGTGTCAGCTTATTAAATTTACGATTCATATATCCTCCATGATTTGAAACGCGATCATAGAGGGCTGTTATGACACTTATCTTTCTCTTTCATTAACAATAAATGACAACAATCAGTTTGCTTCACCCATAACAACAATAAGTTGGAGTGAGCATTTCATTAACAAGCAAGCAAAAAAAAGCGCCCAAGCTGGCTGATGCTTGAGCGCCTTTAGTAAACTGTATAGGGAGATTAGAAGTTGTAACCACCACCAATCATGAATACCCATGGGTCGATATCAACGTCGGTTGAGTATTGTTTTCCACCCGCTTTATATTTCGCTGTAGTATCAATGTCTGCATACCAAACTGACGCATTCAAGAACCAATCTTCATTGATCATGTAATCCATACCAATGTTTGCCGCAAGTCCCCAAGAGTCATCAAGAGATAAGTCACTTAAGCCTGCATCTTTACCAGTGCCATTAAGTTCTTCATCAAAGAAGACAGTGTAGTTAATGCCCGCACCTACGTAAGGGCGGAACTTGCTGTTTGCTTCGCCGAAGTAGTACTGAACCATCAACGTTGGTGGTAAGTGTTTTGTCTCGGCGATATCACCTAAACCACCATGGTTTGTAGAAATTGTATGGGAGAACGGTGTCGCTGCAAGAATCTCGAGACTGATGTTGTCTGTAAACATGTAACCAAATGTCAATCCAAGTTGGGTGTTTGAATCCACACCAAATTTTGACCCCGATGTCTCCAGAACATCTCCACTGCTATCGTTAGGAGATACCATTGCTGCACCTGCACGGATGATGAAATCACCTTCTTTATGAGCAAGAACGTTGGTTGACATAAGAGCCGCAATAACCGCAATACCACATACTGTTTTTTTCATTATAATTTCCTTTTGAGGGCTTAATTTTTATTGGTGAATGAGTAATCATTTCTTATTTTGCGTGCAAGGTAGCATATAATAACCCTACTTTATTGATGGAAATCAATTTGTGAAAAGTTGTGATTATTTATGTAAATTTATATCGACCTGATCACTTTATTCCTTCATTTTATTGACAGTTTTGTAATGCAGCTTTTCCGTGCGTCATTTTGTTAATCCAATCAATTCACTCTATTCGGATCTTTTTTGGATCAAAATAGAGCAAGCCAATATCTCACATGCATCATTTTGGTGCAGAACAACAAGAATCAATCTCGCCTCGTATAATATTCAATGAGTTACATTTGGCTTAGTGCTTGCAAGTCTATGTTCATAATCATAAATACATTGAGGTTCTGATCATGCAAGACACTCTAACAATCGTTCTGGCCGGCGGTGTTGGCTCTCGGCTTTCCCCTCTCACCGATAACCGTGCAAAACCTGCGGTACCCTTTGGTGGCAAATATCGAATCATCGATTTCACACTCGCGAACTGCTTACACTCTGGGCTACGCCAAATTTTGGTGCTGACTCAGTACAAATCTCACTCTTTGCAAAAACATTTAAGAGATGGTTGGTCGGTGCTTAACCCTGAGCTCGGCGAATACATCACCAATGTTCCTCCACAAATGCGAACCGGTGATAGCTGGTACAGCGGTACTGCCGATGCGATTTATCAAAACTTGTATCTACTTTCACGCAGTGAAGCCAAGCATGTGGTGGTGTTATCCGGTGACCATATCTATCGCATGGATTACGCGCCAATGCTCAAGCAGCACAAAAAGAACGAGGCCGACCTAACCGTGGCGTGCATGGAGGTTTCGATTGACGAAGCCAAAGAGTTTGGTGTGATGGAGATAGATGAATCTCTAGAGATCAATAACTTTACCGAGAAGCCACGTTACCCTGCATGTGTACCTGGTAGGCCGACTCGAAGCATGGCTTCAATGGGAATTTACATCTTTGATAAAGAAGTACTGACACAGGCATTATTGGCAGACGCAGAAGATCCAGACTCAAGCCACGATTTTGGTAAAGACATCATTCCTAAATTGGTGGGCAACAACAGTGTTTACGCATACAAGTTTGGGGATGAAGAAGGCCGAGTGACCCAAGATGCGTACTGGAGAGATGTTGGTACTATCGACTCTTATTACCAATCCAACATGGACCTGTTAAAGCCAGCTTCGCCTATCGATTTATATCAACCTGATTGGGCAATTCGTACTTACGAACCGCAGCTGCCACCCGCACGAACCATTGCTTCGGTAGAGGGAAATCAAGGGATTTTCATCAACTCGATGATCGCGAATGGCGTAGTGATTGAAGGTGGCTCAGCGCAAAACTCAATCTTCTTCCCGAAAGTGAAAGTCAGCAATGCCGCGATTGTGATTGATAGTATTCTGTTTGAAGATGTTGAGATTGGAAAAAATTGCCACATACAAAACTGCATCATCGACAAGAACGTTAAGGTGCCTGACGGAACCCAGATCGGTCTTGATGGCCTTGCCGATGCGAAACGCTTCCACATATCAAAACAAGGCGTGATTGTGGTGCCCTCTTCTTACCAATTTGAAGAGTAACCTTTAACGTTGGAATAGCTTTTCTTTAAACGAAAAAAGGCAGCGAATTCGCTGCCTTCTTATTTACTCACACAGCTTCAGTTAAGCCTTAACTGTCCATGTATTCGATTAAACAGAAACCTTAGAAAGGCCCTAACTCAATCATTTGAGCAATCACAACAGAAACCAAAGCGCCTACCGACCAGAACAAGAACAGTGGTAAGAAGAAACGAACCCACTTGGTGTAAGGCACTTTTGCAATAGCCAATACCGCTAACAAGCCACCATTAGTTGGGTAAATATAGTTAGAGATACCATCACCCAATTGAGAAGCCAGTGCTGCCACTTGGCGAGTCACTTCACCAATATCTGCCAACGGAATAATGATTGGCATGGTGATCACCGCTTGGCCACTGCCTGATGGAATAAACAGGTTGATCGCAGCCTGCGAGAAGTAGATACCTGCCGCCGCAACAAGCTTAGAGCTGCCTGAAATGATCTGCGCAAGATAGTAGATAATCGAGTCGACAATCTTCGCGTCTTCCATGATGGTCAACACCGAACGCGCAAAGAAGATGATCAGTACCGCGATCAATACGTCGCTAACACCTTTGGTCCAATACTCACAGATCTTGTTCGGAGATAAACCCGCCACCAAACCCGGAATAATAGCCATCGCCACGAATGCACCCGCAATCTCGGTGAAGCCGAACCCCATCGTCAACGTGCCGAAGATCATGTATGCGAATACGCCCAAGAACGCGATGCCCGCAAGCTTTTCACGTGTGGTCAGTGTTTTCGCTTCAACATTTGATTCATAGTGGTAACCCGTGCCGTGT
Organism: Vibrio sp. F13; assembly: GCF_020806305.2. Taxonomy (NCBI): domain Bacteria; kingdom Pseudomonadati; phylum Pseudomonadota; class Gammaproteobacteria; order Vibrionales; family Vibrionaceae; genus Vibrio; species Vibrio sp. F13. The sequence continues at coordinate 692,463 of NZ_CP170176.1, read as the reverse complement.
AACAAGCCTTTGGTCGGATCTTGCTTAACTTTGCGCGCGTAGTTAAGCACATACCATGCACCCGTTAACAACATGAACATACCAACAATAAAGCGGTACCACATGCCTGAATACATAGGCAGTTCAGCGATAGTGTGTGCAATACCCGTAAAGAATGGGTTAGCCAAAGCGGCCGCGAAACCGGCACAACTTGCCAGTAAAACAACGCCAAGTGCCGTAATCGCGTCATAGCCAAGCTTGATACAGATCGGGATCATCAAAGAGATAAAAATGACATCAAGTTCACGCATACCGGTGAAGGTAACGTTGAAGAAGATCGCCGTCATGATCACAGGCGCAATCACGTATAAGCCTTGCTTCTTTAGCTTAGTAGTTAGTGCAACAACGGATGCGTCTAACAGACCCATGTGTTTGATAATGCCAAAAGCACCACCCACAAATACCACAACGCCCATCACGCCAGAAGCGGATTTGAAGCCTTTAAAAAATGATTCGAAAAAAGAGGCTAATGTTGTTGGGTTGCTGGTCAATTGTGTGTAGCTGTCTGGGTCGATAACCGTGCGGCCATTCATGACCACTCGCTCGAATTCACCAGCAGGGATGAAGTAAGTTGCAATTGCAGCAACGATCACCATGATAACCAAAGAGAGAAACGGGTGGTTTACTTCTTTCTCTGTGGGCGCTGCGTTAGCAGCTTGAGATGTAGGTACGGATGTAGATACCGTAGTCGTCATATAGACTCCTTATTTGTCAGCAACTAAGGTTCACTTAGCCGCCGGAGGGATTTTTGGAAAAACGAAACCCTTCACGCTGAACTAAGTTCGCGCTAATTTAGGTTGTTTCAAAAAGGCCTTTGATAGATGGTGCTCTCAAATGTACATAGTGAAGTAGTGAGTATTACTCTCTTTGCGTCCGAGCAAAATGCAGATGTTCAGCCAAGTCAGGCCAAACTGAATGAGGTCATTACAAGCAGGTAAACAGAAAAGTCTGTTTTGGTAATGCGTTTTTTATCAATTACAAAGACAAGCGGCGCATACTAGCACAACGAGTCATTAATTGTCAGAAAAGAGTGAGTTTCGTCATGCTTTGGTGAGCAAAAGAAAAGCGCCCACTAATAAGTAAGGCGCTTTTCTGCAATCGAATCGAGTTACTTAGGTGCTAATTCGTAGTTTTCTTGCATCTCATGAGGGGCAATCCCGTACTCATAATCCGCTAAGTAGCCATCCTTATAGACCTTCATTCCCTTCTCATCCCAGCTCACTTTGATCATCGCCGTGTTGCCATCTTCACTGCCTAACAGCTCCAGCATTTCTGCATCAATCTTAATGGCTTTGATGGTTTTAATACGCTTAAACGGCTTAAATTCAGTGGCCGAGAATACGATGGCCGAGCGATAACGCTTAAGCTTGAGTCCAATCGCAAAGATTCTCGATTGTTGCTCAAACTGCAACATATTGATCTAGGCTCAATTGATGAGTCTCGCATTTCAGAACTTGTGCGATTCAAAGTCGAAACGCCGGTTCGCTATGAAGGTGACATTAATTATTGGCGTCAGGGCGTCGAATTTCCTGTCGATCAACTGGCATCCAATAAAGAAGTCGATATTCGAGCACGCATTACCATACCCGAGTCTCAACTCACAGCAGGAGAGTTTCACTTCAATATGGAGTGGGCAGTTGAGTGTCTATAAATTAGTAACTTAAGCTGAGTTTTTAATCAAAGAAGAAAAAGTGAGTGAGCTGGAAAGAAAATCAATGGAGTGACAAGTTCGGAATTATAAAACCGATAAAGAGAGATTCACTGGGAATTCGCTGTAGGTTAGCGCAAATTATCAAGGATGGAGTTTTTTTGAACACGTCTTTAAAACACGAAACATAATATGCGATCAGTTCATCGGACTTTCAAGGGAGTAACAAGAGAATATTTGATAACACTGAAGTCAATCACACATGTGCTAATTCTCAGTTGGTTAATCTATGCGATGTTTGCTACGTTTAAATGACACAGTCATTGGAAAGGTATGATTTATGAAAATAAATGTTCAAACACATCATGTATCAATTAACGACGAGTCACGCAAAGACATCGAAGGTAAATTCGAGAAGATATCTAACCATTTCCCATCACTGATCAGTTGCGACATCATCATTACTAAAGAACACGGTCAACATCAGGTTGAAGTATTCACCAACTACGAAGGTGTACGAGTAACAGCAAAATCGACAGACGATGTTATGTACCCAGCTATCGCTGCAGCACTTAAGAAACTTGAAGCGGGCCTAAGTAACCGTAAGGGACAATTGAAAGCCGACCTACACGAGAAACCAACAAGCACGAAGCCAGAGATTGCTTCGGACATCATCCAAGAGATGAAATTGGTATAAATCGATAAGTAGTTAAAGCGAAATAACGAATAGAAACTTATTAAGAATTTCAAAGCCAGCATACGTTGCTGGCTTTTTCGATCTTAAAGCCAAGCAAACCTTCGCTTCTTTACCGTCCCTCGAATTCAGCTCAACCCCACATCATTATTAACGCCCTTAAGTTCTTAGCAGCTATAACAATCACTTGTGGGATTTGATACAGTTATAAGCAGAAATTTAGACCACAACGGAATGTTTATTATGAAGAAAATCGCGTTGATACTTTTCCTTGCTACTCAATTAATGGCTTGTACCGAGGTTGGCAGTGAAGCTTGGTGTGCGGATATGAAAGAAAAGCCTAAAGGTGACTGGACGGCTAATGAAGCGGGCGATTTTGCTAAACACTGTATTTTCTAATCACGTTAGCTTCTAATTCTACATTGGGCTGAATTAATACGCTCTGTGTAAAACAATCCATGGAATAAGTGAGTTTTAATGGAACACCAACTAGACAACAACTGGAAGCACATCGAATGGGTATTAACCGACGTCGATGACACGCTCACTTGGCAAGGTTCACTCCCTCCAGAAACCCTGATTGTGTTACAAAAGCTGAGAGACAATGGAATCAAAGTGGTCGCTGTAACGGGAGCCTGTGCTGGTTGGTGTGACCATATTGCGCAGCTCTGGCCTGTCGATGCCGTGCTTGGAGAAAACGGCGCCTTCTTACTAGAGAAGCAAGATGATGCATTACAACTCTCATCTGAAACACCGCTAGAACAAGTGCGTAAGAACCAAGCTAAGCTAAAACAAGAAGTTGAAGCGATCTTGTTGAGTTACCCCGACCTATCGCTAACTTTGGATCAATCTTACCGCTTGTGTGAGGTCGCGATTGATATCGGCCAAAACCGTAAGCCTGTTGATCCTGAAACTGTTCAAGCGGTACTCGAAAGAATACACGCTTTAGGCGCACACGCGACGGCAAGTTCGATTCATATCAACGCTTGGTACGGCGAACACTCAAAGAAAAACGCCGTGCACCGTTTCCTGGCTAATAAAGGCTTATCGCTTGAGCAAATCCACAATCAAGCCTGCTATGTCGGCGATTCAATGAATGATCAGCAGATGTTCGAATCACTTCCACTTACCGTTGGCGTGGCAAACATTCAACATTATTGGGATAAGCTAGAGCATCATCCAAGCAGGGTCATGTCGCAGCCTGGTGGCTATGGGTTTGCAGAATTTGTGGATGCGCTGCTGAGGCTTAAAAGTGAAGTAATTTAGATAATCGCTCAGACTTTGAAGCAAAAATCGCACAAGTTTTCACTCATACGATTTCATTCATGTCATGTCCATCGATTAAACGGGCTCAACGAACTTAGAGAATAATCATCCCATCTCGATAAGTCAGTGATGGTGCTACATCTTGACCAAGTAAGACTGGGCCATCGAGGTCGACGATTTCAGATTGAACGGCGATAGGCAGAGCTGCACGCATCGCCAGCGATGTACCGAGCATACAACCCGACATCAGCGTAAATCCTAGCCTTTGAGCTTCTTCAGCAAGTACCAATGCTTCGGTCAAACCACCTGTTTTATCGAGCTTGATGTTGACCATTTCATATTTGCCTAACAAAGATGAAAGTTGCGAAGTGGTATGACAGCTTTCATCAGCACACAGTGGTATCGGGTGCTTGATGTGCGCCAATGAGGCATCGTGCTGTTGGGGTAACGGCTGCTCGATCATCGCAATATCAAATTCTACCAGTTGATTGAACAACTCTTCGAGATTCAATCCTGTCCACGCTTCATTCGCATCCAATACAATTTGAACATCTGCCGCAGCTTCTCGTACCGCGCGAACACGCTCTACCACCTGCTCGCCGTCAAGCTTCACTTTCAGAAGTTTCGCACCATTCGCGACATAGTCTCGAGCCTGAGTCGCCATGCCTTCTGCCGTGCCAATCGAGACTGTCATTGCAGTCACGATTTGAGCAGGCAACTCAAACAAGCTATTCGGAAACGTCTGGTCGTTCTGCTGAGCTTCAAAATCCCAAAGCGCACAATCGACCGCATTGCGCGCTGCCCCTCCGGTCAATAAAGACTGAAGATGATCTCTTAGCTCTGCCGGATCAGTAACGCCTCGTTCAAACATAGCTTCAAGTGCGCTAGACGCTTGTTGGATTTGCGCTAACACAGACTCCGATGACTCGCCGTATCGTGGGTAAGGCGTGCATTCGCCCTGAGCTCGTTTGCCACCATGTTCAATGTAAACACGAACAACGTGACACTCAGTTCGACTGCCACGAGAGATGCGAAAAGGCGTTTGCATCGCGATAATAATGGGTTCAGCTGTAATCTTCATAATTTCACTCGGTTGATGTTCACTTTAACAAATGGAAACGTAGAAATGATGAAGTCGTTAAAGTGAATGTCGCAAATGATCAGTAATGTGTTGTACACCAAAGCGCACTGGGTCCGTCACTGGCACTTGATAGAGTGTGGTCCATTCTTGGCACAATGTCTCAGCCTCTTCAATGCTAATCGCCGACGTGTTCAAGCAGATACCCACCAGCTTCGCGTCTGGATTAGTCAGTCGCGCCGCTTGCAAGTTGACTTCAATCGTCTGTTCTATGCTTGGTAATTTAGCATGAGGAAGGTTACGAATATGTGGTCGCCCAACTTCATGACACAGCACTAAGGCATCAGCTTGTGCGCCATGTAAAAGACCCAAACTCACGCCTGCAAACGAAGGGTTGAACAAAGAGCCTTGCCCTTCAATGATGTCCCAATCGTGGTCGGTAAAATCAGGGCTAATCGCTTCAACTGCGCCAGAAATAAAATCCGCAACCACCGCATCAATCGAAATACCGCTGCCTTCAATCAAAATACCTGTCTGCCCTGTCGCTTTAAACTGAGCGGATGTTCCCGCTTGTTTAAGCGACTTTTCAATCGCTAATGCCGAGAACATTTTGCCTACTGAGCAATCAGTTCCGACAGTAAGCAGGCGCTTACCTTGACGAAGCTTACCGTTACCAACATTAAGAACACCGTCAAAATGGCGTACATCATGAAGCTTAGTCAATCCTTGTTGCTGCATGTCAGCAAGCGGTAAAAATTCACTCAATCGTTGGTGCATGCCAGATGCAATCTCATATCCCATTTCTGCAGCGGCCATAATGGTTGACTGCCAAGAATCAGGAATAACACCACCCGGATTTGCGGTACCAATCACTAGCGTCTTCGCGCCCTGCGCTTGCGCCTCTTGCAGGGTCATATCCGTTAAGCCCAGTGAAACGGTATCACCCGTTAAACGCAGTTGACCTAGGCAGATTTCTGGTCGCCATTGATGAATACCGCGAGCTGTTTTTGCAGCGAGTGGGTCAGTAACATCCCCAAGAAAAAGAAGGTAAGGTTGAGCGATCGACATGAGTATTCCTAATTAATAAGCCCTTGTATGGGTTTACTTTAATTAAGAACTTCGAAGCTGCCGAATGCCTATTTATGGCGAGCCTATAACCTTAAGTTATAGGGTGGGTATGGCTCTTCAATGAAGCGATAAATTGCTTAACGGAAATCGACTGAGGGGTGTGCTCTGCGCAAAGCATCGATACCGAAAATTGGATGTCTGGTTGAAGCGGCAACACACAGACCGCATCGTCATTTTGATATTGCTCTGCCGTCCACGGATCAACAATCGCAAACCCCGCTTGGTGCTTGACCAGTTCCGCAGCGGCGCTATACCCACGTACAGATATCGGGTGGTGATAATGCTGCTCACGTGCAATAAGGCGTTGATGTAACAGGAGGCCTAATGGATCGCGGCTATCGAGCCCGATGATTGGCAGCGGATAATTGATCAGATCATCTAACGTTAATTCCGCGGGGAAATGATCAACCGTATTGGAAGGAACCAAAACCTTTAGTGATTCGGTTAATAGCGTTTCACTTAATATCGCAGGCGGTGCTTCATCGCCAAACGCGATAGCAATATCAAGCTCATGCTTTAATAACCCAGCACACAGCTCATCACGGTTTGCAGTCAGCAACTCAAAAGAGAGCTCTTGTTCCCGAGACATTTGGGCTATTACCTGAGTTAGTAATTTAGTCGCCAGTATCGGCGGCGCACCAATGCGTAAATGCTGATGGCCTTGCTTCACTTTGTTGGTCAGAGATCGAAATTGCCCCAATTGCTGATACACCTTTTCCGCTTCTGGCAGTAAGGTTTTTGCCTCAACCGTTGGCACCAACCGCCCTTTAACTCGTTCGAATAAGCCAAACCCAAGTTGTTGCTCCGTGTGCGCCAAAATACGGGTCACGTTTGGTTGCGACACATGCAAGCTGCGCGCGGCTCCAGATACGGTTCCGGTCTGCATAATGGCGTAAAAGACTTCCAATTGTCTTAGGTTCACATTGATGTCCTTATGGTTCGCGAAACAAATCTAGGGTTTGGCTTTTCTTGTATTAGCTAAGCTGTTTATCGGTCTAGCTAGCGTTTTGCGTGAGTCTATTTTAGTAGCTCAGCTATCGTAGGTTGAAGTATCTCAGCCCAAGTTTGATAAGCCTTCGCATTCAAATGCAGATCATCACACGAGTACTCGTTCGACAACAGCTTATTAGGTGACAATACTGAATTCACATCTAAGAACGCAATGCCTTGCTGTGTACAGTACTCGCTTAGCTTGCTATTGAGCAGTTCAACCGACGGATTTAAACCTTGCAGTTTAGAGCCAACATAAAGCGTTGATTGCACCAATATGCGAATCTCATTTTCTTGCCACACCTTAAGCATATCAATGTAGTTCTGGTAGATATGGTCGACATCATAACCCTGAGCTAAATCGTTTATCCCTGCCATAAAACACACCAGCTTTGGCTTCACATTCAACGTGGTATCAATACGGCGCAACATGCCAGTTGTGGTGTCACCCGCTAAGCCACGGTTGACCATCGAAACATCGCGAAAGATATCCGCCCACGGGGCCCATTCGGTGATCGAATCACCAAACATGACTAGGTCTGCACTTGGGGAAAAATGGCGATGGTTATCTGATGTCATGATGTAACGGCTCATGCTGTGGCCTCGTTGTTGAATCTCAGACTGAAGAGCAACCGCTTTGAGAATGTCACTATCTGGCGTGGTACTATCAAATTGAGCCAACAACCCTTCGATATGCGGTTTAAAAGGACTAAGACGTGTGCTCAGTTGATGATGTTCTTTAAGGGAAGATAACCTCTCTAGTAATGCATACAGAGAGCAGTTTTGACCAACTTCTTGGAATAACTGATACAGATCGAGGACAGGGTGTTGTTGCAGCGCGGCAAGTAATTGCTTGTCTTCCATGGTGTTATCTAACCCTTCAATTATCTGGTGATGAACTCAAGATAATATCCGATTGCGTACGGGATAGATAACACTAGAAGCAGAGAATTACTTTTCTTTGATTAGCAGATGGTTACGGTTATCACGGCTTTTCTTAATCAGTTCGTTGCTCTCATCCATTTCATCAGATTTAGCAAGACGATCGTAAAGCAGCACATTCACTGTCGCTGCCAAGTTCATGCAGCCAACTGTTGGTACGTACACAACATGATCGGCTCTGTCGGCGACATCTTGAGAAATAGAGCCGTCTTCAGGGCCAAAGATATAAATGGCATTTTCTGGGTGTTTAAAACGCGGTAGTGGTGTTGCACCTTCTGCGAGTTCTACGCAAACGATCTTAGTTTCTGGATCAAGATTGTCTAAAAACGACTCAACACCAGTCAACGGGATAGTACGCGCAGCACTCTTAGTATCGGTGTGGAATTTTGCGGCTTTTTCGTAGCGTTGCCCTGTGTATTTAACTTCGTCGACTTGGTAACAACCAGCCGCACGCATAACAGCACCAACGTTTGTCGGGCTCTTTGGGTTAGTTAAACCAATAGTCACATGGCTTTTGTTCATGAATCTTTCTCACTTAACGAATAGACATAGCAGGGTGCTACAAAGCGTCGCATTCTAACAAAGCAGCGTCGAATTCAAAAGCATCGATACAAACTCACTTTTTCGCGCTTAAGCCTCTAGTTGCAAGGCTTCTCACCCCAAAAACCTAACCGTCATCATATTTATAAAACAAAAACACTCTAGGATAACAATTAAACAACAAGCCCATTTACATTTTGAAACCACATTAATAATGTGTTGAAAATTGCATGAGACAATCACACAGGAAGCGTGACATGACCCTAACCATCAAAAACCGCCTTTATATTCTCTCTTTTATTCCACTGCTACTGATGGCAATTGGGATGATGAGCGTGACGTATATGAAGAGCACCGAGCTAACCGCACAACAAGTAGAATCGACGCGTAGCAATATGATGGCGATGAAAGAAAAGGAACTTAAAGCGTATCTGCAAATGGCTCAATCTTCTATTAGCCCGTTCTTGGAAAGAGGTGCAACATTAGAAGAAGCCTTACCGACATTAAGAACTCTCGAATATGGCGAGTCTGGCTACATCTTTGGCTACGACTCTAAAGGCGTTCGAGTAGTTGTTGGGCAAAATAACGATGGCATTGGTAAAAACTACTACGACCTGCAAGACAAAAAAGGCAACTACCTGATTCGTGACTTGATCAAGAACTCAAAGCTTGGTGAGTTCACCACCTACTACTTTCCAAAACTTGGTCAATCAGAAGCTCTACCGAAACTGAGCTACTCGATATTCGTTCCCCAGTGGGACTTGATGCTAGGCACAGGTTTCTATACTGACGACATCGATGCTGTAATCGCAGAGATGAAAGAGAGCTCGAATGTCGCGTTACAAAGCTCATTGACGGCGATCGCTATATTCTGTGGTTTGATTGCCCTAGTAGTTGCTGCGTTTGCCGTTGCCGTCAACCGCACAATCATGCGACCACTCGAGCAGTTTGATCGTTCAATCAACGCATTCGCGAGTGGCGAAGCCGATTTAACCGCTCGAATGGAAACATTTAAAGCGCCTGAGTTCACTAAGCTCAGCGAGAACTTCAACGCCTTCGTGGCAAGCCTTCAAACCATCATTCGCAGCGTAAGCGATGTCGGTCAGCAAGTCGTAGCCGAGACATCTAGCATGTCTTCTCGCGCTGCGCAGGTCGACGAGATTGCCACTGGTCAGCGTGAAGAGACTGAACAAGTTGCAACGGCGATGACTGAAATGACCACAACGGCGCAAGAGATCTCGAGCAACGCTAGCCAAGCGGCGGATTCCGCTAAACTTGCAGAGGGCAATGCCAAAGAAGCGCAACAGATAGTAAACGCCGCTGCAGATTCGGTGGCAGGCCTAGCGAGCGAAGTATCAGAAGCCAACACTGTCGTGTCTCGTTTAGAAGGTGATGTGCAGAATATCTCCTCTTCGTTGGCGGTCATCCAAGACATTGCCGAGCAAACTAACCTACTCGCGTTGAATGCCGCGATTGAAGCTGCACGTGCAGGCGAACAAGGTCGTGGGTTTGCTGTGGTTGCCGATGAGGTTCGTAAACTGGCAAGCCGTACTCAAGAAAGCACTGGCGACATTCACAAGATGATTGAGCAACTTAAAGCTGCCTCAGATGCTGCTGTGAAAGCGATGGATTCAAGTCAAAACCGAAGTGCGCAAACCGTGGAAGAAGCGAATGCCGCAGCCAAAGCACTGGCGAAGATCCAAGCGTCGATTGATACCATCATGGACATGAACTCGCTTATTGCGACAGCCACTGAACAGCAAAATATTGTAGGACAAGAAATATCTCAACGCATCGTGGTGATTTCTGACCAAAGCTCACAATCGGCAGAACTCGCGAATCAAAACCGTACAGGTAGCCAAAACCTCAACAGTCGTGCAAATGAGCTGTATCACTTGGTGGATCGCTTCACCGTCTAATACATTTTCGGTCTAGTAAGCCGTAATCAAACGATAATTAATCCTAAAACACGCCGGGCTTCAGAATCTCTATTCTGAAGCCCGTTTTTATCGGTGGAGGTTTTAAGCCATACACTAATCCAATTGCTCAGAAAGGAAGTCCACCAGCAGGCGAACCTTTGAAGATAAGTTGCGGTTCTGAGGATAAAGCGCCCAGATCCCTTCTTTGTCATCTCGATAATCGGACAGCACCTCAACCAACTCACCAGAATCAAGGTCTTCACTCACATAGTATTCAGGCAACTGCACCAAGCCAATGCTCTGCTTAGCTGCGTCTAACAAGGCTAAACCACTGTTGCACTTAATGCGTCCGTTAACACGAACTGAGCGAGGGCGTCTATTTTCTTTGAAACGCCAATGTTCAAATCCACCGACTAAACATTGGTGATTATTTAATTCTGATAATGTATGCGGCTCGCCATAACGTTCAATATATTCAGGGCTTGCACATACATAAAGTTGGCGTTGAGACAGCCTCTTTGCCACAAGGCTTGAGTCTTCCAAGCGGCCAAGACGAATCGCAACATCAACACCCGAATCGATAAGATCGAGCTTTTGATTGGTCAGCATCAGATCAAGCTCTACTTGCGGGTGAAGCTTTAAGAATTGATGCAGTATTGGGGCGAGTTGGCGCTCACCATAAGTCACAGGCGCGGTGACTTTCAGTAAGCCTTTGGGTGTTGATTGCATCTGCGTGACCGCAAGCTCAGCAATTTCTAAACCTTCGACCAACAACTTACATTGTTGGTAATAGAGTTGCCCAGCCTCTGTAAGAGACACCTTTCGAGTCGTTCGATTGAGCAGTTTCACTGCGAGTCGTTCTTCGAGGTTTGCTACTCTACGACTGATTTGAGCCACCGACGTAGCGAGCTTCTGCGCCGCACCAGTAAAGCTTTCACGCTCTGCCACTGCAACAAACTCACTTACCCCTTCCCAATTGGCCATGCCTTTACCTTATGCTGAACTTTGGTTACCCATACAGTGTATTGAAGTTAGATATCAGTGTCACCTTGCTTGATATGCGCTGTGCATTAATCTTCGGCACCTATAGTCATTCCCTTACAGAACCATATTTTTGTCCTAACATTAACCTCATCCCCTATTGCTAGGGTGAGAATCTCTAAAACACTGGTACAACAAAGTAAGGTATCCCTTTGAAGAAGTTAATCATACTTGCATCAACTCTTGTACTCAGCACCACTGCGTTTGCAGCAACTAAAACAACAATTCAAGAAACAACGCTAAAATCTGACACATATGCTAGTGAAGTCGAAGCATACGATGCAGGCACCAACCTTATGGATGAGTTACGCGCAAAAACACCTTTTGAGCTTTCAAGAGAACTGCCACAGTTCCAACAGACAACCAAATACGATTCGTTCAAGATTGATGATGTAAATATGGAAGTGAAAAAGATCACTAACATGAACGGCGACATTCATTACCAAGCGAACGTAAAAGTTGACTACCGTTACACATACAAAGACGGTCTTAGCAGCTAACACTGAGTGATTGATCAGGTCTAAAAACTGATCACCTAGTCAAAAGACTGATCACCTAGTCAAAAAGAAAGCCCGCACTCATAGAGTGCGGGCTTTTTGTCGTTCACCGCTGATTAATGGGACTCAATACGAGCAACCATTATCAGCTCATATTCGTCTGTCTAATTTTGAAAATTACACTTCAAACTGAGACACAAGGCTATCTAGCGCTTCACACTGTTCAGCCAATGCCATACATGCATTTTCTGCGCTGCTTGCCATCTCAACCATTTGCATGGTGCTTTCAGCGATGCGTTGAACATTCTTATTCACTTCTTCAGACACTTGAGACTGTTGCGAAGCCGCCGTAGCAATTTGTGTGTTCATGTCATTCATCTTGCCAATTGAGTTACGAATCTCACTCAATGAAGATGCTGCAGTTCCTGCTTGAACAATGGTTTTCTCGCCACTCACTTTGCTTTCAGTCATCACACCAACCGCGTGTTTAGCACCCATTTCTAAGCGTTCAATCATTGATTGGATTTCGCCAGTGCTGTCTTGAGTTTTACTCGCAAGCGCTCGAACTTCATCAGCCACAACCGCAAAGCCACGGCCTTGTTCACCCGCTCGTGCCGCTTCAATAGCCGCATTCAAAGCAAGTAGGTTGGTTTGTTCTGCAATACCTTTGATCACGCCAAGGATTGAGGCGATGTTCTTCACGTCTGTATCTAGTTCTTGAACCACACCACCCGCGTTCTCGATATCTTGCGCAAGGCGTTCAATCGAAGTAACAGTTAAGCCAAGCGTAGTATCGGCCGATTCCACTTCATGGTTTGCAACTTTACTTGCGGTTGCCGCATCTAATGCGTTACCACTCACCACTTCACTGGTTGCTTGCATTTCATGAACTGCAGCCGCGACCACTTCACTTTCTCGCTGTTGATTAGACGAGAATTCAGCAACACTTTGCGTGAGTGATTTGATGTTTTCCATCTCGCCACGTACTGCGTTCGATGTGAGAATAACTTGCTCCACGGTGACATGGATCTTGCCAACAAACTGGTTGAAAGCAGAACTTAAACGAGCGATCTCATCATTACCTTCGACCTTCATACGTTGAGACAAGTTACCGTCGCCCGATGCGATCTCATTCATCGCTTTCTCTACGTTCTGGATTGGCTGAACGATAAAGCGATTCGATAACCACATAGCAAAAAGCGCGGCAAAAACAGCAACTGCCATACCCACTTCAATGATCAACTTGCTTGATTCAATAGAGTCATCGGCTTGCTGGCGAAGCTCTTTCTGTTTCAATTCGATCAGAGTTCGGATATCGCGCAATTGAGTACGAATGATCGCAAACTCTGCGTCAAGCGCTGGTGAGTAATCAATATTGTATTGGTCTGCGTTTGCCGGATCAGCGAACATTGGCTCGTGCAGTGCCACCCACTTGCTCATCGCGTTAACAAGCTTTGATAACTCGCCACGTGAAGATGGATCCAACACGCCCGCTTGATAACAAGGTTTCGACACTTTCAAAACGAGGAACCGCTTTGTAAGCGTTGTCTTTAAATTCAAATTTTTGGTACTCAATCGCCGCTTGGTCTTTCGAGAGTAATAGACCTTGAGCAGAAGCGATAACTTGATAAATGTCACGATACCCATCTTCCAAATTGTCTAACACGGGCTGAACCACATTATTGAGCTCATTATTAATCGCAGCTTGAGCATTTGATCTGATAACGTTGAGCACAGTAACGGTAGAAAAAACAATCACAATCACCAACAGCGGGATCGCGATTTTACTCTTAATCGAAAGATTATTGATATTCATTGGGATTAATAACCACACTTCAAATAGGGATGCGTGCGCAATATACAGCACACATATAAAATCCCGCTAAGCTTTTGTGAGCTTCATCTCATAGAAAACGATACCGTAAATTCGTGTGATGTTTTTTCAATCAAAGGTTAACTTTCGGCGACTAAAATACTCTCTGATTTAGACTTATTTGCTGCTGATACGCGCAAATACTGGAGAAGTGTTAGAAATAACACCATAATGTAGGGCTCTAAAATAAGTAGGTAAGAACATGAAAATTTGTGGTGTTGAAATCAAAGGTAACGATGCAGTCATCTGTCTTCTTTCTCTGTCAGACGGCGTATTTAACATTCCTGATTGCCGAGTTTCTAAGGTTGCGATTAGCGACGCAAACGACACACAGAATATGAAAGACTTTCAATTCTCTTTTGCAAAGTTAATGGAAGATTACCAAGTAGAAAAAGTTGTAATTCGCCAACGTCAGACTAAAGGCAAATTTGCTGGCGGTGGTTTCGGCTTCAAACTTGAAGCAGCAATTCAGCTAATCGACGGCCTAGATGTAACCGTTGTGTCTCCAGCTGAAATCAAAGAAAGCCTTAAGCGCAACCCTCTTATGATGAAGTTCAAAGAGACCGGCCTTAAGCAATACCAAGAAGCACCGTTTACAACGGCTTACGCTTGTTTGATGAAACGCTAATCAAAAGTCGCTAGCCAATATTTTATATAGAAAGAGCCTGAATATTCAGGCTCTTTTTTGTTTCTAGTCATCGATTTTTAGTAGGATGAGTTTGGTATACAAACTACCGCTCTAACACTGTTCGCCTACGAGCCTTAATTAACTCAGGCTTTTTCACCACCAAATAAACCGCCGCAGCAGACAAAGCAAAGCCCATCGCGCCATACATGTCGAACGACTCACCGAAAATAAGCCACGCTTGGATTGCTGTCGTCGGTGGCACCAAGTAAAAGACCGAAGCCACACTTGAAGATGCACCGTGCTCTACCATGTAAAGCAACAATAGGATGGCAACACAAGACAGAACGACCACCAGCCAAATTAGAGTCAACGTGAATTCTATCGTCCAGTTTACTTGCATAGTTTCGTAACGCATTGCGAACGGCAGAAACAACGCGGCAGAAGCCAAATATTGCACCATCGCACCGCCGACCATATCTGTCCCCTGACAGAAGCGCTTCTGATACAAAGTGCCGCAGGTAATACCCACCAAAGAAACCAAACACAATAACGTTGCCAAGCCTTTTTGGTCGTCTGACTGCCATTCAATATTGCCCATCAACACCAAACTAATACCCGCAAAACCAAGCGCTAACCCCAACCACTGTGCAAAATTAAAACGCTGCGAAGTACAGCTGATCATAATCAATGCGGTAAGAATCGGTTGTAAGCCAACAAGTAGAGAACTCAACCCGGCGGGCATACCTATATCAATCGCCAGATAGGTGCCACCAAGGTAGAAACCATGAATCAAGATGCCAACCACACTTGCGTGGAAGAATGCTCGACCACGAGGAATACGACGCTTAAGGATTGCAATCAAAACCAAGAACAGCGCCACGTTGGCTACCATCCTCAATGAAAGTAATGTTGCGGGTTCGGCATATTCAACACCAAGACGTGCGCCGACAAAACCTGACGACCACAATATTACAAACACAAACGGAATCATTTTAATCAGCATTACAAACCTCTGGTCAACTCTTCATCAATGCTGTTACCTTAGTTGGGTACAGATAACTAATAAAGATACAGATATAACACTTTAAATGGTTACAGATTGAGAGTGTACAACGAGGGAGAAACACGTGGAAGCAGAACTCAGCGGCAATAAATACCTTGCTACCGAACAACATATTAAGGCTCAGATCGATAAAGGACTTTTTCATCCAGACGATCGCCTTCCCTCGATCCGCCAGTTAAGCGAACAGCTTGGCGTAAGCAAAAATACCGTAATTCGAGCCTATCAAGAACTCGAAGCAACGGGTTGGGTTTACTCGGTACCTAAATCTGGCTATCGCGTAAAGACACCGAACACCACCTGCTGGGATACACCAAGCCAACCTCAAAAAGTGGACCTCTTATCTGTCACCAAATCGGTACTCTCTCGCCCGAAAGGCCGCCTGAAACTGTTGGCAGGTTCTGCGCACCCGAAC
Organism: Vibrio sp. F13; assembly: GCF_020806305.2. Classification (NCBI taxonomy): domain Bacteria; kingdom Pseudomonadati; phylum Pseudomonadota; class Gammaproteobacteria; order Vibrionales; family Vibrionaceae; genus Vibrio; species Vibrio sp. F13. The sequence goes on along the minus strand of NZ_CP170176.1, from coordinate 676,705 downwards.
ATAAACAACCCTGCGATTCGTAGCTTGTATGCCGAGATTGGTCGCCACAGTCGATTACAAACTCAATTGCCTGGGTATTACCAATTACCTCCCGGCGACGAGCAATTAGTAAAGCAATTGTTAAAGATCACCCATGATCTAGGCGTACCTGCGGGATCCAAAGAGATTGCGATTACTCATGGTGCTCAACAGGCGATCAGTTTGGCACTACGTGCGCTCACCAAACCGGGTGACATCGTGGCAGTCGAGTCACCTTGTTACTTCGGTAATTTATTGTTGCTCGAATCACTTGGCTTGCAAGCTTTAGAAATCCCGAGCAGTGTTAGCCATGGCATTGACATTCCATCACTGCAGAGCGCGTTGGACAAATGGGAAGTAAAAACCTTACTGCTAACGCCAAACTTTACTAACCCAACCGGCTCAAGAATGCCATTGGCGAATCGAAAAGCATTACTGGAGATCACCGGATCTTTACCAATTATCGAAGACGATGTGTTCGGTAGCTTGGCGTTCGATACACCAATCGCTAGCCTCAAAGAGCTTGATGACCAAGATAGAGTCATCTACGTCAACTCACTGTCTAAAACCTTAGACTCACGCTTGCGAATCGGTTGGTTATTGTCGGGACGCTACCAACCTTTAGTCGAAAAGTACCTTTTATGCGACAACATGGGCAGCTCAAACCTGATGCAATCCGCGGTAGGGCAATTCCTCACTACCGGTAAATATCGCAGCCACTTATCCAAAATGAAACGGCTCTACCAAACCAACCAAAAGCAATTCCAAAGCCTGTTAATACAAGCACTAGATAGCCACCCACACCTTGTCGGGCAATACCACCTATCAAAACCGGAAGGCTCTTTTTTAAACTGGATAACACTGCCTGAATCGGTCGATAGCTACGCGGTCTATCAAGACTGTTTAAAGCATAAGTTGGGGATTTTACCCGGAACAGTATTTGGCACCAACGACCAATATAAACACTGCTTGCGCTTTACTGTTGCCAACATTGAAGAGAGCAAAGAGTGGAAAGAAGGGGTTGTGACACTAGCGAAAATAATCGCTAAGCACGTGCGTTAGGTTACCTTTCTAATTACCATTTAGACCAAAACAACAAAGCCCCATTCAACTGAGTGGGGCTTTCATCATTATAATATCTTGAGTTGCTTAAATACGATGGTTAGTTAAATACGATTACCCTTGCCAAGCGAACTGTTCAAAAACTTTGTCGACTGGCGTTTTAGCAACGTGGTTTACGTAATTACTGATCACTTTCTGAGACAGGCCAAGAATCACTTCTAGCACTTGTTGCTGACCGTAGCCCGCTTCGAAAAATGCTGCCATTTCACTTTCAGGCACATTGCCGCGGTTACGTACCATGCTCAGCGTAAAATCATGCAGGGCTTGCAGCTTTTCAGTGGGTAAAGCTGTGCGATTACGCAGTGCTTCGGTGATTGCAGGATCAACCTTCATTGAATGTGCAATGCCAGTGTGTGCAGGAACGCAGTAGTGGCATTCGTGTTCAACGTTGATGGTTTGCCAAACAACCGTTAGCTCTTCAGCATCGAAAGATGAGTCACTAAACGCCTGATGAAGCTGAGTGTAAGCCTTAAGTGTGTTTGGAGATTCAGCCAACACACCAAACAAGCCCGGCACTCTGCCCATCTGCTTTTTAGCGCCCTCAAGAATAGGTTGGCTTTGCTCTGGCGCGGATTCTACTGAGTGAATTTTGAAGTTGCTCATTGCTCTATCCCTATCAATTTTCGGTTCTAAAGTTATTCAATCACGGAGCAATTAATGAATGTTCTCCGTTGGTGTAAAAACAATATAGATCAAACAAGAACGATCGTTCAAGTGTTATTTTGAACAGTTGTTCAATTTATACATTGAAGCCAGAAGAATGTCTTCGTTCATAACAAGAAAGCCCAACAGGCAACACCTGATGGGCTTTCTCTTTTTCTCAATTTTTTTGCAAGCGGCTACCAATATTCTGCGTGGGCCAAGCCTTTAACACAGCTCGACTTGCCACTTGTTACTTTAATTTCACCACCAGTCAACGATTGAGCCAACCAACCGTGAGAGAAACTCAATTCAAAGGGCGCAGGGACTTGCTCAACGGTAATTTGCTCAAAGCCCACTTTTGAATAGTAGTTAGGATCACCGTACGTCACTGCAAGCTCAATACCCTGCTCTTTTAGGAGCTGCAAACCGGAGTTAATCAGGCGCTGACCAATACCACGCTTTTGCACCTGAGTGCTCGCCGCGACTGGCGAAAGCAAATATGCCTTGGTTTCATCGTCAAATGAAAGCGACGTAAAAATAATCGAGCCTACAATCGTACTATCCGCATCCGACTCACTAGAATCATCTTCAACAACAAAGCAAAATAGCTCTGTCGGAGCTGTGGTCGTTAAAAGATCGTTGGCAAGCTCACCCAAAGTTTTACCTTCGTTCTCACCTTCTGAATCCGTAAAGGTTTGAGTGAAAACTTGAGTGATCGTTTCGATTTCATTTGAATTATATTGCCTAAATTTCATGGTGTTACTCATTTACTTTAATTTCTTGAGCACAAAGAACTGATAATCAAAATCACGTTGTTCAGAACCTTTCGAAGGCTCTTGACCCAAACCGTTCTTTGATGTGCTGCTATCGAAAAATTGTTTAACTTCATTGTCGCAATCGACGAGCGCTTTTGAGTTCGGCATCGTTGCTTTAAGCGCTTCTATTCGCTTTTGAAAGGGCTGGTAATACGCAAGCCAACCAGCGTCACTCATTGCAAAGTGATCCAAAATTTCATAACCCGCTGCTTTTGCCTGTTTAATACGCTCGGAAACCGTCGTCATGTCCGGGTACTCTTTCTGCCAGAACGCTTTGCTCGATTCGTTAGGTTGTTCGGTATTCCACACCAAATCATTAACGACCAATATGCCGTCATCACTGAGTAAATTTCGCCACTGCTTTAGCGCCTTTTCAACACCCATGATGTAAGCGCTGCCTTCCGACCAAATTAGGTCAAACGACTTAGCTTCAAACGGCAGATCCATCATGCTCGCGCATACGGTTTTGACGTTGCTTTCTAAGCCAAGAACCCGTGCTTGCTGAGTCAGAACATCTAAACTCGGTTGATCATTATCTACCGCCGTTATTTGCACATCCACTTGATATTCTACTAAGGCTTTCGCTAACACAGAGGTGGCAATACCTTTACCACAACCGATCTCAAGCACACGTTTAGGAGAAACCGAAACGTGTACCAACGCCGCTAAAGTATCTTCCGCTGTTCCTGGCCCTAAACGCTGTAAACCCTCAAAGATCACCTCAAAATCCGCCATGTACTGGTCATGATCGTTCATGTCTTTTGAAAGCCATTTCAGTCGCAGTACTTGCTTCTCATCAAAGCCTTGCTTAATGAGCCAATCGAGATGCGCATCAGGCGCCACCTTGTCCATCGATTCATGCCAATCTTGCAAACCACTCTCGCCTAACAAGGCCGATAAAAGATCTCTCGAACGCTGTTTCTGAGCGATCTCTTCGTCCAATTGTTCGAGTCGGTTTTGTAACAAGGAGCGGTCAACCTTGGCATCCAAACACGCCTGACACTCTTTCAACGTCAGTCCACCCGCTTGTAACTGCTGCAACAATTTCACACGCTGCAAGTCGCGTTCGGAATAACTTCGATAACCATTATTGGTGCGTTGAGCTTCTATCAAACCCAACTTTCCATAGTACAAAAGCGTTGAACGGCTCAGGCCAACGAGCTCCGCTAATTCAGATATGCGATACATCCACTTCTCCCTCATTTCAGTAGTAAAGATAAACTATGAAGTTGTAGTCAGGTCAACAGAATTTTCGACACTTTTCTCGTTCTTTACCTATTTACCTTCAAATTGATAAAGCGATCTGAGCGTGTCTTTTACCCATAGAACGGTTAGTCATCGACATTGCCTGAACGGGATTCAGGAAAGGAGAAGTATTAAACTTGATGAATTGAAAACAATTAGCTCATAAACATACTTCTTTTTAACTGAATTTTGCCAATTTCTAAATCATTCAATAATGGACGAACGTTAACTAAACGATAAATAAACTCACCGAGTGAATACTTAAATCAACCACACATATACACCAGAAATTCCTGCTTAAATTTTTTAGAAAAATTCAAAATTTATTAGAAATTAACCCCTAACTTTACTGAGTATTTTGTTAGTCTTGGAAACAATTATTTACAATCCAAACAAAATTTAATTGGATCGCTTGAGGTTGTTTTTCTTGAATATGAAATTATTCGGCAGTTCTTTGATTCTGTCAGGAACTGCATTAGGGGCTGGCATGCTCGCTATTCCCATGGTGTTGGCCCAATTTGGCTTCATGATCAGCTCAGTGCTGATGCTACTTATCTTTATCGGCACCACATACTCTGCACTCCTCCTGGCAGAAGCATGCACTAAAACTAAAGACAACAGTGGCATGAGCAGTGTTGCTTACCTCACTCTGGGCAGCAAAGGTAAACACTTTATCAATGCACTCTTTTACCTGTTGCTAGTATGCATGTTGATCGCTTATATCTTGGGTGTCGGTGACATCATTCATAAGCTACTGCTCGACGTTGGTGTCGATGTATCAGCATCCGTTGCGTATACCATTTTCAGCCTATTGATGGGTGCTATCGTCGTCTCGGGCAAGTCTTATATCGACAAACTGAATCGCGGGCTATTCATCTTGATGGTCGTGATGCTGTTTATCGTTATCGCGTCATTATTTAGCAACATTCGCCTTGATTACCTAACTCAAACCAGCCAATACACGGCCAACGACGTGGTGCAATACAGCGCAGTTATCTTTACTAGCTTTGCCTCTATGGTGGTGATCCCGTCACTGGTTATCTACAACCGTGAAGCAACTCAAAAGCAGATCCGCAATATGATTCTGCTAGGCTCAGTGATTCCATTAATTTGCTACCTAACTTGGTTATTCGCGATTATCGGCAACCTTGGCACAGACGCGATAAGCCAGTTCCACAATATCTCTGAGTTGATCTCTGCGTTCAGCGGCCAATCTGCTTGGTTGAAAGTGGTGATCGCTCTGTTCTCTGCTCTGGCCTTGGTGACTTCTTTCCTCGGCGTGTCGATGGCGCTTTACGACCAAAACAAAGATGCGGTGACCAACAACAAAGCGTTGGCTTATGCGCTAACCTTCATCTTACCTTTGGTATTAGCTGAGCTGTTCGCTAGCCAGTTTGTAAGCATGCTGGACTATGCAGGCATGGTCCTGGTGTTCCTAGCTATCTGGGGCCCACTCGCAATGGTAGTTAAGGTTCGCAGACCTGACTTCCCTCACCTACAAACCGAAGGCAGCTACACAGCAGCCGGTGGCGACACGGCATTAATGGCGACATTTGGTTTTGGTGCGTTGATTTTCGTGTCTTGGTTTATGGGGTAGATCCCCATTGAATGGACTATCTGTTGCCATTTAGAAGACAGCAGATACAAATAGCCCGTTAGTCCTGCTATTAAAAGTAGAGACTAACGGGCATTTTACTTCTTATTGGAGTGCTTGCTAGTTAGCTCTTAAACGTACTCGCAATATCTTTCAATGAAGCTGCTAACTGAGCTTGTTCTTTGGCTGTTGCAGCTATTTGCGTTGCACCTGTCGTAGATTCTGTCGACTTCTGCTCTACTGCCATGACGTTTTGAGCAATATCTTGAGTCACTACCGCTTGCTCTTCGGTAGCGGTTGCGATCTGCTCAGTCATGCTAAAGATCTCGCTCACCGATGCTGAGATACCTTGTAAGGTGTGTTCCACCTCTTTTGAATCCTCAACCGCTTTAGACGACATCTTCTGACTGTTATCAATTACATTAAACGCGGTTTGCACATCAGACTGTAACGAGCTGATGAAACCTTCAATTTCAGCTGTCGACTGCTGAGTACGCTGTGCTAACGTGCGAACTTCATCAGCCACTACCGCAAATCCACGACCTTGCTCACCCGCTCTTGCCGCTTCAATTGCCGCGTTCAATGCTAACAAGTTAGTCTGTTCAGCGACGGACTTAATCACATCAATCACACTGTTGATGTTATTACTGCTCTCGTGTAAGTGCGTGATCTTTTCCGCTAGATCATTAATTTCAGATGCCAGTTTTTCGATAGAGTGGTAAGAGTTTTGAACCGTACTCAAACCTTCTTGAGACTGCTCATCGACCAGTTTAGCGGAACTTGCTGTCTGCTGAGTTTTAGCCGCCACCTCATTTACCGTTGCTGATAACTCTTCTGTCGCCGTCGCAACCAAGCCAATTTGGTCTTGTTGTTGCACTAGCGTGTTCGAATTGTAGTGACAGGTTTGTGAGGTTTCTTCAGCGGCTGAAGCTAAGGTCAGACTCGACTGAGACAGGTTGTCGATAACGTTTGAAAACTTCTCTAGCGTTTCGTTGAGTGCCGAAGAGATCTGTCCAAGCTCGCTGTTGCCAACGAACTTAGCGCGAACTGTTAAGTCGTTGTCATTACGAACCTTAGACAACATCACTGTAAGATCTTTTACTCTCATCGTCAGGTCGCTGATCGCCTTATAGCTCACGAAGGTCGCGAACAAGGTTATCAAAGCAAACAGACCAATACTCATCATCATCGCAGACTGCGCCTCTGACATTTTTTTCTCTGTCAGTGCGATAAGCGACTCTGCTAGGTGGTTTTCTGTTTTCTTTAGCTGAACAATACGAGCGGTAGATTGCGAGAACCAGTACACAGGATCAACATCAAAACCGCTCATCTTAGATTCAGCCAAACCACGAAGCTTTTCTACTTCTGCCACCGAACGATCATTCAATTGCTGTTCAAAGAAACGAACGTTAGCTGGGTTACTCAATACCTCAAAGTTTGAGAAATAGGTATTTTGCTCAGTCACCAAAGAGATGAATTTAACCAACATGCCTGGGCCAAATTCATTTTTAGAGAAGGTATTATTTAGGACAGCACGCTCGATACCCGCTCGCTCTTTACCTTGTAAAAAGTTGTAGTAAGCGATGGTTTCAGTGGTGATGGCAGCATCAGAGCTAAGCTCAGCAATTAACGCCGATACGCTCAGCAGCTTTGCATTAAGTTGGGTGTAGTAACCCAAAGCTTCAGACAGAGGAATCGATTGAGAATCCACTCGATTACGAATAGAAGTGATTTGATTTAGGCTTTGGCTTATTTCAGTGTTCAGCCGAGTGATCTGCGGTAAATCGATTTCAGCAGATTGCCAGTATTCGGTTTTCAGATTACGTCTATTATCTGCACTGGCTCTTTGTGCACGTAGTTCACTGACAAACTTAGTGCCCTGTGAGCCGATAAACCCAGCCGTCATTCCACGCTCTTTTTGTAACTCATGCACAAGTTCACTGTACACAACCGACAAACGGGTAAGTTGGTTTAATGAAGACAATTCACTGGTGGTTTCTACGCCTTTTGAAATCGCAGAAACGCTAAGCCATAGAAATCCCAAGATCGGTAAAATAAGCAAAGCGATGATTTTTTGCTTAAAAGACATATCGGTTAATTTCATTATCATTTCCCTAGCAGCTAACAAATCTTTTCAGTCATCTAACTCGCACACCCTTAATAAGATGCGCCTCAATTGTGACTGTATAATTATTCAACTTGATCAATGTGCATCAATTACCGTGCCACACAGATCGCGATGCGATGAAGGTAACATTTAACCTTACAAAATTCATTGATTTACCGATAAAACTGTTAGCTAAGCGACCTAACGATACCCAAAACACATGCGACAACATTTTATTGACGTAAGCGACTGAAATCTGACACACTTTAACTACCCAAAAGGTGTAGGCCTGCACCAATTATGTGCTCAGAGAAAACGATATATTCAGAACTAACTATAGATTCAACGCTCACCAGCGATTGATTCACAACTAATCAACTCCCTATTCTGCGCTGATTAACTGTCTATTCCTCGTTAACTAAATATGTATAATGCCGAATTATCAAAGTAGAGATTCGCAATAAATATGCGACAACAACTTAGAGATATTGTATGGATTGTCCCGCTTGCGAAGAACATATCGGTTGGGAATGGGTAGAAGAAGCGGCTATTGAACCCAATGAGGAATTCGATTGTCCAGAGTGCGAAGCAACATTGATGTACACCATCGATGAAGGCACCTACTACGGCGCTCAGCACAAGACCGTAGAAGTTATTGATGATTAAGATTATTTCCTGATGATCTGGATGTTTTATTAACTCTTTGATGTTCTAAGCCTGCGCAAAGCAGCTAAACACACCTTTACTAGAACGGGCGTTCAGCATAAAATATTGAACATATGTTCAGATTAATGAAGTAGATGTTATGGCTAAGACCGCTAAGTTCGATAGACAAGACGTAGTAGATAAAGCAACGAACCTGTATTGGGAAAAGGGCTTTCATGCGACTTCTATGCGCAACCTGCAAGACGTGATTGATATGCGTCCGGGCAGCATCTACGCGACGTTCGGCAGCAAAGAAGGTTTGTTTAAAGAGACGCTTGCTCGCTATACCGAACTTGGCATCCTGAATCTGAACCGCTTCCGCAGTGAAACCGAATCGCCTATCAAAGCGTTGGAAAACTTCGTAAAACGTGCGGTTGTCGAATCGAAACAGAGCGCACCAAACGGCATGTGTATGTTGGCTAAAACGGTCGCAGAACTGACTGATGAACACGCAGAACTGTTAGCAGAAGCGAAGAAGTCACTCAAGATAATGGAAGGTGAGTTCGCCAAGCTGATTTCAGAATCACAAGAATTGGGTGAGATCAGCAAAGAGCGCGATCCGACTCAACTTGCTCGTCATGTTCAGGTTCAAATCGCAGGCCTGCGTACTTACGCCAAAACCTGTGACGATATCGATTTGCTCAACTCAATGGTTGAAGACGTATTTAAGTACCACCCTTTTTAAGGGCTGAACTTATACATTAGAAAGCGATACAAAAAGACTCCACTTTCACCTTAACCGGCCTGAGCGGAGTCTTTTTAGTTTTGATCTAGTTAACTTTATAGATGATAAACTTTGCGGTTTAAAGAGTTACACCTTTCTCATGATCAACGCCTGAGCATTAAGCATCGCTTCCTTAGTACTGACATCTAACGTTTTCACGTTCGCAAAGCGTTCTACTTCTTTAATCGCCACGTCGTGAGCAAAGATCACCAGCCTCGCCCTTTCAATATCTTTCTGCGTGATACGATTGCCTATTCCGTTGGCACCCTGCGTTTCGACTTTAATCCGAACCCCAAGATGATGCGCCGCCTTTTCTAAGGATTTCGCTGCTAAGAATGTGTGGGCAACGCCTGACGGACAAGAAGTAATCGCCAATACCTCCGCTTGCCCTTCTTCCGTTACCGAGCCACCCGTGAACTGATTAGAATTCGCTTCGCCTTCGACCACGTTCTTTTTCAGCAGTATTACAATTAAAGCCGTGGTAAGAGCCCCTGCGAGTGTGCCAATGATGTAGCCAATCTTGCCATCCACCACCGGCAGCACAATCCAGCCGACCACGTTACCAACTACGCCACCAGCAACAACAGCAGGCAGAACGCGCGCAGGATCGGCGGCTGCAAAAGGAATCGCGCCTTCACTGATGCCAATCATTCCCATGATGCCTGCGGCTTTTCCGGCTTCGCGTTCGTCGCGTTTGAATTTCTTCGGTGATATGAAAGTCGCCAATGCCATGCCGAGTGGCGGTGTACAAATTGCTATCCCGACACCGCCCATCAACCATGGCTGAGTATTCACCTGCGTTTGAGCAAACAGCGTGGCTACTTTGTTGATCGGGCCGCCCATATCAAAGGCCGTCATCGCACCCAAAATGCTACCCAACACCACTTTCCCTGAACCTGCCATGCCAGTCAGCATCTGGTTCATCTCTAGCATCACTTGGGCAATAGGAGAACCAATCACCCACATCACAGCGCCACAGGTAACAAAGGTGCCGACTAGTGGATAGATGAAGATCGAGCTCAGCGAGATCATGCTATCTGGCAGTTTGATCTTCTTGAGCAGATTCACCACAAAACCCGCAAAGAAGCCGACCACAATTGCACCGAGAAAACCGGTGTTGTATTGATTGACCGCGACCCAAGAACCAATCATACCGGGCGCTAAACCCGGTTTGTCGGCCATTGAATACGCGATGTAACCACCCAGCACGGCGGTAAACAGGGTTAACCCTGCGATGCCCATTTGTGCGATGTCAGCCAAAACGCCACTCTCAGGCACTGCGCCATGACCCGACATCATTACCGACAAAGACAAAAGCACACCACCCGCGACCACGAATGGAATCATGTGTGAGGTGCCGTATAACAAGTGTTCTTTAAGACGATTAAGAGATTGTGCCCAAGGGCTTAATGGTTCGACATAAACTTCATGATGGCTAGAGGCGTAACTATCGAAAGGTTCAAAATTGGCTTCGAGAAACAGCTCTTGAGCTTCTTCGACCGACTCCACCGCCTTTAATTTTGTAACAAAGCCATCTTCGATAAGTCTGGTCGAAATCTGAGCTAGTACCTCGATATGGTGGTCGTCGTGGTTGTTTGGTGAAGCGAGCATAAAGAACACGTCCGACAGCTCGCCGCCGTCTGCGCCATAATCGATGCCAGATCGGCTGATACCTACCGCCACAGCTGGTTTAGCTACGGCAGTACTTTTCGCGTGTGGAATCGCAATACCATCGTCAAAGCCTGTATTACCGATGGCTTCACGCTTCCAGATATCATCAAGGAATTCACGTTTATTGGAGAGCTTACCGGCACGGTCGAGCAGTTCAACAAGCTCTTCAAATACCGCCTGTTTTGAGTCTGCTTGTAAATCTAAGCAGATGATCTCGGGCTCGATAATGTTGGTGATATCCATATGCTGCTCTGCCTCGCCTGATTTCAGACTGAAGTAATTAGTATCTGTTAACCTAGAGATAAGGTTAATAAGATGAAAAGATTAACGGTGTGAAGGCACTCAATATATAGGACGAAAGGTGCATTAACTGGATTATTGTAACCAAGAACTCAGAGTGTGACTTTCACCTTGGAATAAAAAACGCCAATCCATAAAATCCACAGAACCCATAACAATATCGCCCCTCCCTTATGCGAGCTTTCTATACTGGATTTTCCATGCAAGATAGCTTTTCCAAGGTAGCTTCTGAAAGGTAGCTTTTGTAACGTAACAGGGACGAGATTAAGCCGAGAATAATAATGAGAATTGTAGCGGTAACTGCGTGCCCTACAGGCATTGCGCACACCTATATGGCAGCTGATGCTCTAAATAAAACAGCCCCTAAGTTCAACGTTTCAATCAAGGTTGAGACGCAAGGCGCTATGGGTATTGAAAACTTACTGACAGCCCAAGATATTACCCTCGCAGACAAGGTGTTGATCGTCTCTGATATCGACATCGGACAACTAAGCCGATTTGACCCAGCTAAAACCGTATTTGTTCCAATGGAAGAGGTGTTGTTGAGTGTCGATAAAGTTTTTATTAAGCATTGTCGAACTTAAGCTTTTGATGAACGAATACCAGATCACCTTCTTCGTTAACGATCCTGCCGCGAACTCACATGTCGCACAGCCGCTGACTCGCTTAGCGAAGAAGTTCAAAAGCAACATCCGCATTATCAACATCACTCAAAATCGAACCGCTGATCTCTCCAAATCCGTTGCGATGCTGCAAGTAGGTTTACTTCGTGGTGATTTGTGTCAGATAACCGCGGTTGGGATTGATGCGGAGCTGGCCTGTTTCGTTCTCAAAGATGTCATTGCTGAGCATTACGACATGGTTGGCTCACAAGTGAACCATGAATTCTCTAAAGATTTAATCCAGCGAATGCCACAAATATGCCCGCCTTGTGACATCAAATGGCACCACGCTAAGGCGCAAACCCAACTGACCAAATTTGAGTGCTTAAAAGGGCTCGCTCACCTTGTTTATCCAGAAGACCCAGATGAGTTGATTCTGACATTTATTAAGCGGGAGGAACGCTCTTCAACCTGCGTGTCACCAGGTATCGCACTGCCGCATGTGATGTTTGAATCGACTCAAGATCTCTCGATTGCGGTTATCGTCAGTGACGACCCGATTGACTGGGCATCACGTATCGGCGAAGTGCACGTTGCTATTGCACTCGTTCTGCCAACTAAACCACAACGAGAACATATTATTGCGGCGACCAACCTAACTCGAAACCTGCTTCACGATCAGGTCAATGAGCGTCTGCAAAAGACCCGAAGCAGTGTCGACCTGCAAGCCTTGTTGATGTACATCTCGTCACGCCTGATTTGATTACCAGCTCGTTAGTTCTAGATGGATCCTCGATATTCGGTCGGCGTTCTTCCGGTGCGATTCTTAAACACTCGACAGAAGTAGTTCACATCCTTAAAGCCACAACGCACTGCCACTTCATTGAGCTTGAAGTTGTACTTTTTGAGCATGAACTTAGCGCGATCGACCCGCACGCGGGTAATGTACTCTGCTAGCGTCATGTGGCCTTGCTGACGGAACATTCGCGACAAGTGATTGGATGAAATGCTAAAGCGTGAGGCAATGCTGTCTCGGGTGATTTGGCGGTGGAAGTTCTCTTGAATGTAGATACAAATCCCCTGATACACATCCTGTACTCGGCTATGAGATTTTTCTACGGGCGCTTCCAGCATGATTTTACTGTATTGCAGTAGAGCTTGCAGCAATAACTCATCCATCGGCTGCTTGTTACTCTCTCTCGCTAACGAGCTGAGCGCCTCCAAGATGTTATCAATCGCAAACCCAGAGCGAGTCTGAATACTGTGCTTTTGAATATCGTAAAAGCTCTCTTCCCCTTTGCGCTTACTCACCAAACTTAAACCCAGCTGACGACGACCAAACAACATACTCAACACTGAGCAGTCAGTATCCCAGTTAGGTTTATTCCAACAGTTAGGCGAGATGAAAATAGCGTCTCCGGCTTTGGCAATAACGTTAGTGATCTTGCGATCATGACTCTCCATTTCATTAATATACTCTCCGTCTAGCACCAGCTCTAAACGCGGAAAGTTCACCTGATAACTGAATGCTGAAGGCGTGTGAAAATCTCCCGCAAACCAGATGTTATGAAACGGTTCTCGCTCGTTTAATACCGACGAGATTAGGTCATGAAATATCATTGTTTCGAACTCTTATAAGCAGCAATAAGGCTACGGGAATAGATATACTCCTTAGTGAAACATAGCGCTATTGAGCAAAATCACAATTTGAGATCTAGGTTACAAAAATCCAGTAGTGGAAATAAATCTCCAGTCTAAGGCCAGATTTAGAACACTGTTATCATGATAGAAAAATCAATCTAAGCCCTTATCAATAAAAGCGTTATAACCTCATAAAAGCTGTCAACACTCCCCCAAACAGGCACTCCTAACCGATCAAAATCACACTCCATTTATAAGGCAACAATCATCCAGTAAATGCATTTTTTCTTCACTACAGAAGGCAAGCCGTAGATTCCAGAATACCCCTAACAAAATAAAAACAGAGTAGGGGTTCATTATGATCACGACATTGATCAATCAAGATTTGATTAAGCTTTCGCTTAGCGCTAATTCAAAAGAAGACGTATTTAAAGAGCTGATAGACGTGCTTTACGCACAAGGCAGAATCTCAGACAAAGCACAGTTTCTTACCGACATTAAGGCTCGTGAAGAACAAGGTAATACCGGATTTGAAGAAGGTATTGCTCTGCCACACGCGAAAAGCGCTGCGGTGATTAAACCCGCGGTTGTTATCGGTGTCCATCAACAGGGTATCGAGTACGGCGCAGATGACGGCCAGCCATCAAAATTATTCTTCATGATTGCCTCTCCTGATGGCGGCGATAATCACCACATCGAAGTACTGGCAGAACTTTCTTCAAAACTGATTGAAGAAGGCTTTATCGAAAGCTTCATGAATGCTCAATCTGAACAAGAAGCATTAGAACTACTGCTTAGCAAACCTGAGCCTTCAGAAACGGAAAACAACGTTGAGAAACAAGGCTTCATCATTGGTGTGACAGGCTGCCCAGCTGGCGTTGCACACACTTATTTGGCAGCTGAAGCGCTAGAGAAAGGCGCAGCGGCTCTTGGCTATGACATCAAGGTCGAAACCAACGGCTCGATAGGCGTTAAAAACAGCCCGACTCAAGAAGAGATCGAACGCGCAGATGCGATTGTGGTGGCTTGTGATAAACAGGTCGACATGGCTCGTTTTGCTGGCAAACGCGTTGTCTGCACTAACGTAAAAGCACCAATCAAAAACGCACAAGGCTTGATTCAGCAAGCGCTCAATGCACCTAGCTACCAAGCTGAACAAGCACCGACCAACCAATCTGTTGTAGAAAAAGCCTCACAAGCGCGTTCGGACCTTTATCGTTACTTGATGAGTGGCGTATCTCACATGATCCCATTCGTGGTGACTGGCGGTCTTTTGATTGCCCTAGCACTAGCTATTGGTGGTGAGCCGAGTGAATCTGGCATGGCAATTCCTGCTGGCAGCATGTGGAACCAAATCCTAGAGGTCGGTGTGGTTGCGTTCACGCTGATGATCCCAATCTTGGCTGGCTACATTGCTTACGCGATTGCTGACCGCCCTGCCCTAACTCCTGGCCTTATCGGTGGTTGGATTGCTAACAACGGCTCTTTCTATGGCGCTGACGCGGGTACAGGCTTCATTGGTGCAATCATCGCTGGCCTATTAGTCGGCTACTTCGTTAAATGGATTACCTCGTTTAACTACCACAAATTCGTTCAACCACTTGTGCCTATCATGATCGCTCCGATCACTGGATCTCTATTCATCGCGGGTCTATTCATCTTTGTTATCGGTGCACCTATCGCCGGGCTGATGGATGCTCTTACAGCACTGCTAACCAGCATGAGTACAGGCAACGTGGTTCTGCTTGGTATTGTACTGGGTGGCATGGCCGGTTTCGATATGGGCGGTCCATTCAACAAGGTGGCGTTCCTATTCTCGGTCGGCATGATTGCCAGCGGCCAAACTCAATTCATGGGTGCAATGGCGTGCGCAATTCCTGTGGCTCCACTGGGCATGGCTATCGCGACCAGACTTGGCCGTAAATTCGACCTGTTTGAATCTTCTGAAATTGAAGCAGGCAAAGCAGCAGGTGCGATGGGCTTAGTAGGTATCTCTGAGGGTGCGATTCCTTTCGCAGCGCAAGATCCAATGTCGGTTATCCCTGCCAACGTGCTTGGCTCAATGACTGCAGCTGTTATGGCGTTCTCATTTGGTATCACCAACAGCGTTGCTCACGGTGGCCCTGTTGTGGCTCTGCTCGGCGCAATGAACTACCCAATGCTGGCACTGCTGTGCATGGCATCAGGTGCAGGTGTGACTGCGGTTACTTGTATCGCGCTTAAAAATCTACGCAAAGCCAAGCTAGCAACAGCAGCGGCTTAAGCCATTTCAACTCCAATGGCTTGAGCCCACTCTAGTCTCGTATTTTAGTAAATCGAGTAGAGCTCAAGCCATGTTTCCCTTCATGGTGATCTCGATGTCTGATTTTTCTTTAGCGAACGACTCGTTCGTACAACGCTTTTTCTACCCTATGACCAACGTGATTCAAAACTACGCATGGGGTAGCCCGTCTTCGTTTAGCCAACTGTTTGGTATTGATAACCAATCTGGTGAGCCACAAGCGGAGATTTGGATGGGCGCACACCCCAATGGTTGCTCAATGGTGACTGATAACGGGCAACAGACCACATTGTCGAGCTTGATTTCTAAGAACCTAAACTTGTTTCTAAGCGAGAAAGTGGCGAGTCGCTTTGGCGAGTTACCTTATCTTTTCAAGGTATTAGCGGCTGAGAAAGCGCTGTCTGTTCAAGTACATCCAAACAAACAGCAAGCGGAATCTGGCTATGCTCTTGAAGAGCAGCAAGGCATTCCAATGACAGCTGGCAATCGTAACTACAAGGATCCTAATCATAAGCCAGAACTGGTGTATGCCCTAACGGACTACACGGCGATGAATGGCTTTAGGTCGATCAGCGAGATCCTTGAGCACTTCCATTACCTCGATATTCCTGAGCTGCACTCGATGGTTAACGACCTCGCGGGCGATCAAACGCCTAATGGATTAGCCAGCTTCTTCGCGAGCTTATTGTCTTTGCAAGGTGAACAAAAAGGCATGGCGCTGACCATGTTGTTGATGAAGGCGAAGCTTTCTGATGCCCCTGTGTTCCAGTTGATTTCAGAGCTAGAACAACAATATCCGGGTGATGTAGGCCTGTTTGCTCCGCTACTGTTGAACGTGATCACCTTAAAGCCGGGGCAAGCCATGTATCTGGATGCCGAGACACCCCACGCTTACATCAAAGGTACGGGCTTAGAAGTGATGGCGAATTCAGACAACGTACTCCGCGCAGGGTTGACGCCTAAGTACATGGATATCAATGAATTAGTCTCTTGTACTCAATTCAATGAAAAGCCTGCGGATAGGTTACTGCTCAGCCCGATAGAGCAAGGTGATGTGATGGAATACCAAATTCCAGTCGAGGATTTTAAGTTCTCTATCGTGCAAAACTCACATCAGCGACGGATCACTACCGAAGGTGCCGAGATCCTACTACCTCTCGACGAATCTATGGTGCTTACTCACCAGTGCGGCGAAACCTGCGTGATAGAGAAAGGCCAATCGGTATTCATTCCTGCTTATGCTGAGAGCTACAAACTGGACTGCGTTGGCCGAGTAGCGCGTGCTTACAGCTAGCTCCCTTAGAACTCAGTACAAAGTCTTACTGCCCTGCTCATGCGGGGCATTTTTGTTGCTGATGAGGCCGCTCGGCGTGTCAAAAACATAATCAAAAACACCATCAAATATGACCCATCTCACACTGGATGAATGATGCAAATCACACTTAATTTTGCTTGGTACAAATGTACAGTGAAGGGCCTTTATTTGCTATTTCGCGAATGCCGTTAATCCATTAATTTTAATTCAAGAACTTCAATAGTGAATGAGTTAATAAATGGTCACACAGCTAACTAACGTCAACTTAATTAATAACAACCTTCAAGCGAATAATAAAAAAGAACTGTTTGAAGAATTGGCAAGCATGTTATTTGAAAACAACCGAATCAGTAATAAAGAAGCCTTCTTGGCAGACATTGAAATTCGTGAATCTCAAAGCATTACCTCAATGGACGGCATCGCTTACCCACACTCAAAAAGCAAGGCGGTAACTGAGCCAGCAATCGCTGTCGGTGTTAAGCGTAAAGGTATTGATTATGGCGATGAAGACGACATCAATCCAACCGTATTTTTTATGATTGCCTCACCCGACAACGGTGCTGACCATCATATTTATGTACTACAAGAACTATTTGGAAAGTTCAGTGATGAATTTATTCAAAATATCCATAACGCAAAAGATGAACATCAAATCCTTAATATTTTAATTAATTCATAAGGCGTAGAAAATTATGAGCAGCCTAGCAAATCAAGCTACGAATACCAGTAGCAATTCTAATAATAAGAATAGTAGTAGCGACTATAAAAAAATCCTTAGTACCATGAAAGGTCACCTGCTTTTCGGAACCTCACACATGCTACCTTTTATCGTAGCCGGTGGTGTTCTGCTGGCTTTAGCGGTCATGGCATCAGGCAAAGGTGCGGTTCCGGCCGACGGCCTGCTGGCAGACATCTCTAATATCGGTATCAAGGGCCTTGTTCTTTTCCCAATCATTCTTGGCGGCTTTATTGGTTACTCAATTGCAGACAAACCAGCACTAGCGCCAGCGATGATCTCTTCTGGCATCATGGCTGACATGGGCGGCGGCTTCCTTGGCTGTATCGTGGCGGGCTTTATCGCCGGTGGCGTGGTGTTCCAGCTTAAGAAGATCCCGCTTTCTGCGAACATGACAGCGCTAGGTGCTTACTTCATCTACCCGCTTCTAGGCACGTTAATCTCTGCAGGTATCGTATTGTGGGGCATCGGTGAACCAATCAAACTGTTCATGTCTTCTATGAACGAGTTCCTAGCTTCAATGGCTGGCGCATCTAAGATGGTTCTGGGTACAATCCTTGGCGGTATGACGGCGTTTGATATGGGCGGCCCTATAAACAAAGTAGCGACCCTATTCGCTCAAACTCAAGTAGATACGCAACCTTGGCTAATGGGTGGCGTAGGCATCGCGATTTGTACACCACCTCTAGGTATGGCTCTAGCAACGTTCCTATTCAAAAACAAGTTCTCTAAACAAGAGCAAGAAGCAGGTAAAGCGGCTGCAATCATGGGCTCAATCGGTATCTCTGAGGGTGCGATCCCATTTGCAGCGAACGACCCAATGCGCGTACTTCCTTCAATCGTTGCCGGTGGTATCGTGGGCTGTGTATTCGGCTTCATGACAGACGTTCTACTGCACGCACCGTGGGGCGGCCTAATCACTGCGCCAGTATCAAGCAACATTCCAATGTACGTCGTCGGTATTGCGCTTGGCTCGCTAACCACAGCCGTTATCGTAGGCTTCTGGAAACCGGTAGCGGTAGAAACAGAAGAAGACATGGTTGAAGCGCCAGTACAAGCTCAAGCCGCTCCTGCAGCAGGCGAAGGCGAGTACGACATCGTAGCTGTAACATGTTGCCCTTCTGGTGTTGCACACACCTTCATGGCGGCGAAAGCACTAGAAAAAGCAGGTGCGGCAGCGGGTCTGAAAATCAAAGTAGAAACTCAAGGTCAAAACGGTATTCAGAACCGCATCACCGACCTAGATGTGGCGAACGCGAAGCTGGTTATCTTGGCTCACGATATTCAAGTGAAAGACGCTCACCGCTTTGCTAACGCGAACGTGATTGAGTGTTCAACCAAGGAAGCAATGAAGAAAGCCGCGACTATGGTGGCTATCTAAAACCTGAAACAAGTTAAAAGATAAAATTACTACCCCCTAGTAACTAAAATCCCCATTCGCCTAGTCAACGAATGGGGATTTCTTTTTACAGAATAACTCGTAGGAGCAATAGAATCAGCTCTTAGGATCAAGCGTCTCTTCGGTTTCTAAATCGAATAAGTGACATTGGCTGGTGTTGAAATGCAGCACCGTTTCTTCACCACTGTTTGCCGTGCGATCCGCATCAAAAGGCACGCGAGCCACCAGCTTATCTGCACCGAGTTTAAAGTAGAGATACAGCTCATTACCCATCGACTCAACCACATCAAGCCTGTGCGTTTGAGTATTCACTTCCGCCAGCGGCGCATCGTGATTAGCCAGTTGAATGTGCTCTGGACGAACACCAAACCATACCCACTCACCCATCTTTTCACGAGCGATAATCTGCTTGTCTTGTGGCAGTGTCCAACGAGTCCCACTTTCAGAGACCACGTTCATCACGCCATCAATCTCATCCAATCTCACCTTGAGAAGATTCATCGCTGGCGAACCAATAAAGCCTGCGACAAACTTGTTTGCTGGGTACTGATAAAGGTTCATTGGCGTATCGACTTGCATAATCTCACCTTGATTCAACACACAGATGCGATCGCCAAGGGTCATGGCTTCCACCTGATCGTGTGTCACATAGATCATGGTGGCGTTCTGCCCTTCTTGCTTCAGGTTATTGTGCAGCTGTGCAATGCTGACACGAGTCGAAACACGCAGCTTTGCATCCAAGTTAGACAAGGGCTCGTCAAACAAAAACACATCTGGCTTACGCACCATCGCACGGCCAAGCGCCACACGCTGCCTTTGACCACCCGACATTTCACCCGGCTTATTATTTAGCAGATGTTCAATATCCAGAGTCTTGGCTGCATCTTCAATTCGCTCATTGATTTCATGCTTTGGCAGCTTCTGTTGCTTCAGGCCAAAAGCCATGTTTTCGTACACCGACATGTGCGGATAAAGCGCGTAGTTCTGAAACACCATCGAGATACCACGATCTTTAGGTGGCAATTCGTTTACACGCTTATCGCCAATGTAGACATCACCTTCTGAGATATCTTCAAGGCCTGCGATCATGCGAAGTGTCGTGGATTTTGCGCAGCCAGACGGCCCAACAAACACCATGAACTCACCTTCGCGAATATTCAGATCGACACCGTGCACAGCCTTAAAACCATTTGGGTAGGTTTTTTCTACCCCTCTCAGTGTGACTTCAGCCATAACCTGTCCTTAAATCAATTCGTTAAATACTATCTTTGCAATCTGTCGTGGACGTTTTAGCCACGTTCTTGCAGTTGATTGAGCTCAAAATGGGCAACCGATGCGATAACCAGATCCGCTACTGGTTCTAATTCGCTGTGTTGAGCCGTACCCGTCAGCACACCAACATTGCTTGCGCCTGCATTGCGGCCAAATTCCATATCTGAAACCGTGTCACCAAACATGATCACTTCATGTGGCTCAATACCGCATTGCTCACAGAAGGCATTGAGTAGTGCGGGCGCTGGTTTAGGTTCGATATCGCCATCAGAATAACCAACATAATCGAACATCTCGCTCAAACCCGATTGCTCCAGTGTGTAGATGGTCGAGTCTTTGGTGTCTGCGGTCGCGATACCTAAAATCATGCCTTGCTGCTTAAACAGGTCAAGCTTTTCAGCCACACCCGGCAGGGCTTCAATCCAGCTTGGGTTCTCTTCCACTTCATCATTGAAAGCGGCTTTGGTCACCTTAGTGAATTCAGTGAGCGAGACATTCGGTTGCAGCATGTTGAACCACGCTGTTGCGGTATCTTCCACTGGATTTGAGGCTAATAGTCCATAGTTATCAACCACATCACCTTCAACACCGATGGCCAAGAGTAACTCAACAGGTGTGACAGTTTGATTACCTTGGTGTTGGTCACTGTAAGATTTCACACGCTCACAAGCACCACGAGAAACGTTAAGCCACATCTTGTGGAACTCTAACAATGTGCCGTCTTTATCAAATAACATCGCCTTAAACTTCATCACGGCTCATTCGCTCCATTAGTTCTCCCCAAGTACGCACTAGGGGTTGGTTAAATTCTGGTTGTTTGCCGTCGAATACGGCGTTGATGCAGCCTTCAAACTCACGTTCGTCAGATACGGGTTGAGGGCTGTTGATTAATGCAGAAGAAAGTTCTCCACGACGGATATCCACTCGACACCAACGGTAGCCTTCATCAATATGGATACTTTGTAGCTCATCACTCAAAACGATTCGGTCAATAATCTCGCCATCGACCACGCACTCAGCGTAGTAAGGGTTTTCTGAATCAGTAACTGCAATACGGTAACTAAGTGCCTGTCCTTGAGAGTCATTACCCGGTAGCAAGTCGCCTAAGTTGATGTCAAACTTCAGGCCACAGCGGCGCTCTAGGTAAACTTGCCCATTACGCAAACCAGACAAGATGCCTTCGCCGCTCAAACCATGGCTGTAAACGAAAGTTGATGGGTCACCGTAG
The DNA here is from genome assembly GCF_020806305.2 of Vibrio sp. F13. Classification (NCBI taxonomy): domain Bacteria; kingdom Pseudomonadati; phylum Pseudomonadota; class Gammaproteobacteria; order Vibrionales; family Vibrionaceae; genus Vibrio; species Vibrio sp. F13. Next base: position 655,288 of record NZ_CP170176.1, on the reverse strand, counting down.
ATAGAAGGTTCATCCGATTTTGGATTGCGTTCATGGGGTTCAAGGTGTGAATCACTGCCGCCAATCGCCGTAATGCGTTGGCCACAATTCCACATGTCATTGAGAACCAATAACGCCTCTTCGGTCGCTTTTGGCGAGGTCGACCACGTTGGGTCGCAGGACACTTCAAACGTAGACACTTGGCTGAGATCCACTTGATCGTAATGCCAATGCCACGGCTTCATCATCGGGTGATTAATGCCAAGGGAACTGTGTCCGCCATTGTGTCCACTTCTAGCTAAGCTCAATCCGGCTTCCATGGTCGCTTGGCTGCTGTGCTCAACGTCTCTAAGGTCTAAAGACTTAACCGGGCCATGCACATTAAAGTGCCCGAGATCGGTCGTCACTTCTAACGCTGGTAAAAACAAACATTGGTTTGAGACAGGCAGTTTAGGCTGGCAGATGTTGTGCTCAGTGAAGAAGAAGAAATCGAGCCCTTGTGATTCCACAATCTCTTTCGCCGCGGCCAAGGTATTGTGACCATCAGAAAGCTGAGTGTGGGCGTGTAAATCACCACGATACCAGCGAGAATCAGAGCTCAACATGTGGCTGTAATCAAACTCGATATCGTGATTAGCGGTGACCGTTGGGTTCAGTTCTAGCTCACTCTCTACTCCGTCAGTACCTAGCTCATCAGAACAAAGCACATCGACTTGATACTGCATCGCGCGTTCAGTTCGAAACTCACCTTCGAGATTGTAAAGTTCTAAGAACCACTCGCCCGATGGAATCGCACCATCAATTGCGCCTAGCCCTGAGTTTTTCGGTTGAATCGTGAGTGACTTGTGCGCCTTTTCAAACAACACCTTGCCACGAAATGCGTGGTTGGCATCGTAGGCCGCTGCGTATAAGAATCCTTTTGTCACCGTCGTACCAATAATGGTTACGCAGTGAGAACCTGCTGGCACATCAAAGGGGATACGCACTCTGCCAAACGGCAGCTCTCCTTGAAATTGGGTCATTGTCTTCACCAAATTCGTCCTAATTGAAGGACTGGGTAAAAAGAGGCCCACCCGAATAGATGGGCCTTTGTTAGTTCATCGTTCGCTATTAATAGCTATTCGCTGTTAACAACTATTCATTGCTAATAACTCTTTGTTTTTAATAAATAAGAGCTAATAACTTTACTGATTAAGAACGATTCGCTCGGTCTAGTGCGCGTTGTGCTTTCTTCGCCGCTTGTTTTAGCGCTTGGTCAGCTGGCACGTTTTGGATTTGAATCTGATCCGCTGCCACTTTCAGAGCGTCCATGATCTTACCGTTGGTAGGGTCTAGGAAGTCTTTGGTCGCCGTGTTCGCTTGCTTCAAAGGAATCAGAGCTTGCGGGTTATCTTTAGTGAACGCTTGGTATTCTGGTACTTCAGAAACGCTGTTACGCACTGGGATGTAACCCGTGAACATTGACCATGCCGCCGTGTTCTTCGCATTGGTGTAGAACTCAACAAACTCGAATGCACCTTTTGCTGCTGCTTCGTCGGTGCCTTTTGGCATCACGTAAACCAGCGCACCCGCTTGTGGTGCAGAAGGGTTTGAGCCCCAACCCGGTTGTGTGGTTGCCGAAAGCTTAGTGAAGTCCAAGTCACCTTGGTCACCCGATGAACCTGTATAACCCAGTGCGTTGTCTTTCATCACGTCATCAATGGTTTTGTACCAGTATTCCCAACCTTGACCGCCGTAATGAATACGCATGATTTGATCGTCGTGGATCCACTTACGGAAACTGTCCCACACCTCAACCCATTCAGCTGAATCGATTAGCACTGTTTTGCCATCATCACTGATGATCTTCGCACCGTTAGAGAAAGCCGCGTCAATCATGTTGTCTTGGCCCCACATCGGCTCCCAGCCGTAAAAGGTCACGTTGCCTTTGTCATCACGTTGAGTAACTTTCTCCGCGACTTTAGCCACGCCTTGCCATGTGTTTAGGTCTTGCTCGGTAAAGCCGTTATCTGCCAATACCTGCTTGTTGTAGTAAAACACTTGAGTCGTACCGTAAGCAGGTAAGCCGATGATGGTGCCGTCGTCTGCCGTCACTTGGTCTTTAAACGCGCCAATGAAATCAGAGAAGTTGAACTCTTCATCCATGAACGGCGTTAGGTCACGGCTCAGACCACGCCCGTGCATCGCTTCCGCACGACCTGAATCTAATAGCACAAGTTCAGGTGCCGTTTTCGACGCTAAACCAGCTTGCAGCTTCTGGTAGGTTTCCGTGTAGTTACCTTGCAATGCAGGCTTCACCACATACTCATCTTGGCTCGCGTTGAACTCTTCGATGAGCTTAGTCATCATTTGCTGTGGCTTAGTACCACCGGAATACCAAAAGTTAACTTCGGTTGCCGCAAGAACACTGCTAGAGAACATCGACGCGCTTGCTGCGCCAGCACACACTAGTGCGAGAGTTTTTAGTTTCATTTCCGTTTACTCTTTTACGCCGTTATCGGCGATACCTGAAAGAATCGTCTTTTGACAAATGACGAATAGAATTAACAAAGGCAATACTGCAATGGTGCTCGCCGCCATAATTTGCGACCAGTTCAACCCATAGTTACCTTCGGCAATAAAGTAGTGACGAATACCAGTAGCGATCAGATTTAAATCCTGAGTCGTAATCACCAGGCTTGGCCACATGTAGCTGTTGTAATTGGTAATAAAAGTGATGAGGAACAGTGTTGCGACTGCTGCTCGGCATTGCGGTAAGATGATTGCCCATAAGATCTTGAGCTCACCTGCACCATCAATTCGTGCCGCTTCAATCAGCGACGGATGCACCTTGATAAACACTTGGCGTAGATAAAACACACCGAAAACCGACGCCGCGTTCGACGCAACTAAGCCCATGTGTGAATCCAACAAACCCAGTTTTGCCAAAGTGATGTAAGACGGAATGTAAGTCACTGCACCCGGCAGCATGTAACAGCCCATCACGATGAAATAGAGCACGGTCTTCGAGCGAAACTTCAGCTGAGTCAGCGCGTATGCAAACATCGCGGAATTCACAATCACCAACAGAGTCGTGAACAAAGCCACGCTAAAGCTGTTGAAGATGTACAAGCCAAACGGCGCGCTGTGGAAGGTTTCGACAAAGGTCTCCCAGCGAAACTGCTCTGGAATCAAGTCCAGTGGGTTAGCAAAGATCTCATCATTGGTTTTCAGAGAACCAGACAACATCCATAAGAACGGGAACACCATAATGGTTCCGCAGGTTGCCAAGAACAGGTGCTTAGCCAGTGCGATAAACGAACGGCGATCCACTGAGCTTCTCTTTGACGCAATCTCTGATTTGGCCGCTTTCGTTTGGGTTGTGACTTTAGATTCAGCCGCTCTTTGATTTAAGACTTGATTGGCATCCAATACTTGCGTGGTCATAATTCTGTCCTTTCAAAAATCGACTAGTAGTACACCCAGCGCTTGCCGATGTAAGTATTAATAAGTGCCAACAATCCAGTAATCAGGAATATCACTAACGATGTTGCGGCCGCAGGTCCCATTTCGTAACGCTCAAACGCTTGTTGGTAGAACAAGTACAACAAGGTACGAGTCTCACCGCCCGGCCCGCCTTGCGTTAGGATCTGGAACTGATCGAACGCCTGCATTGCCGTGATAATGTTGACCACTACTAAGAAGAATGTGGTTGGTGAAATCAGCGGCAACGTTATCTTCAAAAATCGCGTTAAGCTGCTGCAACCATCGATCAAAGAGGCCTCATACAGGGACTCTGGAATCTTGTTGAGCGCACTGATGTAAAACAGCATCGTCCAACCAATCGCCTGCCAAACCGTCACGATAATCACCGCAATCAAGGCTGTGTTTCCGTTCTCTAACCATGGAATTGCGCTAAACCCTGCCGACTCTAATAAGTGGTTGGCCAAGCCTGACTTCGTCTCGAACACCCAAGACCACACAATCGACACCGCGACCGTTGGCGTGATCCAAGGAGAGAAGATCACCGCACGATAGAACTGGCTGCCCTTGAAGTTTTTGTGCAACAACATCGCAAACACAAGCCCAAGAATGATGGTTGGAATCACCACTCCGACAGAGAACCAAAACGTGTTGAGTACTGCTTGAATGAACTCATAGTCCTCAACCATGTACTCGTAATTTTCTAAACCGATGAACGAATAATCTGGCGAGATGTAATCCCAATCGGTGAAGCTGATATAAATTGAGTAACCAAATGGTACGAGCCAAAAAGTAAACAGTGGCACCAACAACGGTGCGGTAAATAACAGTACCTTTAAGCGGTTTTTCATTGGTTGTGAGAAAGCACTCATGGTGACCTCGTCCTTATTTGTATGCGGTTAAACTAAGTGTTTTTTATGACAGGTTAGTAAGAGCGCCCTTCATTTTTTTTATAGCTATCCATAAGAAAATCTTTACTCCAGTTCACCGTCTTCCATCTGGTGATAAAGCCAATCACAGAAGAAATTCACCTTGGCGCTGCGACTGTGTTTAGTAATCAAATAGTGAGCAGATTCGGCAGGCATCGAGGATTCGCTTGCCAATACCAGGTCTTCTTTCTTGAGTAGTTCAGACACCGCGAGCGAACGCACTAGCAACATTCCAATGCCATGTTTAACTGCTTCTAAGGCATGCAGAGAGTTACTCACTTCGAGCAGAACCTTAGGTAATGCCATCTCGAATTGGTTGTGGCCAAGCCATTGCAGCCAGTTCTCTCGGTAGCCTTTCACCTGAACCGTCGGCAGAGCAGCAAAGTCATGCTTACTGAGTAATTCTTGATGCTCAGATTTGAATTGAGGGCTGCACACCAACTGCCAGTGTTCTTGAAACAGTCGCTCACAATGGGTGTCTTCGCTTTCGACCTTGCCGTTAGTCAGTTCGATATCGACATTCTGGCAAGGGTTGGTTGATGGCCAGTCCACCAGCTGAATATCGAGCCTGATAAAAGGGTATTTCTTATAGAAGGCTGGCAGTCGAGGTAACAGCCAGTTATGACAAAAGGTGTGGTTTACGCGCAGGCTCAACACGTCGGTTTCTTTTTCACCGAACAAGATCTGAGTCTGCAATTTAAGGTGAGCAAGTGAACCTGCCACAATCGGTTGATAATGCTGAGCAGCTGACGTCAGCTTTGCGCCTTTAGAGCTGCGTTCAAACAAGGTGGTATCGAGGAAGGTTTCTAAACTTTTGAGCTGTTGGCTAACCGCCGCTTGCGTGACACAAAGCTCTCGGGCAGCCGCGCCAATGGAACCAAGACGAGCAACAGCTTCGAACGCAACAAGAGCGCGTAAAGGGGGTAACATGGCTTCACCTGATTGAAATAAAAGTGAAAAATACTTCAATCAGGTTTCAGTTTTTTGCGGTTACCGTTACAGATTAATGACGAAGGGACGTTGATCAGATATTTATGATCAACGTCCCTTTTCTTCTATTTCATATTGTTATGCGAAATGCCAGAACTCGCATCCGGCCTATCTATTCTTTGATGTAGAGGTCTTTAGAATAGATGCGCCCTTCCACGTTGTTCTTTGCAAAGCCACCCACACTTGGTCGTACTAGACGAGCCTGCATGTAGTAATAGATGGGTGCGATAGGCATATCTTCAGCCAGTAACTGCTCTGCTTGATCATAGAAACCTTGACGATCTTGCTCGTTGGTTGCTGACAGTGCGCTGTCCATAGCAGAGTCGTAGTTGTCATTGTTGTAACGGGCAAAGTTACCTGAAGACTCAGATCGCAATAAGCTCAAGAAGGTCGACGCTTCATTGTAGTCACCACACCAAGAAGCGCGCATCACATCAAAATCACCTTGGCGACGTGATACTAGATAAGATTTCCATTCTTGGTTTTCCAACTCAACTTGCGCGCCTAGGTTGCCTTTGAGCATTGAAGCGATAGCCACAGCAATCGACTTGTTCGACTCACTGGTGTTGTAGAGCAGTTTGAAATCCAATGGGTTAGCTGCATCGTACCCCGCTTCTTTCAACAGCTCTTTTGCCTTTTGGTCACGTTCCTTTTGAGTCCATGTGCTGTATTCAGGCTGAGTCGCATCAAAGCCTGCCGTGTACTCATGAGCAAAGGTATAAGCCGGTAGGTTACCCACCTGAGTGACACCGTTAGTGATCACATCACGCATCATGGAATAAGACACCGCTTTACGTACTCGCGCATCATCAAAAGGTGGTCGCGTAGTATTGAATGCGTAGTAGTAAGTACACAACAGAGGCACTGTGGTAAACGCATCTTGATATTTGCTTTTAAGCTGCTGCGCCATGTGTGTAGGCACGTCCGAAGTAATATCAACCTCGCCCACCGCATAACGGTTAATCGAGGCATTCTGATTCTCAAACGGAATATAAGTTACTTCGGTTAAGTGGGTATCTGAACTGTCCCAGTACGTCGGGTTCTTCTTAAGCTCAATACGCTCGTTCACCACCCACTCGTCCAACACAAATGCGCCATTACCAACAAATTGCTTAGGATCGCTCCACGGCTTGTCGCTACTCTCTAGGGCTGCTTTGTGCACTGGCATCATGGATGTGTGGCCCGTCATCGCCACAAAGTAAGGCACTTTACTATCGAGTTCGAACTTCACCGTGTGTTTATCGACTGCAGAGATACCTAACTCTTCAACTGGCTTTTTGCCTTCGGCTACGTCAGCGATATTGTTGATTTGAGTAAGCTTTAGGTACCACACATTTGGCGATGCCGTTTTAGGGTCTACCGCGCGTCTTATCGCATACACGAAATCATCGGCCGTCACCGGATCGCCATTCGACCACTGCGCGTCTTTACGTAGGTGGAATACAAACGTCTGGTTGTCTTCGGTTTCCCAAGACTGTGCAACACCTGGGGTGATATTGCCATCGCGATCTTGAATCACTAAACCTTCAAATAGGTCACGTAGAATGTGCATTTCTGGCAGGCCTTCTGCTTTCGCAGGGTCAAGCGTCGCCGCTTCTGCATCGTTAGCACGAACTAAATGTTGTTCTTTCGCCAGAGAAGTTCCCGCAGGCAATGTGTCAGCAACGGCAGTTACTGAGATAAAAGGGGTCAATAGAGATGAAATGAGTAAAGCCGTTGAATGTTTCTTAAAATCCATATGTTTTTGCTCTCCTAGCCTATCTTTGAAGCAAGTAATAAAATTAACAATGCGACTGTTGACGAGTTTTAACGCTTTAGTTTATTTAAGTAAGTTTGTGTAATCGTTAATACTTGATAGTACTTGATCAATCAGGAGATAAAGGTGAGTTTAATTCCAAGAACGGAAAGAGCTGCATTTTCAATAAAGCCGCTGTCATATGGAAAATCAGTGTTGGGTGCGCCTTTGCTCTATTTCCCCGCGCAAATAGAAAGCGAGTCTCGCGGGCTGATCTTAGCAGGCACACACGGTGATGAAACCGCTTCTATTGCAGGATTATCTTGTGCGCTGAGAAGCTTGCCAGCCGCCAACTTGAGACACGATGTGATCCTGTCGATGAACCCAGATGGCAATCAATTAGGCACTCGCGCCAACGCCAACCAAGTCGATCTGAACCGCGCCTTCCCAACTCAAAACTGGACAGAAAACGGCACCGTGTATCGCTGGAGCTCCCACACACCAGTCAGAGATGTAAAAGTGAAAACCGGGCAAGCCGAACAACTTGAACCTGAAGTGCAATCGCTCATAAACCTCATCGAACAGCGCCAACCTAAATTCGTCATCTCTTTTCACGAACCACTCGCCATGGTCGATGACCCCGATCGATCAGAACTCACCACTTGGCTAGGTAAGCAATTCAACCTGCCGCTCGTTGAAGACGTCGATTACGAAACCCCAGGCTCATTCGGCACATGGTGTCAGGAAAGAAACCTGCCATGCATTACCGTAGAACTTCCGCCAGTTTCTGCGGATTTAACTATAGAGAAGTATTTGGATGCGTTTGTCGCAGTGTTGGGGTGTGAGGGAAATTAGCGCAACTCATTTTTGGACAAAACCTTGCCAGTGTTTTTTCTAAATTAGAAAACCATCAATAACTACAGGTATGGCAAATTTACTTGTGAAGTGCTAGTGCGGTGAGTAGCATCGCGCTAGCAAAAGTATTGGGTTAGGTGCGCACTAAGTGCCGTTATGGTAAATCACCATCAGAAAGATGTCCCATATTAGTACAAGGTGCTACACGCAAAACCTTCGTTAAACATCTGTTTTTATTTGTATATTTTGCTCTTTCAATTTTTGAACGAATGGAGCAAATTTTGTGTTAACTACTGCGCCCGAGTTAGCTGAACCAAACGAAGATACCGAATAAGTATCTATTTGGATGACTTTCATTTTTACATCTTTGCCTTGAGAGACCTTCACAAAATCGGAGAGTGGCATTACAAGTCTACGAGTTGACCAATCACCATACTTAGTTAATTTGCTGGCCTCTTTTACATTTTCGATGATTTGACCATCAACATTAAATGCAACTCCCATGACATTTGTAATGCCACTCACACCGACTTCAAGAAAGACCACATTGGGAAATTTTTGATTCCATTGAAAACCAAAGTGTGCCATCCTTCAGATAAGCTAGAGGAGGCGCTAACAGGGGGCTGCTCAATACGAAGTGAACCATCAAATTGATCCTGATGGATAGACACAGAAGGTGTCATTTTGTCATTGAAACCTGCACATCCAGAAATCAAAGAAAATACAATTGCGAAAAAAGCTATCTTACTACTCATCTCTCACCTTTATTATAAATCATTGATATTATTATTAAATATAGCTCAATATCGATTCTAGTTTTTTCTTTGCTAATCCCTCAGCTAAATCTTTACTGACTTTAGCGATAGTAGAAAAACTAGCTTCTTTGAAATCACTTTTGATTGAATTCCAAACACTTTCGTCACGAAGGTTGTCGATGAACTCGTGACCATCCCAAGTTAGCTTATAAATACGAACGAATGGTGGTTCAATTCCTCCTAACTCTTTACTTATCGAACCCTCGACTAGCCCTTTCTCAACAAGTAGAGCCTCATGATATCGAACCACACCACCATCATACTTATCGAGTTTATAGTCATTCGGACTTTCTTCTATCGCGAGTAATAATCTGCGAATTAATTCCATATCTCGCTTCAAAGTAACTCTCCAGTAATCAAATAAGCGCATATTGTAATGCATTGACACATCAACATAAAGTCGGTGTTCATTATTCCTATTATGTTCAATCGGCGTGACTCCGTAACGAAGAACGGCTCCCAATTGGGAGCCGTTCTTGTGTCTAAATCTGGGTTCGCACACCAGTACAATGTTCAATACTATTCTACTGACATATTCATGTTTTGTTTGTTTTTGGTTTCTGCAAAATTCACAACGACACCATTTTCTAACAAGATATCAATCGTGTGCGTTGTGATATCGGATGTTGTTTTCATTGTAAAAGCTTGGGATGAAGCACCAGGGCAAGATCATGAAAAACCCATATGGAATAAGGGATGACGTGAAGTCATATTTTCACTAATTAGATACTGAAGTCACAATAACCTCAATACATCCAAGATCGATTTGATGATCAGATTTAGGTGTGATCATATACTGTTTTTTAACAGTAGATATTTAGCCTAATGAACGGATTAAGCCTTTTGGACCATATTTCAGTTATTCGAGACCCTCGCCAAGCTTGGAAAATAGAGCACACGCTAACCGACATTATCTTCTTAACAATTGCAGCAGTGATTGCTGGTGCTGAAGGTTGGGAGGATATTGAAGATTTTGGTGAAGATAACTTGGAATGGCTTAGACAGTATAGTGATTTCAAACAAGGCATACCAGTACACGATACCATTGCCCGAGTTATCAATCTTATTTCCGCCAAGCAACTGCAACGATGCTTTACTGCGTGGATGAAAGACTGTCATGAGGTGACTGAGGGTGAAGTGATTGCTATCGACGGCAAAACTCTCAGAGGCACATACAACAAAGACAAGCGTTGTGGTGCAATCCATATGGTTAGTGCGTTTAGTGCTGCAAATCAAGTTGTGTTAGGGCAGGTTAAAACAGCAGACAAAAGCAATGAAATCAAAGCGATCCCCGAACTGCTTGAAATGCTTTCCTTACAAGGTTGTTTAGTGACGATTGATGCTATGGGATGCCAGAAGGATATAGCTGAAAAGATAGTCGGCCAAGATGCAGATTACCTCTTAGCGGTAAAAGGTAATCAAAAACGATTGGAGCAAGCGATTAGCCAAGTGTTTAATTCTAGTATGCTTAATAGTTTTGAAGGTGATAAATACGTCACTCAAGAGAAAGGACATGGTCGTACAGAAACGCGTTTGAGTATGGTTGTTCACAATACAGATTTCTTAGGCGATATAGCGCTTGATTGGGCGGGACTCTCCACCATTGGTATGGTCGTTTCAATTCGTCAAGAAGGTGATAAGCCAGCAGAAAGAATGCAAATCAAGCACTACATAAGCTCAGCAAAACTAACGGCTAAAGCTTTACTAGAGAGCACGCGAGCACATTGGAGCATTGAAAATCAGATGCACTGGCGATTAGACGTTGGTTTTAAAGAAGATGAATGTCGGATACGTCGAGAGCAAGCCGGTGAGAATTTAGCAGTTATAAGACATATAGCTTTAAATCTGCTGACGGAAGAAATCAGCTTCAAAGCAGGGATCAAAAGAAAGCAGAAAAAAGCGAACCGCAATAACGCTTACCTTTCGCAAGTCCTTGCAGGGCAAGGGGCTTCGTAATCTTGCCCTGGATGAAGCACTACCTCCAGTATAAGAATACACCCACTTTTCACCAGTTTCGCTGATTACTGTTTTTATAGACGGTTCACCAAAAATTCTGATTAGATCATTCTTAGTTGTCACCTTTTTCTCTATTTGAGAAACCTGTTCTTCAGTAAACTTTGTTCCATAATCTGCATATTTCGGAGCATTCCGCTCAGTCATTTCGGGATTATCCGATCACCCATTTCGGTTTAAACCGATCACTGATTCCGCGATTATCCGATCACTTAGAGTAAAAATAAGAAGAGAGAAAAAAGGTAGGATCTGGTGATCGGAATAAACCGAAACAGGCGATCGCAATCACCGAAATACGCAGCTATCTGGGTGTGGTTTGTGTGGTGTAATGCGCTCTACGTCGATTTTAGAGCCTCTAGCATTGATTTTTAATAGCTAAGTAGCGCATTTAACATAAGGGGCATTTCACGCACTTATTCCCACTGCTTTGTTGATGCCTGATCGAGCATTTTGAGATGACCTATTGCCATTGCTGAGGATGAGAAATATTTTATCGCTCTTTCTCTCATTTTTTTCTTATTTAGCTGATGGGTAAGTGACATCGCTTTGATAAATTCGTCTTCATTCTCACACAGAAACCCTGTTTCACCATGTACTATCAATTCACTCATTGCCCCCCTGTTGTATGCTATTACAGGTGTTCCTGATAGCATTGCTTCAATAATTGTTAGCCCAAAAGGTTCTTCCCAAGATATTGGAACAAGTAATGCTTTTGCGTTTCTTAACAAGTCTTTTTTAAAATCACCATTCACAAATCCAACTGGTGTAATTAATGGATGCCATTTAAACCATGTTTCTGGTGAGCCTAGTCGGTGTCCGCCAGCCACAATCAAATTTGATTTTGTTTTCTTTGCTACTTTTATTGCTGTCTGTATTCCTTTTTTACTTCTTTTTACTTTGGCTAAAAAAAGAAAATATCCTTTTTTTTGTTCGTTATATTCAAATTCTGATTCTGGGATTCCATTATAGATGTAATTAAAATTAATTTTATTTTTATTATATTTAGACTGAGATGCGTGGCTTTTTGATACAAACACAGTATTACACTGAATTCCATCTCCTGCGTGGCAGATAGATATAAAGTTTTTATATCTATCTCGTAACTTAAATATTATTTCCGTGGATAATCCTCCATGATATTCTATGTCTGTAATATCTTTGGGGATTAATGTTGAAAGTTTTTGTAAATTACATTTCGCTTCATCTGTCAATGTAATGTGAGTATATTGTTTTGTTGAGTAACCTTCTGGAGACAATACATATATTTTAAATCCCATATTGGATTGTTCTTTTGCTAACCAATCAACCAATCGGTTTGCACCACCACTATTTTTATTTGGTGGTAATGGCTGGGAGTGTATGTGAAGAATACATCTAGTCATGCTTTTTATCCTCTAACGAAAATAGAAGTCTATCACGTTCATTTTTTAAATAAGAATCCAACATTAATAGGATCTTTTGTTTGTACTCGTCATTTTTTGACATCCTATCTAATACCATCGTCCCTAAAAGAATCTTTCGTCTTGTGTCATTCTTTCTGTTTTGAGCTTTAACTCGTTGTGCCTCTTTTTGTATCTGCTCTTTCAGTTGCTCTTGTTTTCGCTTTAGCTTTTCTAGTTTTGTTGTCATGGTCAAATCCTGTTGTTGATACTTGGGTATTTTACCATCACAATGCTGTGAAAACACATTTCTGATTATGAGGAAATGCGCACTTATACATCGTACCGATGTGTGCGAAATCACTTCGTGATTATCCGATCACCCATTTCGGTTTAAACCGATCACTGATTCCGCGATTATCCGATCACTTAGAGTAAAAATAAGAAGAGAGAAAAAAGGTAGGATCTGGTGATCGGAATAAACCGAAACAGGCGATCGCAATCACCGAAATACGCACATAATCAACATTGGATGTATACACACAAGCTGACAACATCGAGGTTGCTAAGAGTAAAAATATCACTCTGAATTTTGCCATTTTTTTCATATCAGACCTAAAAACGCTAAAAAATTAAGGCATAGATAATAACAAAGTTAGTGCATAAACTAGGTGTTCATTATTCCTATTATGGTAAATGTGCGCGTTTGCTATCAGAAACAGCCCTCAGACCACCTCAAACGCTCTTAGCGAAGATTTTAGACACTTGATCAAGGCGGTATGCTTCCATAACGCCTTGTAGGTTTGTGACGCTTTAAGATCGGTTTGTAGAGCAAAAGTCATCGAGTTGCTTTGAACTAAGAACTGCACTCTGATACCCAGTTTACGTTCTTTTTGAGTTTGGGTGTCAGATTAGTTCTATTAGGCCAAAAACCACTCGACTGTGAATGCAGACTTTTTGGCTAAACCAATTTAGGGGCAAAAGCGAGTTAGCCCCTAATGACTCACCGACGTCGAAAACAAGTTAATAATCACGACGCCCACCAAAATCAAAGCGATACCGATGATCGCAAAGATATCGAGTTTTTGCCCGTAGACCAGCCAAGACAGCGCTGCGACTAGCACTATCCCTGCCCCACACCAAACCGCATATGCCACACCTAAAGACATAGTTTGAACCGTGAGAGACAACAGATAGAAAGCAAAGCCATAACCGACTAGCACTGCGGCAGTCGCGGGCAAAGAAGTAAATTGCTGCGTTTTAGGCAATAGAGAAGTCGCGACAACTTCAAATACAATGGCAAGTGACAGCATCACAGGAGGCGAGAGAGATAAAAGCATGTTTAAGTCCACAACAATAAAATACGGCGCTCAGAATATTGTAGTTTTATTTCCGATTCATGCGATTTTCAGCAAGTAATTATTATGATGCACCTTAAAAATTCTTAGGTGTAATTCTCGATTAAACCTACGCTTAGACAAAAAAAGAGCCCACTAATTCGTGGCTAGCAGACCCTTCATCAATCTAATCATCTAATCATCTAATCGGCAAAAGCGCTTAATTTGCAGACGTTGAGCCTCTTAGGATATCGCGCTTCACTTCACCTTTAAGATCGGTCAGGGTTTGCTGGTCGATATCAATCAAGAAGTGGTCACTTGCTTGGCCTGTTGCGAATTTTTCAAGAATCACGAACAAGCTACCGAAACGAGAGCGGAATACCTCTCCCACTGTATATTGGCCAAGATCACCTAGCTCTGAATCCACTGTGCCACCAAACTCGGCAAGCTCGCGGCTTAGCAGTTCGTATTGGCGTAGTTGTGTTTCACCGATATCACGGAACGCCAGTTCGTCTGCATTACGTAGTCGGTAGAAATCGGTTGCTAGTAGCTCACCACTCCACTCTGCAAAGTCAGCTAAGCTTAACCCCTCAGTAGTTGCCAAAACCTCAGCTTCTACTTTGGCTGCCTGCCAATCTTTCTGGAACTGTTCCTCATCAACGACACCATTTGCAGTGCAGCCTTCAACTGGATAACCCAACTTGTCAGCTAATTGACAAACCGTGAACTGCGTTTCTAGTTGAGACATGATCATCATCTCTTCACCGTTCATGTGCATGATCATTTCACGCATTTCGATTGGCCAATCACTAGGAAGGAAACGCAAGCGCGTTAATTCACGGATATGCCAGTCGGTGAGTTCATAGTAACTCTTTGAATCAAGAATATTGATATCCCATATCTTAGCTTCTTCTTCCTCATTACTTGCGTTTGCTGTTAAGTACTCATGCTCTTCTTCGTAGTGACTAAATAGTTCGTTGTAACGTTCAACTTGATCGATAACCACAGTTTCAACTTCGATTTGGTTATCAGGGCGAATGTTCAGCAGCTTGTAAGCTGGGATGTAACCCGCTAACGATGGCGCTTGGATATTAAAGAGCGTGTGCTGAACACCATCGATATTGAAGCTTTTCTTACCAGTATCGTTAAAGTGCATATGACCGCCAACGTGGATATTCAATCCTGTTGCAGCAAGTGTACGACTAGTATTGTCATCTGGTTCACGAGCCAGTTGATGGCTTCCTTCACCAAACAGATCTTCAATCTCTTCAGAGGCACCGTTGTAGAAATCTGTCATTGGGAAGTGCGAGAAGGAAACAAGCGTCTTATTCTGCTCTTTGGCTGCTTTTACTACATCAGAGATCCAATCGATCACATGTTCTTTGTGAGTCAGCATCATGTTGTAGCCAGCGCTGCTTGATCCATCAAACGTGTTTCCGTCTACAGAGCTATCAGACGAATTTTCTTTAGGGCGATAAACATTCGCGTCAATGGCCAACAGCCACAAGCCTTTGACTGGCTCGACTAAGTAACTGGTATCCGGCACTTCAGAACAACTTGAGTAGCCATTCTCTTTATAACTACCACCTGTTCCTTCATAACAGATCTCGTACATGCGCTTATCAAAAGCTGCTTCTTCTTTCGCTAATTCATAGCTGTAGTTGGTACGAGCTTGCGCACTGCTATAAGGGGTTTCAAAGTAGAGATAATCTTGCTGAGGGTAGAAGCCGTGAGTACCAAGGATACTCATGATCTCTTCATAGCCCCACTCACGCACTTCTTCAGTACAGATGGTTGCTAGGTTATCGCCGTCACCGGGAATGGTTGTCCACTCATCTTCATAGCCAACACACTCTTCCTTACCCCGACTATAAATACGTTGGTTCTTACCCCCTTCTCCCAAAAAGTCCGACTTACCCGCAGGTATAGTAAATGGCCTCACTGGATCGTGGTTGCCAGGCGCTGCAAAAAACTCAAGGCCGTACGTGTCACGATAGTGGTCAAAAATGCTCACTAATCCACGCATATGTACTGGCTGACCGTCGTCACTGAAGTCCCCCGGCAGTGCTACGTACTTCACTCCGCGCTCAACCACATCATCAAGCGCTGCGATCATCGCGAAATAGTTTTCGTTGAATAGACGGGTAGAGTTCATCTGAGACTCCATCGTTCTGATCGTTGCATTCTTACCACTGATTGCATTCGGCAACCCTGCGAACGAGCCATCCTGAAAATCACCGTAAACATCATGGAAATGGATATCAGGCATGAACGCCACTTGCACTGCGCTATCCATATTGCCGCTGTCATCACTTGGCGAACTTGAATTGCAACCGACCAAAGCTGTTGCTATCAAGCCTGACAGTACGGTCAATGTACTCTTTTTCATTTTCTCTTCCCAAAAAGTTAGAACTCAAAATTTGGCGAGGAGATTAGATGAGAAAAATGACACTATTGTTTCTGATATCTTACAAAACGTCGCATACAGAGTGCTTATGCGACATTGCTTCAATCCTTAAAATTCAATTAGTTAGTAATGATCATGAGTATTGATGACTCTATCGTACGAATCAGTTATTAATATATAAGCCGCCATAAGACAACCCCTCAAACATCAATGACAACTATGCATTCCGACTATTTGAATAAGTAGCCCTCCATCAAAAACCGGCTCGATCCGAATAAAGTAATCACAGGGAAAACAGATCAGCTCTCCATACTTATTATTACAAATAAGTAATAATCATTTTCTATTTAAGGGGATTATCAAAACATGCACTCACACCTATACTAGCTCCAACAAAACGAGAGAGCGGAAACAATTAAGCTCAACTACGCTTAACGGGTTGAATTTAATTGCACAGTTATCCGCTGTACTGACATATAGGAAACATCCAATGACAATCGAAATTAAACCTGGTCAAACGCATATCAAATCAAAAGCAATGGTTGCATGGGCAGCTGGCGAGCCACTAAAAATGGAAGAAGTTGATGTACAACTTCCTAAAGCTGGTGAGGTTCTAGTTCGCATCGTTGCTACTGGTGTTTGTCACACTGACGCATTCACATTATCAGGTGACGATCCAGAAGGTATCTTCCCTTCAATTCTTGGTCACGAAGGTGGTGGTATCGTTGAGATGATCGGCGAAGGCGTTACAAGTGTTGAGATTGGCGACCACGTTATCCCACTTTACACAGCTGAATGTGGCGAATGTAAGTTCTGTAAATCTGGTAAAACTAACCTATGCCAAGCGGTTCGTGAAACGCAAGGTAAAGGCCTAATGCCAGACGGTACAAGCCGCTTCTCTATCAATGGCGAAACAATTTTCCATTACATGGGTTGCTCTACTTTCTCTGAGTACACAGTACTTCCAGAAATATCTCTAGCGAAAGTAAGCAAAGAAGCACCACTTGAAGAAGTTTGTCTTCTAGGTTGTGGTGTAACTACGGGTATGGGCGCGGTACTTAACACAGCTAAAGTTGAAAAAGGCGACAACGTTGCTGTATTCGGCCTAGGTGGTATCGGTCTTTCTGCAATCATTGGTGCTCGCATGGCTGGTGCTGACCGCATCATCGGTGTTGATATCAACGAGAGCAAATTCGAGCTAGCGAAACAACTTGGCGCGACTGACTGCATCAACCCAATGAACTACGACAAGCCAATCCAAGACGTTATCGTTGAGATGACAGACGGTGGTGTTGAGTACTCTTTCGAGTGTATCGGTAACGTAAACGTGATGCGTCAAGCACTTGAGTGCTGTCACAAAGGTTGGGGCGAATCAGTCATCATTGGTGTCGCAGGTGCTGGCCAAGAGATTGCAACTCGTCCATTCCAACTAGTGACTGGTCGTGTATGGCGTGGCTCTGCTTTCGGTGGTGTTAAAGGCCGCTCTGAGCTTCCAGAAATCGTAAACCGTTACATGGCGGGTGAGTTTGGCCTTCAAGAGTTCATCACTCACACAATGGGTCTGCAAGACGTAAACGAAGCATTCGACCTAATGCACAAAGGTGAATCTATCCGTACTGTTCTACACATGGATAAGTAACACATCTTGGCCTCGATTCTTTCGAGCATCGAGGCCACAGCTACAAATGAATAGCAACAAACTGTCTTCACCACCTCCTGCCCGGTGGGTGGTGAAACTTTATGTAATATAGACAAATTTACTCCCAAACCATCAACCTAACGGAGCACAATAGATGACAATCGAAAACATTAGCCAAGCAAAGGTTGCTGGTGGTTGGCACAAACAATACACCCACTTTTCTGCAACGCTTGACTGCAACATGCGTTTTGCGATTTTCTTGCCACCTAACGCAAGCAAAGAAAACCCAGTTCCTGTTTTGTATTGGTTGTCAGGCTTAACCTGTACCGATGAAAACTTCATGCAAAAAGCCGGCGCTTTCAAAGCCGCGGCTGAGCAAGGCATCGCGATTGTTGCACCAGACACTAGCCCACGTGGCGAAGGTGTTGCCGACGATGAAAATTACGATCTCGGCCAAGGTGCAGGCTTCTATGTGAATGCCACTCAAGCGCCATGGGACAGCCATTACCACATGTACGATTACGTGGTAACAGAGCTCCCTGCATTAATTGAGTCGTTCTTCCCTGTTACATCCGTAAAATCGATTTCTGGTCACAGCATGGGCGGACATGGTGCCCTAACGATTGGCATTAAAAACGAAGATAGCTACCGTTCTATCTCTGCATTCAGCCCAATCACCAACCCAATGCAATGCCCTTGGGGACAAAAAGCCTTCAACCAATACCTAGGCTTGGATATTGAAGAGTGGAAACACTACGATGCCTCTGAGCTTCTAAAAACCAAAGGCACTAAACTGCCAATGTTGGTCGACCAAGGTGAAGCCGATAACTTCCTGATTGAACAGCTTAAACCTGAGCAATTAGTCGAAGCCGCTAAGGTAACCAATGCCGATTTAGATCTACGTATGCAGCCTGGTTACGACCACAGCTACTACTTCATCTCTAGCTTTATTGATGAACACATTGAGTTCCACGCTGCTTACTTAAACAAGTAGCCAGATGAATTTAGCCCGCACTTTGTAAACGCAAGGTGCGGGCTTTTTTATGCCTACTGATTTTATAACGGTTGCTTTTATAACTGCTTAATACGCTGCTTTAACGCTTCTAAATCTATATCATTGCCAACAATTCGTAATCGAACATACTCTTCAGTCATCGCGTCGCACGTAATAGCAAAATCGACACCCGAACATGTCTTAATACCGATACTCTCAAATAGCTTTGAAAGGTGAGTTCCTCTCTTTTTCAACAACATAATGGGCGTCGATATTGACGTGCCAACCACCTCAATATTGTTCTCAGACAACAAGCCGATCATTTGCTGCTTAAAGTATTCAGTTTTGCTGCGGTTCATTTCTAAGAAGTGTTTTGCATTGGGTAAGGTCGCCGATGCGATTTTTATTGAGGGGTAAGTCGGCGTAAACACACTCACCGCAGCTTCGATTGCAGAAGTCAGGTTTTCACTGCTGGCTAAGTAACCGAGTCGAATCCCAGCGAGCCCTAAACCTTTAGAAAAGGTTCGTAAAACTATTAAGTTGTCCAAGACTAAGGTCTGATCGAGCATAGACTGCTCAGGGGTCAGGTATTCACCATATGCCTCGTCGACAATCAAAATAGCGCCAGAACGCTCACATACTCTCGCTATCTCGACCAGATAAGCTCTGTCGTAGATTCGACCCGTTGGGTTGTTGGGATTATCGATATACACCAAGGCAGGATTTTGACTGCTTATTTTTGATGCCAACACACCGAACAGATCCGACTCGTTTTGATAATCAAACATGTTGATGGACTGGTACTTCCCGCCCACCAAAGTGAACTCTGATACTGCTTCAACAAACTGAGGGCCAATGCCTATCATGGTGCGATTGTTGTGATCGATAAGTTTATTGAAGATAAGTTCTAGCGCCCCAAGAGAGCCCGTGGTGTACGTAATACGACAATCTTCAATCCCAATAAACTGGCGAGTCAGATAAGTCAGCTCCGAAAGCTCCCTGTGGCAATAGTACTTATCAATACCGTAGATAATATCTTTGATCACATGTTCAGGAATTTCTGGTGCGCCAAATGGATTGGAGCCAAGTGAACAATCGATACGAAATGAGTGATCGACATAAGAATGGTATTCGCCACTTAACCGTGGATTTAAATGCATAAGAAAACGCTCAAAAAATATTCATGCGCTATTCTTATCGTACTGAATTTTATCTATATAGGTCATTTCGCGACAGTTCTTCGCCTTGTTTCGAGAGACTGGTTAAAAACCAAGATTGGTTCAAATAACGAATTCTCTTAAGCCATAATCAAGAGTTAAGCACTCGTGTTTACATTTCGAGTTAACCGAACCGCTTTCTTTGCGCTAGATTAAGCTGAGATAAGATAGGGTAATAACAGAGCTTGCATCTTTACTCTCCCTAGTTACCATAGCCCCATTAACATCCCCCATATTTTGAAGGTTGCTATGAAAGCAATTAAGACTCTTTTCTTCCTGATGGTTTTATTGAGCGGTCTGTTTACCGCTTGGCTGTTTATTCCAATTCCAGCGACCATGGACAAGCAAACGCTCGACGTTCCATTAACGGAACCATTCAAGCTTGTTGCGTATCGCAGCAACCCGAATGATGCGAGCAAGCCGCTGACTTACCACTACTATGTGATTTCAGATGTGGTTGGTGTAGACGACATGGACCCATTCCTGATTACCACGGACCAGTTCGTGAAGCTTGGCGAATTCGACGAGAACACATTCAACCTTACGGTTAACGGCAAGATTGATAGCTACACCAACGATTTGTGGATCAAGAAATCTGATGGCAAGCTTCAACACTGGTACGTGAGTATTAACGCGAACTATATTCATTAAAATCGAACTGCAATAAACCTCATTTTAAAACTGCGCTTTGGCTTCCAAGCGCAGTTTTTGTTTCTAGCAACACCCTCCACTTATCCCGACCCGTTCGACATAAACTGCATTGCCTACTTTTGATTCACTGCTGCCCTTGCTCTCAAGGTGTTATAAGCTCTTTAGATACGATAAGCTCAGACCATGCTCGACGCCCAATAAATCAAAATAATAAAGGATCACCCGTGGAATTTACGCTCGACAAATTTAACGGCATCATCATTGACCCAGCAACAGCCCCTCACGATGTTGACTCATTCAATGCCGAACTCAGCGAGATCACCGAATTTTCAAAGCAGAATAGCAAAGGCATTATTTGGATTAGCTTACCTATTTCACTCTCGCACCTTATTCCGGTGGCGACTGAGCTTGGCTTTGTGTTTCACAACTGCTTAGAAGACGAGATTACGCTGATCCACAAATCCGAGATTGTAGAGTTTGTGCCTTTCATTCCGACCCACACCTTGGGTGCTGGTGCGTTAATCACTAACGAACACAATCAAGTTCTGATGATCAAAGAGCACGGCATGACGGGTTACAAATTACCGGGCGGTCATATTGAGTTGGGTGAAGGCATTGAAGAATCGGTGGTTCGTGAAACCTTGGAAGAAACCGGTATCGAGGCAACGTTCGTTTCTGTGGTTGGCATGGCGACGAGACACCCGTATCAATTCGGAAAGTCTAACCTCTACTTTGTTTGTCACCTTATCGCTCAAACTCAAGAGATTGCGATTCAAGACACAGATGAAATTGCAGAAGCTAAATGGATTGATGTTGAAGAGTACATTAACAACCCCGACAGCTACCCGTTCAACCGTCAGATGGTCGCTTCTTTGGTCGGCAAACAAGGTTTGCAGCTGACTCAACTCGAAGGCAATTCAGGTCCAACTCATAAGCCAGAAATTTTCTTTTCGAAGCACTAACGCACAGTCGTCTCAAAGATTGCAAAACAAAAAAGCCAAGTGATTTGAATCTCACTTGGCTTTTATTTCGATGAAACCTTCATCATTAATGGTTTGGTAGATTGTTTAGAAAATCTTGAAAGCCTGCCTCGCGGACACGCCCCAGCACTTTTCGTAATTCACTAATTAAGCACCCATCAGCCCAATCAACACGAATATCAATCGGCGCTTTAGTCAGACTTTCTACCCGGAGTGATGCGGAAAAAGTTCCTCGTTTATCTCCTCCCGCTTGCAACGCTGCTTCCAAGGCTGTTATCAATATTTCTGGTAGCTCTGCTTCATAGTTATCTCTATAAACAGGCGAGTCATCTTCTAAGATTGAGCTCGGATTCTGCGTCGTTTGAGCGATAAAGCTGTCTGAAAAGGCCTGTAAAACCTTGTCACTTTCTAGCATGTTCCCAGCAACGGCAATCGTAGGATAAGCAATCGCGCCAACATAAGGGATGTTGTCATCCCCATGAATGAAAGCGCTGTCGCCATTTTTATCCATCACCATACATTGGCGCTTTGAATATTCGGCATCGCCCGCTTTTAAAGACTCGACAACCTGATCAGCCGTCTTACCAAGAATAAATAACTCACGCGCTTTGTCTGCATACCAAGGGTTAGTAAATAACCCTTGAGTTGCACACGCCCCGACACCTCGCCAGCTATGGTTTACATAGCCTCCGACAGACACACCTCCTGTCGCAGAGATAGAAGCCGACAAACCGGTATTTGGGTTAACGTGAATAAGTGAAATTGTCATAGATGTTCAACACCAAAAAAACTAGTAACCAATCATTTGTCCAATGAACAGCGCCACCCAACATAGGGCATAAACCACCAACATAAATGGCACAATCGCCTTCAACCACTGCTCGTAAGAGACTCGACCCAGCGCAAGCATCGCTAGCGTGCCGCCAGAGGTTGGTACAATAAGGTTTGTTAGGCCATCACCTACTTGGAATGCAGTAACCATCAGCTGGCGACTCATACCTGCTAAGTCAGCAACCGGAATCATGATCGGCATGGTCACCATCGCCTGACCAGAACCACCAGGAATGAATAAGTTGATGATGCCTTGAACCACACTCGCCACAATGGCAGCTAACGCGATTGGCATATCTTGAATCAATGAACTCAGTGCATTAACGATGGTATCGATAATTGACGCTTGGTTAAGGATCACTTGAATAGAGGCAGCAACACCGATTACCAATGCTCCAGAGGTAACGCCCGACGCACCTTCCATCATCTGCTTCACAATAGCGTTTGCACCCAAGCCGTTCACGATACCAATCGCAATCGCCATCAATAAGAAAAGACCCGCGATCTCGTTGATGTACCAACCGTTAGCGAACACTCCATAAAGCATGATACCTAAGCCAATAAGAAAAACGCCCAAGGTCATTTTGTCTTTCTTATTGAGTTGGTATTCAGAGATGTCTTTGCTCAGGCCACCAGCTGTTTCAGGCTCTTTGAACTCCATTTTAGTAACACGAGAACAAATGTAGTAAGACAGTAGTGCCAAAGAGGAAAGCACCATAACAGTACGTAACCAAGCACCAGAGAAGATTGGCAGCTCCGCGATACCTTGTGCAACACCAACCGTGTACGGGTTAATCGGTGACAGAGCAAAACCCACGCCGATACCACCTACTGCCATCACTGTGCCAACTAGGCTCGAGTATCCAACCGCAGCAGAGATCAGGACCGCAACTGGCACTAGGGCGATGTTATTTTCAAAGCCAACCGCTACACCAAAGAAACCATAGATGAACGTGCCTATCGTAATGATTAGATTACGGTTTTTAATTCCAGCTTTGTTTACAGCCACACCAATGGCATTTTCTAATGCGCCTGTGCGTTGCAAAATATGGAATAGACCGCCCGCAATAAACACAATAAACAAGTAAGGTGCTGCGCTAATCAACCCTTTAGGAATAGAGACGAAGATATCGAAGAAATGTACCGATGGAACACCTTCAATATAAGTAAATGAATCAGCAACAACCGTTGTTCTGCCATCAACGACAACGCGCTCAAACTCACCAGCCGGCACGATAAAAGTAAGAAGGTAAGTGGCTACCAGTATAAAAAAGATAAGAACCATCGGGTCTGGTACGTTTTTATACCACGCCCTCTTCTCTGCTGTTTCCATTTTCTCTGTCATATCCATAACCAAATCTCTCCTTAGTATAGGGAGCGCCCGGGAGCTGCGCTCTGTGGTATTTGTAGCAGGCAATAACCAGAACTTTGTTCAGATACCGTTAAAGACTGCTACTAAAATCTCGAATCGTTTATTCTTGCTCTGCTTTCATCAATAGACAGAAGTGGTTTAACACTTCGACTGCAGCAACCAAATCTTGTTGAAGAATGGCTTCGTCTGGGTGGTGGCTAATGCCATCAGTACAACGCATAAACAGCATCGCAATATCGGTAAGCTTACTCACAGCTAAGCCGTCATGACCTGCACCGCTGTATAAGTGTTTCGGCGTAATACCCGACAAACTTACCGCGTTACTTAAAACTGACGATAAGGAATCAGCACAAGTCACGGCTGATTGCTCATAAGTCTGTTCATGACGGTAAGCCAAGTTGTATTGATTCATCAGGCTATCGATATCTGCCAACATCTCTTCTCGCGCTTTAACACGAGAAGCGTCATTTGGTGAACGAAGCTCAATAGTAATGTCTGTTTGTTGAGGGATAACGTTGACGCCATTCGGATAGTTAGCAATTTTGCCTACAACACCGACTAGGTCTTCTTCTCGCTTACAAAGCTGATCAAACATGTGGATCACTTGAGCTGCACCTACCAACGCATCTTGGCGTAGGTTCATTGGTACTGTGCCCGCATGGCTCGCTTTGCCAATGATCGACAAGGTATGGCGCTCAATCCCAGTCATTGCCGTCACAACCCCTACAGGTAGGTTGGCTTGCTCTAACTGTGGGCCTTGCTCAATGTGCAGTTCAACAAAGCCAAGAACGTTGTCTTTTTCATAAGCGTCTTCACTAATGAGGTCTGGATTGCAACCAAAAGACACCAAAGCATCTCGCATGCTTACGCCGTTTGCGTCTTCAGCTGTCAACATCGCGGGATCGAAGATGCCTGAAATCGCTTTTGAACCTAAGAGTGTCGATTGAAAGCGCGTGCCCTCTTCGTCACTAAAAGCAATCACATCAATATGAAACGGGAACTCTAACTGGTTGTTGTGAAAGTAATTAACCAATGCGATTGGCAGTATTACACCCAAGATCCCATCATATTTGCCCCCATTAGGCACCGAATCTTGGTGTGATCCAAAGATCAGTGTTTTAGCATCTGGATTAGCACTTGGGTAAAGGCCAATTAAGTTAGCCGCATTGTCCATTCGAACCTCCATACCAGACATCATCATCCACTTATGCAGCTTTCGGTTTGCCTCTTCATGCTCTTTAGACGCACATAAACGCGTAACCCCTTCTTTATCGGGATCGGATGTTTGGCTGCATTGAGCAATAGACTCTAGCCATTCCCACGTTAAGCTGGCGGTTTCTTCGAATTTACCCATCTAAAATCATTCCATTCTGATCATGTACACCTAGGCAATTTATCATGATAAATATCAAATAAAAGCTATTTATCATGATAAATAAATATTTTGTGACTAAGATTCGATCAATAATCGGAGTGTTTCATAACTCACACTCCGACTTTTCCGGGGTTTTTAGGGCAAGAAAACAGGTGACATTCAGAGGAATTCCGTCAGAATTCAATAGGTAAGGATAACACCCCAGCGAGGATAATGTGGTAAAAAGCGCGAAGAGACGTAGAACACAAGAATTAGCAGAATCGATCAAGAACTGGATCGTTGAACAAGCACTTCAGCCTGGGGATCGTTTACCTAACGAGCTTGAGGTCATGGAAAAGTTTGACGCTTCAAAAGGAACGGTTCGTGAAAGTATGCGAATCTTGGAAGCGCAAGGCATTTTGTCGACCAAAA
Organism: Vibrio sp. F13; assembly: GCF_020806305.2. Lineage (NCBI taxonomy): Bacteria > Pseudomonadati > Pseudomonadota > Gammaproteobacteria > Vibrionales > Vibrionaceae > Vibrio > Vibrio sp. F13. Next base: position 629,917 of record NZ_CP170176.1, on the reverse strand, counting down.
CCGGCCCGAATGGCGGTGTGTTCGTGAGTGAGATGACCGAAAACAAAGCGCAATCACTCTTAAGTAACTACCTGTTTTTTAAGAACACTTCGATATCAGATTTGTACCAAATGCGTTTATCGCTTGAGCCGGAGATCGCGGCTTCCCTGGCGGGGAGACTAAGCGAGTCGCAACTGCAGGCACTGAGTGACCAAATCGACAAGTATCAAACACCACCGGAAGATATCTATCAAGAGCGCGAACACCACATCGCATCGCTAGAGTTCCACAGCTTACTGGCGAGCTATTCAGATAATGAGCTATTAAAGTTTGTGGTACGTTTTACCGCGCAAATGCTTACTGAGCTGACGATTTATCACAAGCTTTACGAACCAGGGAACCACAAACTGTGGCGTACCGGTGTACAAAGCCAACGCGACCTTGTACAAGCGCTGAGCAAAAGTGATGCAGTAAAAGCGAAACAAATCATGCAGCAACATATGCTGACAGCGCACCAACTTATGATTAAACAAGAAGCACAAATCGCTAACAGCTTTATCGCCGAAGAATAAGTCCGAGCACGTTCAACTTACCTAGTACATCTCGCACACACTAAAAACGCCAAGCTCATAAGAACTTGGCGTTTTGCTTTTCACTTTACTTAGATTGTTTTAGCCAACTCGTTTCTAGTGAATGCTTGATCGAGCGTTCCAAAGCATATCTATTTTAGAAGAAGCCTAGCGGATTAGTATCGTAGCTGATCAGTAGGTTTTTGGTGTTTTGGTAGTGATCGAGCATCATCTTATGTGTCTCACGACCGATGCCTGATTTCTTGTATCCACCAAAGGCCGCGTGTGCTGGGTAAGCATGATAACAGTTCACCCAAATACGCCCCGCTTCAATGTTGCGACCCATGCGGTAAGCAAGGTTGGCATCACGCGTCCATACACCAGCACCCAAACCATATTCGGTATCGTTGGCAATCTCTAGCGCTTCAGCCTCATCTTTAAAAGTAGTCACCGCGATAACTGGGCCAAAGATCTCTTCTTGGAAGACACGCATCTTATTGTTGCCTTCGAGCATGGTTGGTTGAATGTAGTAACCATTACCCAGGCCGTCTGGCTGCTGCGCAATCTCACCACCAGTCAGGACTTTCGCTCCCTCTTGGCGACCAATCTCTAGATAGCTAAGAATCTTATCGAACTGCTCTTGAGAGGCTTGTGCGCCAACCTGAGTGTCTGTATCTAGCGGGTTACCTTGTTTGATGGTTTGAGCACGCTCGACCACTTTCGCAATGAACTTGTCATATACCGATTCATGAATCAGCACACGAGAAGGACAAGTACACACCTCACCTTGGTTAAAGAACGCCAGCAGCATACCTTCAACACACTTGTTTAGGTATTCATCTTCATGATCAAAGATGTCTGGGAAGTAGATGTTTGGAGACTTACCACCCAGTTCTACGGTTGATGGAATCAAGCTTTCAGCCGCACATTTTAGAATATGATGACCAACCTCAGTTGAACCAGTAAATGCTAACTTAGCAATACGATCACTAGTTGCTAACGCTTGACCTGCTTCGCTACCAAAACCATTCACGATGTTGACCACACCTGCTGGTAGAAGGTCGGCGATCTTCTCCATCATAACCAAAATAGATGTTGGTGTTTGCTCGGCAGGCTTCATCACCACACAACAACCTGCGGCCAGTGCAGGTGCCAGTTTCCAAGCCGCCATCAAGATTGGGAAATTCCAAGGAATGATCTGACCGACTACGCCAATTGGCTCTGGGAAATGGTAACTTGCAGTGTTTGAATCGAGCTCGGCTGCGCTGCCTTCTTGCGCTCGAATACAACCCGCAAAGTAACGGAAGTGGTCGACAACCAAAGGAATATCTGCCGCTAAAGTTTCACGAACTGGTTTGCCGTTTTCCCACGTTTCAGCGACTGCGATCTCTTCTAGGTTTGCTTCAATACGGTCAGCAATTTTAAGTAGGATGTTCGAACGCTCTGTCACACTGGTCGCCGCCCAACTTGCACGAGCTGCATGTGCCGCATCGAGCGCTAAGCTAATGTCTGCCTCGGTTGAGCGCGCCACTTGGCAGTACACCTGACCATTCACTGGTGAAGTGTTATCAAAATACTCGCCGCTGACAGGCTTCACCCACTCACCACCGATAAAGTTATCGTATTGAGCTTTAAAGTTCACCACTGCATTGTCACTACCCGGCTGTGCGTAAATCATAGTTAGATCCTTCTTAAATTTGTTGTTCGTTATTGAGCGAGAGCTGTCTTTTTTTGGCGACTTCTCCTGAGAAAAGAACTCATAACAAGACGCCCATGTTTATGCTTTCTGTTTAAAACACTGATACTTCGTGCTTTCTTCACAACAAGAACAACGCAAATCACACGCCACAACCTCAAAACTTGTTGTTAATAAATTGTAAAACTATGATTACCAAACATTTACAACCCAAAGTGAGTTGGCATTGAACGGCCGTATGGAAACCACTCCAGTGTTCAACTGTTCCAATTTGGTACACTCTCACTGTTACGACATGGAACAGTCATGCACCTTCAACAAGCAAACACATCAGATTGGCTTTCATCTTCTTGGCACCGCAGCACAGAAGCGGGACTAAAACAGAGACGTCTTCCCGAAGATATTCGCCTACCACAGTCGATTCTTAAGCAGCGACGTCATCAGTCATCGAGCTTGATTCAAATCGTCGAGCGCAATGCACTGCCTCTGTTCAACCAGATGTTTGCACGTACCGACAGTCGTTTGATCTTGACTGACATTGAAGGGGTGATTCTGGCTAGTTGGGGACAAGAGCGGTTTAGGGAAAAACTGACTTCGATTGCACTCAGCTCTGGTGCGTGTTGGCAGGAACAACTCAAAGGCACCAACGCCATCGGCACGGCGATTGTAGAAGCTAAACCCGTGACTATCATTGGTGAACAGCACTTCATCCACCAGCATCGATTTATCAGTTGTTCAGCAAGCCCAGTGTTTGATCATAAAGGGCAAATGGTTGGCGTATTGGACATTACCAGTGAGCAGCAGCAACACGATAGTTCGGTGCAACTGCTCGTTCAAAACATGATTCAGCTTGTTGAGAACCAGTTATTGAGCCATATACCACAAGGCACGACTCGCATTGATCTCGCGTGTGAGAAATCGCTACTTCATAGTGGTTGGCAAGGGATTGTGATAGCCAACGAAGCTGGAGAGGTAGTCGCGCATAATCAAGTCGCTTCACAACTTTTAGATCAAACCTCGATCGTCGGTGAGAGTATCGATACCCTCTTCAACCGAACCTCATTAGACACGCCTTTTGTATTTGAGAAACAACACCTCAAACAACCAACCACCAAACGCACGCGCTCCATTTCAGCATCGTGTGATTTGCACCATGGCGAGCAACAAATCGAACACGCTTGGCAGCAAGCCAACAAGGTAATCGATAAAGGGATCAGTTTGTTGATCTTAGGAGAAACAGGAGTTGGCAAAGGCGAGTTTGTTAAAGCGCTGCACAAGCAAAGCCAGCGTAAGTCTTCGCCCTTGGTAGCGGTAAATTGTGGCGCGCTGCCTAAAGACCTTATCGAATCTGAACTGTTTGGTTACGCGCCGGGCGCCTTTACGGGAGCAAGCCACAAGGGCTTCCAAGGTAAGATCCGTCAAGCAGATAAAGGGATTCTATTTCTAGATGAGATCGCCGACATGCCTTTAGAAGCTCAGTGCCGACTACTGCATGTTCTGCAAGACAAATCCGTGGTGCCAGTTGGTTCTAATCAAAGCTATCAAGTCGATTGTCAGATCATCGCTGCAACTCACAAAAACCTCGAGCAGTTAGTCGCAACAGGTGAGTTTAGGCAAGACCTGTATTACAGACTCAATGGCTTAGCCTTCACCTTGCCAAGCCTACAACACCGACAAGACAAGCACGCTTTAATCGAGCACATTCATCGTAAATACGCCGAAGACGAACAGACAATCTGCCCGCACTTGATGAGCTTACTGTGCGCCTATTCTTGGCCGGGTAATATCCGCGAATTAGACAACTTACTTAAGGTTGCTGCTCTATTAGCAAGTGATGAACCCCAACTCACACTCGAGCATGTGCCCAGCCACCTTGCTCAACATCTCACGTCATTAGCACACGATAATCAGCATCAACTCACGCCTCCTAATACCACCAAAGGTACAGCGAGTAACGATTTAAGAAGTACCGTTGAAGAAACCTTGCTGCAAACCTATCAAGCCAACCAAGGCAACATAAGTAAGACTTCGAGAATACTCGGTATCAGCCGCAATACCATTTATCGAAAATTGAAAAGCTTGGGAATCCTCCAATAATCAACATGGATGATCCTGGCCCGCTCTTTCGTTATCAATAAATAAATTCACTTCTAGTGAGACATTTTGCCCTCTAACTCGTAGTGCTTCAAAACGAACGAGGGCTCAGATGCAAACAATCAACATAGTGTGGCTAAAGCGCGATTTAAGACTCACCGACCACGCACCTTTACGACACGCTTTATCAGATCAACACCCAACGATATTGCTCTACATTTTCGAACCCATGCTGTTAAACAATGCCCACTATTCTGAGCGACATTGGCGGTTTGTTTGGCAATCACTGCAATGCATGAACCAGTCATTAAGAGAGCATGGACATGAGGTTTCAATACTTCATGGCAGTGCGATGGACTGCTTCAAAGCGATCCAATCTCGTTACCGCATCAAAAACGTCTTCTCTCATCAAGAGATAGGATTAAATTGCACTTTTGAGCGTGACAGAGAACTCTCTGCTTGGTTTACAGATCACAACATCCCATGGCAAGAGTTCGCACAGGGCGCCGTTGTAAGAGGGTCAAAAGATCGAATCGGTTGGGACAAGCACTGGAACAGGCTCATGCGTGCTCCCATAGCACAAAGCCAGTTGACCACAGAGTCGCTGTATACCCTTGATGCTGAAGAACTTGGTTTGGCAATAAATCCTCCACAAGCATGGTTAACCAAAAGTAACGGCATACAAACGGGCGGCAGCGCACTGGCTTGGGAAACTTTGCATGACTTCTTTGAACGCCGCGGTCGCGATTACTACCGCAGTATCTCAAGCCCAGAAGCGTCACGCCATGCCTGTACTCGCCTATCTCCGTATTTGGCTTGGGGCAACATATCGCTGCGTGAAGTTTATCAACATCTGTTGGGACACTGGCACGTTGCAGGGTTTCGTCGCAGCCTAATTGCCCTTTCTTCAAGGCTTCATTGGCACTGTCATTTCATGCAGAAGTTTGAATCGGAATGCGAGATGGAATTTCGCTGCATCAACCACGCCTACGAGACGTTATTGCAGAATGAGACGGTAAAAGATCCAACACGTTTGGAGGTATGGAAGGCGGGATTAACAGGCGTGCCATTGGTCGACGCCTGTATGCGCTGCCTGCATCATACGGGCTATATTAATTTCCGTATGCGCTCAATGCTGGTGAGCTTTCTCACTCATCATATGAATATGGACTGGCGTGATGGCGTCACTCACTTAGCGCAGCTGTTTCTCGATTTTGAACCTGGTATTCACTACCCACAGTTTCAGATGCAAGCTGGGGTTACAGGAATCAACACTATCCGAATTTACAATCCGACTAAGCAAGCGCAAGAGCACGATTCAGATGGAGACTTCATTCGTAAATGGGTGCCAGAACTTTCAGACATACCCACTCCACTTTTGTTTGAGCCTTGGAAGATGACGCCTATGGAAATGATGATGCATGAGCTCAAACCAGATTCCCCTTACCTGAACCCAGTCGTCGATCTCGACACTAGTGCCAGAGAAGCCCGGGTGCGTTTATGGTCGTGGCGAAAACTGACTGAGGTAAAACAAGAACGTAGCCGTATTTTGGTTCGCCATGTCAGGCCATCGAAGAAGAAGCCTAATCAGAATCCAACTCCACAAGTTGATTGAGCACTTCTTTATCCAATACCGGGTGATGCTTGGTCGCTAGGATCAGCACAATATCGACCGAAGGCAACGGTGGCATATCATCGAGGATTCTCAAATCTGAAGTCACGCTCAGCTTACCCATCGCGCCAATGGCTAATCCAGCTTTAACGATCGCTCGCTGCGCTGAAGCAGTATTGCTACACGCCAATAACTGATAAGGCGTGCCCTGCTTGGTTAAGCCATTCACTGCCGCGGCGTGGTACTTACAATCGGTCTGAAACAAGGCTAATGGCACTGGTTTAGACTCATCGAACACATAATCAGGGCTGCTTATCCATACTCCGATATCATGAGTGAGCCAGTAACCCTCTTCACTATCGGGCGCTCGGGTGACAATCGCCGCATCAAGCCTGCCGTCATCCAACCACTCTCTCAGCGTAATGCTGGGCAGGCTGAATATTTGGATTGAACAGGTGGGTTCTGCTTTCTGCAACAGGCGAATCACTTTCGGCAGAATGGTGTCATTGTAGTCTTCAGGGCAGCCGAGTCGCAGAGGTTGTTTGTCTTCGTAACGCTTTACTTGCTTAAGTGCGGTATTGTGAAGGGCCACCAACTGTTCGGCATGAGATCGCAGCGCTAAGCCAGCTTCAGTCAGTATTAAATTACGTCCTTCTTTCTGGAAAAGAGTGACGTTGAGTTCTTCTTCCAACTTACGCATCTGAGCACTGAATGCCGATTGGGTGCGATTTATCTGTTTCGCTGCACGAGTGAAACTACTGGTTTCTACAAACGCGAGAAAGCCTCGCAAAGCATCAATATCCATATTGAAATCACCACCCATCGTTTTTGTTAATGTATTGCATCAAAATTATCCGTTAGTGCGCCGCAATACAATCCCCTAATCTCAAATGCATGCCCACCAAACGCAAGGAAGCAACGATGCAGCTTTATATTGGAAACCAGAACTACTCAACTTGGTCACTGCGCGCATGGCTAATATTCGACAACTACAACCTGAATGCAGAAGTCATCAAGCTCAAGCTGTTCACCTCTGATTTTTACGACACTCTGGCGAAAGTGACGCCAACGGCCAAGGTTCCAACCCTAGTTGATGGTAATGTTGCGGTGTGGGATTCATTGGCGATTCTCGAATACGTTAACGATGCCTATTTGGACGGTGCAGCGTGGCCTAGCTCAGTGAAAGAACGCGCCCATGCCCGAGCAATTTCCGCCGAGATGCACTCTGGGTTCTTTGCCGTCAGAAATGAAATGCCAATGAACTGCCGCGCACAACGAAAGCTCACACTGAGTGAAGACGCACTGAAAGACATCGCTCGTATTGATGCAATATGGTCTGCACAAATGGAACAATACCCAGAGGGATGGTTATTTGGTGAATGGTCGATTGCCGATGCGATGTTTGCACCCGTCGCATTGCGCGTAGAAACCTATGGAATACAACTTTCCGAAAAGGCATCGCAGTATCAACAACGTGTGCTTAACAGTCCATCGATACAAAAATGGCTGGCAGAGGCAAGCTTAGAAACCGATGTGGTTGAAGAAGATGAGGCGGGCAAGCCAGTATAAAATACAAGACACCCTTCCAAAGCTCACTAGTCTGTGAGCTTTTATCTAAACCTTATTAATTTGGTCGATTGTGATCGCCTAATCACAATGTGCAGATGTGATTGTTTATATTCAAATAAATTCAAATAGTTAAGATAAACATCATGTTACGAGCAACGATCGCATTACTCAGTATTACTAGCTTCGCCGTATCTGCCAACGCCCATCTTCCTTCTGGAGAAGAGTGGCTCAACCATGCGACTGAAGGGCTTGCACCTTATTGGTTAATGCCTAGCGCTCAAGGAGAACCGGTAGGAAACTTCCCTACTTTCCGCTGTGATGACGGTACCTTGCTCGATGTTTCTGATGTGTGCCATGAACTAAACAAAGGCTGGATCACGCCACACTTTGGCAAAGAGTTTACGCGGATGAAGTCACGTCAAACTTATGCCTATGGCGTGCTCTACCACCTTAGTGGCGATAAGCAGGCTTTAGCGCTTGCCAAGCAAGGAGCCTACTACATCATTGATCAGCTAGAAGATAAGCAAAACGGCGGCTTTATCGGCTACACAAAAGAGGGAAAAGTAGGCCAAAATTGGCAGCAGCGTACTTCTCAAGATCAAGCGTATGCATTAGTTGGCCTTGCCATGTACTACTACCTGACTCAAGACAAAAAGGTAGAAGAAGCACTCATCGCACAACAAGCTTTTATCTTTGATAAATATCGACTTAGCGACAACAGCGGTCTTGCTTGGGTACTTGCGGATGGTGAAGATGGCAAAGCCACACAGCGTGAACTGGTCGCGCAACTTGATCAGATTAACGGTTACATGCTGTTAGTCGCTCCCCTGCTAAAAGAGCCCACCAAGACAAGATGGCTTGATGATCTAAGTTGGCTGACACAAACCATGGTCGAGCACTACCACTCTGAAGATGAACAACGCTTCTACGGGGCCATTCACAGCAAAGCCGCCAAGATGCCGAATGCTAATCACAACGATTTTGGGCACACCATCAAAGCGTATTGGATGACTTACCTTACAGGCCAAACATTGAATAACTCTGAATGGAAAGAGTTTGGCATCAAAGGGATGAAACACACTCTCGTTCATGCGCAATATCAGAAAAATTTCGTGAGTGTATCCCAATATTATGGCGAAGAACTTCAGAAAGCGTGGAAAGGACAAGAGATAACTGGCTGGCAAAGCAGACCAAACACAAATTGGGCGTCATCATGGGAGTGGGCGGAGCTTGATCAAGCAGCCATGACGGTTTCGCTTGTCGATGGTTCAATGAAAGACGTCCTGCAATACACCCTACCGACCTTTCATGATGTATGGGTCGACCACAAATACGGCGGTGTCGGGCTTGACCCAAAACGCACCAAAGCTTTCCATTGGGGCAACGGTTATCACCAGTTTGAACATGCGCTGATTGGCTATTTGTTCGCTCAGCAAGTTGACGCGAAGCCAGCAGTATTGCATTACGCAAGGCCGACCAACAGCGAGGTGCCAATGGAACCGTATTACTATCAAGGCGATGTGGTGGAGCTATTGAATAAAGATGACGGAACGCAGAAGGTCAGTTTCAATAACATTCGACCTTAGCGTTGGTTGTTTGTTCTAAATGGACTTGAGATTCAGGGCTACGGGGAATGGACAAGGTCAAAGAGTTAGCACAATAGTGATGTCGCAGACCAAACAAAAGCCGCTGTTGATCAGCGGCTTTCTTGATGGAGATAAGCGGAGGTTAGTTGTCCAACCCTTTAATTGGGTTCATCGAGTGATAAACGGTGTTCACGTCACCAGTCATCGACAATGAACTCAAGTCATCAATGAAGAAACGGCTGGTCATTGTGTGCTTACCGCCATTGATAAAGATTTCGATCACTGACTTATCAACATAAACCTCGATGGTTTGCTTGGTGCTCAACCTCGGTGCTTTTCTCACTGAGCCAAACTCTTCCGCGTAGAGCTGAGACATCTTACTGCGATCAAGCATGAACTCCTTTTCTGTAGCACTGAACACGATGTTATCACCCGCAACGTTAGCAAGTGTAAACTCAAACTCGTCAGTATCAGTTTCGAGCTCAACCATGAAGCTGGTTGTATCCAATTCAAGAGCATTTTCAACCACCACAGCTTCACCCTGTAGCGCTTTCAATTCAGGTAAAGCAGACTGAACAAGATAGCCATCTTGGATTTGAAGTTCGCGTGGTAACGACAACATGCCCGCCCACTGATACTCATTAGATGGTGTATTAATCTCAGGCAGACCAATCCAAGCAATCAGAATACGGCGGCCTGTATCATCTAAATAAGTCTGTGGTGCATAGAAATCGAAGCCATAATCTGGTTGCGCAATATCTTGGTGGTTTTCCAGTTCTACCGAATCGAGATTTAGGCGGTCACCGACGATATAAGCCACCGAGTAGATATTTTTGAAATCGTATGGATTTTCGCTAGACACACCTTGTGGAGAAAACAGCATCACCGACTGATTCTCTATTTCAAAGAAATCTGGGCATTCCCACATATAGCCAAGGTTGTTGTAACGAGTTTGAATTGGACCTTTGTGCTGCCAATTCATCAGGTCTCGGCTGCAATATAGCGCCATAGAGCCAGTATTTTGAGGCGTTTGAGCACCCACAACCATCAGATAATCGCCGCCCTGTTTCCACACTTTTGGGTCTCGGAAATGTTCGGTGTAGTGATCGTTTTCGATAACCACGCCGTGCTTTTCTATTTTGCCGTCAGCAGACATCTTGGCAAAACATTGAGTTGGCACTCGCAACCAATTTCCATCGCGCTTGTTACCTGTAAAAAACAACAATGCATTGTCGTTTTCAACCAATGCACCACCAGAGTAAACACCGTGAGAGTCGTAATCTTGGTCTGGGTGCAAGCCAATGCCGTGGTCTTCGAAATGAACGAAGTCTTTGGTAGAAAGGTGGTACCAGTACTTCATACCATGGACGGGGCCAACTGGCGTCCATTGGTAAAATAGGTGGTGTTCACCATTAAAGAAACACAGACCATTCGGATCATTAAGCAGACCAAACTTAGGCGCAATATGGTAGCTTGGATAGCCAGAGTCTTGTTTGCGAAGCTCTACCATCGCATCAATACTCTCTAGAGAAATATCTTCTATACGGCGATATCTTTGCTCTACTGTCCAGTTCGAGTTCAAACTCATACACTCTCCTCTACGGCATTCGTATTTGAAGAGTCTTTTTGAATAAACTGAGTAAGAGCTTCTTGCGTTGGAAGTGCGGTCATTGCGCCTTTTTGCGTGGTCGCCAGTGCACCACACCCATTCGCCCACTGAATTGCAGAATCGACGACTTGTTGATTGTTCCACTCATCATCTTGAGAAAGCTTTGCAAGCAAACCGCCAACAAAAGCATCGCCTGCACCCGTGGTATCCACTGGCGTCACTGAGCGACCTGAAATCAACACACCTTGGTTTTCAAATACTCGCCAAACGCCTTTCGCGCCCTGCGTAACCAGAACAAGCGTGTTGTTAAGATCTGCAATGTTAGCCAAACCTTGTTCCATCGAAGTTGAATCGGTTAAGAAATCCAGTTCTTCTTCAGAGAATTTAACCACATCCGCCAACTCAACCGCTTTCATGACAACAGATTTTATTTCAGATGGGTTGTGCCACACTTCATCGCGAAGGTTTGGATCGAAACTGATGTACCCGCCTGCGGCTTTCATGCGTCGAATGGCTTCAAAGGTACTGCTTCGGCTTGGTTCATTAGCCAAAGAGATTGAGCAGACGTGTAGCCACTCGTTTTTCTTAAATTCGGGAATGTCTTCAACAGACATAAACTGGTCGGCACTTGGCTTAACCATAAACGTAAAACTGCGCTCGCCTTGGTCATCAAGATCAACCACCACGGTTGATGTACGTTGTTCAGGGTCCTTCACCAAACGCTCGGTATTCACACCTTCCTTTTGCAGAGTCACTTCCATAAAAGTGCCAAACGGATCGTTACCCACTCGGCCGAAAAAGGCGCTTTTGCCTAAAAGGCGAGAAATCGCAACCGCGACATTGGCAGGAGCACCACCCGGACATTTCAATAATGTCGCGTCAGTCTCCGGAATGAGGTCGACGACGGCGTCTCCAGTTACCCAAACTTGATTCATCTTTCTTACCTTAAAACTGAAAATCATGACAACCGAAAGCAGTAGCAACCAAAAGCAAGGTGACACTTCACGCTATCATGTAAAAATATAAAAAGGCTAGCTAAGCTAAATCACCTAGCTAGCACCCCAAAGCTTAGGAAATGAAAAGGGGGCTTCACTTCTAGGGATAAACGTTAAGCTGTTGCTTTAATGTTTTGCTTACTGCTCTCACGCAGACCTAAAACAACGGTCAGCGCAAAGGCAGTCACGAACGCGATAATCATACCTACCACGTAGTAGCCAATTTTTTCTGGCGATATTGAGATGATGCCAGGAATACCCGCCGCACCCAGTGCTTGTGCTTTCACATTGAACATGGTGATAAATGCGCTTGAAACCGCAGCAGCACAAACCGCAGCAATGAATGGATAGCGAAGCTTCAAGTTCACACCGAACATTGCAGGTTCAGTAATACCAAGCAAGCCAGTCACACCAGAAGGAATCGCGATACCTTTCATTTTCTTATCTTTACTCATGAAACCAACCGCCAGTGCCGCTGCACCTTGTGACACGTTAGACATCGCCGCGATAGGGAAGATGAACGTACCGCCAGTCGTTGCGATATCCGCAAGCAGCTGAGTTTCAATAGCAATAAAGCTATGGTGCATACCAGTAATAACAAACGGCGCATAAATCAAACCAAACACCGCACCGCCAATGAAGCCAGCACTGTTGTATAACCAATTTAGGCCGTCACCAAGCAGGAAGCCGATATCACGAGTCAATGGACCAACAACGGTGAATGTGAGTAAGCCTGTCACAAAGATAGCCAGTAGCGGCGTTAGCAAGTTATCCAGAACTGAAGGCACGACTTTACGCAGGCCAAGTTCAATTTTCGCGAGAATAAACGCAGAAACGAGAACTGGCAGTACAGAACCTTGATAGCCAACCTTCTCTATCTCGAAACCTAGAATGTTCCAAACCGGAATATTGCCTGCCACCGATGCGCCACCGAAGCCCCAACCGTTAAGAAGGTCTGGGTGAACCATCAACATACCTAAAGCTGCGCCAAGGTATGGGTTACCACCAAATTTCTTGCTCGCTGAGAATGCTAATAAAATAGGTAAGTACACAAAAGGTGCATTAGCAAATGTGTTGATCATGTTTGCTAGGTCGGTCAAACCCGGGTTAGCGTCAATTAAAGATTTGCCATCAATGAACAAACCTTGAGCCGTCAATAGGTTGTAGATACCCATCAACAAACCACCAGCTACAATCGCAGGAATAATTGGTACAAAAATATCAGACAGGCCTTTAACCGCGCGCTGTATGATGTTTTGGTTTTCAGCCCCTGCAGACGCCACATCGTTAGTCGACATCTCTGTCATCTCAGTCAGCTTTGCCATCTCAGCATAAACTTGATTGACGATGCCTGAACCAAAGATGATTTGATATTGACCGGCTACTTTAAACTGGCCCTTGACCCCTTCTAGGTTATCAATCGCCTGTTCATCAATTTTATCTTGGTCTGCGACAGCAAGACGCAGACGAGTCGCGCAGTGTGCGAGTGCGGTGATATTACTTTTACCACCTAATAGAGAAAGCAGCTCTTTTGCTATTTTTGGATAATTCATTACATACCCCATTGGATTATCATTTGAGCTTTTGAATTTTCGGGAACGTTTGCAAAACAAATTTTTGCCTAGAAATAACAAATGATCAAAGATAACTGCTCAATAATGTGAGAATGATCTTCAAATTATCTCCCTAGGATAAGAAGACAGGGTTAAAATCCCCTAATAACAGGTAAATTTGATGCTCTGTTTGCAAACAATCCCAAAACTAAAATTACAATTGGATAATGAATAATGGCTAGTCTTCATGATGTCGCTCGTCTCGCTGGAGTTTCCAAGTCGACGGTTTCAAGAGTAATCAATGATGAGTATGGCGTAAAAGACGCGACCAAGGTGAAGGTGCGTAAAGCGGTTGAAGAGTGTGGCTATCTCCCAAACCAAGTCGCTAAAGACTTAAAGTCCCAAAAAACCAACCTGGTTGGCGTGATTGTTCCTAGGGTTTCTTCCCATGCCACCTCTCAGGGTGTCGATGGTTTAACCGCCGTCTTAGAGCAAGCGGGCAAGCATGTATTATTAGCGAGCACACACCAAACACACCATAAAGAACTTGAATATATTCAGATATTTAACCAGAAGCGTGTTGAAGGCATCATCCTGTACGCGACCCACCTCGACAACCAATTAGTCAAAGCGATTCAAAGCTCTGCCGTACCCGTGGTATTGGTTGGTCAAGACGGGTCAATGTTTAACATCCCAAGCATTGTGCACGACGACACTCGCGTAGGGTTTGAAGCGGGTAATCGCCTCATAGCGAAAGCTTGTAAGCATATGGGATTCATCGGTGTGCAAGGTGATGATATTGCGGTTGATAAGATGAGATCGGAAGGCTTCGCTCAATCGCTTCAATTTAACGACCTCACACTGCAATTTCACGCCCGTGGCGACTTCACCATAGAATCAGGTTACCAACTGGCGAAGCAGTATCTCAAGGAGCACACCAAGCTCGACGGCCTATTCTGCGCCACTGACCGTATCGCAATCGGTGCGATCAGAGCCATTCAGGAAGCAGGGCTCGTTCCAGGAAAGGATATATTGGTGCTCGGTGTAGGTGACGATGAGCTCGCTTCAGTATGCACACCAACGCTGTCTACGTTTAACTATGCGTTTGATAAAGCGGGAGAAAATGGAGCCAAGCTGCTACTCGACCGTATTGAGAAAAAAGGCTTTGAAATGAGCAAGATGGTGTTGACCTTCACCACTATTGACCGAGAGTCTTGCTAGCGATTTATTTCAGAGATCAGGTTATCCCAAGATAAAAAATGCCAACCTTCGAGTTGAAACGATAAGGTTGGCATTTGCTGATGCGACTATCACATCATGAGTAACACTCTCTATCTAAACGATATATCAAGCAATTAGAACCAAGTTTCCATCTGCAGTGCAAACAGAACCTCGCCGCCCTCTCCCATCGTTGCAGCATCTGCTTCAGTGCTGATCGAGTAACCATTTAGGTCTTCACTCCAATCCACATAGCTCACAGCGAAACGCAGTTCTGGTCGGTCAAAGAAACCAGTGCTAGTTGAAAGCTTGAGTGTTGGTGCAACTGTCGCTTTGTAGAAACCGCCGCTCGCTTGCTCTGTCGAGTTGTCTAAATCCATGTATTGCAATGAACCTTCGTAAACCATCTCAAAGTTCTCTGTGAACTCTTGAGCTAATCGAACGTTTAAAGAAGCCCATGTGAACTCGTCATTCTTCTTCAAACGGTCTTGGCTATGCTCTGCCATTAATGCAGGTGCTAAGCGCCAGTTGTCGCCAATGCGAGTGACACCGTAGCTAAACAGGCGAACGGCTTTCGCGTCATCCAGTAGATCACCATTTGAACCGATGCCTTTTAGCTCTGCACCTAGGCCACTACCCACTAACATACCCGTTTTAGAGAAGCCTTCGCTCAGACCAAAGAAGTTGTCTCCATGGTACGCAAACATTGCGTGTACACCGCTTTCAGCTGCGCCATTTAGGCGGCTATCGTTGTCTGCTGAGGTCATACCGCTCAACATCACTTGCCATTGGCCAATACGGTTATTCATGGTTGCAATGTAGTTTTCTACATCTGTTGACGAGCTATCAATCTCACCAAAATCTCGGCCATAAATAGAGAAATTCGCTTTCCAGTTGTCGCTCATCTGAACGTCATAAACGCCCGCACCAGTACCTGATAAGAAGACAATATCCGAATCGAAAAAGTGAATATCAAAGTTGTCGCGATCGAATCGTTTACCCGCCCAAAACGTTGCTTCAGAAAACGCTTCAGATTCAGAGAACATGCTCAGACGGTTCAGTTCTGAATACACTTGTCGCACATTCAACTGGCTTTCGCTGGCAGTCCACTCGTTATTTGTCTCAGTACTGTCGGCCAACATGATGCGAAACAAAGCACTAGAGCCATCGTCTGCAAATCGCTTATGAATCAAGTTCGCTTCAACGTAATGATCATCTTCAACACCAAGACGTCCAATTGGAGCTCCAATGGCACCCGCCGCTGTCATGTAAGGACCAGTACCTGTCGCGCCGTTTAGGTCGTCGTTGATCAATAACCCAGAGCGAGCATAGCCGTGAAACTCAAACGAAGAAGCCTTTTCATTGGCCTCGGTAGAGACCTGCTCTGTTTGTGCAACCCTTTGTTCTAATTCATTAATACGTTGCTCTAATGCTGCAACGTCTTCACTTGCTAATACCGATGTAGTCATTAGCCCCATTGTTACAGCAACCGCTAAAATGTGTCGTTTCATTCTGATGTTCTCACGTTAATTGTTTTGGATTATTTGCAAACGTTCCCAAAACAATTCGTAAGCACATTTCGGCTTATACTTTTGATGTATAAGCTCTATATCGAAGAAGAAATAGAAATCAGTCGTGTTGATTACTTCACTTTTGTATCTGAGTGGATGATAGATCGATAATTTCGGGAACGTTACCGAAAATGCATAATTCTGATAACTTTGTCACAAGTGAAATTGATTAATGGGCGAAAAATAGTGTATCGCGCACATTGAAGCCTTTATCAAGGTCGTCGATAAGCTAGAGTCAGTTATGAACAAAGCGTGATGAAACACACAATAACCACCACCTTTAACTGATGAATAACTCGATTATCGAAGGTGAACACGGTTTTGTTCGATCTAATAAATGACGATCGAATCATAAAAGGGAAGTTAGAAATGACTCCAGATACTTATGAAAGCTTCCAATAAAAAAGCCAAGTTGAACCTTAGTGATCAACTTGGCTTTAAATGGCTCAATGAATGCTTTCTAGCGCGTTGTAACGTCACAAAAGTAGAGATTATTTAATTGGATAATGTCGCTTTAAAAACGCAATCACATGCGGTACATACTTATCGGTATCAAAAATTGGAGCACTATGACCAACACCCTCCTCGATAAACAGCTGATTCTCAATGCCGTACTTGTCCAAAGCATGTTTGAGGATCTGGCTTTGCGCTAAAGGCACTCGCTTATCCAGTGTTCCATGGAACTGAATGTAAGGCGGAGCATCACTGTTTATATAACTGGTCGTTGAAGCTTGTGCCGCTAGCTCTGGTACTTCACTCGGGATATCACCTAAAAAGCGTGACACCGACGACTTTTTACTGGTTGGTCTGTTCCCTTTATTACCTAGTTCCAGCAGGTCCGTCGGGCCAAAAAAGCTTACAACTCCAGCCACTCGATACTTAGGTTCTGAGTAAAAGCTAATGTCACCGTACGTATTACTTGCGCCGACCAATCCCGCTAAATGACCACCAGCTGAACGCCCCATCATAACCACGTTATCGGCGGCAAGATTGTACTTGTTAGCATGGTCATGAAGATAGTTAATAGCATCATTAATATCCGCGACTGGTTTTGGAAAAGTTGCTTCGCCACTTAAACGATAATCGACCGCAGCCAACGCATAACCTTCATCCAAAACAGAATTAAGCAACAACGGGTTTTTAGTCGGAATATCGTCTTTAGTGCCACGCTTCCACGCACCGCCATGTACCCAAACGAGCAACGGATATTTTCCATCAACCTTTGCTTCTGTTTTGGGAAGGTAGAGATCAAGCTTGATCTCTCGTGCTTCTACCGTCTTAAACAAGATGTCCTTTTCTACTGTGTATACCGCATTAGCATTAGCATTAGCATTAGCATTAGCATTAGCATTAGCAGCCGATAATCCAACAAATGAAAGCATCAGTAATTTTGTTATCTTTTTCATTATGAACCTCTTATCTAGAATGACGCTTCTGCTGCTAACCAGTAACGACGACCATCTTCAACGTAGCCAAACTCTTCGTAATCGGTTTGTTCATCAAATAGGTTGTAGATACCAGCCATCACCTTAAGGTTCTTTTGCACATACCAGTTGGCACCTAAGTCAACATAAGTAATTGATGGCGCTTCGTATTGTGTTTTTGAACTACTCGTTGTCGGTTCTGACTCTTTGCCACGGTATGTCACTCGTATCCAAGATTGGACATCATCACGTACTTGCCAATCTGCATTTACGGTAGCTAAATGCTCAGGAATTTGCGTTAGTGGCTTACCCTCATCTTCACCGGACTGCTTCTCAGTATGTGTATAGGTATACGTCGAACCGACAGAAATCGCCTCGGTAATGCCTTTATTTATCGTGTATTCAGCACCGTAAGTAATCGCGTCTTCAATGTTCACGTAGGTAGAATCACAACCACGTCGGCCACAGTTAGTGCTCAGCTCTTTCTTGTCGATCTTGTCTTTAAAGTCACTGTAGAACACGGTGAAGTTCGAGCTTAAATCGGCATCGCCAACAAAGTACACGCCCATTTCACTGTTCACTGACGTCTCGGCTTTTAGATCAGGATTACCGTAAACCGAGCAGTCGCCACCACAACTTTCTTGCGCCCAACCCGCTTCCATCTCAGTTAAGCCTGGTGCTCGATAACCCGTTGAAACACCGCCTTTCACTGTCCAATATGAGTCGACACTCCACACACCATAAACGCGAGGGCTCAGATGAGACTCGAACACGTCATTTTGATCAAATCTGAGGCCAGTTGTTAGAGCAAAAGAATCGGTGATGTACCATTCATCTTCCGCAAACAGTGACCATTGGTTATTTTTGAAGACATGATCTTCTGCAGAATCTGTCAGCTCCTGACGTGTATAGTTGAAGCCGATAGTTAGGTAGTGCGCCTCAAGCACAGGCATAGACCATTGTGAGTTCAGAGTCAGGTTTTCCACTTCCATTTCTCCGCCTTCATTCTCAACCGTTTCATTGTTGATGTATGAAGTGCCCGAGCCCCAGTCGTAGTTGCCTGAGTGAGATAGGCCCAATGATTGACGATTGTTCACACGCTCAGAATCTGTGGTTTTCGATTTTCCATCCGTCGTCACTCGTTCTTGATCGTGATAGGTGTAATCAAACGAGAAAGTATCGTCATCCGTAGGCGTCAAGTGTAGTGCGCCACGGTAACTCTCTAATGTTTTGCCTCCGTATCCGTAAAGAATCTCATCTTCCTTACGCTCTTGATATAAACCAGAGAAAGAAGCACTCAACAAGCCATCAATAAGAGGGCCCGCTAGATGCACTTGGCTTTGATATGAATTGCCCGAGTCTGAGTTCTCTTGCAGTGTTGTTTCACCACGTACGCTGCCATACCACTCTTGATAATCTTTACGAGTGATAATGTTGATCACACCGCCAATCGCGTCTGAACCGTAAAGCGTCGACATTGGGCCACGCACGACTTCAACTCGCTCAATCGCGCTTAGAGGTGGTAGCCAATCTTGCTCAAAGCCACCACTGCTGTTTTGTTGTGTTTCACGGCCAGACTGCTTGCGTCCATCGACCAAAATCGCCGTGTATTCTGCAGGCATACCACGTATTGAAATGTCTTGGCTCGAACCACCACCTGTCACTATCACACCAGGTACATCACGCAGCGCGTCTGTCAGATCTTTATACGATCGGTTTTCCAGCTGCTCACGAGTAATCACGCTGATCGACGCTGGCGCTTCAGTGACAACCTGCTCATAACCAGCTGCTGTCACAACCATGGTTTCCATAGTCGTCGCTTCAATGGTCAAAGCTTCGGTATCAACTTGATTTACTTGTTCGTTAGCAAAGCCCATCACAGGGAATACAAAACACGCAGCAGCTATAGACTTAGAAAGGGGGGAACGAGTAAACGTTTGAATAGTGTTCATCTTGGCTCTACTTAAATTGAGATTGCATTTAATAATTATTCTCAATTAGAGCGGCGTAAATCATTCGCTTCAAGCATAATGCTATCGCCAAAATAGAATATCGCTATCCGCCAGACGGATAGTTACCTTCATCTTATGCTTGATATGAAACTGATGATGTTGCGAATAACGGCTCTCAAATCACTCAGACTTCGGTGCTTACTTAACTAGAAGTCACTCTCTTTTAAGAGTACGTATCTTTGCCTACATAGAGGTCTTTGAATATTTCACGTACCCATTCACACATCGGGTCATCATGAAATCGCTTGTGCCAGTACAAATAAACTTCTTGAAAGCTCAAGTGGAGTTCTTCTGGGACTTCTCTGGTGATCAGGCGGGGATCATGACACGCTGCTTCTGCAAAAGGTGTTGGAAGGTGAAAGATGATGTCGGTTTCAGCAGCAATACTTGGCGCCGAGCTGAAGTTACTCAACTGCACAGGTGCAGACAGGCGCTGCTTTTTATTGGCTAAACCGAGTTCTTGGTATTTGTGTTCGAAAGAGAGCCTTTTCTCACCTTGTAGAGAGACTTGGCCAAAATCATATTCCGCCAGCTTTTGTGGGGTCAGAGTTTCATTCGCCAATGGGTGCTCTCGGCTCATCAACAAACGGAACGTGCGCTTCGCCACTGTCATACGATAGATATTTTGCTCAGCAGAAGGTGGCTGATGCGAAGATAAGGCAAAGTGCACATCACCTGCGACCAAGGCTTCGAAATGACGCTTGGGCGCAGAATCTAAACTCACGATCATGTTCGGCGATTCTTTGCGGATCTTAGCGATCACCTTGGGCATTAAGGTATTAATTTGAGGCAGTAAGCCATAAAATTTCACAGTACTATCAACCTTGCTTGGGTCAAACGACTGCTTATGAACCAACTTTTCCAGGTTAGTAATAACGGTGTTGATATCGTTTTTAATCGACTCTGCTTTTGGGGTCAGCTCATAGCCATACTTCTTACGTACCAGCAGCTCATCATCAAAGAAGGTACGCATTTTTTGTAGCGTACGACTTACCGAAGACTGGCTCATGTTCAGAGACATTGCGGTATTAGAGACGTGTTTTTCTTCGAGTAAATGCTTAAGAACGAAAAGAAGATTCAGGTCAATCTGGGAGAGGTTCATGAGTGCGTCACCAAAATAATGAGGGCATCGTTGAGACAATACGCCGCGCTCAAACCACGGCAATGCATATCAATGATTGGGGTTCAAGATACCGAGTTAACGGCTCTGCGAGCATGATTTAAAGTTCAATAGAAAAACGACTAAATCAAAAAATAGAAATAGAGATCGCTACTTTCTCTTACCCTGCTCCACCAACTTTTCATTCCATGCCGTATTGCCGTCACGCTTAGAGACATCGTACTCCGCACAGAACTGAGATATGGTCATATTGTTATCGCCAGTGGCAAGCTTGAGAGCCAACTGAACTTGTTGAAGCTTGCTTTGCAGTCGCAAGATTTGACCAGCATTTGGGCTTTTCTCTTTGGCGTATTTTAAAGCCGCATGCTTACGTTCTGCCGCGCCCGCTCGGCGATCTGCTTCTGATAACAGATACTTGAGTTGAGCAACACTCTTGCCTTTCTTGAAGGCAGGATCAAGCAACTCAACGCATTCATCAAACGATGGATCGATAACGTATGGGTCAACTTTATGAGCTTGTTGGCGCATCCATTCGAGTGCGAGTTTTTCATCTGACATAATTACATCTTTACCAAAGAAACAGCCCTATATGGTATCGCTCAATAGCAAACCGCTGCAATAACAAATTGAGTGACTTTACGCCTTTTTACACTGTGCCGATTGACTAATTTAACAATCACAGCTCCAATAGTTGGCTTTAACGCATCACAAACAGCTCTTCGTGGTAGTGCTTTTCAATATCAAATTGATAGGTGTCTAATTCTTTTTTCAGTGATGTAGAGAACAACTCCGGCCCGCAGAAATACATCTCGTACTCGTTGAGGTCGCCACATTGATTGACAATTCTTCCGGCGTTTAGCCGCGGTGAGTGCAAGGTATCTATCACGGTCAACTTCACACCAACCGCGTGTGCTAGGTGCCACAACTCATCGATTAATTGCTTATCAACACCGCGAGTACAATAAAACAGTTGAATACGAGGATGATCTCGTTCTGTTTTGAGCGCTTCAAGTGTTGCAAAAAACGACGCTATTCCGACACCACCAGCAATCCAAATTTGTGGCTTGTTTAGGTCAAACTCAAGTCGACCATAAGGCCCTTCCACCGTAACCGCATCGCCCGCATTAACTCGTTCATAAAGACCATTCGTAAAATCACCCAACTCTTTAATCAAGAAACGCAGTTCTGAATCTTCGCTTCCCGAAACAATGGTAAACGGGTGCGGGTCTTCATTACCGAAGCGTAAGTAAGCAAACTGCCCTGCTTTGTGTCCTCGCCATGATGTACTTGGCTTTAGCACTAACTCCATCACTTCAGCTTTGGGAAAGTAGCGAGTGGAAACGACAGAAGCAGAATGACGATTACGACGCCCAACCAAGCCCAACAAACTGTAAATCGCTGCGATAGACCCAGCCAAAGCAAATGCCACAGTTAGATAATAAATAGGTTCTCCCCAATACGCTCGTTTAAGCAGGATTACTGAGTGGAAAGCGATAAACAGGTACGCAACCGACATCAGACGGTGCGACAATTTAAACGGTTTGTACTTCACTGCCGCCCATAGTGACGCCACCAGTAAAATGAGCAACAAGTAGAAGCCCCACTCGCCAATACTCTGAGCAATACCGCGTAATTCATTGACCCATAACTCCCATCCAGTCAAAACAGCTTGCGGCCCTGAACCATCGTGTCGAACAGGCTTATCTAACACACCAGACACCACCAATGACTTAGGTATTTGGTACCACAACCAGTGTGTCACACCCAGTGCAACACCACCGATACCGAGCCATTTATGGACTCGATATGCTTTATCCATACCTTTCAGCCAATTCTCAACCATAGGCAAACGCATCGCCAAGATCATTGTGATGGACATTAACACCAGAGACAAAATACCTGAGTACTGAATCATGGCTGAGCGCCATTCAAAGACATCGCTTGAAGCGAATAATTGCGGTTCCATCGCAAACCAAAAGGCTGACATTGTGGCAATCATTGCCCAAAGGATATTGCGGACTGTTTTCATTTGTTAACACTCATAAAGACGACATCATTACTTTAGCTCCTGTGATGTAAAGGGACGTCAACGTACGTAAATCTATGCAAAGGATCTCGTTCATTGTGCTGTAGCAGAGATAAAAGAGACAAACTGCCCACGGCCAATAAGCGCTCTTTGATCGATAAAAGCGGATTCTTCGTACATATAAGTCCGTTAGTGAGCATGCTCGAAGATAACAATAAATGAGAAGAAGAGAAGATATGAAGGACATGACCCTTTCTAAACAAGATATCCAAACAATGGACCCGCGCCACCGCATTCGTTTGGTTAACTCCCTATCTGGATTTAAAAGCGCCAACCTAATTGGTACTTGTGATAAACAGGGGCTTGAAAACCTTGCGATAGTGAGCTCTGTCATTCACCTAGGGTCTGATCCCGCGCTGCTTGGTTTTATTGTTCGCCCAGATAAAAGCCGACGTCATACGCTAGAAAACATCCTAGAAACTAAGTACTTCACCGTTAACAGCATTGGTGCTGACTTTGTTAAAAAGGCCCATCAAACCTCGGCTCGCTACCCTAAACCAGTCTCAGAATTCAACGCGGTCGGCTTAACGGCCTATTATGACGACACATTCCCCGCTCCCTTCGTCTTGGAGAGCAGTTTAAAGATAGGGTTAGCGTTCAAAGAACAGATAACAATCGAAAGCAATCAAACGCAAATGTTGATCGGTGAAGTTATAACGATTCACGCACCCAAACGCGCCGTGATGCCGGATGGCTACCTTGATTTAGAAGCGTTGGATTTGGTCACGGTATCAGGGCTTGATAGCTACCACGTAACTCAAAGACTGCACCGATTAAGCTATGCAAAACCACAACAGCCACTCTTTCCACTCACTCGTGAAGGTAACCCAACTTCATGGGAAGCTTTCGAACTCAATCTAAACTAATTTTGTTCGGCAATTTGCTATCAAAAGTGCTAACGTCCTTTAATTCCAAGAGATGCATCTCACACAGGCGCATCTCACTGAGCACACTATTCATTCTTACGTCTGTTTCCAAGGACCCTTTTGAAGTTAACTCACTTTAAATACAAAACGCGCGAAGGCCCAGACTACCGACATGGCGATCAGGTGTCATTCATGGACATCAAACAAACCTTCGGTATGGGCAGCATTCGTGTGGGTGCTTGGGTGACGAAAGAAGAAAAAGAGTTGGCCGCAAATCTAATATTCGATTCGCTAGCCGACTTGGCTTACATCTTGGCTTTGCCACCAGAAGCGATTGGCCTTCGCGGCACATTAGGCTTAGCGTTCGGCAGTGGCGGCAGAAAAGGCGTACAAGCACACTATGCCCCGAACCAACGAGAATTAGCCCTCGCGAAGAATGCCGGAGCTGGCGCGCTCGCTCACGAGTTTTGGCATGCATTTGACCACTATATCGCTGAGAAAGCGTTTGAAATCGGCGATACCTCTGGCCCTCGCAAGCAGATCCTGTTCGCCAGCGACTGTTGGTTGCACGATAGAACAGTGCGACCTCATCCATTAAACGAAAGTTTGATGTCTCTGTTTGATGCCACACTGCTTAGCGACAATAACTTGGACAAACACGATTATGTGGCTCGCAGTGTGATTGCCGACAAAGCGATGTCTGCCCGTTACTTCTCACTACCCACAGAGATGATGGCGCGCGCTTTTGAATCCGTGATTGAATCGTGTTCCGATATCAAGAACGCTTATCTAGTGGATGGCACAACCAAGCCTGATATGTACCCCGTGTATCCTGATATGGCGCACCGAGAACAGATATACCAAGCCCTGCAAGGTTACTTCGCACCATTAGGCCGATCTTTGAGTAAATAGCATTTTGAGTCAGTAACTCTCTGCATATTTACAATGAATGACATGTACCATAAGTTGATCATGTGTAACCTCTGATATAACATGTACAACAAGCGGAACATGTAGAATAGTTAATTCATGAATGATTAACTATTCTGTGTATATAGAAAGATTAAACATATCCAAAAACAACAGGGTAAATAAGTGATGAATATTGTTTCTTTTACTGAGGCCAGAAATAGCCTTAAGTCTGTGCTCGATAGAGTGGTAGACGATTCTGATGTTACGGTAATAACCAGACGAGATTCAGAAGATGCAGTGGTCATGTCTCTTGATCATTTTAATTCAATGCAAGAAACCTTGTACCTAATGAGCTCGCCTAAAAACGCTGAAAGATTGGCTGAATCTATTGCTCAACTCGAAGCCGGAAATACAACCGTTCGAGAATTGAATAATGACGAATGATCGAAAGATTGTATTTACAGATAATGCTTGGGAAGATTACCTATACTGGCAAACCCAAGACAAGAAAACGCTCAAGAAACTAAATAAGTTGATTGAAGCCGCCAAAAGAACGCCCTTTGAAGGGATTGGAAAGCCGGAGCCACTAGTCGGCAACCTGTCTAGCTTTTGGTCAAGACGAATCGATGACAAGAATCGATTAGTGTATAAAGCAGATGACGATAACTTTTATATAATTGCTTGTCGTCACCACTATTAAAAGCAGTAAGCAGCACATAGAAAGGGCAGTAATGATCAGTTGGCCATCTTTGGTAAAACTCGACGGTGATGATGAGCTTATTTACGTCGCATCCGAACACGAATTTCAAGCAGAATGCTCAGACATGATCTTGGGCGAAGATGATTACCTCATCGATTCAGTTGGCGACAGCTACTCGCTGCAATCAAGCTCAAATCAACTGTCTCTAGCTAAACTAGCAGACCAGTATTCGGTTGAGAGCGTGACCAAACTGATTCGAAATCACGAGTTCCAGAAAGCCGAAGTGTGCCTAATGAAGATCCACTTCCTAACTATCGAAGAAGCGATTCAGTCTTTGGCTTTTGAGGCTCGCTAATACTGCTTAAGAGCTCGTATCAAAGCGAATCCCCAAGACAGATTAAACAAAAACAGCGCCAATTTAGGCGCTGTTTTTGTTTGTTGTCTTAGCTATCTCAAAGAAAGCTAATACATTAAGCGATAAAAATCTGTGCCAGTGCGTAGCCTAAGCAACATGCGCCTACTACACCGATTAAACCAACCGACATGAATGAATGGTTGAAGTACCACTTACCAATCTTGGTGGTGCCAGAGACATCGAAGTTCACCGTTGCGATATCTGATGGGTAGTTCGGGATGAAGAAGTAGCCGTAAACCGCTGGCATCAAGCCGATAAGCAGGGCTGGGTCTAGTCCTAATCCAAGGCCAACCGGTAGCATCATACGTGCAGTTGCTGCTTGAGAGTTCACCACAACCGATACGATGAATAGCGCTAGTGCGAACGTCCATGGGTAGTTGGTCACCATTTCCACGATGCCAGACTTGAACTGAGGCATTGCGTATTGGAAGTAGGTATCCGACATCCAAGCGATACCGAAGATAGCAATCGCCGCCACCATACCCGATTTGAATACCACGCCGTTTGGCACATCACGTGGGTCAGTTTTGGTCGCCAGCAAGATGATACCGCCGAAGCAGAGCATCATCATTTGGATGATCACCGACATCTTGATTGGCTTGTCTCCGTCAACGATGGTTCTGATTTCAGGCACCATCGCCACGATAACAATCACGACAATCGACAATAGGAAAATCAATACCGCATTACGAGCCGAAGTTGGAAGCACTTCATCCAAAGACGTCGCCGTGGTGCTTTCGATACGCTTTTTCCACTCAGGATCTTTTAGACGAGCTTGGTATTCAGGATCGTCGTTCAGTTCTTTGCCGCGTTTCAGGCTGTACAAAGAAAGCAAAAACGTACCAAACAGCGTTGCAGGCACCGTCACCATCAAAATGGAAAGCAGTGTAATAGAGTGTTGAATATCAGAAAGCTGCGCGAGGTAGTACACCACAGCGGCTGAAATTGGTGATGCGGTAATAGCTAGTTGAGACGCGACAGACGCAGCTGCCATTGGACGCTCAGGACGAATCCCGTTCTTCAATGCCACATCACCGATGATAGGCATAATTGAATACACCGCGTGACCAGTGCCCAATAGGAAAGTCATCGAGTAAGTCACGAACGGAGCTATCAGGGTGACGCGTTTCGGGTTCTTTCTTAGTACCCTTTCCGCCACTTGGAGCATGTATTTTAAGCCACCGGCCGCTTCGAGGATCGAAGCACAGGTTACCACCGCGAGAATGATCAGCATTACGGTGACAGGTGGAGAGGTTGGTGGCATCTTGAAGACAAACACCTCGATAACCAAACCAATACCAGAAACAACACCTAAGCCAATACCGCCATACCGAGATCCGATATAAAGGACGACTAATAAAAATAGAAACTCAAAATACAACATAAGCAACCCTGCTAAAAATGTGGACTAATGTTATTTTCTCCCTAAGCTCAGCCATTTACTTATTGCTTGGTCACACTATGATTGCAGGCTCCCGGTAATTGTTTTTTATAAGATTATGGTCACGTAAACCGACCTGTAAGTTTATGAAATGTAATAAGAAGCCAGACGCACAAGCTAGATTTGTTATGTGGAATAATCATAATTGTTTCTGTTAGATCTGGATGGCCTATAAAACACAAGGCTCATAACTGAACGATATTATTTCAACCACAATCAATCACATTTAAAGTCATGCAGAAGCATATTGCCGAGCCGATTGGATATATTCTTACTGAACGTTGACTCGCCTATCACTAGACACTATGTCAAAATACCCGCCCTCACGATGACAACACATTAAGAACCACGGATATGAATTTTCAAGCTGCTATTTTTGATATGGATGGGCTGCTGCTCGACACCGAGCGACTTTGTATGCAGGTTTTTGAAGAAGCATGTCACGCGCAAGGTGTTCCGTTTTTGCAAGATGTCTACCTAGGCATCATTGGTTGTAACGCAAAAACCATCGAACAGATTTTTCGAAATGGTTACGGTGAAGGGTTAGATTACCCAGCGCTGAATAATGAATGGCGCACGCGCTACAGTGCAATTGTTAAAAACCAAGCAATCCCAGTAAAAGATGGCGTGATTGAGCTGCTTGAATGGCTAAAATCGAATGACATTCCAATCGCGGTGGCGACCTCCACTCAGCTTGATATCGCAAAGAAGAAGCTTGAGCTGGCTGGCCTAGATTCGTACTTCACCTCATTAAGCACAGGCTGCGAAGTGACTCACGGCAAGCCTCACCCAGAGATCTACTTGCTGGCGGCTGAACGCCTAGGTGTTGCGCCTGAAACCTGCCTAGCGTTCGAAGATTCGAACAACGGAATTCGCGCTTCTATGGCAGCCAACATGATCAGCTTCCAGATCCCTGATTTAGTAGAGCCATGTGACGAAGTGAAAGCGCTTGGACACACCATCAGCCCTTCTCTGCATGATGTGCTAGCACAGCTTCAACAAGCTGCAGCTTAAGCTCTGACTGCCGTTGATAATGCTTTTATCAACGTAGACAAGCCCCTCTATTAAGCCGACTCACAGAGTCGGTTTTTTTGTTGATATACTTTTTATAAAAGATAAAAACTCGCGCTTGAAACTGTTAAAGTCGATTTGGGATAAATGCTAAGTAATCAGCAAGATTGCTAACGTCTAAATATGGAGACAGAGACGCGTGAAGGAAAAGTTTGAAGACCAACTGCTTGATTTTGCACAGCAAGAAATGACACAAGATGCAGCACACGACATCAGCCATATTAAGCGTGTCGTCAAAACCGCAAAAGCTTTGTGCGATCAAGAACAAGCTAAGCTTGAAGTCGTGTTACCTGCTGCTTATCTTCATGATTGCTTCACCTTTCCTAAGAACCACCCAGACAGGGCCCAAAGCTCAACAATGGCAGCAGATAAGGCGATCTCTTTCCTCAAATCTATCGACTATCCCGCGTCCTATCTTGATGAGATCCATCATGCCATTGTCACGCACAGCTACAGCGCCAACATCACACCTGAAACCTTAGAAGCTCAGATCGTCCAAGATGCGGATCGCCTTGATTCTCTCGGTGCAATTGGTATCGCTCGCTGTTTGTATGTGGGTCAGAGCTTTAACGCCGAGCTGTATAACCACGAAGACCCGTTCGCTGAACATCGTGACTTGGATGACAAGCATTACAGCGTCGACCACTTCTACGTGAAGCTGTTTAAGCTAGCAGAAACCATGAATACAGAATCAGCCAAGTTAGAAGCCAACAAGCGCACCGATTACATGCGTGGCTTTCTTGAGCAGTTGGGCACGGAAGTTTAGCGGTTTAGAAAAAGAGACACGCGATAAGGAAGAGACAAGGATATGGAAATAAACCGCTTTAAAGCCTCCGATGCCAATGAGATCGTCACTTGGTTCACATCACTCGAAGACTATGTACTGTGGGGCGGACGAACCTTTGGTTGGCCGTTAGAAGCCGCCTCCATCATTGAACGTTCTCAAGAGCCCCATGTCGAGCTTTACACATTCTCCACATCTAGCACTAACTCGAATGCTAATGACTTGCTCGGTTTTATGGAGTTTCAACGTATGTCAGACAGTGAACTTCGTTTCTGCCGAGTTGCGATTCACCCAAACCAACGAGGCAAAGGGCTTGGGCAATCAATGATAGAAAGTGCATTAGACGCCGCGAAACAAATACCTGATGTCACCACCATCAGCTTGGCGGTATTTCAGCAGAATATCGGAGCAAAACGTTGCTACGACAAAGCCGGCTTTCAGGTGGTCGACAAAGAGCCGAGCGTCAAAGAGTTCAATGGCAAAACGTGGCCCTTGTATCAGATGGAATTAAAGCTCTGCTAGTTCGTTTTAATTACTAGATTTGACCCCATATCATTAAGCATTGGCTACATACTCAAGATACACAGATGTAATTTGGAACCTTCATGACCCAAGAAAAATTCGATACTATTTACCAACGTGCAGCTCACCGCAAAGGCGGAGCGGCCGAACTCGAAAAAATTGTTCGTGCGCCCCTTTCACAAGCCGAGCTATCACAAATCACCGACGATCGTTGGCTAGCCGCCTTTACTGAAAAAGTATTCCAGTGTGGTATTTCATGGAATGTAGTGAGGAAGAAATGGCCGCAATTTGAAGAAGTGTTCTTTGAATTCAATATCGAAAAAATGCTGATGCTGCCGAATGAAATGTGGGAACAAAAAGCGCAAGACCCGCGCATTATTCGCCACCTCACTAAGGTGATGACCATCCCTGCCAATGCCACCATGATCCACAATGCTAAGCGTGAGGCGGATTCCTTCTCACAAATGGTTGCCGACTGGCCATCAGAACGTATCACTGAACTTTGGGATTATCTGAAGAAACACGGCAAGCGATTAGGCGGTAACACTGGTGCCTACACTCTGCGCCAAATGGGTAAAGATACCTTCATCTTGTCATCAGATGTTGAAGCACACCTACGCAGCACAGACGTGGTTGATAGCGGTCGTAACACCAAGCGAGCACAACTGGCAGCGGGTAAAGCCTTCAACGAATGGCAGCAACAGTCAGGTCGTAGCCTGAGCGAAATCAGCCAGATCGTGGCGTACAGCTGCGGCGATAATCGCGTCTAGTTTTAGGGCGAATGACTTAAAGCTCAAGATTGCACACAGTTCCCTGCAAACTAAATGTTATAAGTCATTAACAAATAAGCGTGCATCGCACTTTCATCCAGTGGCATTGTATAGATAAATGTATACAATATAGAGTAATACTCATGAATTATTCTCGACCAACCCAACTCGACTAAACAAGGGCCCTTATCTCTATGACAGCTCTCAAAAATTCTGTCTCCAAAGGTGTAAAAACAAAAGTAACAGGCCAGACTCAAGACGATGTTGTTTACTGCCATATCTTCGACGCGATACTAGAACAAAGGCTGCCACCAGCCACCAAATTAAGCGAAGAAGCGTTAGCAGAAATCTTTAGCGTTAGCCGCACCATTATCCGCCGTGCCTTACTGCGTCTTTCTTTAGAACAAGTTGTGGTGATCCGTCCTAACCGAGGAGCCGTGATTGCTGCGCCAACGGTTGACGAAGCCAAACAAATCTTTAAAGCACGTGAAGTGATGGAAATTGCTATCACTGAGCTGGCGGTGAAAAACGCAACCAAAGCTCAAATAGAAGAATGCAGAAAATTAGTCGCGAAAGAGAACTGTGCTTTCGACCAAGGCGATTACGGCTCTGGCCTACGTTTGTCTGGTGAGTTCCACATCAAATTGGCTGAAATGGCAGAGAACGCGCCACTGCTGGCTTTCCAACGCAGCTTGGTATCGCAAACTTCACTGCTGAT
This sequence comes from Vibrio sp. F13, assembly GCF_020806305.2. Taxonomy (NCBI): domain Bacteria; kingdom Pseudomonadati; phylum Pseudomonadota; class Gammaproteobacteria; order Vibrionales; family Vibrionaceae; genus Vibrio; species Vibrio sp. F13. Next base: position 599,025 of record NZ_CP170176.1, on the reverse strand, counting down.
CGCTCAGTACGAAACGGGCAACCACTCGAACTGTTCTCTAGACGAACACTCAGGCTTACTGGATGCGATAGAGTCAGGCAATGAACAACAAGCCGTAGAGTTGATGCAAGAACACCTAAGCCATATTCGTTCGAAGCTCAACCTAGACAGCAGCACAGCTTCTAGTGATCTGCATGTCGTGTTCTCAGATCTTCTTAAGAGTAAGTCATAGACGATTCAACAAACGATTGATAACCATCGGTTAACAACTTTTTGTTAACAGCTTTTCGTTAACAAAATTGGAGAGAAGTAAGCCTTCGTGTTTACTTCTCTTTTTTATGCCCTCTCCCCTAAAAATAAATACGACGATCGACTCACATCCATCTAAAAATACAGTCTATTCTGCCCTCAACAACGATCTTAGCCTCTACAGAATCACTCCCAACAGTGCCATAAATCTTGTCTTTATCTTGTATACATAGCTATCCATTCATTCACACCATAAAACTGTTCAATCTCAATCCAAACCCTTATAGAACAGACGACTATGACCAAAATTAAATTGTATACAATTCACAACAAGCCATCTTTGTTACATTTCTGTAAATAAATAGTTGACCGCAGGGTCAGGATGGATAATTATTGACCTAGAAGTCAAAAAGAATACACATGGAAATATGTCGATTTACAAGGAGGTCTCTTGATTACTTTTTTGCTCAATCAGGAAATAAGACGCGAAGATAATCTGTCGCCAAATATGACAGTGCTCAACTACCTTCGTACCAAGATAAATAAGACGGGTACAAAAGAAGGTTGTGGGTCGGGCGACTGTGGCGCATGTACGGTAGTTCTGGGTGAAGTGGTTGATGGACAACTGCAATACCGCTCGGTGAACTCTTGCCTTACGTTCGTTTCAGCGCTGCATGGCAAGCAACTGATCACAGTAGAAGATCTGCAAAATCGAGATCGCTCATTGCACCCAGTGCAAAAAGCGGTGGTTGATTTTCACGGTTCACAGTGTGGTTACTGCACGCCGGGCTTCATCATGTCGATGTTTGCGCTAGGCAAAAACAAACCCGATGCGAGCAAAGAAGACGTCATGGAATCACTGGCGGGTAACCTATGTCGTTGTACAGGCTACCGACCAATTGTTGATGCTGCGATGTCACTTTCAACAGACCAACCTTTGATCGACCAATTTGCTGAACTTGAACGCAACACCATCAAGAAGCTAGAAAGCATTCAAGACACTGAGGCCAACTTACGCCTTGGTCACCTCACCGCTTTTTCCCCAAAAAGCACCGATGAGTTGGCCAAGCTTTTTCAAGCCCACCCAAACGCTAAGCTGGTTGCTGGCGGTACGGATTTAGCGCTGGAAGTGACGCAATTCCATCGTGAGATTGAAACACTGATCAGCGTGAACCTTGTTGAAGACATGAAGGTATGTGAAGAGACCGACACCGATCTAATCATTGGTGCCAACCTGCCTATCAGTGATTCTTACTCACTATTGAAAAAACACTACCCAGATTTTGGTGAACTGCTGCATCGCTTTGCTTCACTGCAAGTGCGTAACCAAGGCACCATCGGCGGTAATGTAGCGAATGCTTCGCCTATCGGTGACACCCCTCCTCTGCTGATTGCCCTTAACGCAAAGATCAAACTTCGTTGCGGTGACGAGTCACGCACCATGCCGATTGAAGATTACTTCATCAGCTACAAAGTGACGGCGCAAAAAGAGAGTGAGTTCATTGAACAGATCATCATTCCTAAGCCAACTAACGACAGCTTCCGAGCTTACAAACTGTCTAAACGTTTAGACGACGACATCTCTGCGGTGTGTGGTGCGTTTGATATTCAAATCGAAGACGGCAAGGTTTCTTACGCTCGTATCGCTTTCGGCGGTATGGCTGCAACACCTAAGCGCGCGGCGCGTTGTGAAAATACGTTATTAGGCAAACCATGGACAGACGCTAATATTAAGTTAGCGATGCAGGAACTGTATAACGACTTTGAGCCGCTATCTGATTTCCGTGCCAGCCAAGAATACCGTTCATTGTCGGCAGCCAATATGTTGCGTCGTTACTTCATTGAACAGCAGAACAAAAACAACCAAATCGAAACAAGGGTAACGTCTTATGTCTAAATCAAATTCCTCTGTTCACAAGAGCAATGCGATGACCCACGAAGAGATGGTTACCATTGCAAAACAAGACCTAAAAACTGGCGTAGGTAAAAGCGTAAAACACGACAGTGCAGCCAAGCAAGTCACGGGCGAAGCGGTATACATTGACGACCGCCTAGAGTTCCCAAATCAGCTGCACGTCTACGCACGCCTGAGCACTCAAGCACACGCGAACATTACCAATATAGATTTATCACCGTGTTACGAATTTGAAGGCGTGGCGATTGCCATTCAAGCCAAAGACGTACCAGGTGAATTGGACATTGGTGCAATCCTACCGGGCGACCCACTGCTTGCCGATGGCAAAGTAGAATACTACGGCCAACCTGTGATTGCTGTGGCAGCTAACGATCTAGAAACCGCACGCAAAGCCGCGCACGCAGCCGTTATTGAATACGAAGAGCTACCAGCCATTCTTGATGTGAAAGAAGCGCTGGCAAAAGAGCACTTCGTAACAGAAAGCCACACTCAACAGCGTGGTGACTCAAAAGCAGCACTGAAAAAAGCGAAACACGTGATCTCTGGTGACCTAGAGATCGGTGGCCAAGAGCACTTCTATCTAGAAACTCAAATCAGTAGTGTAATGCCAACCGAAGACGGCGGCATGATCGTCTACACCTCTACACAGAACCCGACCGAAGTTCAAAAGCTGGTTGCGGAAGTGATTGGCGTGCCGATGCACAAAGTCGTGATTGATATGCGTCGTATGGGTGGTGGTTTCGGTGGTAAAGAGACTCAAGCAGCCTCTCCAGCCTGTATGGCTGCGGTGATTGCCCACCTTACAGGCCGACCGACCAAAATGCGTCTGCTGCGTAATGAAGACATGCAGCAAACCGGTAAACGCCACCCGTTCTACAATCAATATACAGTCGGTTTTGACGACAACGGTGTGATTCAAGGTGCCGACATTACCGTTACAGGTAACTGTGGTTACTCACCAGACTTATCAAGTTCTATTGTCGACCGCGCGATGTTCCACTCAGACAACGCTTATTATCTAGGCGATGCAACTGTGGTCGGTCATCGATGCAAAACCAATACCGCATCGAACACCGCTTACCGTGGCTTTGGTGGCCCGCAAGGCATGATGACGATTGAACACATCATGGACGAGATTGCGCGTTACCTGAAAAAAGATCCTTTGGAAGTACGTAAAGCGAACTACTACGGCGAAGAAGGCCGTAATGTGACCCATTACTACCAAACCGTTGAAGACAACTTTTTACCTGAGATAACCGAACAGCTTGAACGCAGCAGTGACTATCACGCACGTCGTAAAGAAATCGCTGAGTTCAACAGGCAAAGCCCTATCTTGAAGAAAGGCCTTGCTATCACACCAGTGAAATTCGGCATCTCGTTTACTGCGACTTTCTTGAACCAAGCAGGTGCGCTCATCCATATCTACACCGATGGCAGTATTCATTTGAATCACGGTGGTACGGAAATGGGGCAAGGCTTGAACATCAAAGTGGCACAAATCGTTGCACAGGAGTTCCAAGTCGATGTCGAACGTATCCAGATCACCGCTACAAACACAGACAAAGTTCCGAACACATCACCAACCGCAGCCTCATCGGGCGCCGACCTCAACGGTAAGGCCGCGCAAAACGCCGCAATAACCATTAAGCAGCGCCTGATCGACTTCGCTTCTTCGCACTTCAAAGTGTGGCCTGAAGAAGTGGTGTTTAAAAACGGCATGGTGCAGATCCGCGATGAGATCATGACCTTCAACTCATTTGTTGAACTGGCTTGGTTCAACCAAATCTCGCTATCAAGCACTGGCTTCTATCGCACTCCGAAGATCTATTACGATCACGAGAAGGCGCGTGGTCGTCCGTTCTACTACTACGCCTATGGTGCTTCTTGTTCAGAAGTCATCATCGATACCCTGACTGGCGAGAACAAGATTCTGCGTGTCGATATTCTGCATGACGTAGGCGCTTCATTGAACCCGGCGATTGATATCGGCCAAGTCGAAGGTGGCTTTGTACAAGGTGTCGGTTGGTTAACAACGGAAGAGTTGGTGTGGAACCAGCAAGGCCGCTTAATGACCAACGGCCCTGCAAGCTACAAAATCCCTGCGATTGCTGATATGCCAATTGATTTCAGAACGCACCTTTTGGAAAACCGCAGCAACCCAGAAGACACAGTATTCAACTCGAAAGCCGTGGGTGAGCCACCTTTCATGTTGGGTATGTCGGTATGGAGTGCATTGAAAGATGCGATTAGCTACGTGGCCGTTGATGGAGCGATTCCTAAGCTCAACACACCAGCAACGCCAGAGCGTATTTTGATGGCGATTCAGGAAGTCTCTGAAACAGCCCCGACTTCGGTCGATGCTCAATCAGAAACGGCTTAGAGCTGACAGATATGGCATAGGGCGTAATAAACAGCTTAGGAAGCACAGAAGGGATTTAGGAGGACATATGTTTAATGATAATTGGATTCACGAACTGGCAAAGCTGGAAGAGAGCTACGAACCATGTGTCATGGTGACAGTGCTTGAAGACAGAGGCTCAGTGCCACGTGATGCGGGCACCAAGATGCTTGTCACTCGTGACCGAATCATCGCTACGATTGGTGGTGGTCACCTTGAACATGTGGCCACTAAAATGGCTCGAGAGATGCTGATTGCCAGTGAAAAGTCGCTCAAAGTGGAACGTTTTAACCTAGGCGCTCGTTTGGGCCAGTGTTGTGGCGGAATGGCAACATTAAGCTTTGAACCGATTGGCACTCAGCAAAACCACCTTGTGCTATTCGGCGCAGGCCATGTTGCCAAAGCGCTGCTGCACATTGTCGCAACCCTGCCTTTCCGCGTGACTTGGATTGACGAACGTGAAGAAGTGTTCCCTGAAGCGCTACCACACGGTGTGAAGAAGCTTGTCTCAGACGATCCGGTTGGCGAAGTGAAACACATGCCACCGAACAGCTATTACCTCGTGATGACACACAACCACCAGCTCGATTTTGACCTAACTAAGGCCATTATTGACCGTGAAGACAGCCGTTACTTTGGCATGATTGGTTCTCTGACTAAGCGCAAGAAGTTCGACTTCCGCTTAGAGCAACGCGGCTATAGCCAAGAACAAATTGAAACCATGCTTTGCCCGATTGGTATAAGTGCGGTGAATGGCAAACACCCTGCCGAAATTGCGGTGTCGGTTGCTGGTGAACTGATCGCACACTATCAAGGCCAAGCACTTGAACAAAAGCGCCCAACCAAACAATATCGAAATCAGGATTTGACCGTGCAACACAGTCAACCAAGCGACGTAGGCGAACCACCATTGGAAGAGAAGATCGCCTAATAAAAGTCGCAAAGCTTCAGTGGCCATAACGTCGCTGAAGTCATTAAAAGGAAGTAAACATGACAACGCAACGCAAAGCTTATCGCGCCAGCATTTTACACAGCGTCGCCGACCCAAAAGATGTCGGTATCGATGAGTCTTACGACTATTTTGAAGACGGTGTTTTAGTGGTTGAGAACGGCCATGTCGTCGACTTAGGCCATGCCGATGAGGTATTGGCTCGCCAACCAAAAACACTCGAAGTAAAAGAATACAAAGACAAGCTGATCACCTCTGGCTTTATTGATACGCACATCCACTACCCTCAAACAGGGATGATCGCGTCTTATGGTGAGCAGCTACTAGATTGGTTAGAGAACTACACCTTCCCAGAAGAAAAGCGCTTTAAAAACCCAGTCTACGCACACAAAGTGGCGAAGCTATTCCTAGACGAATTAGCAAGCAACGGTACCACCACTGCACTCGTGTTCGGTACCGTGCACAAAGAGTCGGTTAACGTGTTCTTTGAAGAAGCTGAGAAGCGCAACCTACGCATGATCGCAGGTAAGGTATTGATGGATCGCAATGCGCCTGATTACCTTACCGACACACCAGAATCTGGCTACGCAGACTCCAAGGAACTGATTGAGAAATGGCACAACCGCAGCCGACTACTTTATGCTGTGACGCCTCGTTTTGCGCCAACCAGCACACCAGAGCAACTTGCCACTGTCGGTAAACTGCTAGAAGAATATCCAGACGTGTACATGCACACTCACCTTTCTGAAAACGAGAAAGAGATCGAGTGGGTGAAATCGCTGTTCCCAGAGCGCGACAGTTACCTAGATGTGTATGACCATTACGGACTACTTCACAAACGTTCGGTATTTGCTCATGGTATTCACCTTTCTGATTGTGAATGTAAACGCCTTGCCGATACTGAATCTGCCATCGCCTTCTGCCCAACTTCTAACCTTTTCTTAGGCTCGGGTTTGTTCCGATTACCAGAGATGGAAGATCACGGTATTCGTGTCGGCGTGGGTACTGATGTAGGCGCAGGAACCAGCTTCTCAATTCTTCAAACCATGAGTGAAGCGTATAAGATCATGCAGTTACAGCATAAGAAGCTGCACCCGGCTAAATCGCTGTTCTTGGCAACACTAGGCGGTGCACGTTCACTGCATCTAGAAGACAAGATTGGTAACTTGGAAGTCGGAAAAGAAGCGGATTTCGTGGTGTTGGATCTACACGCAACTCAGCTGATGCGCTTTAGAATGGAACAAACCACCAAGCTTGAAGAAAAACTTTTTGTATTGATGAGCTTAGGTGACGACAGAACCGTTAGCGAGACTTACATCTACGGCGAAAAAGCTTATGACGTGAATTTCAAAGATTACAAAAAGCTCGTTAGTTAGGCTTAAAACCGAGTAACAATCGCTAGACAGCGACAAGCCGTCGTTAATTAAAAATCCGTCCAGATTTATCTAGCCTTTAAAGACCAGTTGCTGATGCCACTGGTCTTTTTTGTGCTTCATTCAAAGAAATATAAATTAACCGCTCACAGACAACGATCTTCGGTGACGCCAAGTCATTATATTGATAGGTTAATGTTTATACATCTCGACTTTATGCTTCGTTTGGCGTCTCTCTAAAACATTCGTTTCTCAGCTAAATGGAAGCACTAAATCTAGAAAGGAATTCTATGTTCGAACAGGTCGTCAGCATTCTGTTTCCCGTTTTTGCTTTAGCCAGTGCTGGCTTTGCGGTAGGTCGTTGGCTCAAGCCCGATTTCAAACCGATCAATCGTATCAACATGGATGTGTGTATTCCTGCTTTGGTGTTTGCATCACTGACCACCATGCCCCTCGACACCGAGCAACTGCCACTCATCACCGCTTCTTTGGTTTCGGTGTTGGTGCCCGCTTTATTGATGATTCCAATCTGTAAGATCTTTAAACTCAACTTCAAAGCTTGGGCTCCGCCACACATGTTCCGCAACAGTGGCAACCTTGCGATTCCTCTGTTCACGTATACCTTTGGCGAAAGCGCGTTAGCCCCTGCGGTACTGCTGTTTGTGGTATCGGCTTGCGTGCACATTAGTGTTGGCTTGGCGCTGTTGAGTGAAGGTAATCCGATCAAGCAGATCCTCAAGATGCCGATATTCTTAGCCGCAGCATTAGCGATGACGCTCAACCTGTCTGGCATTGCAGTATGGAATCCAATCTACGAAGCAACATCGCTACTCGGCCAAGCAGCCGTGCCCATCATGCTGTTGTCGTTGGGTTCGCAAATGGTGAACTTGAAGCTAAGCGGACTCAAAGTTGGCTTGCTGTGTACGGCTCAATCGCTGTTCACAGGAGCCATCGCCTTTGCCATCATCTATTTCTTTATCCCGCTGCCTACGTTGCACCTACAGATGATGGTGCTGTTCACCATGCTGCCACCCGCCGTGATGAACTACCTGTTCGCAGAAAGGTTCAATGTCGAGCCTCCCAAGGTCGCGTCTATGGTGTTGTTCGGTAACTTCCTAAGCGTGGTTACCTTGCCTATTTTGCTGTCGTTCGCGCTGTCTATGTCGAACTAATTATTTGCGCACTTATCCAGTTTAAGCTCTGCCGTCACTTTAGTAAGGCGCAGAGCAATAGCGAAACAGACTAAGTAAGGACTTACATACCAGAAGAGGCTTTCTAGTGGCTGCTTCACCTGCGCTTCTCTGGTTTTTATGTATTGGTTTTTCTGCTTCTCATACTGACTCAGCATACCATCCACCCACACGGCATCGCTTTCAACCAGCGACACGCTCGGCGCAGGAACCGTAAAATCCGATGCGTTGGGTAACAGGGTAAAATCGACATCTTTGAACGTGATTGCCGTATTCAAATACCACAAACACGCTTCGTGGTGCTGAGCGTGACTATCTAAAGATGGCTGGCCGGTGCAGGTATCACTTCTTAATTTATCCAAAGAAAACTGCTGAACCGACTCTAAAATCGCCACCGCTCTGGTTTGTTCTGTTTCAACCCAATCACCCGCTACTTTCGCACGAATCTCAGACACTGCGCCCAGCATCCCGATACCCGCCAAGAACGGCCATAAATAATCCATAAGCTTCCATTTGCGTCGGCTCAAGTTGAACCCACACCAAATCGGAAGATGAAAAAGGAGCGTTAGCCCAAGCGATAGCAAAACGAAATTCAAAGAGCTAGAGAGCATGAGTTCGCTATCAAAGAAGTTCTTCATAATGAGAGACTTGCCTGTATAACAAAGAGAAATTTGATACTAGGTTCGATATTTGAAAAGAGTGTAAGAGGAAAGTAAAAACAGCATTAAGAATTGGCGTTAGTGCTGTTTATTTGAGCGTATAGCTACCGATGGCAAGGCTCAACCACTCATTACTCAGCGAATGCTCAGTTGTTCACGATAGACAAGATGCTAAAGGTTCTCACGCGCCAGACTTGAGATAGATACCGACTTCTCTTAGCTGTGCTTTAATGTCTAGCATTTGGACGTGAGACAATATTAATTGGATCAAATTAAATACTGCCACCGCAAACATCAAACCCGCGACGTAGCCAGACCATGCTTGGTGAGTAACTTGATACAGAGTATTGAACGAAAGAACGAAGAAGATGAGACTGGAAAAACCAATAGCATATTCATTACAGTTGTAGACGTATGAATTCGTCGCGTAGTCGTATTTAATTTTTACCTTTCCACCAGCTCTGCCTAGCTTAAGGTTAAGAACATTTCCGCTCACTTCATATTCCAACCCGTTAATCGAAGCAATATTCTGAACTTTCTCAAGCATGTCTTTTTTGTCCGTATTATTTTGAATACTATCCATGGCCACACTCAATTCCGTCGCCTAAAAACTATTGAACACACCAATTGCTAACAGAAACAATACGATGCTAATCGCCCCGACATAAGAAATTCTGGTTCGCTCTTTTTCAATTGGAATCAATGGGGGAAAGCGCCCTAATGTGAATACTTTACAGACTATCCAGCCAGCTCCGTAACCAATGAACTCAATCAATATCGACTGAAACAGATACCTAAAAAATGAGCTCAATGCCCTAAAATACGCGACAATCAAGTCTTCCATTTTTTTGTCCTAACTAAAGCCAATTTGGACTAAAAATGCCATGGGTAGAGATTCATATCAAGAACCTTATACAGGACTGCGCACGCAATGAATCAGTTTAAACGTAAGTACTCACTACCGACATGCAATGACTCACAGAGTCTTCTTTCTCACCAACAGGCGCAACATAGTGAATTGCAGCTTCGGCATGTTAGACAGCTAACATCGAAGTGTTAGCTGTCACGCATCTGAATACTAGGCTTCAGTCTCGCCTTTTAAGTCCTTTAGAGACTGCAGGTTTTCATTAATTTTGAAGATAACTATCATCAATTCACACCAAATTCTCGCACCTATAGCGCCGCCTAATATCGTAAACGCACCAAGAATAAACTTCTCAAATGTTACGCCTCCATATCCTCCAAACATGGTTGCTAGTCCTGAAACTACAGCGATTAGCAACAACAACCAATATAGGCCAGTAACTAACTTAGGAGTTAACATTGAGTCGAACGAAAAAACTGATTTCATTACTATATTTCCTTATTTTTTATGAAATTTATACTTGGGTATCTAACTAGTTCTTTGTGAATATTCGCAATCAAAAGCTTTGAATTTCAACAAGCTTTCCTTTCAGAACATACACATACCAAACATACAGCCTAAATTTCATGACCAACAACAATTTATATGCAACTAAATATGTCATGTAACGCAAATATCGAACTCACGTCGGTGGGTTCATAAAACTATTAAGGATGCATACTAATAAAGTTTCTAATATGCCTTTGTCCAAAAACAACAAAAAGCCCCGGTTATAGGAACCGGGGAAACAGGGTAGGATGAGTTTGGCGCGTGCCCGTAAACCAAACTCTCCCCAAGCCTCACCTAAGACTCATGCTCTTAGGTAAAGGATGCTGAGTACTTTTATTACAAAGTATGATTATTGAAGCGTAGCGCCTTGCTCTACCCAAGTACCGATGAGTGCGCGTTCTGCATCGGTCATTTGAGTCATGTTGCCAAGCGGCATCACCTTGGTTGTTACGGTTTGAGCAACAATTCTTGGTACGTTGGCTTTAATCTCTTCTGGGGTATCAAACATCACACCGGCTGGCGCAGCAGCAAAAGCGGCGTGGCTCGGGGTTGAGGAGTGACACACAGAACAGCGCTCTTGAATGACTTTGTTGATGGTTTCAAAGCTGACGCCTGCGCTAGCAGGTTGCGTTGCATGCGCTGGAGTCTCTTGAGCGTCAAGCACTGCCGAAGCCGTTCTGTTCGCAGCAAGATCTTCTGGAGTCGATTCTGTCGCACTAACTTGCACTTCTTGAACCACTGGCACTTGCACAACCGGAGTCATCTGTTTTTTGGCGTAAGGCGAGGTAACAAACGCAAGCGTGATCATACCCAATGCCGCGACTGGCACTGTCCATGCAAACTTCTGACTACCGTGACGGGTATTGAAGTAGTGGCGCACCAAGATACTGAAAATCGCTAGCCCAGCAAGGATCAGCCAGTTGTATTCCGAGCCATAAGTGCTTGGGAAGTGGTTACTGATCATGATGAACAGCACTGGCAGGGTCATGTAGTTGTTGTGACGAGAACGCAGTAGACCTTTCGCTGGCAATGCCGGATCCGGTTCGCGCTTCTCTTCTATCGCTTTCACCAAGTTACGCTGCGCAGGCATGATAACGCGGAATACGTTACCCACCATGATGGTACCAATGATCGCACCAACATGGATGTAAGCGCCACGACCACTGAACACTTGAGTTAGGCCGTACGTCGCAGCGACGAGCAGCACAAACAGCACAACGCCAAGCAACACGGGGGTTTTACCTAATGGTGAGTCACACAGTAAGTCGTAGATAAACCAGCCGGCAACGAATGAACCAATACCAATCGCGATTGCGGTTGTTGAATCAAGGCCAGAGCCCGGTGCAATCAGGTAAATCTCCGCGTTGAGGTAGTAAACCACACCCAGTAGACACACACCTGTGATCCACGTGAAGTAAGCTTCCCATTTAAACCAGTGCAGGTGCTCTGGCATCTCTGGTGGCGCAAGTTTGTACTTCTCTAGGTGATAAATACCACCGCCGTGAATTGCCCATAAGTCGCCTGAAAGGCCCGTTTTTGGGTTTACTCGGTTAAGGTTGTTCTCTAACCAAACAAAGTAAAATGATGCGCCTATCCACGCAACACCAACAATCATGTGAGCCCAGCGTATTGCTAAGTTCAACCACTCTGTAATATGCGGATCCATAATAAACTCCTGTATCACAACGCTTTAGCTAAGCGTTGCTCTTCCTTATTGTCGTCCGTTGGCAGATCGTCCAAATGCAATGCCACTCGATCGCTGTCGAAATAAACTTCGTCACAGTTGTGCCCTTCGCCGCCTCTATCGACGATCAAGAACTGGTCTTGATCAGTAAGCGCAAGAACTGGGTGATGCCACACCCCTTTGTGATAGTTCACTCCTTGACGGCCGTTGCTCAAGAAAGCTCGGCTATTGGCTAATGTTGGATCGTCGCCTTTTGGCGCAACAACAATTAAATAGGGTTGACCAAGTAATGGAATGAATGCCTGAGAGCCAAGTGGATGGCGCTCTAACATTTTGATGGTTAGTGGGTAGCTCAACGGTGTGGCTTGGAAGATGCTGATGATGGCTTCTCCGTCTTGGTCTTTCACATCCGTTGTCGCTAGCTTGTGGTAGCGACGTGTTGATCCACTGTTGATCATGAAGAAATCACTATTATCGGACTCGATAACATCGCCAAACTCTGCAAAAGCCTGCTTGGTTAACGGTTCGATGGATAAACGACGTATTCCATTACTCATACTCATTTCCTTACCTATTTCGCTTTCGTACCAAACAGACGCAAACGGCTGATACCACCATCTGGGAATATGTTTGCACGTACGTGAGTAATCGCTCCAAGGTCGTTTACCTCAGAAATGAATTCGTGAATCTCGTGCGCTTGCAGCTTTTGTGCAGGCAACAATTCACGCCAGAATAGGCTTTGTGTTTCTACTTGATCGTCGGTACCACCTTTCACGTAAGCCGCTTGAATTGAGCAGCTGTCTGGGTAGTTACCTTTGAAGTGGGCGGTGTCCACTACGATACGTTCGATGTTACCTGGGTGGCCTAATGCCACAATTACCCAGTCGTTACCCGGTGTACGACGACGCGCTGTTTCCCAGCCATCACCCATGTTTTCACCGCGGCCAGGACCTAAGATGTTGGCTTTGTTGCCGTAGTGCTCATCGCTACATGCCAATGCTCGACCACCGTGTTCAACCGATGCTAGGTCGACCTGTTGCTGAGAATCAATTGCTTCCCAATCCACACTTGGTCGGCCATAAACACGTAAGCGCGCTACACCGCCATCTGGGTAGATGTTCAAACGTAGATGAGTAAATACTTGGTCACTTTCAATCGCTTCAAGATGATGATGATCACCTTGTAGTGCCATTGAAGGCAGAATTTCTTGCCACTCTGTTGCGTCTGTTGGCTCACCTTGTGGTGAATAACACGCGTCAATTGATGCCGAAGGTGGGAAGTTACCTGTGAAGAATGAGGTATCAATATCAACGCCAGCAATAGTGCCAGCTAGGCCAAGGCGAACGACACAGTAGTCGTAACCTTCGCCGCGTTTGCGTCTGCTTTCCCAGCCGTCCATCCACTTGCCGTTATCGTCGTATAAGTCGTCTTTCCACTCTGGCGCTGCATGGCTGAGAAGACGGCTTTTATCCGCGAAAAAATCGTCTGTTGCGAAGATAGCTTCTGCACCGAGTTTTTCGTCTGCAAGGTTTATGTATTGTTCAAATGTTTGGGTCATGTCCGTGTAATCCTATCCAATTAATCAAGTAATAATAAAATGAGAACTTAGTGGCTTATAAAGCGAGCTCTTAGCGCACTAAGACTGGGCTGAGATAGCTGTTAACTCCGTTAACTTACATATCCCAGAGACGAAACATCGCGATCTTGTTGATCTCTTGAATCGCCGTAGCAAACTCAGTTTCACTATCATTTCCTAATCGCATCTCGAACGACTCAAGAATTTGGTAACGATTGGCTCCCTTCACCGCCATGATAAAAGGGAAATTGAAGCGACTTTTGTAGCTGTTGTTGTAAGAAGTGAATTTTTCAAATTCTTCGGCGTTGCACTGGTCGATGCCCGCCCCCGCTTGTTCTTTGGTCGACGACTCGGTGAGTTCGCCGTTTACTGCTGCTCGACCGGCTAAATCCGGGTGAGCGTTGATCAAAGCCAACTGTTTGCCTTGGTCTGCACTTAACAAGGTCGATGCCATTTTCAGATGAAGATTCTCGATATGATCGTCTTCGGCATTCAAACCTTGGTCATACACCACTTCTGCAACCCATGGGCTGTGTTCGTAGACATCAGCAAAGTGAGCGACAAAGGTATCGCGGTCCATGGTTGTTGGTTGGCATGATCGAAATTCAGTCACGTAAGCCTCCTTGCTTCACTGCTACTTTTGCTGTTGATGATTAGCGTTATTTGGTTGATATGGATGATGTTGGTGCCAGTGGTTGGCGATATCGATTCGACGACATAACCACACGCTGTCGTGCTGTTTTACGTAATCTAAGAAACGTCTCAATGCAGCAATACGACCGGGGCGACCAATCAGACGACAATGCAGCCCAACCGACATCATTTTCGGTGCGGTTTCGCCTTCCATATAAAGGGTGTCAAACGTGTCTTTCAGGTATTGGAAGAACTGCTCACCAGAGTTAAAGCCTTGCGCCGTTGAAAAACGCATGTCGTTCACATCAAGTGTGTAAGGGATCACCAATTGCGGATGACCAGTCTCGGTGTGCCAATAAGGCAGGTCATCATCATAGGCATCTGAGTCATAAAGAAAACCGCCCTCTTCTGCAACCAAGCGACGCGTATTTGGCCCAGTTCGACCTGTGTACCAACCTTTTGGGCGTTGACCCGTCACTTGTTGGATGATCTCGATCGCTTTGGTCATGTGGTCGCGCTCTTCAGATTCATCAATGTATTGATAGTCTATCCAGCGGTAGCCGTGGCTACAGATTTCGTGACCCGCTTCGACCATGGCTTTGGCTACTTCTGGGTGACGCTCAATCGCCATTGCGACAGCAAATACGGTCAGTGGGATTTCATATTCATCGAACAAGCGAAGAACACGCCACACACCCGCACGGCTACCATATTCATAGATGGATTCCATGCTCATGTGACGTTCGCCTTTAATCGGCTGTGCTGACGGGATCTCTGAAAGAAAAGCTTCAGACTCGTCGTCTCCATGTAACAAACAACGCTCACCGCCCTCTTCATAGTTCAATACAAAAGAAACCGCGACGCGCGCATTACCTGGCCATTGAGGGTTTGGAGGGTTAGCTCCGTAACCGATCAAATTTCTTGAATAATCCTTATTCATCCAAGTACTCCTAACATAAGTGGTTGGCTTAGCCGCTCTTTAAGTAAGTCACCAAATGATTCAACCAAATGGATTCTCGATAAACAGAGCAACCTTACCCCTGTACATTTATTGTATACAATTATTTATCTCAATGTAAAGATTTTGTTATTAAAGTTAAATTTACGCACTATTTAAAATTAAAAACAACAACTTAACAAAACAAAAACTCACCAAAAAACGATAATCAAGATCTATAAAGTCAGAAAAAACGACACAATAGTTAACATTTTTCCAACAATTAGCTTTACTAATTGTGTACAGTTCGTACATAGTTAGTGATAACAAAGTGACCAGTTGCATTCTTTGCAAGGTCGAAACAGACAGATAAACCACGGAACAGAGGAGCGCCAAAAGCGCTATTAAAGGACTATGGGAAGATTAACAACACACGTATTAGACACGACTCACGGCTTACCGGGTGCAGAGATCAAGGTAGAGCTTTATAAGGTCAATGAAGACTCAACAGAAAAGTTGGCGACGGTAATTACTAACTCCGATGGCCGAACCGATGCGCCGATTCTGGCAGGGAATGATTTCCGACCGGGGAAATATCAATTGGTGTTTTACGTAGCCGATTACTACAAAAGCAAAGGTGTGGAATTGGATGGTGTGCCTTTCCTAGACGATGTGGTTATTCGTTTCGGCTTAGATGATCCCGATGCGCACTACCACGTTCCGCTTTTAGTCTCACCATACAGTTTCTCGACTTATCGGGGCAGTTAGTCCCGATGCTTAGAATCCCGATCTAGGCTCTATCACCCAATAATAAACAGATTCATGCGTGCATCTAAAAAGATGCGCGCTCAGTAGGGTCTGTTGACCTTTCGAGCTGATTTTTGCAGCGCTTTGTGGAAAATTTCTACAAGGCAGAGGCTTTGATGTGTAGCTAGCCTACATGAGAAGCCGATAACGCAGTAGAAATGAACCACAAAGGCTGCCCGAAGGGTTCGGCTAGAATCGTTTTATGCTTTGTTAAGAAGTATTTACTTAGAGTGACTAGGCTACATACTCCTTGCCGCGCCTAAAACGATTCTATCTCGAACAAAATTTAACCGCGAAAGGTCAACAGACCCTCAACACGCTCATATAAAAATACTAATAACGTTATTAGTTAGAGAGTTGATGACTAATCAACTGATAGCTAAAGAAATAGCGGCTAGGAAAAAACCTTAAAACTTAATATTGAAATCTCGCTGTATTCAATAAATGGATCACAACATAAAAGGACTTGCTGACATGAGTGAGAGTAAAACAGAAATACTCAACCAAGATGCGAATAACGGAATTTTAGAGAAACTCTTTAAAATTAAGGCCCACGGAAGCAGTGTGAAAAATGAGTTGGTCGGCGGTGTCACCACCTTCGCAACCATGGCTTACATCATCTTCGTTAACCCACAAATTATGGCCGCATCGGGTATGGATGCAGGAGCGGTATTCGTCGCAACCTGTATTGGTGCAGCTATCGGTTGTTTGTTAATGGGGTTATTTGCGAACTGGCCTGTCGGCCTTGCGCCGGGCATGGGCTTGAATGCCTTCTTCTCGTTCACGGTAGTAAGCGAAATGGGCTACAGCTGGGAAGTGGCACTGGGTGCGGTGTTTATCTCCGGCATCTTGTTTGTCGGGATGAGCTTCTACAAAGTCCGCCAATGGATAATTGAAAGTATCCCAGTGAGTCTACGTTATGCCATGACAGCGGGTGTTGGTTTGTTCTTAGGTCTAATTGGCCTTAAAACAGCAGGTATCGTCGTCGAAAACCCAGCAACACTGGTATCATTAGGTGACTTCACTAAACCTGAAGCGCTACTGGCCGCTATCGCGTTCCTTATCATCGCGGTTCTCAGTGAACGCAAAGTGTTTGGTGCGGTGCTAATCGGTATTTTGAGTGTAACTCTGGTCGGCATGATGCTTGGCTTAGTGCATTACAACGGCTTCTTCGCAGCTCCACCAAGCTTAGCGCCTACGTTCCTAAAAATGGACATTATGGGCGCTCTCGATGTTTCAATGATCAGCGTTATCTTAGCTTTCCTTTTTGTAAACATGTTCGATACCGCGGGTACTTTGATGGGCGTGGCCGAGCGTGCAAACCTAACTAACCCTGAAACAGGAAAAATTGAAGGCCTGAGCAAAGCGCTCAAAGCCGACAGTATCTCAAGTGTGGCAGGTGCGTGTGTGGGTTGTCCGCCAGTAACCAGTTACGTAGAAAGTGCAGCGGGCGTTGCAGCAGGCGCAAGAACAGGCCTATCTGCGATTGTGGTTGGGGTGTTGTTCTTAGCGGCAATTTTCCTATCTCCACTTGCAGGCATGATCCCAGCTTACGCAACCTCTGGCGCGTTAATTTACGTAGCGTTCGTGATGATGAGCAGCATGCAGCACGTTGATTGGAAAGACTTCACCAACGGTGCTCCCGCAGCCATTACAGCGTTAATGATGCCTCTGACCTTCTCTATCGCGAATGGTATCGCACTGGGTTTCATTACCTACACAGTGCTGAAACTGGCGACAGGTAAAACAAAAGACGTCTCTATTTCAATGTACTTCTTAGCGGCTATTTTTGTCGCGAAGCTCGTGTTCATCGGTTAATCACCCAACGTAACTATCGCTTGGCTTGTTCGCAGGCCGAGCTATCAAGACACATGCTAGAACAACATTTTTAAGAAAAAGCTAATTGTGCTAATCAGCGGAACACACAAATATCCGCTCGGTTAGTGCACCTTTTTTATGACCCTACGCAGTTTGTAGAAGTCATTATTTGACCGCCAATCGCCTGTAAACGGAAACACAGGCAGAGGAATATCAAATGAAACTTCTGTACACCCTAAATGAAAGACCGCCTCACGGCTTAACCTTCCTACTCGCATTACAGCACATGCTCGCTTCGATTGGTGGCATTGTTGCTGTCCCCCTTATTGTTGGCGCTTCTATCGGCCTACCTAACACCGAGATCGTTTCGCTGATCAATGCTGCGCTGCTGGCGTCAGGTATTGTAACCGTCGCTCAATGTCTCGGCTTTGGCCCTGTCGGCATTCGACTACCTGTGGTGATGGGTTCGAGCTTTGCCTTTTTAGGTGTCGCTATCTCAATCGGTAACGAAGGTGGTGTCGCCGCTATCATGGGCTCGGCGCTTATCGGCTCGTTTGTCGTGATTGGTGCCAGCTTCTATATGGACAAGGTTCGGAAGCTGTTCCCAACCGTGGTAAGTGGTGTTGTGGTTACCCTAATCGGCTTAACCATTTTACCGGTTGCCATGAATTGGGTCGGGGACTCCCCAGCCAATACGGAACAGTTCGCCACACTACCAAAGCTGTTTCTAGCACTGATCTCTTTGGGGATTGTGGTTGGCGTATCGGTTTACTGTAAAGGGGCGGTTGCCGCTTCGGCCATCGTGATTGGTTTAGCGGGCGGCTACATTGTGGCGCTGTCACTCGGCATGGTCGACCTTGAGCAAATCAGCTCTGCCGCTTGGGTTGGCGGACCTGAACCCTTCAAATATGGCTTTACCTTTTCTGCTAGCGCCATCATCAGCATGAGTTTGGTGTACATCGTGGTTATCGCCGAAGCAACCGGCGACTTCATGGCGTTGGGCAACAACTGTCAAACCCAAGTCAGTGGTAAAGATCTAAAACGTGGATTACTCGGCGATGGCCTTGGTAGTACCTTATCTTCGATTTTAACCGCGATGCCATTGGCGTCATTCAGCCAAAATGTCGGTATTGTTGGTATCACAGGTGTAGCAAGTCGATATGTTGTGGCTGCAACCGGTGGTTTACTAATTTTAGGCGGTTTATTCCCGAAATTAGCCGCTATTGCCGTCACGATTCCGAAACCTGTTCTAGGTGGTGTGGGCTTTGTGATGTTCGGTATGATTGCTTACGCGGGCATCCGCATGTTGATCAAAGCCGCAGACACCAAGCGAAATGCCTTGGTAATCTGTGTTGGTTTAGCGTCTGGCTTAGCCGTCACTTTCGAACCAAGATTGCTGCAACACTTGCCGCATGATCTAGCGAACTTTCTTCACTCAGGCATCACTACCGGTACTATCATGACGGTGCTATTGAACCTTGTTTTACCAAAGTCTTCACGAGCAGAAGAGCAAGAAGCACTGGCCGAAAGCCAAGCGCAAGTTGAGCTAGAAATGAAAGAGCAAGCTGAAGAAGAACGACACTCAGACGAGCAATTAGAGATTCAGCAAGCAAGTACAGAAGCAGACGTTCAAGCAGCATCAGATGACCCTGAGCCAAAAACGAACTAGCTGGTTCACTGACTAACGTAAAACCGATTTCCGTAGGATCAGGGCTGATTAGAGCATTGAACGTTTTAACGCCCTGATTCGAATTTATCTTTCAACAGCAAATACCAATAAAGACCCTCTTCCCTGAAAAGGCTGAGATGGCTAAGGACTACTATGAATGGAAACAATCTGGATTAAGAATCCTCTCGCAATCTACACTGGCTCACTGGCTGATGCAGAAGGCGGTATTGTCATTAAAGGTAATACAATCATTGAGCTGGTTGGCAAACACAAAGAGCCAATCTTACCCGTAGATTACAGCGTCGACGCCTCTCGTCATGTTGTGACTCCTGGGCTTATCAATGCGCACCACCACTTCTATCAAACCCTAACGCGTGCCTACCCCGGCGCACTGAATAAAGAACTCTTCCATTGGCTACAAAGCCTCTATCCAGTTTGGGCCAACCTCGATTCGGAGATGATGAGCCTTGCCACAGAGTTAGCTCTGGTTGAGTTGATGATGTCGGGCTGTACCACAGCGTCAGACCATCATTACTTGCTGCCAAACGGGCTAGAGCACGCCATCGATTTACAAGTTGAGGCCGCAGAGAAACTAGGTGTAAGAGCGATATTTACGCGCGGCTCCATGAGCCTAGGGGAAGATGAAGGTGGGCTACCTCCACGACACACCATTCAAACCGAACAAACCATTATCGATGACAGCCAACGCTTGATTCGCGATTACCACCAGCGCGATGAAGGAGCGATGATTCAAATCGCACTCGCGCCTTGTTCGCCGTTCTCGGTCACCACCGATCTAATGAAAGAGACCGCCAAGATCAGTGAGCGTGAGAACGTGATGATGCACACTCACCTATGCGAAACGCTCGATGAAGAGGACTTCTGTATCGAGAAGTTCGGTCTACGCCCTGTCGATTACCTAGAAGATGTGGGCTGGCTGAATGAACGCACTTGGCTTGCACACGGCATTCACTTCAATCCAGAAGAGATCAAGCGCTTGGGTAAAGCAGGCATTGGCATCAGCCACTGCCCTACTTCCAACATGATGCTGGCTTCTGGTATTTGTAAGAACAACGACCTTGAAGCCGCTGGCGTAAAAGTCGGGCTAGGTGTAGATGGTTCCGCCTCAAACGATGGCTCAAATATGATTGCTGAAGTGCGCATGGCGATGTACTTACAGCGCCTGCAGTATGGCTCTGCCAACGTTTCACACTTTGATGCACTGCGCTGGGCGACATCAGGATCGGCACGAGCAATGGGCAGAACGGATATCGGTACACTAGAAGTCGGAAAACAAGCCGACATCGCGATGTTCAAACTCGATGATATTCGTTTCTCTGGCAGCCACGATCCGCTGGCAGCACTACTACTCTGCGGCGCTCAACAAGCGGATAAAGTGATGGTAGCCGGAAAATGGCGAGTTAACGATGGAGCAGTAATTGGAGTAGACATGGAGCAACTGATGCACCGCCACCATGCTGCCGCCATGAAGCTCGGTAAGCTGGCGATGAATAATTAAATACTCTCTAACTAGAAAAGCGAAAAAAGGCCGACGTGATGTCGGCCTTGTTCATTCAGTTCGATTTTTAGAAACCGATTTACATCTTAATCCATCAAGCTCTTCGACTTAATCGCCTTCTTAGAAAGCTCTTTGGCAAAGGCTTTGATATCTGTTTCAAACTCATCGACGCTTTGGCGGATTTCATCCAGTTGAACGGTTTGCATTAAACGGTTTTCCATTACGATTTGGCCGTTCACAATCGTCGTGTCGATGTTGCTTGGGTTCGCTTGGTAAACCAAGGTCGCGTAAGGGTCGTAATTTGGCATCATGTTCGCTGATGTTGTCTCTACAATCACGATGTCTGCCTTCTTACCCGCTTCAAGAGAACCGATTTGATCTTCCATGTGTAGGGCTTTCGCGCCACCTAATGTCGCCATCTCGATAACTTGCTCAGGAATCATGATAGTGCGGTCAGAATGCTTTAAACGTTGCATGTTCGCTGCGTAGCTTAATGTGCGCATGATATCGACTTGGTTAGAGCTCATTGGGCCATCTGTTCCTAAGCCTACTCGCATGTCAGCACGGTACATATCCCATGCTGGTGCGATGCCAGTTGCACCTTTAGCGTTCGCCATTGGGTTGTATGAGATCCCTGCGTCAGCTTGCTTTAGAAGCTTTTGATCGTTCTCCGAAAGATGGATACCGTGAGCAATGACTACGCGCTCGTCCAGCACACCAATTTCATCCATGTATTCGACTGGCGATGTTGCCTTAGTTTCATCTTTGATGCGTTTCTCTTCATTTGGGAATTCAGCAACGTGAATCAGCACCGGCACATCGTATTGAGCAGACAGCTTGTTGATTTCTTGCAGCTTATCTTTGCTCACGGTGTACACCGCATGTGGCGCATAAGCAGGCGTGATTAGCTCATCGTTTTTGTATTGTTCGATAAAGCCTTTGGCGTATTCAATGCCGCCGTAAGGTTCTTTGGCATCGACCACTGGGAACTTAATCACGGTTTCGCCGAGCACAGCGCGTAAGCCGACTTCTTTGGTCGCCTTGGCCATCTCATCCATGTGGTAATACATATCGGCATAAGTGGTCACGCCGCTTTGTGCTAATTCGATGCTGCCTAGCTTAGTTGCGTTGTAAATCAGTTCACGGCTCAGCTTTTCGGCTTCTAGCGGGAAGAAATAAGCGAACAGACGATTCGAAATACCCTCTTCACCCAAACCACGGAACGCTATCATAGGTAAATGGTTGTGAGCATTGACCATGCCCGGCATAACGATTCCATCTTGAGCGTCAATCACCTTTTCAGCGCGGTATTGAGTAATCAAATCCTCGTTACCAACAGCGATGATCTGGTCATCTTTCACCACAACCACACCGTCTTCAATCACATCCATTTCTGAATTGATTGTTAGAACCTGTCCATTGGTGATGATCAGATCGGCGTTGTATGTTTGCGTCGCGACTGTCGAACCACAGCCTGCCAGTAGAACTGCGCTGATGGTGCATGCCAAGCTTTTGAGCGTCATTGCTAAACCTATATGTTGTGCGTGTAATTTTGTTAATAGCTTCACTTTGGTGTTCTGATCTATTCACTTCTAAAAACAATAAGTGCCGCTAATTTTTGCGACACTATAACCTGTTATTTAAATGAAATGGCATACCTAATCGAACCAATTTCAAGTTAAATGAGTTATTGCACAACGGGTCACAAAAAGTGGCTTTACGCTTGTCGTCGCTCATGTGCAAAAACGAAAAAGGCCTGCAATCGCAGACCTAAATAAACGTTCAAATAACGTTAGCTTTTCACTCCACACCCTTTAATCACTAACTGGGTGATGAATTCAGCGGCATCTTCATAGTCTTTGTCATCGAGCTGATCTTTCTGCATCACGCTACAAATCTGCCAGCCAAAATCGGCGTAAGTTTGAGTGGCCGCCCAAATGGTAAACATCAGGTGGTGTGCAGGAACGTCATCCATTAAGCCTTGTGCTGACCACGTTGAGAACTTATCAAGGATCATTTGGGATTGCTTATACAGCTCATCACCAATCTCTTTCGGCAATACTTTAGCGCCAGACATCACTTCGTTAGCAAATACCTTAGAGGCGTGCGGATGGTCACGAGAGATGATCAACTTAGTTTGAATATATTGAGATAGGGCTTCAACAGGGTCGCTGAGCTCTTCAATCGGACGTGACGCTTCCAGTAAGGGCTGAGTGACGGTTTCTAGAACGGCATTGTAGAGCTTATCTTTGGAGCTGAAATAATAGAATACGTTAGGCTTGGGAATGTCGGCCGCTTTTGCGATATCAGCCATTTTTGTTGCGGCATAACCATGAGTGGCGAATTGTTCACACGCGACTTCGATGATTAAATCTTGATTCTTTTGTCTGATCCTAGACATATTGCATCCTTTACAGCTCGTTACTAAAATCATAGTAATCAACGTGCTTCATTAGTCCAGAAGATAATCTCAGAACTCAAGGTCACCGCATTGATAACAATAAAATGGCCGCTCTATTTGTTAAGAAGCGACCATTCCATACCGTGTTTTTGAACTGTTCAAGTTAAAGAATCAATATCGCGCGGAAGTCATTCACATTGGTCAGCGTTGGCCCCGTGGTTAGAAGCACATCGACTTGCTTGAAAAAATCGTAGCTGTTGTTCGCATCGAGATAGTCTTGCGCTTTAAGCGACAGGCTCGAACCTAGTTGCCATGTTTGAGGCGCGATCCATGCTCCCGCATTGTCTTCAACACCATCAATCCCGTCGGTATCAGCAGCCAATGCAAATATGTTGTCTTGGCCTTTAAGCTCGTTATACAAGCTCAACAAGAACTCACAGTTACGCCCACCGCGACCATTGCCTTTAACGGTTACCGTGGTTTCCCCGCCGGAAAGTATCACGCAAGGCGTCTCAAATGGGTGCTTGTTATTAGCCACTTGTTTGGCTAGCGCAGCATGCACCTTCGCGACATCTCGCGCTTCTCCCTCTATGCAATCACTCAACACATAAGCGGGAATACCCAAGCCTTCAGCTTCTGCAGCAGCGGATTCCAATGCCGACATTGGTGTCGCGATAATATGGTGCTCCGCGTTCTTCCAACATACGTCATCTGGTTTAACCGTCTCTGACTCTGGATTATTTAGCCATTCAAATGCCGAGCGTGGTGTTTCTATTTGATAACGTTCTAAAATGGCCATCGCATCAAAACGCGTGGTGGTGTCGGGTACGGTTGGGCCCGATGCAATCACACTAATGTCATCGCCCGGCACATCAGAAATCGCCAGTGACACAACCCTTGCAGGATACGCCGCTTTAGCAAGTCGACCGCCTTTTATCGAAGATAGATGTTTGCGAACACAGTTCATCTCATCAATGGCGGCGCCTGATTTAAGCAACGCTTTATTGATTTGTTGCTTCTCTGCCAAGCTAATATCGCCACCAGGCAGACTCAGTAATGCGGAGCCACCTCCTGACAAAAGACATATCACGGTGTCGTCTTCACTGAGGTTACTCACCAACTCCAACATCCGGTGACTGACTTCAAGACCCATCGCATCCGGAACGGGGTGCGCCGCTTCGATCACCTCGATGTACTCACAAGACGCGAGGTGCTCATAGCGAGTCACAACCAAGCCTTCTAAATCACGTAGTGCAAGGTCTTGTTGTTTCTTTGCCTGCCAAACCGCTTCCAGCTCGGCGGCCATCGACGCGGCTGCTTTTCCTGCCCCGATAACGACAGTACGCCCGGCTTGATTAGCAGAGCGATAAAAAATGTCTTGAGGAAGAAAAGGTTCGATGTGATTTTTAGGTAGCGCCTGAGTAACAGCACTTGAGAAAAGGGTTTGTAGAAACTGCTTAGCATCAATGTCCATCAGCCACTCCTTAGTTGACGGAGAAAAAAAGAACCCCGATACAAGGCCAAAGGGTGCCTGCTAAGATCAAGTTGGAAAGGAACAACTTCAACCTCTGCCCTGTATCAGGAACGCGTATAAAAGGAGACGAAACTACGCGATTTATAAACAAACTGTTGGGCTACGAATCGATAGCAGCCCTAATTAATTAACGAATCGAGTGGTCAGAACGTTTCTCAATCGCTTGGATAAGCGCAGAGTGGTCCCAACCTTCACCGCCCATTTCGGCGCACTCGCCAAACAGCTCTTGAGCGTTAGCCGTATTCGGCAGTGCGACACCCAATTCTTGAGCGCCCGTTAGCGCTAAGTTCAGGTCTTTCTGGTGAAGCGAGATTCTAAAGCCAGGGTCAAATGTGCCTTCAACCATGCGCTCGCCGTGTACTTCCAATATCTTAGAGTTAGCAAAGCCACCTAATAGCGCCTGACGTACGCGTGCTGGATCAGCGCCAGCTTTTGAAGCAAATACCAAGGCTTCAGACACGGCTTCGATATTCAGAGCAACAATGATCTGGTTAGCCACTTTACACGTTTGGCCTGCTCCGTTATCACCCACCAGCGTAATATTCTTACCCATGATTTCGAACAAAGGGCGCGCTTTATCAAAGGCGTCTTGCTGACCACCAACCATGATAGTCAGCGCTGCATTAATAGCGCCTACTTCGCCACCTGATACCGGTGCATCAAGGTATGAAGCACCACCTTCATTGATTCGCGCTGCAATTGCTTTGGTCGCGATTGGCGAAATTGAACTCATGTCGATAACCAGTTTTCCAGCTGCACCGCCCGCCATTAGGCCTTTCTCAACACCGTTGTCACCAAACAGGACATCTTCCACTTGAGGGGTATTCGGCACCATTAGGATAATGATATCCGCTGCTTCAGCCGCTTCCGCTGGTGAGTGGCAGACCGTTGCACCCGCTGCCACAAGATCGGCAGGTGCTGCATTAAAGTGATCCGACAGAATCAAATCGTGACCTGCTTTTTGAAGGTTACTCGCCATAGGTTTCCCCATGATGCCAGTTCCGATAAATGCAATTTTAGACATGTTGTTCTCCTTAACGTTTGAGGGTTACCAGACGCAATTAACGGTACTGGTGTAGCCAACCAAGGCCTTCTGTCGTCGTTGTTTTTGGCTTGTATTCGCAGCCAACCCAGCCTTGATAACCAAGCTCATCAAGATAATTGAGCACGAATGGGTAATTGATTTCTCCAGTCCCCGGTTCGTGTCGACCTGGATTGTCAGCCAGTTGAACGTGTGCGATTTGACCAATGTTCTGCTGCATGGTCGGCGTAAGATCGCCTTCCATAATCTGCATGTGATAAATATCGTATTGGATAGAAAGGTTATCGCTCCCTACCTCTTTGATGATCGCTTTGGCTTGCTCAGTCGTGTTCAAGAAGAAGCCCGGAATATCACGGGTATTGATCGCCTCTATCACTAAGCTAATGCCTTCTGCTGCTAGCGCGTTCGCCGCGTAATGCAGGTTAATCACAAACGCCGATTGCGCATCTTGTTGGGTCACACCTTGCGGAACAATCCCGGCCAAGCAATTCACTTGAGTACAACCGAGCGCTTTTGCGTAAGCGATAGCTTTAGGTACACCCGCTTGAAACTCTTCAACTCGTGCAGGGTCGACCGCGATACCACGGTCGCCAGCGTCCCAATCACCCGCAGGCAAGTTAAATAGCACTTGCTCTAGGTTATTAGCATCGAGCTTTGCTTTGATTGCCTGAGCATCAAAGGCGTAAGGAAAAAGATACTCCACACCTTGAAAGCCCGCTTCTGCGGCAGCTTCAAAGCGGTCCATAAAATCAACTTCCGTGAATAACATTGACAAGTTTGCTGCAAATTTTGCCATGACTCTGTCCTTATTCTTTATCTGTAAAAATCTGGTTATTTGTAGTAAAGCCTCGCTCTATTGGAGACTTTCTGTAGATCTAAACCTCAACTCTACGGATACACATTACTTAATGATTACTTGTAAGCTAGCGCGGTTGGAGCATCGTCGCGGCTTTCGGCAAGTGGTTCAAATTCGTTAATAGCATTGATCTCAACGCCCATCGCAATGTTGGTTACTCGCTCAAGAATCAACTCAACAACAACCGGGACCTTATGCTTGTTCATCAGCTCTTTGGCTTGCTCAAACGCAGCGGCAATTTGGTCTGGTTCACGAACTCGAATTGCCTTACAGCCTAGGCCTTCAACAACTGCGACATGGTCAACACCGTAGCCCTCAAGCTCTGGCGCATTCTGGTTATCAAAAGCCAGTTGTACACAATAGTCGATATCAAATTGGCGCTGCGCTTGGCGAATCAATCCTAGGTATGAGTTGTTCACCAACACATGAATGTATGGCAAGTTGAACTGCGCACCTACCGCCAGCTCTTCAATCATGAATTGGAAATCATAATCACCAGAGATAGCGACAATATCGCGGTCAGGATCGGCCGCTCGTACGCCTAATGCAGCAGGTGTTGTCCAACCCAATGGGCCTGCTTGACCACAGTTGATCCAGTTACGAGGCTTATAAACATGCAGGAACTGAGCGGCGGCGATTTGCGACAAACCAATGGTGCTCACATAGCAAGTATCACGACCAAATGCCTTGTTCATCTCTTCATAAACACGCATCGGTTTCATTGGTGCTTCGTCGAAATTGGTTTTTCGCAGCATGGTCGATTTGCGTTCCTGACACTCACTTGCCCAAGCATTTCGGTTCGGCAGTTTGCCTGCATCACGCCACTCTTGCGCCACTTCAACCATTAGCTCTAGCGCTGCTTTCGCATCTGAGACAATGCCTAAATCTGGGCAGAACACGCGACCGATTTGGGTCGGTTCAATATCAACGTGAACAAACTTTCGGCCTTCAGTGTAAACATCGACAGAGCCGGTATGACGGTTTGCCCATCGGTTACCGACACCAAACACAAAATCAGAGTTCAGCATGGTTTCGTTACCGTAACGGTGAGAAGTTTGTAGCCCTACCATGCCTGCCATTAATTCATGATCATCTGGGATCGAGCCCCAACCCATCAAGGTTGGAATCACAGGAACTCCAGTGATCTCGGCAAACTGTTGCAACAATTCGGACGCGCCAGCATTAATCACGCCACCACCCGATACAATCAGCGGTTTTTCCGATTGAGACATCATGGTTAATGCTTTCTCAACCTGCGCGCGGGTTGCTTGTGGCTTATAAGGTTCTAGCGGTTCATAGGTATCGATATCAAACTCAATCTCAGCCAGCTGAACATCAATCGGTAGATCAATCAGGATTGGACCCGGGCGACCCGAACGCATTAAATGAAAGGCTTTTTGGAATGCGCGTGGCACTTGTGCAGGTTCCAGCACCGTAGTCGCCCACTTAGTGACTGGTTTAGCGATAGATTCAATATCAACCGCTTGGAAGTCTTCTTTGTGAAGGCGAGCACGCGGAGCCTGACCTGTAATACATAGGATTGGGATTGAATCTGCAGACGCCGAATAAAGCCCCGTGATCATGTCCGTTCCCGCAGGACCAGAAGTACCAATACACACACCTATATTGCCTTGATTAGTACGCGTGTACCCTTCAGCCATATGGGATGCACCCTCTACGTGACGAGCTAAGACGTGGTCGATTCCTCCGAGCTTTTTCATAGCCGCATACATAGGGTTAATTGCTGCGCCGGGAACACCAAATGCGATGTCTACACCTTCACGTTTAAGCACCTCTACCGCTGCTTCAATCGCTTTCATAATTGCCATTCGAACCTCCAGTTCAGATTGTATACAATTAAACTAACTTTTGTGTACTATGAACCATCCTCGCTATTTATCAACCCCAGAATGAAACAATTTTGTTACATCAACCCATCACATTAAGTACGCACTCATCCTGAAAAGCTTACAATTCATTGCTTTACATAAAATATCTTTACGTAAAAATAAATTACAAAAAGATCAAATGATAAATAAATGTTAAATACCGTTTGCTTGTTTACAATTTCTACAATATAAATATCCTTAAAAAGAGCATTTTGTATACAAAATGACATCGTATTGTTTAAAGGAGACAACAATGATGAATGACGTAAAAGAGAGAGAAGAAGTGCAGTGTATGCAGGTACTCGGGAATATGGACAACTCCGAGTACAAAGAGATCTTGTCTAAAGATGCATTAAAATTCTTAGAAGCTCTCGTCAATAAGTTTGGAGATCGCCGTCATGCCCTGCTAAGTGACCGCGACACAAAACAAGCTCAATATGACGAGGGAGAGCTACCCAATTTCAGAAAAGACACCGTTTCCATTCGTCAGAATAAAGAGTGGAAGGTAGCAACACCGCCACCAGAGCTACTGGATCGCCGCGTAGAGATCACCGGCCCTATCGAAAGAAAAATGGTGATCAACGCGCTAAACTCAGGCGCGAAAGTCTTCATGTGTTGTTTTGAAGATGCGTCTTCCCCGACTTGGGCCAATATGGTCGAAGGGCAAATCAACCTAAGAGACGCCAACCTTGGCACCATTAGCTACTTCGATGAGAAGAAGCAGAAGCGTTACCAATTAAACGACGATCCTGCACTGCTGATCGCACGCCCACGAGGGATCCACCTTCCTGAGCAATCCATCCAATTCAACAATCAGCCTATCGGCGGTTGCTTGATGGACTTCGCCTTGTACTTTTTCCATAACTATCAATCACGAGCACAACAAGGTTTAGGGGTTTACTACTACATTCCCAAGCTTGAGAGCATGGAAGAAGCACAGTGGTGGGACGATATTTTCAGCTTCACCGAAAACTATTTCCACGTACCCAAAGGCACCATTCGTGCGACGGTTTTGATTGAGACGCTTCCAGCCGTATTCCAAATGGAAGAGATCTTGTACGCAATGCGTGATCATATCGTGGCAATGAACTGTGGCCGTTGGGATTACATCTTCAGCTACATCAAAACGCTGAAAAACCATAAAGACCGCATCCTGCCTGACCGCCACGGGATCGGCATGGATCAAGAGTTTCTAAATGCCTATAGCCAACTGTTGGTGCGTACTTGTCATGCTCGCGGCGCACTGGCGATGGGTGGTATGTCGGCCTTTATTCCAGCGAAAGATCCGCAAGAAATGGCGCGTGTAACCGCCAAGGTTATCGAAGATAAGCAAAGAGAATCTCAGAACGGACACGACGGCACATGGGTCGCGCACCCTGCACTGGTTGATTTGGCAATGTCGATCTTTGATAAGCACTTAGATGGCAAAGTAAACCAAATGGATTTTCAAAGCCCGGAGCATGTGATCAATGCAGACTCGTTGCTAAAACCTTGTGAAGGCAGCCGCGACGAAGCCGGCGTGCGCAAGAATATCCGTATTGCGCTGTATTACATCGAAGCTTGGATTCAAGGCTACGGCTGTGTACCTATCTACGGCCTTATGGAAGATGCCGCCACCGCAGAGATCTCAAGAGCCAATATTTGGCAATGGATCCACCACGGCGTCACGCTTGATGACGGCCAAACCTTTACCAAACAATTGTTCCACTCTTGGCTTTACCAGGAGTTAGACACGATAAAACATGAAGTCGGTGACTCGCGCTATGCAGCAGGTCGATTTGAAGAGACAGCTGATCTTTTCTATCAACTTTCTACAGCCGAAGAGTTCGCTGCCTTCCTAACTTTACCCAGCTATGGGCTATTACAAGAGTCCAGTTAGGACTCTTGTACCGAGCTGAATCAGTCAATGATATTCACAACAAGCGTAATGATTGGCTGACTTAGCTTGGTACACGGCCCCTTGAAAAACTAGGAGATAACATGGGAAGTTTGACTCTACAACAAGCGTTAACCATCATTGATGGCACCTTAAAAGCAGGAAACAAGATCCACACAGAACCTTTGACGGTCGCCGTCTTAGACAGCGGTGGCAAGCTGATTTCTCTGCAACGTCAAGACGGCTCTAGCATGATGCGACCAGACATCGCGATTGCTAAAGCGTGGGGAGCACTCGCACTGGGTTGTTCCTCTAGAAAACTCGCCCAAGATGCTGATAATCGACCAGCATTTATCTCCGCCGTAAACGTACTCGCACACGGAAACATGGTGCCAGTGCCAGGGGGCCTACTGATTCGAGATAAGGATAAAACGGTACTTGGTGCGATTGGGGTCAGCGGTGACATCTCAGACATCGACGAAAGTTGCGCCATCAACGGCATTGGTTGTGCAGAACTGTTCAGTGACGAGATGCTGCAAGCTTAACTCGCCAATTCGCTGTACTTGAAGTTCTTAAACAAGCACAAAAAAACCGAAGCGATTAAGCTTCGGTTTTTTATTGAATCTAAAGGAAGATCAGAAAAACTACTCGTACGCGCTCAACCATGTTTTCAGAAGTTGGTTGGTGTTCTTCTTCTGACTCGCAGACAATGATTTAACCAGTTTTTTCTGCATTTCGACATGTTCAGTCATCATTTGGTCAATCAGAATAAGACCATCTTTAGTTAACTGGACACTCACGCTGCGTCTGTCTTCTTTGCTGTGTTCACGACTGATCAGCCCTTTGGCTTCTAGCTTATCAAGGCGATTGGTCATCGCGCCAGATGTCAGCATCATGGATCCAATCAGTTCAGATGGCGTCAGTCGGTAAGGCTTCCCAGAACGTCGCAACGTCGCCAGCACATCAAACTCACCCAGCTTCATGTCGTATTTTTTATGAAGCTCGGCAACTTGCGTCTCCATATACTTGGCAATACGCATAATCCGACCCATCATTGCCATAGGCTCAGTATCTAGTTCGGGCTTTTCCTTTGCCCATTGCTCTACTACGCGGTCGATAGCATCCATTTGCAATCTCGCTCCGTTGTTAGTCTGATTACTTCAAACTAGTTTAACATAAAGATACTTTACAACCACTAGTTCTCAGTATACAGTTCACACAATAGTTATCTTAACGTAAAGATATTTTAAATGAACATATTATTAGCAATGATCCCCGCGTTCTTTTGGGGAACAACCTATGCAGTGACGCAATTTACGCTACAGGAGTGGCCACCATTATTATTGGGTGCTTTGCGTGCGTTACCTGCTGGTTTGTTATTGCTAGCAGTAAAACCAACACTGCCTAAAAAAGGCGAGTGGCAAATCATTTTCACACTGGGCCTTATCAATATCGCGACCTTCTTTGGCTTGATCTTCGTGATGGCGCTAACGCTGCCTTCGGCAATCTCTGGCGTGGGTATGATCTCTGTGCCAGTGTTCGCGATGATCTTCCACTGGGTAGTGAAAAAACAGCGCCCGCATCTGATTCAGGCCCTTTCGGGTATTGGCTTGATCACCTTAGCGTGGATACTGTTTAACCCAAGCCAAATTGCTCTGAACCCAATCGGTTTAGGCGCAATGTTTGCCGCAATAATGTGTATTGTCATCGGCAGCAGCATTACCAAGTCACTGGGTAACCGCATGCACTGGTGGAAGGTATTAACATGGCAACTGATTCTGGGCGGTACGATTTTGTCTGTCGCGTCTGGCGTTCATGCATTCATCGATCCGCAGCCTTATATTAACGCTGTCACTCATTTCGATACTCGTAATGCTATGGGACTCGTATGGGTTATTGGGCTAAACACAGCGCTGGGTTACGGCATGTATGTGTGGTTGCTACAGCGTATGTCGGTGGTTGATTTCACCTTCGGTGGCATCGCAAACCCAGTAGCTGGCATCGTGACCGGTATGGTGTTGATGGGTGAATCATTCACTGCAGTACAATACTCACTAATGACCGGCATGATAGTGATGTCACTGCTACCACAACTTATCCTTGCGGTAAGACAATCCAAACAAGTCAAGCCTGTTACGCAGTAGACGCAGCCTCTTAAACGTATTGTTCAAAAACGCGCCTCATTGAGGGCGCGTTTTTTGTTGCTACGCTAACAGCAATAACCCAACAGCCATACTCGTTGAGTTGACCATTCCTTAAGTTAAATTAAACCTCACAAAGAACAATGACTTTACTTTAACTATCTAAAGCGAATTTATTTTCTATAAAATAATCATAATGGAGATTTAATTTCCACAAAAAACTCAAATTAGAGATAAAAAGACAAAACTTTTCTCCGACTACCTTTCTATACTGTGCCACGTCATTAAGGCGCTACAAGCCTATGATTTAAAATAATTATTAATGAGTAGTCACCATGAATTCGAAGTCGCTAACTATTTTGCTTTTTGTCTCTGTTTGCTTAATTTGGGGAACCACTTGGTTCGCTATGGAAGTAGCATTGCATTCTATCCCACCTATTTTTGCTACTGCGTTGCGCTTTTTACTTGCAGCACCTCTGCTTGCAGTATTGGCGAAAGTCTTCAACCAACCACTGCTGTTCCCTAAAGGTAAGCGCCAATGGCTGCTTATTGTTGCGTTGATGTATTTCGCGATTCCGTTTACGTTGATGATCTATGGCGAGCAATACATCTCTTCAGGTTTAGCGTCGATCATCTTCGCCAACATGCCTGTGGCTGTGATGTTGATGTCTGGCTTATTCTTAGGTCTACGACTAGCGAAGCACCAGATATTCGGGTTGATCGCTGCTGTTGTGAGCCTATGTCTAATCCTTGGTAATGAAATGCAGATGGGTGGCGATGACTACCTAATTGGCACGGTTTGCTTAGGCCTTGCTGTTGCGATTCACGCAGTGATGTATGTGCTGGTTCAAAAGCACTGCAAAGGCATTGAAGTACTAACCTACAACGCCGTACCGAGCCTAATTGCAGCTCTATTCTTGTTCGCTGTTTCAGCTATAGGTGAAAACGTGAATATTGAATCTTTCACTTGGGATTCAATCTCTGCTGTGGTTTACCTAGGCTTTGTGGCGAGTGTTGGCGGCATTGTGGCTTACTTTAAATTAGGTCAGGTTTCGACACCTTTCCAAGCGTCTAT
Source organism: Vibrio sp. F13 (assembly GCF_020806305.2). NCBI lineage: Bacteria > Pseudomonadati > Pseudomonadota > Gammaproteobacteria > Vibrionales > Vibrionaceae > Vibrio > Vibrio sp. F13. Next base: position 565,442 of record NZ_CP170176.1, on the reverse strand, counting down.
CTGCTTCCTAATCTTCCCAGTGGTTGCGCTGCTGATCTCTTGCTACATCAATGGTGAGGTTCTATCTGAACAGTCACTTGTAATGATGATTCCTCTACTTTGCGGCATCTTACTGACCAAAGCACCAAAGGGAATCTTCAAGCTGCGTACCGAATTAAAAACCGTAAGAAACTGATCCGCGTGAAACCTATTTTGCGGATTAGATATACATATCCCACATAAACAAAAAGCTCCAATATCACTATTGGAGCTTTTTGCTTATTTCATAATATCGAGACCAACATTAACGCCAGCTAAACATTCGCACTTCATTACCTTCTTCAGGTGTCTTAGGAATGTTTAAAGACAACGCCAAAGAAACCACGGCCATCACTGCACCAATATAGAAAACCGTTGCAGGAGAAGACAACCAAATCACACCAAACGCGACTGGAATAACAACCGCGGCGATATGGTTGATGGTGAAAGAAACACCTGCGGTTGAGGCCATGTCTGCTGGATCTGCAATTTTTTGGAAGTAAGTTTTAATCGCTAACGCCAAAGCAAAGAACAGATGATCGACCACGTAAAGCGCCGCCGCCCACTCAGCACTTTGCACCAAACCATATCCAACAAACACACCGATCAAACCGACATACTCGAAGATTAACGCCTTGCGCTCGCCAACCACACCAATGAACTTGCCAATGCGTTTTGCGAACAAGAAATTAAATAGGTAGTTGATTAAGAACAATAGCGTAATCTCAGCAGCCGAGTAACCGAACTTCTCTACCATCAAAAAGCCTGCAAACACGGTGAATATTTGTCTTCTCGCGCCACTCATAAACGTCAGCGCATAGTAGAGCCAGTAACGCTTCCTTAGCACTAACTTCTTATTCTGTTGGGTCTTGGTTTGAAACTCAGGGAAACCAAAGGTCATCACCAACACCAGAACGAAACCGATGCCTCCGGTAATACCATATACCCAAGCGAAATCGAGTTTTAGCTGTTCTAGCATCACCCAAATAGAGCCATAGGTGAGAAGAGACGCAAGTGCGCCCACCGAGATCATTTTACCTAGCATCTCTGGCGCTTCTTCTTTGCTTAGCCATTGCAGTGACAAAGATTGCTTCAACGTTTCAAAATAGTGGAAACCCGTTGACATCAAAATGGTGGTAAGCAAAAGGCCTGTCAGTGAAGGGAATAAACCGGTAATCGCCGTGCCCACGGTCAGCATCGCTAGCGATATCAACATGAAGCGTTGCTCACGTATGAAGGCTAAAACAAACACCACAGTAAATGCTAAGAAGCCGGGTATCTCACGAACACTTTGTAGCAAGCCTATATCGGCACCGTCAAAGTTCGCTTTCTCAATCACGAAATTATTAAGCAGAGCCATCCAGCTCGAAAACGCGATAGGTACAACAATCGAAATCAGTAATAAAAAGTTTTGCGGCGTTTTCCAGCTCGCGGTTCTATCGAACATTGACGGACTCCTGTTCGTCTAATTGAGTGAGCACTCGTAAGGTCAACTGCTCAGTATAAGGGTTAATCTTCCAATGCTCTGGGCTCCAGCCTTTTACGAAACGTTGGAAATCGGCCCACGCCACGTAAAACATTGGTCGCCATGCTGCTTCTACCTCATCAAATGAAAGGTGTGGCTGATAGTACGCCAATGCCTCTTTCAAGTAGTGGAAGTAAGCATCTAGTACTTCTGATTCAAGCTCTGCGCAATCTTGTGGCCTAATCGCGCTGCTCATGAACAAGGCGACGTCTTTCATCGCACAGCCGTAACCCACATATTGGAAATCGACCGCAGCTGCTCGCTCGCTTTCAGAATCAAAACAAAAATTGGCGAGCTTGGCATCGCCATGTACCAAGGTTTGATATGGACACTCTTTGAGTAAACGGTCGATGTGCTTGGCTTGATTCTTCAATGGTAAATCAGCCAAGGCATTGAGCTCATCAGGACGTGTATCTAGATGCCAATAAGTACCGACTTGCCACAATGATGACAACTGCTCTTGATTGATATTGATATGCTTTGCGTGAAAGTTAGCGAGCCATTTAAGGCAAGCATCGCGTTGTTTTTGCTCTTCTCGTGTGTAACTAGGTGCCTGATAGTCAGAAGCAGCAAGAACATCAAAATGAGAGGTTAACGGAAAGCCTATATCCGCTAAGTCTTGCATCACAATCAGCCACTCATTCTCTTCTAGTTCACATTGCAGCCCAACAGGCACAGGGCAACGCTCATCCCATTGCTGAGTGAACGACTGATACCAAGCCGTCTCAACTTGGTAAGAGTGCACCTTTCGCTGATGAGATAATTTGGTGTTCCAGCCTTTGGGGTGTTCGGCTTTATCTGGCAGTGCGACATGCTTAACGATCACACTGTTTACTGAGGCGTTGTTCATCGAGCCGCTATTATCTTTATCAAAGACTAAGCGAACTAGCTCGCCATACCCGCCCCATAGGCGTTGAATAACTTGGATATCAAACCCTTGATGGCAACCCAGTAAGGTCGCAATTTTTTGATAAAGCTCAGGTTGGTTTGGACTCGTACTCACTTGTGATTGAGCAAGATTGTTTGACGGTATTGATTGAGACATATAACTCGTTGCTATGCTTTTTCGGATAGAAGATGTGACCACTGTGGCTGCCTATTCATATAGTGAACCACATAGCTACAAACCGGCACAATTTTGAAGCCAGCTTGTTCAATTTCAGGCAATACCGACTCCATCATCACCTTACCAAAGCCCTTGCCTTGCAGTTCATCAGGAATGCGTGTCGACGTGATATGTAGTACATCTCCGTCCTTTTGATACTTAACGACCGCGAACTGGTTGGGTTCTAACTCTACCGTGATCTGGTTCACTTCTTGATCCCATTTTACTGCCTGCATTCTCAACTCCTGCAAATAATTGATACGACAAACAATAAAAGTTTGAAGTATGAGTTCCTTGTAATAGACTAGCGCAAGTGCATATAAATAAAACTAAGTACTTACAAACAAAGCAAATAATTCAGTGCAATCGGCTTAATATAAAATCAGCAATGATAAAAGGCACTCTATAAATCTATGTGAGTACGTCCACTAAATCTAGCACGTAATAACCCCTTGTTAGCAAGTTACCAATATAACTAACAGACGCATGTTGGCGCATGGAGAACATATAATGAACGCACCCCTGAAGAAGCCTTTGGAGCATAATCAGGCACTTCAAGACCCTCGTAATCGTACCGTTTCCACTATCAATAGCACTGATGCACTGGCCATGATTGAGCACGGCAGTGAGCTGACATTAAATGTCTCGACTCCGGTTGGCACTAAGTTTCTCGCCACCACTAAATTTATCGGTACGCACAGTGATAACTGTATTGTGGTTGAGGTTCCCGAGGTATCCAATGAAGATCTGAACTTTTTCTTTCAAGAAGGTTTTTGGATGACCGCTCGTGCGTATTCTCTACGAGGTGAAGGCGCGCTTATCCACTTTAGAAGCCAAATTCACCATAAGATTGGTGAACCCTTCCCTATTCTTGTGCTGTCTACACCAAGCACGATGCAAGTGACTCAGCTGCGTAAAGAAACACGCTATGAAGTTAACCTTGCTTCAAGAATCATCTTCAACGACCAGCGAGCAAACTGTGAGATACGAGATTTATCGAAAAGTGGTTGTCGTTTCGTTACCTCGCCGACCTCTCGTGCGATTCAGATTGCCGATCGAGTGTCTATTGAGATAACCCCTGAGAACTACAATGGCCCACTGATTCCGCCACTGCGAGGCATCGTCTGTAACCTACAGAAATCGACGCACTACGCTCGATATGGTGTTGAATTTGATGATATTGGCCGAGCTAACGCCAAACACTTGTTGGCAAAACTGAAGTTCGATGGCACCAAGCTTTGCTTACGAAATGGGTAACGCCTTTTAACACGCGACTTTCACCGAATACAGCAAGCTGACCAAATACAAATAGCTCACTGGTAAACCAAATCGTAACCAACAAAAAAGCCATCGACTCTAGAATCGATGGCTTTTGCGTTTTAGCTGTTTATCTGTTTGTTTATCTATCTATTTAGCAAATAGTTTGTATCTAGATATTCAAACTATTTGCGCAGTGCGTTCAGTTTAGCTTGGGCGATACCAAAGATAGTATCAATTGGATAGCTACCCTCATCACTTGCTTCACCAGCGGCTTTGCCTGTGAACAGCTCAATCGCCTCTGTTACATGGTCAATCGCCCAGATATTAAACTCGCCCTTTTCAACCGCTTTCACGATATCGCTGCGTAGCATCAGGTTGTGAACATTTGAACGCGGGATGATCACCCCTTGTTCGTTTGAACGCCCTTTGATTTCACACACATCAAAGAAACCTTCAATTTTCTCGTTCACACCACCAATAGGCTGAGACTCACCAAACTGGTTCATCGAGCCTGTAATCGCGATGTCTTGACGGTTTGGCTGCTTAGAAAACGCTGACACTACCGCACAGAACTCGGCCATACTCGCACTGTCACCATCGACGCCACCATACGATTGCTCGAAGGTGATGTTAGTGGTGAGCGGGACTTTGGCTGTCTTACCAAATACGGAAGAAAGGTAAGCCGACAAGATCATCACCCCTTTTGAGTGAATACTGCCACCTAGGTCTACGTTTCTTTCAATATCAATCACTTCACCATCACCGTAAGCGGTGGTTGCCGTGATTCGGTTCGGCGCACCAAACATATGATCCGTCGTGCTGAGTACAGACAGCGCATTCACTTGCCCAACCGCTTGACCATCAACATGGATTAGCGTTGTGCCGTTAGTGAAGGTTTCCATCACGCTGTCTTGCAGTCGTCCGACACGCATCTGTTGGTTAGATAACGCTTGGTCAACGTGCGTTGCACGAATCAGGTTCGATTTTGAGCCTCTCGCCACGTAGTTTGATTCACGAAGCAGATTAGCAATGTGAGCAGAGTGCAGAGACAATTTACCTTGGTCACCCGCCTGACGAGAGCTGTGCTCAATGATGCGAGCGATCGCTTTACGGTCACAATGCAGCATGTTGTTGTCGTGCACGATGCTCGAAATAAAGCGCGCGTAATGCATTTCAGAATCGGGAGTACGCTTCATCTCATCTTCAAAATCGGCCGTTACACGGAACAGTTCACCAAACTCTGCATCGTAGTGTTGCAGCAGTTGGTAAGTTCGGTAATCGCCAAACAGGATGATCTTAACATCCAATGGAATCGGTTCTGGATCAAGCGATACCGCCCCCGTTAAGGTCACCTCTTTTTCTAATGAAGTGAAGCTCAATTGACGTGAACGCAGTGCTCGTTTCAAGCCTTCCCAAACGTACGGCTGCTCAAGTACCTTCACCGCATCCATCAGTAATACGCCACCGTTGGCTCTGTGTAAGCTACCTGCGCGAATCAATGAGAAGTCAGTAAAGACAGTACCCTTGAACGTCGCCGTTTCTACATAGCCAAACAGAGAGTGATAATTTGGATTCTCTTCCACCACGATCGGCAGAGTCTCCTCCTTTTGGCTCACAATCACATTAACCTTGTAGCGACGCGGCATTTTCTTATCCAAAGAGGCCGTTGCAACTTCTGCTTGCTCCGTGCTCTCTTCTAAGAAGATGTCAGCGTTGTCGACAATGTCTTTACGCAGTGCCGTTAGGTACTTTTTGATGTCTGGATATTGGCTGTAATCCTTCTTCAATTGCTTGATGAAGTGCGTGATCACGTCTCGCGCCGTATCATCATTCAGTTTTTGAATTTTCTCAGTGTACGTTTCTTCAAGTTCCGTCAACTCACGAGAAATGGTTCGCAGACCGACTTCCAATCCATCAATGGTTTTATCGAACTGGTCTTGCTCTTCCGGCGAAAGCAGATCAAAGCTCTCTTCGGTATGAAGATCATCACCATTCATGGCCACAAACTGGTAATCACCCTGAGTGGTGATCGTCAGGTTAATGCCCTTGTCTTTCGCTTCTTGGCTAATGCTTTCTAACGCGGCTTGTTGCTTAGCTGCTAATTGGTTTTTAAGCCTGTCAGCACGGCTAAAGTACATCTCGTTATCAAATGCTAGAGGCATACCTTTCAGCAATTTACGCATTAGCTTTTCAATATCTTGCTTTAAGCTGCTGCCAACGCCACGAGGTAATTTCAGTACCTTAGGTGTACGAATATCTTCAAAGTTCGCGATATAACACCAATCAAAAAGCTCCTGCACTTCTTGAGGGTGACGGTTCAGATAGCGCAAGATCATGGTGCGTTTACCCAGACCATTTCGCCCTATCGCATAAATGTTGTAACCCTTTTCCTTGATTGACATCGCGAACTCAACGGCTTTTTGTGCCCGTTCCTGCCCGACGATTTCGTCAATTGGAGCCAGTTCTTTGGTCGACTTACATGGTAGCTTATCTAAATCCGCTACCTGATACAGCTGTTCTGTATTGAGTCTTTGCATCGCCATCGCCGCCTCCTTAGTCCTTCATTACTTGGGTGTAGATAAAATCAGTGTAGATGTAATTTCCTACAAATTTAGTGACTTACGCTACACAGCTGTTCAACTGAACAAATAACACACAATTTAAGCCATTTTTAGGAATAGCTCGTCATTTAATTCACCAACTTAACATGTGAATGATTTTAATTTGCAATTGATAATAAATATCATTAACATTTTCTGATATTATAAATTGAGGATGTGGATATGGAAATTGAACGATGCTGGATGCACTACCTAAAAGCTGAACAGTTAATGGAACAAGGTCACTGGCCAGAAGCACAACGCCTTTATGGTGATGTTCTAACCTCACTTCCTCATCACATCCAAGATGCAGCATACCAAAGCGATATCAAGCCTTGCCAATTTGCCTGCTTGCTTGCCGGGTTAAGAGACGCGAGCGTCGCTCAATCAGAGATACTCAACCGATTAGGTCAGCACCAACAAGCCTTCGATACCTTGAATCAATCTTACGCTCTGATGCAATTTATCTCTCTGGAGAACACTGAGCTGATTCAACGTACCTTTGGATTATTGGAAAAGCAGAGCGAAGGTTTGCTCAATCACCTGATCGCTTTTTGCAGCGCTCAGCGCAGTTCGCATTGGATGCTCGAACTAGAACAAATTCAACGTGCTCATCACCATTTTGGGCAACTTAAAACAACGTCAGAAGTTCAATCTTCACCTAATGTCTTAAATTGATAAGGATATATCATGTCGGACCGGGCTCTTCTTAAAGTCAATAACCTCTCCGTTAGCTTCAAAACCAACGATGGAATCGTTGATGCGGTGAAAAAGGTTAACTTTACCCTTAAATCCAGCGAAACCTTGGCCATTGTTGGTGAATCAGGTTCTGGTAAATCTGTATCTTCCAACGCACTGATGCGTCTACTTCCAGACAACGCCATTATTGATCCGCAGTCTCAAATTGAGTTTGAAGGCGAGTCTGTTCTCGAAAAATCAGAGCGTGAAATGCAGTCGATTCGTGGCGACAGAATCGGCATGATCTTTCAAGAGCCGATGACATCTTTGAACCCATACCTGCGCGTCGGCATTCAAGTGGCAGAAGCTATTATGTGGCATCGTAAAGTGTCAAAGTCTCAAGCCAAACAGCGAGTGATTGAGCTGTTTAATCTTGTGCACTTGCCAATGCCAGAAAAGTCGTACACCAAGTACCCTCACGAATTTTCGGGTGGTCAGCTGCAACGCATCATGATCGCAATGGCGCTGATTAATGAACCGGATATCCTGATTGCTGACGAGCCTACAACTGCATTAGATGTAACGGTTCAAGCTGAAGTGCTTGCTCTTATCAAAGAGATCCAAGGCAAGATGGGAATGGCAATTTTGTTCATCACCCATGACTTAGGTGTGGTGAAACACTTTGCAGACCGCGTGCTAGTGATGTGTAAAGGTGAGCTCGTAGAAGAAGGGATGACTCAATCTTTGTTCGATAGTCCTAAACATGATTACACAAGAATGCTCATTAACTCGATTCCGAAAGGCGCTAAGGTTCCTGTTGAGGCGACAGCCCCAGAACTATTGTGTGCTGACGACATCCGAGTTCAGTTCTTGGTGAAATCACACTTTATCAAGAGTAAAAGCCAGTACTTCGAAGCCGTAAAAGGCATTTCGTTGAATCTTAAGCAAGGCGAAACGCTAGGCATTGTTGGTGAATCTGGTTCAGGTAAATCAACCCTTGGACGTGCATTAATCGGCTTGCTGCCGAGTACCGGACGTATTGTTTACAAAGGCCAAGACGTTAGCTTATTAAATGATAAAGAGCGTCACAAGCTCAAGAAAGATGTCCAAATGGTGTTCCAAGATCCTTATGGTTCTTTATCACCACGCATGACAGTTGGGGAAATCATCACCGAAGGCTTAACGGTGCATCAACCTCATCTATCCAAGCAAGAACGTTTAGAAAGAGCGCGCAAAGCATTGATTGAAGTTCGCTTAGAGCCGAATTCAATAAACCGTTATCCACATGAGTTCTCTGGCGGGCAAAGACAACGTATCGCGATTGCTCGCGCACTGATTCTAGAGCCCTCTTTCATTTTGCTGGATGAACCGACTTCAGCACTCGATCGCTCAGTACAACTGACCGTGATTGACCTGCTGAAAGACATTCAAGCCAAGCACAATATCGGCTTCCTGTTCATCAGCCACGATCTCTCGGTAGTGAAAGCACTGTCGGATCGCGTACTGGTGATGCAGAAGGGCGAAGTAATGGAAGAAGGGTCTGCAGAAGAGATTTTCAATGCGCCGAAAAACAACTACACCAAGAAATTAATCGCTGCGTCATTCGACTTAGAAGATAAATCGAAAAAAAATGCCGCATAAAGGGAACTAATCAACATTAACAGCGTCTTATAATTACATTCTGAATAATCTCCTAATGGATTGAAATCTAGAATGGATATAGCAAAACTGGTTTGGCCGCCAAAAGAGAAATGTCGCATGGATGCGACATTTTTCGTTTCTGAAGGGAAATAATGTGTCTTTGACTGTAACTCCCTATGATTCAATCATTTCACAACTAACGATACAGAGACTTGGTCGACTCTCTGACGATTAAATCTATCGGTGGTAGTCGTGCTTCATGCCTCTCACCTGAAAGTAAGTTCAAAATCGACTGAGCACACACCTCTCCAATCTCTTCAATTGGCTGCCTTAATGTTGTTAACGCAGGTGTGAAATACTTAGACGTTGGCAAGTCATCAAACCCAATCACTGACACATCTTCTGGCACTTTATAACCGTGGTCAGACAGCGCCTTAATCGCCCCGTAAGCCGTTTGGTCATTTGCAGCAAACAAGGCGGAGAAGTGAACCTTAGATTCAATCAACTCTACCGTTTTCTCGTAGCCAGACTCACTACTGAAATCACCCTGTTTAACGAGTTTTGGCATCACTTTTATGCCCGCCTCTTGAAGTGCTTTCTTATAGCCTTCAAAGCGATTTCCCGAATCAGGTTGACTTGAAAGTCCCTTAATATGAGCAATATTCACATGCCCTTGTTGCAGTAAATGTAAGGTTGCCATGTAGCCGCCCAACACGTTATCAATGTTGATGGAGCGGACGTTATTCTCAACAAAATCGTAGCCAACCATCACGATAGGAATGTCTTGTGCATACTTGGAAATCTCTTCCTGAGTAATGCTTCCTGTCACGATGATCATGCCATCCACGTTACTTTTTGCGAGATACTCCAACGCGTGCATTTCTAACTTTTTCTGCCAATGCCCTGTCGCGATTACTAACGAATAACCTTGAGCGATCAGTGTTTTCTCCATGTCATTGAGAATACGGCTGGTATAAGGGCTGTCAGGGTGTTGTACCAATACACCAATAGTGAGCGAGCGTCGGTTGGTGTTTTCTTGCATTTGAAAATTAGGTTTGTAGCCCGTGTCTTTAATCGCTTGCTCAATATTTTGGCTTTTATCGTCAGACACATAAGTGGTTCGATTAAGGAAGCGAGACACGGTACTGGGAGAAACACCAGCCAGTCTTGCTACATCGTATACTGTTGTTTTTTTTGTTTTAGTGCGCATCTCGAATCCCTAATCAAGTGACATTCGGGGAGCTTTAAGCTCCCCATCAGTTTCAACCTGCATACCACTGCTTTAGCTGAAAATCGTGTCATTAAGTTAATACAAGTAGGCGAAGATCATCCCCGGTCTAAAGTAGCGACCAGCCGTATATTTCAAGCCAGTACTCAGTAACCATTTGTGTAAGCCTGCCAGCTTTTCTAACGGAATTTCACCGCTCACCATTTTAACAAAATTATCAGTATCTTTCGTCAATGTTGGATTGATACGACCGTCAGACAGCACACAGTTTTGACATTTAAGTACACTTAGCCAGTTTTTCGCATCATTTTGCGTCAATTTGAAGACTTCCATAAGATCTTTCTCATTGACAGACACAGAGCAATTGAACCCTTCTGGCGCTGCAAATGGAATTTTTGAATAGTCATAGAGTGCGGTATACACGGTATCCATCAATGTTTCTGCTTGCTGGTTTTTACCTGCCAGACTCAACGCCGTTGCGACACTAAACTGCACACCAATCCACACATCTTGAGCCTGAAATGCCTCATGCGGCGAACCATCGGCCAACGTCATATTCGCAACCCCAAGCTTAGGGCTGTTAATCTCAAAGTTGTGCTTATAAACATAGTCTAGTGCGCGTTGGATGTTCTCTTGCGGGAAAATACCGTCCAAGCCGATGAGCTTTAAGTAACTGTCGGCCAACAAGGCATCACCAAAACTGTTGTCAGAATCTGGCACTAAATCTAAGTATTCTTGAGTAAAGGCTTGTGGCGCCGTCTCACTCAGCAAGCGTTTCTTAGAGACTCTTTGAGATACCTTACTGATGCTAATGGAAGTATCCGTTTCATTTAGATATGCATTGAGCATGTGCTTGTCAGCAATCGCATCGCCGGTCAATGAAAGTCCCAAAGTTTCCAGAGCTTGATAGCCCGCACCGGTTAGATGCTTAGCCTGAACTGGCGTCACGAAGAAGTGGTAGTAACCCTCTTTGTCATCCCACAAGCTTTGCTCAACCGTAGCTAACGCCTTTTTAGAACGCGTTAAGTAACCGTTAGCTCGCTCGCTTTCACCCATCAATTGTGCAAGTTCACTCGCCGCTTGCAAGCCAGCAACCCACAGGCTCGCACAATAAATAGAGATGCCGTGAGACGCGAGGTTATCGAAGGTATCGTCTGTGCCACGGGTTAGTGGTAAATCGTCACCCTCAGCGATCAAATTCGATAAGAAATCGATGCTTTCAGTTACCGCTTGCCAGCACTCTTTAACCACAGAGAGATCTTGGGTGTTTTGATAGTGGCGGTACACCATCAGAATGTATTTCGGCGCTAAGTCCTTCCACTCTTTCACATTGTGCCAACTGTAAGCATCGGGCTGAATGTCGAATGGGCTGCCTAAGTCGTGGATTACCGCACCTCGAATGGCACGCACACCTTGGTACTTGTCATCAATCAATTCGGCATTAGGCGTCGCTTCGTATTCCCAGTAGCGGCGCTCGGTAAAGTCTTCGGCCAAAATAGCTTTCGAGAACGCTTTCATCACGCAGCCATCAAGCTCAGGCAGCAAGTAAAGCAGCGAGAACGAGCCGTAGAAATACACATCCAGAGAGTTAAAGAATGGGTAATCGACACACTCTTTTACCAAGAACTTATCTTCATTGTCCCATACCGTTGATTCCGCTAGGAAGGACAATGAGTTCATCGCCATCGTTGCATAGCGAAGTGCCGATTCAGGCTGCGAGATCTTGCTTTGAGCTTGCTCTAGGAAAGCGGTTTGTTGTGCGACGATCTGCTGCTCAATCGCTTCGAGCTTTGGCAACATGTCTTCTAACATAGGTAATGCAGGCTTTACTTGTGGGTAGAATTGCGTGTAAGCCTTATCTGAGTGCCAACCATTAAGCATGACTTTGCTGTGTGCCATCACCTGTGCAAAACGCAGATCAACAGACTCACCCGCTTCCAATTCAACCTGAACCACCACCAATGCGCTCAACGCTTCACGCCCTGTGTAAATGCCGGTTTGGAATTCCACGTTGGTACGGCCTGTTTTCAGTGCGAACTCTGTTTGCTGAGCAGTCTTAGAGGTATAAAGCGTTGGTTTGACAGAAATCGAAACCTTACCAGATTCAGTCAAATGGTTATCTGCTTGAACACCAAACACCATTTCGCCTTCAATATCGCTTTGATAAGGCGATTGGCTAGACAATTGAACACCCGTAAAGCTGCCGCTTTCACCCTTTAAGTTAACCACTTCATGCTGCTGAGCAATCGGATTTTGAGACAAGGTACATGCCGAATCCTGAATACCATCACGACCTTTTTGGTAGGTTGAGCCAATCAAGTTTTGAAGCGGCTGAGCAAGCGTAATCACGCGTGGTTGCGATGAGTTATTGGTTAATTCGAAGTGATTCCAGTGCATCGGTAAAGAACATAGGCGTTTGTTCTCTTTAACGATTGGAGAGACTACCTTACGCTTTATATTAATATCTTCGAAGCTACTGTATTTATATTCAGCCAGTGGATATAAAGCTTGGTATTCTATATCCCTGCCATTAACACTATCTATATCACTGCCACTGATACTATCCATATCATTATTATAACCCGCAGTGAGTGATAATAATCTCGTTGTATCATTTATTAATAAACCATTAAAGAAATCTAAGGCGACATATAATTGACAAATAGTTGAACCTGAATCTTCTGCAATCAACAATTGAGTCTTATTTGAAAATTCAACGTTCCATTTTGTAAAGTTAGTTTTATTTTCTTGGTAGAATCGACCATTTTTTAATGCTGTTTGAATGAGACTAATCGCATTCGACATTTCTCTACTTTCAATCTTTTTTCCATCAAACAAAGCAGGATAGAAGTTCAGGTGAACGCTTAGCTCTTGTTCATTAAGAACTTGCAGCGTGTCGATGGTTGGCACATTCATCACTGACGCATAAAAATCATTAAAATTAATAACTTGCTCTGAACAATCGACAAAGATTCCCGGAATAAAGCTGAAGTTAGGCGTGTTGCCGTTTGGTGTGAGTGTAAATGTGTTACCAATTCCGCCGACTGCCATACCGGTATTTTCTGGTGTAGTCGAAATTGGCGTGTACCAAGGTTGAATAAATTCAACTGCATCACCTTTTTTACACAAGTGTTCTGAATTTCCTGAGTAGCTCGTATATGGAATTTTATTATTCATTTTAAAACCGCCATTGAATATTTTTTTCTTCTTGTTAATATCTTTTAAAAATGGAGACATCAACATGTTTAAAATTATAAATGAAAAATTTGGAAATATTGACTCTGTCACATTAATAAACCACCAACATGGTATAGAACTTCAAATAATCAATGGATTTGGTGCTGTTATTAATAAATATATCGTAAATAACAGTCCATTCTCTTTTATTTGTGGTTATCAGAATTATGATGAACTGATCAACCAACATCCGTTCTTTTCCCGCAGTGCTAAATTATTCCCTTTTCCAAACCGTTTAAACTTAGGTCGTTACAGTTTCGATAACCAAAACCATCAACTCCCAGCTAATTTTCCTTGGTCTGATCACGCCGTACACGGCCTGCTCTACAACCAACCTTTTTCAATCACAAACAGCGTAGCCACTGAAGAATCTGCCAGTGTGACGTTGCAGTATCAAACGTCGTCTTTGCATCCTGCTTTCCCGTTTGCGTTCAACCTTGAAATGACCTTCACGATTGACGTCACGGGTAAACTCACTTCCTCAACGACCGTCTCTAATCTTGGTGATTCAGCCTTCCCATTCGGTGATGCTTGGCACCCTTATTTTTCACTCGGCACTGAGCTAGCACAATGTGGACTCGCTATGTCGCCTTGCTCTGAGGTCATACACGAAAACGACCTACCCAATGGTGAAAAACACGCTTTTGACCGTTTGTCTTTGGGTGATTCACTCACCAATCAAAGCTTAAATCACTGCTTTGAATTTGATTCCAAGACAACCAATCAACTTGCGTTTACGCGCTCAGATTCCTCTGCCGCTATTCGCTACCAACAAGATGAAAGCTACCCATTCGTTCAGCTGTACACGCCAACTAGCGAGCAAAGTATTGCAATAGAACCAATGACTTGCCCCGCTGATGCCTTCAATAACCAGATTGGCTTATTGACACTTAGCCCGAACCAATCTCAAACCTTTACTTGGCAATGCCAAGCTAGCTATCAACCAAAGTGATGCAACCAAAATAAAGCGTCACTAAAGAGAAACCAAAAAGCAATAAAGGGCGCATAAAGCGCCCTTCTCTTTGTTAACCTAAAATCACCTCGATGGTGTGTTCACCAGATGTAAACACTGGCGCTTTATTACCTGAAATCAGGTCACCATTTACCTTCATTTCAACCACACCCTTACACACGTTATTCGGGTTCGTGACATGAATATGATACGTCGCGCCACGGAACTGACGACGGACTTTGAACTCTGGCCACTCAGCAGGAATACATGGGTCCACCAGCAAGCCATCCACTTCAGGACGAACACCCAGAATCCACTGCGTACCCGCCACGTAAGTCCAAGATGAAGTACCAGAAAGCCACGCATTACGCCCTAAACCGAACTGTTTGTGCTCGTCACCCAAAATGTTTTGTGGGTAGCAGTAAGGCTCAGATTCAAAGGTATCAATGTCATCATTCTTAGAAGCTGGGTTGATTTGACGGTAGTACTCGTAAGCACGCTCACCGTTGCCCATTTTCGCTTCTGCGATCATCACCCATGGGTTTGAATGCAAGAAGATACCGCCGTTCTCTTTCGCACCTGGTGGGTATGTTGATACGCCACCTAGTTGAGGATCAAAACCGTTGTAACCCGGTGTTGAAAGCTTGATGCCATTGGTGGTGTTCAGTTTGTTGTAAACAGAATCTAGCGCCTGAGTTGCACGCTCTTGAGTCGCGAAACCAGAAATTACAGGCCAGCTTTGACCATTGGTGTAGATCTGACCTTGCTCGTTCTTGTGAGAACCGATTGGCAGGCCTTGCTCGTCAAAGTAACGAACAAACCATTCGCCATCCCAGCCGCACTCATTGACTGTGCTCTGCATCTGTTGGTACTGATCGTTAAACTTAGCTGTCAGTTGCACTTCGCCACGCAGCTCACACAAGTCCAACATATCGAGCAGTGCTTTGCCGTACATGTTAGCCACCATCATCGATTCTGCACCCGTTGGCAGGTTCACCGTGTCATTCCAGTCAGCGAAACCTAACAGCGGTAGGCCGTGCTCACCAGTATTGGTATAAGTAAATTCAATCGCGCGGCACAGGTGGTTCCAAACCGTTCCCGTTTCAACTGGATTGCCCGCTTTGTCTTTTTGATAGAACGGGATCTCTTTATTCAAGAAGTCTGCATTGCCCGTTTCTTTCACATATTGAGTCACCGCGTAGATGATCCACAGATGATCATCGCCGTAGTAATCCGGGCGATCTTCCTCTTCACGAGAGTCACCCGCGTTCGCTTCCATTGTTGATGGGAAGAACTGATGCATCGCAGAACCGTTGGTGTTCTGAACAGACAACAGACGCTCGATAAACTCACGCGCTTCTTCTGGCATGTGAGTAATTACGCCTAAAATATCTTGCGAAGAATCACGGAAACCGATGCCACGAGCCCCATAACCAAGCTGGTACAGAGACAGGTAACGAGACCAGTTTTTGGTTGTGTGACACTGACGTGGGTTATGTACGTTAAGCATTGAGTTCATTGCCGGATCTGGCGTTTCAACCTGAACCGCTTGTAGGTAACCATCCCAATGTTCAGCCAGTTCAGCGAAAGCAGAATCGACCACTTGATGGTCACGATATTTAGCCAGCAGAGGCAATGCCACTTCTAGGCTCTGTTCTTGCGCGATTTGTACAATCGTACGTTCTGTCTGCTCTGGAGATAACCAACCTAGGCGCAGGTTAAGTGCACCAATGTTGTCGCCACGCAAACACTCAGTATTGCCTAATTCATCATTGTTTAGTGCTTCTGGTGCTGCCCATGTGCCGTAGCCCAAATTCCCTAGGAACGATTGGCGATCACCATCAAAAGACGTCGCAGGGCGATCCGCTGTCATCAGGTTCACCGCGTAATCGCGCTTCATGAAAGCATACTGCTCAAGCACGGTATGACCCGATTCTTGCTGGTGTGCTTTCAGCGTCATGGTTTGTGGAACCCAATCAGCATTCAGTAGTTGCTTAAGTGCATCAAAGTGTGTGAATTCGTATACAGGCACCACATCAACATGCAGTGCTTTGTCTGAAATGTTGGTGACTTTGATGTCTTGTAGCAGCACTTGGTCAGCTTTTGGTACAAAGAAGGTCGCTTCACAACGCACACCAAAGGCTTCTGCAATGATGGTGGTGTAAGACAAGCCAGTGTGGTTTTCAAACTTATCAAGCGGCTTCAGAGTCGGTGTATAGAAAGGTGAGAACACCTCTACGTTACCCGCTTCGTCACGCACCTTGAGGTATAGGGTCGAGCCTTTGAAGTCTGAGTTTGGCAGTTGTGCAATGTACTTGGTGATACGGTTCAGTGCCGGATCGCCCTTACACAACAACACGCCACCGTTGCTATCAACAATGCCACCGAAATCTAATGTGCCAACATAGTTACACCATTTGATTGGTGTGCACGGCGTGGTTGCTACGTATTCTTTGTTTTTATCGTCAAAATATCCGAATTTCATCATCACTATCCCTAGCCCCTCCCAAATCAGGAGGAGCCAAAACAATTTGTCGTAAGTAGGTTGGTATCAGCTCGTTGGCTGACTTAAGTAGACCGGCTAGCTCGTAATTGACTAGCTCGCTAGCGAGTTCTCGCTCAGTGCGTCAAACAGGTGGAAAGCATCCAAATCTAAGTAAAGTGTCAGTTCTTTCACATCCACTTCAGCAGCTTGGGTCTCAACCATCAGCGGTTGGCCGCCGATTTCTGTTTTCAGAAGAATGCTCGCACCCAGCAGTTCCTTGTCTTTGATTTTCACAGGGAATGGCAGCACACGGTCGTGGTCAACTTGCTCAGCACGTAGGTGGATGTCTGTTGGACGAACACCAAAGTGAAGCGCTAGGTTTTTAGACGCCAGAGACTTAAAACGCTCCGGAAGTGGGATATGAACATCACCAAGTTCAACGAAGTACTCGCCTTCTTTTTCAATCAGTTTTGCTTCCAACATGTTCATTGACGGGTTACCAATGAATTGCGCGACAAACTTGTTTGCAGGACGCTGGAACACCTCGGTTGGTGTGCCAACTTGAGCAACATAACCGTCTTTCAGGATCACGATGCGATCCGCCAGTGTCATCGCTTCGATCTGATCGTGGGTTACGTAGATCGTAGTGGTTTTAAGCTCGCGGTGTAGGTGTTTGATCTCTTCGCGCATCACGCCACGAAGTTTTGCATCTAGGTTAGATAACGGCTCATCAAACAAGAACACTTTCGGCGTACGAACCATCGCGCGGCCCATGGCTACACGCTGACGCTGACCACCAGAAAGCTCTTTTGGCTTACGGTTTAGTAACGGGTCAAGCTCTAGCATTTTCGCCGCTTTTAGTACTTCTACATCGATTTCCGCTTTCGGCATGCCTTTCAGTTTTAGTGCAAAGGCGATGTTCTCGTAGACCGTCATGTGTGGGTACAGTGCATAGCTTTGGAATACCATCGCCAAGTCACGATCTTTAGCATCGACCTTGTTCATCACTTTGCCACCAACCACGATGTCGCCTGAGCTGATGCTCTCTAGGCCTGCAAGCATTCGAAGTGTGGTCGATTTACCACAGCCAGATGGACCAAGGAAAACCACGAACTCACCGTCTTCAACCGTAAAATCAAACTCTTTTACAACCTCAACATCGCCGAATGATTTTTTGATGTTCTTAAATTCTACTTTAGCCATTATCTGTTCTCCTCAGCGCGCTCTTGAAGCATATTTCGGTACGCAATTGCGCTCTGTTTCAGTGTTCTTTCTTGAGTGGTGTAATCAACATGGACGATGCCAAAGCGTTGGCAGTAGCCGAATGCCCACTCAAAGTTATCCATCAGACTCCAAGCGAAGTAACCATCGACTTTCACACCCGCTTCAACTGCGTTGTGAACTGCTTCGATGTGGCCTTGGAAGTAACGAACACGTTGTTCATCCATCACTTGTCCGTTAACACACTCGTCGTTACCTGCTGCACCATTCTCTGTGATGTAGATAGGCGGCATATTTTCGTAGCGAGCATCCAGCCTTACCAATAAATCGGTTAGGCCTTGTGGGTTGATCTCCCAGCCGATGTAAGTGTGTTCAGCATCAGTCTGTTTTACTGATTCAATATCACCATTCTCGTTGAAGCGAGCGACATTGCGTGTGTAGTAATTGATACCGATGTAATCAACCGGGGCGCTTATGATGTCTAGGTCGCCTTCTAAAATCATCGGCATGTTCATCGCTTGGCGGTCGACGACTGGCAGTGGGTATTCACCTTTCAGTACAGGGTCGATGAACCAGTGGTAGTTCTCTGCTTCACAGTAGTCTGCAGCGCCTTGATCTTGCGGTGTCAGTGGGTAAGCCGGAGTCGCGTTAAATACCACACCATGCTTAGCGTGAGGCGCATTTTTGCGAAGAATCGGCATCGCCAAACCATGACCTAGCATTAAGTGATGAGAAGCCAAGAAGCCTTCTTTTTCACCCTTAATACCCGGAGCATGCTCGCCCCAACGGTAGCCTAGGAACGCAGATACAAACGGTTCGTTCAATGTGGTGTAAACATCAATTTTGTCGCCAAAGTAGTTACTCACCACTTCTGCATATTCTGCAAACTTGTAAGACGTTTCACGGTTTAACCAGCCGCCTTTGTCTTCAAGGTATTGCGGTAGATCCCAGTGATAAAGTGTCACGAACACCTTCATTCCACGGGCATGACATTCATCGATGATCTGCTCGTAAAACTCTAGGCCTTGCTGATTCACGACACCGTCTTGCGGCAAGATACGTGGCCATGCAATTGACAGGCGGTAAGCATCAACGCCTAAGCCTTGAATCATCTCGATATCTTGTTGCCACAAGTGGTAGTGGTCGCACGCCACATCACCACTGTCGCCGTTATCTACCTTACCTGGCGTCTTACAAAACGTGTCCCAGATAGACGGTGTACGACCGCCCTCTTCAACGCCGCCTTCAATTTGGTATGAAGATGTCGCGACACCGAATACAAATTCCTTACTGCGTAACTTTGAATCACTTGGAAGTTGAAATTTATTCATTGTTATAACCCTTAAACCTAACCTTTAACTGCGCCGGACGTTAAACCACTGATCATCTGTTTCGATGCGAACAGGTATGTAATCACGAGTGGTAAAATAGAAATGGTGGTACCTAGCATTACCGCGCCCCATGGCGTATTCGGAATACCTTGAACACTTCGTAGTGCCTGTGTGATGACGTAATTGTCTGGGTTGTTCAGCACCACAAGAGGCTGCATAAACATATTCCAGAAGAAGACGAACTGCACGATAGCAAGTGTTGCTAATGCTGGCTTCATCAGTGGCAGTACCACACTCCAGTACGTTCTGAACTCACCTGCACCATCCAACTTCGCTGCTTCTAACAGCTCTTTAGGAATCGATGCAATCACGTGCTGACGCATCAAGAAGATACCAAACGGCGTGGTTGTGAACGGTAGCCATACCGCCATGTGGTTATCCAACAAGCCTAAGAATTTCACGATCATGAAGTAAGGGATCAGGCTAAGCACTGGCGGAATCGCCATTGAGCCAACCAACATGCCAAACAACACGTTCTTACCGCGAAACTTAAACACAGCAAACGCGTAACCACCCATGCTACAAAACAGCAGCGAGATGGTTGTGCCCAAGAAAGCCACGTAAATCGAGTTAAACATCGCTTTCCAAAACGGCATGATTTCTAGCAGTTTTGCGTAGTTCACCATTAGGCTGTCGCCAATTGCGAAGCTAATGCCCGTACCGAAAATTTCAGAACGATCACGCGTTGATAGCAGTGCCGACCATACAAATGGAAAGACGGTAATTAGCGCTGAAACAACCAGCAAGATGCCTAGCATGACCATCAAGATCTTAGTCAAAATGTACATGCTGCGTTCGCTTGGCATCAGTCCACTTAGTGGTGAGGTATTTGTCTTAATTGATGTCGACATCTTAATGTTCCCCTAAGCCTTTCTTACCGAAGAGTAAAAATTGAACCAATGTACAAGTCGCGATGAGTGCAAACAGTAACCATGAGATAGCTGACGCTGTGCCCATTTCTAACCATTCCCAGCCCACTTTGTAGAGGTACATAGAGATAGTTAAACCAGATTGACCCGTACCACCTGTACCACGCGTTAGAACGAACGGTTCTTCAAACATTTGCAGGTTACCGATGATGGTCATGGTGATTGCAAAGAAGATGAATGGACGAATCATTGGTAGTGAGATGTTCCAGAAGCGGCGGAAGGCATTCGCACCATCCATACGTGCAGCTTCTAAAATGTCTTTAGGAATCGTCATTAAACCAGTGGTGTAAAGGACGATATTAAAACCGGTGTATTTCCAGAAAACCATGATCGCAATAGACGGCTTCACCATAGTGGCATCGTCTAACCAGCGGATTGGTTGAAAATCGTTAACCCAAGCAAATGCCCAACCAAACAGCGTGCTATCGGCCAATGCCATTAACGTTTGGTTGATAATTCCTGAGTTAGGAGAGTACATGTTGAAGAAAATCAGTGATGCTGCGACCGTTGATGTGATGAACGGTAGGAAGTACGCCGATGTTAGCCAGTGACGCATACGGTCACCCATTGAAACCAACATGTAAGCCACTGGAATAGCGACTAAGTGCTGAGCCACGCCTGAAGTGATCGCTAGCCAAAGCGTGTTCTTCAATGAACGCCATAGCCATGGGTCCGTTAAAGCAATGTGATAGTTCTCAAAACCAACGAACTCCATCGCATCCATGCCTCTTACCGGGTTCCACTCGTGGAACGACAGGTAAACAGAGAACAACAGCGGGAAGATCCCAAATACAGAAAAAATGATCAGAAACGGCAGAAGAAATCCATACGGTGTAAGCGCTTTCAAATTTAGACGAGAAAAAAGGCTTTTGTCCGCAGGTTCTATCGTTGTGCTCGCTGTATGATTCATAGTAACGGCCTCTTAAAAAGGAAGCGCGTTATCCACGCTTCCTCACTTACTTAAAGTAAAAACAAATTAAAGATTACGCGTGCGACGCTTGATTAGACGCTCTGCCTCTTTAAGCGCAGTCTTGATGTCTTTGCCTTCATCAAGTACTTCCATCAATGCGTTCTCTAAGATAATAGAACGTGCAACGTGGTCGCCTTGTGCTGGAGAGACGGGTTTGATGTTCTGTGCCACTTCAGCAAACAGTAGACGAGCTTTTTGCCCACCTAGGAATTCCATCTCTTCTTGGAAAAGCTCATCGTCATACGTTGTGATGTTCGCAGGGAAAGCGGCAATCGTTTCGAAGTGCTTAAGCTGTACTTCACGGTCAGTCGTCATGTATTCAATAAGCGCCCAAGCTTCATCTGGATTGTCTGATTGAGTTGGAATTGAAAGGAATGAACCACCCCAGCTGCCGTAGATACCATCAGGTAGGTTTTCTACTGCCCACTTACCTTTAGTTTCAGGAGCAATCCAGTTGTTTAGGTGACCAAGAAGCCAAGCGCCAGAAAGTTGAGTTGCAAATGTGCCGTTGCGAAAGCCTTCGTACCATTCGTTAGACCAAGCCAGAATGCGGCCGTCTAAGCCTTTGTCGCGAATTTCTTTTGCTACTTCAAAAGCGTGAACAAAACGCTCTGATGTAACCACTGGGTTGCCATCTTTATCGAAGTACAGACCTTCACCTTCAGGAACGGTCGTGAAGATAATCGCTTGTGCCACGTCGGCTGCCGAAGCGATAAGTTGTACGTTTTGCTCTTTCAGTTTTTCACCAGCAGCAATGTATGAATCCCAATCTTTGATTGCTTCTTCTACATCAATGCCCGCTTTTTCGAATACGTCGGTACGGTAGTACATAACACCTGGACCTAGGTCGACAGGGATACCATACATGTCGCCGTCAGCGCCTTTACCTTGTGCCCATGCGTAAGGTGCGAATCGCTCTTCGTATTTATCTGCACCGTAGTTTTCAGACAGGTTAACTAGGCCGCCAGAACCCACGAATGGACCAATTTTCTCAACGTCGACAACAATCACATCACCGGCACCAGAGCCCGTTGCAAGGTTCGTTGTGAGTTTCGTGTGGTGGTCACCGTGGTTGTTCATAAGGTAATCAACTTTAATCCCCGTTTCCTTTTCGAAATCAGGCAGTAATACCTTCAGGCTGCTATCGAAATCAGGGAAACCGTCGAAACGAATTTCTTTGTCTGCTGCATTTGCAGCTGTTGTACCTAATCCTAAAGCAACCGCGCATGAAAGCGCTAAGGTCTTAAATTTCATGTTCTATCCTTAATATTTTTATAGGGTAACTGGTAAATCCGATACCGAGTTTCTAGTGACCAACGTCGGCAGCAATTTAAAGTTCACGTCATGTTTTATTTTTTTTAGCTTCTGTAGAGTGAGCTGTACTGCTTCAACGCTCATCTCTTCAATAGGGAAATTAATGGTGGTCAAACTAGGGGTCAGATAGCGCGCGAAGATGGTGTTATCGAAGCCCACCAGTGATACATCTTTAGGAACAGACAGTCCCTCTTGATGAAGCACCTCAAAGGCGCCAAATGCCATGTGATCATTCGAAGCAAATACCGCCGTAAAGTGGCATTTTCTGTTGATCAACTTCTTCATGGCGCTGATGCCTGTCTCTTCAGTAAATCCCGCCTCAGAGACTAAGGCTTCATCGTATGGCACACCGGCTTCTTCCAGTGCCTTGCGATACCCCTGCAAACGCCCCCTAGCGTCGGCTTTATCTAAAGGCCCGGTAATACACGCGATATCTGTATGTCCCTTTTGCAAAAGATATTGAGTAGCGAGTAGCCCCCCGACTTCGTTATCAATATCAATGCAACTCATCGCCATTTCTGGGATGAAGCGGTTAATTAAAACCACAGGGGTCCCCTGTTCTTCCAATTCAATTAAATAGTCATCACTGAGCAGTTGAGTATGAAGAATCAAAGCATCGACACGACGCCCCAACAGAAACTCCACCGACTCGCGCTGCCCTTGTTCGGTGTTCGAACCCGCTGTAACCACTGCGTGGTAACCGAAGCGGCGTAGGTTTTCCTCTATGCAATGCAAGATGCCTGAATAGAAAGATCCGCCCAGTTCTGGAACAACAACACCCACACTTCCGGTACGACTTGAAGCCAAAGCCTGAGCGATAGAGTTCGGGCGATAACCCAGCTCTTTGATCGCCTTTTCAACCTTTAACTTCTTGTCGTGGCTCACTCTACTGGTGCCGTTAATCACTCTAGACACTGTCGCTTGAGACACACCTGCATGCTCTGATACGTGTTTAATTGTTGCCACTCGAACCTCGATACTTCATTAGCTTGTAACCGCTTACAAAACGATTATTAAGAAATTACGTTTTAGTTGAAGTGAGTGTCATCACACTAAACTTGGAGGTAAAAAGGCTGGATTTGGAAATCTTGAAAGCGCTTACAGATTCACTTCACACCATGAAACTGTTTCATGAGATTCTTGCTCACCTTATCAAAACAACACTCGGTTACTTGCTCCCAAAGTGCTAACAAGCATGCATAAACTCCGTTTTCAAAAAGCACGATTCGGTGATGAACCCGCAACAGGCGGTAATATACAGAGCAAAATTGACCCTATTATTTCAGTGGCTATGCGAAATTGTATGGGAACATTTCATAGGCACTTCTAATTCTCTTTCCAGAACCCGAAACTTGAAACAACAACGCCCAGCAAAGGCTGAGCGTGAAACATTGAAAAACTTAGAGTCGCCTTTAAACCTCGTTTTCTGATTGCTCCGCGAGCTTAAACTCTTGAGTTAGTGAGAACTGCTGCTGCGACATGGTTTCAAGCTGTTGACCATGAGAAAACAAAACCTGAGATCGTTGTGAGTTATCTTCAGCCAAGATGTGTATCTGGCTGATATTTTGAGTGACTTGAGAGGCAACCACTTGATGCTCTATCGTCGCGGTCGCAATTTGATGACTTCTTTGCTCTACTTCGTTGAGAAGATCAGACACCGTCGATATCGAGTGATTCACTTCGCCCGTTTGCTCAACACATTGAACCATCCCCACCACACATTGATTGATTTGTTCAACCGCCAGTTTAGAGCTAGTTTGCAACTGCTCGATCTTGTTGTGTATCTCTTGCGTCGAGGCATTGGTTTTCGCTGCTAACACTCGAACCTCATCCGCAACCACAGAGAAACCACGCCCTTGCTCTCCAGCTCGCGCCGCTTCTATTGCCGCATTCAACGCCAGTAGATTAGTTTGCTCAGAGATCCCAGATATCACATCCAAAATGGAGCCAATGCTGGCACTTTCGCTTTCGAGCTGGCCAATGGTCGCTGTTGATTCTGCTAACTTACGCTCTAAACTGCCCATTAACTCGGCGCTTTTATCCATGGTCTTCTGACCAGCACAGGAACTCGACACCGCTTCGGTTACAAGCGTTAGCGTTTGATTAGCGGCTTGAGTTATTTCGGTCACCGAGCACTCGATCTGCTCCATAGCTGTTGCCACCATCACGGTCTGATTGGTTTGGTCTTGCATCGCCTCGCTCAATGAACGGCTCGTGCTTTGATTCTCTATGGACGCCTCTTTTAAGCACGTCGACGAATAACGCATGTTCTCAATCATTTGAGTCAGATGACTGATCACTAAGTTGACCTTGTCGCTCACTGAGCCGAACTCATTATTGGCTTGATACTGCACCATCGCGCTCAAGTCTTTATTGGCAACTTGGTCGAGTGCACTTTGTAGCAGCTTGCTTGGTTTACGGATACCTTTGGCAATATTCAACCCGATCAACAGAGCAATAAGCACGGAAGCAAGTGCAATAAAACCCTGCATCACAAGGGCTTGCTGTGAAGAGTCCATCGATTCGTGATACAGGCGTGTCGCGGTGTCTTCAGCGTACATTGAAAGCTCATCAAAGTGACTTAACTGTTGATCGATTAGCTGTTCAATTTCCTGCTTTTGAAGGGAGATAGACTCATCGAGTTTGACGGTTTCTTTATGGGTAGCGACTGAGCCACTGGCTGAAAACGCGTGTGAAGCGAGCAACGATAAAGACTGTTTACTGCGGCGCAGCAAAGATGAATCCAGATTATCTAAACCTGCGACCGCTTGTTCGAATCGCTCTTTGCGACTTTGTAGGCGACGCTCTACCCCACGAACCTCCGAAGATGTTTGCAGTGAAAACGCTTCGTTGGCTTCCGCGGCAATCAAACTCAATTGCACCAACAAAGCTTCGACTGCCTTTTGTGTCTGCTCTGAATCTGCACTCGCGAGTTGATTCACCAAAGTATTATTGAGCTGTCCAACCACAGATTGAAATTGCGCTTGTCCCATCGAACCGAGATCTTTGCTATCCAAATACTCAACATAAAGCTCAAATACCTGCTCTATCTTATCGATAGTCAACAAACCTGTTTGAGTGATGTTGTTAAGCATGGCTTCCATTTGTGAACCAGCTACGCCCTTACCTTCGAACCAGTTCAATTGCTGCTGATATAGCTCGATGTTGTTTAAGACGGTTTGTTTCAGTGGCTCAAGTTCATCAATATAGTTAGCGGATAAGTAGGGTGTGGTGCTGCGATTAATGTCCAGAAATCGGATGGTTAACGTTGAAGATTGAAGCATTAATGGCGTAGCTTGCTGGGTGATGTTTTCGATTCGAGTGGTGATGTCTTTATTGCTACTGATGCTTAACCATGCAGAACCCAGCATGATCACAATCAGTACGAAGAAACCTAAATAAACTCGAGACACGATGGAAGAAAGTCTCATAGTAAATCCCTGATCTAGTGGCGAAAAAAAGGGCACAAAAATGTGCCCAAGAATGGAGTTAATTGAAACGTGCCCTAATCAATCTGCCTTTAGGGCTAAAATGGACAGTATTTACGTACTATTGAAAAGCATGGATATTCGAAAGCATGGCTCTTTGAAAATATGCCGAATTCAAAGAGCCGCTCTTTCTATATCGGTGATTACCACCAAGCTTCAAACATTGCGCCGAACGACAATGTGTCAACATTCGTTGTCTTCACTGTGTTGCCTTTGGTTTCTACATCACCCACGGTTGTGTAGAAACGAAGCATTGGACGGCTCCAAGGTAAGCCACCTAGAGAAACGTTTTGAGAAAGCGTTACTTTCCATGCGTTCTCTTCACCGTCGTCATCGTAATCAACCATGCCGTAGCCCGCTTCTAACCATGTAGAATGAACATCATCCCATTGGTACTGTGGACGAACGATACCAGCGTATTCCGTGTTCTCACGATCTAAGTCTGAGCCAGAGTTGTCTTTGTAAGACACTAAGTAATCAATGATGAACTGTTCAGATGCAGCGTAGCTACCCTCAACACTTGCATAAAAAGTCTGGTAATCACCTTTAAGGTCATATACCGATGAATCGGCACCGTCACCGTACTTAACAACCAACTTGTTAGACTCACCCAAGCCTAATGTTGCACCTACTAGGTAGGCCGTTTCATCACTGACTTTTTGTCCTTGAGTCACGACAGGCTGCATTGAATCTGTCACTGGATCGTATACGTACTCAGTCGTCGTAGACGTATCCGCTTCGCTCGATGCAAAACCGTAGTTCGCGTAAAAATCCAGATTACCAATACCTGCGTCAATACTGTGTAGCTTCGCTGTCACGGCGTATCGGCCATTGTCATTTACGAGGCCGCCTTTCACTTGGCCAACAAAGCCCATATCTAGCTTAGCGCCGCCGAAATCTAGGTTGTTAAAGCCAGCGCCTTGACCATCGTGTGTCATCCAGAAGTAATCGTTCAAACCTTGTTGCGGACGTTGATGGAAGTCGCGACCAGCCCACATATAAAGTTCTGGTTGGCTTTCAAATACGTTAGTTACACCTGCGTACATTTTTTTCATACTCAGGCCGCCGTCGTCAGCCCAAGCGTCTGCTTCCCAGTGGTCAGCCATGAATACGATGTCCCAAATCGCACCATTGTCAGCTTGGAAAAGCTTAGCTAGCTGAACCTCACCACCATTAGCTTCGTTACCCAAACGACCGACAGAACGACCTGTTGTACCGATGTCTACGTAACGCTCATCACCGCTCTTGTAGTGAGCGCCGTAACGAGCATAACCAGAGAAGACGATGCCATCTGGCACCTTAGTTTCTGCTGTTAAAACTGCGGGTTGTTGATCATTAACATAATCAATATCCACAACCTTAGATTCTAACTCTTGGATTCGTTTTTCTAATGCTTCGATATCAGTATCAGCAGCAAAAGAAGAGAGTGAAGCAAGCGAGGCCGCCACTGCGACTGTTATTGGCAAAAGCTTAAATTTTTG
Organism: Vibrio sp. F13; assembly: GCF_020806305.2. NCBI lineage: Bacteria > Pseudomonadati > Pseudomonadota > Gammaproteobacteria > Vibrionales > Vibrionaceae > Vibrio > Vibrio sp. F13. Next base: position 537,919 of record NZ_CP170176.1, on the reverse strand, counting down.
CATTGTAATTCCCTATTATTTTTTTGAGTTTTCATCGAACAGGGAAATATTAAGCAATGAAAGCGTTGAAAAGTTGGTTGCTGTTCACACTGATAAATCAGCCTAAATGCCATGAAACTTTTAGAATATCCATGACGAAAACTACTGATTTAAGATCAACAGGTTACGGTTGATATTGCGTGAGATATCAGCTTGAAATCGCTTTCATTTCATCAGTATTGGTGGCGGCTATCACGGAAAACAGTGTGTGAAAGTGAAGGAAATATGACGCAGTTTTGATTGGTTTTCATATATATGAAAAGCCTCAAAATCTAAGGTAGATTTTGAGGCTTCTTGGTCTGAGTAAAATACCCAGTTATCTAGAATCAAGCATTCGTTAAAGTGAATCTAGAGACGCAACCCCCATATTGAACAGAGTAAATGCGTAGATATCGGCGGTGAGATCGATCGCTTTGCTGAGCGGCATTCCGGCGCCATGGCCCGCATTAACATCAATACGAATCATCACGGGCGCACTACCTTCATGCTTATCTTGCAGCTCTGAGATGAACTTATAAGAGTGAGCAGGCACTACGCGGTCATCGTGATCAGCGGTCGTCACCAATGTTGCTGGATAATCCGTGCCACGCACCACATTATGAACCGGAGAATAGCCAAGCAGATATTCGAACATCTCTCTGTTCTGCGCGGATGTGCCATAGTCGTACGCCCACCCTTCGCCAGACGTGAATGTGTGGTAACGCAACATGTCCAACACCCCAACAGCAGGCAGAGCCACTTGGAACAGCTCAGGCTTTTGTGTCATACAAGCTCCTACCAGCAAGCCTCCGTTAGAACCGCCGCGAATCGCCAACTTATCGCTACTGGTGTAGTTTTCTTCAATTAAGAACTCGGCAGCAGCAATGAAGTCGTCAAAGACATTCTGCTTTTTCTGCTGAGTTCCCGCTTTGTGCCACGCCTTACCGTATTCGCCACCACCACGTAAGTTTGGCACCGCATATACGCCACCCAGTTCTAGCCAACTGCCCACAGTGCCCGAGAAAGAAGGCGTTAGGCTAACGTTAAAGCCACCATAGGCGTACAACATGGTTGGATTATTGCCGTCTAACACTAATCCCTTCTTGTAAGAGATAAGCATCGGAACCTTGGTGCCATCCTTCGAGGTATAGAAGACTTGTTTAGACTCAAATTGATCCGACTCAAACGGAGACTCAGAGCGTTGGTAGATTTCAGAGCTTCCAGATTCAACATCAAAAGAGAAAATCGTTGGCGACGTTACATAGTTGGTAAAGGTGTAATGAAGCTGGGTTTGCTCTTTTTTACCACCCAAACCACTGGCCGTTCCTAGCCCGGGTAAATGAATTTCACGAACTAGGCTACCTTGGTAATCCAGCTGCTCAATCTTAGACACCACATCGACCATGTAATGAGCAAACAAGTAACCACCACCAGTGCTGATATCTAACGGCTGTGGCTTTTCAGGAATGATATCGAGCCACTGTTGACTGCTAGTATCAAAGCTCACCACCTTGCCATTAGGCGCATCGAGATTGGTGTATAGAATGAAGGTCTCATCTTGGTTATCGATGAGATAAGTGTCGCTATCCACATGATCAATCAGCGTGTTCAGCGATTGTTCCTCTGAACCTAAATCGATATAGAACAGTCTGTTACCCGATGTCGACTCTCGCCCTAGAATGGTCAAGTAACGGTCGTCTTCGGTGGTGTAACCCGACACATAGCGGTGCTGCTCGGCGTTATTCTCACCAAAAACCACTTTGTCGTTGGCTTGCTCTGTACCCAACTCATGGAAGTAAAGTTTGTGCTGTTCGGTACGTGCAGAAAGCTGGCTGCCGTCTGGCTTGTCGTAACTAGAGTAATAAAAGCCGCGATTACCTAACCAAGAAATACCGGTAAATTTAGCGTCTGTGATTTCGGCTTCAAGCTGCTGTTTAGTCTCGGTATCAATCACAAAGATCTTGCGCCAGTCGCTACCACCCTCTGAAATACTGTACGCCACTAGGCTGTAATCTTTAGAAAACGACACCGCACCCAGTGATGTAGTGCCATCTTCCGAGAAAGTATTCGGATCTAGGAAAATTTCTTCTTGTTGCCCTTCTTTGTGACGATAGAGAATGCTGTGATTCTGCAGGCCATCGTTCTTATAGAAATAGGTGTACTCACCTCGCACAAACGGCTGCGAGCTCTTTTTGTAGTCTTGTGCTTTTGCCAGTCGCTCTCTCAGTTCCGCGCGATACGGGATTTGAGCGAGGTAATCAAACGTGATTGCGTTTTGACTCGCCACCCACTTCGCGGTCTCGTCACTTCTGTCGTCTTCTAGCCAACGATATGGGTCTTCGATTATCTGACCAAAGTAGTCATCGCTGACGATCTGTTTATTGGTGATTGGATATGGATACTCTTTTAAATAGCTCATCGTGATCCTTATTAAAAATAGTGAGAAATCGTCAAGTAGCGCGTTCTGATATGTTCAATCAATAACTTAATCTTGTTTGGTGGCTGGCGAGTAAAAGGGTACACCGCATAAATTCCCAACTTTTTGCCTACCAAATCAGGGAAGATATCCACCAGCTGACCATTGCGAATGTCGTGATAAACCAGACAACGTGGTACGTACGCCACACCATGCCCACCCAGCGCCGCTTTTCTTAACGCGGTCGCATTGTCAGTCGAAAAAGAGCCCGCAACACGCACGATATATTTGTCATTGTCGGTACAGCCATCTTTACTATGCAGAAACTGCCATTCGCTAGCACCCGTTGTTTGATAGGCGTATTGCAAGCAATTGTGCTGCACTAAATCTTTAGGCAGCATCGGCTTACCGTTCTTAGCAATATAAGACGGCGAAGCGCACACCACCCATTGTGAATCCAATATATGACGAGCAATGAGGCTTGAATCTTCCAAGTAGCCGGTTCGAATCACCAAATCGAGACCATCCTCAACCAAGTCGACAAAGCGATTATTCAGAGACATATCGACCGTTAAACCTGGGTGCATATTACAAAACTCGGCCACAGCGTCTGCGAGAATCAAATCTCCGGAGATAGTAGGCACTGACATTTTGATATGACCACTGACATTTTCACCAAAGCCTGAAACTGCGTCCATAGCCTCTTGAGCTGCCTGCTTCACATTTTTGGCCCCGTGTAACATTGCCTTGCCCGCCTCAGTCAAGGTCAATTTACGCGTGGTTCGATATAATAATTGCACGCCAATCTCTTCCTCTAAACGCGCAATTCTTTTACTAACTACCGAATTTGTAAGGTTATTTTGCTCTGCCACCTTACTGAAGCTGCCTAGTTCTACCACCTGTGAAAACAGGATCAAATCGTCTGCTCGCATCTGATTATGCCAATTTTGGAATTAATTATTTTCATTATTTCCCTATATCAATAAAAAATAAAGGGGTAAATTCACGCCAAATTAACAAAACAATTACAAAAACAGTCATTCCAATTACAAGATTCGCCTAAAGAAGGTTCCCGTTTAGAGGCCAAAGCGATTCAAATAATGACAAACCATAACGTGATCTTTACTTCAAACATGAACGTTTGAAAACAGTACGAGGAAGTACCCATGAGTGAAACTCTACTAGCATTATTGGCCTTTTCGCCAATAGTTGTTGCAGCGATTCTGCTGGTTGGCCTTAACTGGCCTGCAAAAAAAGCGATGCCAGTGGCATTTGCATTAACCGTTGCTATCGCCCTATTCGCATGGGATATGTCTAGCACTCGCGTGCTGGCTTCAGTATTCCAAGGCTTCGGCATTACCGTGTCGGTTCTCTGGATTGTGTTTGGCGCCATCTTCTTATTAAACACTTTGAAACACACCGGAGCTATCACCACCATCCGCAACGGATTTACTGACATATCAGCAGACCGTCGTGTACAAGCGATCATCATTGCTTGGTGTTTTGGTTCATTCATTGAGGGCGCATCTGGCTTCGGCACACCCGCTGCAATCGCCGCTCCCTTACTCGTTGCAATCGGCTTCCCAGCATTAGCTGCGGTACTGATGGGCATGATGATTCAATCTACGCCGGTATCGTTTGGCGCGGTTGGTACACCTATCATTGTTGGCGTAAACAAAGGTTTGGATACGCACAACATCGGTGAAAGCCTGATTGCCAATGGTTCAACATGGGATGCTTACCTACAACAGATCACATCAAGTGTTGCGATCATCCACGCCTGCGTTGGTGTGATGATTCCTGTATTGATGGCGATGATGCTGACTCGCTTCTTCGGTAAGAACAAAAGCTGGACTGAAGGTCTTGATATCCTGCCATTCGCACTGTTCGCAGGTGCCGCTTTCACCATTCCTTACGCACTAACGGGTGTTTTCCTAGGTGCTGAGTTCCCATCACTGATTGGTGGTTTGGTTGGCCTTGCGATTGTTGTAACAGCAGCAAAACGCGGCTTCCTAGTACCTAAATCAAAATGGGATTTTGAGAGCGAAGACAAGTGGCCTGCAGAATGGCTAGGTTCTCTGAAAATCGACCTTGACGACAACAATCAAGGCCATAAGAAGATGAGCATGGCGATGGCATGGGCACCATACGTGCTGCTAGCGGTGACCTTGGTTGCGAGCCGCGTGAACCCTGAATTCAAAGGCCTACTGAAGAGCGTTAGCCTATCGTTCAGCAACATCCTTGGTGAAACCGGTGTGAGCACTGCGATTCAGCCTCTGTATCTACCGGGCGGTATCTTGGTCTTCGTCGCGCTGGTTGCTGTTCTCATGCAATCTCGCAGCGCAACGCCACTGGCTAAAGCCTTCGGTGAATCGAGCAAGACTCTGATTGGCGCAGGCTTTGTGTTGGTGTTCACCATCCCAATGGTTCGTATCTTCATTAACTCTGGTGTGAACGGCGCAGATTTAGCAAGTATGCCCGTAACCACGGCAAACTTCGCAGCTGACCTCGTTGGTAGCGCATTCCCAGCATTGAGTGCAACGGTTGGTGCGTTAGGTGCCTTCATTGCAGGTTCGAACACAGTTTCAAACATGATGTTCAGCCAGTTCCAATTCGAAGTAGCGCAGACTCTGACTATCTCTAGTGCGGTGGTTGTTGCTCTACAAGCCGTTGGTGCAGCAGCAGGTAACATGATTGCGATTCACAACGTGGTAGCGGCATCAGCAACTGTTGGCTTGCTAGGACGCGAAGGTGCAACCCTACGTAAGACAATCATTCCAACGTTCTACTACTTGGTGATGACAGGCATCATCGGCCTAGTGGTTATCTACGGATTCAAAATGACCGACGCACTTATGTAAACCATAAGTCGTTCAAAAGCACTTGGCGTTAATACTCAATTCCCCGACAGCGACACCGTCTAATAAGACAGTTGATGAGTTCCGGGATGGATACTAGAGCACATCAACACCCATGGGTATTAACGCCATTTTCCCGAATTAAAGCAGCCCAAACCAAGCTCTCAAAGAAGAGCAACATCCCAAGAATTTAGGACTGAAATTATGATCATATCCGCATCGACTGATTACCGCGCCGCAGCAAAAGCGAAATTACCACCGTTTCTTTTCCACTACATTGATGGTGGCTCTTACGGAGAACATACCCTACGTCGCAACACGGCTGACCTAGCTGAGATTGCGCTAAAACAACGCGTACTCAACGACATGTCGGACCTAAATTTGGAAACCGAACTATTTGGCGAGAAGCTAGCGATGCCAATCGCACTGGCGCCTGTTGGTTTAACGGGTATGTACGCAAGACGCGGTGAAGTACAAGCAGCAAAAGCCGCCGACAACAAAGGCATCCCTTTTACCATGTCGACCGTGTCGGTATGTCCGATTGAAGAAGTTGCACCTAAGATTGAACGCCCAATGTGGTTCCAACTTTACGTGTTAAAAGACCGTGGCTTCATGAAGAACGTTCTTGAACGCGCTAAAGCCGCTGGCGTCACAACACTGGTCTTCACCGTGGATATGCCCGTACCCGGCGCTCGCTACCGTGACATGCACTCAGGAATGAGTGGTCCAAATGCAGCAGTACGCCGCGTATTCCAATCTATGCGTCATCCTAGCTGGGCAGTTGATGTTGGCTTGTTAGGTAAGCCACATGACCTAGGCAATATCTCAACTTATCGTGGTTCTCCTACCAAACTGGAAGACTACATCGGTTGGTTGGGCGACAACTTTGACCCATCAATTTCATGGAAAGATCTAGAGTGGATCCGTGATTTCTGGGACGGCCCTATGGTCATCAAAGGCATTCTTGATGAAGAAGATGCAAAAGACGCCGTGAGATTTGGCGCAGACGGTATCGTCGTTTCAAACCACGGCGGTCGTCAGCTTGATGGTGTTCTATCAAGCGCTAAAGCATTACCTGCAATTGCAGATGCAGTAAAAGGCGACACTAAGATTCTGGTCGACTCTGGCATTCGTACTGGCTTAGATGTAGTGCGCATGATGGCGATGGGCGCAGATTGCACCTTACTTGGCCGCTCATTCGTCTACGCGTTAGCGGCTCAAGGACAAGCAGGCGTTGAGAACCTACTCGACCTGTACGACAAAGAGATGCGCGTTGCGATGACTCTAACTGGCGCGAGGACAATCAAAGACTTAACTCGTGAATCTTTGGTGGGGCTAGATTAAGCGGCCACGATTCTGATTTAGGTTCAGACTAATGCTTTGGTCTACTTAGACTGAAGTTCAATCGGTGTCACAGCAATTCCACTGCCGTTGTGACACCGTTTAAAAACAAATCAGTGCCAAATAAGAAGCACAAGGAAGCAAAGATGGAGACAAACACATCCCATGAGCGAGTAGTAGATGCCAAAGCTTATCAGCAGCTTGAAGCGATACTGGCTCAAAAAATAGAAACGGAACGTATTGTCACTCAAGAGGCAAAGCGATTGGCTTACGGCACCGATGCGAGTTTCTATCGCTTGGTGCCGAAAATGGTTCTAAGGCTCAAGAACTTAGACGAAGTCATATTCACCATTCAAAGCTGTCGCGAACTCGGCATTCACTTTACCTTCCGCGCCGCAGGCACCAGCCTGTCAGGACAAGCGGTTTCAGACTCGGTGCTCATCACCCTTACCGACGACTGGCGTGGTCATGAAATTGTCGATAACGGCAATCAGATCATTCTTCAGCCCGGTGTGATTGGTGCTGATGCCAACAAATACCTCGCCCCTTTCCAACGTAAAATCGGCCCAGATCCAGCTTCAATCAATACCTGTAAAATCGGTGGCATCGCGGCGAATAACGCCAGCGGCATGTGTTGTGGTACTGCGCAAAACTCGTATCGCACCGTTGAGAGCATGAAAATCGTATTGAGTGATGGTTCCCTGCTTGATACGGCAGATAACGCCAGCGTTGAAGCTTTCAAGCAATCACACAAAACGTTGTTTGAAGGCATTATTGATTTACACAGACAGACTAGCTCAAATCAAGAACTGGCAGACAGAATCCGCCACAAGTACCGTCTTAAAAACACCACCGGCTACGCGCTCAATGCATTGGTCGATTACCACGACCCAATTGAGATCATAAAACACCTGATGATTGGCTCAGAAGGCACGCTAGGCTTCATCGCAGAGATCACCTACAACACCGTTATCGAACACCCGAACAAAGCTTCGGCTCTGTTGGTGTTTGCTGACATCGAACAAGCAAGTAAAGCCGTTACTACGCTATCAAAAACACCAGTTGCTGCCGTTGAATTGATGGATGGCAGAGCACTGCGTTCAGTGGCTGATAAACCGGGTATGCCCGCCTTTATGCCTAGCTTGGATTTAGAAGCCGCGGCTATTTTGGTTGAATCACACGCCAGCTCCCAGCAGGACTTAGATTTACAATGTAAATCAATTTTGGATGCATTGACTGAATACACAATTGTTGAATCAGTCCCTTTCACGTCCGATCCGAAGACAGTCGCGACTCTGTGGGGCATCCGAAAAGGCATGTTCCCAGCAGTTGGAGCCGTTCGTGAAGTTGGCACAACCGTTATCATCGAAGACGTGGCTTTCCCTGTCGAAAACCTCGCTAACGGTATTCGAGAGCTACAAGAGCTGTTCGACAAATACGACTACAGCGAAGCGATCATTTTTGGTCACGCCCTCGAAGGCAACCTGCACTTTGTATTTACTCAAGGCTTCGACAGTCAAACAGAAATCGATCGCTACGGCGGTTTCATGGACGATGTTGCCGAGCTGGTTGCGGTGAAATACCAAGGTTCTCTAAAAGCAGAGCATGGTACTGGTCGTAACATGGCGCCTTATGTGGAATTGGAATGGGGCAAAGACGGCTATGCCTTGATGCAACAGATCAAAGCGCTGTTTGATCCAGAAAGACTGCTCAACCCCGGCGTTATCATCAACGACAACCCGAATTCACACATCACCAATTTGAAGCCAATGCCTGCAGCTGATGACCTTGTCGACCGCTGTATCGAATGTGGATTCTGTGAGCCTGTGTGTCCGTCTCGTACGCTGACTCTATCACCTCGCCAACGTATTGTGTTGTACCGAGAACTGCAACGCCGCCGAGAAGCAAGTGAAGAGATAGAAGCCAGTGAACTAGAGAAAACCTTCGAATACCAAGGCATTGATACCTGCGCGGCAACAGGCCTGTGTGCTGAGCGCTGTCCGGTAGGCATTAATACGGGTGACTTAGTGAAGAAGCTTCGTGTTGCCAAGTATGAGAAGTTCACACCAATCGCTAAGTGGACAGCGGATCATTTCTCGACCACCACTAAGCTGACCAAGGCTGGCCTCAAAACCAACCAAGTGGCGAGTAAGGTTCTGGGCGCCAACACGGTCGGCAAGCTTACCAATGGCCTACGCTCAGTGACCAAAGGCGCGACACCGATTTGGATGCCAGAGATGCCGCAATCCAACAATCACTCCCTCACGGCTTCACCAATGACAGCCGAAACATCGAACAACGCGAAGAAAGTAGTTTACCTCCCTTCGTGTGCCAGTCGAACCATGGGGCAACAAAGTGATGCGGGCGACCAACGTCCTCTTACTGAAGTGACCATGTCTTTGCTCAACAAGGCAGGATTCGAGGTAATTCTACCGAAGAAGCTAGATGACCAATGCTGTGGTATGCCTTACGACAGCAAAGGAATGACCGACTTAGCACAGTCGAAGGCTCAGCAGTTGGAAGAAGTGCTATGGCAAGCCAGCCGTCAGGGTGAATACCCAATATTGATGGATACCAGCCCATGTGCTAAACGCAGTATTGAACAGTTCACCAAGCCATTAGAGGTGTTAGAGCCAACAGGGTTTGTGAATCAATATTTGCTTGAACATCTGACGCTTGAGCCGCTACAAGAAACCGTGATGCTGCATGTGACTTGTAGCTCTCGTCGAATGGGTTTAGAAAGCGCGATGTTGAGCCTTGCTAAAGCCTGTACCGAAGAGGTGATTGTTCCTGAGCATATTCAATGCTGTGGTTGGGCGGGTGATAAAGGTTTTACCACTCCAGAGCTGAATGAAGCGGCGGTACACCCACTCAAAGAACAAGTGCCGAGCAACTGTACTCGTGGATTCAGCAACAGCCGAACCTGTGAGATCGGTTTGTCACATCACAGTGGCATTCCGTATCAATCAATCTTGTACTTGGTGGACGAAGTGGCGCAGTAGCATCATTCACGATGCAAAAGGTATTAGCTTTAACCTAAAACGAAAATGGCAGCCAAATCAGGCTGCCATTTCTTTATTCGTTTGTTCGAAAGATGCTACTTAACTGGATGCTGATAAGCTAACCGTTATTAAACTAGATATTACAAAGCTAAGCGCATCAACTCTTCTGGCGAGTAGTGTTCTGCTTCTGCACCTTTGGCGATTAAGTCGATCACTTGAAATTCGCTCATGTCACCAAACTCTTTGGTTAAGTAATCACGGAACGCTTTCTCGTTCGGCCATTTGCCTCGCACGATATAGCCATCTTCCTTATCGAAATCTTCCGTCTCAAAGAAAGAAAAGTCGGTCATACCAATATTGTGGCAATACAAAACGAGATACATGTTGAATCCTTTACACTTAACTAGGGCCTGTTTAACTTTCGAGCCGATCAAAAAGCGTCTCTAAAAAGCAGGGCTAAGGTTACAACATAAATGCTAAATCGAATACCCAATCGGATCGTCAATTTAGAAACCTCAGCGACCGGATCTTTACGTTAGTCATCAAACATCAAGTTAATGGCTGCACCCAACAAGATCAGCCCAACAATTGGCCCCATGACTGCTAATGGCGCGCGCTCAATGTATGGAAGGTTCTCTGCGATCATCAAACCCCATTCAGGTGTTGGTGGCTTTGCCCCTAATCCGATGAAGCTCAGCGAGGTCAGACTTAGAGTGATAACCGGTAGCCTCAACATCGCGTGTCTTAACAACGGTGGCAACACATACGGAAGCAAGTAGAAACGGAAGATTCTAAGCTTACTGGTGCCCCATAGTGGCGCGAGGTGTGTATAAGGTTGAGCCTTGGCTTCTACGATCAAGCTTGAGCAGTGTGCAGCTAGCGGCGCCCACGACACCAATACAATCGCGATTAATGCGCTGTTCGGATTCATCCCCGTTAAGCCTGCAACAAGCAAGCCTGCAATGATGTATGGGATACCCTTAGTGATCTCGATAAGGCCTTGGCTAAAGCGGGTGTTGAAACCCATGATGATGCCCGTCACCAAGCTCAAGAACGTTGCCAATATGCCGGCTTGGAAGGTCGCAATCATACCAGAACCAATTCTCGCCAGTAGGTCTCGACCAATGCCATCTGCGCCCAAAGGTGCTTGCCAACTCGGTGATGCCAAGCGTGCGAATTGGCTAGTGTATGGGTCTCGGAATGCAGCCCATACAACGATAGCAATTAGGAAAGAGAAGATCGCAAAAGCAGTGACACGCTTTGCGCGGTTCTGGGTAAAACGAAACGAAGAGTGGCTACTGATGAGCTTGCCGCTTTTCAGGCTGTGGCCAAGAATCAATTGCTGAACAAACAAGCTCATGCTGCTCACGGCAATTGAAAATAGCAGCAACACCAATAAGCCGCCTTGCAGCGTTGGTAAGTCTTGCGCCTTGGCTGCACCAAGAATCATGCGCCCGATACCAGGGATCGAGAAGATAAGCTCAACCGCGACTGCGCCACCAGTTAAGCCAATCACGATCATCGCGATTTGCGGGATCAGACTGCTCAGCGCTCTTTTCAGCGCAAAGCGAATAATTTGATTGGAATGAACGTTGGCACTGAGCCAAGTGATCACCCAAGGTTCATTGAGAACGCGTTGTAAACTGTCTCTGAGTAGACGACTAAACAAGCCACTTGCAGGCAGTGCGAGCGCTAAACTCGGTAGCCAGATATCTTGCCAACCTTGCCAACCATACGGCGGCAGCCAACCTAACCAGATAGAGAACACCAGTATTAATACCGAGGCCACTACGTACTCTGGCAACGATATTAATACCGTACTTAAACTGCTGTAGCTCTGCCCCAGCTTGCCCTTCTTCCAACTGCGTAAGGTGGCAAGCAGGCCTGCACCACACAGTACGAAAGTCATCACCAATGCGCTAGACATCAAAAACAGAGACGTAGATGCTGTTTTTTGAATGCTTAATGCAACCGAGGAACCATCAATCCATGATTCACCTAGATCGCCTGAAAAAGCACTTCCTACCCAGTCGAGCAGGCGCTCAATAGCTGAACGGTCAAGCTGAAGATCAGCGCGTACCGCCGCTAAAGCTTCAGGCGTAAGCAGGTGTTGTTGCCCCGCCCTAGCCCGCAGAATAGATTGGCTTGGATCGATGCCTGCAATGTCAGGCATCAAACCAACAAGAATCACCACCACAATCAGTGAGGCGATTCTTGATAGCCAAGGCGTCAAGATAAATAGAGTTCGACGCAGAGTCTCAGCAGATAGCATTTATTTAGTTAACCTGTTTCGCTTGTTTGATCTGTGTAGTTTGGTCAACTAAACGGCGCTCACTTGGGTCACGAACCACATTGCTCACGCGCTCGCTTTCACCTTGAATCACACGTTCGTGAAGCAGCGGGATAGCCGCGAAATCGTTAAGGATTTTTTGTTCAGCTTCGATGATCGCTTGCTGACGCAGCGCACCTAGTGGTTGCAGATCAGCGTGATTCAGTGCTTTATCTACCTCTTGAGAACAGAACTGGCCAAGGTTGAATGAACCCTTACAACCAAAGTCGCTCATCATGTAAGCCACTGGGTCACCCGAATCTAGAACCGTTGCACGAGAAAGGATAAACGCGTCGAACTTACCAGATAGCGCATCGTTCTCGATCTGAGCATATTCACGAATATCCAGCTCAACCTTGAAACCAGCCGCTTCAAGTTGTTGCTTCAGTAGCGCTGCCACTTCTGGAAGCTCTGCACGGTCGGTAAAGGTACCAATAACAATGCTTTCGCCGTTCGCTTTTAGCGTTTTGTCAACTGCCTGACCTTCAGGTCGAATTGGTTCAGCCCAAGCAAGTGCAGGACCTAATAGGCCTTGCGCGATATCCGCGTGGTTTTCATAAACAGTATTCACGATCTGCTCACGGTCTACTGCAGCTGCCGCTACCTTACGCAGTTCAATATCGCTAAATACGCCTGACTTGTTGTTCAGGTAAAGCGTATTAGTACGAGGCATTGCCACTTCGTAAAGTAGGTTCGGATCAATGGTCGCGATTTGTGAAACGGGTACCGCTTCAACGACGTCAGCCGTGCCGGTTCTCAGTGCTGCAGCACGAGCAAAACCATTAGGAACGTATTCTGCAATTACAGATTCTACTTGCGCTTTTTCGCCCCAGTAGCCGTCAAAACGTTTCAGTTTCGCGCTGGTTGTGCCGTTGATTTCAGTCAGCTCAAACGGGCCAGTACCTGCGCCAATTGGACTAACACGACCATCTTCTTGATAAGCACTTGCTGCTAGGATCGCTAATTGAGGGCTTGATAAACGGCTTGGTAGAAGAGGGTCATCAAAGCTGGTTTTAATCTCTACACGGTAGTTGTCCATCGCTTTCACTTCTAGCTCTACGCCATCTAGGATACGCGGCTTAGGTGCTGCTTCAAGCGCTTTTTGTAGAGAGTTCACTACAGAGTTTGCCGTTAATGTCGAACCGTCATGGAATTTAACGCCTTGGCGAATCGTGAACTGCCAAGTCAGAGGATCAAGATGTTTCCAATCCGTTGCTAGCATAGGTTCTGCTTCTGAGGTTGGGCTCAGGTTAACCAGAGTTTCTGCTGTGCTCCAACGAGATAACTTAAAAGCGTCATCAGAAAGTGGCGATAAACCCGTTCTTGGTGGTTGCATCATCGCAACTCGAATTTCAGATTTTACTGCGGCATCGCTAGACCCTGGTTGAGAGTCAAAACAGCCCGTCAAAGGCAGAGCCAACGCAAGCGTGCAAGCCAGTTTGATTGAATTAAAACGCATAATTATTTTTTCTCTGTAGCTGTATTTTTTTAATAAATAAGGTTGTGTTTAACAAGTAGATTTCGAAAGAGGCTGAGACTCGATCAGCATCTGAGTCGCAGGATGAGCAGGTTTACTCATCACTTGATCGGTCGGTCCGTGCTCCACCATTTCACCATGGTCGAGTACCAGTATTTCTTCACAAAGGACTTTTGCGGCACCTAAATCGTGAGTAACCAAAATAAGGCGCATATCGCGCTTCTTTTTTAATGAATTAACCAAGTCCAACAACCTTTGGCGATTCACTGGGTCAAGGCTGGCAGTAGGTTCATCGGCCACCAGCACTGCGGGTCTAACGACAAGAGCCCGAGCAATAGCCACACGTTGAGCTTGACCTGTAGAAAGCTGATTAGGTTTCAGTAAGAGCAAACTGGCAGGCAATCCAACGTCTGAAAGCGCCTCTTCAATGATGGCTTCATGATTACCCGAAACATCTAAGTTACTTAGAGGTTCGGCTAAGATCTGTCGAACGGTATAGTAAGGGTTGAGGCTAGTGTGGGGCTCTTGAGGCACCAATTGAATCAAGCGACACACCGTTGCTTGCGCTTTGCTATCGCGAATTGGGAGCGAATAACCGAACAAGTTTATTTGACCAACGGTTGGCGCTTTAAGGCCAAATAGCAGTTCAATTAACGTTGATTTACCGGCACCAGAACGCCCAACAATTGCTAGGCTTTTGTCTTCAACATTAAGGTCTATGTTCTGTAGCGCTTTGAACGCTTTACCACCCAACCAACTTGGTACGGAGTAGTAGTGAACACTCACATTGTCGAACTTAATCTCTATCGGTGTTTGTGTTTCTGAATCAGTCACTGGCATTAATGGCGAGGCTTCTGAGTTTAGTGATAAGGTCGAGCTCATTCGATTAAGTCTCTCAATGAACAGCAGAAAGCGTGAGAGCTCGACTCAAGTGCATGTTTCGGTGCACCGTAAGCCACCACACCACCATCATCGATGACTAACAGCTTGTCACACGCCAACGCGCTATGCAGGTCATGGGTGATGAGTAAACCACCAATTTGACGCTGTTTAACATTGTGTCGAATCAGCTTAAGTATCTCTTGCTCTGTCACCGGATCTAATGCGCTGGTTGGTTCATCGGCGATGATGAGATCGGCGTTACTCAGCAAGCCAATCGCAATACAAATCCGTTGACGTTGCCCTCCCGAAATTTGGCTCGGATATAACGGCAAGATGGTTTCAGGGTTAGGAAATCCAAGCTGCATTAACAATTCAGTGAGTTTGATCTTGTCTTGTGATTTAAGCTTAGTGCGCGTCCCCGTCAATGCCAAACTGAGTTGACCTTCAATGGAAACCAGAGGATTTAATGCTTGAAGCGCATCTTGAAAGATAACTGCGGGGCGCTGTGCTGCGGTTCTTTGCAACATAGGCAAGCCACATACGGGATCGCCAGAAAGAGAAATATGGCCTTCAACCTCAACCGTCTCTGGCAGAAAACCCGCAATCGCGCGTGAAAGCATCGACTTACCAATGCCTGATGGACCCATGATCGCCAACAGCTCACCTCGATATACATCGAAATGAATATCTTGAAAAAGTGTTCTCGAAGAGGTTTTGATCGTTAATTGGTCAACAGACAGAAGTGGGGCGTTCACGCAGATACTCATAAATGGATGTTATAACATAACAACTCTATCATTAAGCCTACATGATGAAAAGCGGACATTGGACCGTATCGCATTTTATTTGCTGTTTGATTGACCATTTTTACTAGGTCATTAGATAGAAAAAGCGCCCTTAGCATAATGCTGTCAGGCGCTTTCAAAAGTACTGGCAATAACGATTGTGTTTCTAACCTAATGACACGCCGCGGATGCACCTTCTGTTGGAAGGCACTTCTGCTTAACTTGTGCGATGAACGGATACAAGAAGGCAATACGTCCCAGATAAAACAAGGTAAACGCCAACCACAAACCATGATTGCCCCACATATCGATTGATAATGCCTGTACCGCTAAAAAAACCAGCAAAGTAGCGATGCTAGAGTCTCTAACCGGACGCGTGGTTCCCGTTCCGGTAAAGATGCCGTAAACCGTTAAGCCAAAGCCAGCCACCAGCGGGAACACAATTAACCACGGAGCCATCTCTTGGTACAGCGTGACCAGCGCTAGAATATCGGTAAACAAGAAAACAATCATATCTTTAAAAATCAAAGTTAAAAGCGTCAACGCGGCAATGAAACCTGCCGTCCATTGGAAGTTAAGTCTTAATACACGATCCAACATTGAAGGGTTTTTCTGACCTACCGCTTTACCCGCGAACACACTCGATGCGTTGGCAATACCATCAAACATATAGCTGACAATGAAGGTCACCTGCATCAAGATCGCGTTAGCCGCTAGAACATCGGTACCCAGTTTAGAGCCAGTACGCGCCATCATGTTGAAGAAAACTAAAATACAGATGGTACGAAGTAAGAGATCAGTATTTGAAGAGATAATTGTCGATAGGTCTTTCTTAGTCATCTTCGAACCTTGTAGGAACTCAGAGATCGAGATATTGCTGGTCTTAATCACCAGTGTCATACCAATAGCGAAGGTGGTGACTTGTGCAATCAAACTTGCGTAGGCCACACCCGCAACACCCAAGTCGAAATAAAGTACAAACACCGCATCCAATACAATGTTCAACACGTTACCAAACACTTGTGTATAAAGAACTTCTTTGGCTTTCGCCTGCCCCATTAACCAACCAATAATGGTATAGTTGAGCAGTACAAAAGGTGCACCATAAATCAAAATACTGAAGTAGATGTGCGCGTGCTCAGCCACTTTCGCTTCAGGTTCTATCACCCACATCGCGCCTTGCCAGATGAGTGGTTGTATCAAGATAAAGATCAAACCCACCAAACCAGACAACACAAATGGACGCATCAAGCTGCCCGCTAAATCAGAACGATTCCCTTTGCCCAGTGCCATCGCACTTTGTCCCGTGGTACTAACACGGAAAAAACCAAACAGCCAATACATGGTGTTCATAATGATGGTGCCGATCGCCACGCCACCAATCAATTCAGCAATGCCAAGTTGGCCGATAACAGCAGTATCCACCGCACCTAACAAAGGCTGTGTCACCGTTGAGATGATGAAGGGGAAGGCGATTTTCAGATAATCTTTATGGGTAATGGTCATATATTCTAGCGAGTGATATTAAGAATTATTTGCAATTAGAACGGAATGCTATCGCTTAATCCGTACGTTGTCATCAATTACTGAGGTAAATTATCAACAAGCTTTCTCTTCATTACATCATCAACATAAGATGCCTTTCAGCCATTGAGTGAGCAAATTAGCCACAACAAATGAGTAAAGCCACACTCGACAAAACACAACAATACGTTACCGATACAATTCATTAGTTAGCCTAATAAAGACTCAGTAAAAACTCACAGGGAGGTAGAAATCAAGCTCAAACACCTCATCACTATTGAGAAAATGGTTCCGATGATAATGCACATACGCAGGAGTCGAGCGCTGTTTGAAACCAGAAGCCGGTAACCATTTTTCCAATACCATACTGATCTGTGGTAGCAGCTCACCATAACGACCATTAAGTCGAAATACGGCATGCAAACCGCCTGGAATCACCATCTGGTTCACGACACCTCGATACTTGATCGGCTCATCTATCGCGATGCACGCTACATAACGACACTGATCCATTTCAACCCAAGCAGGGTTAGAGTGATGCAAGCCGAATTGACTCGAAAAATCACGCTGTTCGGAGTTCGCCCATGCTTTCAATATCAACCAAGCATTGCGAATGGATCGGTTATAGCCAGTATGTCGAACATAAGCTGCCATTCGGTCTGATACTTCAACAATTTTAGGTTCCGGCAACTCCCGCTGCGACACATTCAAATAGCCTGCCGCCACTTCGGGGTCTTTCAGGTAAGGTTTTTCTGCAATCTGTAAATCATGCTTACGCCATTCTCCGGGCGACATATTAAAAGTCGCTTTAAATGCTCGGCTAAACGAAGACACAGAGCTAAAGCCACATTTATGGGCGATCTCAACCACAGACGAGCTGGTATCGAACATCAATTGATTAGCCGCATACTCCATTCGAGTGCGTCGAATGTATTGATGCAACGACTCCCCAACCACACTTTTGAACGTGCGATGAAAGTGTTGCTCTGAATACGCAGCAATCTCAGAGAGCGCTTTTGCCGACAAAGGCTGACTGATGTCTTGGTGAATATGGAACAAAACATCATTGATTCGGGATATGTGTTGTCGTGACATCGTTCAAATAGCATAAATGGACATGTTTAAGAGCATAAACGGACATGCCAGTTTTTACAATTGCCGTGTAATATCAAGCGATAGAATAAAAACGATAAACGACGAGACACAACACATGGAAATCGCACAGTCATTACAACAGATTCAATCTTCATACATTCGAGAGATCCTCGCAGCCGCAAGCGATCCAAATGTTATTTCGTTGGCCGGTGGTTTACCCGATGCGAAAACATTCCCTATCGATTTAATGAAGCCTACGCTAGAAAACCTAGCGAACATGCCTGAAGTTTTCCAATACGGTTCGACCGCCGGTTATGGCCCGTTGCTTGATCACCTAACACAAAGCTACCAATTGCCAGAATCTCACACGGCCATGATCTGTACAGGTTCTCAGCAAGGTTTGGATTTGATTGCTCGTGCGTATGTTGACCCGGGTGATGTGGTTGTGATGGAAGCGCCAAGCTACCTAGGTGCGATGCAGGTGTTTGGCCTAGTTCAAGCAAACATTGCAACCGTGTCTCAAACTGAATTTGGCCCGAACCTAGATGAACTGGAAACATGCTTTGCCGAGCAAGCGCCAAAAATGTTCTATGCCGTGCCTGATTTCCACAACCCAACCGGCGTGTGCTGGGCAACAGAAACTCGTCAAAAAGTGGCTGAGCTGTGTATCAAATACAACGTAGCCTTCATTGAAGATGCTCCATACCGTGAGCTACGTTTCACAGGTACGGAACTGCCATTGGTTTCTTCGTTCTGCCCTGATAACTCTATCGTTCTTCGTTCATTCTCTAAGATTGCATCGCCAGGCCTACGTATTGGCGCGGTAACAGGCAAACGCAGCTACCTTGAACCACTGATCAAAGTGAAGCAAGGCGCTGACTTGCACTCAAGTGTACCCATGCAAGCGCTGCTTGTTGGGCTTCTAAAGCATGATGACTTCAACGTACATATGGAAAACATTCGCACACTGTACAAGTCTCGTTATGAAGTGTTGTTTTCAGAGCTAGAAAAACAATTGCCTGCAGATTGCGTGTTAAAAGCCGTAGATGGCGGGATGTTCATTTGGGTAGAAATCCCAGAGTGCGATACCTTCGAATTAGCTAAGACTTTGCTATCGAATGGCGTCGCGGTAGTACCAAGCCCTGTATTCTATCCAAAGGCTGATGAAGCTAAAGCTGCACTGCGCTTAAACTTCACTAACGCCAACCCAGAAGAATTAACAGAAGCGGTGAAACGCTTAGCGGAAGTACTGAACCAAGCGTAATCGCTGACGATACTGACCGCTTTGGTGATTGCCTGATCGGCTTATTGCCGAGAAAGCCGCAACGAATCAGCATTAAGGGCCAATGTCATTCTCAACAAGAGAGTCACATTGGCCTTAATTTTAGGTCGCTATAAAACACAGAAAGGACATCACTTTGCCTCATTGTATTATCGAACACTCATCCACTATTGATGGTCAGCAACTCAATCAGAAAGTGTTTCTCGGCGCGATGGAATCTCAGCTGTTCTCACCAACAGGAGAAGACATCAAAGTACGCAGCCTTGCTTATCAGCATTACCAAACCGGCGAAGTAAAAGAAGACTTCGTGCATGTCTCTGTGCGTATTTTGTCTGGGCGAAACGAAAGCGTTAAAGCGATGCTCTCCAAGTCCATTTTGGATCAATTACTGACTCTTCGATTAAACAATGCTTCGCTGACCGTAGAGATCATTGATATTGAGACAAGCAGCTATTCAAAAGCCTTAGTTTAAGGACAAGTTACAAACGTACAGCCCCTCACAAATAGGGTATTTTCAAAACATTCGTTAGCAGCATGGAGCAATGAAATGGAATTGGTGATTGGTAACAACCCAGAATTGATAACGAAAGCACAATCCATTCGTCATCAAGTCTTCGTTGTTGAACAAGGCATACCGCACATATTGGATCTTGATGGGCTCGATCCTGTCTCACATCATGCACTAATCACCGATGAAGATAATTTAGTCGCGACTGCACGCTTGCACATTGATGAATCAGGGCACTCAACTATGGCGCGTGTTGCTGTTCTACAGCCTTATCGAGGATCAGGTATCGCATCTGAAATTGTTATGGCACTTCTAAAACATGCTTCTGAACATGGTGTTAAAGTCATTGAAATCCACGCCCATCAATACCTAAAGAATTACTATGAAAAGTTTGGCTTTGAGTTCATTCGTGAAGTAGAAATCGTCGGGGAACACCAGCTCATTGAAATGAGATACAACATAAGTTCGTAGCCAAATATTCAATAAACAACAAGATATCACTACTTATCTGAACTAAAACTGCTTATCAAATAGCTACCACCTCCACACACCTAAAACCACACTGATAACAATTCTAAATAGCCCTACTTTTGGTTGGTTTTTGTCCTTCCTTGGCTTGGTTATACTGCGGCGGATTTTAATAAGCCAATATGGGCAAACCTGAGTAAATCAAACTCAGTATGTATCATAAAAGGCAACCGCTCTGGATTTACGTTCCAGCTCGCAGAAAGGAAAAACCATGTCTCAATATGTTGTATGTGCTCTGTATAAATTTGTAGCACTTGATGATTACCAAGAAATTCGCCAGCCACTCACTGACGTGTTAGAAGCCAACCAAATCCGCGGTACTTTGCTACTTGCGAGTGAAGGTATCAACGGCACCGTTGCAGGTAAGCGCGAATCTATCGACGCTCTTCTTAAATGGTTCAAACAAGATTCTCGTTTGGCTGATGTTGTTTACAAAGAGTCGTTCAACGAAGAACAACCATTCAACCGCACCAAGGTTAAGCTTAAGAAAGAGATCGTAACCATGGGCATTGAGGGTATCGACCCACGCCACGTTGTCGGCACTTACGTGAAACCAAACGAATGGAACGCTCTGATTTCTGATCCTGATGTAATTCTGGTTGATACTCGCAACGACTACGAAGTCGATATCGGTACATTCAAAAATGCTGTAAACCCAAACACAGAAACCTTCCGTGAATTCCCTCAATACGTTGAAGAAAATCTTGATCCTAAGAAGCACAAGAAAGTCGCGATGTTCTGTACTGGCGGCATTCGTTGCGAAAAATCAACAGCCTACATGAAAGAGCAAGGCTTTGATGAGGTTTACCACCTTGAAGGCGGCATTCTTAAGTACCTAGAAGAAGTACCAGAAGAAGAGAGCATGTGGGAAGGCGACTGCTACGTATTTGATGGTCGTGTTGCAGTAAACCACCAGCTAGAGAAGAGCGGTTACGATGTGTGTAACGCGTGTCGTCTGCCAATCACTGACGAAGACAAAGCCTCTGAGCACTTCGAGAAAGGCGTAAGCTGCCCTAAGTGTATTGATAAGCACAGCGACGAGCAGAAAGCCCGTTTCCGCGAACGTGAAAAGCAAGTTCAACTGTCGAATGCTCGTGGCGAAACCCACGTAGGTGGCGAAGCCGCTCATCTTATCGATCAACGTAAGAAAGAAAAGCTAGCACACAAAGAGCAGCAACGCTCTGGTAAGAAAGCGAAGTAGTTTTTAGTATTACGAAAATAACAAAGGGCATCAGCGAATCCACAATGGAACGTTAATGCCCTTTTTTGATCCTGTTCTCGCTTTGTGTTTTGAGCCACATTTCTTTCGATAAATTGCTTCTATACTGTTAATAATCCGACTAGAGAGGAAGTGCCAATGCTCAATGAAAACCATGCCTTTATCTTAGATTTCCCAGATCTTAAATTAGACATTGTTCAGCTCAACCACGACGACGAAAAATTCAAAGCAGACATGCAGAAATACCACCAACTCGACTACGACATCCGTCAGCTAGAAATCTCTGGCAGCCCTATCGATGACGACAGCATGCACAACCTCAAAGTTGAACGCATGGCGCTAAAAGACTCGCTACACAAACAGCTCACGCGCCACCACGCACTTAAGATCGTTTAACAGAATACACTTGTCCTCAAAAACGTTTTTATAAACAGCCCGTTGACGGGCTGTTTATCACAAATTTACGCAGCTAATTTAGTGAAAATCTGAATGATGGCGGTCGGTAATTCAAAATCTTCAGATACTAAGAAGTTGATAATTGCTAATACTCTCTCAGCTACGTCTAACAAAATACTAATTTTGTTCATCATGAACTGTACTCTCTATTTTATATAAATTGAGCACATTGTTTTTTGCGTGGACTTTGATATGATTCGCCTTGAAACAAGTCATCATAATTGTTGTCCAGAAGTTTTAAGACTTTGTAGGAGAAGACTCTAAACTTTGCTTATTACAACGTGCATGATACAGATAAAAAAGCCTACCTTGTGTAGGCTTTTTTACATCTCAAACATTGTCATTTTCACCTCCTACTTAAATATCAAAAAAACACTATATGTTGTGCATTTACCTTAGCGATAGCACAATCTGATGTACTGCATAACCTCTTCATTTTCCCGTATTTAACGAGAACCACCAACTTTGAGTATTGATTTGGATCAATAAAACTCTCACGCTGATAAAGATCAATCCAATATTCTTACGTTAGTTCTCCATTTAGAAAAAAACCAAGAAAACTAATAACATACCCATTAATTGGTTGAATTTATTGGAAGCGTTATAGGAAAAGGGCTACGTCAACATCTGGGCGCTAACTAGATAGATTCAGTAAATAGTACACAGTATCTATATAAATATTTTAGATAAATGCTCCAAGTAAGCACAAAAAACGCCCAATACATTATGTTACTGTTTGCTTATTCTAGGCGTTTGATAAGGAAGCAAGCCGAGTGGTAATAGAAGAAGAGAACATACAATTCCAGCTCGTTTCAAATCATGAATTCGAAGAACTATTTGCGAGTGTGAAACAAGGTATATTCATACACGTAGATGACGTTTTCGGTTGGGATGATGACTTTCAACGTCAACGACTTTTAAACGATTACCATCCCTCTTGGTTTCATTGGGTATACCGAGGAGAAGAGAGGATTGGACTTGTGTGTTTTAAGCCTTATGACAACGCATACCATATTCATCTGCTGATCATTTCCCCTCAATACCAAGGTCATTCGCTAGGTAAACAAGTCATGTGCCTCATACATAAGAGAGCCACGGAAGAGCGACGTGAGCAAGTCACCTTGTCGAGCTTTAGAAGTAACACTCGCGCCATTAGCTTTTATCGTTCACTTGGCTACCGAGTTGTTGATGAAGGAGATGATGATTTTGTGGGATTGGCTCTCAACCTAGCGAACTCTCAGCCTCGCTAACCATAGAGAAAATACAGATAGCGAGTAGGTAGAGAGCGTTTACTTTAGCGCGCGCTTGAAATATCTAATTTCTCAATCAACGACGGAAAACCCCAACCGTTCTCGCCTTCGACCACAGGTTCTCCGGTCAAATACTCAAACAGCGTTGGCGCTAAAGATCCGTTAGCTTCGATTTTCAATTGCTGAGAGTTATCGCCAATTGGCGCTCCCCAGAATCCGATGAAGGCATCTTTCTCTAAGTAATCCTCACCAGCATGACGCCCTGGCACCTTGGTGTTGTAGCCAATTCCCGCTTTAGGGAACAAGTTAACCGTGCCAGCCCTATCTTCAAGGTAGATATTAGCCAGTTGATTCACTGAATCTGGTCGAGGTGTGGGTTGCGTTAATGAAGTCCACTCAGCACTGCTACACCACGTTGTCACATCCGCTTTAACCGCTCGGTTAATACACTTGTCGACCAATTGAGAATATTGTGAAAAATCAGCTTCGCTTGGCGATGCTAGGTATGGATTTAACCTTTGCGTATTGAGCAAAATCGGCGCTCGATTGTCTTCCAATGACTCATAGAAAAGCTTGTCACCTTCACGTGTGATCAATTCATCGACCCGTTTTAAATCACGATTGCCAATCACACGAACAGCGCAACGTTGTTGATCACATGTGCTTTCTCTTACGACCATATAATCAAGACTTTCAGGCAAGCGTTGCGCTATCTGATTAATGATGTCGATATTCTGACCAGCTGACGCTGCAATCGGAGACCACTGCGTGAGTTCTTGGTAAACAGGCTGAACCTGCCACCCTTGAGCCGAATTAAAGAAATCCATCATGAAGTTACCACCAGCCGTCGAGGCAACCACCACATCCAATTCCTTCGAGCTTGGGTAGCTTAGCGCATTGGTGATTTTAGGCCCCTCCCCCTCGTCTGAAGATATCTTCTTAACCACAATTGGATACTCTAGCTCTGCTTGTAAGCCTTCAAATACCTGCTTTTCGGGATTGAGCGCGTAGAACACCGGCGTTAAACCATGATCCCCAACCATGCCCCATAGCGTTTTATCGTAAACGCCGGCACTGCGGTAGGTCGCTTCAATCTGGCGAATCCAATAGTCCAGTCGGTTAAGCTCTCCAGTCGGCATCAGAATTTCGTCACTAAAAGGGCCGGTAAAGTGCGCGAAGTGATCCGGCCATGGGTTATACACCAAGGTGTAGTCTGGCATCCCTTTCCCATCTAACTCGGCAAACTGAGTGATCGACTGTTTAACCTGAGCTCTCTTTGAAAACTTAGTGAAAAAATCAAAGCCAGATATAGACTGATACGCTTCAATATCTTCAATCAAGGCTTGACGCTTTTCTTGCAAAACCACTTCGACTTCTGAACGTTCTTGAAGCTCTTTCACGCAGCGTTTCTCACCATAATCACGCAGTGACTCACCCAAACCTAGGTTTACTAGCCCGTCGTAAGTGGTGTGAGCATTCCAATCATATTGAGCGTTGCAGTTCAGCGTTTTGAGGTAATCAAGGCGATCAAACATGGTCTGAACCTTGTTGTTTGCCATCAATACATCCAACTGCAGGGCATCATTACCAAAGAAGTAATACGCTCGGTCGATCTCTCGGTCGACAAAGTGGAAATTAGGGATACCCGTACCACCGTTACCAGACACTTTTGCGCCCGTTTTGATGATCGGTAGATTACGTACGCTGATCGTCGGAGTAGAAGAGATACCCACTCGGCTTATATTATTTCGATTCTCTTGATAAAGTTTTTTGAAGAACGGAAGATAATTCGGATCACGGTAGGTTTGTTCAGAAAGAACCTCCATGAACCTCACCTGTTGTTGATGCTCAGGCTCAATCACCGTTTCTAGCTTAGGTTTGTATTGCGCTCGGCTTTTATGATTTTGGTAAGCAACAGAAATGAAAGATGAATCTTCATCGACCAAGCCTTCGATCAACCCCTGCTGTAAACCATCGACAGTCACTTGGACCGCAAAGCGCTTGTGCTGTTGGGATTCTAAGAATTGAATGAGCGCATCAGGCTGGTCACTGAACGCTTGCTGCATCCAATCATCGAGCGCTTCTGCACGTTCTTCTTTAAACACAAACTGTCGGTAAGCTTTAAGCAAGTTTAAGCGCACAAAATCAATGAGAGTGATAGTAAGAGCTTGTGCTTTGTTGTTCGGCTTATCAGCGTTTTCTGGTTTACCATCTTCTGCAATCGCCAACATTGCAGACTTCATGTCGCCGTCATCCATTCCCAGTGCCGCTTTACCGATCAAATCAACGATGATCGGTTGAATCTGAGCGATGATCGCTAGATCTTCAGGGCTATTGGTTAAGTATGTGTAATTCGCAGGGAGCGTGTCCATATCCTGCCAAACACCGATTTCGAATAACGCATCGTAGATAACCACCATGTTGGCAATGAACTGTTCATCGATACGAATACCTTCATGATGTCCCGTTGCTTCAGTCGAGGTATCTGGCTCGTGATGCTCTGAGGTTGGCTTATCTCCAACATGATAGAGGCTATGTTCAAAGCCCTTTAGCGCCTGCTTATCATAAACTGTCGACAAGTAAGATTTGAACACATCTTCACTGCCCAAGCCCGAATAGCGGTCGTAATAACTATAGAGAAAATAACCCAAAGGAATTGAGTACGTCGGGTTAGATAACTGAGCAACGACTCTGGCTTTTGTTTTGACATCTAAAGGGAGAGCGAGAATATACGCATCTAATGTAACGCCACCAATGGTGAAAAGTGCCGCATCGCGAGTGAGTTTGGCAGAATAACTTAAGCTTGAAAGCACCTGATTTTTCAACACTTCACTGGAGCTAAACACGCCACCAATGACGGGCGTTGTTGATATATCAGCGGCACTCGGAGCTGACGCAACCGCCAACGATAAGACACTGAATAAACTGGCGTAACTGCGAACGTGAGAATAAGAGCTCATCAAATTTCCTTTAGATCAACACACTTCTATAAATGCGACTTATTGTTTCAGTTTGCATTTATTAGTCAACCTATGAAAACGTTTGTTTTCTGATTCGAAGAGCTCTTATTGTTATGAAATGTTCATTCTTACTAATATCTCTACGACTTTACCGCATACCCAAAGCCCGAAAGCTTTCTAATGTTAGACGACAGCTATTCCCTTAATTAAACGCTCTGGCCACTCGGCCGTTACTGCTCAATTCGTAATGGCCAATATAGGCTGGGATAAATACCGATTGCCCTTTGGTGAGTGTCAGGTGTTCACCTTTCTGACTCATTAACGTTAAATCATCATCTATCGCCATTAAAATTTCAGCACCGCTTGTGATCACTTCTTCTTGCTGAGGGCGATGAAAGATATTGAAATCAAAATCACTGACAGGAATATCATAACTATCACATTGACCCAGTTTTGAGGGCGCTAACAACAAGCGTTCAAACGGGATCGGTTTGAACTCTGTACAGGCAACCAACTCGGCGACATCAATGTGCTTTGGCGTTAAACCTGCTCGCAAAACGTTGTCTGAATTTGCCATGATCTCGAGCCCAGTTCCCTTAATGTAAGCATGCGGAGTATTCGCATTCAAATACATCGCTTCACCCGGGTTCAATGTGATCAAGTTAAGAAGCAGAACACAAAATAGACCAATATCGTTTGGATACTGATGACTAAGCTCAATAACCAAAGCAAACTCAGATTGACCTTGGTGAGCGGCTGCGTAAGCCAGAAGTTGCTCTAATGCTCGGTGTTTACGTTGGTCGTCCAGAGTTAATAAATCACGGAAAAACGCCTCTAAACCTAGAGAATCAAGGTGGTTGCCAAACTCTTCAACTAAACCAGCCAGCTCGCTCGAATTCAACTTTCTGAACAACCCTAATATTTCATCGAATTCTCGAAAGCCATTCATTGCTTGATATTCAGTGATCGCGTAAACCAATTCAGGTTTGTGGTTAGAGTCTTTGTAATTACGATGTCCTGCAGTCAGAGGGATTCCTGCTTGCTCCTCTCTTGCAAAGCCAACCTCTGCTTGGCGCTTGTTTGGGTGAACCTGAACAGACAACGCTTTTTCTGCTGCCAAGATCTTAAACAAGAACGGCAGCTCACCAAACTCCTGCGCAATATCGCTTGATAGATAGGCCGGTTTATTCTTGTTAATCAGCTCAGAGAGAGGCACCAAGTGCTGGTCAAGCTTAACCATTGAGCAACCTTTTGGATGCGCTCCCATCCAAACTTCCGCTTGCGGCTCTTGTGACTCATTCTGAAAGCCAAACAGTTCACGTATCGAAGAAATGCTCCCCCATGCATAATTTTGGATGGTGTTTTCCATTGGGAAAAATGAGTGTTCTGAGAGGTGGCTGAGTGACATGGCGTTTTCCGTAGTGAGCCCTTTGAACACAATTCAGAGAGCTGATTTCTAATAACGTAAATAATTAGAAAGACTACAGAGCTCGGCTAGAACCCACATGAGATGAGGTCTTAGACGCAATAGGAAAAATTCTTAGAAACAGGTGAGACCGATGAAAAGCGTGAAAATAGTCACATTTGAATATCACGTATAGAAAGCGCCGAAAATAAGATAGCGGCTTGTATCGCACTGGTTACAGCAGCGATACAAGCATCTGAATACAAACACTAGTGACTATCTTGTTATCGTTCCTTAAAAGCTAGAGCGAGCTTCTGCACTTTTCTGAGGTGATTGAGCTTGTAAGAAAGGCAGTAACAGCAAGCCAATAACGGCCGCACAAGTCGAGATGGTAATGAAGAACCCACTCCAGCCGTAAGCTTCTAGAACGAGCGCTAATGGGTAACCAGAAAGTGCTGCTCCCATATAAGCAAACAAGCCAACAAAACCTGTCGCCGCCCCGGCAGAGTCTTTATGTGAACATTCCGCCGCCGCCATGCCAATAAGCATTTGAGGGCCAAAAACAAAAAAGCCAATGCAGAATAGCCCAGCCGCTTGAAACACAAAGTTGGTTAAAGGCATAAGCCATAAAGCCGAAACCGAAAGGAAGATGCCAATCGCAAACAAGATGTTCATTGGACCGCGGTTGCCACCAAACAACCTATCCGATCCCCACCCAGCAACAAGTGAACCAACAAAACCTCCTATCTCGAACAGAGACAAGGCAGCGTTGGCGTTGATCAAACTGTAATCGTGTTCTTCGGTGAGGTATAAATTGCCCCAGTCGTTAACTGCCGTTCTTACGATGTAAACCAACACGTAACTAAAGGCGAGCAACCAAATGTACTTATTGCTGAACACATAGGTTTTCAGGATCTCTCGATAGCTTAACCCTTGCCCATGGCTCTCTTGCGCTAATTCCAGGTGATCACTGCGCCACTTCCCTACCGTCGGAAGTCCCATGGTGGTGGGCTTGTCACGTAAGCGCCAGCAGACAATAAGACCGATAAAAACACCAATCACACCCGGCCAGATAAACCCAGCTCGCCAACTGTATTGGAGAGTCAAATAGCCAACAAGAATAGGGATTAGTGCCCCGCCGACGTTATGCGCCGTATTCCAGATAGCCCAACGAAACCCTCTTTCCGATCGAGAATACCAAGTCGTCAACAGCTTAGAACATGAAGGCCAACCCCATCCTTGAAACCATGCATTGAGCACCCAAAGCGAGATAAACGTAGCCAACGAACTAGAAAAGCCAAACGCTATATTGATCAAGCCTGTCGCAATTAGGCCCAACCCCATGAAGTAACGAGGGTTCGACCGATCCGATATCGTACCTGAGATAAATTTCGATAAGCCATAAGAAAGATAAAAGAGCGTGCCAATTAAGCCGATATCGCCTTTGTCCAAACCTAGATCGGTGATCATTGCAGGCGCGGCGTAATTAAAGGTTTTACGAGTGAAGTAAAAACCCGCATAGCCGACATACATTCCTATCATGATGTGAAGGCGCCAATAGCGATAACTCTGATTGACCTCATCATCAGTTAGAGCATCACTCTCTGACGTTGTTGAGCGCAGAAATCCAAACATATTCGTTCTCACACTTTAGGTAATGTAACGCTGATATTGGTACCCGAAGATGAGCCATTAGCGTTGATTGTCATCTTGCCGCCGAGCGCCTGAACACGCTCTTGCATACCGCGAACACCCATTCCTTTGAGAAGATCTTGCGCTGTAAAACCAATGCCATTATCTGATATCTGAAGATAAGCCTGGTCACCTAAAAGCAGTTCAATTCTGATCTCGCTCGCGTTGGCGTATTTAGAGGCATTGTTTAGAGATTCTTGGCACAGCCTGAAGATAGTGACCTTAAGCGTGTCACTCAAACACGAGTAATCACCTTGCCAATTTAACTGAATATCAACGCCGTGATCCGAAAACTCCATCTCTCGAATAAGCTGTTCCACGGAATCTTTTAGGTCCAGATCGTCCAGCATCTTAGGTCTTAATTTTGTAAGTAGACGTTTGGTGGTGTCATAAACATTCAAAGATAATGATTCAATGGTACCCGCACAGCGAACGCTCATCTCAGCCGCGTCGACACGTTTAATAATGCTTGCCTGAGTACGAATTGCCGTGATGTTTTGGCCGATTTCATCATGCAGTTCACGCGCAATATCACGACGAACCGACTCTTCAGCGGTAACTAACTGACGTGAAAGGTTTTGATTTCTGGAGAGTTCACTTCGCAATTTGGAGTTGAGATCTTTCTGCTTTTGAACCGCTAAACCAAGCAGTATACCTGTGATGGTTTGAGCAGATAGAGACAAGAGTAAGTCGGTAATTTCGAGTTTGGATGTTCCGCTGTGGGCTGCAATCAACGCGACACTATTTAGCATTGTTGCAAGCAGAGCGCCTTGCCATCCGTAACGAACGGCGAGCAAGATAATAGGGATCGCCATACAGAACGGGGCAAAGCGCCTTAGCTCATCAGGCAAACTGGTTTGTATCAAAATACTGGCGACCAACAACACGCTATATAAAGCAATATGACGGATTTTGAACTCAACAACATTGTTGATTAAATAAGAGCTCAGTGGCGCCCACTTATTTTGGAATAGATAGTTCCAGACCAGATAACACATCGGCACCAGCATCAGTCCACCCGTGATACTCGCTAACCACACCATGTAAACGGCTGGTACATGAGAACCGACCACGGCAACATTAATAAATGCTGTGACCATGATTAAGCTCGCCATCACTAACAAGTGACGATTTTGGTCACCAGAATAATAACGCTTGGCAATTAGAGTGGCAGGAATACTCAACCCACTGGCGATGAGTATCGTCAGCCATTGAGGTTCATCAAGTAGCAGAGCTAAAGCAATCGCAAGCCCCCACTCTGCAATATAGATAGCGGGCCAATAGTGAGTGCGAGTGTGCAGCGTCATTCCCAATCGAAGTGAAAACGGGAAAAGCAGAATGGCTAACTCAGGGTCATTAATGAAATAGAAGGCAATAACCCATAAACAGAACCATGCACAGCCAGCCATAAAAACCCCACACAGGGAGGTGGCTAGATAGGAACGCATTAGTACTGGTCTTGTGTGAACAATTTAGCTAACTCGACGTTGTTCTTAACATTGAGTTTGTCCATCGCATTGGCACGGTGTACATGCACCGTTTTATGGCTAACCCCTAGCTCTACGGCAATAGATTTTACATCGAGCCCTGTCGCCAATAACTGACACACTTCGCTTTCTCTGCGGGTGAGCTGATTTAAAGAGGCTTTATTCTTCATGGGCGTCGCAAGCTTTATGGCGATATCGGGCGTGAGATAACAGCCACCATTTGCGCTCGTGTGTACGGCTTGGATTAACTCATCAGGGCTACAGCGCTTGCTGAGATAACCTTTGGCTCCTAACTCTAATGACTTCTCAACCATCGCCGGAGAGTCATGTACGCTCAGCATGATACTGGCAATGCCTGATGGAATCTCTTCCAATAAGCTCAGGCCACTTTCGTCTTGCATTGAGATATCTAAGATCACGACATCAGGGTGACAACTTGGCAATCCTAGGCGCGCTTCTGCCGCAGAGTTGAATTCCCCCACGACCGTAATATCAGCTTCAAGACTGAGTAATTGAGCAAAGCCAGATCGAACAATGACGTGGTCATCAACAAGCGCAACATTAATCATGATATTAACCAAAATTAAGAGTAAGAAAGAAAAATAGCCCCAACAGGAGCTATCTAAAATTAAGTTTATTAATAGAGATGATACTGAATCGAACTAACGATTGGTATGATCTCACGTGCTTTAAACCAATAAAGCACGTGAGACTCGCTACGCGTTTTGAGACGCTAAGTGTATTTTCTTAGCGTGGCGAATCTTCTTCTCTTCCGCAACCGCAACGAATAGCAGTAACACGATACAAATGGCAGCTGACGTATCAAGCGCTGCGAACGTGCCTTTCCAACCCGTTAAGCCAAAAATAGGTGTGCCGTCTGCAATCATACCTAGGCCAAGTTTGGCAAAGCTGTCACCAATTAAGTAAGCAAATGTACCTTTCACGCCATCCGCAACGCTGATTGCTTTCTTAGGCACGAAACCTACTGCAGCAACACCAATCAGCAACTGAGGACCAAATACTAGGAAACCAAGCACAAACAGTGATGCTAGGTACATGAACTCACTGGTTGCATGCTGGTAGAACTCTAGCGAAACGATAATCAGGCCAAGCGATACACAAGCAACCAAAGCACGGCGTCCGTTCGCAAGGTCTGACAGATAACCCCACATTAACGTACCGACCAGTGCACCAACCTCAAACAGAGTGAAGCCTGAAATCGCGGTTTCTTTTGATAGACCTAGCTCTTGATACGCATAAACGGTAGACCATTGATCGATACCGATACGAACAATGTATAAGAAGATATTCGCGAAGCAGAGCAACCAGATCACTTTGTTTTTCAGGATGTATTCAACAAAGATCTCTTTCTTAGTCATTTGATTTTCTTCAGCAGCCGTATCTTCTTCGCTGACTTCTTCATCAAACAACTCTTCAACCGTACCTAGACCATAGGCTTCTGGAGAGTCATTACCAAAGCGCATACCAATAAAGCCAACCACAATCGCAATGATTGATGGGAACACGAACATACCGATCACGTTGCCATCAAAAAGGTAGTTAGCACCGAACAGAGCAACACCAGCGGCACCTGCGCCACCCACGTTGTGCGACATATTCCAAAGGCCTAAATAAGAACCACGCTTGTTACGAGG
The DNA here is from genome assembly GCF_020806305.2 of Vibrio sp. F13. Classification (NCBI taxonomy): domain Bacteria; kingdom Pseudomonadati; phylum Pseudomonadota; class Gammaproteobacteria; order Vibrionales; family Vibrionaceae; genus Vibrio; species Vibrio sp. F13. The sequence continues at coordinate 505,750 of NZ_CP170176.1, read as the reverse complement.
CGTCCATTTAGTGATGGTCGAGTAGCTTGAAGGACCGCCGGTACTTTGGAAGAAACCACTCAACGCATAGAAGGCAACCATCAAGAATAAGCTAGCACTGCCACCGCCCATACTGAAGCTGAAGCCCAACATAGCGATACCAGAAAGGACAAGCATGAATGGCAGGAACTGCTTGGTGTTTTTACCATCGGCATAATAGGAAACGACGGTTTTACCGATACCGTAAGTGATAGAGAAACCCAGACCGATAAGACCTAGATCCGTCATCGATAATCCATAAGTAGAAATCATGTCGTTTTGCGCGACATTGAAGTTCTTACGGATCAAATACATGGTTAGATAACCAATGAACACGACGAGGTAAGATTGTAGGAATGGTTTAAACCACATTTTTCTTCTAGTTTCGACCGGAAGATCCAGCGTCGGTTTTCGAACCTGATCTAGGAACTTTAACATTGTGAACTCTCTTATTTTTTGTGAGGTCTGCACGGCATAATTGCGGCCATACATTGTTTGTTAGTTGACCGTGAAATAATAAGGAGTCTAAAAATCGACCGCATGAGAGAGGGTCTTAGAATAACTAGGAAAAATTCTTAGTTCAGAATTGGGAGTCAAGAAAGCGTGAACAGCATCACTTTGTTTACGGTCTGTTATGGATTGATATTACGATAACAAAAGTCACTCATTTCAGGGCTGACGAACCTTGTAAATAAACAGAAACGAGTGGATTACTTCACTAAAAAAACACCAGTATCGGTTCATCACCATAAAACTCCATGGTCATGGTGTGTCCGATACTGGTTCAGCATTCATTCTGATTAAAATAGATTCAATAGGCTTGTTACGTTTCGCGTGAATCGTACTACAGTCGCTTGCCGCTACCGTCTTCCCACATTACTTCACATTCATCTTTGATGGCAGCTTTTAATAATTCAACCAGTGGGAACGCTCGACTACCGATATTAACAGGCGCTTCAACCACCTCTTCTTCATTGTCGTCATCAGTATTTTCATGCTCTACGGACTTGCTCTGCTCTGCTGCAATAGCAGCACGTAGATTATCCAGAGCTTGAGGAACCTCTGAAGCATCCATAGCACCTGGGATGGAGCCGCTATGCCCAAGCATCTTGATGAACTGGAGGCCGACTTCACCAAACATCGTGACACTAGCATGAGCTTTACAACTAAAGGTAATTAACATAATGAGCCTTTCTTAATTTTGGTCGTTTACAAACTATGTGGAGTAACTCTCTGGAAAGCAAGTAGATAAACATCAAACAACGGTTACAAGTTTGATGCTTAAATCTAATCTTCTAGAGATGACCAGCACCATCGGTGGTATACATCACTATTTGGAATTGATTGAACAGCCTTTCATATGAAACCTTGATAGTAGTCACACTAAATAGACATCTAAGCCTCTGCATAGCTTGTTATTTAATCTACTATTAACACCATTATCAAAAACTTTGGCACAGATCACATGAAAAGGCTCGTCGGCAGGCACCTAGAAGAAATGGCGGACATACGATCCACCCGCAAGCAAAAAATTGTCCACTCCTTTTCACTGACTGCCGCTGCGTTATTCATTTTCTATACTTGGGCTTACTTCGAAGGCGAGCATTACACGCTGTCAATATTCGAATTGTGCTTCGCCATCATTGCCATTTCTAACGCTTTATATGTAAGAAAAGTCATCAATCCTGAGTATTCCGAATTGATTCTGAGTGGTATTCTTCTAGTTCAGGGCGTCATCCTATTCTTGTACAGTCACGCCATCCCAGATCGCATCCTCTGGCTCTACCCAATTCTGGCCGCGGTCATTTTCATTAATGATTTCAGAATTGGCATAATCTTCAGCACCTCGTTTTGCCTGTTCATCAGCACCTTGATTACAGCAATGCCCAACAATTTTTCTTTACCATTTAACAGCACACACAGATTTTTCCTTAGCTTATTTACCATGAGCTTGGTGTGCCACACATCCGCCTATTACTACACAAAAGCCGTCAGTTATATTCAACGCCTGTATAAAGAAGGCATTGAAGATCTCGCTTACAGAGATCAGTTAACCGGCTTGGCAAACCGTTGGAGCTTTGAACGCTGGGCGACAGAAAAACTAGCCACCGTGGATAGTGAGCGATCACTTACGGCATTGGTCTTTTTGGATATAGATGACTTTAAAGGCATTAACGACAGCTACGGGCACGATGTGGGAGACAGTGTCTTACAGCATTTTGCCAATCGCTTGAGCAACAACATTCGAACCAGAGACAGAAAAAGCCATGAATACGATTATTCCATCGCGCGTTTTGCTGGAGACGAGTTTGTTCTGATGCTCTACGATGTGCCAACTCGTAAAGATCTAGACGGCATTCTAGATAGGATCTGCGGGCTGTTCGAAAGTGGTTGCCAGACAAACGAGAGAATCAAGGAATTGACGCTAAGTGTTGGGGTTGCTTTATACCCACAAGACGCCCAAGAATTACATGAGCTGACGAGATGTGCTGATAAAGCGATGTATGTCGCCAAGCATTCAGGGAAAAACCGATACGCTTATTATCACGACAACCCAGTATCAACCTTGATAGAAGAACTACCAACGAGCCTTGTTAGCTCAGCACCGGATTCATCTGAACTTGAAGATTGCTTTGAAGCGAAGATCGAAGGGAACAATGTTACGCTATTAAAAACGCGCCAACGCTAGCCATTCCTATAACGGAGCGGCGCTGCTAACCTGCAAGGTACATAAGCCAAAGACTCACTAACCCGATCATAATAATCCATATGACTTGACGTGTTCGGTTTGGGTTATTCCCTTTAGGTCGCCTCACCACGGTTTTAAAAGCGGCTTGCTTAGCTGACTGAATAAACGGCGCTTCTATCTCACGTTTTTTCACGCGGCGTTTAACTGCGCTGTTTGCAACCTCTGTAAAGCGCTGGCTTTGCTCCGTTGTAAAGTCGTTATCAAAACCTATCCGACCATGCCTTTCGCCATGTTTTTGCTGAACTGCCATAGCGGCCTCCTTGGCGATATACTCTCTATTGAGTATAGACATAATTTCATATTGTTACCTGTTCAAGATTTTCGAATAAGTCACTCAACGCTGTGCCATCTTCTTTTTAAATCAAATTACATAAACTACAGCTATTCAAGTTTATGAGGGTTTCAAAATGACGAATGTAAGAGCAGTAGATCATTTGATTACAGCACATGCCACCTCAGATGGTGATGGCGTCAAAATCCAACGACTCGCAGGTTTTAATAACGCACGTTTCTCTCCATTTTTAATGATTGATGAACTGAAGTCGGATGAAAGCAAAGACTATGTTGGCGGCTTTCCTCCACATCCTCACCGTGGGATAGAAACGCTCACTTACATGCTCCAAGGTCACTTCCAACACAAAGACCATATGGGGAATGTTGGAGAGCTACGCAGCGGTGGCGCTCAATGGATGGCCGCAGGCCGTGGTGTCATTCACAGCGAAATGCCAATGATGGAAGAAGGTGCGCTGCATGGTTTTCAGATTTGGATAAACCAACCTGCGACACACAAAATGCAGCCAGCTCAGTATCACGATTTCCAAAGTGAAAGCATCGCGGAGCATCAAAGTGAACAAAGTGGTTTGTTAAGAGTGATTGCCGGAGGGTTTGAACTGCACAACCAAACTGACAAGGATTCAGAGGCTTTACGAGCGCAGGGTCCATTACAGAAAACAGGTGTGCCATTAAGCGTTGCGGATTGGCGCTCTCATTCTGGGCAAAAAGTCACGTTAGGGACTAATGTTAATCACAATGCCATGACTTATGTGTACCGAGGCAGTATTAAGATCGGCGACAAAGTCATCAACCAAAGTCAACTTGCCCTGCTCACCAAAGCTGAATTGTTGTCTTTAGAAAGCCTAGAAGATTCAGGTGTACTGATTTTTTCTGGTCAGCCGATTAATGAACCTGTTGTGCACTATGGTCCGTTTGTCATGAACTCGATGGAAGAGATTGAACAAACAATTCAAGACTACAACAACGGTGTGTTTGAGACTTACTGATGTCTTGGCTTTGAGTTGAGCTTTGAAGATTGAAGATTGAAGATACTTTGCAACGAACAACGATTTGGTCATCCATTTGATGACTACAAAAACAAGTGACACTATCCACTGCCGGTTACTATCACTTATTTAACCACGCTCCTAGAGCGTGGTTTTTTTCTATTAAATCAGAGACAAACGATGCCTGATTGAACAAATTTAGACCTGATTACAAGTACTCACATAGGTAAGCAGTCGCTTCTTTTACCTGTAGGTCGAATGAAGAGTCACCCGCAACGTCAAAAGACTCACCAGATTGGTATGTCGTCCAGTCATCATCACCAACACGCTTTACAATCAAAGCACCTTTAACAACGGTCATCTTTTCTGGAGCCGCAGTACCGAACGTGTACTCACCAGCCGCCATTACACCAACACTCACATCAGCACCAGACTGGTTAAACGCTAACGACTTAACGCCACCTTCAAAGTATGTGTTTTCTTTAATCATTGTACTTCCTTGTTATCTTCAAATTGCAATTATTGAGCTCACCGAGTAAGCCTATGCGTAAATTTAGGTGATAATTGTTTTAACCAATTCGAGACTTTCCTACAAGAAATAAATACGCATAGCTTAAGCATTTCTGGAGTTCGCTTTCATTGATAGCGTAAATACTGAGGAGCAAGGCTAAAAACCACTAACGCAACCACATTTATTAGAACATTCGATCCTGCTTCTAACTCTTAGAACAATTTTTGCAAACTAAGGTTTTAATTAATAGAATCTAAAACAATATCAGTCGAAAAATGAAGAGATAATGGCAAAAAAGCCGACTACTAAAAGCAGAGATCTATTTGCCAACTCGTTACTCTACGGCTTCCTATTAGCTGGCTTTATGGTTGCCCTCACCGCCGGCTATTTTGCTTACCAAGCCCACCAGCAATCGGTCAGCCCAAGCAACGTCTATGGCACATGGATAGAGATTGCGGCGCCACCTTACAACACCGACATCCTGACACTTTCAGAAAACGGTGTGATGATGAATCATCGTCTTATCACTACCTCATTCGATTTTGACGGGAAGATCGTCACGATCAACACTGGCTCTGGAACCACCGTTTACACCATCAGTGGTACTTACGATTCGCCTCGCTTAAAGCGATTAGAGCCAAGCGTACCATCTCAGCAATTTATTAAAGAAGGCTACGAAGATACTGCGACTGGTGATACCCATAGTGTCATGCAACAACGACGCGCTTCCTTAGCTGAGCAATTCAAAAGATAACCCTCTTATCCATACTGCCATAAGCATTCGTCTTCAAGTTTACCCGTCGATCGACCCCGCTCGCTCAACATACTTCACTTTGTGATTCAGCTTCAATCCACAGTATTTTCTTATAGTTTGTCGCACCTTTTCATAATTTCATGTCGTGAATTTTCACTTGTGAGATTTTCCTACTGAAGGATGTTTTATTTTATAAAACATGGACTCAGCCTCTCATTCATTAAGCAACAGAATTGTAACAAGATACAATTTTTTAGTTGTCCATCGAAAACGGATTTATTTTCAGTTATGAAATTAAAACTCTCTCGAATACTGACTGGGAAGCTCCTTCAAAACTGATTGGAGCCGTTTATGGGGCCATTGGGTTCTCGTAATCTTCAAGGAATGAGAGAAATAGTATGATTCGTATAAATACCTGTGCTGCAAGCATTGCTCTAGCGCTATCTGGTACAGCATTAGCTGCTCCAACAGCACCTAGCATCGACATGTACGGTTCCAACAACCTGCAATTTTCTAAAATTGAACTCGCGATGGAAACCACCTCTGGCTACAACCAGATGGTGAAATATCACGACCAAGCGAAGGTCGACGTTAAGTTCAACCAATGGAGCGGAACGTCAGGAAACACGTACAACATCTACTTTGATGGCGTTAAAGTGGCCACCGGCCCAATCACTGGCAGCCAAACCACAGCTTCATTCGAATATGGCCAAGGCGGCTTATTTGAGATGGAAATCGAAGCGTGTGATGAAACAGGTTGTAGCAAGAGCACACCTGCTCAAATCACGATCGCTGATACCGATGGCTCACACTTAGCGCCACTTGCGATGAATGTGGATCCGAACAACAAGTCATACAACACAGATCCAAATACGGTAGTCGGTACTTACTTTGTAGAGTGGGGTATTTACGGCCGTGATTACACCGTTGATAACCTACCCGCTGATAACTTGACCCATATCCTTTATGGCTTCATCCCAATTTGTGGTCCGAACGAATCAGTTAAATCAGTAGGCGGTAACAGCTACAACGCACTCATGACAGCTTGTCAGGGTGTTAACGATTACGAAGTGGTGATTCATGACCCTTGGGCGGCTTTCCAGAAAAGCTTCCCTCAAGCGGGACACGAATACAGCTCACCGATCAAGGGTAACTACGCAATGATGATGGCGCTCAAACAGCGTAATCCTGATTTGAAGATCATCCCATCGATTGGTGGCTGGACGCTGTCTGACCCGTTCTTTGATTTCACAACTAAAGCCAACCGTGACACCTTCGTCGCGTCTGTTAAGAAATTCCTCAACACATGGAAATTCTACGACGGTGTCGATATCGATTGGGAATTCCCTGGTGGCGGCGGTGCTGCACCTGATCTTGGTGATCCTGTGAACGATGGCCCTGCTTACATAGCACTGATGGCAGAACTACGCGTGATGCTCGATGAGCTAGAAGCTGAAAATGGTCGCACTTACGAACTCACATCAGCCATCGGTGTTGGCCACGATAAAATTGAAGACGTGAACTATGGAGATGCTATCCAATACATGGATTACATCTTTGCGATGACTTATGACTTCTACGGCGGTTGGAATAACGTATTGGGTCACCAAACAGCATTGAACTGCGGTAACTTCATGCGCCCTGGTCAATGTGATGGCACTGGGCTTGATGAAAATGGCGAACCATACACAGGCCCAGCTTACACCACAGACAACGGCATCCAACTGCTTCTTGAGCAAGGTGTTCCAGCCAACAAGCTTGTTGTTGGTACAGCGATGTACGGTCGTGGTTGGGAAGGCGTATTACCCTCATCACTTTCTGATCCGAGCGACCCAATGACTGGCGTAGGTAATGGCAAACTGACCGGCAGCTCTGCTCAGGGTGTATGGGAAGATGGCGTTATCGATTACAAAGGCATTAAGGCGAACATGCTTGGTACGAACAACCAAGGGATCAATGGCTTCGAATACGGCTACGACGAAATGGCAGAAGCGCCTTACGTTTGGAATCGCACCTCAGGTCAGCTAATCACATTTGATGATGACCGCTCGGTAAAAGCAAAAGGCGCGTACGTTCGTAGTCTTGGTCTTGCAGGTCTATTCTCTTGGGAAATTGATGCAGATAACGGCGATATCCTAAATGCAATGCATGAAGGTCTAGCAGGTGGCACCACCGATCCTGTAAACCGCAAACCAACGGCAGCTGCAGGTACAGACCAATCGGTTGAAGGCCCAGCTTCTGTTTCTCTAGATGGCAGCGCTTCAAAAGACAGCGACGGTACAATCGCGAGCTACGCTTGGTCTCAAGTCGGCGGTACAGCAGTAACACTGGCGAACGCTAATGCTGCGGTTGCGAGCTTCGATGTTGTTGAAGTCGCTCAGCAAGAAACACTAACCTTCAGCCTAACGGTAACGGACAACGAAGGTGCTACTTCTACTGACACCGTTGTTGTAACAGTAAGCCCTAAAGATACAGGCCCAGTAAACACAGCACCAGTAGCAGTGGTTACGGCTCCGGCTGAAGTTAATGCGGGTGATGTAGTCGTGGTTGATGCTTCGGCTTCAAGCGATGCAGACCAAGACACATTGACCTTCACATGGGATGTACCTGCTGGTATTGATGCAACGGTTCAAGGTTCTTCAGTGAGCTTTGTCGCAGCGGAATACACGAAAGATACAACGCTGAACTTCTCTGTAACAGTCAGCGATGGCACAGAGACATCGGTAGCAGCTACTTCAGTGAAAGTTCTTAAGAAAACCACAGGCGGCGGTACGTGTACTAACGCTTGGGATTCAGGCGCGGTTTACACTGGTGGCGACCAAGTGACTCAAGGCGGTAAGGTTTGGGAAGCGAAATGGTGGACAACCGGTGAAGATCCAACAACGACAGGCCAATGGGGCGTGTGGAAAGAGATCGGCCCAGCAAGCTGTGCTAACTAAAAATAGGATTGAGCTAAACACCAACTAAGCACCTAAAAGCAAGGCCAACCAGATAATGTCTGGTTGGCCTTTTTAATGTTTGTTTTCTTAGCTTTGAGCTTACGATCTTTTTACTGGCGTCCTACTGACTTGCGCTCGTTATACCAATCACAGTAAGCAAGTGTTCAAAAAAATAGCGCAGGAAAAAAGCTTGAGAACAAGGCTGCTCTTTTCAATAAATAGTTTCGATAAGTAGTTATTCTACAATCAAAAAATCTAACGACGTTATCGAGATTTTTAACAAGCTAGGGTGAACAGTTATTTACTACGATTGGTATTAGACTTAGCCAATTAAGTTATCAAAGCTCTCGAACACTTGTGGGCACTTCATTACTCGCCCGTGGCCCTGTCCTTGAGTCGCAATTAAAGTAACGCGACCCATTTCATTAGCCGCACGCTGAGACACATCAAACTTAGTAAACTTGTCTTGCTCATCATGAACGATGATCGTCTGAGACTCACGAAGCGCTAGCTTTCCATAGGGATCAACAGACTGAATCGGGTAGTTAAACTGCTCTTCGACTTCTCCAACTACCGCCTCGAACAGTTTCATTGAGTAGCCAGAACGCGCAACGCTGCCAAATAGGTTTTCTAGATAATCCAGTACAGGTGCAATCAGCAATAATGGCTTGTTTTCCAATTTAACGTGCTTACATTCCAACGCAGAAGCCGTGCCCATACTGTGACCGACCAAACCTGCTACCTCACCCACCGAATCGAGAATCGCTTCAAGGCCGTTCACAAACGCAGGAATATGACCATGTACACCATCACTGCCACCATGAGCAGGGTGATCATAAGCCAGAGCCGTAAAACCTTTAGCGGCGATATGTTCCATCAGAGGGAAAAACTGACTCGCGGTGCCAGACCAACCATGAGTCAGCACCCAAACAGGCCCCGTACCCAAAGAATAGGTTTTTAAAACGCCATCACGACCTTTGATTTCACTCTTGATAAGCCCTTGGGGATCAGCATTTTTCTGCTCAGTACGCATTGGAGTGAGCAGCAACTTACGTGCGGTTTTCTTCGCATGACTCGGCGCTAGGATGTAATGAAGATTGGTTGTTGCGCCAATTAAGCTGCGCTTGAAGCTGAATTTGTTCGATGTATTAAAGTAGATTTTGTCACTCATGACCGGTCCTTGTATCGCCATCATCATTGGCGGATCGAGCTCGGCCCTGAAAATCGAACGACCGTGCTATTTGTTAGTATAAAAAATGACGATAGCGCTGTTTATGATTGCTTGCCGCCACTTCTGTTAAAATCTTTTGCAAACCTTAGTTAAGCAAAGTCACATGATTTGCGAGTTAACCTGCTGTATGTATTAAACCGCTCTCCAACTGGCTACCAAGCGCTCGACACCACTCCAAAAATGGGTGTGGCTCGCTTGTTGGCCTCGTAACGAGTAGAACAAGTTCGCACTCAAGTAGAGGCCGTATAACTCAAAGGTTGCCTGTTTAGGATCTAAATCGGCTCTGAACTGTTTGCTCTCAACCGCTTTTACTACCTGAATCGTCAAGTAATCAATCCACACTGAAATGGTTTTCTGCAGTGCTTTCTGAATCACAGACGTTTCACTGCCCGCATCTTTCCATGCATCAATAAACATGCAACTGCCTTGGAATGAATGGTTCCAGCCCAACCAATTGTCGAGCAGCTGTTTCAATTTCGCTTCAATATCACCATCTCCCAGCTCTCTTGCGGGAATGATGACTCTTTCAGTGAATATGGCGTTGGAATACTCGAGTACAGAGAGTTGCAGGTTCTCTTTAGAGTTGAAGTGCGCAAACAAGCCACTCTTAGACATACCACACTGCTTAGCTAATTCGCCAATCGTCAAACTCTCGAGACCATTCTCACTCGCAAGTGCAAATGCATGGCTCAAAATATACTCTTTGGTTATCTTTCCTTTGCTCATTATTCACCAATAATAAATCTGATGCTTTATTTTTAGCACGTTCGTACTTTTTTTCAAGTTTTTTACTTAACCCTTGGTATTCATTTTGTATTATCAAAGAATTGTGGAAAAATGCGACAGTATTCAAAGGAAATTGAAATCGACTAACAAAGGAAAAAGAATGAACACACTTTGGGAACAGTTTGCGTTTTCGGCGTCAGTAACAGGCCCTATCTGTTTAATGCTGTTTCTTGGTGTGATGCTCAAGCGAATCGGCTTGATCAATGACAATTTCATTGATGTCGCATCTAAGGTCGTATTTCAAGTCACCTTACCAGCAATGCTATTTCTTAGTATTGTTCAATCAAATCACAATTTTTCAGCCAGTAGCGCGTTAGTTGCGTTTGGCGTCATCGCTAACTTTATCTTTTTCTTGTTCACGACTTTCTCGACCAAGTTGGTATTCAAAGGTTCGAAAGATCAAGGTGTGATTGTCCAAGGTGGATTCCGCGCTAATACCGCGATCATCGGCCTCGCCTATGTGGCTAATATCTATGGCAACCAAGGCGTGGCATTGGCGGCTATCTATGTCGCATCCCTAACCGTGCTGTATAACATTCAAGCCGTGATTGCACTAACACCCAAAGGCAAAGACACCGGCGCTAAAGCCATTAAAGTAATCGTCAAGTCCATCACCAAAAACCCGTTGATCATCGCTATTTTCTTAGCGGTCGTCTTCTATGCGCTTTCAATTCCTATTCCAAAAATGGTGGCTGACGCTGGGCAATACTTTGCCAATATGACATTACCTTTAGCCCTGCTCTGTACTGGCGGGTCGCTGGATATTAGCTCGCTCAAACAAGAAAAGTTGTCGACGTGGTTCGCCTCTAGCTACAAGTTAATTGCCTCACCGTTACTGATTACATTGGCTGCTGGGTACTTAGGGTTTGAAGGGCTCGATCTCGGGCTTATCTTCTTGATGAGCGCGGCACCAACGGCAGCGGCAAGCTATGTTATGGCTCGTGCAATGGGAGGAAATTCAACCCTGGCGGCTAACATCATCGCGCTCACGACCGTTGTTTCTCTTATCACTTGCACACTAGGTATTTTTGCACTCACCGCAATGGGTTTAATATAGCTGCGACAGGCTTCAAAAAACCGACACAAGCCCTGAAATAAAGGTCATAAGCCTTGATTTAGGACTAACTGGTTGGGCATAAAGGCTGCTAGATTTCGTAAAAATTTTACTAAGAGATCTGATATGTCTTCCGTTCAACATACGCCTTCACAACACATCGCCAGTATCGAGTTAGGCCGAGTGATTGCTATCTTGGCGATCATTGGTTTACACGGCCAAATGGCACTCACTTATTGGCAAATAGATGAAGTGCCTTGGATCGGTTATGTGCTCAACCAAGCCGCTCGTTTTGCGGTACCTCTGTTCTTCCTGATTTCTGGTTACCTTATTCAGCCCAAGTTAGCTGCATCGCCATGGGAAACCGTCCTGAACTACTCTAAACCACTGCTTAAGGTTTGGTTGGCATGGAGCATCATTTGCTTAGTGATGCCATTCAATCTCGCGAAGGTAGAAGAGTTTGGCTATCTAGGTGAACGTGAAGGCTATTGGGGTTTCTTAATGAGCACTCCTCTTAACTCATTCTTAGAGGGAGGTCTGGTTCATTTATGGTTTATTACCGCTCTCGTATGTGCAGTTTTGATCATTGCTTTGATAGTCGAAATGAAACTCGACAAACTGCTATTACCAGCGGCCATTGTACTTTACGTTTATGGTGTTTTAGCGGGCAGCTACGCAACGCTAACCGGGTTAGAAGCACCCTTCTTCACGCGTAATGGCCCGTTCTTTGGCACGTTAATGGTGACCTTAGGTTTCCTTATTCGTCAGAATCAATGGAAGGTGTCATCAACTAAAGCGTTGGGGTTATTAGCGTTAGGCATGTTGATTCACTTTGCTGAGGCGGCATGGCTCACCACGTTCGACGTCGGATTCAATATGAATGATTTCTTGTTTGGCACGGCGTTATGGGGGATGGGTGTGTTCATGTGGCTTTTGGCTAATCCAAACATGGGTAACTACGCTTGGGTTCGTGCCATTTCAAATCGCATGCTGGGTATCTACGTCAGCCATTTGCTGATCATTATCGTGTTGTTCAATGTCTGTGGAGTTTTCGGCATTACGGAATTGGCCAAAGACGTTACGGTATTTTTTGGCACCGTATTGTTGAGCTTCGGGTTGGTTGCTGGAATCGAGAAAACGCCACTGCGACACGTGCTACTTCGTTAGTGTTTATACCTATAACTATCCGCTAAATCAGTTTTAAAGAACCACAAAAAATAAAGGCAAGATAACGGATTATCTTGCCTTTATTTCATCATGTCAGTAACGATACTATGTCACTCGTTGAAGTATTATCGGAACGCCATTGCGCCCTTGCCAACACCTTCATAAGCAACGATTTGTAGTGATTGACTCTCTGTTAGGCTAGGCTCAACTTGATCCGCAATATAGCCTGCCAGTAATTCCACCGTGGTATCCGTCGGCAAGATTTCTGTTTCACTCTTAGCAATCGCTAGCTCAAATTCGCCTTGAGGTGCGGTGTAGCGAAAGCCATAGTGACTTTCATCATTAACACTTTTCGCGTGTTCACTCAGGTTAAGTGATGAAACTGAAACTTGGTCTTCTTTAGAACCTAAATAAATGTCTTCCCAGCGCTGAGCAAATGCCTGTTCGCGTTGTTCGTCACGCTGACCATCAACCAAGATTTCTACTGGAGAACGGTGACCATGGGCGATGCGTTGGCAATTACCATCATGCTTTTTCAAACCATGGGTGTAGTGGTAGAACGCGCCATTAATGTTCTCATGACGAAGGGTGATCTCTAACCCGGTGACGTTACTTGGTAGGTTATCACGCAGAATATGATAAACATGTGCGGTCACACTCTCGATGGTGATCGCTTCTGCATCAATCAGGCAATATGCTTCATCAGGGCAATGTAAATGAAGACTCTTGTCACCACGCAACACATCAACCTTAGAGTAGCCCGCTTTGCTCGCTTGAAGAACAATTGCAGCGCTTTGCATTGGCAGTAGCAAACGGTGATCAACGTGCTCATCAACGAGGTGTTTGATCTGCTTTTTGACCTTGCTAAAATCCAGCACCATGCTCATTTCATTAAGTTCACCAGACATGGTGACATCTAAAATCCAACTATCTCCTACGACCCCTCTGTGTTCACAGATGTATGAAGAATCGATAACGGTAAGGTCTCTTACAAATAGGTTCAAGTTGAACTCCTTAATACTTTAATGAGATACGGGAGGCTGAATAATGTCCAGCAGGCACTTCGTCTCATTGGTGTCTAGATAAAATAGGACGAGCAGGATGTTACGACAAGCTTAAAAAGTCCACCTTTTTAGACCCTCTTTTGAGAAAAGAACAAACTCTGCACAATTTCCGCTAAAACATAGACCAGCCCGATGCGAATAGCCATATCTTGGGTAAGGTTGCCGAGCGTTTCACGATACATTTTGCTTTAGCCAAAGGCGCGGTGACACCCCAGCAACATGCTGAAAAGCGCGTGAAAATCCCGAATAGCTGCTGTAACCCACTTCATCAGCGACCCAGTTGATGGGCTTATTTTGCAATAACAGGGATTGAGCCACTGAGACTCGCCACTTTTGCACATAATCTCCCGGCGTCTCACCGACTTCTCGTTTGAACGCTTCAATAAACTGAGTTCGAGACATCGCGGCCAGTGACGCCATTTCGGCAAATAAACAATGCAAGGCTGCGACAAATGCCTGTGTTCCGTGTGAGCGCTAGACAAGCTCAACTCCCCCGCGCTCAATACATGAAGGTGGCCCTCTTTACCTTGTTGCGCGTTAAATGACGATACTCCACACAGGTTTCCAGAATAGAAAACGCCAGTGCGTATCGAGAAGTGTTCCATTAGTTGTGAAAGCAGATCCATGCATCCTCCGAACGATTCGCTTAGTTTTTAGTTCTTTTGTCCCTCTATAGACCGGACGAGTGGGCTAAATTATTTCAAACAAGATAACCAACACTGACAAGGAACTTGATATGTCACACATGAAATCGACCAGTCAAAAAATCACTCTAATGGCCGCGTTACTAGGCACCAGCTTTTCGTTAATGGCAGCAGACCTTGATATGAGTGTCGACAGCAATAACCTCGCAATTAAAGGCTATGATCCTGTCGCTTACTTTGCCAATGAAGGTCCAGTAAAAGGCACATCTGAGTTCACAGCGACCTATAAGAATGCGATCTATAACTTTGCGAGCAGTGAAAACAGAGATGAATTTCGAGCCAATCCAGAAGCCTATGCCCCTCAATATGGCGGTTACTGCGCGTTTGGAGTAGCCATGGGTAAGAAGTTTGAAACCGACCCTCTCGCTTGGAAGGTGGAAGATGGAAAGTTGTATCTGAACTTAGACAAATCGGTTCAGAAACGCTGGCTGGAGAATACACAAGAGTTCATCCAAGACGCCAACAGCAACTGGACAACCATCAAAACCGTAGAAGCCTATAAGCTCTAGCCTACAGCGCTTATCCATTGCCCAAGAATAAAACGGAAGCGACCGAACGCTTCCGTTTTCATTGGGATTTTCCCCAAAGAGGCCAACCCAAAGCGATTGGCAACACCTACTAAGTCCATTTCTATTCTATACTCCTAGCAGATAAGCTTTTCTTTTTATGGAAGAATAATGACATTACCTAAGATTTTGGTACTCGGCCTCTGCGCCCTATCGACACTGACTTATGCCAACCCATGGCAGTTCGTCAAAAGTGAAGATGGCATCATGATTGATAAAAGGCCACACAGCGAAGGCTTGGTCGAAATACGAGCACAGATGCAAACGCCCACCACTTACTCCGGTTTTTTACTGTTATTGGAAGACAGTGAGAACGTGCCAAACTGGATAGATAATGTATCGCAAAGCCGTGTGTTGATGCAGATATCTGAAGATGAAAACATCGTCTATACCCAATTCAAAGCACCGTGGCCTGCCAGAGATCGAGACATGGTGACCTACTCAAAATACAGCATCGAGGGTGGGCAGTTTGTTTTGTCGATAAAGGATGCGTCGAACTATTTGGCGAAAGAGTCGGGGTACATTCGAATCTACGATGTGGACGCACTTTGGACACTGCAACCGCTTACTAATGGCAATACCTACATCACCTACACCGCGTATGCGAACGCAGGGGGCATCTTGCCAAATTGGTTGATGAACAAGTTATCGATAGGCAGTGCACTGAGCACGTTTAAGGGGCTAAAAGAACAGTTACCAAAGTACCAAGGCCAACAGCACCCTAACCTGCCAAATGAGTCTCGCTAACGATACAAGTCGATAAGTAAATGGAGGCATTAAGGTTAAAGATTAAGGTCTTCTAGCGAGGTCGCGAGCTAAGATAAGCGCCAAGCCAAATACTTGAAGAAACAGGGCGATGTTCTTATAGAAAGCCATTTTCTCATCAAGCCTTTGGATTAACTCAACCAAGGTCAGGTTATCCAAATAGTAATCATCGATTCGAGTTCGTTGCGCTTCTTGTGCACTGTTTATCAGCATCATCAGTTTCGGTAAGTGAGCCAAAGAGATACTTGGCACTTCGCTACTCACCCAACGCCTAAGTTGCCCACGCAGTGCTTCGTCGAGAACCGTGGTCGGCTGCACCGTTTCTAGTTTATCAAGGTGAATCAAAATCGCTTCACGCTTGCGCTCTAGGGTTTCAATCGTATTCCAAGCAAGCTGTATTGAGTACACATTGCCGTATTTGCGATCGTTGTACTCCGCTTTCTCAGCTTCAATTTTATCGAGCACCAAGCTCGACATGACAATCGCCATGATGTTGAGTATCAAGCCTGCGAGGACAATCGCCCAAGCAGGAGGAAGACGCAACGCCATAATGCTCCCTAGAACATTTTATCAAAAGGTAGGTAAGCTAAGTTTAGGACAATCAAAGAGATCATGCAGATAAGCGTTAACACCATACCCACTTTTCGACCTTTGAAGTTCTTCGCTAAGATCCCTTTCGCATGAATCACACGCCCCAGAATAAACGCCACACCAATGACATGAATCAGCCACACACCGGCGCCATTCAGCTCTAACAATCCCATCAAAATAACGGTGATTGGGATGTAATCCATAGCATTACTTTGTGCCGAACGTGCTATCTGTAACGACTCGACACCGCCATCAGCATGAGCAACAAGATTGATTCGCCTTTGCTTGATCACCTCTATTGCTAACCAAATCATTACGATCGTCAGCAAGGCTGCGTAAAGTGCTGTAACCATCATATTTCCCTATTATTTTGTGTTTACTCAGTGTTCTTTGTTATCTGTTCGACAACACCCGCCGAGATAAAATGAAAATCGCACCCGAGTACTTGTAAGAGATCTCTCACACCGAACGTAAGAGATCACAATCAAGCTTCGCAGAAAATTCCTAAAATACAAACCCAAGCCCTTGTTTTGTATGAATCCACGCATATTTCTTTCGATCAGTGGGTACATTTATTTCTTAGGGTGGATTGTGAGCAAAGCCTCTGCAGTGTTTAATACACATGTCGACAGGGAGTTGGCAGGAACAGGAAAAAGCCTAACGGATTAGGTATCTTCAGGATGAAGATTTGATGGCTTAGGATGAGTTATCAGCAAGGAAGTCATGCTCTAGGATAGAGTCGCTTATCAGGATGATGAGTTTGCAAGGACACCGCTAGGACGGCGATGAATTGGATAGGTTAAAGGATTTAGCCACGTCAAGGAACGATGCAGGGAGCACCAGTTACCTATTGAAAGATAAGTAACGCGCAGTAGCAGGATGGCTACGAAAAGAATAGACCCCGTTTGGTGAAAGCCAAACGGGGTTTCCTTTTTTGTAACGTCTGAAAGCTGTTCGCAGCTAACCGTTCAAAGTCACGTTACAAAATAATGTTCATCAAGAACATTGCACCAAACGCATTCAATACCGAAATCGCGATCATCACCGGGATGTAGCGACCTTCAGTACCAATTGGTCCCATAATACGGCCCATGTATTGCACCTGAGAGCCCATCAAGTAGATAGCTGGCGCCAAGATAGCTATATGGTTACCGTTCAGAATACCTTGGTCAAACAGCGTGATAACCACGCCCACCGCGCCACCCATCGACATCCACGCACCGATCAATACCGCTGCCGCTTCGCCAGGTAAACCAAATACCGCCATAATTGGAGCAAATACACTGCCCATCAAATCCAGCGCACCCGTTATCTGCAATGCCTTGATGATCACAAACGCCATCAGAACATTCGGTACCGTAGAGGTAGTCGCAATAACCCAGCCTTTCTTAGCACCTTCAACGAAAATATCAGTAACCATTGGTTTCTTTGCTTTAACTTCGCTCATTATGCTACTTCCTCTTCCAGTTTTTGTTCTTTGTCTGATTTTGGTTTGTCTTCTTTGCCTTCAGTAATGTTGAGGTAAATACGGAACAGATTCGCGCCGACAAACTTAAAGATAAACATCACAGCGACAGCCAAACCAATTGACGATGTCACCGCTAAAGAGCCGTCCATCGCGGTTAGAGTGAACAGCACCGCACCTGAAGAGAAAAAGTTAACGATCGCCGCACCCGCCGTAAACTGGAACATGGTGAACACATCGGTTTCACGCTTAGTCAGATGTCCTTCGTCTTTCAGCTGACGTGTCATCGCTGCGCCAGCATCGGTACTTTGCAAAGAAGCGATCAGTGCCAAGCCTGAGTTACCCGGAATACCCATCAGAGGGCGAAGCAGAGGTGTCAGTAGTTTACGAGCCGCATCCAGTGCACCGTAGTGCTCAAGTACGTTGATCATACCCAGTGCAAACATCACGGTCGGAATAAGTGTCAAAGCAAAAATGAAACCGTCGCGAGCACCACTACCGCCTTTACCACGCAGTGACGTCGTTGCCGCTTGAATACCATCGGCCGTTTCACTCACATCGTAAGCGACCTTACCGAATGAACCGTTGAGCGTTGTAAAATCGAACACTCCATACCATTCATTGGACTGCATTAAGCCTGAAAAGAACACCATCGCGAACGCGAGTGCGATATAGCTGCCGATCGTGACTTTACGATCGGTTTTGGTTGGATTAGTCATAAGGACCTCTATACATCTCGTTTATGTGGAACAGAACACGTATAGATAGTGCAAACTAATGTTCGAAAGGTTAATGACCAAAATCAAATAGCGTATCGGTTTAAATAAAAGAAGCACAGCAACATATAAAACTGTGATTTGGATTTAAAAGCAGGACCATACGCTAAATAAATTAGAATATTTCACATACAAAACTAAAAAATCTTGCTTCAACAGCGCAACCAAAAACGCACACAATCGCCACACAAGTCTGGCTTCTAGTGAGAAGTTTTTACCTAGTGCGATCTCTGATAATGCTGTAAGAGATCTCTTACATTGTTTTTCTGGTCAATTTTAATTCGATTATAATACAGAGACTTAAAAAGTGATTTTGCTTCCAGAACGCAACCGTTTTCCCTTAGTTGATTGAGTTTTGAGCCAAGCGCAAACAGTGAGCCATTTTATAAAGAATTTGAGCTTAATTCGAAATTTCAGCCCTCAGAGGTGCTATAGACTTCGCGCAGCCAATATAGAAGGAGAACGGTGATGACTATGGAAATGAGAACGCTTAAATATCAAGTAATGGGCAAAGGCATGTGGATCACTGCAACAGTATCTCGCGTAGTAGCGGACAAACTTGCGCTTGAATACCAATCCTATGGCTGGCCTGTTGAAGTATGTGCAGCAGAACAAACACTGACGTTTGATCTCAATGCTGCATAATGTTGGCAATTTCGAATAAGCTCTATCGGCACTGAGTCCGGTAGGGCTTTTTCTTTGGTCTTTAGTCTTTAGTCTTTAGTCTTTAACTTAAGTGTGGAAGACAGTAATTTTGAGTATGTAAGACCGTATTTCGTTCACATCACAGTCTATTCCTTTCATTATAATCTATTGAATTATTAAGATATCTATCACACTGCACATGGTTATTTAGGTCTACTCTTTTACCCGTGTTAATAACTTATTAACTTCGGAGCGTAATCCATGTTAGGTATCCAGCTTTCTGCTGTTCTCTCTTTGTTACTCTTTTCTTCGGTAGCAGGTGCTGCCACTTCTCAGTTGGGAGAACCACTCAAGCTCACCAACTCATTCGCTGGCTACCTATCCCTGACCATTTTCGTTGTCGCCTACATCGTGGTGATGATGGAAGAGTACCTAAAGCTCCGAAAATCTAAGCCAGTGTTACTTGCAGCAGGACTGATCTGGATAATCATTGGTTTTATCTACCAAGAACACAACCTTGTTGAAGTCGCTAAGCAAGCACTCGAACACAACTTACTGGAATACGCTGAGCTGTTACTTTTCCTACTCGTCGCCATGACCTACATCAGCGCCATGGAAGAGAGAAGACTGTTTGATGCGCTGCAAGCGTGGATGGTGGGCAAAGGCTTTAATTTCCGCTCTCTGTTCTGGCTAACCGGTATTCTGGCCTTCTTTATCTCACCGATCGCCGACAACCTCACCACAGCTCTATTGATGTGCGCCGTGGTTCTGAAAGTCGCAGGATCTAACCCTAAATTCGTTAACCTAGCCTGTGTGAATATCGTGATAGCCGCTAACGCTGGCGGCGCGTTCAGCCCATTCGGTGACATCACAACGTTGATGGTGTGGCAGGCTGGTTATGTGAGCTTCAGTGAATTCATTCCCTTATTTATTCCTTCAGTGATGAATTACCTCGTCCCTGCAATGATCATGTCTTACTTTGTTCCCACAACCCAACCCGACACGGTGCATCAGCACGTTGAATTAAAACGCGGTGCAAGACGCATCGTGTTGTTGTTCATCATGACCATCGGCACTGCGGTTGCTTTCCATGCCGTACTCCACTTCCCTCCAGTAATGGGCATGATGATGGGGCTGGCGTATCTACAGTTCTTTGGTTATTTCTTGCGTAAGACCTTACCAAATTCACTGGCGAAGAAAAAAGCGGTGGCGATTGCCAACAATGATGGGGGGGCATTGAAGCGACTCGGTTCAGTCGTGCCCTTTGATGTATTTCGAAGAGTGTCCCATGCCGAATGGGACACTCTGCTGTTCTTCTACGGCGTGGTAATGTGTGTAGGTGGCTTGAGTCTACTGGGATACTTGGAGCTTGCCTCTGGCGTGATGTATAGCCAATGGGATCCAATTTGGGCCAACATCATGGTGGGGATCTTATCTGCGATTGTCGATAACATTCCGGTGATGTTTGCCGTGTTATCGATGGAACCTCAAATGTCGATGGGTAACTGGCTACTGATCACCTTAACCGCAGGCGTTGGCGGCAGCTTGTTATCTATTGGTAGTGCGGCAGGTGTGGCGTTAATGGGCGCGGCGCATGGCAAATACACCTTCTTTGGCCACTTGAAATGGATGCCAGTGATCATGATTGGCTATGCCGTCAGTATCGCTGCACACCTATGGCTTAATGGCGATCTTTTTTAATTCGGAGATCTTTTCTAGTTCGAACTGTCTTTCACAGGCTTATCTACAAGTGTCCAGACGTTACTCAATTGTATCGCTGGACATTGGTTGCAAGTTAGCATCTCGCCCTTCTGTTGAATGCGCATCACTAGTCTAGAGTCAGTTCGGCTGCTTCCAGAATTGAATTCAATGGTGATCAAGTCATCATCAACACGATAGGTTCGAGTCACGGAATTATCCGTTGTTTGATAAGTCACTTGCCCGGATTCAAAAAGTAGATAACTGTCATTATCTGCGTTCTCATACATACCTTTGAACAGAGCAAGCTGTGGAACCTCGAAAGGTCGGCTGGTATCAGTTAAACAACCTGTCAGCAATAATGCAGAGCTGCAGCCAGATATTAGTAAGGGGAATCTATTCATTTGGGCATCCTTGCCTAGAGAACATAGTCAAAGAATATGCAACCAAATCGATATTTCCCAGAAAGCGTTGATTTTAATGCAAAGTCATATTTTAAGAACCACTCGCCTTCACCATTAAGTAGTACGAGATATTCAGCCAGCATCTCGACAGGCTCATGGCTAAATCGCTTGCTAGTCTTGCTCTCTTCCCTCTATCACCAATAAGTGCTGTTTACGTTCTACGCCACCTGCATAACCCGTCAGTTTGCCGTTTTTACCAATCACACGGTGACACGGCACAATCACTGAAACCGGATTTTTGCCATTCGCCAAACCCACAGCACGAACGGCTTTCGGATTGCCTATCGCATCGGCCAGTTGTGCATAGCTCCAAGTCTCTCCATAAGGAATGGTCGTCAGCGCCTGCCAAACCGACTGCTGAAATGGCGTGCCCTTGGCTGCAATCGGCACAGAAAACTGAATAGCTTCGCCCGAGAAATAGCGATTAAGCTGCTCGATAGCCAATGCAAAGATCGGAAAGCTATCATCTTGAACACCCAACGGTTCCGGCTTGGTGGTATGTGTCTCGAACCAAAGGCCGAGCAAGCCTTCATCGTTCGCCTGTAACGTCACGGTTCCCAATGGGCTCTCATAGTAAGTAAAACGGTTGTCCATGATATCTCCTAGCTTAGTATTCCGATTAAGACTGATTCCAACAGTGGAACGTGGCGTAACTACCCCAAGGCGAAACACTCTCTGTATTAATCGTAGAGCGATGCTCAATGAACTTCTTCACCACCAAATCGCTAATCAACAGGTGGTTAGGCTCACTTAGCCCTCTGAGCAGCGCGTACTGAATCGTCCAAGGCCCAATGCCCTTTAGGTCAATCCACTTAGAAGGGTGTTCGGCTTCGTTGTCGACCATGTATTCGGCAAAACGCTTTAAAGTTTCCTTACGACTTCCCGGCATTCTTAAAAAGCTCACATCAGCATCAGCTATTTGTTTAGGTGTTGGGAAATACGCTTTCTCAGATGCATAAGCAATTTGTTGTAATTCAGAGCACTCTTGGGAATTAGCCAACTCTTGTAAAACAGAAGCTTGATGCGTACCAGAAATCTCTCGCACCAGTAAGTTGAGTTGGCCGATCGCTGCTGTTACTGAGACTTGCTGCCCTAGAATCGCTCTTACACCAGCCTCCCAAGCACTCCAAACGCCAGGAATACGGATACCACTCTTGGCAACCAAGTTAGGATCAATGGTCATAAAAAAAGCCTCAACCTTGGCAATATCGACATCAAGGTCGAACATACGTCGAATGTTAGCAATCAAACTTCTTAATTGGCTTATATCGTCCAACTCAAATTCAATATCTAAGCGGTTTTCTTTTACTAAGGTGGCCTTGAACCAGCCTTTAGAACCATTCACATTTACCGTGCGCTTATAATAATCTTCGCCAACGCCTTCTAAGCCCTCAATCATTCTTCGTCGATAAAACCTCAACAAGTGGTTCCAATCTAAGGGTCCATGAAAACCAAGCTGAATATGATTACTCTGAGTGTCACTTGGCTTCGCTCGCCTAATTTGGCTTGGCGAAAGCTGCAGCTCTTTTTGAAAGGCATCATTAAAACGGCGCGTACTATTGAAGCCACTAGCAAAGCCGACATCAGTAATGCTCATGCTACTGGTGTGCAGCAACTGCTTGGCAAACATCAATTGACTGTACAGACTATATTGCTTGGGTGACACGCCGATGTAATTGTCGAATAAGGTTCGTAAATAACGATCTGAAATACCTAACCGCGTTGCAAGGTCGACGATAGATCCTGAATTCAGAGCGCCATTATCAATCAACTGCATCGCACGTAAGAAAGTGGTTTCGACGCCCTTCCAAGCCGGCGAAAAAGGTGCGCTGTCTGGTCGACAACGTAAACAAGGACGATATCCCGCTTTCAATGCTTGAGCTTGATGGGAAAAATATTCGACATTTTCTTCTTTGGGTGGTGTGGCTGGGCAAATCGGGCGACAAAAAATTCCTGTCGTTTTCACCGCTGTAAAAAACATCCCATCAAAGCGAGCATCTCGTGCATATCGAGCCAAATGGCACTGCTCACTGGTTAAGCTGCTGTTGTGATTGATCTTTTTCGACATGCCGTACTCTTCCCACTTACCATAGCGTTTGATCCTATACCTAAAAGTTTACCGTGAACCACCATTGTCGCTAGCCACTTTCGGAAGCGAAGGTCAGATAAATCACAAAAAAGGGTTTTAATTTTATTCAATTCGACTAAATTTAACCTAGAGAGGACATTCTTCTCACAACGTCAACGATCGGTACTTAGCACGCCAAGATGCAGAGACCTATCGAATATAAAAAGGAAAAGGCTATGGTTCTACACACATGTCGTATTGTTTTATCAAATCAACAGGTTCTCACCAGTCAATCAGTCGAGCAGTCTCTAAGCTTTCTTGAAGACAAAGCGGACAACGGGATTTCTATGATCGAGATTGACGCAACGGATGGCAATCAAATCCATTCGTACATGTCACACTCTCTTGAAGAGTCTATTGAGAATCTAATGAACCTATAGGGCTTTTAATAAAGGCTACACATACCAGGCTTAAACGATATTTATGGAATTAGAAACGATCTCTAGTTCCGAAAAGAAGTACATTTCTGGTTTAATACCAATCCGGAAAATTAACTGATCAGGTCAGTCCAATCTCTTGTACACATTTTTGTGACGCGATCTTTGCACTCAAGAAATCCATTCCAAGCGCTACAGACCTTCGAAACAATATCGTTATAATCAATGAAGTTTTGGTTTGCTAGATAGTGTTGCCTTAACCAACTCCACACTTGCTCTATAGGGTTAAGCTCTGGTGAGTATGGCGGCAATTTGATAATACTGACATTATCAAATGGGTTAGCAATATCATCGGTATGCCATCCTGCGCCATCCATTATTACCACTGAATGACGGTCTTTTTCTGTGACTTTAGATATCTGCTCTAGATGGTTTATCATGATGTCTTTGTTAACCCAAGGGACGACCATTGCCTCACCAATCCCTCTCGATGGGCACACTGAGCCAAACAAATAAGCGTATTCAAATTGCTGCTGTTTTACTACGCGAGGTCTCGTTCCACGAGTAGCCCAAAGACGTGTTGTTGTGTTCTGCTGACCAAACCTAGCTTCGTCTTGAAACCAGACATCAACACTCTCTAGCCCAATATGGCCGGGGATCTTAAGGATTGTTTCGATTTGGAATTTTTTTAAAATCGTCCTGTATTTGCTGTGATTGTTTAGGGTGTTTGGAACGAGAAGTTATCCAAGAAAAACCCATGTGGTCGAGGAGATAATAGATGGAATTAGGGTGGTAGTGCTTGTCAAAGTGTTTAACGATGTAGTCATGTATATCGCTTCCAACAAGGCGGCCACCAGAAGGTGATTCAGCTTCTTTTTTTATGAAGGCACTGAGTTGAGCCCGCTGCTCATCGGTGAGGTATGCAGGCCTACCAGTCCGAGGTTTTTCTTGAAGTCCTTCTAGGCCTTCTTCAAAAAAAATCCGAACCCATTTATTGACACTGGTTCGACTGACTTTGAGAGATTTTGCAATTTGTGTACGAGAGAGGCCGTCTTTAAAGTGTGCTAGCGCAAGTAAACGCATCTTCATCTGAATGGTTTTTTGCTGGCTCGCAAGCTTTTTGAAGTCAGTGTTATTAAGGCTATCCATGGCTAAATTTCACAATAATTCATCAATCTTAATTAGATCACATTTTTACTTTAATTGGTATAAAACAAAAATGGCTCCCAACTATACAATTAGTTGGGAGCCATTTTTTATTGAATCTAATCAGCAAAGCCACTGCTTACCGCGAATGCCGTTACTCAGGTGCTTGTTCAGCGGCTTGCTGCAATGTGTAAGCCGTCGATGGGTCAATCTCATTAACCAACTTCTCAACCTGCATGATCGCATCAACCGAGGTACTGCTTTTACGGTAGCTCAGATAAATTGGGAGATACCAGTCTTCAACCCCTTTCACCTTGTGCAGCTGACCCGAATCGATAAAAGGTTCGACTAGAGACACCGGAAGATACGCACTGCCGCCTTTCTCTAAAATGAAATCGAGGGCGATACGGGCTGTAGAGGTACGTAGGTACGGTGCTGGCACTTTAGGGTGACGTTCTGCGTGTTCAGAACCAAAGCGCGTTCCCCAATCCACATAAACATACTTATGTTGAAATACAGATTCCAGATCATCTTGCTGCGTTGATACCAACACCAAAACCAAGTCAGCGACTTTTTTACAGTTCAGCTCTTCTGCTTTGATCTGATCGAACGCGAAAGCCATATCTAAGGTTCGTTCTAACAAATTACGGTTCAGTTGCTCGCGCCCCATCACCTCTGCCATAAAGCCGTAACCACCAAAAGAGTCGGTTACCACACTTAAACAGTTTTGCAGATACGCATCCCAAATATTCGGCGTGCCGCCCAGCGTTAACTGCAAGGCTTTACCACTCTCTAACGACAGCTCAAATTTGGCTTGTTGTAGGGTGGACACCATCACTTCGGCATAACCAATCAAACGTTCACCGGAAGATGTGAGTTTGATGTTATTGCGGTCACGAATGAAGAGCTGAGTATCAAAATAGCCTTCAAGCTGTTTGATCCGCGCACTCACCGCCGCTTGTGTTAAATACAAGTTTTCAGCTGCACGCCCAAAATGGCGCACCCTTGCAACCTCAAGAAAGGTTCTAAATACTTTCACATCCATCAAATACATCTCTGTAATAAATCTGCTAACTAGCCGATCTAGGATTGTTTATCGTAAAGGCAAAAACATTTTGTTTCCTATTTTAGCCTTTTAACAATATTTTCGCGTGAGCAATAAACACTAATTTCTATCTAACCACATTACTGAGGCTGATATGTCTGAGACCGAATTCCGACACGGAAAAAAACGTTTTTATGACACCATTAAATTCCCGAGAGGGTTCGCTAAGTCGGGTGATTTTACTCTTTCAGAAGAGGAAATCCTAACCTTGTTTGGTGACACTATGCTTGCACTTGAAACTGGTGAACTAGCACCAATCAATGCAGAAGAAAAACACTTCATTAAAGTGTTGTCTCACCCTCATAAGGCAAAGTCCAAGTTAGAGCGTGTTTGGTTGAAGTACATTCAACTGGCTCGTGGACGCCGTCGCTTTCACACCCTAAACGGCTGCAAACGCGGCGACGTATCTAGGGAAGAATACGAAAGTGAGTTAGTGTTAGAAGATTAGTAAAATCGCTCAAAGTGATACCTCATCACTTTGGGCTTTTTTTTGCCTTCAAACACACATCTTCTTTGTAATTGGTAAGTTTAGCCAACCTATCCATTTTTACCAATATTTAGATACAATTCATAGCGATAGCGTGACTAAAACACAGCTCTCGTTCAATCTTATGGGTATTCATTCCACTGAGATTCATCGTTCTTCATCCTGCCCCTGTCTTTTATCACGATAGCGCTCCATTGCCATCATTATTTTTCTAGTTTCAACTATACGCTCAACGCTTGTTTATACTCGAAACACGTTAATGCACCAAAATTCGTCAATGGTTCGAGCGATGCCATTATTGCAATAATCGTATCAAGGCATAGAAACACACCAACCCTTTCAGGTGCTGAATTAGATCAACATTGCTGTATATGACAAACGTATTAATCTTGTTTAACGCCACCAAATATCCATACAATAATTGTGCAATTTTGAGAGTTCCAGTCACAGTTACGACGAAAAAAGCAAAAACTTGACCTAAAACAATAGCGGAACTGGATAACTTATTTTATAATGCGAATTAATGTTTCAGAACACTATAAAATTTTATTTCTAGGGGCAAAATCAATGAGACTTATTCCATTAAGCAACAAAGCTAAAGTAGGTAAATGGGCTGCTCGTCATATCGCAGATTCAATCAACAAGTTCGCTCCAACGGCTGAGCGTCCATTTGTACTAGGTCTTCCTACTGGTAGCACACCTCTAACTACTTACGCTGAGCTAATTGAACTTTACAAAGCTGGCGAAGTTAGCTTCAAGCACGTTGTAACATTCAACATGGATGAGTACGTTGGCATCGACCCTAACCACCCAGAGTCTTACCGCACATTCATGCACGAGAACTTCTTCAACCACGTTGATATCCAAGCAGAAAACATCAACCTGCTAGACGGCAAAGCTGAAGATATCGATGCTCACTGTGCAGCATACGAAGAGAAAATCCGTTCATACGGCAAAATCAACCTGTTCATGGGCGGCGTAGGCATCGACGGTCACATCGCATTCAACGAACCAGGTTCTTCTCTATCTTCACGCACTCGTATCAAAACGTTGACTGAAGACACTCGTATCGCGAACTCTCGTTTCTTCGATGGCGACATCAACCAAGTTCCTAAATACGCACTAACTATCGGTGTTGCGACTCTTCTAGATGCAGAAGAAGTGATGATCCTTTCTCTAGGCCACAACAAAGCTCAAGCGCTTCAAATGGCTATCGAAGGTTCTGTAAACCACATGTGGACTGTTACAGCTCTACAGATGCACCGTAAAGCTATCATCGTTGCTGATGAGCCAGCTCAACAAGAGCTAAAAGTTAAGACTCTACGCTACTTCCAAGAGCTAGAAGCTGAGAACATCCAAGACCTATAATTCCTATAGTCTTGAATAGCAGGGCGTTTTTATAAAGAGAGCGTCTTGAATAGAAAAAGCCACTGAATGTGGCTTTTTTTGTGCCTGCTGCTTTTGTATTTAATGGGAAGATATTTCGGATATTTTTTAGAAGCACAAAAACAACAAAGCGATTTCTCCAACGAGAGAAACCGCCATCATTTTAATCTTTGTATTGAAACGAACCAACAACTACAAGATATGTAGGGTGTGAAACAAGATAAGCAGGGCTGCAAACTAGAGCTAAGAGCTCAGCGCGTTATCTCGGCACAAGGTAGTGATAATGTCAGTGATAGCTAATACGATCGTCGACTTCACCTTTTGATTATGTCGCCCCAAGAACATTTCAAGCATTGGGCCAGACATGGTTTCCACCATCTCCGCGTCATATTCGATAGGCATAATACGCTGAATCGCGTGCACCTTGTTGAGCTCAAATATCACATCAACTTCTGTGAAGCTGGTGTCTTCACCCTGTATTTTCGCCCACTCTTTCAAGGTAACGAAAACCTCAAGATCGTCGTAGAGTTCTTTACTGATCACGCCAAGCCCGAGTAGCAACTTAGCACGAATCATGATCTCGCCTAACGGCCCACCACTGTTGAGAAGTGGCTCGACAACGAACTTAATTGCAGTGTCGTCTTTCTTAAAGATGTTTTTTAATACGGCATCTACCGTGTCGTCCAATGCATCATAAGCAGCCATTAGGCAGGCGCCAGCACTCTCAGCTTCCGAAAGGGCTTCGAGTAATTCAATTTCATGGCTTGTTTGTATTGGCATAACGGCTCGACAATAAGAAAGTGCCACTGGTGTGGCACTTTGATGGTTTATCATTTCAATGCTAGATAAGCTTCTTCCGCTAGTTTAACAACTTCTGAGTCACTATTCAGCTCAGAATAATGCGCTAATGTCTCAGCAAAGCCTTTTTCTGCGAACATTGCTTGAAGTTCAACCGCTTGAGGGTCGTCTTCGTTCTTGTAATGGAACGCAGCAGCGATTGCTTTTACTAGGTGAGCATTTGGTAGGCCGTACTCTAATGTACCGTTTAGAGGCTTAACTAGGCGGTCTTGCGGGCTCAGTTTACGAATTGGCTGACGACCAACGCGGTCTACTTCATCACGTAGGAACGGGTTAGCAAAACGACCTAGAATCTTCTGGATGTAGGCAGCGTGAGCTTCTGGATCAAAGCCGTAACGCTTAATCAGAACTGCACCACTCTCTTCCATCGTTGCCGTTACTTCAGCACGGATTACGTCATCTTCGATAGAGTCTTTGATTGTCTCGTGACCTGCAAGGACACCAAGGTATGCCGTTACCAAGTGACCTGTGTTTAGCGTGAACAGTTTACGCTCAACGAAAGCCATTAGGTTGTCAGTGCATTCCATACCTGGGATGTTTGGAATCTCACCTTTGAATTGTGTTTGGTCTACGATCCACTCGCTGAACGTTTCAACCGTTACCGCTAGAGGATCTGTTTCGCCCGCTTCTGCCGGTGGAACAATACGGTCAACCGCAGAATCAACAAAACCAATGTGCTCTTCAGTGAACGCTTTCATTTCATCAGAAAGGTGCTCTAACACGGCTACTTTTAACTGGCTAGTACCGCGAACCATGTTCTCTGCCGCGATGATGTTCATTGGTGCAGTGTTGTTTGCTGCTGCACGCTTTTCAATGCCTTGAGCGATAGACTTAGAGATGATTTTAAGAACCGTAGGGCCCACTGCAGTCGTCACAAGATCAGACTCAGCAATGCAATCTACTACTGCGCTTGTCGCTGAGTTTACTGCTGTCACGTTCTTAACAACTTCGACAACACACTCTTCGCCAACAATCTTAACTGGGTATTCTTGGCGTTCAATTAACGCATTTACAACCGTTTCATTTACGTCAGCAAACGTAACCTTCATACCAGCATCAGAAAGAAGCTTACCAATGAAACCACGACCGATATTACCTGCACCAAAATGTAACGCTTTCATAATTTTGACCTTATAAATATTTGAATCTAGATAGCTAACTGCTCAACAACATGCCTTGACGATGTGCCCTAGGCATTAAGCAGTAAGCTATTCAGACTGAATCTTGTTAGAAAGATTAAGACCGAAAATGAGGCCAGTAGGGGGATACCGGCCTCCTTCACTCAGGAGCTTGACTAGAGCTTTTTAGTTTCCGTTGAGAATACGTAGAACATCAGCAGGGTTTGTTGTGTTCTGTAGGCATTCCACAGCTTCTTCATCATCGAGTGAATTGGTAATCGCCATCAGCACCATGTTGTGCTCATCGCCTTGTGCGGCAATACCGATAACCATCTTCGCGATATCATCTTCATCTTCGCCCCACTGAATACCTTCAGGGTACTGACAGAAAACGATGCCGGTTTTTTGTACGTACTGTTTCGCTTCGATTGTGCCGTGTGGTACTGCGATAGACTCACCTAGGTAAGTAGACACAAGCTCTTCACGAGCAAACATGCCATCTACGTATTCTGGTGATACGTTGCCAAGTTTTACTAATTGTTCGCCAGCAAACTTGATTGCGTCTTCTTTTTGAGTCGCTTTAAGGCCAAGGAAGATGCTGTCGTCAGTGAGTGCAAGCTTGTTGCCTTCTTGCGCTGGAGCTGCTGCAGGAGCCGGAGCTTCTACTTTCGCTTCACCACTTTGAGCATCGACAAGCTCGGCAACTAGTTGGTCGTATACGCCGCCGTCTAGGAAGTTGCTTAGAGACATATGCATCGCACCTGGCACAGTGCTACGAGCACGGTCTGTTAGGTCTTTATGCGTAATAACGATTTGCGAATCAGCCGGTAGATTGTTGATTGCGTAGTTGGTTACTTCAATGTCTAGGCCAGCTGTTGCTACTTTCTTACGTAGTAGACCTGCACCCATTGCACTTGAACCCATACCCGCATCACACGCTACATAAACTGCTTTTACATCCGCTAGGTTTACGTTTGCTTCTGCTGCTGCACCTTTAGAAGACGCTTTCATGTCTTTCATTTGTGCAGAAGCTTTCTCTAGTGAATCTTCCTCATCATCTTGCGCTGATGTTTTAAGAAGGATTGACGCTACAACAAACGATACTGCCGTTGCTGCGATAACAGATAGAATCACGCCGATGTAAGAGCCTTTTGGCGTCATCAGTAAGACTGCGAAGATAGAACCTGGAGATGCTGGAGAGATAAGGCCAGAATCGAACATTACGTTAGTGAATACACCCGCCATACCACCTGCGATTACCGCAAGAATTAGACGTGGGTTCATTAGAACGTAAGGGAAGTAAATTTCGTGGATACCCCCTAGGAAGTGGATGATAGATGCACCAGCAGCAGATTGCTTCGCGCTACCTTTACCAAACACCATGTAAGCAAGTAGAAGACCAAAACCAGGACCTGGGTTTGCTTCGATTAGGAAGAAGATAGAGCGACCCATCTCTTCAGATTGCTGGATACCTAGTGGAGAGAAGATACCGTGGTTGATTGCGTTATTTAGGAATAGGATTTTCGCAGGTTCAACAAAGATAGATGCTAGAGGTAGTGCACCCGCTTCTACCATTGCGTTTACGCCAGCCGCAAGTCCGCCAGACAGAATCTTAACCGCAGGACCAATCACGATGAACGCGATGATCGCACAGATCATGCCGATGATACCCGCAGAGAAGTTGTTCACTAGCATTTCGAAACCACTCTTCACTTTACCGTGAACAGCTTCATCGAATTTCTTAATTGCGATACCACCTAGTGGACCTACAATCATTGCACCCATGAACATTGGGATATCAGTACCAACGATAACACCCATTGTTGTGATAGCGCCCACTACCGCACCGCGGTCACCACCAACCATTTTACCACCGGTGTAACCAATCAATAGTGGCAGTAGGTATGTAATCATAGGACCAACCATTGATGCTAACGTTTCGTTAGGCCACCAACCCGTTGGGATGAATAGTGCAGTAATGAAACCCCACGCAATAAATGCGCCGATGTTTGGCATTACCATATTGGATAAGAAACGACCAAAGTTTTGAACCTTAATCTTTGCTTCTGGTGATAACATAGGTAGAACCCCGTAATGTATTGGTTGGTCAAATGACCGAAAGTGTGTACTCAAAAGTCGATTAAAATGTATCACAACATTTCCAAAATGCACCTTAGCCCAACTTTCGTGATAGCCATCACACACGAAAAACACTTTCGGGTTAACAAGCACACCTTAGATCACAAAAACACCATGAATTTAAATTACAAAGCCAAATTAATGAGAATAGATATCATCAACACACGATCTAGATCACATTTTATTTTGTAATACTTAAAAATAAATAGTGATTAAAGTCACATTTAATAAAATATAGCATCTAAGATCTATATAAACCGTATAAAAGAACATCGTGTCACGTATATAAAATATGCACCCAGATGAGCAAAATCGCGATACCTGTAATTTAATTACAGGTTGAGCTACATTTTGCTAAACATACAAAACGAGACCTAACGCTCTACTAAAAACATAGACCACTGAACTGCAGTTAGCATTGATAGATGTGATATGGTATTTACCAACGCTATCGCATCATATATATATCCAACACCCATCAGCTGATCACTCCGCTATTTGAGAAAAGACTATGTCAGACAAAATTTCCACATCCGCACTCGCTAAACAAAAAGGCATAGAAGCTAAAGCTTTATTTAGCGATCTAAAAACAGCGGGCTATATAGTGCGTTCACAAGAGCGTTGGATTCTCACAGAACGGGGAGAAAGCTTTGGTGGGGAATATGTCGAACACAAGAAGTTTGGTGTCTTTATTGTCTGGCCAGAGAAACTGCTTATCGATTTGGACTCATTCTCAGGAAAAACACTCACCGCCACCCAGCTTGGCAGTGCCTTTCAACTCAGCGCAAAGAAAATCAACTTACTGCTCAACGAGCTTGGTTGGATAACAAAAGAAGAAGACGGTTGGCATGTCACCTCTACAGGCTTAAAAGCCGGAGGTGAACAAAGAGAAGACAAAGCGACTCAAAACTTATTCGTGGTATGGCACGACTCATTGGTTCGCAATAAACGTTTAAAGCAGTCTGTTGTTGAATTCCTAGGGCATGATGCTGAAAGCCACTCGACCGATGTGTCATTCTCCAGTTTTCGTCAGAAATTTAAGGCGAAGCACCGAAGCTTAGACGGGCATTATGTTCGATCAAAGGGAGAGCTGATCATTGATAACTGGCTTTATATGGCAGGAGTGGTCCATGCGTACGAGCGTCCGCTTCCGATATCAAAAGAAGTGATCAGCGATTTTTATCTACCAAGTGGCAAAGTATACATCCAGTTCTGGGGAACTGATTCTGCGCCAATCGCCGAAAATAAACGTGAAGCTACGAGAAAAATCTATGAAGAGCATGGTTTTGGTTTAATCGAAATCACGCCAGAAGATATCCCCAACCTAGACAGCGTACTTCCGCCATTATTGCGCCAATATGGTATCAAAGCGTACTAAGCTACTGAATCTAGAGATTCCACCTCCATTAAGATCACACTTATTGAATCATTATGGACATTATTAACCATAGTGATTTGATATGTTCGCTATTTTTCCCGAGTCATTCTTCTATTATCTTACACCCATCGACTTGAGCTACCGCAGATACTCGATTTATTGGGGCATGTTCGCTAACTATTTAGACGTTCAATCTATTGAGATTCGTTTAAATTGGTTATCCGTTTATTGTTGACGTAACTGAACATAAAACCCTACAACATTTATTATTGATAGATATTAGGATTCAACATGACTCATCCAATCATTACTGATCTAAACACTCGTTACACAGCTAAAAAATACGATGCAGAAAAGCGCATCTCTGCGGAAGACATGGAAGTAATCAAAGAAGCACTTCGCTTGTCAGCTTCTTCTATCAACTCTCAGCCTTGGAAATTCATCATCAT
This sequence comes from Vibrio sp. F13, assembly GCF_020806305.2. Taxonomy (NCBI): domain Bacteria; kingdom Pseudomonadati; phylum Pseudomonadota; class Gammaproteobacteria; order Vibrionales; family Vibrionaceae; genus Vibrio; species Vibrio sp. F13. The sequence continues at coordinate 471,952 of NZ_CP170176.1, read as the reverse complement.
TGAGAGTGACGCAGCAAAACAACGCTTCCACAATACTTTCGAAAACATGTTCCAGTTTAACCAACCACATGCGAAAGAAGCGTCACACACGATCCTGTTTGCTCACGATCCTAAGTACACTAAAGAGAAATTCGCGAAGCGTGCTGATACAGAAGTAAGCTCTGGTCACTTACCAGCTGAAATGTACGAGCAATTCTTAGGTGCTTACGCATTCGCAGAAATGAACACAGACGAAACAGGTTTCAACGGTAACTGGACTAAGTCTCAAGTTTACATCGCACTAGGTAACACACTGCACACACTAGCTCGTCTAGGTATCGCTTCAACACCTATGGAAGGTGTAGATGCAGCTATGATCAGCGAAGAGTTTGCTGACGAATTAGAAGGTCACGTTGTTGATGTAGCTCTAGCTATCGGCTACCACAAAGACGGCGAAGACTACAACTACGGCAAACCAAAAGCGCGCCTAACTCTTGATGAAGTCGTTACAACACTTTAGGGCGTGTTGACCTTTTGTGGTTAAATTTTGTTCGGATGGGGACGCCTAGTCAAAAGCGTTTTAATCGCGGTGAGGGAGAAGTAGCCTAGTCATTCTAAGCAAACCTCCCTCAACAAAGAGTAAAACGCTTTTTGCGGTGGCGCCCAGCCCGAACCCTTCGGGCAGCGTTTGCTGGTCATTTCTACTGCGTTATCGGCTTCTCATGTAGGCTAGCTACACATCGATGCCTCTGCCTTGTATAAATACCCAGCAACTCACTGCAAAAATCAGCTCGAAAGATCAACACGCCCTAGTTATTGATGTGACAGAGCCCTAACCGCAGGGGTATCAGGCAAGAAAACCTCGATAAACAAGAACAAAAAAAGCCAGTCAACAGACTGGCTTTCTTGTATTCATCTTAGTGCGATAAGCACATTGCGTTTAAGTAAAGGCGAACATTAACCGATAAACGAGATGTAACCCTGAAGGATAATCAGGTTAACGATATCGATAAAGAAGGCACCAACAATTGGCACCACCATGAACGCCTGTGGTGAAGGACCAAAACGGTTCACCAAAGAGCCCATGTTCATTACCGCTGTTGGTGTTGCACCTAGGCCGAAACCACAGTGACCACCTGCCATAACCGCTGCGTCGTAGTTAGAACCCATTACTTTGAACGTCACAAAGTAAGAGAAGATACCTAACACAACCGCCTGAACCGCAAGGATAACCAAGAACGGAATCGCAAGGTCAAATATGTTCCAAAGCTTAAGGCTCATTAGCGCCATTGCTAGGAACAGTGACAATGACACCGTACCAAGAATATCGACCGTTTCGCTGTCAGTCTTATGCAGCTTAGTCACTTCAAACACGTTAGTGATGAACACACCGATAAACAACGCGTAAACGAAGTCAGGAATCATCAACCAAGAAATTTCAAAAGTCGCCACCCACTGCTCTAGGTACTTCGCACCCGTGATACAGATAAGAAGGATGAACAACACTTCAATCACCTTCTTCGCCGTCACTTTGTCTTCTTCATACTCGTTGTAAGTAACAAGTTCAGGGAAGCGTTCATGTGTTTGCGTGCCAGTGCCGTACTCAGATTCAAGCTGGTTTTTATCAATCAGCTTTTGCGCCACTGGGCTACCGATAATACCACCGATGATCAAACCAAAGGTCGCTGAAGCCATCGCGATTTCTAGCGTATTTGCAATGCCAAACGTGTCTGCAAAAGTTTGAGACCAAGCCGCGCCTGTGCCGTGACCGCCCGAAAGGGTGATAGAGCCAGCAATCAAACCCATCAAGGGTTCAAGGCCTAGTGCCGTAGCTAAGGTTACGCCTACACCGTTTTGGATAATGATGTAAACCGACGCTACCCCTAAGAATAGGAATACCTTAGCACCACCTTTTATCAGCTGCGTGTAGTTCGCCGCAAGACCGACCGTTGCAAAGAACATCAACATAAACGTGTTCTGCAGGGGCAAGGAAAACTCAAGATCAAGGCCGTTAAAGTGCAGGGCTGTAATAGCAAAAGCGACAATCAAGCCGCCGACAATGGGCTCTGGAATGTTGTACTTTTTGAGAATCGGAAGCTTTGCATTGACGAAATGACCTAGAAACAAAACACTAATCGCGATTAGGAAGGATTCTAGTGGTCCAATTGAAATTAATTGATTCATATAACCTCTATTTTTTTACGTTCTCATCTTCCCTAATGAGTCTAGTTTTATCTGTAATTATTTGTGCTGCTCTACCTATATTTATACAAACTGGAGAGAAAGTGTGGATTCGAAAAGCGAACACATTACTGCGATCGCTTAGTACCATGTTAGTAGCACGTTAACTTTTATAGGAGATAAAAGGATTTGTGACAACAATCACCTCCTAAAAGTTGAAAACGGCGTGAGTATCTATGCCGCTGACTCTGCTTTCTTAATACCTAAAAAAGCAAAAAGGAGCTATTTCTAGCTCCTCTTTCATCACCATCGCTGGTAATTAGAATTTTTTCGGTGCGTAACCAGTCATAACCTCAATGCGAAGTTCTTTACCGATCTTCGTCATTGGGTGAACAATTACGAGTCCTTTAACAGACTTTTTAAGTTTACCCATATCCGCTTGCTCAGCCTTAGTGATCTCACGGCTAAATGGCATATCAACCAGAGACTTACGCTCTTGGTTCACATCATAGCTTTCTTTGTGTTTAAGCTGGGCAATTTTCTTAGTTAGCTTCTTAATCTCTTCCTCGAACTGACGAACAACAGGACGATCATTACGAGTTTTAGCAGCATCTAACTTGTGGCGACACTTGTCTAGACGGTTGTTAATTTGTTGAAGTTCGTTTTTAACACTCATAATAATTTCCTAAGATTAAACAAGCCAATTCGGATTGGGGCGCGGAGTATAGCACAAGGGTTGTGTTGAACCGAAATTTATCTGTTAATTACCAATAGAAACGAATCACATCGACACCGCTCATTCAGCTTACTTATTCTTTGTGGCGAATCTCTAAGCGGATTATTCATTGATAGGATAGCGCCTACTTCAAAAATTGCAGTCCTCGATGCATCAAAATTCCGTCTAAACTTATACTCTAACGCAATAACTAAATCAGGGTACACAGCTTGGAGTTGTTACCCCCAGCACGACTCTGAATCGCAACGTAATCACAAGGATAGCCGATGACATTATTGAAACGAACATTGACCTGCAGCCTAGCCCTGAGTGCAATGTTTGCCACAACTTATGCATCTAGTGAACAAGCCACCCAAAGTAACCTAATCGTCGAGTACTCTACACCGCAAAATACCGAAGAAGAGCAGCTCAAACGAGAGATTCAAAGCAGTGGCGTTAATGACACCGTGGTCGACCTATCAAACCAACTCTTCATGTTTGAGAAGCCATTAACCATTCAATATGGCGGGGAAGAAGGACCACTCTACGATCCACAAACCCATCAAGTACTGATCCCTTACAGTTTTTACGCTGAGTCACTCAATTACTTTGAGAAGAACCAATACGAAAAAGAGTATGGGAAATCTGCGCAAACCGGCGCTATTGATACCTTGCTGCACACCCTGCTACACGAGACTGGGCATGCGTATATCGAAGATCAGAACATTGCCATATTGGGTAAAGAAGAAGATGCGGTTGATAACCTAGCAACCGTGCTACTGCTTAACTACGTAGAGCATGGGGCCGACGCTGCTATCAGCGCTGCAGACATGTTCGCTTTCGAGTCAGAAGACCGCCCAGAGTATTACGACTTGGGGGAATACATCGACGAGCACAGTTTCGACCTGCAGCGTTACTTCTCCACGTTATGCTTGGTGTATGGCAGCGATCCCGATGCCTATAAGAACTTGCTCGATGAAGTGGAAAACGACTATTTGAAAGACAGAAAAGAGTTCTGCGTTGAGCACTTTGACGTGATCAATGAAAATTGGCATCAGTATTTAAAAAAGAGTGACGATGCTTAGATGCTTAAAGGTTAGTGTCGAGAACTAGGAAAACGGCTTTGGCATCAAATTCCAAAGCCGTCACTCGATAGATTGGCTTAAGTCTTACGTGTTAAGAGTTAAGAGTTAAGAGTTAAGAGTTAAGAGTTAAGAGCTTAAACCCTAGACGTTCACTTTGTACTTCAGATCTTGAGCTTCATCGCCGGTCATCCCTCGAAATCCCCAGCAATGCGATGGCTGTTCCTTAATGGAAATTTCAATATCAATTGGAGAGATAGCTAACTGCTTCTCTATCTCAGAAAATATCTTCTTAATTAAGCGCTTTTTGGTGTTTACCGCTCGACCTTCCATCATATTTATCTCAATGACGGTATAGGCTTCTGTTCTTCCTTCCGGGTAAAAGAAGTCATCTCGTTCCAATGGCACAAACCGATGTGCTCGCTTGTCATCGGGTAAACCCATTTCACTGTTCAAGCACTGCTGCAACACATTAGAGAGCTGCAACTTAATTGGATTTAAGCACTCTTTGATACCATAAATAACAATCATGACCATTCCTTTGATGCGATGTTAGGTATAGAAGAACGTCAGATAGAAGCATCGTCTGGCAACTACCCATTCGCTTACTATTTGTTCATATATTACCTAATGACGCGTATGAGAAAAGGTAAAAACAATGAATTTATGAACAGGTGCAACAAAATATCTATCCCTTTGCGAACATAAGCCGAAGCGAATTGATCGAACACCACCCTCCCCGCGTATATCTTCTCGAATCACATCTGAACTAAGGAGTACTATGTGCCGAATTCACCTAGGAAGACCACGCGGACAGACGCCGAACCAGAAACACCCGTAGAGTCTTCTCTGGAGCTCGCTGTGTTTCCCCTCCCCATCTTCCTTTTACCGGGAGGCAGACAAAGACTGCGCATTTTTGAGCCAAAGTATCTCGCGATGGTCGCTCACGCAGCGCAGGGCGATGGTTTCATTATCGCCACTCAAGACAAATCTAACTCTGATCATCTCAGCTCTTGGGGAACAAAGGTGACCATCGTCGACTTCAATATGTCGGACGACCAGATATTAGAAATTGATGTCGAAGGCGAAAAGTTGGTGCAATTGCATGGGTCGTTTCGAGACGATGATGACCTGATTAAAAGTAAGTTCAGCTTGTTGCCTCACTGGCCTACCGATGAATATAAAGTGCCTAACGTGTTTACCGCTTTTTTGGTTCAGTTGTTTCGCGACCACGATTCGATAAGAACACTCTATCCCACTCCTGATTTTGAGAGCCCACAATGGATCTGTGCGCGATTGCTCGAAATGATGCCTATCCCACTGGAAAAGAAAACAGAATTTACTGAGCCAGCCAGTTTTCCGTCTCTAGTTCCTTTTTTGAATCAAATCATTACGGGGCAATAAGCACTTTTCTTCACTATAATTTTGTATAGTAGAAATTAATTTAAATTAAAGTGATCCCGACTTTCTCCTTTCACGTAGTGCCCATCAAATTCGCATGATGGTTAGTTACTATGCAAGTGGAAAGCAGAAGTTCAGGGAACGGCAAGGAGCATGTCATTATTCCCGATAACAAAGTACCTACAGACAACAAAGTACCGACAGAGCTCTCGAGCTGGCTGGTGTTGGTTGGTACAGACCGAGACAAGCAGGCGTTCACCTGTTTGTTCAAGTTCTTCGCTCCTAAGATCAAGCGTTTTGGTATCAGTAAGTTGGGTGGCGAAGCTGCTGCAAACGAGCTAGTTCAAGACACGATGACTAATGTTTGGAAGAAAGCACATCTCTACAATGTAGATAAAGGCGCTGCGACCACTTGGGTCTACACGGTAATGCGTAATGCAGCATTCGACATGTTGCGCAAAGTGAAAGCGAAAGCCGAACAAACGATAGCCGACGATATCTGGCCAATCGATGCGATGGTAGCCGAGTCTCAAAGCGAAGATTTGCCATTCGGTGACCATTTGATGAGCCGACACGTAATGACTCAAATAGAAAAGTTGCCTCTCGCTCAGAAAACCATCGTCAAAGGCGTTTACTTTCAAGAGCTCTCTCAAGAGCAACTCGCTCAGCAACTTGGCGTCCCACTTGGAACAGTGAAATCACGTCTGAGACTCGCTTTAGCCAAATTAAAAGTTCACATGGGGGAACAAGACCATGATTAAACATCACCCAAACGCGGCAATCTTGAAAGACTTCGTCGATGGCACGTTGGCTGATTCAGTTTCTTTGATTGTTTCTAGCCATGTAGAGCTGTGTGAACACTGCCAACAACAAGTCAAGCAGCTTACAGCTGTAGCAGCGAATAATGCTTTTGACGCAGAGCCAGTATTCTCAAATGAAGATCTAGACAGCTTCTCAATGGACGACATGGACTTTGATTTTGACGCGATAGAGCAAATCACAGCTGATACTTCTCAGTCTGTTGAAGTGACTCCAGAGGTTCAGAAAGTAACTGTTGCTGACACGACATTCACAATCCCTCGCGCTCTAAACTCAGTAGCGAGAAAGGACTGGATGAACCTAGGCAAAATTTCACGAGCAAGACTCGATTTTGCTGACGAAGCACACCACACCAGCTTGTTGCACATCGACAAAGATGGACAAGTGCCTTGCCACACCCACAAAGGCTTCGAGATCACGCTTCTTCTAGAGGGCAGTTTCGAAGACGAAATGGGCGTTTACAACAAAGGTGACTTCATCTGGTTGGATGGCAATCACACTCATCAACCGGCAACAAAAGAAGGTTGTGTCTGTTTAACCGTTTCAAGTGATGCGCTTTACTTCACAAAAGGTGTGAGCCAACTATTCAATCCACTTGGAAAATATATCTATTAACCCAGTTGCAGGCTATAAATATACAGGATGGCATAAAGCTATCCTGTATATCGTCAATACATCTGAATAAAAACAACTACGGTGTCAAAGTAAAAACACACCCAGCTCTGTAAATACGATTAGCAATGTTGAACTATAAGAAAAAGCTCAGAGCAAGAGCAAAGGAGTTGGCCAATGGAAAAGAAAATCAAAATCGGTATCAGTGCATGTGTTGCTGGACATAAAGTACGTTTCGACACAGGTCATAAACGCTCTCGTTTTTGTACAGACGACCTAGCAGACTACGTGGAATTGGAACCTGTTTGCCCAGAGATGGCTGTTGGTCTTCCAACCCCTCGTCCAACCATTCGTCAAACAAGAATGCTAGATGACATCATCCATGTTTCTCGCCCTGATGGCTCAGGTGATGTGACCAACGAACTGATCGAGTTCGGTCAAAACTACTCAAAGAAAAACCAACACATTGCTGGCTTTATTGTGTGTCAAAAAAGCCCAACCTGCGGCATGGAGCGCGTGAAGGTGTACCACCACCATGGTCGCGGCTCTGAATCGACAGGCATAGGCATGTTCACCCAACAAATTATGGACGGCAACCCGTTACTTCCCGTTGAAGAAAACGGCCGCCTTAACGATCCCATTTTGCGTGAAAACTTCATGACTCGAGTGTTCACTTACCAAAAATGGCTCGATCTTGTGGATGAAGGTGTGACCAAGCACAAACTGATTCAGTTCCACAGCGCCCACAAATATCTAGTCATGTGTCACCACGTTGAGGGTTACAAAAGCTTAGGCAAACTGCTAGCGGGTAATGATTTAGATATCGACGAACTAGCGGCTCAATACATCGAAGGCTTGATGACGGCGTTGTCTCATCACGCGAATCGAGGCAGTCACGCCAATACGCTGCATCATTTGCAGGGTTACTTTAAAAAACAACTGAGTAGCGCTCACAAGCAAGAGCTGACCAACCAGATCGCATCATTCAGAGAGGGCGTTGTTCCACTGCTAGTGCCACTGACACTGATCAATCACTACCTGATGGAATACCCGAACGAATACCTAGAATCACAGGTTTACCTAAACCCGCACCCTCAAGAACTTAAACTGAGATACGGATATTGAGCGACATACTATGGATACGACGAGACCTGCGGATTCACGATAACCCAGCGCTCGTCGCGGCAGTTGAAAACGGCGTAACGACCGCCGTTTTCATTTCAACGCCTCAAACGTGGCGGCAACACCACCTTGCGCCGATCAAAGCTGATTTCATCTATCGTCATCTAAAACAACTCGATTCCCAGCTCGCTGAATTCGGGATAACGTTGCTTCACCTGAAAGCTAGCGACTTTGACGACCAATCCAAACAGCTCATCGATTTGTGCCAGCAGCTTGATGCCAAGTGCGTCTACGCTAACTCTGAACCAGAGGTCGATGAACAAGCTCGCGATAAAAAGCTGATTTCAAGCGGCCTAAACCTGAAGATCAGCGATTGTGACGTTATGCTGCCACTCGGTAGCGTTCTCAACAAACAAGGCGAGATGTTCAAAGTCTTTACGCCCTTTAAGAACGCTTGGTTAAAAGAAGTTCAGGTGAAAGGCATCATCTGCAGTCCAGCTCCTGTCGAGTCAGCTGAACGTTCACAAACACAGCTTCCTGACGACTTACAAGCCTTAACCATCTCTGCTGACTATGATTTCGATTTTCCGCGTGTTGATTCGAGTCGCTGGCCATTAAGCCAAGATGTATTGGGCAATGTGATCCCCAATTTCTTAGGCAATAAAGTCAACGACTACGCACGTCTGAGAGATATTCCCTCAGTTAAAGGAACATCGGGGCTATCACCTTATTTAGCGATTGGCGCCGTGAGCCCACGTTGGTTAGCGATTCAATTGATTCAGCAGCAACCCGATCTGTTATTTGATACGCAATTACCGGCCTTTTGTTGGCTCAATGAATTGATTTGGCGAGATTTTTATAAGCATTTGATGTTCCACCACCCTAAACTGGTCAAAGGTGCTAACTTTCAGCAAAAATACAATGGTTTAGATTGGTATCACGATCATCCTAGCTTCAAAGCTTGGTGCGAAGGAAAAACAGGATATCCATTGGTTGATGCCGCAATGCGTCAACTGGTTGAAACGGGCTGGATGCACAACAGACTAAGAATGGTGGTGGCAAGCTTCCTAACCAAGCACCTGCTTATTGACTGGCGTTGGGGCGAGCGTTTCTTTATGTCGCACCTTATCGACGGAGACTTTAGTGCCAACAATGGTGGCTGGCAGTGGGCTTCAAGTACTGGCTGTGATGCTCAACCTTACTTCCGAATTTTCAATCCAATCACTCAGAGTGAAAAGTTTGATCCAAAAGGAATTTTTATTCGTAAGTACATACCAGAGCTGCAAAATATCCCAGATAAGCATGTACATTTCCCACATGACTTTATCGCTAAAAACGGAATAGACAGCGAATACTGGCAACCCATCGTTGAGCATAAAGAAGCACGATTGAGAGCCTTAGCCTTCTTCAAATAATTAGAGTGAATATTATGGATAACTCTCTATGGCTTGATAACTTTCTCAACATGTATCGAGAACTCGGAACCGACAATTTCGACGTGCTTAAGACGGTTTATCACCCTGATATTGAATTCCAAGATCCGCTGCATCATGTCAGCGGTATTTCGGCGCTTACGCACTACTTCGAGAACCTCTACACCCAAGTAACCAGCTGTTACTTTCATATCGAACACACTTTCGAAGCGAACGACGAAGCTTCCGTTTACTGGACGATGCAGTTTGCTCACAAGCAATTAAATGGGCAAAAGCCAATCGAAGTACAAGGGCACAGCCACCTTAAGATGCTCGACGGTCAAGTGGTCTACCACAGAGACTACCTCGACGTCGGCTCTATGTTGTACGAACACATTCCAGTACTGGGCTGCGCGATCAAATCCATCAAAAAGAGGGCGAGCCGATAATGCGTATTATGATTACAGGCGCGACCTCAGGTATCGGCCAATCCCTAGCTAAAGATTACGCTCAGCAAGGGCATCAGGTGATTGCTTGTGGCCGCAACTCAGACAAGCTGCAAGCCTTAGTTGACTCGCACGAGACAGACGTCGCGCATTCATCAATTTCACCGCTCTGTTTCGACTTGACTGATTACCACAACTTCCCAGAACTCGACCAAGACAAGCCGCTCGATCTGCTGATTTTAAATGCGGGTGATTGTGAGTACATCGACGACCCAGTGAATTTTGATGCCGAGCTTTTTGAGCGCGTCATCAACATAAACCTAATTTCAATTGGCTACGCCCTTAAAGCTTGGTTAAAAAACATCAAGCCCGGCGGCCGTTTGGTTTTAGTCAGCTCCAGCGCCAGCTTTTTACCTTTGCCAAGAGCCGAGGCTTATGGCGCTTCAAAGGCAGCCCTCACCTACTTAGGCAGAACACTTTCGGTTGATCTGGCAACGCACAACATTCATGTCTCAATTGTGCACCCTGGCTTTGTTGAAACGCCATTAACCGAGCGAAATACGTTCTCTATGCCTATGATTATTAGTAGTGAGGCCGCAACTCAGCGAATCGTAAATGGTATCGCTCAAGGAAAGAGTGAAATCGATTTCCCAAGACGATTCATCATGTTGATGAAGCTACTAAGAATGCTCCCAACTCCAGTTTGGCAAAAACTCGCTTCAAGGATGGTATAACAATGAAGAAAATCGCCATTATTGGTTCAGGTATCTCTGGACTCACTTGCGCGCATATATTAGATAAGCACCACGACGTAACAGTATTCGAAAAGAATGATTACGTTGGGGGGCACACCGCGACCGTTGATATTGAACATCAAGGCTCGGCGTTTTCGATAGATACAGGTTTCATCGTATTCAACGATCGAACCTACCCGAATTTCAATCAGCTTCTAGAACAACTCGATGTCGAAAGGCAACCGACTGAGATGAGCTTCAGCGTCCACAACACGACGACCAAGTTTGAATACAACGGCCACAGCATTAATTCGTTATTCGCGCAGAGGAGCAACATCTTCAAACCTCAGTTCTGGTCTTTAGTGTCTGACATTCTCAAGTTCAACAAGCTGTGTAAGGCTCAGTTTGAAAGCAATGAATTCACACCAGACGTTACCCTTGGCAGTTTCCTACGAGATAATCAATTTTCCGACTTTTTCAGCCAGCACTACATCTTACCGATGGGCGCGGCGATTTGGTCGACAAGCTTGGAAGAAATGGAAGAGTTTGAGCTCAAGTTCTTCATTCAGTTTTTCTACAACCATGGATTGCTCGATATCGCGAACCGTCCTCAGTGGTATGTGATACCAAAGGGATCGCGTTCTTATGTTGAAATCATCCTTTCACGCCTAAGTAAGACTGTTGCACTGAATACATCGATTAAACAAGTGACTCGCCAAGAAACAGGCGTCACGATTGAATTTGAAGATGGCAGCGCACAAGGTTTCGACGAAGTAATCTTTGCTTGCCACTCAGACCAAGCCTTACGCTTGCTTGGTGATGCAACAGAACAAGAGCAACAGGTACTGGGCGAGATCCCATACAGCCGCAATGAAGTGGTTCTGCACACCGATACTCGCTTGTTACCAGACAGAAAACTGGCTTGGGCAAGCTGGAACTACATGTTGGATGGCGACAGTAAACGACCTGCCTGTGTCACGTACAACATGAACATTCTGCAAGGCATCGAAAGCCAAGACACCTTCTGTGTCACCTTGAATCAAAGCGAAGCCATCGACCCAGAAAAAATTATTCGCAGCTTTGTTTATCATCACCCGGTACTTAATTCGAACACGGTCGAAGCTCAGCACAAGCGTGAGCAAATCTGTGGCAAAAACCAGACGCACTTTGCTGGCGCTTATTGGTATAACGGCTTCCATGAAGACGGTGTCCACAGTGCACTCGATGTGACCAAACGCTTCGGTTTAGATTTGAGTACGAGTTCCGCGCTATGAACAGTCAAACCCTGACACCCGAGATGGGGATCGCATCCGAAAAGAGTGAAGAGCTCAGCGGTATCTATTGGGGTAACGTCAGACATCGCCGCTTTGGCGACATCACTCATGAGTTCAGCTATCAGCTGTATATGATGGGGTTAGATCTTGATGAGCTGCCCCAAACCACAGCGCGCAGTGCGCTGTTCGGAACTCGTTGGTACAACCCGATTCGCTTTGTCGAATCGGATTATCTCGCTGAAAAAAAAGAAAATGTCACCACGGATGAACCAAAATCACTTAAGCAACGTATAGCTTCCAAAGTGCAACAACTTGGTGGGGTTTGGTCTGATTCAAACCGTGTGACGATGCTGGCTCAGTGCCGCTGTTTAGGCATCTACTTCAGCCCAATCAACTGTTTCTTCTGTTATGACGAGACTGGAGATTGTAAGTACATGTTGGCTGAGGTGAGTAACACGCCTTGGCGAGAAAGACACTACTATCTCATCGACATGCACCAAGAATTGAAGGTAAAAAAAGAGTTTCACGTTTCGCCGTTCATGGATTTGAACATGACTTATTTTTGGAAGATTAAGCCACCAGCGAAACGCACGTTAGTTCACATCGAAAGCCGCCGAGACGACAAGCTTTTCGATGCGACACTAGCCCTGACGAAGCAGTCAGTAACCAAGACAAACATTAGACGAACGGTATTCAAGATTCCGGCGATGACGATAAAAGTCGTGATGGGAATTTATTATCAGGCTCTCAAATTATTCCTGAAAAAAGTACCGTTTGTGGCGCATCCAGACTCAACGTCTTAAGCGCACATGAAAGAACTCAATTGAAGCTTGGGTTCGCTCCAATCAAGGAGCAGAACTCAGCTTAGTTGGCACAAAATATTAGAATGAGTTATCAGCGAGGTTTACATGGAACAGCTTGCCAAACAAAACAACAATATTGAACAACAAGCTAAAGCCGTTGCTGTTTCAAGCAACTGTAAATATCGAGCTTTAATCTTCAAGGTGTTAGAAAGCCTGCAATTCGCGACGCTCGAGATCATTGAGCGCGACCAGCATTCGGTGTTCGGTGATCGAGAAGCAGACTTGAAAGGTCGAATCGTGATTCATGATGCGACCTTTTTTAGAGATGTGGTCATCAACGGCAGTATCGGCGCATCTGAAGCCTATATCGATGGTAAATGGACCAGCCCAAATCTAACGCGTGTGATTCAAATCATGGCTCGTAACCAAGCCCAATTGGATGAGCTTGATGACAAGACACAATGGATTTCTCGCATCAAAAACCTATTGCTGCGTCGTAAGAATGCCAACACCGAGCAAGGCTCTAAGCGAAATATTCTCGCCCACTACGATATTGGCAACGAGCTGTATGAGCGCTTCTTAGATAGCTCGATGCAGTACTCTTCCGCAATCTACAGCGAAGACGCAGAAACCTTGTCGAAGGCTCAACAAAACAAAATGAAAACCATCTGTGAGCGACTAGAACTGTCTGAGAAAGATAGCGTGGTCGAGATAGGCACAGGGTGGGGCGGCTTAGCCATCTTCATGGCGCAACACTACGGTTGCCACGTCACCACTACCACGATCTCAGATGCCCAACATGCACTTGCTGAACAGAGAGTAAAAGCGCTTGGTTTAACCGACAAAATCACCCTGCTCAAAGAGGATTATCGCAATCTCACTGGTGAGTATGACAAGTTGGTTTCGATCGAGATGATAGAGGCGGTCGGACATGAGTATCTACAAACCTTCTTTGAAAAATGTTCCTCGCTACTTAAGCCCTCAGGCAAGATGCTGATTCAAGCAATTACTATTGCTGACAGCCGTTACGACAAATACCGCAAAGGTGTCGACTTTATTCAGAAGTACATCTTCCCCGGCGGTTGCCTACCTTCTGTTTCAGTGATGACCCAACACCTTGCGTCCAGCACCGACCTTGTGGTTCAAGAAATTGATGACATTGGCCTGCACTACGCTCGAACGCTGAATGATTGGAACATCGCCTTTGAAAATAGTTGGGAAGAGCTAGAGTCTCTCGGCTATTCAGAAGAGTTTAAACGCTTATGGACCTTCTACTTCTGCTACTGTGAAGGCGCATTCAAAGAGCGCGTGATCAGCACTCACCATGTAGTCGCAAGAAAACCTCGTTACTTTGGAGCAAAAGATGAAGCGGTTTTGGATTATTAATCTCGTACTGTTTCAAGCGACCTGGGTTTGCAGTGCTTTCTTTACCGCGCAAGCCCCGTTCGTCACACCACTGATTGTAGTGGTTCACTTCCTTCTATCACCGACTCGCAGTAGCGATTTGAAGATACTCATTTTATTACCATTGGGGCTATTGCTTGATAGCCTCTTACTCCACTTCGGCGTGTTTGCCGTCGACTCTGAAATTGCGAATCAATCGTGGTTCCCGGTGTGGCTTGTCTGCCTGTGGATCATGTTCTTAATCAGTTTTAACCACAGCCTAAATTGGCTTTTAAAATGCTCGAAAGTGATCTTGTTTGTCATAGGGTTCGTAGCAGGTACTAGTAGTTATTGGGGAGGCATCAAAGCAGGTGCTCTTCTTACTACTTGGCCAGATGCATCGGTAGTTGCTGCCCTTGCAATAAGTTGGGGGATTTTGTTGCCCTTACTGGTGGCCGCCTACTCCAACTTAATACAACCTAAAATGGCAATAACGAGGTGACTTATGGCTTATCCACGCAACCCGACACAAACGTTCAAACCTGAGCGAGGTATTGTTCGCGCTCATCAGCAAGCAAAAAACACACTTCTAAGCTTTATTACTCTCCCGTTAATCTTTGCTGCGCTGTTATTTGCCGGACACGCTAGAGCCTCTGCTGTCGATGATCTGAACAAACGTGGTGAGGGTGAAATGAGTTACCTGTTTTGGACTCTCTACTCGGCAGAATTCTACGCGACTCCAACCAACTCCGAACGAGCTTTGAAGCTTGAGTATTACCGCTCTATCGATAGCAAAGACCTCGTAGACGCTACCGAAGATCAGTGGAACAAGCTTGGCTACTCTGACAGCAACATTCAACGTTGGTTGAAACCCTTGTACGCGATGTGGCCGAACGTGGAAGAAGGAAGCACACTCACGATTCGTGTCGCTGAAGATAACGTAAGTCGTTTTTATTTCGATGAACAACCGATCGGCACCATCCAAGACAAGCAATTTGGTGAAGCCTTTCTAGCGATTTGGTTGTCTGAAAACACCTCTGAACCCGGTCTTCGTAAACAACTTTTAGGTTTGAACAAATGAATCCAAAAACAACAATAATAAAATTTGCTCTGGCATTTTTTTCACTCACTTGGCTAGTGGGCTGTGGCTCTGCAAGTTTAGAAGACCATGTCGACACAACGCCAGAGCTCAAGCTTGAAACCTTTTTTAATGGCGAGCTAATGGCCTACGGCATGGTGCTAGACCGCTCTGGTAACTTACTGCGCCGCTTTGATGCCAAACTGATCGCGACTTGGGACGGTGACAACGGAGAAATAAAAGAGTGGTTCTCTTTTGCTGATGGCGAGCGCTCAACTCGCGTTTGGAATCTGATCAAAACGGGCGAAAACACCTATTCTGGGACTGCCAACGATGTCGTTGGAACCGCTTATGGTGAAACCCAAGGTTCTGCGCTGTATTGGAAATATGACTTAGAGATTGAAGTAGACGGCAGCACCTATGAAGTGGTGCTCGATGATTGGATGTTCTTAATGGACGATAAACGCTTGTTCAACAAGACTGAGATGTCTAAGTTTGGCTTTAAAGTCGGAGAGGTCATCTTATTCATCGAGAAGATTTGATGTAACTGCCGTTTCTGATTCTTAGTTTCAAATCGATGACTACATCTCCAGTACGTAACAAAACAGCCCACAACGAAAATTGTGGGCTGTTTTGTTTGATCCCTCGAATAGCATACCTGCATGCTCAAGCCATTGTGCTAAGATGCGCCACCAGCATACAAATGGACTAGACTGACACTAAGCAGTCCCCATTTGTTTCGCTAAGCGTAGATTCCCTACCATGAATAATTGAAAAGGCTTTAAAGCATGAGCAAGTTGACCTCAGCGGAGCGTAAAGCTCGCGACAATGAACGTTTCTCACAACGCGTAAACGACCGCAGAGAAAAAGGTGAAGACGTAGTTGCTTACGCACTGACCAACAAAAAAGCTGTAAAATTCCTGACTAAGTCAGAGAAAAAACGTTTCAACGAAACGAGAGCGACTCTGCAAGAAGAGAAGCGAGTGAAAGAACAAGAAGAGCTTAACCGAATCGAAGACGCGTTCACGATCAAACAGTTCGACGACGAATAATCACTTATGATTACTCAAAAGCGCTGGCTCTATGCCGGCGCTTTTACTTGTTAGTTCGTTGTTTTTTAACGCTGTTATTTCTTGCTAAACCCGTCGATTCTTAACGGCTTTCCCCCACTTTCTTAGCTCAGCCTTACCGCTCGACCGATCACCCAAGCTATCAACCTATCAACCTATCAACCAGGCTATCGATCAACTTTAGCCATAGATCTCAGAAAATCTTAGCCTAGCCCCTTACTATCTCGAATCAACTCTACAAATTGAAGACAGTATGATTTTAATTACCGGATCAAGCAGCGGTTTAGGCGCAGCTCTCGCGAAACAATATGCTAACGCCGACGCTCAGCGCGTAGCCATTACAGGTCGCAATGCACAACGTTTAGCAGAAGTGGCGCAAGGCCTACCTGCGAATACCATTAGCCAAGCGTGTGATCTCTGTGACCCGCACTCAGTGAGCGAGTTATTGGATGCGTTACCTGAAATGCCGAAGCTGGTGATCCACAGCGCTGGCAGTGGGTACTTCGGTAAGATAGAACAGCAAGATCCAACCATCATCAGCGACATGCTGAAGAACAATATTGAGTCTTCGATCTTTTTGATTCGCGAGCTTGTACAGCGCTACAAAGATCAATCGGTCACCATCGCTGTGGTGATGTCGACGGCGGCACAAGGTGCTAAAGCGGAAGAGTCCACCTACTGCGCGGCAAAATGGGCCGTGAAAGGCTTTATCGAATCGGTAAGGTTAGAGCTAAAAGGTCACCCGATGAAAATCGTGGCGGTTTACCCTGGAGGAATGGCGACCGAGTTTTGGAATACAAGCGGTAAAGGCATGGATACCTCGAGCTTTATGACCGCGCAAGAAGCCGCTCAGATGCTACAACAGGCGTTGACCAGCACAGAGCATGGATTCGTGTCAGATATCACGATAAACCGCGGCTAGCAGGTAAACAGCTCGCTTAATCGGTAAATAGAGCGACACATTACCAAAGAAATGATTAGAGTAATTATTTGTGAGGGTGAGCATGAAAGTGTGCGACAATGCTCGGCGTAAATTCATATTCAAGGTTTATTATGAAACTTCTAGTTCGTAACCTATCGCGCTCTACCTCTGAGCAAGACATCCGTGTGCTATTTTCTGAGTTTGGCTCAGTAAAAGAGTGCAGCCTAGTTTTAGACCAAGAAACTGGCGACTCAAAAGGCTTCGCTTTTGTTGAAATGCCAGAGCAAGAAGAAGCTAAAGCGGCACTAAACAAGCTGAACTTGTCAAAGCTTGGCAAAAACACGATTCGTGTAAAAGTAGCGAACTCTTAATCGATTCAATGCTTCATCAGCCGCATGGCTTAGCTTAACAGCAGCACAGATGATAAAGCCCGTAACGATATGACGTTTTCCAGCGCAATATCGTTACGGGCTTTTTGCTGCTCGCAATTCTCTTTTCACACGATTTGAATACGCCTACAGACCTTCATGTTCATCAATAGCACGTCTTGCTTCGGCCATTGAACATCCAGATTCCATCACCAGCTGAGCCACAGTCATTGAAGGTGTAGCGGCCAACAGAGATGCCAAACACACCACGGGTTTAGGCAGCACTTTGTCGATTGCAATTGCTATCCAACCGTCTTTTTCATGGGTTAACATCGTTTTAAATTCAACGAGTTGATACTCTTGAGCGACCAACAGCCAATTACGCGAACGACGAACTCGTTTCAACTGACATCCACATTCCGCAGCATTCACCATCACTTGGCTTTTATCACTCACACGATGTACAAAACTATTCAATGGGACGCTAAACATAACTCTCTGCTAATCAATCTATTCCTACCATTCAAGAGCTCTCTACCTATCTCTCAAAACTTTCTAACTGTCACTCAATTAAAACCGTACGTAGGATTACACAGACACAAAAAAACCGCCAGTGATGCACTAAGCAACCTCGCGGTTTTTGGATGTTAACGTGTGTGGTTTACGCTTTAGTTTCTACCACAATGTCCGTTTTTACCGAGTTCGCGATAAAGCAGTTTTTGTGCGCCAAGTGGTGCAGTTTGTCGAGCTGCTTGGCGGTGGGCTTTTTGGTACCTAAAAACACAATTTTAGGGCGCAGAGTCACCTTAGTGACCGATGAGCGGCCAGATTCATCTTCTTCCAGCACACCAATCGCATCATCGACATAGGAGTCGATCACGTACTTCTGCTTTGCGGCAATGCCCAAAAACGTCAGCATATGGCAGCTAGAAAGTGCCGCGATAAACGCTTCTTCTGGATCAACATTCGCTTCCACCGAAAACGGCAGTGGCACAACATGTGGAGAGGACGAAGCAGGCACAGTGACACCACCATCGAACTCCCACGTATGACCTCGACTGTATTGATTGTCGCTAAAGACTTCATCTTCTGCTTTTTTCCAGCGAATGATCGCTCCGTATTCAGACATAATTTCTTCCCTTTTTAAAGCTCAATAAATTAACGATCAGCTGGATGATTGACACCATCGTTGGTCACCACATCACCAATATCAAAAGGATTCACCCCTTCCAAACAGCCGATGTTAAAACCGTATTCGTTTGGGCTAGAACGGCGCTGATGATGGGTATAGATACCGCAGTTTGAGCAGAAGTAATGCTTCGCGGTATTGGTATTGAATTGGTAAAGCTTGAGATGCTCTGCACCTTTAAGGATCTTGATGCCATCCAGCGCAACAGAGCCCACAATCGCTCCCCTGCGACGACAGATCGAGCAATCACAGCGGCGTGGTTTTTCTATCCCGTTAGGTAAACTGAGCTCTAGTTCAACCGCACCGCAATGGCAGGTTGCCTTGTGAAAAGGTTGGATAACCGTATCTCCGACGACTTTCATTTTTCTCTCCAATCACATCCTTATGTTGGTCGTATCATAACCAGTTCAATGTTCTCTGTCCGTACCCGGGTGTTGAGTTCGAGAGATCTGTCATGCGCTGCTTCTCGGCTAATCTAACTAGACTTTTCAACCAAATCGCCAAACCGCTCAAACAAGAAATCAAGAAACAACCGGATACGCTTGGGCTGATATTTCTTGCTGATGTACACCACATTCAAATCGGCACTCGACACCGACATCGCGGTGTTGAAGTTCTTCATGTAGCCATTAAGTAGCGTCACAAGGCGTTGGTTATTGATGTCATCTTGCACATCGAGTACCGACTTCAACGCAATCCCTTCTCCTTGCAATGCCCAGTATCGAATCACTTCACCATCGTCTGAAAAGCGCTTCGGCACAACCGTCACAGCCTTCTTCATATCATGATCTTGAAAGTGCCATGTCTTGAGCTCTTCATTGCTACGCAGCATAGCCAAACAGTCATGTTCAACCAAATCTTGTGGCTTGATCGGCGTGCCGTGTTTGGCGAGATATTCTGGTGAAGCACACAGCACACGTCGGCTTGGTGACAAGCGTCTGGATATCAAACTGCTGTCGACCAGTTCACCATAACGGACCACGATATCCATGCCAGATTCAGCAATATTCGAGAGGTTATCGTTTAAATACAGGTAAGGGATCACGTCCGGATACTGCTGGCAAAACTCCGAAAGTATAGGAAGAATGTACTGCTTTCCGATGTCTTTAGGCGCGGCGATTTTTAGCGAGCCTTTGACTTCTTTTACGCCATTTTGAATCAGGTTTTCGGCCTCACTGACGTTGTCTAAAATCTCCAAACATGCCTTGTGATACAGCTCCCCTGAGTCGGTCAAAGACACATGACGCGTGCTTCGATTCAACAACTTCACACCATATCGTTCTTCAAGCGCCTGCAGCCTTGCTGTCATGGTCGCAGGAGAAAGCCCTAACTCTCGCCCCGCCGCCGCTAACCCGTGATGCTTAACAATACTGACGAACATCGCCATATCTGAAAACTTATCCATACGATTCTCGCTTCCACCTCTTTGTCTTACTTCTCGATCTTAATGCTCGATTTGAATACTCAGTCACACTATTCAGGTTAACCGAATAATGAATTTATATTTTAACCAATTATCAAATTTAGTCGAATAAATATAATGGCAAACATCAACAGAACAACGCAGGAATTCAGAGCATGACTAACGAATCGACTAAACAAGAGAAACACACTTTCGTCATCATTGGTGGCACATCAGGTATCGGCAAGGCACTCGCGATGAAATTGAGAAACGAAAACAACACAGTGCACATCGCTAGCCGACATACAGGACTTGATATCAGCAATGAAAAATCAATTTGTGAATACTTTGAATCGATTGGCGTGTTTGACCACTTAATCGTAACGGCTGGCTCATCCGCTCCCGCAGGAAAAGTAACAGACGTAGCAACCGCAGACGCCAAGACAGCTTTTGACACTAAGTTTTGGGGCAGCTTAAACGTAGCCAAACATGCCGCTCGTTACATGACACCAAACGGGTCTATCACGTTCACAACTGGCATGTTGTCACGCAAAGTTGTTGCTGGTACTTACGTAAAAACCGCCATCAACGCCGCACTAGAAAGCGTAACCAAAATACTGGCGAAAGAGCTATCACCTATTCGAGTCAATGCCGTTAGCCCGGGTTTAACCATGACGGAAGCCTACAAAAACATGGACGATTCCGCTCGTACAAGCATGTACGACAACGCCAAAAACAACCTACCCGCAGGCAAGGTTGGCGAGCCTTCAGAGATAGCCATGGGTTACCTGTTCGTAATTAATAACCCATACGTCACAGGGTCAATCATCGATATCGATGGCGGCGCTCTACTCGGCTAACACTCCGCAAAGAAGCAAAGAAGCAAAGACATAAAGAACAATCGTTAGGGCGTGTATCTCACGTCCTAACAAACAAGAATTAACACAGGTACTTCACTATGAAATCAGAAGCGATCCATAAAGAAAAGATCCCATTCCAAGTTTGGATACTGACACTCGCAGCTTTTGCCATCGGCACCGCTGAGTTTGTTATTGCAGGCATCCTTCCACAAATTGCCACATCCCTTTCGATCACCGAAGGTCAAGCCGGATACCTAATCAGTGCTTACGCATTGGCTATCGTTATTGGTGGCCCGATCTTAACCATCTACCTCGCACGTTTTAACAAGAAGATGGTACTGATTGGCTTAATGGCACTGTTCATCATCGGTAATGTCTTATCAGCCCTTGCTCCTAGCTACCCACTTCTACTTGCCAGCCGTGTTATCGCAGGCTTAGTGCAAGGCCCTTTTTATGGTATCGGTGCGGTTGTTGCAACCAACTTAGTGTCTGAAAAAATGGCAGGTCGTGCCGTTGGCCAAATGTTCGCAGGCTTAACACTCGCTAACGTTCTTGGCGTTCCAGCTGGTACATGGGTCAGCTTGCAATTCGGCTGGCACACTACTTTCTTTACCGTGGCAGCACTTGGCACTATCGCGATGCTTGCAATTTTGATATCGATTAAATCGACAGGTCACAGTGAAGCGAAAGACATCAAAACTCAGCTTCTAGCGTTCAAAAACCCAATGCTGCTGATCAGCTTGGCAATCACTGCTTTTGCTTGGTCTGGCTTCATGACGCTATACGGATACCTTGCGCCAATCGCTATGCACATCACCGGCTACGGTCAAGAGTCTGTTACTTGGATCTTAGTGATTGTGGGTGTCGGCTTAATCATCGGTAACACCTTGGGCGGACGCTCTTCAGATAAAAACCTAGGAAAAGCTTCAATGTTTTGGGCTATCGCGATGATCATTTCATTGGTGGTAGTTGGCCTTGTGGTAAACAACAAAATCCTATTCGTTGCAGCTACATTTGTCTTTGGTATTGCATCATTTGCGAACGTCCCTGCCATGCAACTGCGAGTAATGAACCACGGTGGCGAAGGGCAAGAGCTAGCAGCAACTGCGAATATCTCAGCGTTTAACTTAGCCAATGCCTTTGGTGGATTCCTTGGCGGCATGGTACTCGACAGCCAACTAGGCGCAGGCATGATTCCGTTCGCAGCCGTTGTGGTTCCTATCGTCGGCTTGTTCTTAATCGCTAAAGCTAACCGAAACGAGAAACCACAAAGCAACTCAATATTTGCACCAACAGAAGCTAAATAATTTAAGAACTCCGTAACTTCAAAGTGCCAATTCATTATCAAACTGGAATTGGCACAGCACTACAAATTCATAAAGGTAGAGATCATGAACAAGTTATTCGAAACATCAGAACTGAAAGGCCTAGAGCTGCAAAACCGTGTCGTTATGGCACCCATGACACGCGCTCGCACTAGCCAACCTGGAAACGTGCCAAACGACATAATGGCGACTTATTACCAACAACGAGCAAGTGCAGGGCTTATCATCACTGAAGCCACACAAATTTCAGATGATTCCCAAGGTTACTCATTCACACCCGGCGTCTATACCGATGCGCAAATCGAAGGTTGGAAATCAGTAACAACAGCAGCAAAAGAGCAAGGTGCCGCGATATTCTGCCAACTATGGCACGTAGGCCGAGTATCACACCCTACCTTTCAAAAAGGCGAGTTGCCGATTGCACCTTCTGCACTGGCACCCATAGAAACGCAGGTTTGGATCTCTGATGAAAATGGTAACGGCAACATGGTGGATTGCATCCAACCAAGAGAGATGACCCAAGCAGACATCGATCGTGTTGTTCAAGATTTTGCTAACTCAGCGAAAAAAGCTGTCGAGGCAGGGTTCAACGGAGTGGAAATCCACGGTGGTAATGGCTACCTCATCGATCAATTCCTAAGAACCAATTCAAATAAGCGCACCGACAACTATGGTGGCAGTCGTGAGAACCGACTTCGCTTTCTAATTGAAGTCGTGGATGCGGTAATTGAAGCGATTGGTGCTGACAAAGTGGGCGTACGTTTAGCCCCATTCATCACCTTCAAAGACATGAACTGCCCAGACATCGTGCCAACGATTTTAGAAGCGTCAAAGGAACTGCAGGCTCGTAATATCGCTTATCTACACCTATCAGAAGCCGATTGGGATGACGCGCCTGTGATACCTGAAAGCTTCCGTGTCGAACTAAGAGAGTTGTTCTCTAACACCATCATCGTTGCTGGCAGCTACACACCAGAACGCGCCGAAGAAGTGTTAAGCAAAGGCTACGCCGACCTTGTCGCATTCGGTCGCCCATTCGTTGCTAACCCAGATCTAGTTTCACGCCTACAAAACGGCAGCGAACTATCCGATCTCGATGGCGCCACTCTGTTCGGCGGCAACGAAAAAGGCTACATCGATTATCCAGCGTTGTAGTGAATTTGGAGGAGGTGATGGTTTCTAACCACTAGAAACATTTCCTTCAGGCAAAAGAAAGGCTCGCATGACTAGTGCGAGCCTTATGCAGTTTAGGGGGTAAACCACAATCTAGTTTAATCTTAAGATTAATTATTTAACTTATGAGCCATTATGCACTTGTGCGCATTGATATTCTATTTTTAAATGATTCACTGCAATTAATCAATCGATAAAAGTTAGCGTTTGGTCAATTTAAACCACATAGATAACAGTGGTTTAGTTAGTGATGTCTAGAAAACCATCATAAAACCCATAAAAATCAGATCTATAAACTTCTCATTTGCCAGTAACCTTCACCATTAGTCGCGAGTTGGCTGTGTAAATAATCGAGCGTATCTGCGACCGTTCCCGCAATGCCTTGTGGTGGATTGAACAACAGCAAACCACTACCGATCAGGCGATCATCACCCTTAGGATCTCGAAGGCGAAGCTCCGACTTGATCGGACTTGGTAGCAAGCCATCTTTTACCGCTGTCACGCAGTGATTCAGAATCAGTGAGCTCTTATCATCCGTGTAAAGCGGATACCAAATCAGGGCCGAAACCTTCTCAGATTGCTGATATGCCTTAACCAAGGCATCAATCACCGCGAGATATTCAGAATCGGTTTCATAGGGTGGGTCGATAACAATCAGGTGATGATTATCGTGTTTTGCTATGTCGTCAGGCAGTGCTTTCAAGCCATCGCCCGCGGTAATGGTGAGCTTACTTGAGACATCAAGATCGCGTTGCAGCTTCTCAATGTTGGTTTGTAATAAGTCGGCTTCATCTTGCTGAATGTCTGAAAAATAGAAGCTATCTTGGCTGCGGCCTTGTTGGTAGGTGATGGCTGCAGAACCCGGATAGAGAGAGATAAGTTGGTTCGGATTGTAGTATTCCAGCACCGACATAAAAGAAGCGAATGCCGGAGGAAGATAAGCCTTGTTTCGCCACAAGTACCCAACCCCTTCAGCAAACTCACCAGCATGATTACTTGGTGCAGTGTTGAGGTCATAACACCCTGTACCAGAGTGGGTGTCGATAACATTGAGGCGTGAATGTTGCTGCATTAATGACTGAACAAGTGCACTCAATACTGGATGCTTTAGCGCATCACCATGGTCGCCTACATGACATTGATGTCGATATTCCATTCCCTTGCCTCATTTCTACGAACGTCATCTAAACATACTTCATATCATGAGGGCTTGCCTGCTCAATCCATCGTTTTTTGAAATAGGCTCACTTTTCTCTAACCAGTTGACTCTTATAAAAAATAAAGCCCCTGAGCTTACTTAGGGGGCTAAGTGAGTTCAGGGGCTTTCATTATTGGTTTCGGTTAATAGCGTAAGTAAATCGGCCTACCGTGCATAAGCTAGCTTAGCTTGACTAAGGGTACTCACCCTCAACTTCCACTGGCGCTTTCACTTGGTAGTGACAAGGCTGTAGGCCAAGTAACTTGGGCAGTGTGATACCGACCGAAACGGAAGACCACGTACCGCTGACAATGCCGACAACGAGTGCAATAGCGAAACCTTGCAGCGCAGCGCCACCCAGTAGCCAAAGCGCTGATACGGTAATTAGCGTAGTTCCTGAAGTCACCATGGTGCGTGAGAAGGTCGCTTTAACCGATTCGTTAAGCAGGTTATCAGTATCACCGTTTGGGTTGCCGCGCAGCATTTCGCGCACACGGTCGGCGATGATGATCGAGTCATTCAATGAATAACCGAGAATCGCTAGCACAGCCGCCAATACGGTCAGGTTGAACTCAAACTGAGTAAAAGCGAATAGACCCAAGATAAGCGTCACGTCATAGATGATCGCGGCAAGCGCACCCAGAGCCAAACGCCATTCAAATCGCACACTCAGGTACAGCATGATCATCAAGAAACACACCAATACCGCCAAGCCACCTTGATCAACCATGTCTTGACCCACCTGAGGGCCAACCACGCTGCTGTTCAGCACTTTTACTTGGTCACTTACAGAAGACAAAGCATCCACTAAGTTTGGCTGTGGAGCGTCTGTCAGTTGGCTGTAACGAATAGTCCAGCGATCCTGCTCTGCCATACCAACCACTTGAACGTCTTGTTGAAAAGCCGTATCAAGTTTTGTTTTTAACGCATCTTTGGTGACTTGATCAGAGAGCTGAACCTCAGCAACCACACCACCTGTGAAGTCCAAGCCCCAGTTAAAACCTTTCACCGCCACCAGCATCACAGAGCTCATGAACAGCACAATAGATATCGCAGACATCACCTTACGAAGGCGAGTCATATTCTTATCCGAAATATAGCTATTTGAAAAATAGCGGTCTGAAATAGTCATTTTTGAAGTACTCATGCTTAAATCCTTACATCGTGGCGTTGGTCACGCCCCCAAACCAAATTGATGATTGCTCGTGAAGCAAAAATACCCGTAAACATACTGGTTAGAAGACCTAAGCCCAGTGTCAGAGCGAAGCCCTGAATCGGTCCATTACCAATGGTATATAGAGCCACAGCAACGATCATGGTAGTGACGTTAGCATCGAAAATTGACGAGAATGCGCTATCGAAACCACGATCGATAGAGCTAGCAAAGCTGCGCCCTTCTTTCATCTTGTCTCGAATACGCTCGAAGATAAGCACGTTAGTGTCCACCGCCATACCAACGGTCAGCACTAGACCCGCAATACCCGGTAGAGTTAATACCGCACCCGGTAGCAGCGCAATCAAACCAAACAATGTGGTCATGTTAACCACCAATGCACAGTTCGCGACCCAACCTAAGCGGCGGTACCATAGCGCCATAAACGTTAGCGTAAGGCCAAGACCAAGTGCCAAAGCAGCAAAGCCGTTAGTTACATTTTCAGCACCCAAAGATGGGCCAATGGTACGTTCTTCAATGATGGTCACAGGCGCAGTCAATGACCCCGCACGCAGCAGTAACGCAAGCTCTTGCGCATCAGCTAAGCTGCCAGCACCTGTGATTCTGAAGCGGCTACCCAGTTGAGATTGGATGTTTGCCACACTAATCACTTCGCTGTCTTGCTTGCTGTTGCCTGCTCTATCACGGCTGTATTCGCTGTACACCGTTGCCATTGGCTTACCGATGTTATGACGTGAGAACTCAGACATTTTCTTACCACCAGAAGAATCCAGCGTAATGTTGACTTCTGCACTGCCCATTTCACCAATACCACTGCGAGCATCAATAATGTGTTCGCCACTCAACACAGCCTTGCGGTCGACGACCACACGGTTGCCGTCTGAATCTTTCAGGGTTTGAGTACTGCGAGTGGCATTGTCGTACACCGAATAGAACGCCAATGATGCCGTTGCACCAATCACGTCTTTCGCGGCTGCAGGGTCTTGTACACCCGGCAACTCGATACGGATACGGCTTTCACCTTGGCGTTGAATCGATGCCTCAGTGATGCCTAGCTCTTCAATACGGCTGCGCATGATTTGCAGGTTTTGTTGAACCGTAAGGTTGCGTAGCGTTCTTTGTTCTTCTTCAGACTGAGTTAACGTTAGCGACTTGTCTGATCGGTTACGTAGCCATTGTGGGAACTCTTGACGAATCAGCTTCTGGGCTTTTTCGAAATCGGCGTCGGTACGGAAATCAAACTGAACTTGGTTGTTCACCACTTTACCGCGGGCATAACGCACTTCGCTCGTGATCTCGTCGACCACCGCTTGAGCTTGCGCGTGATAAACCGGTGCCATATCCACTTCTAGCAAGAACTGCACGCCACCGCGTAAATCAAGGCCTAATTGAATCGGTGCGAAGCCCATGTCAGTCAGCCATTTTGGTGCAGCTGGCTCCATCGCTAAAGCAACGGTTGCGCTGTCTAGTAGGCGCTCATTAAGTACTTCTTTGGCTTTCGCTTGCTGCTCTGCATCTTCTAAGATCACAACTAAGCGTTTGTCTTTTTGAAAGGCTGATGTCGCTTGGATGCCTTCGCTCGCGAGATATTGAGTAATTTGAGTGGCGTCGATCGTCTGTTCAGAACGGTTGCTAATTTGAACCGAGGCGTTCTCGCCATACCAAGAAGGTAAAGCACTCAGAACCATAACGATGATAGTGGCGATAAGCACCACGTATTTCCACTTTGAGTAGTGGTTGATTTGTTTTCTTGGAATGCGTTTTTTCACAGTCAAGATCTCTTCTTTTTACCAATCACAGTAAATAAGTGCTCGAAAATAGCGTAGGAAAAACGCAGTGATCGAGCATTTTAACCAGCTAGGGTGACCAGTTATTTACTACGATTGGTATAACTAATGTTTTGCGAACACGATCGATAGCTGAAACCAGAACAAGCTGATTGAAAGATAGTGATGCTAAAGCTGATGTCGCTATGTTTGTCTTGGTTAACTGGCGAGCTCAATGGGCACGAGGCGACCATCGATACGACCAATTTAGGGTCAAACGATTAGCTAAGAAGTTCTCGGAAATGCGAGTATTGGATGTTGCCCTCTTTCCACCCAGAAAGCCGGGAGGACGGAGAACTCACAATACTGGTCCAGTGCAGCTTGGAATCCAACAACGGCGTGTTGAAGAGCAGGGAAGCCAGTATTGAGGGGGGAGAGAAGTCAATCAGTAGATGATAAGCAGGCTCAAGATCGGCCACGCTTTCTTGCTCGTTACTGAGCATACGTCTGAAGTTTGCTGCTTGAAGGCTTGATTCGGTGTCGTGATAGTTAGAACTGTCACCAGAAGGCACGGTGCCAAACTGAGCCTTATCGCACTCTAAGTAGCTCGACGGATTATCCGTATCAGCTTGTTTACAAAGATCATTCTGTGAAGATTGCTCTTGAGCCGAGTATATTTGAAATGGCTTAGAAGGAAACGAATAGCCGTTAGAATTCACTAAGCCAAAGCTCAGTAAAAACAACATTAAGACTAATCGGGTACCCAGTTTAAGCAATCTAATATCCAAACAACATTCTCGTAGATTGTCAATCTACAATACAAATGAAACGCTGTCTTGATTTAAAACATTTTTTTAGAAAATGATACGATGCAACCGATTAAGCGATCTCAAAATTTAGATTTACATAGATCTAAAACGGCTTAACAACAGGTGAGGCATAGACGTTATGAATGGTGGGAAAACAAGAAAGCCAAGCGGTGCTCGCTTGGCTTTGAGTTGTCTCTTTCTGTTGGTTTCAAGCTTTAGGCTTTAGGCTTTAGGCTTTAGGACGCATGATGTTCTTAACCTTACGGCTATCTTCACCAAAGATGCGTTGGACAAGTTGATTCATGTCTTCCGCAGTAATCGACCTCGCCACTCGCTCAACTTGAGACAAAGCTTCGATATCGTAACCATGAAGTAAATAACGAGACAGGTACCATGCTTGGTCAATAGAGCTCATCTCGAGAGGCGTGAAGTCCGCTTCAAACTGTTTCACGACTGCGTGCATTTCCTTTTCAGAGACGCCTTGTAAAAGGTCTGCAATCACTTTATCGATCGCCACTTCGACTTGGTCAACGTTCTCCGGCGCTACCATCGCCCCGATAACCCACTCACCACTCAGCTCACTATCTGCGGATGATGAATACGTATATGGCGAGTAATCTAAGCTCAACTCTTCACGAATATAAGCATCTAAACGAGCCGCCAGCAGTCGTTCTAGCAAGTTTTCCGTGAAGATATCTTTTGCCGTTACGCCTTGGTCGGTTTCGGCTTCAGGTTCAGAGATGACTCGTAAGATGTACTCTGCACTATTCACATTGTTGATCGCTAAATCAATGCGTGATTCAGATGGCTGCTTGTAAGCCACCTTAAATTCAGGAACCTCAGCTTTTTCTAATGGAATCGAAGCCAAGTATTGCTCAACCAAAGGCTTTAATTCACTTGGGTCGATGTCACCCACGATCACCAATTGGTTATGCCTCATTTGACCAAACAATTGCTGATGAAGATTAGCGACGTCTTCCACAGAAACCGCTTCAACACGTTCTTTATCAACAAAGAGGTGGCCACTGTCTTGACGATAGATATTCTGGTTTCTTGCGCGCTCAAACTGACCGACAGGGCTGCTCAAGAAAGATTCTTGACCTTGTACAAACTCCTGTTTCACTGCCTCTAACTGCTCGGGAACAATTTTAGGCGCAGTTATGAAGGTATAAAGCGCAGCAAACGTATCTTTGAGCCCATCTTTGTTAATACTAAATTCAACACCATGGCGAGTGTTGCCAATAAAGGAATCAGCTCTAATATCTTCACGATCAAAGTACGCTAAAAGCTCAGAACCCGTAAATTCACCCACACCACTTCGAGCGAAAGTAGGTAACGCAACCTCAACCGCTGGGTAAAGGCTCGGATCCAAAGCGGCTTTTCCACCGAGGCTCATGTACATCACCCCAACATCATCACCCGCCACATAATCACGCAGATACCACATGTCGATACCATTGCTCAACGTCCACTTTTGGATATATGGGTCTACGGACATTTGTTCAGCAAGTACAACCTCGCCTTGCGAGCTAGGTACAGCAAAAGCACTGGCTGTTCCTATCGCAAGCGGCGGAATTCCCGCCTCGCTATACGTGGCTTTTAAGCTATCTAGAGAGTTAATGACCGCTGTTCTGTCTTCATTGTCATCCATCCCAATAACAATAAAGTAATCATCAGAAAGTAGATTCTTGATGTTGTCGTTAATCACTTCAAGGCTCAAGTTAGCGATGAAAGCTTCCAAGCTTGCTTGATAATCTTTCTGTGATTGGACTATTCGATCATTGACTAACGCACTCACTTTGTAATTCGCGTGTTCAACACTGTCCATTTTATCCCAGTTATGCTCGATGTTATCCAGCAAGTCTTGGTAGTAGTACAGTTCGCCAGCAATATCCGTTTCCGAAACACCAAAATCACGCAATGATGCCAATGTAGAAAGCAGATCTTGTTGGATAACTTCACGGTCTCCAGCCGGAAACCCAACACTTATTGACGAATAGTAAAAAGCGCCCATTCGATAACTATCAGATGCAATCCATTGAGTCGGGAACGCGGCATCATTGAACACCGCTTCTAATCGTCGTTGAATCAATTGCTGAGCGGTTTCATCTAACCTGCGTTGATTCTGCTGAGCATGATTTTCAACTATATTTGAACCGCGGTTAAACGTCAGAGTGATGCTTGGCGCTTCTCTTCCTGCGTACTCAACATAATCATCTTCATTGAATGAGGTCGTTTTCTGTTTCTCTGGTCTCGGCGTATCGCCACGCTCCCAGCTAGAAAACTTTTCTTCAATAAGTGGAATCACAGTTTTGATGTCCACATCACCAGAAACGACCAGCTCAACTATTTGAGGTTGATACCAAGTCTGATAAAAGTTGGTGATGCCTTGAGGAGTAGCATTCACGATCGACGATTTAGTCCCTAATGCATCTTGCGATTCGTACGGGCCGCCTTCAACGAAGTAATCATAATATATATCTCCGAATGACTTATCATCGAGGCGAGCCATACGGAACTCACCAAGAACCACGCCTTTTTCTTTTTCGACTTCTGAACTTGATAGATCCAGGCCATCACCAATGTCACGCATCCACGTCAAAGCAGACTGCAATTGGATGTTATCTGGCAAATCTAACTGGTAGACCGTCTCTTCATAAGAAGTGTAGGCATTAATATCAGCACCAAAGCTAGCGCCTGCGTCTTCGAATAGACGAATCACATCATTTTGAGAGAAATTCTTACTGCCATTGAATGCCATGTGTTCCAAAAAGTGCGCGTAGCCTTCTTGTTGAGAAGTCTCTTGAATCGAACCGGCGTGCACGACTAAACGAACAGATACGGATTCTTCATGATCTGGATAAACATGATAAGTAAGGCCATTTTCTAGTTGGCCTGAAGCCCATGCCGGATCCGGCTGGATTGGCGTTTCGGTAGTTTTTGATGTTGAGCTACAGCCAACTAAGGTGAGGCATAGAGCCGTCGCTAAATAATATGTTTTCATAACAACCTCTTAATGTCATTCATCGACAATATACAGATTGAGCTAACGATTATTATTTAATATTGAACCTGATGAGTATCTTTGTGATCTAGATCTTTATTTTATAAATCATAAATCGTTATGTAAGATCGCTGTGCTCATTTAAAGTGGTGTTTTGATAAGAGCCTAATACATCGATTTTAGACTCGCTTGTCAGTGCAATAAAAAAAAGCCAAATGCTTGAACATTTGGCTTGTAAGTGAATCCACATATAAAAAGTAGAAGCGGCTTTCAAGAAAACCACTCACCTAACTAGACCTAACCTTGTGGGCTTAACAAATTCTTCAGCTGATAGCTGTTATCACCAAAAATTTCTTTCGCATACTCTGTCATGTCTTGACTAGAAATTGAGTCTGCCGTCCCCTGCAGGTCGAACAACACCTCAAAACCATAGTCATGAATCAAATAACGAGAAATAAACCAAGCTTGTTCGGTAGGCTTATATTTAAGTGGAGTAAGGTCCGCTACAAGCTGCTTAGCGGCCGTCCGAGTCTCATCTTCAGAAATCCCTTTTGCCGCTTCAGCAATGACCTTATCAATCGCCTGTTCAATTTTATCTGAGTTTTCTGGAGCCGTTAAAGAGCCGATTAACCAGTCATGACTCGGCTCACTGTCTTGTGCAACCGAGTACACATAAGGCGCATAATCCAAACCTAACTCTTCACGAACATAAGCCGTTAAACGGCTCGACAACACGCGCTGAAGCATATCGTCCATAAACACATCTTTTGCGGTTTGATCCCGAGCTTGCTGGGAAATCACACGCAATAAATACTGACTGCTGTCTTCATTATTGACGGATATATCCATTCGTTCTTTCGAATCAGGACTATAAGCCACCTGATAATCAGGAGACACAGCGGCTTCTAATGGCAACGATGCAACGTATTGACGCACAAGAGGCTTAATTTCAGCGGGGTTAATATCAGCAACAATAACCAATGTATTGTCTCTTAATTTTTGAAAGAGTTGATGCTGTACGTCTAGTATATCTTGCGACGTGACAGCTTTAATATCGTCACTTTCAAGCATCATGTGACGGCTGCTTGTTTGATAGCTATTGCGATTAACCATCTGAATAAACTGACCAACTGGTGTTTCTAAATATGCTGTACGATCTTGAGCAAATTCAGACTTCACAGCCTCAAGCTGGGCACTGTCTACTTTAGGTTCGGTTACAATGGTATGGAGCGCAGCTAAACCCTCTGCAAGCGTCTTTTTCTTGGCGCTTATTTCTAAACCATGATGAGTAAAGTTGATAAAGGGGTAGATTTCAATGTCTTCGCGTCTCAAGTGAGCGGTGAACTCCGAACCACTAAATTTACCAACACCACTACGAATCGAAGCTGGCAGAGCAATCTCTACAGCAGGAAACAGCGAAGGACTCAGCGCCGCTTTTCCCCCCTCACTTGCATAGTAAACCCCAACACTATTACCAGCCTCAGAGTTACGGAGATACAAAACTTCAATGCCGTTGCTTAGTGTCCATTGCTTCAAATTAGGATCGTCACTCACCTGAACTTGTTTTACAATTTCACCTTGAGACGCTGGTACACTAAACGCCGAGCTTGCAGTAACGAGCAATGGTCTGTTACCTGTCTTTTTATAGGCTTTTCTGACATCTTTTAGCTCGTTATTCATTGCCTGCAAGTCTTCTTTAGACGATAAACCTAATCCCAAAATATATGGACTAGAAAGTAAATCATCTAAATTATCATTTACGGCTTCTAGATCCGTACTCGAAAGAAACTCTTTCAAGCTCGACTTATAATCAAGCTGTGATTGAACCGTTTGGTTAATCACCAGCGCCGTCGACTTACCGTCAGCATGAGCTACTGCGTCCATTCTCTCCCAGTTAGCTTGAATGTCATCAAGGTTAGCTTGGTATTGCTGTATCACACTCGTGAATTCATATTCGCTCACACCATAATCACGCAATGAGGCGAGAGTAGAAATAAACTGCTGCTGGCTTTGCTCTCGACTATCGATAGGAAAGCCAACCGTAGTAATGGAATACCTTTGGTACTCTAAGAAATAGGGAGTCGAAGCAACCCATTGCACTGGCAATGCAGCGTCAACAAAATCTGAATTCAACCTTTGTTGGATGAGTTGTTGAGCAATATCATCTAGCCAAAGCTGATGTTGTTGCTCATGGCTCTGTGTCACTCTTTGCCCACGCTCAATCACTATCCCGATGCTCGGTGGCTCGCTCCCAGCTCCATACGCCACAAAATCTTGAGTATTGTAATCCGCTGACGTGTTCTTCACGGGAACCGGTGTTGTGCCTCTTTGCCAATCAGAGAAAGTTTCTTCAATCAAAGGGATCACTTCTGCCAGAGTGATATCACCAGAGACAATCACCTCGGCTAACTGAGGTTGATACCAGGTTTGGTAATAGTTATTTAACTCTTGAACATTCGCATTAGAAACGGATTCTTTATTGCCAATGGGATCGTTGGTTTGGTAATTCGTGCCTTCAACCATATGATCGTAGAATTTAAATGAGAGAGGCTTATTTTCAACTCGTGTGTGTCGAAATTCTCCTAATATCACCCCTTTCTCTTTTTCGATCTCAGCGCCGGACAGCAGTAAACCATCGCCAATATCTCTAAACCATGCCAACGCTTTATCTAGATTCTTGTTGTCGGGTAGATCTAACTTATAGAGGGTTTCTTGATAAGAGGTATAAGCATTTAAGTCAGCGCCAAAGCTAGCACCAGATTGCTCAAATAACTCTACTACATCATTCCCTGAAAAATTGTTGCTGCCATTAAACGCCATGTGCTCAACAAAATGGGCATAACCTTTTTGTTGATCGCTCTCTTGAAAAGAGCCGGCATGCACAAGTAAGCGTACCGATACTGGTTGTTCTCGGTCAGGGTAAACGTGGTAGGTTAAACCGTTATCTAATTCACCTGTGACCCAATATGGATCGGATTTCAATAACGTTTGTTGATGAGGAGTAGAACTGCAACCTAGCAATGTGGAGCTCAATACGACGACTAAATAGTATGCTTTCATAACGATCTCTTTGAAGGGCTTTGCTTCAATATATCCGATCGCCAAAGTGTAATAATTCGCCATTAAATCAAACGACTAAAATTTTAGAGTCACTCGATATAAATATGAAAGTGTTTAATTTATAAATTACATGAATCAATTATAAAGGTGATATGTCGCGCCTTTTGCTCGTACGCTACATACCCTTAAACAACGCTTGCGAGGCACGGCTGATCGGTAGCTTTTCCCCTGACACATACGCCGACATCTGACCTGAGAGCCCTTTCTTCACCTTATCAATGGCGGAAACTTTCACTACCACTGAACGGTGGATTTGCCAAAACTCATCAGGATTGAGTTGCGCTATCAACTCTTTTAGTGACACGCGAAGAATATACTCCTCTAGCGATCCCCCTTGACCCTTCTTAAATATAGACACGTACTTGTCTTCTGCTTTGAAGTAAGCGACATCATCGACGGCGATTAGGTGAATGTCTTCCCCTACACTGGCTTTGAGCCATGTGAGATACTTTTTCTCCGATAGATAAGGAGGCTGCGTTTGCTGTGACGTCGACTGGGATAGTTGTTGAAGCTGAGCCATTAACGCCGTGATATCGGGCTGTTCTGGCGTGGTACCTGTTTGTGTTTGATTGCTCGACAGACGCGCTTGCACTTTCTGACATGTGGCCAGTAAACGCTCTTCATTGATTGGCTTAAGCAGGTAGTCCATCGCATTGTGATCAAAAGCTTTGACCGCGTATTCGTCATAAGCCGTGATAAACACAATCAATGGCGGTGAATCTAACTTGTTGAGTTGTTTCGCCAGAGAGATACCATCCAGTTCCGGCATACGAATATCGAGAAAAGCCACGTCGGGCTTAAGCTGCTGAATACTCTCCATCGCCTCCAAACCGTTTTGTTCTTTACTGACGATTTCTAACTCCGGCCAAACCTCAGCAAGGCTCTTGTCTAAGTGGTGCCTTAACAGTGCTTCATCGTCTGCGATTATCGCCGTTACGCTCGGCTGTACTGTTGGGTTGTTCATGGTTAGTCCTTTAAATTCACACTGTAAATCGTCTATTTTGCGTCACTGTTCGGTGTTTTCTGATCTGTAATTCTAGGCGGCTGCCTCAGTCAACGGTAACAAGATCGTCGAGACTACCCCGCCTTCAGCGTGTTCAGTAATCGTTAGGCTCGCCTTATCACCATACAGGGTTTCGATTCTTTGACGAATATTGCTTAACCCAACACCGTGACCCGTATTCGCAGAAGGCGTTTTCAACCCAGCGCCATTATCAGCCACTTCAATTTTTAGCTGCTGTGCTTGTTGAGTAATACGAATATTCACTTGGCCACCAGCGGCTTTGGGCTCGATGCCGTGCGTGAGTGCATTCTCGACCAAAGGTTGAATCAAGAACGGTGGAATCACCTGCAAATCGCTAATCTCGTGTGTTTCAATCGAGAACGTTAAGCGCTCACCCAAGCGTATCTTTTGGATATTAAGATAAGCGTCTAACAAGTCGACCTCTTGTGCGATGGTCGATTGTTCAGTGCGGCTGTTTTTCAGAGTTACACGCAATAAGTCAGTCAGTTTTTCGAGCATCAACTTGGCTTTCGCGCTGTCACTCTCAATCAATACATTGATGGTCGCAAGCGTGTTGAACAGGAAGTGCGGCTCAATTTGGCTTTGCAGCTGTTTTAACTGGCTAAGTACAACGACCTTTTCTTGATCAGATTGGCGACGCTTCGCCACCTCTAATTCATTATCGGCACGTAGCTGCTGCTCTCTTGTGTAGAAATAGTAATAACAAACGGAACAAAAGATCACACCAAGCAGAATCACAGACTTAAGATCGGAAAGGTTAGAGCCGAAAAAGCCGTTCAACCAATAGTGTGCATTCAAGGTACCAAGGGTCATTGCAATCACCATTGATACCCCTACATCAAATGCCTTTGATTTCCTTTTGAATAGTTCAACCAACACAAACGAAGAGCCAACTGCGCTGTAGCCAAAGCCGAAGCTGATGGCCAAGTTAAGCGTAAACCCGCCTCCCCAAATCGTATTGGTTGTAATTGCAATAAGAACGCAAAATAGCGTAGTGAACGCGAAGCTTTTAATCCATGAAAAGCGACTGTTTGAAGAAGTGTCCATTAAAATCGTCCTTTGATATTTAAAAGAATCATATGACTATCCGGTAAGTTGGCGTAAGCAGAATCACTTTTACCGCCTAGAAAGCGTGCAGCAAGTTCCAATTCCAACGATGAATCGCCATTATCGAAAGCCTGATAATTGAGCCACTGCGTAGCAATAAAGCCACCGTCTTGTGGAGACAGCATGACATCAAATGTTGGCGTGATATCTTCAAGCCAGCCATGTGTCGAGTCCAAAGACCAGTGAAACATGAGGTTGTGTTGAACCAAATTGGCGTGTTGATAGCCTTGCGCATAAGAACCTACCAACGAAGATGTCATCGGATTAACCGACAAAGACTCTGCACTTTCTATCGCGCTTTGCCACTCAGAATGACTCCAAGCACGGCTATCAAACCAGTATTCCAGCACCACATTATGGCCCGTGTCATTGGCCCATGTTAATCCTGCTAACGCTTGATAAGCCTCGCCCTGCTCTTCAAGATAAACCGGTTTAAGCATTGAATCCGGCTGACTGTAGCCAAGGCTTTGTCGCTGATAAACCACCGAGCCATGAAACTCCCAAGCGAGATTCAACACCGACACTAAACTCGCCCCAAGTAAGCCATGGCGTACATCGTCGTAATAAGCGACCCACTGATATTCGTGGTCGCCAACCAGATTGTAACGACGTATCCCAAAGCCTTGTTGCTGATTCTGCTTTTCGAATTCATTTACGTCTTGGGAAGTCCATGACGAATCGCTGTAAAGCAGTGTCCATTCGCCCGTCATATCGAACAGTGACGCCGAGGCAACACCTGCGCCCTCTTCTGCGACAATGCCCACTGGGTTTTGTCGATAAGGTTTGATGATG
This sequence comes from Vibrio sp. F13, assembly GCF_020806305.2. Classification (NCBI taxonomy): domain Bacteria; kingdom Pseudomonadati; phylum Pseudomonadota; class Gammaproteobacteria; order Vibrionales; family Vibrionaceae; genus Vibrio; species Vibrio sp. F13. The sequence goes on along the minus strand of NZ_CP170176.1, from coordinate 434,608 downwards.
TCTAACAGTCGATAGCCATAACCAACACCCCAATCTAGGCGAACCTTACCGAGTGTCACATCAAGGTAGTGATCACCGAACGCTGAATTAGACAGTTCAACACCACCTTGCCAAAACAGCTCGCGCGCAATGAATTCCGATTCAAAGCTCGCGTCTTGGTCTTGAGGAGTATTAGTCAAAATATCATTGGCTTTCACGGCAAACAGGCCAAGCCAATTGCCATATCCAACTTCAAGATCCAACAAACCATTGAGTGACTGACGATTATCAGATGCAAAAGGGCTAAATGGCGACTCTCGCGATTCAACGGCTTCAGCACTCAGTTGCCAGTCCCACGCTAGGCTCAGATCGTCCGCTTGAGTCGTGTTACTCACACAAGACAATGCAAGAAAGCTAGCGATTAAAGGCTTAATGTGGAATCGACGACTAGAAGCTTTCATGGCACCCACCTAAAGCCCAGACACGCTATTACGTGATAAGTAAGCAGGGTTGTAGTATTTGTCCGCTAAAGCTTGTTCGCTTACCTCGCGGTACTCAATCACGGTTTTCTTACTTGGTTGAATCTTATCGAGCAAAGTCATCGAAACTACACTTGGCAAGCCATCTCGCACGCCTTCAGTAAACCAAGCTTGCTTGGCTAACTTACCTGAACGCAGATACAGATCCGCTTTAACAGGAAACGCTCGGTCTGCCGTTAACCACAGATCAATCGATTGATAGCTGGCACCCTTGGTTTTCGCCGTTAGCTTTAGATGATAAGTATCGAGTGTCTCGCCAGTCGACCTCTCAACCTGTTGCTCGGCAACCCACTTACCTTGGTAATCTTCGCTCCAAGTGAGCGTCGAAATGTCCCCTACCGAAGCTTCACCCAAGAGTTTCTGCATTGGTGTGATTCGGATAGGTCGGCGCGATTTCGGCATCAGTAACCAATAGTTGTCCTCTATCATCAGCATCTTTTGACCCGCCTCGACCGCCGACTTGAACACGACCAGCGACTCTCGGTTTGGTCTTGTGTAGACGTTGTATTCGCGGGTTTTGTCTAGTTGCTCGTCTTGATATAGCGCGACCAGAGAAACCACTTTAGACGCCTGTTCGCTGTTCAAGCGATAGCTATCCGCCTTGGCGATCATCTCTGTGACTTGTTGTGAATCGACTGCCCAGCTTGGTGTCGATGCTAGAACCAAAACCAATACAGAACCTAAAACAGTGAGTGAACGAGTAAATTTATACATAAACCAGCGCCTCCGTGATTGGCTTATTCACGCCTTTGCGAGCAGAAAAATAAGCAGCTAGCAAACAGATCGTCAACACACCTAAAGTGGCGTAACCAACTAATTCCAATGAGAAGTAAATGTTGAGTGGGTAACCCTCGGTTCTGCCGGGAGGTGGTGGCATTTGGATATCCACCACCAGCAATAACACCGACACGAAGCCACTCACTAACGCGCCGATCGCGCTGCCAATCACAGCCAACAATCCCGCCTCTTTTAAGAAACCTGCGACGATTTCAGACGGGTAACTGCCTAGTGCCGACAAGGTGCCAATTTCACGAGTACGCTCGGTCACCGACATGGTCATGGTGTTAAACAACGACACAAACACTACCAATGCCATCACCGCGCCCATGATGCCGAAGATCCGGTCGTAAAGATCTTTCACCTTGGTGTAGAAAAACGCGCGATCTTGCCACGGGGTGATCTCGATCTCTGTGCCTTGATCGCTTTGGCTCGCACTATTTCGATCTAAAGCTGTTTGGATACGCTGTTGAACGGTCGAGGTCTTGCTTGTTTCAAATAGAAACACCGACAAGGTACTGACTTTGTCTGACGCTAAAAGCTCTTGGGCAGTGATGATGTGTACGTATAACTGACGCTTATCCAGCTCAGGCACTCCTGTCGAGTAAATACCCTGCACCTTAAAATCAAAAGCGTTCAATGCGCCGTCACTGGTAGTCGCGAGCAGTGTCACCCAATCGCCAACGGCAACTTTGAGATTACGAGCAAGGTCAGTTCCCAGCATCACTTGTGGCTCTTGGCTGTCGTATCTTGGCGATTTCACATCCGAGAGGGTCTGACCGCTGCGCACATCTAAGAAAGGACCTTTCATGTCGAACTCACGCTCATTGACACCCGTTCCCATAAAAATGGTCGATTTGCTGCCGTTAGACACCAAGCCGCTGAAGTAAACTCGCGGTTGCACACCACGCACATCACTGTCACCAATGATGCTCTTGGTTAGCGCTTGAACATTATCGAGACCATTGCTCAGCGGCATGTCTTCGTCTTGTTCAAAATATCCCGGCGTACTCAAAGTAAGATGACCAGTATCGCGCGCGGTCGATTCACGCAAAGATTCATAGGTGTAAAGCCCATAACCTCCGGCCGAGGTCATCGCAAATACGGCAATTGCGATGATCAATACCGAGAGCAGACTGCGTCGACCATTTCTCAATAAATTAAGCCACGCCAAACGCACCGAGGTAGGAAGCAAAAAAGTGCTCATTCTTTGTGTTAACTTGCCCATGAGATCGCCTCCGTAGTTGCAGCTTGTGGCGCCAGTTGTCCATCGATAAGTTCAATCACTCGGTCACAACGCTGCGCCATTCTTGGGTCGTGCGTTGCGACAATAAAAGTCGTGCCCATTTCGTGGCCAAGCTCTTTCATAATGTCGATCACCAGGTTGGCGGTGTGACTGTCTAGGCTTGCAGTCGGCTCATCAGCAATCACTAAGCTTGGGTTGTGGATCAGCGCTCTGGCTATCGCGACACGTTGTTGCTGGCCACCTGAAAGATTGTCTGGGCGATGATGTACATATTCGCCTAGCCCAACACGCTCTAACATGTCTTGTGCTCTGGTCTGCTGTTCTTGTTTCGAACATTGGTTCAACATCAATGGGTAGGCCACGTTCTCAAGTGCCGTCATCACTGGAACCAGATTGAAGCGCTGAAATACAAAACCCAACGACTGACGGCGAAAGCGTGCAGCGGCGATTTGCTCTGTCGGATACGGTTGGCCATCAATATTGATCTGTCCTCGATAGCTCATATCCAACAAACCCAAAATATTCAAAAGTGTGCTTTTTCCAGAACCCGACGGGCCACACAACGCCACCATTTCACCGCGCTGGATATGGCCATCGACCCCGTTTAATGCATCAACACGTTGACCGCCTGTGACATATGCTTTGCCGATATCTTTAAATTCAATCATCCCGTTTTCCTCTGATTACTAACCAACTGTTTAGCTTCCATGCCCTTTATTTCGCTTTCGCTATTAGGGCCTTCGCAGTCATCGTTTCGATGTTGTCGGCATCGGCCGTTTCCATTTGCTCTAGCCACGCTTGTGCTTGCGTTAGGTCTTCAGCACGAATCGATGCCTCAATCGCATAACGGTAAATCCACGATGTCACAGCGAAATGCTGTTGCTGGAAAGCATCTTCAGCCAATAGCGAGAGGAACAGGTCATAACCACGATCGAAATGATTAAACATGTCTGGTAGCGAGGTGTAAGTCACCGCGGCCATTGCGCGAGTTAAGTAAGAATCTGGCAGCCCTTGAACACGAGGTTGCTCATGAATCGGTTGGTCTTCGTCTTTTAGCAGCACCAGTGATTTATCAATGGTTGATAAACCTTTCTCCACATACTTCATCTTGTTCCAAGGTAAGAACGCATCACGCCCCATCAGGGTTTCTGTGCTTCCGAGGTAAACCAAGGTCAGTGGTGTCGCTCCGTCTTGTTGTAAGGTTTCGTTAAGGCGTTCATACGCCACCTCAACCAAATCTTCATTGCCTTGCGCGGCTTGGTTATAGATATCGAGCACGTCTGAACTCGGGTTGGCCTGCACCAAAGTGGGTGCGAATGAAACAAGTGCAATCAGTAATGAACGCTTAAGCACAGAAGTTGTAGAGCCTGAATTAAATGAGTGTGAAGTAGTCATAATTTCTAATCCCTTTCAAATGTTGACGTTGAAAGGTTAACTAGAATTTGTCGCGCAGTTTTACCAATGCGACGAATGGTAATAATGAGGAGTGAATGGTTGAGAGGCGGTGTGAGTGGGGTCTCAACCTTATAGGAACTAGACGAACACTATTCGCATAATTAGCCATAGTTACCTCCCCCTCTAACTCCCCCTCAATCTGGGTTCATCAATATCTCTAGATCTTTAGCAGAGGGGGAGAACTTTCTTTAGCACTGAACATATATCGACACTTTTAACGATCGATGTTCTATTCCTCCCCTCTCCACGATCAGCAAGGGATCTACATATGAATCAAGGGGAGGCTAGGAGGGGATTTATTTTGGATTAACGCATTCGGCAGAGCTCAAACCAAAAAAATAGCCGCTAATCCGCGGCTATTTTTAGTTATCTAAACGAAGTTCCTATTACTTCGATCTTTCTACTTCTTTGTCTCTTCAACCACGGCTTTCATCAATACTGATGTATCCATGCGGCCTTGTCCTTCGGCAGACAGTGCCTTGTAGGCGTTGTTGGTCTTTTCAGTCAGTGGAAGCTGGATGCCTTGGCGCTCAGCTTCATCTAGACAGAAACCTAAGTCTTTGATCATCCAATCAATTGCAAAGCCAAAATCGAACTTGTCTTGTGCCATTGTGGTAGCACGGTTTTCCATCTGCCATGAGCCAGCAGCGCCGTTTTTAAGGCAATCAACCAGAGTTGGGATATCCAAACCTGATTTTTCAGCAAGCACTAAGCCTTCAGATAAGCCATTCAACACTCCTGCAATGCAGATCTGGTTAACCATTTTCGCGCGTTGGCCTTGGCCGACTTTACCCATAAGAACTGACGACTTACCGTAAGCTTCGAACACAGGTTGAAGGTCGTTGAAAAGCGCTTGTTCGCCACCACACATGATGGTTAGCACGCCATTTTCTGCGCCCGCTTGGCCACCAGATACAGGTGCATCCATAAAGCGAATACCGGCTTGCTTCGCTGCCACTTCAAGCTCTTCAGACAGAACTGCAGACGTTGTAGTGTGATCGACAAGAATCGCGTTTGGCTTCATCGCTGCCAATGCGCCTGTTTCGCTGGTTGTCATGCTGCGTACGTCGTCATCGTTACCCACACAAACCAATACCACGTCAGCTTCCGCTACACACTCAGCCACAGATTCAGCCGCTTTACCTTGGTGTTTATCAGCCCAGCCTAGCGCTTTGCTGTGAGTGCGGTTAAATACCGTTACTTCAAAACCGGCTTTGACTAGATGGCCTGCCATTGGGAAACCCATAACGCCTAGCCCGATAAAACTTACTTTCATTTCTTTCTCCTTTTATTTGACCAAACCATCGCTATGAAAAGATCGAACACTCTCAATCAATGCATCAATAAGCAGGGTCAAAGCCTTTGGCTGATATTTTCTTTCTTTGTACACTAAATACGCTTGGCGATCACCCCGATGATACTCAGGGAGTACTTAAATCAGATTCATGTCGGGATAAGACGAACAATATAATGAAGTTCAGCGATAAATCGCGACCAGAGAACGCTTTGTCAGCCGTACATTATGGAACGATGATCAAGGAAAATCAGGTATAACGTTCATAAAAAAACCGAGCACTAGGCTCGGTTTTTTAATAACTGTTGTTACTGTAAAGATTACAGCTCAGCGTTGTGGTAAACCTGCTGAACGTCATCACAGTCGTCAAGCATGTCTAAGAACTTCTGGAACTTCTCAGAATCTTCTTCAGCTACTGGTGTAGTTGTTTGAGGAACGAAAGTGATTTCCTCAACGTCTAGCGTTAGCTCTGGGAACGCAGTGTTTAGTGCAGTCTTCGTTTTGAAGAACTCAGTCGTTGGAGCGAATACAGTGATAACACCGTCTTCTAGCTCAACGTCAGTCACGTCTACGTCTTCCATCATTAGCGTTTCTAGGATGATCTCGTCATCTTCGCCTTTGAACTGGAATACAGCTTGGTGAGCGAACATGTGAGACACAGTACCTTCAACACCGATTTTCGCGCCAGTCTTAACGAAACATTGACGAACGTCTTGGAAAGTACGGTTGCCGTTGTCAGTTAGACAGTCAACGATTACACTTGTGCCACCTGGGCCAAAACCTTCGTAACGAGCTGGTTGGAAGTCTTCACCGCCGCCGCCATTCGCTTTATCGATCGCTTTTTCGATAACGTGTGCTGGTACTTGGTCTTTCTTCGCTTTAGCAATCAGGTGCTTAAGAGGTAGGTTCATGTCTGGGTCAGAGCTGCCGTTCTTAGCCAGTACGTAAATCTCTTTACCGTATTTAGAATAAACTTTAATTTTTGCGCCTGCAGTTTTCGCCATTGAGGCCTTGCGCACTTCAAAACTTCTTCCCATCGGGATCTTCTCTCTGATTCAATTAACGGTGCAAATTCTAGCAAATTACTGTGTCATTTCAATTCTACAGCACTGCTGGGCAAGGTTTGTCTGCGTTTATGCAACACCCATTACCCGTTTGTATTTTTCTACAGACTGTTCAAACCACACCTTTTCATCTGGGTCACCTAGCTTCATTGCTTCTTCAACAATGGCTTCAGGGCCACATTTCGCTTGCTTCAGTTTCCATACAAGAAACGATGCTTGCTTATCCAGTTCGATTTTATTTTTCTCACTGGGTGGAAGGAGTGAAAGGTTGATAGACATTATTAGCCTTCGTCTGTAATACGCTTGGCCGAGAAATATATCATAGAGCAGCCTCATAAAACCAATACTATGAGCAATAGTGGGGGTTGTCGGACGAGAAAGCAGCAAGTCGCTGATGCAGGTCAAGCTAGTTTGGGAAAGTGTGTTTGGCTAAAGAGCCGTTACAAGATAAAAAGTAGAGGGGTAAATGTTATCTTTGTATGGCCAATGCTGCTGCATTTCGAGAAAAGCAGCAGCATAACTAACACGCTTACTCTATATTAGTAAAAGCTTGGCAAGGGAGGTCTAAAGGAACTTCAAAAGTGACTCTATGAGCAATGTTTGATTCATCTAAGTTTTTAATACCGCCTCCGATAGAGAAAACTGATAATTTGGCTTTTGCGCTAGCATCAACATCAGTGCTTTCTTTTACTTGGATTGCTATATCAAATTTAATAGTTTGCTTTGGTGGCTTTTCAGGGTGTACATCAAAACCAACATCAATAAACGTTGCATGAGGATTAACAGTGCCACCTAACGAAGAAACCTCTTGAGCAGCATCATTCACGCCTTTTACTATCTGTACTAACGTCTCTTTAATATACTCATCTAACTGCATCATTTAACTCGATTCATCACGCTTATCAAAGTATCATAATACCAATATAGAACTGCAGTTGCATAACATTATTCTTTTGAGATTTATGAGTTTTTGATACTCTAAATTGAAAGCAGAGCAGGGGGATGTGGTCGCTAATAGCTAGGTCAAACTTACCCTGAGATACATCAAAGGCATAGACCCTACTTCGGCAACAGATAGCGGGTGCTTCGTCCGCCAGAACCAGATTTAACTAAGCAGCCATGCTCAATCAAAGCGTTCAAATGACGTGTTGCTGTAGCACTACTCACCTTTGCTACTTTCTGATATTGGCTGGCATTGATACCTTCTGAAAAATCACCATCGAGCATCCTATTCAGCACTTTTACTTGCTCTGCTGTAAGCTTGGTTTGGTCGATGCTGCGCCAATAGTTGGTCTTATATACAGTTTGGTCGACCTCAGCGAAAACCCCTGTAAACGTCTCGTCTAACGTATCTAAGAACCACATCAACCATTCGCTAATATCGAGTCCCCCTTTCTGGGTTCGCTCCAATATCTCGTAGTAATGCTTGCGGTTAGCGAGAATTCCCACCGACATCGCATAGAAGCGTACCGACTGCTGCTCGGCCTGTGCTAACGCCAAGTCGGTCAACAATCGAGTAATACGACCATTACCATCATCTAACGGGTGTAAGGTGATAAACCAAAGGTGAGTGATTGCGGCTCGCAATAGAGGATCGAGTGTGGCGTCGGTAAGTGAATCATTAAACCATTTGATAAACGCATCTAGCTCAGCATCAAGAATGTCTCGACTAGGCGCTTCAAAATGTACGGTCGGACGGTCAATTCTTCCCGATACCACTTGCATGGGAGTATCACCTCTTAGCTGACCTCCGATTACAGGGTTAAACATGGTGTAACCTTGAGGAAACAGCCTATCGTGCCAATGTAAGATCCTATCAAGCGCTAGTGGCTCTGTTAGGTTCTGCACCGCATCCAACATAATTTCAGCTAAACCATCGGTTTGTTCTGTCGTAGGAAAAGGTCGCTCTTCACTCACGCCAAGTTTGTTGGCTAAAGAAGAACGAACAGAGAAGGCATTCAGCTTTTCTCCCTCAATCGCACTGGAATGGACTATGTTCGCTAATAAGGTGTCGAGCATGGTTTGGGATTGGTCTGCCGACTGGGAGGTAATCTTACCCAATAAAATGCCCTGATTAAGCCGAACTTCTCTTAACCTCACGCCTATTCTCTGATTATCCCAAACAAAGTTTGGCCAATTATCTTGCTGCCAAATCCACATATTACGCCCCATGATGCGAAAATATCACTTATTCAACTCATACTATGAGCTGTTTAAGGCAATTATTCAACTCACATTATGAGCCGAATAATGAGTTAATCGCATCACAGAGGTTGCAAGAGTAACTTCTAACCTACAAAACTATTCACTCACCGCGAACACATCGCAGCGTGAGGCGCAGATGAAATCATTCTTATGCAAGCCTTTGATTGAGTGGCTCCACCAAGTGACGGTGACTTTGCCCCACTCCAATAAGATCGAAGGATGATGGAACTCTTCTTCTGCCAATTCTGACACCTTGTTGCTGAATGACCACGCTTGTTTGTAGTTCTTAAACTTAAACACTTTCTCAAGCTGCGGGATGCCGTCTCTTTCGATGATCTGCCAGTCTGACAACTCCAACAGTAAAGATTGTTGTTCATCTTCACTTAGGGCAATCGCGTCGATACTGCAGGCTTCGCATTTTTGTTCATTCAACATGTGTTGGTTCCTTGGGTTCAAAAAGTGGTGGTAGTAACCCCGCATCGATGGCGAGATCAGCTTGCTGTAATAGGTTTTCCTGACTGATTTTAAAGAGCTCAGATAGCTCGTCGATCACGTAATATTTCGGCTGCATGATGTCGATACGATAAGGCGTTCTTAAAACCGTTTGCAGATCGAACCGCTCGCGAACGGCCAAATCCCCTCCCAACGCATACATAGTTTCCGCTGGAGACGAAAGAATGCCACCGCCATAGATTTTCAGTTGTTGGCCTTCTTTTACTAAACCGAACTCAACCGTAAACCAATACAAACGGGCAAGATAAGCGCGCTGTTTAGATGTGGCGGCTTGGCCTAGTTTTCCATAATGCTCAGTGAAAGCCGCGAAATCGGCATTAGTGAGCATGGCACAATGGCCGAAAATTTCATGAAAGAAATCAGGTTCTTGTAAGTAATCGAACTCGTCTCGCGTTCTCAGAAATGTCGCAACTGGGAATTTCTTATTGGCGAGCAAATCAAAGAATCGGTCGAAATCGATCAATGCAGGCACAGGCTGAACTTGCCAACCGGTTGTTTCCATTAGCACTTTATTTATCTCTGGCAGCTGGGGAACTCTGTCTAATGGTAGATCCAGCAAGGTCAAACCGTGCAAATAAGCATCGCATGCGCGGTCATTAATCACGTCCAGTTGCCTTTTCACTAAGTCGTGCCAAATAGCGTCTTCTTCGAGGCTCCACTCAACCCATCCCTCTTGGCTCACGGGCTTAGAATGATATTGAGTCATTACACTCCTCCTTTCGAATGTCTCACTTTAAGCCTATCTCCACTCCTTATAAGCGCCAATTTGCGCGATTTTTCGAAACAAGCGATCGTGTAACATTTTATTTACACAATTCCACCAAGCGCTTATTTTGCTGAACTTTTGACTTTGTAAAACCTAAATACCAGACTGAAAACGTTAACTTTTTGTTAAAGGTAAAGGAATGCACGGAAGCAATAAGCCCATTTGGCAGCCAAGCGAGCAGCGTATCGCCAATGCCAACTTAACCCGATTCATCGATAGCCTTGAACAGTCTTGGTTAAACCTAGATAGGGACGTAAAAAACTATGTCGAACTCCACCAATGGTCTGTAGTTCAGCCGGAATCGTTTTGGCAAAACGTGTGGCAGTTTTGTGGAGTAGTCGGCTCACAAGACTCTATTAACAAGGCAGAAAGCGAGACCATCAAAGCTCAAGGTGGGAGCCGCTGGCAGCAGCCTAAATCGAACCGTGATGCGGTTTGGTTTCCCAATGCACAAGTAAACTACGCCGAGAACTTGCTGCGTTTGGCACACACCATGCCTGATGAGCTTGCGATTTGGTTTGAGAATGAACGTGGCGAACAACAGAGTTATACATGGGAAACCCTGTGTGAAGCTGTCTCTAGTGTTCAGCAATGGCTTGTCGATAGCGGAGTGAAACAAGGTGATATAGTTGCTGCGTATACTCCCTATCTGCCACAAACCGTGATAGCCATGCTAGCCGCCACCAGCTTAGGCGCGATTTGGACATCGACCTCGCCTGATTTTGGAGTAGAGAGTGTGATTGAGCGATTCGGACAGGTGAAACCTAAGGTGCTGTTCACCTGTGACGGTTACACCTTCAATGGCAAAACGTTCGATATGGCGGGCAAGAACCGTGAAATCATCGAACACTTAAACGAATTAAAACAGGTGTGTGAGATCGGTTATTTGAAACCGAGTAATGACTTAGAGAAGAGCGATTTAGAGAAGAAAAAAGTTGAACATGATGTGTCGATTCTAAGCTGGCACAGCATCATTAATCACTATCAGACAAAACCTCTTCGATTTACTCGTGTCGGCTTCAATGAACCGTTGTTTGTACTCTACTCTTCCGGCACCACAGGCAAACCCAAATGTATAGTGCATTCTGTCGGTGGCACTACCATCAACCACCTAAAAGAGCATCAGCTTCATTGCGATATTAAACCAAGAGATCGCGTGTTCTACTACACCACTTGTGGTTGGATGATGTGGAACTGGCACGTATCTGCGCTCGCCAGCGGTGCTTGTTTGGTTATCTTTGATGGTAGCCCGGTTTACCCGCAACCTAACGTTCTATGGGATTTAGCGCAGCGTGCTGACGTATCGACATTTGGCACCTCAGCCAAGTATTTAGAGGCGATTGAGAAAGCCGAACTCTCGCCAATAGACAGTCACTCGCTTCCTCATTTGAGAACACTGTGCTCGACGGGTTCTGTGCTTTACCCAGAGCAGTTCGATTACGTTTACAAGCACATCAAGCAAGACCTGCATTTAGCGTCGATTTCTGGCGGCACGGATATTTGTGGCTGCTTTGTTTTGGGTAACCCAATCTCGCCTGTGTATCGCGGTGAGTGCCAACAGGCCGGGCTCGGCGTCGACATCAAGGTGTTCAATTCGTCTGGTCAAAAGGTCGATCACGAACGTGGCGAATTAGTATGCACCAACTCCCTACCCAACTTCCCCGCTGGCTTTTGGAATGACACCGGAGAGCGCTATCACAGCACCTATTGGGATAGGTTCGACAATGTGTGGCATCACGGTGATGAAGTCGCACAGAGCGAACATGGCGGCTACCTGTTCTACGGGCGAGGCGACACCACACTCAACCCCGGTGGCGTGCGAATTGGTACGGCCGAAATCTATCAGAAAGTGAACACCATTGACGGCATCATCGATTCGATAGCAGTCGGTAAAAACATCGACCGCAATGAACAGGTATGGCTGTTTGTTCAGCTGCAGCAAGGTGTGAGTTTAGATGAAAAGTTACTGACAGCCATCAAAAGCAAACTCAAATCCTCTTGTTCGCCAAGACACGTGCCAAGCCAGATATTTGCGATCAGCGACGTGCCAAAAACACGCTCTGGCAAACTGGTGGAGTTGGCTGTGAAACAGGTGATCAATGGCAAAAATGTAGAAAACCTCGGGGCTATCGCTAACGCCGAGGTTTTGGAAGAGATAAAGAGTGTTGTTTCGCTTTAGTGTTGAGCCTTAGAAAGTGGCTAACTATCTCCGATTTTCATTTGGCTGTCAGATAACACCTAGAGTAAAGGCAGCCGATTGAAAACCGAATCGAAGCCACTATTAAAGCTCATGAACCCTCTCATCAGTTTGGCTTCGTGCCTTTTCTAAAGCTCTTAATGCGATCTGCTCATCATATTTAAAACAAAAATAGAAAATTAATCATTTTATAGCCAGAGATAATATTCACTAAAGACGAATCATTCATACCAAAAAAGCCTCCACCGCTAGATTGTATCCAAGCTTATGGATATTTAATCGAATTGCAATAACTCCTATTTCCACAGCTCCATTTCTAGTGAAATAATAATTTGATAACTATCACATTTAGGACGATTATTTTCCCATACTATCTCGGTATGTTAATTACTTAAGAGTGATTAAAAACTTAGTCACTGTTATTAATAAGCTTGAATTTAATTAGAAACAAGCGGTTAATCCCTACGTAAAATAAAATCATTATTAAATGATCGGAGACATTATCATGCGCATAGTATTAGCTTTAGGCGGTAACGCTCTTTTAGCAAGAGGCCAAGCATTAACGGCTGAGAACCAACGTGAAAATATAATCAAATCAGCGGCGAGTATTGCCGCGATCGCACGCGAGCATGAGATTGTTATCGTTCATGGTAATGGCCCACAAGTAGGTTTGTTGATGGAACAAAACGCGGCTTATAACGAATATTCGCCTGAGACGACCCCGTATCCAATGGATGTACTCGGCTCTCAAACCTGTGGCATGGTGGGCTATATGTTACAGCAAGAACTAAGAAACATTGACCCTGAATTAGACGTAGCGACGCTAGTCACGCAAACTGAAGTATGCAAAAAAGACCCTGCGTTTGCTAACCCAACTAAATTTGTTGGCCCTGTATATACAGAGCAACGAGCTAAAGAGTTAATGGCTCAAAGCACAATGCAGTTTAAAGCTGATGGCGAGTATTACCGTCGCGTTGTGCCTTCTCCTATGCCAAAAAGCATTGTTGAAATTCAGCAAATTGAAACTCTTCTAGATACAGAAAACCTTGTTATCGCTTGTGGCGGCGGTGGTGTTCCCGTGAGTATTGAGCATGGTAAGAGTACTGGCGTAGAGTGCGTAATTGACAAAGACCTTACGGCTGAATTACTGGCTGAAAAAATCCATGCCGACTTATTTATTATCTTAACCGATGGTTCGATTTTCCGTAACTATGGTAAAGAAGACCAAGCAGAAATGAAGCAAGCAACGCCTGCTGGTTTAGCAGAATTTTCATTCCCTACTGGTTCTATGGGGCCAAAAATTGATGCCGTTTGTAAGTTCGTTGAAGCTGGATTGGGTAATGCGGCGATTGGTTCATTATTTGATTTAGATAAAATAATCACCAATGAAGCTGGTACTCTGATTACTAAAGGTGAAGGTATTTTTTATTATTAATATTATCGAATGATAATCACCACTAATATAAAACCTTGGGGTAAAGCCTTTTAATTAATAACAAGGCTTTTTATTAAATCCATATTAGTTCTAAACGAGATAAATATTCACACACTAACTGTATTTAATATATTTAATGTTGGAAACCGCTTCTTTCAAGAAGCGGTTTTGGCAGCGCAAGGGAAGAGTATTTGCATTTACATCAGTGAATCTACATGGACTCATTCGCATCCGCTTGGTTCTCTGGCATCGCGTCGATAAAAGCGGGTAACTGATTACACGCTTCGACAATTGAGTTAATCAGCGGATAAGGTGACATATCAACGCCAAAACGCAGCGCGTTATACACCTGTGGCACCAAGCAAATATCGACAATGCATGGTGAATCGGTGAGGCTATACACCGAATCACCGTGTGCTTTTCTGTGCTTTGCCAGTTTCTCTTCTAGAGCACGGAAACCTTGGTTCATCCAATGATGAAGCCAGTCCATTCTCGCCTCTTGCTCGCACGACAATTCCCGCTCCAAATACTGCAACACGCGCAGGTTGTTCAGAGGGTGAATTTCTATCGCAATATCCTGAGCCATAGCCAACGCTTGATAGCGCAATGGTGTTTGCTCAGGAATCAACAAGGCGTCTGGGCTGCTCTCACACAAATAGTTTTCGTCCAAGTATTGCAAGATCGTCAGCGACTGATTGAGTTGAACTTCACCATCCACCAGCACCGGCACTAATTCACTGGCATTGAGCTCGCGATATTGTGGATCATGCTGCTCGCCGCCATTACGCACCAAATGCACCGATTTAGACTCATAGTCGAGTTGCTTTAGGTTCAATCCAATACGCACCCGATAGGCGGCCGAAGAGCGCCAATAACCGTAAAGTGTCATGTTCTGATTCATACAATGATCTCGCTCGAGCTGAATCTTTATAATATGGGTTATAACGCTCGATATTGGCTAACTTTTTGGTCAATCGCACCAAAAATGGAATCACCCGCCGTATCAAACATCTCTAGGCGAATCGAGTCGCCAAACGACATGAATTGAGTCGAAGGTTTGCCATCGCGAATCGTCTCAATCATGCGCACCTCGGCAATGCATGAATAGCCCACGCCGCCCTCGGCAATTGAGGTGCCGTGGTCAGTGCCTTGCTTATTCGATACCGTGCCTGAACCTATGATCGCGCCTGCCGATAATGGTCGAGTTTTAGCTGCATGCACAACCAACTCTGCAAAATTGAAGGTCATATCTACACCGGCATTCGGACAACCAAAAGGCTGGTCGTTGTAGGTCGATATCAACGGTAAATGTACCTTACTGCCTTTCCATTGCTCGCCAAGCTCATCAGGTGTTACCGCAACCGGAGAGAACGCAGAAGACGGTTTAGACTGGAAGAAGCCAAAGCCCTTGGCGAGCTCTGCCGGAATTAAGCCGCGCAGCGACACATCATTCACTAACATCAGCAGACGAATCGAATCATGCGCCTGCTTAGCACTAGCGCCCATAGGCACATCACCGGTGACAATCGCAACCTCACCTTCGAAATCGATGCCCCACTCGTCGCTGGCAAATTCGATATTGTCACGAGGGCCGATAAACGCATCTGAGCCTCCTTGATACATTAATGGATCAACCCAGAAGCTTTCTGGCATTTCAGCACCACGCGCCTTACGCACCAGTTCAACATGGTTTACATAAGCACTGCCATCCGCCCATTGATATGCGCGTGGCAGAGGTGATTCACAATACTGAGATGCAAACACTTCACTGCCAGTCACATGCCCGTTGTTTAACGAGGTGTATAACTCTTGTAACTGAGAAGCCACGCTGTCCCAGTTATCCAATGCTACCTGCATGGTTGGCGCTAGATGCATCGCATGGAAAATTTCGGTTGCAGCTACACATTGTTTAAGATCTTTACTTACGACCATCAATAGACCGTCGCGAGTGCCATTTTTCTTGGTTGCTAATTTCATCCTTGTCCCTTACTTCTTATCGTCAGCCATGGTTTGAGAACCTGTCTCTTGCAAACCCGTGTCTTGCCAACTGTAGACATATTCTTTGTTCTCAACGCTATCGAGTTCATCAGAGAACTGCAGCGCGTGGCGAGTATCGATCATCACCGCGACTTCATCAGTGAACTTTTTCTTATACGCTTGCCCTGCCTTAAAGGCTTTTGGGTGAGGCCCATGCGTGAAGCCTGCAGGGTGGAAGGTCACCATGCCCGCTTCAATGTTATCGCGGCTGAAGAAGTCACCAGCGTGATAGAACAGCACTTCATCGTAGTCGTCATTGTTGTGATAGAACGGCACTTTCAACGCACCTGGATCGCTCTCAATCGGGCGTGGCACAAAGGTACACACTACAAAGCCTGCGCCAACAAAGGTCGTATGCGCAGACGGTGGCAAGTGGTAACGATGTGACATCAGCGGTCTGATATCGCGCCAATTCACTTTCACCACAGCCAAATCCCCATGCCAACCAATCGCGTCTAAAGGATTGAACGGATAAGTGATCACACTGACTTTGTCGTGGCGTTTCACCTGAACTTGGGTTTGATCTTCGGAGTACTGAGCGCGGAATTGATCGTTGATCGACGGGATTTCAAGAACCGCTGGATCAAACACCGCGTGATTGCCGACCATGCCCTTCTCAGGCAAGGAATAAGCCGCGTCTGTGTTCTCAATCATCAAGATGAACATCGGCTCACTTGGCTCCAAGCGCCAATTGGTTGAGCGCGGGATCATCACGTAATCCCCTTCACTCACCTCTAGATGACCATAGTCACAATAGAGATCGGCGCTGCCTTGATGAATGAACAGCAGCTCATCACCGTCGGAATTACGCACCAAGAAATCCATCTTCTCGTCCATGCGCCACACACGAATTTTGCAGTCCGCATTGTGCAAAAGATGAGGCACAGCCCAAGGCGTTATCTGGCTGGCTTTTTCCACCAGCGTGAAATCAAAAGCGCGAGGGCGCAGATCACCCTCCCACTCCGACCAACCTGTTGGGGCATGTTGGTGATGAAAGTGAGCCGCTGGGCCGAAGAACCCACTTCGGCCCGCCTCTCGCTCATAAATTGCCTCTTCGGGAAAATCGGCGTGCGCTTGTTTAGAGCACACACCCTCCCGATGAGGAAACGAGATCCATTTATGCATCGTCTAATACTCCTCGACGAATCTGGTCCTCTTCAATCGATTCAAACAGCGCTTTGAAGTTACCTTCGCCAAAGCCTTCATTACCTTTACGCTGAATGATTTCAAAGAACACAGGCCCGATTACCGTCTGTGTGAAAATTTGCAGCAAGATGCCGTCTTTGGTCGGCGCACCATCAATCAGAACGCGTAGGTCACGCAACAGATCGGTATCTTCCCGGTGGCCTTTTACACGATCGTCAACTTTCTCATAGTAGGTATCTGGGGTTGGCATAAAGTCCATGCCGCGATCACGCAGGGTTTTCACCGTTTTGTAGATGTCATCCGTAGCAAGCGCGATGTGTTGGATACCTTCGCCGTTGTATTCACGAATGAACTCTTCAATTTGTGATTTGTCATCTGAAGACTCATTGATTGGAATACGGATCTTGCCACATGGTGAGGTCATGGCACGGCTCACAAGGCCTGTCAGCTTACCTTCAATGTCGAAGTAGCGAATCTCACGAAAGTTACCGATACGCTCATAAAAACCAGACCACAGATCCATATTGCCTTGTTTCACGTTGTGCGTGAGGTGATCGATCTCATAAAGACCAACATCGGCTTTCGCCATGCGCTCTTCCGCGTCATCATAGAATCGGAAGTCAACGTCGTAGATGCTCTGCTTGCCGTAGCGATCCACCAAATAGAGCAGGCTTTCACCGATGCCGTAAATGGCAGGAATGCTAAGCTCCATCGGCCCTATTTCTGTCTTGTACTCTTCACCGCCACCCTTAAACGCTTGCTCCATTGCAGCTGTTGCTTCGTTGACACGAAACGCCATGCCACACACCGATGGGCCGTGAACTTTAGCGAACGCTTCCGCTTGGCTGTGAGGCTGTTCATTGACGATAAAATTGATATCACCTTGTCGATACAGCCAAGCTTCTTTTGAGCGGTGCTTGGCTATCTCAGCAAAACCAAGTGACACAAACAGTGCTTTAAGTTGCTCAATTCCCTTGTGGTCAACGGCCGTGTATTCAACAAACTCGAATCCATCCGTGCCAAGCGGGTTGTATGTATCCACCATGAACTTTCTCCTTGTACCTATTGGTTTTGTATTACGTGTTTTTTGTCCTTAATTAAATTTGGCCCACAAGCGGAAAGATTGGAATGCATCGAAGGAAATGGGCAATAACGCTAAAAACCCGTCAAATTGTAAAATATTTGTTACACACAAAACCTCACAACAACAAAGTGAGTGCTATCAAGGGATTGAAAGAGGGTGGTTTGATTTACAGCAGAGCAAGAGATGTTATTGAATTGTTACATGTGATTTTTTTGGCTAAAGCAGAAAGAGATAAGTGTATGTTGAACGTAAAAAGAGCATCACAAAACAGGTGATGCTCTTTTAAAAAGCTTCATATCCCAGCGGTATTCTTATGGGACGAAGTATCAAACCTAACCCATTACTTTAATGGTTGACGGTCAAATAGAGGTTGTTTCTCTCGTGAGCACGTCATCAATTTAGGCAATCACAGAACGAGACTTTTTCAAGCGAACTGAAAGCACGGACATTAAACTGATAAGCACCAATAGCCCGGTACCGGCACCACTACGTTCAACATCTTCAGCGCTATCATCACTTCTTTCAGCAATGTCTTCACTTGTTGCTCCAGATATCGGGATAAGTTTTACAGCCACCACCCTCTCGTCACCTACTCCATCATTACAATAAGCAAAGTGTGCGGTTGAATCATAAGCCATAGAAGAGGAGCTACTTTCACTCGCAAAACATTGTATTGCCGTCCCTGAGATAACACCCGCGTCATTAATGTCGGTTGCGTCCAATATTCTAAAGTGGTTGTTGGCATCACTGTCGTCACCACCGTTAGTTAGGTCGTCTAACCACCAAGCTTGATCATTATATCTTGCACGTCTATCAGCATCGGTACCAGTGTCGTTATAAGGGAAAATGAAGCCGCGATGCCTTCTTTCATGTCCGTCTACTTCAGCGTGAGTTTCGGCGTCAACATAGCCAACGATTTCATTGTAGCTATTGATCTCACTTGCTTTTCCCTCTGCACTGTCAAAGAAAATGTCTTCACCTAAACTTGCGAAGAATGTGGCTGTTGGCGTTGTGTCATTCGCATCAGCGACGAACATACGATTATCAGACACACGATCCGACGGATAATCACCATCTCTTTTTGCATAACCAATAACCATCATGTTTTCATTAATGTCTGTTGCGACAGAATTACTGTGAATGTATGAATCACTCACTTCTACCGTCGCATTAGCGATAAATGTAGTCGTCCAAGCATTTTCCGAAACGCTGAAATTTGACGTACTGCTTGGCCTAAACACAGCAGCCTGCATAAGAAAGTTATCTGAATCATCTAGTTCCGTATTGTAACCAACTAAAACAGGATAAGAGCTATATGTCCCTCTAGACGAAATCGTTGCAGCCCTCACACTCGCTTGTGCTGAAGCTTCATCATCGTTGTAAGAGTAATAGGTCGAACTGGTTTCCCAATCGGATACTGCAAAACGGTTTCCATCATCATTGGGACCATTCGCATCGGTTATATTCCAGACAAAAGCTCGATTAGCAAAAGCAAAGTTCTGACACTCTGGATATAAAGCAGGCTCAATATCTTCATCGATACAATTATCTAGATCCTCAGCATCACTGTCGGATGTGTACGGAGAGTCATAATCTTTGTATCCATCACTGTAATAAAAAGTCGCAACGGACGCGCTTCCGACCACATAGCTTTCCCCTCCATAACTGAAAGAGTCAAAAGCCCTCGTTCTTCCCATTTGGGAGATTATATTCGCTTCGCCGTCAGCATCGCTGATCGTAATGCTGGTATCGGCTTCAGGTTGGAGAACCGTAAATTCAGTGCCTGTATCGTAGTAACCACGCTGCCTATACAACTGAATATATTGGTTGTTATAACTGTAGTAACCACTGCTGGTGTTACCAAGAACAAAACCATTCTCGTCAACTTTAGTGATGACCTTCTCCTCTGTTCCATCAACAAAGGAATAACTATAACTGCTCACATCAGGTGGGTTGCTGCCAACATCTGGGATCTCGCTTAGCGAAGAAGAATCATAAAAAGCCGTGGAATTGGTCTGATAGCTCAGCCCGTAATACGCATCACGCTCATTTTTCAAGCCTCCAATGCCCGCATCATCATCGCCATACCACAATAAAGAACTCCAAGCTTCACAAGTCGCGTAGCCAAGTTCGCTCGTGCAGTAGCTATAGATATCGTCATAATCCAAATAGTAGAACGTGTTATCGATGCCAAAGGGGACCTCCTCTTTAAAGGAAAAACCTGGTTCTGCATTTTGAGCTTCCCCTGCGAATGCGTAGTCGGTGTCACCACAACTGGTACTAAAGCAATCCGTTGTACCAAGCTCTGGTTCAACTGCGACCCCATACACCGATTCAGTTTCTACTGGTGATTCCTCCAAAACCACCCTATAAAGAGCAGCGTTACTATAAGAAGCAACCAACAACGTAGAAGAGACAACGACTGATTTTTTTACCATTGCCTTCATTCTACGGCTCCTAAAAAATAATCCATTTCAATACCAACGATAGCTTTCTGCCTTTATTGCTAAAGGCATTAAATTCATGAGTTCAATAATGGACTAGGATAAAAATAGAAAATGTGGAAACTATGTAGAAACAATGGAGGTTTAAACAACCTGACTTGATGGGCTGATGAACTGATGAACTGATGCCCTATTAAAGTTAAACGCTAACTTTCATCTCCTAGATTTATCCATTTTCTCTGCTAATTTGATTGCTAACCTATTTGCGTCAAAGAAATACACTTATATTTGGTTACGAATAGGAATTAAATTATGAAAAAAATCACGACAGCATTACTTTTACTGACATCGACATTCGCGCTTCAAGCGTGTGCTGAAAGCCGTGAAGCTCCAAGAGAAATGCCAAGTTTTGAAGAAATGGATGCAAACGGTGATGGCGAGTTACAATTAGAAGAGCTCAGAGGTCCACTCGCCGATGACTTTGATAAACTAGACGCAGATGGAAGCGGTGGTCTATCGGAAGAGGAAGTTCCGCCACCACCACCAAGACGTCAATAATGGTTAGAGGGTTATCCTAAAATAGTGATAATTCAATGCGAGCTGATGGGGTATAGCACCCTGTCAGCTCGCTATTCATTTCTAACAAAAGAGTGCTTATACATGGCCTAAGATGAATAAAGAAATCAATGTCCATATTTCCCACACGATCGAGGGCTAATATTGGTTTATCTCATTTTATTGTCTTAACTCACTCTATCGTCTTAATTCACTTTAATTTCTGGAGAGAACGTGCGCATATCAATTTTCACCAAACTGTTTGTTTCAATACTAATGGTGTGCGTGACCATGCTCTTTGTACTGACCTATTTTATTAACTCCAGTTTTCAAAGAGGGCTCCAAGATTTCACAAATAATAATGAGCTTGCCCTAGCTCAAGAACTCGCCAATAACTTAAAGCAATATTACTCACCTTCCGAAAAGTGGAGGCGGCTAGAGCGTGAACCACATTTAATCGCCAGTAGCATTAGCGGCCCCTCACGACCACATCCTCGTGACAGACACTCATCGCCACCACCATTAAGAGAGCCGGAAGCGCCAGGCCTTCAACCTATTTGGCAACGACTCAACATTTTAGATCAAGACGGGCGAGCCATAATTGGACCGCCTGAAAACCTACATCACCTTGAAGATGGTCAGCATCAAGCACTAGTCGAAATAACACTGGATGATCAAGTTATTGGGTATATCTCCATCGTCCAGATGGATGAAATATCAGGGCCTTTAGCAGAAAGCTTTTTCAAACAACAAACGACGCATGTAAGCACTATCGCATCGATTACCGTGTTGCTTTCATTCCTTATCTCTTTGTTTCTTGTTAGGCGATTTTTGAAACCATTGCGTGCTTTGTCGAAAGGTGCCAAATCTATCGAAAATGGCGATCTCGATTTCTACATTAAAAAAAGCGGCAATGATGAATTGTCTGATCTCATCGGAATATTCAACGGTGTTGTCGAGACACTAAGAAAACAGAAAACACTTAGAGAACAGTGGTTATCAGATATTTCACATGAACTTAGAACGCCTATCACCGTGCTTAGAAGTGAACTAGAGGCGCTACAAGACGGTATTCGATCACCTGAACCAAAATACATCGACTCGTTACATCAACAAATCATCACGTTGGGTCAACTCGTTGAGGATCTTCACCAACTCTCCCTGTATGACATCGGATTTAACCTCAATGTTAAAAACAACGTTGATATACATAAACTGATTGATTCTGTGATCGTTCAAAACTCGATCCGTTTAGAACAAAAAAACATCACATTAACAAAGCACTATGACCATTCGGCGCCACTGTTTACCTCGTGTGATGAGAGATTACTGACACAACTGTTTGTGAATCTGTTGGAAAATAGCGCACGATACACTAGCGATAATGGGCATGTATCGATAGATGTTACCGACATTAGTGATAGTATTATTATCAACGTTGAAGACAGTGATCCAGGTGTACCTGATGCATCACTTCCACGTTTATTTGAGAGGCTTTACCGCGTTGATAAATCGCGCAGTCGCTCAAGTGGCGGTTCTGGGCTTGGCTTATCTATCTGTAAAAATATCGTTGAAGCGCACCAAGGACACATTACTGCCGACCACTCAGAATTGGGTGGACTACGAATCATCATAGCGTTACCAAAGGAAATAAAATCGTGATTTTAGTCGTCGAAGATGAGCCTGCATTAGCAAGTGTACTGTGTGAGTACTTAGAGCACTCTGGCCTTGAAAGTCATCATATTATCGATGGTAACCTTGTCATTGACTGGGTAAAGCAAGCATCGCCTAAACTCATTATTCTCGACCTCATGCTACCCAATCGAGACGGGTTGGATATTTATCGAGAGCTGAGAACGTTCAGTGACATCCCAGTGGTTATGGCGACAGCCAAGGTCGAAGAGATTGATCGACTCGTTGGGCTTGAACTGGGTGCAGATGACTATATATGTAAGCCGTACAGCCCGAGAGAAGTGGTTGTGAGGGTGAAAAATATTTTGCGCCGTTCCAACAAGCCCCAAGCCACGTCACCAACGAACGCCATTGATATTGATGAATTGAGTATGACCGCTGTCCTATGTGGTATTAAGCTAAGTTTAACGCCAGCTGAGTTTCGGCTTTTGCACCTTCTCTATCAAAATGTTGGCCGCATTTATAGTCGCGATCAATTGATTGATAAAATCTACGACGATAGAAGAGTGGTCAGTGATCGCACTATCGATAGCCATATCAAAAACTTACGCAAAAAAATGGTCTCGATAAATGAAAAATGTGACTACATCAAATCCATTTACGGGATAGGTTACAAACTAGAAATAGAATAATACGAATCAAAAAGCCGCTTTCATCAGCGGCTTTTTTCGTTCTAAAGCGAACATAATTCAAAGATGGGATCAGCGTTAATCCCAGTTGAGAATCGACCAATTCGGTTGATCTGCTAACGCTTTCAAACGCGGACACGGGTTCACCAAATAAGCAAAATCAGCGTGTTCACACAAAGGTAAGTCGTTGATTGAATCCGTATAAAAGTGGATATCTGAGTAGTTGGTTTCTTGATTGTCTAACCACTCTTTTAAACGCGTTACTTTACCTTCACGGTAGCTTGGTACACCTGAGATCTGAGACGTGAAGCGGCCTTGGCTTTCAATCAAATCAATACCGAGTGCATTCTCGATACCAATCTTACGGCCGACCGCTTCTACTAAGAAAGTGACGCTGGCTGAGATGATCAACATGTCGATATCGTCACGCTCTAACTGCTCAATCAAAGGTTTCGACTGCTTGAACTGTTTAGGCAAAATATGCTGTTCAACACACTCTTCCACCAAGGCGGTGACTTGCTCTGTTGGCATATCGGCTAATGGCTGCATGGAAAACGTGAGGTAATCTTCCATGTTCAGTTTGCCTTCCGAATACAGGCCCATTAAGCGTTTATCTTCATCAATAAAGTTGGGCGCAGTGGCAATGCCCTTTTCAACCAAGAACTCATTCCAGAGCATCGCTGCATCGGCATTTATCAGCGTTTCGTCCATATCAAATACATACAAAGGTTTGAACATCTTAGGCTCTCACAGGTTGAATTTCGTTAAGGTTAAACAGGAGTTCAAGTTGGCTGCCGTTTGCCAACAGTCGCTCAGAGGAACGGTTAAGTAAATCGACAGTTAATTCACATTCATCGACGTCCACTTGGTAGCGAATCACATTACCCAAGAGCTGGTGGTTACGAATTGTGCCCGTTTTCGGCGCAGAGATATGCTCGCCATACTGTCGGCCTTGCTCTTTCACGTAGATAGATTCAGGGCGAATCGCCACTTTCCACTCTGTTTCAATATTGAAAAGTTGCTTGGCTTTGTTCGCTTGCACCAGATTGTAGTGCCCCATGAACCCAGCAACAAACTCATTAGCAGGTTGAGTGTAGATCTCTTCGGGTGTGCCGGCTTGTACGATCTCACCTTTATTCATCAAGAAGATGCGGTCAGACATGATCATCGCTTCTTCTTGATCGTGAGTCACGAAGATCGTGGTCAGGTTCATCTCTTTTTGAATATCTCGAATCTGTTGGCGAAGGTGTTTACGGATCTTCGCATCCAACGCCGAAAGTGGCTCATCGAGCAATAGAATACGCGGCTTGACCACCAAGGCTCTTGCCAAGGCAACACGCTGACGCTGACCTCCCGAAAGCTGATGCGGGTAGAATTTCTCTTTACCCGTTAAGTCCACCAGTCCAATCACTTTCGCCACTTCACGTTTAATCTCGTCAGCAGCAAGCTTTTTCATCTTGAGGCCAAACGCAATATTGCCTTCAACCGTCATGTTCGGGAACAGCGCATAAGATTGAAACACCATGCCGATGCCACGTTGTTGCGGCACTTGGTGAGTAATCTCTTCACCGTTGACCCAGATCTCGCCACCATCAACAGGATTCAGGCCAGCCAAGCTGCGCAGTAGAGTCGATTTACCACAGCCACTTGGGCCAAGCAGAGTAATGAATTCGCCCTTCTCGATGGAAAATTCAATATCTTCAAACACCGTGTTGTCACCAAAGCTTTTGGTAAGGTTTTTCGCATTTACATAGCTCATTATTTTGTTCCCTGGCTGAAACGACTTGCCAACCAAGTCAGTAAGAAAATAAACAGGAAGTACGTCATCACAAGGGCTGACGTGAAGTGGCCGCTGGTTTGACGCATGTTGTATAGGTAGATTTGCAGTGTCTCGTAACGTGTACCCACCAAGATGTTGGCGAACACGAACTCGCCCAATAGGAACGAGAACGACAAGAACAATGACGCCATTAAGCCTTTCTTAAGGTTTGGCAGAATAATCAACAAGAACGCCTTGGTGGTACTTGCACCGAGCAGATGTGCTGCATCCATCAAGTCATGCAAGTTAATCGCTTCAAAGCTGTTGGCAATCGCGCGGTACATGAATGGCAGCGCGATGGTGAAGTAAGTACCAATCAAAATCCACGGCGTGCCTATCAGTGAGATTTCGCTGTCTGCATACAGCTGAAGCAAGCCGACTGACGACACTACTGGCGGCACCGCGAACGGCAATAAAATCAGGATATTCATCACCTTGTCGAGTTTCGGGAAATAGTAAAACACAACGAAAATCGCAGGCAAGACCAACACCACACTCAATGACAGTGCTGCCACACAGATAAACAGTGAACGACCAAAAGCTTGTAAGAAGCGAGGATCGGTCAGCAGGTTGATATACCAATCTAACGTGAAGCCATCCGGCAGGATCGTTGCGCCCCAACGAGAAGAGATCGAGTAAATAAAGGTCGCTAAGATCGGGATCATCATGATGCCGACAATCGAATAGACAACCGTTTTATGAAAACGAGTATTGACGGTGTTCATTACTTTCTCTTCCCTGCGTAGCTTTTGCTGATCAGCCATTGGTTAATCACGGTGATGAAGGCCAGCATCGCCATCAGAATCACTGAAATTGCCGCAGCTAGGTTTGGTTCTAAGAACAAGTCGCCCGATACCAAGCTCGCGATACGAATCGTAATCACGTTGTAGTTGCCCGAGGTCAACGCATACACACTCGCATAGGCGCCAATCGCATTAGCAATCAAGATGATGAAGGTGCCGAACAAGGCAGGCGACAACACAGGCAGTGCTATTTTGGTCCAGTATTGCCAAGTTTTCGCGCCAAGCAGTGCCGAAGCGGCTTGCCAGTCGTCACTCAGAGCATCAAACGCTGGATACAGCAACAACACCGCCAATGGGATCTGGAAGTAGATGTAAATCGCCAGCAAGCCCCACTTGCCGTAAAGGTCGAAATCACCCAGCAATCCATACTGCTTGAGCAATAAGGTAATCGCACCATTGGTGCCCAAGATGATGATGAATGCGAACGACAGAGGCACACCAGAGAAGTTGCTGCTCATATTGGTAAACGCGATCACCGCATCGCGGATTTTAGAATCAACACGGCGCAATGAAGAGACCAACAGAGTTGCAATCGCCAAGCCAACAATGCTCGACCAAATCGACAACCATAAACTGTTGCCAAAAGCCTGCATCATGAAAGCAGAATCGAATATTTCAGAATAGTTTTCGAGAGAGAGTTCGTCGTCATAGAAGAAGCTGTTGATCAGCACCCAAACCATAGGTGCCAGTTGGAAAAGATAGAAAAACAGCGCGAAAGGCGCAAGCCACAAAGCGGGCTTGAAGCGTTGAAACAAAGATTTGGTTTTGGGTTGAAGCGCAGAGCCATCGGTCTGCGTGATTACAGAACTGCTCATAAGGCCAACAATTCCTGAGTGTAAGATTTATCGTGTTCAAGGTTGAGTAACTGACAGACGCTGCCGCAGATATCGGTCTGTTTCACTGAACAGGCTTGGTGTGTGAACTTATCGCCAATCACAAAGAATGGCACTTCACGCTCTTCAGGCAGAATGCCACCGTGAGACAAGTCATTGTTCATGCCGTGGTCACTGGTGATGATCACTTGATAACCATCATCTACCCATTTCTCAAGGTAGTTCGATAGGTAGATATCCGCGCCACGTGCACTGTTGCGGTACTGGCGAGAATCTAGCCCATGCTTGTGTCCCATATCGTCAATGTTCATTGGGTGAATCAATAAGAAATCAGGTTGATGAGTGACGCGCAGATGCTCTGCATCCAAGAACAAGGCTTCGTCTGGGTAGTGGTCCCAGTGGTAGAAACAACCGTGTTGGATGTTCATGGTTTCATCGTTGGTGAAACGGTCACGTACTGCATCAAATGGCGCTCGGTTATACAGCTCGCTCACCCAATGATATGCCGCTGCAGCCGTCACTTTGTTCTGCGACTTCGCCAAGCTAAATACCGACTCGTGATTCGATAAACGCACGATTTGATTGTTGACGATGCCACTCTCGACAGGGCGAACCCCAGTTAAAATGCACTCATACAGTGGACGGGACATAGATGGCAGCTCACCCTGCACAGGGTAAAGCGTGGCGCGCAGCTTGTTTTTTTGCGTGCTCTGCGAAGTGCTCTGTTTATTCTGCAAATCGCCCTGTTTCTCATACATATCGCCCTGTTTTGTCTGCAAATCGCTTAGTTCTAGAAGACCGTTCAGGTAGCCCATGCAATCACGGGCTACCTGATAGTTCAGTCCATCTAGAACAACAAGGATAACCTTATTGCTCATGGTCTATTCTCTATTGCTTGTTTCTATAAGCCACCTATTGAAGGTGGTGTGTTAAGCGGGGTTATTGCTGGTGAATCAATACGCTTTCTTGCCATTGACGTGGCAGGCGACGTGCTGATTTTTCCCATGCTGAGAAGTCAGTCACTGGGTGAACATTGCTGTATTCATCGTTTGAGATCAGCTTGTCTTGTACTGATTGAGGTAGCGTAACGCTGCTACGGATTGGGCGCGCGTAACCTTCTGCTAAGTTGATTTGGCCTTGGTCACTGAAGATGTATTCACGAGCCAACTTCGCCGCATTCGGGTTTTTCGCGTATTTGTTGATGATGGTGGTGTAACCAGAGATCACTGAGCCATCTTGCGGGATGCTTACGGTAAAGCGCTCACGGTCAATCTTGTCGCGGTAGTTCAGTGCGTTGAAGTCCCACATGATTGCTACTTCCACTTCGCCTTTTTCAAGGTTCGCAATGCTTGGATCTGTGTAAGATAGGCGGCCTTGCTTCGCTAGTTCACCAAAGAATTTAATCGCTGGTTTCAGGTTCGACTCGTCACCGCCATTAGCAAATGCTGCCGCTAAAATCGCGTTGTTTGCTTGCGCGGCTACGCCGACATCGCCCACTGTGACTTTGTAGTCGCCTTCTAGTAGGTCACTCCAAGTTTTCGGCGCATCTTCAACAAGGTTGTTGTTTGAAATGAACGAGATAGTACCTGTGTAAGCCAGAGCCCAGTGACCATCTTTGTCTTTTGCCCAGTCTGGAATGTCATTCCAAGTGGTTGGTTTGTATGGCTGAGTGACGTTTTTCTTTACGGCCACACGTGCGAATGCGAAACCCACATCACCAATATCAGCGGTTGCGTTTTTCTTCTCTGCTTCAAATTTCGAGATCTCTTGCGCCGAGCTCATATCGGTATCCTGATGCTTCAAACCGTAGTTTGCTTTCAGGTCAGTCCATGTGCCTTTCCAGTTTGCCCAACTGTCTGGCATACCCACACTGTAAACTGCACCCTCTTTTTGAGCGGCTTCAATCAGTGACTCAAGATCAGCATCCTTCGCCATCGCTGGCATTGAAAGTGTTGCCGTTATTAGCGTTGCGCCGATTAATTTTGCAGGTGAACCGATTAATTTAGCTGGCGATACAGTAGAACGGCTAAGCAAAGTTTTCATTGTCTCTATCCTTCTGGACTAGGTCAGTAAGTTCGTTTTGTATGCTATAGCCGGAATGTGACGGTTTGCCGTAAGTTATTTGACAGTTCGAGTGCATTTACGTGGCAGTTATATTTCACTCATATGACAATAAGCCATTGTTTACTGTCACATTCCTGTTAACTCCATGGTTTACCTTATTAAGCACACGAACTTATGGACTAGATCAGTAATGAGAACATTGGGCACCGGGCAGTCAGGGACACAGTTAGGAAGAATTAAGGCGAGTATTCGAGAGCAGCTTCAATCAGGTATCTTCATTGAAGGGCAAAAACTGCCATCAGAAAGAAACCTTAGCGAA
The DNA here is from genome assembly GCF_020806305.2 of Vibrio sp. F13. Lineage (NCBI taxonomy): Bacteria > Pseudomonadati > Pseudomonadota > Gammaproteobacteria > Vibrionales > Vibrionaceae > Vibrio > Vibrio sp. F13. The sequence continues at coordinate 405,713 of NZ_CP170176.1, read as the reverse complement.
CTGTTTTCCACCACACGAATCACGCTCAAAGATGCGTTGGTGTCTCTGGAAACCGAAGGTTTGATATACCGAGAAGAGCGCCGTGGCTGGTATGTGTCACCCGAACGTGTTCGCTATAACCCATTATCACGTTCTCACTTTCATCAAATGATTCGTGAACAACACCGCATAGCAGAAACCAGACTGCTCAGCACCCGTACAGAGATGGCGACAGGCGATTACGCCAAAGCATTAGAGATAGAGCAGATAACGCCAATACACGTGATTGAGCGCTTGCGTTTTATTGATGGTAGAGCAGTGCTGTTTGTTGAAAATGTACTGAAAGCGCCCTTATTTGATGGTGTCTTGTCGGAAAACCTCACCATGTCACTAACAGGCATCTACCGAGAAAAATACGGCTACGAGACCCAACGCTCGCGTTTTGATGTAATTCCCACTTCAGCCCCAGCCTATGTCGCTAAGGCGCTAAATTTGGCTGAGGGTCAACCGGTGCTGAAGATCTGCCGTGTGAACTACAAGCAAGATGGCGAGTTGATGGACTGCGAACTGGAATACTGGCGACCAGACTCAGTAGTGATCCACATTGATAGCATTGGCTAGTACCACATCCTCTTAATGCGGTAGCAACACAAATACAAAAACTCCGACTGATTCAGTCGGAGTTTTTTAACAATCAAACATTAAGGTGCGCGAATCATCTAGCTCATGAATCAAGCTTGAGGAACTTCCTTACCCTTGTTGAATCTGGGTTAGTGAAGAACTTCTCAGGGTTGGATTTCTCAATCAAGATGCCCTTCTCAAGGAATACCACCTGATCCGACACCTGACGCGCGAATTCCATCTCATGAGTCACCACCACCATGGTGTAACCCTCTTGCGATAGCTTCTTCATTACCAGTAACACCTCTTCGACCAATTCAGGGTCGAGCGCGGAGGTTGGCTCATCAAACAGCAATACATCCGGTTCCATCGCGAGAGCTCTGGCAATCGCGACACGTTGCTTTTGCCCACCCGATAACATGCTTGGGTAACTCTCTAGTTTGTGTGACATCCCAACCTTGTCGAGTTGCTTACGAGCCATCTCCTCGGCGTCTGATTTCGCTATCTTCTTAACATGAACCAGCGCTTCCATGACGTTTTGCAACACGGTGAGATGCGACCATAAGTTGAAGCTTTGGAAAACCATTCCAAGACGCTCTCGAAGTTTCGCCAACTCTTTGTATTTGAGTGGCTTACCCGTTTCAGAGTTGATACCAATACGCTCATCACCCATAAAAATCGTGCCGCGCTCTGGCTGCTCTAACCAGTTCATGCAACGCAGTAGCGTCGATTTCCCCGAACCTGACGAGCCGAGAATACTCACCACATCGCCTTTGTTGATGTTGAGGTTGATGTCTCGCAGTACTTCGATGCCATCAAACTGTTTCGACAGGTTTTCAACCTTGATGATCGTCTCTCGTTCTTCCAATAGTGGCTCGCACTCAATCACTTCCAAATTCACGCCCAAAGAAGGGTTAATCGGTGCTTCCGTTTCAATAATCTCTGATTGTTTAAGCATGGCTAAGTCCTCTAAGTTCAACTTTGGTTTGGATTCGTTTGGTGATGCTTTCAAGTGCAATACTCACAACCCAGTAGAGCGCGATAGCAATGATGAACGCATTCAATGGGATGAAGTAGGTCGATTGAATGCTGTTGGCGGCCGCGGTAATTTCTGCGACGGTGATGATGCTAAGAAACGCAGTGTCTTTTAAGCAGATGATGAGTTGGTTAGTGATCAGAGGAACCGACTTACACAACACGTTGGGTGTGATGACTCGTGTGAAGGTTTTGAGTTTAGAAAAGCCATAAGCGTGCGCCGCTTCGATGTAACCAGGCTCTAACCCCTTACGAACACCTCGGAAAATCTCACAGAAATACGTACCATGATAGAGGCTGAGTGCGATGATTCCCGCAGTCACTGCATCTAGTCGAATGCCAACCTGAGGCAAACCGTAATAGAGCAGATAGGCTAAAATCAGAAACGGTAAGGTGCGCATCATGCCTATCAAACTGTTGATGGTGTACTTAACACCGAGTCTCGAGTTTTCGAGACAGTACAACAAACCAATGCCTATGACGAAACTCAAGATTGAAGACGAAACAAAAAGATAAAACGTGGTTACAAAACCAGAAGCAAACAGCTCTTTTTGTTGCCAGATAATATTCCATTCTTCCATATTTACTCCTTAAATTTACCCACTCAATGACGCTTCACAAGCAGGTAAATGGTGTAGCTGACCAAGTAGTGATGACGGCCAAACTGTTGCTGCTACTGTAAACAGATGTATGCACTTATTGCTGCAGATAAGTGGCTCGGTTTTCAGCCACAGCTTGCAACTTCACCAACACGCCAATAATCAACATGTAAATGGCACCGGCACATAGAATCGGCCCAAGTGGTTCATAGGTAACCGCAGAGATTCGATTGGTGACACGAGTTAGGTCGACGATGCCGATCACCGCAATCGCTGGGCTGCCTTTGATTAAGAACGACATCTCATTGACTAGCGCTGGTAGGCTCATGATCACCATTTGCGGGAACATGATGCGGCGAAAATAAGTGATACGTCTCATACCAATGGCTTCTGCCGCTTCCATTTGTCCTTTTGAAAAGTTAAGAAAGGCATTGCGCCAAATCTCTGCATTGAATGCCGATGTATTGAGTGTGAGAGCTAAAATAGCAGAAACGTGTTTATCTAAATTGATGCCAAATGACGGAAAAGAAAGGAAAATAAACAGAGCCAGTGTCACCAAAGGCGTTGCTCGTGCCCAGCTGACATAGATACCCAACATTTGATCCACAAACGGGATTTTCATCATTCTAACTAAGGCAATCATTAGGCCGATGACGACACCTAATACAATCGATACTGCCGATATCCATGCCGTTGCCCACGCGCCCTGTAGTAACTGTTCCCAAGCGTAATAATCCATAAACGACCTCTTTGATCAGCGACTTCTTTCGATAGATTGTGCGCCAAAGACTCATGGGTTAAACCGCTTTGAACCCATTGGCATGGACACAAACAGCCGCTAACTGTTTGTGTCGGCGCATGCTTATTCATCTATTGAACGGCTGTTAGCTTGTGATACTGCTCAACCGAAGTGATGGCTTCTGAAGGGAGTTGGTCGAACGATTCACCGAACCACTTCTTCTGCAACTCTGCCATTTTTCCTGTTTGCTCAAGGTGTAGGAAGAATTCCGTTAGGTAAGCCAAAAGCTCAGGATTATCTTTAGGAACTGGCCAGCTAACGAAACCTGGGCCAGAGACTGCTTCGCCTTTTTTGAATACCTTTGACTTCGACTTCACTACCTCGTTAACTGAAACCACACTGTTGATCACATAGTCTATTCGGCCGATTGCCAAGTCGGAATACGCTTCTGGGTAGGATTGATACTGCACCACTTTACCCAAAGATTTGCCTTGTGCTTCGAGCATCACTTCGAGCTCTGGAAGCCTTTCTAGCAAAGCACTGCCCGCTTGTAAGCCCACTGTTTTTCCATCTAAATCGGCTACCGTATTAATATCTTCCGCGTCAGCTCTGGTTAAGAAGTAATGCTGCGCTGAAGCGATAGGTGGAGTGAAATCAAAGGCCTTCAAGCGAGCATCGGTAATGATCGCGCCAGTTAACGCCACATCATATTGACCCGCAGATACCGAAGCGAGTAGTCCTGTCCAAGGTAAGATCTCTTGTTCGATATCGAACTTCGAATATTCACGTAACTCATCAAGCAGATCTTTGTTAATCCCCGCAGGCTTACCGCGGTCGATATAGTTGAATGGAGAGTAGTTGTCTTCTGTCGCCACTTTCATGAAGCCTTGCTTTTCGATGGCTGCAAGCTCCGATGCTTGTGCGACTCCAAAACAACCCAGTACAACTGTCGCTGCCGCTGTTGAAACCCATGCCTTCATCGTCATTCCCTGTTTCATACGCTTTCCTTATCGAGATTATTTGCCTGCCTTTACTTTATGAACGGAATGCATCGGAGACGTAGAGCCAATTTAATTTTCAGGTTGGGACAGAACGATTTTCTAGTTTGGGACAACGTAATTTTCGGGGTTGAGAGAGAGCAAAACACACTCTTAAAACATCAATATGAACTCTGGCGCATTTCTTGCTCTTTTATACAAATTGGACTGAGGTTCACTGAGAATAAGGACTGTATCTCATGGCGATAAATCACAATTGTTTCATCGAGTTTGATTCCAAAAGAAGCCTGCAAGAACAAGTACGTAGCTATTTGGTGACGGCGATATTGAATGGTATTTTTCCGGCTGAACAAGCGCTTCCGTCTTGTCGTAAGCTGTCTAGCCAATTGGGTGTTTCACGCAATACTGTCTCCTTGGTGTACGACAGTTTGCTCGACGATGGCTACCTCATCAGTAAGCCTCGCAGTGGTTATTACCTTTCAGAAAAGTATGAAAACCCGAGTGATACTATCGACGCGAGTTTGGATCATTTTGAATCAGCCGACAGCGACAATGCACCGGATTGGAGCAAACGCGTTAAGCTGCAATTGGGCCAATACCCACGCATCGTCAAACCCTCGCATTGGAGTTGTTACCAATACCCATTTATTTTTGGCCAACCCTCTATCAATGACTTCCCATTAGCTCAATGGCGAGAAGCGACAAGAAAGGTCACCTCAGACCCACATGATCACCGCTGGCTTTGCGACAAGGTCGATAAAGACGTCGACATGCTGGTCGAACAGATACGCACAAGGGTGCTCCCACAGCGCGGTATTCATGCCCAAAGTGATGAGATCCTCATAACCTTAGGTTCGCAGAATGCGCTGTATTTGATTTCGACTTTGCTCATGAACCATCAGAGTCGAGTCGGAGTCGAGAACCCCGGCTACAAAGAAGCGAATCACATCTTCAATCTCTCTGGCGCGCAGTTACACCCGCATCAAGTGGATGAACAAGGATTGAGATTCAATGAGCACTCTTCACTGTGTGATCACTTCTATGTCACGCCTAGCCATCAAGCTCCAACCGGCGTCACCATGAGTGATGAGCGTCGAACTCAGTTACTTGAAATGGCCAAAGCCAATGACGCGGTAATTATCGAAGATGACTATGACGCCGAGTGCAACGTGGAGTGGAATCCTAAACCCGCGCTAAAAGCCAATGACAAGGAAGGGAGAGTCATCTACGTCAGCAGCTTCTCTAAGCTACTGGCACCCGGCTTGAGGTTAGGCTACATCGTGGCACCTGAAGAGTTAATCTACGACCTTAGAATACTGCGTCGCTTGATGTACCGACATGCGCCAAGCCGTGTTCAGATGGAAGTAGCGCACTTTATTGAACAAGGCTACTACGACAGCTTTGTGAGGCGCTTTAGAGAAAACACTCGCCAGCGCTGGAAGCTGATCAACGATGCTGTCTTGAAGTACTTACCTGACTGCAAGCGACTGGCTCAAAGCGAGCAGGCCAACTCTCTGTGGCTACAAACGCCCAGCCACATCAATAGCCAGCGTTTAGCTTCACGAGCCGCCCAAAAGGGCATATTGATTGAGACAGGCTATTCACACTTTATGACGAATACCGAAACGGAATCGGGCTGTGAAGCATTGTCAGAATATGACCCCAATTCCTATTTTCGATTGGGCTTTCACGCCATCGACAAAGATCTGATCGCACCCGGTATCAAAGAGCTGTCAGAGGTGATGAAGATCTAGCATCACTTAAGAGCAGTTTGACCAGACTGATTTAGTGAAAGAACGTAAAAAGAGCATCAATCGATGCTCTTTTGTCGTTTCTGAAGGTTAGGTTTGGCACGTTGAAAAGAACGGGGAATTCTTTGTCAAAGTGCCTTGGTTGCTGTGCTGGCTATCTTATTGGAGACTTAAGAAGCGAGTTCAAACAACACTTCATCAATGATCTTAACGCCTTTCTTTATATCGCTTGGCTGAATAACCAAAGGTGGCGCAACGTGAATGCGGTTATTCACAATGAAGGTCAACAGGCCTCGCTTGGTCAATTGCGCTTTCAATTGCCCCATTTTTTCATTGCTTAAAGGTGTTTTACTTTCACGATCTTCCACCAGCTCAACCGCCCAGAACATCCCTTTACCGCGCACATCACCAATCATAGGGTGCAACTCTTGAAGGCTCAGTAGGAGCGGCCCTAGAACGCTGTTACCGACGTTATCAGCATGTGTGACAATGCCCTCTTGCTCCATCACATCGAGCGTTGCAACGATAGAAGCCATCGCCAAAGGGTGACCAGAGTACGTTAAGCCGCCCATAAAGAAGTTTGACTTAAAGTGCTCAACGATCGGTTCGCTGACCACCACGCCACCAGCCGGCACATAACCCGAGTTCACCCCTTTCGCGAAAGTAATCAGATCCGGCACTACATTAAAGTGCTCAAACGCAAACCACTTACCCGTGCGGCCAAAGCCGACCATGACTTCATCGAATATCAACTGAATGCCATGTTTGGTTGCCAGCTCACGCACGCCGATAAGGTAATCTTTGGGCGGAATGAGAAAACCAGCCGTTCCCGGAATCGTCTCTAGGATAATCGCCGCAATCGCCGTTGGTCCTTCGCATTCAATCACTCGCTCTAAATGCTGCAGGGCACGCTCACTCTCTTCTGCCTCAGTCGCCGCGTTGAATTCGCTTCGATAGAGAAATGGATTGAAGAAGTGAACGTGCCCACGGCTATACTCGTTTGGAATTCGACGAAAATCCCCCGTCGCAGCAATAGCAGTACCTGTATTGCCATGGTAAGAACGGTAAGCAGATAGCACCTTGTCGCGCCCTGTGAATTGTCGCGCCATGCGAATCGCATTTTCGTTGGCGTCTGCGCCTGCATTGGTAAAGAACACCTTCTTAAACGAGCTTGGCGCTTTCGACAAGATGCGCTTGGCCGCCAAACCGCGAGTGAGGTTGGCGGTCGCAGGGGCAACGGTTACCAATGAGTCCGCTTGATCTTTAATCGCTTTGATCACTTGTGGATGCTGATGACCAATGTTGGTGTTAACCAGTTGGCTACTAAAATCAAGGTACTCTTTACCTTCGTAGTCCCACATTTTGCATCCTTGCCCACCCGCAATGGCGATAGGCTCCGCTGCTTCTTGAATCGACCAAGAATGAAATACGCTCTTGTCGAGGTCGATAATATCTTGGTTCACAAGCTGTTCTGTTGATACTTCCATTTCATCGTCTCCATTAACAACACTAGATTCACAGCCGCTCGTGCTTGGCTCGTCTTCGAGAATGAAAGACACAAAACACGACATTGAAAAGGCTGCGCTATCGGATGGAATAATCTTCATCCCAAACAGGGCGGAGGTCATAGTGTCAGTTTCAACAAAACATTGGGCCAGTACATCAGCCCAAGTCTCATCCCCGATCCAACAAACAGCCTGACCCAATCCAATCGTCGATCTGGCTCTATTCAAAACTCTTAGGTGTGAATAGATTGAAAGGCAGACGAGACAGGTCTCATCGAACGCTAATTAACGCAGCAGCAATATCAAAAGCAAAGAGGTGAGCAAGAGTGGAATTAGGATTAGCGATGACATTGATTCTGTTTGCAGGAGTAGTTCGAGGCTATTCAGGATTTGGGTTTGCGATTATCGTAGCGCTTTCCCTCAGCTTTATTGTTCCACCATTGCAAGCGGTAACCATCGCTATCTTGTTGGACTTTTTAAGTGCCTTTCCTCTGCTCAAGCGAAGTAAAACCACCATCAATATCCGGCTTATTGCGCCGCTGTGTATTGGCATGTTGGTTGCGGTGCCTTTCTCGCTGTATTTCATTAGCACGATATCGGAATCAGGCTTGAAGGCCTTTATCGCGATGATGTCTTTGGTCGCTAGCACGCTGATTATTTTGGACTTACGCCTCACTTGGTTGCACCAACGACACGCGTTTTGGGCGGGAGCCATTTCGGGGTTTAGCATGACCACCGCTTCTTCAGGAGGTCCGCCATTAGTGACGTATTTGATGAACCTGACCATTAAAACCAGTGAACAGAGAGCCACCGCGATTGTGTTTTTTCTGCTGAGTTCAGCGATTTCACTGATCGGCTTCATATGGATTGGCGCATTTAACCAAGAATCGTTCATCACAGGTTTATGGCTATTACCGGCAGCTTTGATTGGCAATGTACTGGGGCAAAAACTGTATCTATCAGTACCGAACTTGTCTGCAAAAACAACGACCGCGCCGATTTTGATCGGCATGGCACTACTTATGTTAATTTCAAATTAGAAGGATGTATTTATGGATAAGATAGCGTTCATTACAGGGGCAACCTCTGGTTTCGGCAAAGCGGCAGCAAAACGTTTCGCAGAAGATAACTGGTCGTTAGTGCTGTCTGGTCGTCGAATCGAAAGGCTACTCGACCTAAAGGAAGAATTAACGGTGCCTGTGCATGTAATTCAACTCGACGTTCGAGACGCAGACGCCGTAAAACAAGCCATTGATTCATTACCCGCTGAATTTTCATCGATTACCGCATTGGTCAATAATGCTGGGTTAGCTTTGGCACCAGAAGGCGCGCCTGATGTGGACTTGAAAGACTGGCACACTATGATCGATACCAATGTCACAGGCTTGGTTAATGTTACTCATGCGCTGTTGCCTACGTTAATTAAAAAAGGCGCAGGAAGCTCAATCATCAATGTTGGGTCAATCGCCGGACAGTGGCCTTACCCAGGAAGCCATGTGTATGGTGCCAGCAAAGCGTTCGTAAAGCAGTTCAGTTACAACCTACGTTGTGACTTACAAGGCACAGGGGTACGAGTGACTGACCTCTCCCCTGGTATTGCAGAAACGGAATTTACTCTTGTAAGAACTAAAGGTAACCAGACGGCTTCAGACAACCTTTACCAAGGCACTACACCGTTGTCAGCAGAGGATATTGCCGAGCAGATGTTTTATATCGCAACCTTGCCAGATCACATCAACATTAACCGAGTCGAAGTGATGCCGACACGTCAAGCATGGTCTGCGTTCGCAATCGATAGAGATTAAGTTCAAACCGACACATACAAAAAAGGTGGTCTTTTCAGGCCACCTTTATCATTTCTTTCACACGATACTTCAAATATAACCAACGGCATAAAAGACTATGTCTAATTCGCCTCATTACTCTTTTAATGAAAGTAAGATTAGAGATACTCAACTAAACAATTTGCTGCTCATGTTCTTTGTTTGATTCCGTCTCTTTCGACAAGAAACTCGCTACGATCTCTCTCAGTTTGCCTTGGTTAACCGGTTTAGGTAAAAACTCATCCATGCCTACATCGAAGCACAAATGCTTGTCTCGCTGCACGACGTTGGCCGTCAGCGCAATGATTGGAATATGCTTTGCAGCCCCTTCTTCGAGCGCTCGGATCTGCTTGGTCGCTTCGAAGCCATCGAGAACCGGCATCTGACAATCCATAAAAATCATCTCGTATTCGTTGGCTTTGAATTTCTCGACACCAATTTCACCGTTGTCGGCAATATCAACCTCAAAGCCAAGCTTCTTGAGCATCATCTTGGCGACTTGTTGGTTTACTCGCGAGTCTTCAACAACTAAAACTGTACCACTAAATTCTCCGGCAACTGCGACAGGTTTTGACTCTGCTTGAATTGGAGCTTGTTTATCGGCTGGTGTGGCGTTTACAGAGACAATGGGAGCATCTTTAACAACCGCTGCAGGTTTACTTAACGGCACAGGTTCATTGTCTTTAAACGCAACCTCTCCTCTGTTCGGATAGGTAAAGACTGAAGTATCAGCCGCTCTCGCGAGTACCTCACTGATGGTCCATTTAAGCTGATTATCTTGGTAAGGACGCGCAATGTAGGCAACAAAACCGACTTGTTTAGCACGAGCTTCATCTTGCTTTCTAGGGTCAGCAGAGATCATCACTAACTTGGGACACTCGCTACCAAAGCGTTCAACTAAGCTTCTCGCCAGTTGAAAGCCATCAACGGACGGCATTACTTTGTCTATCAGAACGAGATCATAAGGTGATGACTTAGCCACAGACTCTGAAACCAACTCTAACGCTTGGTTTGCCGTTTCACAGCACTCAGACTTAACGCCAAAGGATTGAAGCTGTGTAGACGTTATACGCATGTTCAGCTGGCTATCATCCACAAGCAGAACCGAAACCTTATTGAAATCGATATTGCTTTCATCGGCTTCTAAACACGGGTCAAAGTCAGCCGTAAAATAGAAGGTACTGCCTTTACCTTCAACACTGGTGAGTTCAAGCTTGCTGCCCATCAATGTCACTATCTTCTCGCATATTGTTAGACCAAGCCCTGTGCCTCCATAAATACGTGTGGTACTGCCGTCGGCTTGTTGAAACTTATCGAACACCGATTTCTGTTTGTCTTCTGCAATACCGATACCGCTGTCGACAACCTCGAACCTCACTCTGAGTTTTTGCTCAGGCTCAACCACCTCTTCCAAACGAAGCGAGAGCGTGACGTGGCCATGCTCGGTAAATTTAATCGCGTTACCTACTAAGTTATTTAGGACTTGTCTTAGTTGTATACCGTCGCCAATCACCATGGTTGGGATCTTAGGGTCGATCGCTAATTGGAATCGAAGCCCTTTCTGTTCAGCTTTCACTCGAAAGGTTGATTCAACGTCGGCCGCAATGCCCATCATTTTCATCGGCTCTTGCTGAAGCTCTAGTCGCCCCGCTTCGATCTTCGAGTAATCGAGAATGTCGTTGATTAAGTCGAGCAACGTAAGCGAAGAGGTGTTGAGCATGTTGATGTACTCTTTTTGCTCTTTCGGCATATCCATTTCAGAGAGCAAAGACGACAACCCGATAATCCCATTCATTGGTGTACGGATTTCGTGACTCATATTGGCAAGAAATTCACTTTTATTGCGGTTGGCCACCTCAGCAACATCTTTAGCTTTTTCCAGCTCTTGATATTGTTGACGAATACGTTCTACCGATCGGTTATAGCTACTCTCTAGAGTCGATATCTCATCTTTGTAAGTAGAGTGAGTTGGCGTTATAAAGCGCGGTTTGTTGTCTTCGACCTGTTGTTGGTTGATTTGGGAAGACATAGTCATCAAACGTTTTACGACAAGACGATAGACGATGGTTAAACATACGAGAGACAACAAGAAGATTTTAACGGCTTCGAAGGCGAGCAACAATAACACTCGTTCTTCAAAGTCATCTAGGATCATGCTCAAGTCTGATTGCACCGTGAGCGTCGCCAACGGGAAGTCTGTGCCGCCCATCTGGTGCACCATTTCCCAAGACTGAGAATAAGATTGGCCTTCGGTCTTTTGACCTAACTCTAGAATTTTTTCATCGGGACTTTCGATAAGAAGGTAACTGACCGAAGGGAGGCGAGAGATGCCTTCGGCTTGCACAAACAATTGCTCTCGATCTTCAACCCACAAACTTGCCGTTAAACCAGAAAGGTAGCCAGCCTTGACCTGCTCGATCTGAGAGCTGATAAAAGAAACTCGACTTTGGTACTCTACATACAACCCGAGACCTGTCACTATAACTGTGAATAAGGTACTGATCGCTATTATCATCCCGATCAACTGTCGGGAGAGTCCAACGTAGCGTTTTCCTTTTGTCACCATACACAAATTACCATTATTGTTATCCTAGCAAACTACAATTACTCAACTAGTATAATAGTAGTCATTCATCAAATAACTAGGGAAGGTTATGAAAAAACATCTTATCGTTGCATCCATAGTCAGTTTGTTTTCAAGCAGTTATGCTTCTGCAAGCGAACCTCTTCACTACTACATTATTGCGAGCCAAGCGCAACCTTTTCAAATCGAAACTGACGGGTCATCTCACAGAGGAATTGTTTCAGATATTGTGGAAGCCGTGTTTGATGACAGCCAATATGAGATCAACTACCACACCTACCCTTTTAATCGAATGATCGACAAGCTCGATGCGAGAGAGAATCCAAACTGGGTTACCTATGGCAGCCCTAGTTGGGGGAATATTCAATCTGCGAACCTATCTGAAGACCCGATTTACAATGTAAAACACGTATTACTCAGCAGCGGTAAAAAGCCATTTGAGTTCAATACAATCGATGATCTCGATGGGAAAGCCGTGGTATTGCTGAAAGGATTTGAGTATCCGAACTTGGAATCTTATATCCAACAGGGCAAGCTCAACGAGATTCGAGTAAAAGATTACACTGCTGCGTTTCGTGTCCTGAACCGAGCACCTGGCGACACCGTGTTTGTGGAAATGGAATCACGAATCAAATACAACCTAAACGAGCAAAAACTGAGTATTGATGATTACCAGATGCATGAGTTTGGTTCTGTCATCAATAACTACCCTATCCATTTGGCGTTTGACCCTGAGATGGATCCTAAGCTGCAAAGCTTCATCAACCAACGCCTAGACCAAATGAAAGACGATGGACAGCTTGACGACATCGTACAGAGTTACTTATAGCACCAGCGTAACTTAGAACTTAGCAACGGATAGCTTAGTCACGTACGTTAACTCTCGTTGATGCCTGACTCTCTAAAACCGAAAAGGCCGCCCTGCTTCATACTAGATAGCAGGGCGGCCTTTTAAATGCGTCTAAGGGGTAATCATAAGCATGCCGCTATCTGAATCGACGAATCAGTGCGAAGCAATCAAATGCAGTTGCTGAGTGCGAAGCTGGTGACGCACTGCCATCAGAATCTTACCCAAATGGTTCTCGCCGGTTCCATCGCCGCCATCGCCCCAGAAGTGGTCTTTGTGCGAATGTTCTTTGATCACCGAATCTCCGGTATTGGTAAGAAACAGCGCAAACTGTGGATTCTGTCTGAACTTCTCCGTCACAATAAACTGCATCACTTCAACACGAATGTCATACCAATCTTCGCGAACTTGGTCTTCGTAGTCACGACTTAAAGAGAACGCTTCAGCAGGTGTACTGGCTTCCAAAATGGTATTACGTAGCGCTTCGGAGGCAAACTTCATCGCTTGATAATAATGTTCGCTGGTTGCCCAAACTTGATCACCTACCTTGATAGGACAAGCGGCAAAATTTGACAGGTATCCGTTCGGATCTTCGGGTTCGTAAAACAGCACTTCTTTAGCTTGAGCCACAGAATTAGACATAGCCTTCTCCTTACCAACGACATCGCATATTTTTGCTTTAACTTTAAAATTAGTGGCGTTGAATATGACTGTCAAACAACTTAGCTCAAGAGTATGCCATGTGCGTGTTTTTCATCTGAAAAGCGTAATATCAAAAGGGTTAGGCTAAACAGAACAGTGAGCCAAAGAATCAAGGAGTTGATTAAATCTGGATAGGAAACATGAAAAAACAATTATAAATCAAAGGGTGGCGTTGTGCCACCCTTCTAAATGCAATGGGGATTATTAGTGAATAAGACCTAGCTCCCTCGCTTCTTCCAGACTCAAACCGCTTTCTCTAATTTCTCTTAGAGTCTCGATACGACGACGAGCTTCAGCAGACTTCATTTTCTTTTCTGGTTTGAAAGATACTTCTTCTTCAGCATCCCACTTGTTTGCAATATTTGTCATTTCATCATGGTTGATAGAATTAATGGACATGTTTTCCTCCGAAAAGCACCATGTAATGGACAGGTAATCTGTAGCAAATGCTTTTTCGCTTGTTAAGAAATTCTGTACTGAAGTGTGATGATTCCGACGCTTCACAAAGCTAATTAATAAATGCCTCATTTAAACTTTGCCAAAGCCATTTTCTGCAATTATATTTAAAAGATTCCCCATAAGAAATGTGGTTTGATCCAACTCTCATTTTCCCCTCTTTCAATGCAATAAAATCCGTTAGCTTTCACATAGGCTAAGGCGAGATTTTCGGCTTAGCCGGATAATCTGGCTGCGGGAAAAGCACCTGCGCACGATTGATGACCAAGGTTTACCCTGCGACAGAGGGAGAGATACTGTTCAAAGGCAGAGACATCTCTACTCTGAAAAGCCGTAAAGATATCTTGGATTATCGCAGCCGTGTGCAAATGGTTTTTCAAGACCCCTTTGGTTCACTCAATCCCACTCACACTATTGATCACCATTTAACGCGCCCACTTAAGATCCATAAACAGGTAGTCACTAAACAGGCTCTCACAGAGCGCCTCAAAGAGTTATTAACGCTGGTGGAGTTACCCATCGAAACGCTAGCCAAATACCCGCACGAGCTCAGTGGGGGCCAAAGACAGAGGGTTAACCTAGCCAGAGCACTGGCCGTTGGCGCTGAGGTTATTCTTGCTGACGAACCCACCTCGATGTTGGACGTTTCGATTCGACTTGGCGTGTTGAACTTGATGCAAAAAATGAAGAAAGAGTTAGGCATAGGCTTTTTGTACATAACCCACGACCTTGCCACGGCACATTACATCGCTGAAGAGACGGCGGTGATGTACAAAGGGCAGATCGTCGAGTGGGGATCAACCCAGTCGATCTTGACCAATCCACAACACCCGTACACTAAGTTGTTGATCTCTGCGGTACCAGATCCCGATCTGCCATTTGGCGAACTCGTCAAAAATGAGCCAAACTATTCAATAGACGCTGATCGTATTCGAGAGCAGAGCTGTGAAATACAGCATGAAATCAAACAAGTTTCTGATAATCACTTTGTAAAACAGTGGGATAACGTTGCATGAATGAACTAGACACTTGGTTAGAGCGGATCGGAGATTGGTACAAAGACCGAAAGCATGATCAAGTGGACCGGTTAGAACCTTTGATCTTAACGCCTCCAGATGCGCTCTGGGGGCCATTGATCACGGATGAGCAGAGCAAAGGCATCGCATGTTGGCTAGACGGATGCCTGAGAATCTTTACTTTCTATCGCCACCTCGCGGATTCATCGAATCCGGAGTTGGCTTCGCAGGAGGCCAACAGCTCAAGCCATCAAGATAAAGCCTACCAATACCTAATGTTTGCCTACAGTAAGCTGCAAGCGGTGTCATGTGACCCAAAATCAGAAGCAGGATTGCAAGAGTGGTGTACACAGCGGCTACAACACTTGTGTGTATTGGCTTTGGAATTTACGAACCAACAGCAAGAACCACGTTGGAAAGCAGAGTCTGAAAAATTGATCGAGTCGCATGTACGCTTTATGGCAACCCATCCCCGAAACGATGATCAAGGAATTATTCAACGCCATCTCCACTGATCAAGCCCTTCTCGATCAAGCATCAAATCAGAATCTCACCAGAGCTAGATCCGTAGAAAGCATGATCGAGCCTTGATCATGCTTCGGCGTTTAACTCTGTAAGCTATTGAATTTTAATGATTGAATGAATTTTAGGCAAAAAAAAGCGAGTCCCTTGGGAACTCGCAAAAATCTATTCAGTATGATGTAACAAAATATGAGCCAATCTATTAATCACAAGAAAGGACAAAGGTTGTCTATTCGGGATAAATAATAATCAACTAGATGCGCTACTTTGTCATCACTTTGTCAGCGTTAGGTGCGATTTTAATCAGCACCTAATGTGTTCAAAACTATCCATTCAGCGACGGTAAAACAGGCTTATCGCGATAGGATAATGACTAGTGGCCAATCGCCATTTCATCGAGCGCAAGGAACACGTTTTCGTCTAAATGACCTTCATGAACTTGTTTACACACTTTACGACGCACCGCTAAACCAGAGATCAAACGTTCAATGGACAGATGTCGATTGCTGGTGCTATCTCGGTCGTTATATAGCTCAATCAAGCGACTCAGTGTTTCGTATGGGATAACGTCCTCCCCTACTCTCAACCAATCAAGCTTCTCAATGAGCTCTGAGCACTCTTCTTTGATTGAGGCATGTGAGTGCCCTGTCATAGCAGATAAAGCCGTTATGCTGCGTTCTAGAGCCTCTGCAGAGGTATATTTAGAGAGAGTAATCATGATCTCGTCAGCGTTGATCTCAACAGAGTGTTTACGCTGCTTAACTCGACGTCCCAATTTGCCTCTTGGCGACGGTGCTTTACGCTGAATGGGTTCAAACTCACCATCGATAATCTCAGACAGCTCTTCCAGTTTCTGCTTAGACACCATTTCGTTACGAAGTGGGTTCGGCAGCGTTGGTGCCATATTACGCTTACCTGCGTTAGTGGTACGCGCTCTTGAGTAACGTAATACTTCTTCCACATTACATTTGATATCTACCTGATAATCGGTCGTTTTCCCTTTTTCGATCAACGCGGTGATCGTCAAGTGATAACCCCATAGATTAACCAGGAAGGTATCTTCTTGATCCCCGACTTCACCCAATTTTCTGAGCTCGCGGATCAGATCCATCGAGAAACGACGCCAATCGATGTTACGCGCCAATTTCTGGTTGAGCTCACTGAGCAACATGCTATCTGAATGGCGACGTGCCATGCGGCTTCTAAAGTACGAATACACTTGGAAAACCAAGGTATGTTGCTTCAGGATTTCTGGCGGAAATAGGAAGAAATAATCACGCGTCAGCAGCTCTTCGTAGAACGAAGGTTCCCAAACCAGGATGTATAGGTTCGGTTTAATGCGAATTTCGCCGTCAGAGCCCTCTGTAGGCGCTTCTTCCGATGCGGTAATGGTTCTAGCTAAGAATCGGAAACGATCACTCTTAAAGCCTTCTGGCATGTTCTCACTAAGCCAACGGCCTGTAAGCTCGTGCAGTTGGAAATCCGTGAATTCGATACGATCAATACTATCGCGGATCGAATCACGAGCAGGGCCGCTGTCTTTCTTGCCACGTAAAGACAAAATATCAGTGATGTAGAGTGGTGTTTTGTTTGGCGTGTGTTTCGCGTCTAGATGGTAATCATCTTGGTGATGATCATGATATTGAACGGTGAGAGTGAATAACGCGAATAGCGTCATCAGATCGTCAACGGTCATGATATTTTTAGAAGATCGTGTCTCGATCACAGCGCGAGTGCCAGAGATCGAAACCATGGATTTCTGGTAGCTCTTACGAGTTCTAGGTGGCGCTAACGCTTGATCAATAATCCCCGCCCAATTGGTTGGCGAAACAATGAATTGATCCGCTTCATCTTTCATCGTTGGTGGGGTATTCAACCCATGTTCATTCAGTAAGCGCTTGTTTACTTTGGTTTGAGCTAGGGCTTTAGAGCGCTTTTGCTTTTCATTTTGCTTCACGCTTTCTGTCACTAAGCTGGTGGCACCCAGCACCGATATCAATTGGTTTGGGTTCACAAAGCGATGCAACATGGTTTTACCAGCAAGGCCTTCTTCAAAGCGAACGGGGATTTGTTTGAACAATCCGATATTAACTGCAGCTCTCAGCCTTTGCTGTAAGGCTGCGCGAGTGACTTGACCATCGGTTGATTCAATAATCTCAGTGGTGGAAACGTACCCGTCTTTACTGCTAAACCCACGAAGTGAAATTAGGTTAAGAAGCTCAACTATGCTTTTGGTGACACCTTTGAAGTGTTGATATTGTTCTATCCATTCAACGGCTGTTTCAGATACCTCAAATAAATGACCATCTTTGTGGCTTCGTGCCTTAATTAACAATTTCTCTTCTGGTTTCATTTTTGATCCGTATCACACTAACCGTAATTTCACTATAGTTCCTGAATGATAAAGAAAGAATGATCATAAATAAAGAGAATTTATTGGCTTTTAAATAACTGATCTTTTTGATTAATATGATCTTAAATGATTAAGTGATCTAATGATCTGGACGTGACTTTGCTTATAAGTGGTTGAATTTAAAGCATTAAAATAAATCACCTTGGAAAGCATGATCATAAAGGTTCCGAAACTATGATCATTAAACTTAAGAAAGCATGATCACAGAACATCAGAACGATGATCATTAAGTCATTGTAAGCATGATCATTATTGGTTCGAAAGCATGATCATTATACTTATACAGCTTATCCACAGATCGGAATTCAACATCGGTTTCTAAGTCGCTTTTGACTTGTCTATGTAGACACTTGTGGCGGCCAATCTATCGGAACAATGATCAAGAGAGCATACTTTTTTATCGTTCCTGCCCTATTGAGCGCAAAATTTAGTCGGTATCCACTGGAAATGGGTTGCTTTGATGTATTTAGCGCTGGTGGGTCTTAACTAGGAAGCATGATCATGAAATTGTCATGTTTGTGTATTCTCGGTCTGTGTCGATTGAATTTTCAATCATTGAGCCCTTATAGGCGTTGAATCCCCATTCCAAAAGCATTTGTCCGTAACTTAGCTCATAAATTACATGCTTCCGGAACGATGTTTACTTGATCATTTTTCCGGAAGTTGATCATTTCCAATGTGCGGTTACTCGGATCAATATTGCTCAGTTTACGCCTTGATCATGCTTCATAATTTGGCGTTATTAATTATCTTACACTGGATGTGGTCCATGATCATTCTTCCGGTTAGGCTCCAATCCTCTGCTGTTTTTTGACACCCCGTCTTCTCTTCTGTTTTGAATCTTATTGTTCATTGAGCGTTTTTTAATTTTTATTGTATTGAAAATCTATAAATTCGAATGCAAATCACACCAACCGTAATCTACGGTTGTATTTCAATCGTTCCGAAGGTTTTTCGCTGAAATTCCATTTACATTGTAAATAAGTGATGCTGTAACATTTTAAATGTAGGTTAGAAATAACATAGGTTATGCATGATAAAAACGGTCATTTTTGTGTTTGTCTAAGGCGATGTTTCATCAAATTGTAAAAACGCGGTCTATTTTATGTGATTTTACTCATAAATGTATGTTCATGTTTTTGTTGTGTTTGTTGTTAATCGCTGTACAATTTGTACTTAGTTAATCATTACGGAAACTGGCAATGAAAAGAGAACAAACGATTGATAAGCTCTATCAGCTAGCCGAACAAACTCAACAAGTTCAGGCTGACCGAATTGAGATTATTTTGGAAGAGCGAAGTGATGAACATTTCCCTCCAATGTCTAAAGCTATGATGGAGACTCGTTCTGGTTTAACGCGTCGTAAACTCGATGAAGCAATCACTAAACTTGAAGCTGATGGCCATCAGTTTACAAAGAACAACGCCAATCATTACTCGATTTCATTGACAGAAGCTCACATGTTGATGGACGCGGCAGAAGTGCCAAAGTTCCATGAACGTAAACAGCACGCTGACAATAAGCCATGGATTATCAACGTACAAAACCAGAAGGGTGGTACGGGTAAATCAATGACAGCGGTTCACTTAGCCGCTTGTTTGTCTCTGAATTTAGATAAGCGCTACCGTATCTGTTTGATTGACTTGGATCCACAGGGCTCTTTGCGTCTGTTCCTAAATCCACAAATTAGTGGGGCAGAGCACGACAGCATCTATTCTGCTGTCGATATCATGTTGGACAACGTGCCTGAAGACCAAGACGTCGATCTAGAGTTTCTTCGTAAGAACGTACTATTGCCAACTCAGTATCCAAATCTGAAGACAATTTCTGCTTTCCCAGAAGATGCGATGTTTAACGCTGAAGCGTGGCAAAGCCTTTCACAAGATCAGTCACTTGATATTGTTCGTCTGTTAAAAGAGAAGCTTATCGACAAAATCGCCGATGATTTCGATGTGATTATGATTGATACCGGCCCGCACGTTGACCCTCTAGTATGGAATGCAATGTACGCGTCGAACGCACTTCTGATTCCATGTGCAGCTAAGCGTTTGGATTGGGCTTCAACGGTTAACTTCTTCCAGCACTTACCAACGGTTTACGAAATGTTCCCGGATGATTGGAAAGGGCTCGAATTTGTTCGTCTAATGCCAACCATGTTTGAAGACGACAACAAGAAACAAGTGTCAGTTCTGACCGAAATGAACTACCTGTTGAATGACCAAGTAATGATGGCAACCATTCCAAGAAGCCGTGCTTTTGAAACCTGTGCTGACACTTACAGCACAGTTTTCGATCTAACGGTGAGCGACTTTGAGGGCGGTAAGAAAACTCTAGCTGTTGCTCAAGACGCAGTACAAAAAAGTGCTCTAGAATTAGAGCGCGTATTACATAGCAACTGGCCTTCACTTAATCAGGGATAACAACAATGGCAATTAAAACATCTGACTTAAATGCAAAGCTATTTGGTAAAGCAAACAAACGTCGCGTAGCAACACCACAAGAAGCGCAAACAGCGGCAAAAGAACAGGCTCAAGTGATCGAGCTTTCTGTTGCTGGCGAAGATCTGGTTTCATTTGAATTGGTTCGAATTCCTGCGGCTGAAGTGGCAACTCGAACGGTTGTTTTTGAAGAGAACGCTCGTGAGCAATCTTTCTTAAATGAGCACGCGCTTTCTGATGTTCTTACAACATTGAAAGAACGTGGTCAGCAATACCCAGCGGTTGGTCGTAAGAACAAAGACGGTAAGATTGAAGTTCTTGATGGTAGCCGTCGTCGTATGTCATGTATTTTGGCTGACAAAGAGTTCCTAATCTATGTTGCTGAAAACATTAACGGCGAACACGCTAAGTTCCTATCAGACGTAGCTAACGCTCATAAACCGCTTTCTCTTTACGAGAAGGGCAAAGAGATGCAAGCGAAGCTGGATAAAGGCGAAGCTGAAGATCAGAAAGCACTGGCTAAAATGTTCCAGTGCAGTGAAGCTTTAGTGAGTGGTGCATTGAAAGCAGCTGCTCTACCACTTGAATTGCTACAAGCTTACCCAAATGTGAGCGACCTTGGTCGTCCAACTATTGTTAAGCTACACAAGCAGTTTGGTGGATTGACGAGTGAACAGCAGCAAACACTGCTGACTAAGTGTGATGCTTCTGAAGGTTTCGTATGGCAGCGTAGTGAAGCTCAAGGCGTAACTCGTCTAACCAAAGACGTGACAGAAACTTTGGAAGGTTGGATTCTTGAATTGTCGCCAGCGCCAGCGAAAAAAGCTTCTCCAAAAGTTGAGCTTATTAAGGGCCGCGCATCATACAGCCGCAAGGGTTCAAACTTGGCGTTGAACCTTAAGAAAGTTGATGATGCAACAATGGAAGAAATCCTCGCCTTCGTTCAATCGAAGCTCGACTAAGTCGACGACTTTTCATTACTCCTCTAAAGCCGCTTAATGCGGCTTTTTATTTGGCTGTGATAAACTGTGTTTAGATGAATCTGGACGCTAACTATGACAAACCCAACCAACACTTTTCTGCAGACACTTTCTAATATTGCTCAACATAACGATCACCGTTACGGTGTGGTCTTTGATGGCGATTTTGATTGGCAAAACTCAGCTGTTTTTACCTTCCTTCAAGACTCACACACTCCGAGCATCTTCCAGATTGGCGGTACGTCATTTGAAGGTGTGATTCATGCTCCAGTAAAAAAAGGCCAACAACTGCTTGGTCGTGAGTGCCAAGTTCTTGTTTGTGACTTTAGAGAGCAGTTTGATGCGAATGGTTTTAGTGCTGCGCTGGGTTCGTTAGTCGGTGGTGGGCTGTTGTTGGTGTTGCCGCCAAAAGTTGATGCCTCTGAAGATAGCGAAAGCTTTGGTCAACGTTGGTTAAAATGTCATTTCGATAAACTTATTTCTGTTTCACAACACAATGAAGCCGGCGATGTAGTTCAAGCGACTCACGCTCTTCCTCAGATGCAAAGTGCCCAAAACGGATTGGATAAATTTGAACAGCAAAATACGGCTGTTGAATTAGTTAAAAAAGTGGTGTCTGGACATCGTAAACGTCCTTTGATTCTCACTGCGGATAGAGGGCGTGGTAAAAGCTCGACATTGGGTATTGCCGCAGCGCAGCTGTTAGTTGAGCGTCACGGGTTTAATATTATTGTTACCGCGCCTTCAGTGAAAGCGGTAATGACGGTATTTTCTCATGCTAGCCAAGGGTTAGAATCTTGCGAAGTGGTTAAC
Organism: Vibrio sp. F13; assembly: GCF_020806305.2. Classification (NCBI taxonomy): domain Bacteria; kingdom Pseudomonadati; phylum Pseudomonadota; class Gammaproteobacteria; order Vibrionales; family Vibrionaceae; genus Vibrio; species Vibrio sp. F13. The sequence goes on along the minus strand of NZ_CP170176.1, from coordinate 383,892 downwards.
GCTACTCACATTCGTCATCAAGGTGGCAGTTTAAGATTCGTCGCAGCAGATGAATTACTTAAATCTAAGCCTGATTGCGATCTGTTATTGGTTGACGAAGCAGCTGCAATTCCAATTCCGATGCTTAAATCCATGGTCGACATCTATCACCGTATGGTCTTTTCAACCACGGTACATGGTTACGAAGGCAGTGGGCGAGGGTTCGGTATTAAGTTTGAGTCTTGGCTTTCTGAGCATCGTCCGGGGTGGAAAGGCTTTAAGCTCGAACAACCGATTCGTTGGAATAGCAACGATCCGCTAGAAGCTTGGTTGTTTGATTGCTTCCTACTTGGTAATGACGCATCAGTCACTGAATCGGCGGTTGATGAAATCGAAGGCTTTTCTGCTGACGCAATCAACCAATTAAACTTGGGCGAGTTATCAAAATCAGAATGCTTGGCTAATCCTGAGCAGCTACAACAATGTTTTTCTCTTCTCGTGGATGCGCACTATCAGACCTCGCCAAATGACTTAATGCAATTTCTCAACAATCCAGCAATCCGTTTATACGCCGCTTGGCAGCAAGATAAATGTTTAGGTTGTATGTTAGTGACGGAAGAGGGTGGTTTGGACAGCGAGTTGATTGCTCAAGTTCAACTTGGAAAACGCAGGCCTCAAGGTCACCTTGCCCCTGTATTACTGGCAAACCAATTTGGCTGTACTCAGGCGGCGACCAGTCGGTGCCTTCGAGTTATGCGCATTGCTGTTTCAGCACGTCATCAAGGTTTGGGTATTGGCCGTTGGATGTTGGCTCAGTTATCACAGCAAACCAGCCAAGCAGATTATCTGGCGACAAGTTTTGGCGCGACCAGCGAATTGATTTCTTTTTGGCGTGGTAGTGAATTTGAAGCTGTGCACATCGGCCACCAGCGAGATCAGGCCAGTGGCTGTCACTCGGTTCTGATGGTTAAGGCGCTTAACTCAAACTCTCAAGGCTGGATAAGCCAAGTTCAAAATCACTTCGAGCGTAGCTACTGTTTTCTTGTTTCAGGTTCTTTGGTTTCACTTGAAACCGATATGGTACGAGCGCTGCTGCCAAAGAGTGTTCACACTGTTAGCGAGTTTGAAACTCAGTTAGTTAGAAATCACGTGAACGGTGGCAACAGTTATGATGCGATCAGCTTCAGCGTACTGAACTTGATTCTACTCAGCAACGATCGAAACATAGGTATTTCTGACTTACTCATCGCAAAGGTTGTTCAGCAGAAAGAGTGGGGGACTTGTGTCGAACAGTTTAATCTTGTTGGTCGAAAACAAGCAGAGATTCAGTTTCGTAAAGATGTCGATGCTCTGTTAGCAAATTTACAGTGTAAATAGGCTAGCCATCATTTAAATAGACTGACCGCTACAAATTAGATTTACAGTGTAAATTAGAATCTTGGATTTACACTGTAAACTGAAGCTCCATATTGAAATCCGTTTTTACCCTGACTATCTGTTACATCACTTCTGTTTCATCTCTCCATGACAGCCTTTAATCTTCTAAAGCTATTCGCCTTTACTATCTTGCACCAATATCGAATCGACATTCAATCACACGAAATATTCTGAAAAAATCTTCCTATGTATTTGTAAAGGCGAAGCAGATCATAAAATGTGTAAGTCTTATTTATGAGTCATGTTTGCAGAATCGAAAGTAAGTGATGTGACGCTGATTATTCTAATAATGTGATACTCAGCGCAGAATGAATTATATAGACTGAATAACAACTGAGTCATTAGGGATACTCAATTCGAATGTGGGATAACATCGTTACATTGTCGGAAGACAAGCAACAAGTAATGGCATGTCTGCCAACCGGGATTGTGGTTGACGCAAGCTTTGATAACAAGACGCTGCCACCAACCTTGGAAGCTTTGAATGCATCAAACTATTTTCTTTTCGAAGAAGAGGTGTTGCGTTTCGTTACTCTTGCTAAAGAAGGTAAGGGTGAAGCTTATGAAGGAATCTTGATTGCTGAAGTTCGAAATGCCACTGTTGCGGTCGAACTGTCTGATGATGAGATGTTGGCGAGTCTCGTGGTCACTGGTCCCTACAATGGACACCCACTGCGTGGTAGCGACATCATTCAGTGCTTATCTCTAGCTCAAATAACAAAAGGAATAAATAAGTTAGCGCTCAGAAAAGTTCTGATGATGAGTAGCAAACTTAAGCCCGGGGAAAAGTTTACTCAGCCCGTCGCTAAAGGGACACAACCAGTAAAAGGTAAGGATGCTAAGTTTGCCGCTTTGGTTGAAGATATTACTCGCCAAGTCTTGAAGCCTCGCAGCAAAGACGAAGGCAAGATTGATATGCGAGACTTGGGACAAACCATTACCGTTGGTAAAAATGATCACTTAATGAAACGTACCCCCGCTACCAAAGGCATCGCTGGCTTTACCGTTCAAGGCCGAATTATCCCACCGCTTCCTGGGCAAGACAGTTTAATCAAGCCAGGAAAGGGCACCTACATCTCCCCTGAAGATCCCAATTTACTACTCGCCTCACACCCTGGATTGCCCATCATTAAAGATCGAACCATCGAAGTGGATGACGCCTTATGTGTCAGCAATGTCGATGTCTCAACTGGGCATGTTAAATTTAAAGGTAATGTCTTCGTCTCTGGCAACATCGAGCCGGGGATGATCGTCAAGGCGACCGGAAGTGTTACGGTTGGTGGCTTTATCGAATCGGCCGAAGTTCAAGCCCAGGGGGATATCAAAGTCGCCAAAGGCATTATCGGCCATACGACTAAAGAGGGGGAGCCAAAAAGTTGTAAGGTATTCAGTAAAGGCTCTATCACAGCAAGCTACGCACAGAATGCTGAGCTACAAACGGCCAACGACCTTAGACTTGGTGTGCACAGTATGAGTAATGACATTCGCTGTGGTAACAACCTTATCGTGATGGACAGTTTGAAAAAACACGGCACGCTCAGCGGTGGTGAAGCCAAAGTCGGCGGGAAAGTAGAATGTGTCTTCTTAGGTGTTGAGGGAGACACCGCAACTAAAGTACATGGCTTTGCGCGCTACGATGGTTACCGACAAAAGCTAGCCGAGCTGAAGGAAGCTTATAAACACACTCAAGAGCAAACCATGGGTGTGATTCGCCAAGAGTTAGAATTTAAGAAGCGCCCTAAAACCGAGAGAAGCGAAGAGCAAGCCCTAGAAATTGAGCAGCAACGTGAGAAGAATAATCTCGCAATTGAAAACACAAAGTCGCAGCTAGATACACTCGAAGCGGAGTTTGCAACCAACCTTGCTGAATGCACTGTAGAGGTACACGAAAAAGTGTATACCCGAGTGACGATTCAATTTGGTGATGAGACAGTCACAACCAAGCGAACCCACGGCGGAAGTGTTTTCTCATTCAACCAATACGAGATCCAATGTTCATTCAAGATGGAGCAAGAGGATATTGCTTTGTAGACTTTTGTGCTGAACACAAAGTTACGTATGGTTAAGGTGCCGATACTGACAAATAAAAAAGGGGAGCTGATGCTCCCCCTTTTGGTTTCTACTGATAATTATTTATTTAGGTGGCTTGAGCGCTCTAACTAACGGCTCTCACTCGGCCTTGTTTAAGGTCTGAAAGAACCTGTGCTTTAGGACCATCTGCAATGATGCAGCCTTTCTCCATTACGATCACTCGATCGACAATGTCCAACATCGACGTTTTGTGTGTAATCAGAATTAACGTCTCGCTTGGTAGCAATTGGTTAAGTTGGTGTTTGATGTGCATCTCTGAACGGTTATCCATAGCACTGGTCGGCTCATCCATCAACAACACTGGCGGACGGCCAAGGAAGGCTCTAGCAATGGCAATTGACTGACGTTGTCCACCAGACAGCAAGGCACCACCTTCACCCACTTGGCGTTCCAAACCTGCAGGATCTTGTTGAGTAAACGCGGTTACCCCTGCACGGTTTGCAGCATCCATCACGTCACGGTCATCCACCAAAGGACGACCTAAAGTAATGTTGTCTCTTACTGAACCGTAGAACAGGTTACTGTCTTGCGGAACACAACCTATATTGCGTCGTACGTCGACATGATGCAGTTGCTCCATATCCGTGTCATCAATACGTACATGGCCTTCTGTGGGCTTGTACAGGCCCATAATCAGACGTTCTAGTGTGGTTTTACCTGAACCAATACGACCAATGATTGCTACTTTCTCACCAGGACTAATATTGAGGGTTAAGTCTCTAATTGAAGCCACTGGTGAATCTGGGTAGTGGAACGTCACTTTATCTAGCGCGATATGGCCCTGAATAATCGGACGGTGAATGTAGCGTTTACCTTCTTCTTGTTCATCAGGCATCGACATCACTTGCTCAATCAGAGTCATTGATGACTTTGCTTGGTTGTAACGAGTCGAAAGCAAAGACAGCTGAACAAGCGGGCCAATCGCTCGGCCGCTCAACATGGTTGCAGCGATCAAGCCACCCATCGTAAGTTCACCTTCTGCAATTAGATACACGCCAAAGATGATCATACCAACGTTAGTACTTTGCTGAACAAAGCCGGCGGTGTTTTGGATGCTGTCAGTGATGCGTCGACTTTTGATATTCCAATTCGCCATGTGAGCAACGGCTTCTTCCCAACGGAATTGGAATTGGCTTTGCGCACTGAACAGCTTAACCGTCTCTAACCCTGCCAAACTCTCGATTAAGTTCGCGTACTTCTGCGAAGCAAGACGAGAGCCTTCCTCAATGGTACGGCGCAGTGGACCTTGGATTAGCAATGCATAGACGATCAAAATGACCACGCCAGCAACGGGAACAAACACAAGGTTTCCAGCCATTAACCAAATTAGCGCTAAGAACATCAGTGCGAAGGGGAGGTCGATTAACGAGCCAATGGTTGCAGAGGTAAAGAATTCACGAATGGATTCGAACTCTTGCAAGTTTTTAGCGAAAGCACCGACAGAAGCAGGCTTCGCTTCCATACGAATCCCCAGTACTTTACTGAACAGTTTGGAGGAAATGAGAATATCGGATTTCTTACCGGCAACGTCAATGAAGTAGCTGCGCATCAATTTGAGCAGCAAATCGAATAGGAACACGACAAAGATACCACTTGCCAGCACCCACAAAGTTTCAAAGGCGAGGTTGGGAACTACCTTGTCGTACACCAAGCGTGTAAACATCGGCGCGGCAATCGCGAAGATGTTGATAAGAATGGAGGCAATCAACACATCTCGGTAGATGTTTTTAGATTCCCAAATCGTGCTCCAAAACCAATGCCCTTTACGTGTTTTTAGAACTTCTGGTGAACGTTCATCATAACGGAACTGTTTCTTTACCAAGAAGTAGCGGCCGATGAATTGTTCTTTCAGCTCTTCGACAGGAATGATGATTGGCACCATTCCGCTTTCCGCAGTAATGATTTCCGCTTCTTGCTTCTCTAAATCGATACTGTTGAGAACGCACGCCTCACCTTGTTTAAGTAGTAAGACCGCAGGCAGTATCAGGTGAGGAATCTTTTCTAAGTCGGAACGGTTTTCTTTTGCCACTAATCCTGCTCGTTCAGCAGAGCGTGGGAATAGGAAAGGGGTTAGCTTTCCATCGGATAGTGGTAGCCCATTGATCAACGCTTCGGGCGAGTTAGCTAACCCGTAATACCGGCTAACGTAGATCAGTGAGTTCAATAGTGGATCTTGCATGTGATATAACCCTTACAACTATTTATCAACAATGAAGCCTTGGAACACTTCTACGTAGTTATCAGACAGGATATCTAGCTGAGTCTGAGTTTCTATTCGAGACGCAATGGTGGTTATGCCTAGGTTGTGAGCGGTTCTAGAGATCGACGTTAAGGTGAATTTCTGTTTTTCATCATCAAGGTTGTGCGTAAACAAGTAATCCAACTTCACATAGCTTGGGCGGTACTCGTTGATGTAATCCAATGATTGGAAATTACGTCCGTAGTTATCAACCCCGAATACGGACTCAGCGTTACGAATGGTGTTACACAGCAGCGCCGTGTAGTGCGGAACGTTGATGAAGCAGTTTTCTGGAATCTCAAAGTGCAACAGGTGAGCGATTGAAGCATTCTGTTCAAGCGTCTTACCGATCCAACGGATGAAGCTTGGTTGAGATATACTGCTTGGCGAGAGATTAATAGCGACTGGGCTGGTTACTTCTTTTGCATTGAGCTTTTCAACCATCTTCTCAATAACGTATTGGTCGAGAATGTGGCTCATTTCAAGCTGTTCTAGCGCGTATAGATACTGGTTAGCACCGTAACGCACGCCATCTTTTTCAATCGCAGAGAACACCTCTTGGTGATACGTTTTACCAAAGGCATTGTTTGCAGCCTGCAAACGGAAGGTAATGAGGTCGTTGATGATCGCTTCTTCAACCAACATACGCCATTGTTGTTTGCCCATCACTGCGCCGTGATCGTCTGCGGTTACGTAGCCGTAAGCAAGTTCTCGATTCGCCTTGGCACTTGAGAGTGCGTTATCCACCAGCGACATGATTTCAGTACTGGTTTTACGCTTGTTGCTGTAGGTCACACCAAGAGCAATATGTGGATTCGCAGTGCCTGTTGGGTCTGAACCTAGGCTCTGGATACAGTTTACGATGCTGCTCGCGACAAGTTTCAGTTCGCTCTCATCAATGTTTGGCATGATGAAACCGAACTCGTCACTAGAAATACGAGCGATGGTGATATCTGGATATGAAATTGAAGCTTGCAGCTGTTCAGCCAGTTGATGAACCAAGGCATCACCTTCTTGATAGCCCTTTTCATCGTACTCTTCACTGATAAACTCCGCTTTAAGTACCGCTAAACCACCTAAGCTCGACTCCTCTAACCATTGAGTTAACTGAGACATGTAGTAAGCACGGTTACCTAGCTGAGATACAGGGTCGATATATGCTCTTTCACGTAACTTCTGAGCTTCTTTCGCTTGGTTTTTAAATGCCAGTTCAACTTGAGTCGACATGTGGTTGATACCATCGACAACCAAGGTGAGATCTTTTGTCTTTGGACGAGCCAGAGGTTCGCCAAACTGATTCTTGGCGATCTGATCCATCTTGGTAATGATCAACGAGAGCGGGCGTAAAGCGCGCTTAAGGATCCAAGAGATAGACACCAAACCGAGCAAGAAGATCGTGCCAAATATGCTCAGTAAGCGGATGAATGCTTGCCAAAGTTGATCGTAGGCAGGGCCTGGGTGACTTACGATCTCGACCTCGGCCAATTGCATCCAGCCACTGGTGATCACGCGGCGGTCATGAACAGGCTCGAACAGGTTTAGGTTGGTAAACCACTCTGGTACGCCAGTTGGCTTTACAGGGTATGAGCGGAGAATGTCTTCACCGCTATCGAGAAAGATCAATCGAACGACTGAGTAAGAACTGCCATCAAACAGGGCGTTGATAACAGACTCCACTGCCACCTTGTCCTTTTCTTCTAGGTAAGGGGCGAGAGCCAGTCCAACAGTATTAATGGTATTACTTACCTCAGAGCGTTGCTGCTCCTCTAAGTATCCACGGGTGGTATTGAATTCGATCATAAAAACTGACGTCATCAGCAGTATGAACACTGCAACCATCCCGACCACAAGCTGTTTATATAAAGTCATTGTACCTACTCATCGTAATTGATAATGGGTTTGTTTAATTTTAGAGAGCGCTCACGTGAACGTAAGTCGTTCCATAAGCTCAATCTTGAAGATTTCCCTGCCAACTTGCCGCTGCCTGCTGCCGACTTGATCAACCAAAGGTTTTTACCGTTAAAACTGTAAATTGGTCTTAGATCTGGGCGTTTGGAACCGCGTTTAATTTCAGGGTTTAAGTTGTCCAAAATTAATGGCTCTGCACTCGGTGTTGAGTAGTAAGCTAACACCATGTGGAACTGGTTTAGTTCCAGTGCTTTTACGTACACTAATCGTAATTTCTTATCTGGGACGCCCAGTTCAAGCAAAGAGAAGTATTTTGCGATTGTGAAGTCTTCACAATCACCGGCGTTGCTGCCTAAAAATTCCAGTGGTGTTGCCCAGTAATCATTCTTTCCCCACAGTATGTTGTCATCGACAAAGTACATCTGGTTGAAGAACTGGTTCACCGACCTGAGCTTCTCTTTTTCACTTAATCCGTCGTATGACGTCATATTTGAGCGCCATGTTGCCACTCGCTTTCCGGCTCTATCGCCGTAGGTTTTGGTCACTGCATCTATCCACCGTTGGTCGCTCTTGTTGAGCGCCACAGAGGTGAAAGAGGTGAGGACCAGCAGCAATAGCGAAATCCGAGACTTCATAGCCTCTGCTCTTGTCTATTTGCTGTGTATTGAAAGGCGTTATCAAACATCAAACGTCATTACTCTTTTAGTGCATTGTTTTGAGCGCTTAATAGTGGCTTCAACATGTACTCAAGCACGGTTCTTTTACCCGTGATGATATCGACAGAGGCGGTCATACCTGGAATGATTGGCAACTCTTCGTTCTGTCCAAAATTGTGTTTTTCGGTGCGCACGCGCACGATATAGAAGCTATTGCCTTCTTCATCTTGAGTGGTATCGGCACTGATGTGCTCTAACACGCCTTCTAGACCACCGTACTTAGTGAAGTCATAAGCACTGAATTTAACGATGGCAGTCAATTCTGGGCGTAGGAACGCGATATCTTGCGGGGCGATTTTCGCTTCAACCAATAGAGAGTCTTCTGTTGGTACAATCTCAACGATGTCCATACCCGGTTGGATAACCCCGCCGACAGTATTAATACCCAATGTTTTAACGGTGCCTGTTACAGGAGAAACCACCACGGTACGGTTTACTCTGTCTTCTAGGCCAACGGCAGATTCGGTCATTGCAGAGAGCTTGTCTTGGGCTTGATTGAGTTTTTCTTGTTGTTCGGAGCGGAAGTTCAGTGCGGCGTCAATACGGCTGAGCATGGATTCTTTGATTGCTGAGCGTAAAAGAGGAATTTTTAGCTCGCTCGAAGTCATTTCTCGGCGAGTGTCGTTCACTTGTCTTTGCAGTTTAAGTAATTCAATTCGTGGTACCACCCCTTCATCGGCGAGAGGTTTGGTGATATCCAGTTCTTGGCGAGCAAACTGGTAGCTCTGTTTTAGGTTTCGAACACGCGCTTTAATCTCAACTAGGTCTTGCTGTTTCTGTTCAACTTGTTGATCAAAAACGGAAAGCTGGTTTCTCAGATTATTGAGATCTTGACGGTATTCTGCTTTTTGACGATTAACCAGTTGAGGTTGAAGTTCATAGAATTTAGGTGGGAACGCAAGCTTGCCATAATCGAGAGTGACACTTTTCTTCCATTCTTTTTCAGAGAATTCTTCATTGATGACAACACTGGTCAGGGAAGCGGAAAGCATTAACACGTTGGCGGTCAAGTTCGCGACTTGTTGTTCACGTTCGCGGAAGTCAGAACGGAATCGTGTGTCATCGATTAACAGCAGTTGTTGACCTTTTTGAACGCGTTGGCCTTCTTTAACTAAGATTTCTTTAACCAAGCCACCTTCAAGGTTTTGTACCACTTGGATCTGAGAGGAGGGGATCACTTTGCCTTGGCCAACGGTAACTTTGTCGATCTCTGCCCATGCAGACCACCCAATAGCAGCAATAAAAAACAGAACGATCACCCACAACATAATTCGCGCACTGGTGGGCGTATTGAGGAGTAGTGCCGCTGTTTTATCATCGACATACTCAAGCTCGGTCTCGTTCAATTTGCTGAAATTTTTCTGACTCATAACAGTCCTTGTTCGCTAAATAAAAGTGCAAGCCTATTGAGTGTATTCTTACTTTTGATAAATGTTAAGATTTTGCTCATTTAAATCTTTGAATTTATATATTTTTTAAGACTTATCGGTTCTTGAAATCTGTTTTATCGAGTTGGTGCTTTCTTAGTTTGTCATACAGTGTTTTTCGCGACACCTGCAGCTCTTGTTGTACCTCTTTTAAACGACCTTGATGGCGATGTAGCGCCTCAATCAAGATAATTTGTTCAAAGCTATCGGTGCGTTGGTTCAACGACTGTTGTTGCTCTTCAATGCTCATATCGAGTTCATTTTGCTCATCAGTATCGCTGTCGAGCGACGGCTGCTTAATTTGAGTCAGCACTCTGAGTTCAGCATGTTGGCGAAGCTGACGAATGTTCTCAGTCCAATGCGTTGCAATGAGTCGCTGAATCTCTTTTTCTGTAATGACGGGTGGCGGCAGTTGATAGCGACTGGCTGCACCACGAGCAAAGTGTTTGAACAAAGAGCCAATATCTTCCGTTCTTTGCGCCAAGGGTAGTAAATTAAATCGGCGCAGTTCACCTGTAATTGTAGTAGGAACTACTGTAGTTGCGATAATGATACAAGTTGCATTGGTCTTGCATGAGTTTTCACGAAGTAGAGTAGGTTTTAGGTTCGCTAACCACAGCCATTGATCCTGAGTTAGTGCTTCTGTCTCATGGATATAGAGTGTTCCACCTTGATGCTTCAAGAACAGTTGCAAAATAAACTGATGGAATGTCGCTTCGTCACTGCGTGGCAAATTAAACGCAGCGACAGGGCAAAGCTCCGCGGTTTGATGACTGTGTAAATCATGGGTGTATTGTGCTGTGACCCTTTTCCCCGTCCCTAAATCACCAACAAATAATAGAAGTGGGTTAGTTTTGGTATCTAGGGTGATCAATTCTCGGCGTAATGCCTGCATTGATGGTGATTGACCAATCAGTTTCGGGCCAACCTGATTTTGCATTGCCAACTCTTTACGCAATAGGTTGTTCTCTTCAACCAGTGCGAGCTTATCCGCCGCTTTTTTAACGGCAGTGAGTAGGGCATCGACCACAAATGGCTTTTCCAGAAAATCGTAAGCGCCGGCTTTCATCGAGGACACCGCGGTTTGCACGTCACCATGTCCGGTAAGTACGATGACCTGAAAATGAGGATTTTGGCTCAGTAACTTTTGCGTCAATTGAATGCCATCCATCACCGGCATGTGAATATCGGTGACGACAATTCCGGCTTGCGTGGTATCTATTTTCTTTAATGCCTCAATAGCATTGGGAAAGCAGACAATATCGATGCCTTCAATGAGCATGGCTTGTTCTACGGAGTCTCGAATGGCGGGTTCATCGTCGACAAAATAGAGTTTAGGCATAGAGTGCAAAAGTCGAGTCCTTAGCTGTAGGTGAGATTAGCAGTAATGTGAAATTCGTTTTCCGTTAACAATAACAACGGCGTGTTAGCCCTTATCGTTATATAACGGGATGTTTAGCGAGAATACCATGCCTGAAGGCTCTAATCGGTTCGCGCTGATCGTGCCGTGATACGCTTCAATAATCCGTTTCGATATTGAAAGCCCTAGCCCTAAGCCTTCCGGTTTGGTGGTAAAAAACGGGTCGAACAGCTGTTCTAGCTTATCGTTCGGCATGCCAATTCCGTTATCCCAAATGATCAGCTGACAAGCGTCATGATGCAGTTGCCATTCGATGCCTATCTGTGGGCTAGCCTGTTGGTCAACGCTTTCCAGGTTTTGTTGCTCCTGCAAGATTTTGTGTTCAAGAACTTGTTGTTGCAGCGCTTGAGTCGCGTTGTGAATCAGGTTCACTAGTACTTGCTCGAGTTCGGTTGGATGAATCGCAATATTGATGTCATCTGGCACCGTGCTTAGCCTTAGCGTAATGCCTTGCTTGATCATCAGCGCACTGAGAATGCTAGTGGCGTTATTGACCGCTTGATGCAGGTTCGCCACATGATGTTCTTGTTTGGTGACCTTGCGAGTAAAGACTTTGAGTCGCGCGATGATGTCGGTAATGGTGTTGTTGAGGCCAATCATTTTCTCAAGATTGCTTTTCACTAAATCGGTTCGTTCCATTTCCAGTAGCTTTAAGCTGTTTTCACTGTAGGTTCGCAGTGCTGCAAGCGGTTGGTTGATTTCGTGGTTAATGCTGGCTGACAGCTCACCGAGTACCGCTAGTTTCGCGGTTTGTGTCAGCTCTTGTTCTGTCTGTTTCAACTTCGACTGCGACTCTTGGTATTGAAAAAGGGTTTGTTGCAGCTGCTGATTGGATTGCTTCAAGTAGTGGGTACGTTTATCAACGGTTTGCTCTAGGTTTTGGTTGAGTCGGGTCAACGCCACTTTCGCGAGATAAGTCTGGCGCCACGACCAAGCGATGAGCATCACCAAGCTGTAAATCACCACGAAGATGACATCGATCTGAAAGATTTTAATAAGTTCAGCTCTGGTCTCTTTTAGGGCGACGACTTGGTACTGGTTGTTGCTGATGGTAGCGGGGTAAAGATTAAAAGCACCAAGCTTGAATAACTGGTTGGCGGTGAGCTCTTTTCGGATTTCATTGGATTGAAGGTTGCTAGATTGATTGGCGTTGCTAGCTTCTGACTGAGATCTTGAAGAACGAAAGGCTTCGATGATCGAAATTTCGCTTTGACCGTATTGGCGTTGAAGTGCGATATCCGTTTGTTGTTGCTGCGTTAATGGCAACAGTGAATGATAAAGCCATGGAGCTTGGCTTGATAGAAAGACCACTTGGTTCGAGTCGAGTACTACGATCTCAAAGTCGTCGCTGGTCAGGATGTTTTCGAGGTTTTCTAAACTCACTTTTACGGTGATAACCCCCACAATGTGATTCTCAACATACAGCGGTGAAGACAGAAAATAACCGCGTACGTTCGAACGAGCGCCTAGCGCGACATATTGTGTGTTGTTACCTTGAATGGCAGAAGCAAAGTAGGGACGAAACGAGAAGTTCTCACCTACAAAGGTACGAGGCTTTTGGTAATTACTGGAAGCGACCACAGTACCGCTCGGGTCATGAATATAGATGGTGTCGGCTTGGCTTTGATTCGACCATTCAAACAGCAATTGATTGAGCTGCGCAGCGGAAATCTTGTTTGCTCGTTGTGATGAGTCAAAATAAGAGAGCAAGCGCGGGTCATGGCTGAGCAAATCTGGGATCTGTTTGAATTTATCCAGCTCAGAATCGATTTGTAGATTGGCTTTATTCGCCGCTTCATCGAGTTGCTGAGTGACGATTTTTTCTTGGAATTGTACTGCCATAAAGTGGGTTGCGGTCAGCCCTGCAGCTCCCAATAACAATGAGAATAAAACAAAGGGCGTCATTAGGTTAGGCAGTATTTTGGTCACTCGGATCTCAGCTTGTCATCGGTTTGTATAAAGATTATCAATATGATGGAGAGAGTACCGAGATCTTGTTAACACAGAGCACCTTCTGTGAGACAAAACCATGGCTTAGACTTGTGTTTCAAAGGATTACGGCGCAAAATCACAAAAAAATTAAAAGGAGCAACCAAATGGAACTGACAGATATTCGTCGCGAATACGCTAAGGGTGGATTGAGACGCAAAGACTTGGCCGCAGACCCGATTGAGCAATTCAATCTATGGCTAGAGCAAGCCATTGAAGCGAAGTTGACGGACCCTACTGCCATGACAGTTGCTACGGTTGATGAAAATGGTCAGCCATTCCAACGAATTGTTCTGCTGAAGAATGTTGATAAGGACGGGTTCGTTTTTTACACCAACTTAGGTAGCCGCAAAGCGCACCAGCTTGAGCACAACAGCAAAATCAGTTTGCACTTCCCTTGGCATCCACTCGAACGACAAGTTCATATTACGGGCACGGCTGAAAAGCTGACCGCTATGGAAAATATGAAGTACTTCTCGTCACGTCCAAAAGAGAGCCAATTGGCCGCGATTGCAAGTAAGCAGAGTAGCCGCATTTCAGCGCGTGGGATTTTAGAAGGTAAGTATCTAGAGCTTAAACAGAAGTTTGCCAAAGGCGAGATTCCCGTGCCTTCTTTCTGGGGTGGTTTCCGTGTACGTGTAGATAGCATTGAGTTTTGGCAAGGTGGTGAACACCGCTTGCACGACCGTTTCTTGTTCTCTCGCCAAGACAACAGTTGGGATATTGATCGCCTAGCGCCTTAGGCTTTTTGATCGCTTAGCTGCTTAACAGATCTAAAAATGCCGTTGATTAGACTTATCAAATCAACGGCATTTTTTTGTCTGCATTTTCAGATGAACAGTCAATCAGTTACTGTGCAGAACAACGGAGATCTGTTTTTTGAGCAGAGTTTCTGGGATCACTGAGCCCAATCCTGAATCCAACGCATACTCAATCAATTGGCTTTTACTGCGTGCATCAAACTTCTGTTTCAATCTGGCGACATGACCTTCGACCGTTTTGATTGAAATGTTTAACGTCGACGCGATGTACTGTGGTTTCTTGCCGAAAAGCAGTAAGAACAGCACCTCTGATTCTCTCGAAGTCAGCCGCTTTTGCAGTTTAGACACACGCGGCTCTGACCCCGCAAGCGATGCCTGATTGCCTTTTGTTCCTGTGGCCTGACAAACCCAATGACCAACCTCTAAGATCGCGGTATCGGTAAGCTCTTGGCCATAGAAGATGGTGCCTTGGACGTTGTCGTCATCATCAAGCCAAGGGGTTTTGGTAAAGATATGGGCGTGCCAGCGTCCGTCTGGATAGGGGTGAATATCGAGAATCTTAAGGGTACTGCGTGTATCCATTACATGTTTGTCTTGAGCCCTGAAATCTTGTGCGCACTCAGTGGTTTGACTGGGCATGTCGAAGTCGGTCAAGCCAGTACAAGTCTCATTGGGTTTTAAGCCAATCAATTGGTTGTAAGCAAGGTTGGCATACACGAAGACCGAGTCAGTATCTTTGCAGCCCCAGCAGCCTGGAAGTTGTTCGAATAAAGAACGATGTATGGAGTTGAGTGGATCTGGCAAGGTTTTATCTCGTGTGTTGCGATGTTGCAATAATATCAGTTTCTTATAGCGCTGCAATGGCAATTAGAGTACGAAAAATAAGGGGTGACTGACAGTTAAACGGACTGTTGATTAACTGTGTCAATCACGGAGAATCGATGGGCATAAAGGGTGATAATCAGGCAAAAAAAAGCCAGCCTGAAGAGGGGCTGGCTAAAGACAAGATATGCCTTGTCGACATGTAGAAGATTTTCAGTCTAATTTACGAGGGTCAGGTAAATTAAACTGAGGCATCAATTTGATACCCAGAGTGACTTACTACTCTATCGACGAATCTACTCCTAGGAGTGCTTATGCATAAGGGGGGAATTCCCCTATAAATGTTGCTCAATGTGATAATTGAGAACCTAGAGTAAATATTTGGGGTTCTGAGCCTATGACTGGGAGCCTACAGCTCTCGTACTACTCGGAATCCTAGATAGTTCGCTGCCGTTGAAGGCGGTACGTACAGTTCGTTAAACACTTTTGCTTCTTCAGGAGAGAAGCTCCACGCGCCACCTTTCGCTAGGCCTTTCTGAACGGTTGTCCATTCCCATACATTACCCACCATGTCGTAGAAGCCTGTAAAATGTTTTTCGTGTTCGTGTTCGTGTTCGTGTTCGTGTTCGTGCTTGTGTGATTGCTTGTGAAGTCCCTAAACTCGCCGGAACGATTGGTTTTACAATGCCCGTAGTTTGTACACTCTTGATCATCCTTCCGGAGGCATGATCATGATGATCGCGATGATGATCTTTTTATTCTCGCGAGCAAATAACTCTCATGAGCATTTACAAATTCATCTTATGCGCATTTAAGAGTATTATTCTTACTATGTTGACCCGAGTATTTTTCTGTCATGTCTAAACCTTTACCCTTTCCTAACCTAGACCTTTCTCCGCTCGGCCTTACTGGCCCTCGTCCTGCTGAGATCATCACTTTGCCATCGCATATGGATTGCCACGATCACCACTATTCTCAGGTGGTGATTGGTTTAAAAGGTCAGGCGGAATTTGAAGTGAGTGGTAAGGGGAATCTTGTTGGCCCAGGACAAGGTTGTGTGGTGACAGCGAGCTCTGATCATGCTTTCGGTGGTGTGGTCGGTCAGTCCGACATTTTGGTGCTTAACATGCCCGTGCCGAGTGACGACGACCCGCTGATGCTAGAGAAGATTAATCAGCTCGAGTCTTCGAACGTCTATTTCCAATTAGATGCGCAAATTCAAAAGCTTATTCATATGCTGGTACAAGAGATGCAGGCGAGCCCTGATGATCTGTTGTTAAGCCGAGCCTGCAATGACACGGTGATCGCTCTGATGCAAAGGCACATATCGGCATTTGAAACCTCAATCAAAGATTCACGTTTTGATCTTGAAGCGCTGGATCGTTATATCGAGCAACACCTCGCAAATAAGATCTCCGTCGCGCAACTTGCAGGTAGCGTGTTCTTAGGCGAAAGCCAATTCCATATGTTGTTTAAAGAGCAAATGGGCATTACTCCTCACCAGTACGTTCTTGGCAAGCGCATCGACCGTTCTCGTCGTTTAATTGAACAAGGTAATCTAAGCCTTGGTCAGGTCGCTGAACTGGCTGGTTTCTCCGGTCAATCTTCCTTTACTCACACCTTTTCACGCCTTCAAGGCATGTCACCATCCCAATACAAAAAGAAAATTTCTGTTAAATAGTGAAACAAAACGGCATATTATTTTAAAGTTTCATATGTGACCTTGTGTTTGTTTTGTTAATAAAGCGAGTTTTTAGCAAAAAACTCGGAGTTTTTGACAAGTAATCCTTATATACTCTAAATACACTGCAGCCATTGTAGAGATCCCGGGCTAATTCCGGGTGTGAGATTAAGGAAAACGCATGTTTACAGCTACTGATGTGTTAAAGCCAGAATTCAACGAGCAGTCGCTTGATGATCTATGGTCGCTTATCTCACCATTATATATGGTGGATGAAACCCAATGGCTAGAGCAACTTCTGCCACTAGCTACCCCTTCTGAGTCTGAAAAGCAGCAAATTACAGACAAAACGACGTCGTTGATTGAGTCTATCCGTGCGGATAAAACATCTATTCAGATGATCGACGCCTTGTTGCTTGAATACAGCTTAGATACTCAAGAGGGCATCTTGCTAATGTGTCTGGCGGAAGCCTTGATGCGTATTCCTGATTCGGCAACCGCTGATGCGTTGATTCGCGACAAACTTAGCGTTGCGGATTGGAAATCTCACCTGAAGAATTCTGACTCGGTTTTTGTTAACGCATCAACTTGGGGCCTAATGCTAACAGGCAAGGTGGTTGGACTTTCATCTAAAGAGCAGAGTGCAGGTCAAGCGGTTAACCGTTTAGTGAACAAGCTTTCTGAGCCGGTGATTCGTAAAGCGATGCACCAAGCGATGAAGGTGATGGGTCACCAATTCGTTCTTGGTCGCAGCATTGCTGAAGCGCAGAAGAACGGTAAGTCTATGCGTGACAAAGGTTTTACCTACTCATACGACATGCTAGGTGAAGCGGCACTGACCACTGCTGACGCAAACAAATACTTCAAAGATTACCTAATGGCGATTGAAGCCGTAGGTCGAGACACTTATGTCTCTTCAAAATCGAGCCCTGCGCCATCGGTATCTATCAAGCTTTCTGCGCTTCATCCACGTTACGAAGTAGCGAACGAAGACCGCGTACTGACTGAGCTATGCGACACGCTAGAGCAGCTATTGCGCCGTGCAGTAGAGCTAGATGTTGCAATTACGATTGATGCTGAAGAAGCGGATCGCCTAGAGCTTTCGCTTAAGTTATTCGAAAAACTGTATCGCAGCGAGCTAGTGAAAGGCTGGGGCAAGTTTGGTCTGGTTATTCAAGCGTATTCAAAGCGTGCGTTACCGGTTCTAGTTTGGCTAAACCGCCTAGCAAAAGAGCAGGGTGACTTAATCCCACTTCGCCTAGTTAAAGGTGCTTACTGGGATAGTGAGATCAAATGGTCACAACAAGCTGGTTTCGATAACTACCCTGTTTACACTCGCAAAGAAGCGACTGATGTAGCCTACCTAGCGTGTGCGCGTTATCTATTGAGCCCAAGTGTTCGTGGCAATATCTTCCCGCAGTTTGCTAGCCACAATGCTCATACGGTTTCCGCTATTGCAGTGATGACAGACCATAAAGACTTTGAATTCCAACGCTTACACGGCATGGGTGATTCTCTGTACAACCACGCGATGGAAGCTTACCAACAGTCGGTACGTATCTACGCACCAGTGGGTAGCCATAAAGACTTACTGCCATACCTAGTACGTCGCTTGCTAGAGAACGGCGCAAACAGCTCGTTTGTCCACCGTTTAGTTGATGCACGTTGCCCTGTGGCAGAGCTGACTCAACACCCTGTCGATATGCTTCTGGCGTTCGATACGCTGCACAACACTAAGATTCCATTGCCACCGGCGGTATTCCCAGAGCGTAAAAACTCTTACGGTGTGAACATCGATATCGAAAGTGAAGCGCATCAGTTTGAAGAGCAGGTTAAAGCTTTCCTTAATAATCAATGGACTGCTGGCCCTGTGATCAACGGTGAATCTCTTGCCGAAAGCATGATCAAGGCTGATCAGAACGTTGAGCAAGTGACTGCACCTTATGATCGTCGTATTAATGTCGGTCAGGTGGCTTTCGCGAACCTTGATCATGTTTCCGCAGCGATCACTGGCGCAGATGCAGCATTTGCTGATTGGAACGCAACTTCAGTTGAAACCAAAGCGGCAGCGCTTGATAAGCTGGCTGACCTGATGGAAGACAACCTTGCTGAGCTGGTGGCAATTTGTCATCAAGAAG
The DNA here is from genome assembly GCF_020806305.2 of Vibrio sp. F13. Classification (NCBI taxonomy): domain Bacteria; kingdom Pseudomonadati; phylum Pseudomonadota; class Gammaproteobacteria; order Vibrionales; family Vibrionaceae; genus Vibrio; species Vibrio sp. F13. Next base: position 365,284 of record NZ_CP170176.1, on the reverse strand, counting down.
CGGGTAAGACGATTCACGACAGCGTTGATGAAGTGCGTGAAGCGGTCGACTTCTGTCGTTACTACGCAAAACAAGCGGATAACCTACAAGGTTTCGAACTAAAAGGTTTTGATGGCCAAACACGAATCGCTTCACGACAAGGTCGTGGTGTGTTCGTTTGTATTAGCCCTTGGAACTTCCCTCTGGCCATCTTCCTTGGCCAAATTACAGCAGCTTTGGTTGCGGGTAACACGGTTGTGGCTAAGCCAGCCGAGCAAACAAGCTTGATTGCAGCTCGCGCGGTTGAACTGATGAATGAAGCGGGTTTCCCTGCTGGCACCATTCAGTTACTACCGGGTCGCGGTGCTGAGATCGGCAGTGCACTAACCAGCCATGATGCAATTGCTGGCGTTGCTTTTACGGGTTCAACACCAACAGCACAACGTATCAACGTTTCATTGGCAAGTCGTAACGCTAAGCCTGTTCCGTTTATTGCGGAAACCGGTGGTCAGAACGCGATGATCGTCGACAGTACCGCACTGCCTGAACAGGTAGTTCGTGATGTTATTCGTTCTGCATTTGCTTCAGCAGGTCAACGTTGTTCTGCACTACGTGTGCTTTACATTCAAGAAGACATCGCAGACCGCGTGGTTGCATTGATTCACGGTGCAATGGACGAATTGAGTGTGGGTATTCCACATCTTCATAAAACGGATGTTGGCCCTGTTATCGACCAAAATGCGAAACAGAAGTTGTTGGCGCACTTAGAAAACATGACCAATACCCAGAAGAAGGTGGCTCAACTTTCTCTAGGAGCGGATTGTGAACATGGTGACTTTGTTCCACCAAGTGCATTTGAAATCGATGACATCAGCTGTTTGAAAGAAGAGCAGTTTGGTCCTGTACTGCATATCGTTCGCTTCAAGGCGAGTGAGTTAGCGCAAGTGGTAGACCAAATTAACCAAACGGGCTTTGGCTTAACTATGGGTATCCACAGCCGTAACGAGACAACTTACCGTTGGATCGAAAAACACGTTCGTGTGGGTAACTGTTACATCAACCGTGACCAAGTGGGCGCTGTTGTTGGTGTTCAACCATTTGGTGGTCAAGGCTTGTCGGGTACAGGCCCTAAAGCGGGTGGTCCTCACTACCTATATCGCTTTACTGATGTTCAGTTTTCTCAATCACAAGACAAGGCATAAGGAGCAGTATCATGGTTCATCAAGTGACAGGTTTTTCTGATGCTTTGTTAGCGTGGGAACAATGGAATCTTACCGATTTTGATCATAAGAGTGCTCAGGTACTTTCATTCAAATCAGAGATCGAAAGCCAATCTGCGCCTTTGGCAGCTGTGGCGACTTATCATCTAGAGCAAGCGTCTGCACTGCTTTCTGAGCATCACCTCATGGCGGGGCCTACGGGCGAAACCAATGAGCTGTATGCTGCAGGTCGTGGCGTGGCTTTGGTGATTGTTGATGATTGCCAAGACAAAGAGCCAGCACTGCAAACAGCAACCGCGATGATTACCGCAGCACTATTAGCGGGTAACAGCGTGCAATTGTGCAGTGATGACGTGCAATTCAACACCTTGATCGCTGATGCAGCGAAACAAGCGAATTTACCGACGAACTTGGTGCAGGTTGCTTCGTACGACGCGGCTCAACAGCTGCTGTCTTGCGATGTACGTAGCGCAGGTTACGTAGGTAACTCACAAACGGCTCAAGCTATCAATTTACAACTTGCTAAGCGTGACGGTGCCATCGTCAGTTTAGTAGCTGAAACGGATCTGACAGCAATGCATGTTGCTCACGATCCACACTTATCGCTGCGTTTCATTACCGAGCGTACGCGAACTATAAATATAACAGCCGTGGGCGGTAACGCGACCTTGCTCGAACTTGGAAGCGAAGCTCACTAACCTTCAGTAACATTGGCTCTAAGCACTTTTGTTTTCTCCATTGTTGGTTTCACCATCTTTGGATTTAACTCATAGTGCCTTGGAGCCTCAATACCTAACTCAATGCACTCGCTTGCCTTTACGGTGAGTGTCTTGCATTGAATTAGGTATGGAAGGCTTTTTACAAATGAGGACTATCAAATGATAGAAAACAGTTTTGCAATAACGACGACGTTCATTGCGTATCTAATTATGATGCTGGCAATCGGTGTTATTGCTTACAAACGTACTTCTAGCTCGACAGACTACTTCCTAGGTGGTCGTTCGCTAGGCCCATGGCCTGCTGCACTTTCTGCTGGTGCATCAGACATGAGTGGTTGGCTACTACTTGGTCTACCGGGTTACGCTTATGCTGCTGGTTTTGAAGCATTCTGGCTTGCTGGTGGCCTGCTAGTTGGTACTTGGGCGAACTGGTTAATCAGTGCTAAGCGTCTGCGTACTTACAGCATTACAACAGAGTCACTGACGCTACCTGAGTTCCTATCTCGTCGTTTCAATGATAATTCTAAGCTGATCCAAACAATTTCTGCTTTCTTTATCCTTTTATTCTTCCTTTTCTACACAAGTTCTGGCTTGGTAGCAGGTGGTAAATTGTTTGAAACAGTATTCGGCCTAGATTACACAACAGCGGTAATCATCGGTACAGTATGTGTGGTTTCTTACACGCTATTTGGTGGTTTCCTTGCGGTATCTTGGACGGATTTGGTTCAAGGTCTGCTGATGTCTGCTGCGCTATTGATTGTACCAATCGCAGCGATGAACGGTGGTCTTGGTCAGCTATCGACTGATCTTCACAACATCAACCCAGAGCTTCTCACGCTATGGAATGATGTGAAAGGTGAGCCACTTTCTGCTATCGCGATCATCTCGCTAGCGGCATGGGGTCTAGGTTACTTCGGTCAGCCACACATCCTTGCTCGTTTCAAAGCAACACGTAGCAACAAAGACCTAACAACAGCGCGTCGTATCGCGGTGGTATGGTCTGCTCTGTCTATGGTTGGTGCAATGCTAGTAGGTCTTGTTGGTCTAATCTACGTGACTAACTCTGGCGCGCCTAAACTAGACGATGGCGAGAAGATCTTCATGCTTCTTGTTAACGCAATGTTCCACCCAGTCATCGCCGGTATCCTACTTGCTGCAATCCTAGCGGCAATCATGAGTACTGCTGATTCACAGCTTCTTGTTTCTTCATCTGCAATGGCAGAAGACTTGTACAAGCAAATTCTGAAGAAAGACGCAACGTCAGAAGAGATTGTTCGTGTTGGCCGTTTCGCGGTTATCCTAATCTCTTTGATTGCACTTGTACTAGCGATGACGCCAGACAGTTCAGTACTTGGCCTTGTGTCTTACGCATGGGCTGGTTTTGGTGCTGCATTCGGCCCAGCTATCGTATTGAGCCTGTACTGGTCTCGTATGAACCGTAACGGCGCTCTAGCGGGTATCGTGGTTGGTGGTGTTACGATTGTTCTTTGGAAGCAGTTCACGGGCGGTTGGTTCGATGTGTACGAAATCGTACCGGGAATCATCCTATCGACGCTTTCTATCGTTATCGTGAGCCTAATTACTGGCGAGCCTGAAGACGAAGTTAAGAAGCAACACGCTGAGTTCGAGAAGAACCTTGTTGAGCTAGACTAATTTACATTGTAAAAATACCAATGAATTAGCAAAAGACATGAACAATAGAGTCACTTCGGTGGCTCTATTTTTTTATGTGAGTACGACCTTTGTCTTATTTCAAATTAAGTTTATTCGAGGTTTTCTGATATTGAAATGGGGGTTTACAATGTAAATCGAAAGCGAAGGATCTTGAGCGAGAAATGAAAGGTCTGTCTTGTTGGTGGCGTTTGATGTCAAAAAATAAAACAGAAAAATGGCTATTTTTTGAACTTGGCGCTCACTTTTGTCATTAGCTCGGTGAATTGTGGAACCGAATTGGACATGATGTGTCAATTGTCAGTAACCACTAAAGACCTATAGGACAAAGGTATGCCTGATCTCTATTGCAAAGGATGTAAAAAAACAACACTACATAAGTCTATAATGAAACGTTGTGAATCAGAGCCCGAGACAGCTTCTGGCCGTATGATGCAATGGACGTCAAAACTATTTAGTGGAAACCTGTACTACGATATGGAAACTCAGCACTTCTGCCGCACGTGTAACTGCCGTTGCGAAACAGGAAGTACTGTACCCCAAATTGGTTTAGCTTAACTTACAGTAAGCGCTCACTAACTTAGATCAAAAAACCTCCGTTTTAGGAGGTTTTTGCGTTTCTATGCGGCTTTGAGTGCTAGCTCGGCAACAATGGCGTCGCCATCAATCTTCACATCCCAACCATAGTTTGAGTATTCATTTGCTAGTGCCTGAGCAACATCTTTTGATACCGTTACGTGTGTCCATGAACCAATACCGTAAGGTTTATATGCGAGTTCTTGCGTTTTCATAATAGAGTCATCCTTTCTCTTTGATAATTATATTATTCACTTTGGCCTATATCCTTTCTTTCGTTTCCGGCTCAACTTATTTGTTAATCGGGTCATTTCTATAATAATTTGTTAATAACCAGAGTTTGATTTATAAGGGTTCTTATCTATTTGTATGTGTTTATATCTGGCGTGAATATCATCCGTGCATTTAGTTTTTAAATGTGTGAGCGAGGTTTTCTTCGATTGCACTTGGTATGGAATATACTGAGCGGAATTTAGAATGTTTAAGGAATGTTATGTCTCAGCATCAGCTCGATCGTATCGATAAAGAGATACTAAGAATTCTGCATATGAAAGGCCGTTTGCCCGTTGTTGAACTAGCGAAACAGGTCAACCTAACAACTTCACCTTGCTCTGATAGGTTGAAGCGATTGGAAAAAGTGGGCTACATCACAGGTTATCACGCTGAGCTTTGTTCAGAAAAGTTGGGGCTCGATGTCCAAGTGTTTATCCATATTCGCCTCGATCAAACCAGTTTTTCAATTTTTGATAAATTTGCACAAGCGGTAGAGATGATGCCTGAGGTGGAAGAGTGCTACTCACTGTCGGGTGACTTTGACACCATGATCAAGGTTCGAGTGAAAGACATGAAGGCGTATCAAGCGTTTATGGCAACTAAGTTGGGCACCTTACCAGGTGTGATTCAGACACGCAGTGAAGTGGTGATTGAAGAGCATAAAAAGGGTTTTGGCGTGAACCCTGAGTTGTTGGCAACTCTAAAATAGTGGCCTGCTTTCACCTTACCAAGGTGATTTAGATATAAAAAATGGAAGCTAATAAGCTTCCATTTTTTGTTGAGCGTCAGATAAAGAGCAATCCGATAAACTTGTTCGCCTTAAAGCGTAATGGCCGCAGAGATTAAGCCAATCACACCACCGAATACACCGCCCCAAACCACAAGCCAGCCAAGGTGTTTCTTGATCATGGTCTGAACCATCTCTTTAACCAGCTTAGGTGTTAGTTCATTCAAGCGCTGATCGATGATCGCCTCAATGTTTTCTTTGATTTCATCCATCATCGCAGGCGATTCTAGCTCGTCTTTGATGGCATTTTTTACAGAATCACTCTTGCTGATTTCAATCACAGATTCTTGCATCTTCTCAACAAACGGCGCTTTCATTGGCTCTAGTGCTTCTGTGCCACCAAACATTGCCAACATACCGCCAAACTGAGAGTTCTCGATAACATGCACCAGTGAGTCGAATGCAGGGTTAAAGTCGATCTTCTGAATCACAGGCTCTAGATTGAGCGACTTTCCTGTCATCTCGCTGCTTAGGAAGCGGTCGATGTTACTTTCTGTAAAGAATTGCTCCATCATCAGTTGCTTGATGGCTGCCTTGAACTCTTCAAAGCGTGCTGGAATAACGCCTGAACCGTATAGGCCGGGTACTTTCTCGAACAACATGTGAATCGCAAGCCAGTTGGTGATGGCACCAGAAAAGGCGAATAGGCCTGCGTAAAGCAAGTATTGGTTTGCTGTCGCATAGCCGCCAGCAAGCAGTGCTAACGCAATAACGTTAGTTAAGACACTTTTGTTCATGGTTGATCTCTAGAAAGAATATTGCGCGCATTTTAAGAAAAAAACGCCAAGAAAAAAACAAAAGGATCGATGAAGTTTATTGGACAGGTAGCAAAGAGCGCCAAATAGCAGGCATAAAAAAGGCTAGCCTCCCCCCGAAGTCTAGCCTTATTCCAGAACGCGCAAGCGAGGCGTCTTTGGTGTTAATGTCATTATATAATTACGACATAACATTCTGCCATGTGTAATTTACCGCTATTTAGTAAATTGGTGTGAAATACGCCGCACTTTTAAAATAGCACACAAATTAATCGTTGCTAGCTTGCTCAAGATCATCGGCTATGAAGCCACCGGTCTGGTGATTCCACAATTGAGCATAGATGCCATTTTGTGTAATCAGCTCTTGGTGAGTGCCTTCTTCAACGATATTGCCTTGGTCGAGTACGATCAGGCGATCCATCGCAGCAATGGTCGACAGGCGGTGTGCAATCGCAATAACCGTTTTGCCTTCCATTAGCTCAATCAAGCTCTCTTGAATCGCTGCCTCTACCTCAGAATCGAGTGCAGAAGTTGCTTCATCGAGAACCAATAGTGGTGCATTTTTCAAAAGAACACGTGAGATAGCGACACGTTGACGCTGACCACCAGAAAGCTTAACGCCACGTTCACCTACTTGAGCATCGTAACCAATGTTGCCAAACGGGTCGGTTAGCGTTTCGATAAACTCATGCGCGTGTGCTTGTTTAGTTGCCGCGTATACTTCTTCGTCTGATGCCTCTGGTCGACCGTAAAGAATGTTGTCTTTGATCGAACGGTGCAGCAGTGAGGTATCTTGAGTTACCATACCAATGTTGCTGCGCAGAGAATCTTGAGTAACGCTCGAGATCTCTTGGTCATCAATCAGGATGCGGCCGCTTTCTACATCGTGGAAACGCAGCAGTAAGTTAACTAGGGTCGATTTACCTGCACCTGAACGGCCAACCAAGCCCACTTTTTCACCCGGTTTGATGTTGAGGTTTAGGTTGTTAATCACACCCTTATTGTCACCGTAGTTAAAGCTTACATTGTCGAAGTTGATACCGCCTTGTGGAACCTCCAGAGGCTTCGCGTCTTTCTTGTCTTCAATAGCAATAGGCTTAGACAGAGTTTTAATGCCGTCAATCACGGTACCAAGGTTCTCAAACAGACCACCAATTTCCCACATGATCCATTTCGACATGCCGTTAATACGCAGAGCCAAGCTGACCGCAATCGCGATTGCACCCACGGTGATTGCGCTATCTAGCCATAGGTAGATAGAGATACCCGCAATGCTGAACACCAATAGATAGTTAGCGAATTCCACGCAGATGTTGAAGCCGGTTACCAAGCGCATTTGGCGGTGCACAGTATCTAGGAAGCCTTCCATGCCTTCTTCGGCGTATTCGGTTTCTCTTTTACTGTGTGAGAACAATTTCACCGTCGCGATGTTGGTGTAGCTATCAACAATACGACCTGTCATCAGTGAACGAGCATCCGCTTGCTCTGAAGACACGTCTTTTAGCTTTGGCACGAAGTGCAGTTGAATACCGATGTAAACGAATAGCCAAATCAGCATCGGAGCCATCAAGCGCCAATCTGATTCAGCAAGCATGAACAGCATCGCCGTGAAGTAAACCGTCACGTAGACAAACACATCGACCATCTTGGTCACAGTTTCGCGCACTGCAAGCGAGGTTTGCATCACTTTGGTCGCGACACGTCCGGCGAAGTCATCTTGATAGAAGGACAGGCTTTGCTTCAAAAGGTAGCGGTGTGCTAACCAACGAATCGACATTGGGTAGTTGCCCAGCAAAGTTTGGTGAAGCAATAGCGAGTAAACACTGATCAAGATTGGCATCACAACCAACAGCAGAATACCGAGCCCCATCAATGTCGATTCGTTGTCTGCTAAGAAAGTGTCTGGGTTGCTTGTTGATAGCCAGTCGACCAATTGCCCCATGTAACCGAACAGCGCGACTTCGATGATCGCGATGGTCATGCTCATCAACCCGAGCAAAATCAATGGTTTTTCGAAACCTCGAGTGTAATGGCGGCAGAATGCCAGTATGCCAGTAGGAGGTTGTATCGGCTCTCCCTTTGGAAAGGCTTCAGTAAAGCCTTCAAATTTCTTGTACATAGATTTCCCTTTATAAACTAGTGCATCTATAAGCGACTGCATCGTTGGTGCAGCTTTGTTTTTATGGTCTTGATTCGAAATTTAACTGTCTTAGTTTGAAATTATATAAGCGCCCATGGGTTCTTATCAGTATTAAGTCATTCGATGGATTTTGTTCTAGCGCCTATTTAGGCACTTGGCTTTAAAACACTAAAACTTTGTCTAAGCGATACAGGAAAGGTCCAAAGAGTGTCTTTCATGACGCTTATTTTAGATTGAATTAGACAGGAAAAGTTAAGCTTATTTCAAACGTAATTGATTGTTATGCAACGGTGATAATCCTAACGTTAAATGGATTGAATTGTAATCAAAACTCGTGATGGGCGAGAAAATGGAATCAGAATATTTATCCATAAAGTGACTTAACGAATATGCATACAGTTGGTTCTTTCTGATGTGCTGTTATCTTGCAGTAAAAATTACCGATTAATCTAAGATCTGCAGTAATTGTTTGGGATAAATATTCAAATCAATATTCTTTTCAGTGAATCTTGTCGTAACAAGTTGTTTACAATTCTGAAGTAAATAAAAGATAGGGACGGTTGAAATGTTAAACCTACACAAAAAATCACTTCATATCACTAATGTTCAAAACGCCAATTGCGTTGTTATGGTGCCACCAAAAGAGTTTAAATTTAACGAAGAAACAGCACGTGATAACGAATTTCAGCACAGAGTTAATCTGACCGAAGCTGAGGTGAAAGTAGAAACGATGGCCGAATTTAAAGCTATGGTCGCTTCGTTGCGTAAAGAAGGTGTGCAAGTTGTAGAGTTTGATTACCCAGAATTGGGCGTTGAAACTCCGGATGCTGTTTTCCCAAACAACTGGTTCAGTACCTGTAGTGATGGAAGCTTATTCACGTTCCCTATGGCGTGTGAAAACCGTCAGAATGAAGTTAAGCCAAATGCTCTTATTGAAGCGTTAGAAGCGTCGGGTCGCATTGTTAACCATAGCGAGTCTCTAGAGTCTTACATCGCGCAAGGTTCTTATCTAGAGAGCACGGGCGTGATGGTTATCGACCATATCAACAAGACCATCTACGCTGCGCTTTCTCAGCGTTGTGACCGCGAAGTGTTAGAAGATTATGCGAAGCGCATTGGTTATTCTCGCGTGGTCTCGTTCCAAACGGCATTACCGTCTGGCCAACCGATTTACCATACCAATGTGATGATGGCGATTGGCGATAACTTCTGCGTGATCTGTGATGAAGTGATTCCTGAGTTTGAACGCCGCTTTGTGGTGAAGTCGCTTGCTAAAGATAAGCAGGTTATCTCTATCTCAATTGATCAGATGAACCGTTTCTGTGGCAACATCCTGCAGCTTGAAACCGTGAATGGCGACAAGGTGATCGCGATGTCTCAATCGGCTTACGATGCGTTTTCTCCAGCCCAGTTAGCTCAGCTTTCGACGCATGGAAAACTGCTGCCATTTAACGTGAAAACGATTGAAGACATTGGCGGTGGTTCGGTGCGATGCATGTTGGGTGAGGTGTTTTTACCAACGCGAGTAAATCGTCTGTAACAAGCACTCACTTTCAGTAATGAATCTTTGAATACCACTCTTATCGCAGAGTGGTATTTTTGTTTTTGTCTTTCACATATAAGAGAACAGAGCTCGATACAGGAGTCAACGCGCAAAAGCTAATGGAAATAAGCTATGAAGCGTCCTTAAAAGCTCTGTGTTCGATGAACTGAGCCGACAGTGTTACGACTTCTTTGGAGTAGACAAGCGCCGTGTGGTTGAGCTTGAGGGCGCAGGTGTCTGTTGCGCCTCGCAGGTTCGCGTCTTCAAGCGTCACCGTGCCATCACCTGGGTTTCTGCCCAATACAATGCGCCCTACACCAGCGTCATAGGTGCCGGTAATCACGCCAATCGGCACATCAATATCATAATCACCCAAGCCATCACTTAAGATCATCTTGCTCGAGCCAAAGATAAAGCCAAGACCATGATTCGACAACGTTTTGGCTATGGTTGCCCCATTGTGCGGCGTACCTGCGGTAATAATGCAGGTGTCTGCAAAGTCGGGTTGGTAGAACTTAAAGTAATGGCGAATCAGCAAGCCACCGAGTGAGTGACCAAAAAAATAGACCTCATCGTACTCATTAAAGCGAGCATTTACGAAGCGATTGAGGCGTTTGGCTGCAGAAGGGAAACGCAGCGAGTTGTAGGCAAACTTGTGCGTTGTAAAGCCGCGTTTTTTGAAGTTTCTATCCAGATACTGCATGATCAACGCAGGCATATATAGACCATGAATTAAAACTATATGTTTGTTTTTATTATTCATTTTTGTCCTCCGTCTGATGGTGTTTTCAGTATATGGAGTCGCAATTCTAAACTCAACAAAACTTGCTGTGAATGGGGCACAAAAGACAGAGGTGTACGTTATAAACAGTGCGTTCGTCATAGAGAAAAGGTGGGTTAGTCAGATCTCACTCCACCATACACATCTATGGTTAATCCGCCTTGTTTGGCGTAAGTATTGGGTGTTAGACTTTTTACCTTATTGAAGCTTCTCTCTAATGTCCTTTATCGCCAAGTTTTGCAATCCATGTCGAACTAAGCTCTTTTAATATCTTACGAATCAGTTCGCTGTGTCTATCTGTTTGACTTGCCGATATCTAAGGCACCAGTAGATCTTATGATTCTGAATTTTCAGTTTTGGTTAGCTCAGTATCACCTGCTTCACTTTTTGCTTCCGGTTCAACCAAAACTTTGATTACGCCTTTTTGTAGGATCAGGTTATTAGGGTAGGTGATAATGTTGCCCGAACTGTGTCGAAGAATAACATGGAACATGGTGATATCGATGATCACACCGCTGATGTCTTCGTCTTTCTCCGCGACTCTTACTCTGTCGCCAATGCGATAAGGGAAGACGAAAAATATTAGTACGCTGGCTGTGAGGTTACTTAGAATCGACCATTGCGCGAATAAAGCGACACCCAGCACCGCAAATATCGAAGACAAGAACAGAGAAATATCACCAAAACCCAAGTTAAGAACAATCGTAAACACAGCGATGAAGAGTAGAAACAGAACAATATTGAAACACTTAATCACGAACTGCTTTCGCTTCAATTCGACACGCTTATTTTCCGCTAATGTTTCTATCCAGTTCTTACCTAAGCGTTTGATCACCCAATACACAGTGATAAGAAGTAAACCTAAAACTACTTGTCTAAGCCACATATTGGATTGCAAAAACTCAACCATTAAATAAACCTCAATTTTTTCAAAATAACGACCTCTGCCGCTATGACCACGAGCAGCCCAACGCAAAATAGTGGAAATGCTATCGGGTTATCTGTTCCGGGTATCCCAGCGATATTGACACCCAGTAAACCGGTGAAAAACCCAGCAGGGAGGAAAATACCTGCAATGATAGAAAATAGGTACGTATTTCTATTCATTTTTTCAGCTTGTTGCTGACTTAGGCTCGCTAAAAATACATTAATTTGTTCGATGTAAAACTCAACAGACTCGTTAATTCTCAGGATGGTATCAAGGCTGTTCTTTATATGACTGTTGTGCTTACTCAATGGCGCAGGTAGGTCACTCATTAAATCTTCAAAAACGTATTTCTGTGGCTTCAAATAACGCCTTAGTCTGAGTAGCCTTGAATGTAGAGCGTTAATGGATCTTATGTCGATATTGGATGTAGATTCTAACTCGTCAATTAATAGTTCGACGGGTGCTAGGAAGGTTGAAATACTGTGGTTGATTCCACGTATCATGCCCAGTAATACATCAGGTAATGATGTCGGGCCTTGGTTTTGTTTGAGATCAGATATCAGATTACTGACCGCTTTTGAAGGAACTTTACGTGTCGATATTAAAGTGCCTTTGTACCATAAGATGCGTAGGCTAAGCATGTCGTCAGGGTTAGCACCTTCGTTTAGATTAATACCTCGCAGAATCATCAAAAAACAGTCGTGACCAAATTGTTCAAATCGAGGACGGGTGTCATCGGTAAGTAATGAATCGATGATGGCATTTGGAACCGTATTACTGTGGAGCCATTCTCTCAAACCGTCAGCATCTCTTTGACAGTGATACCAAGTTGATTGCTCGAATGAGGCTGGGCTGGTGGTGTGTTCATGTGCCACACCCTCAGAAAATTGCCAGCTTGAAATTATGAAAGCGTCCATTCATTTGTCCTTAATGATATGACGTAAACATTGATATTATGCGCCATTCAGGTGCCGTATTGAACTGAGCTTAATCTTGGTAAGTTCAATGATCGATGTGAGTGAGATAAAGTCTAATAAGACAGGTTGGTCTTTGGAGCACGACGTACTCTTCCATTATTGTCTCTATTAAATGTAGCTCATTGTTTCATCGTTATAAATTAGCACTCTGGCTCCATGTTAGCGACGAAAAAAAAGAAAAGACCGAGGTCTTTTCTTTTTAGGAGAAGTTGAGGAGAGCTTGTTCAGGCAACTCGAGTTTTCCGATGGTTTACATAAGCAAAAGCACTACCGACACGCAGAAAAAATGTCTTGGTTCTCTCGATATTCTTTGGTTTGTACATCCATTAGGCCGAGTAAAGAGTCGAACAGATTATCTTGGGAGAAGCTCTGTTCTTTGCCTGCCTTTCTTAAGCAGGTCTGGTTTATCCCTTTCTGCTCGGCGAAACCATCAGACATCCACATTATCATAGGCACATGGGTTTGCTCTTTCGGTGCCAATGAATAAGGCATGCCGTGTAAGTAGACGCCATTTTCTCCCAATGATTCTCCGTGATCGGAAATGTACATCAGCGCAACATTGTACTTATCGGTGAGTTTCTCTAGCTTCTGAATAGCCTGTGATAGAAAGAAATCTGTGTACAAGATGGTGTTGTCGTAGGTGTTGACCACTTGCTCTTTGGTGCAGTTTTCGATATCAGAACGTGGGCAGTCTGGCACAAACTTCTTATGATCTTCTGGGTATCGCTCAAAGTAAGTTGGGCCGTGAGATCCTGAGATATGATAGAAAATGATGCTATCTTGTTTAAGATCTTGAGTATCTTGTTCGAAGTTCTCTAGCATGGCTGTGTCATAGCACACATCTTTATTACACAGCGGGTCGCTGTCTTTGGCGACGAGAGTCATCTCTTTGATTCGATGTGCGACCGCCTTGTCTCCACCATCGTGCTCTCGCCAGATAGAGTGAATGCCCGCGCGGTTCATAATGTCGACCACGTTATCTTGGTTGTAGGCTTTGTCGCGATCGTAGTTGCTTCGGTTCATGTTAGAAAACATACACGGCACAGAAACCGCAGTGGCTGTTCCGCATGACTGAACATCAGAGAAAAAAATCGGATTATAGGGTTTGGTATGAGCATTGGTTTCTTTCTCATAGCCATAATATTGGTAGTTATATACACGTGCTGTTTCACCAAGAACAAACACCAATAAGGTTGGTTTTTCAGCTTGTTTAGCTTCTGGTTTTAGCTGCGCATCTAAGCCGATTTCTTGGTAAGGAATCGGTTCTTTGATGTAAGTATTGTTGATGTATTTTGCGGTTGAAGCGACGTATTCGGTCGGAATGATCATCTTTTTAAGATGAGAGTTATTACGACCAATCGACACATAATCTTTGTAAAACAACCCGGCAATGATGGCAATGACGATCAACGAAGAGAGCAATCCAATCGCCTTCCCAATAGCAAAATCTTTCCAAGATTCTCTTTCAAGATCCGTAAATAAAAGCAGCAGTGACGGGACTCCTCCCATCAGAACAAACCATAAAATAGAATAGCTGCTTAGGTAGCTAGCAGCCTCTCCGCTGTTGGTTTCGAAGACGTTTTCTATCATTCCATAGTCTACAAAAATGCCGTAGTTGAACATGCTGTAGCTGACTAAAGAGGAAGTAAGTAGTAACAAGATAAAAAAAGCTTTGGCGAATATCGGCCAGTTGAATACTTGAAAGATAAAGTTGAATGCGGCGAGAAAGAAAAATGGGATCGAGATGATAAACCCAATGCTTTCGGCTTGTGAGGCACTAAGAATATTGAACAGTTCGCGTGAGATAGGCAAGTTAATGACAAGCAGGTAATACACTGCCAAAACGAAAGGGAGTTTGTTTATCGACATGTTTAAGCGTGGTAGATTCATAGGTCTTGTCTTCCTGTGTCACTTATCCCTTTATTTTAGTCTCGCTACCAAGAAAGCTCTAATATCAATGCATAAAGCTCAAATAGAAGGCGCTGAGCGATAAACTGGCTAAAGTGAAATGACGCTAAGGTGTGTAGATACAAAAAATTTACTTTACTGAGTGACCTTCATGACAAGGTGGAACAGCAAAGTGAATTAGTATGTTCAGCTTATTCTATGTGGTTCAATCACATTAGAAGTTGTATGAACCACCGAAGCTAATGCTTTTGAAGGCAAGCGTGTGGTCACCAGCTGATATCTGAGAGTTCTTAAATTGGACCGTGTCGTCTACGCTTACTGCATCCGCTTGCGAGATTAAGCGTAGCGTTAGGTGTTCGATTGGCGTGTATTCAACACCTACACCAAAGTGGAAACCCGTACCGCTGTCATCAGCGTAACCAGCACTCTTATTTGCGTTTAGGTCAACAGAGCTTAAACCAGCCAATACGAATGGGCGGATTGTGTTGTCGAATGTGTAACCAAGATTTGCTGACAAAGAAACAGACGTCGGAGACAGCTTTTCAGCGCTATTTTTGTAGTTTGCGTAATCTGTGTAGCCAAGTTCAACACCTACGATACGGTTGAATTGGTAGCCGCCGTATAGGTTGTAGCCCATGCCATCTGAATCTAAGCTACCGTGACCGTCTGTGTCAGAATCTTGGTAGACACTAAGTCCGCCACCAATGTACGCACCGCCGTCAGTACCTGCTGCTAAAGCTGGAAGAGAAACTGCGCTGATTAAACCCAGTGCTAATGCTGATTTTGTTATCTTGTTCATTTTTGTTACTCACTCTTAAATGTCATGCCAGTATCAATTATTTTTATTTTGCGACCTTTCGACCGTTGGTCAGTATTATTCCGTAGTCTTGTACCTATTACTGTATGGCTTTGTAAGTTGAATCGTTACATAGTAGAAAAAATGCTCATCCGGTTGCGTAGTGAGTTAGGCTGCCAAAAACAAGGAATACACATGCTAATGAAACAAAATACATGTTTGGTGGTTGTGGACGTACAAGGTAAGCTTGCACGCCTTGTTGATGAGAATGAGACACTTATTTCTAACTGTGGAAAGTTGATTAAGGGCGCACAGGTTTTGGGTCTGCCAATTATTCGTTTGGAGCAGAATCCAGAGAAGCTAGGTGCGACGGTTGATGAACTCAATGACCTTTTGAGTGATGTTAAACCAATACCTAAATTCACGTTTAACGCGTGTGATGAGCCCAAGTTTGTTGAGGCGGTTCAAGCCAAGGATGTAGAGACTTGGTTAGTGTGTGGTATTGAGGCTCATATTTGTGTTTATCAAACCGCAATGGGGTTGTTGGAACTTGGGTACAAGGTTCAGGTAGTTGGCGACTGTGTTAGCTCACGAACGGCACTCAACAAAGATCTGGCAATCCGTCGACTAATGGATGCTGGTATCCAAATCACAGGATTAGAAATGAGCTTATACGAGCTTGTGAAAGACTGCCGCGCGCGTGAATTTAAGCTCATTCTATCCTTGATTCGTTAATCACCGAGAGGCTGTCTATCGCCACCGCCTCGGTAAGAATCGAGCGCAACTTTCAAGCGACGCAGTTTGTCGCGCGAGCGGTTCTTGTGATTGACTGCGATTCCCATAGAAAGCACATCCACTAACGCCAACATAGCGTAGCGAGAAGCCGACGGCTTGTAGATGAAGTCGGTTTCCATATGCTTGATGGGTAACAAGATATCGGCAATTTTTGCTAGCGGTGTATCTTGTGGGGTAATCGCAATGATCTTAAGTCCGTACTGCTTAGCCAGCTCTGCCGTTTCTGTGATCACTGGTGTAAAGCCAGTCGCAGAGATCATCACCATTACGTCATTAGCATCTGCCGTGGCAGCAACCATACGTGACATCAAGCCATCGTTGTACGACACCACTGGGTAGCCTAAACGAAACAGTCGATGTTGCAGCTCTTGAGAAGCAATGGTTGAACCACCACCCATACCAATAGCAATGATCTGTCTGGCGTTATGCAGCCAGCTGACTGCGGTTTCAACGTCTTGCTCTTTGAACAAGGTGCGGTTGATGTCTAGGCTTTGCTTGATCGATTCGTAGATACCTTGATAACCCGTTTGGTCAACCGGTTCGAGGATAAAGCGCTGGCCAACGGTTAGCGTCTGAGCCAACTTAATCTTCATATCACGTACGTTGCTGCAACCGATCGCTTTAGCAAAACGTGTAATGGTGGCTTCACTCACTTGAGCGCTTTCAGCAAGCTCTGTGATGCTGGCATTGGCAGCAAAATCAATGTCGTCCATGATCAGCTTAGCGACTTTTTTCTCTGCATCACGAAGAACAGGGAAACGCTCTGTTATCTGTGAAATGATATCTACTTCTAAACTCAAGAATCCTGATCCTTTGTTGATGGGGCTATTTGCTAATACCTAGTCATTGGTCGCTAAAGCTTAGCCCCGT
This sequence comes from Vibrio sp. F13, assembly GCF_020806305.2. NCBI lineage: Bacteria > Pseudomonadati > Pseudomonadota > Gammaproteobacteria > Vibrionales > Vibrionaceae > Vibrio > Vibrio sp. F13. Next base: position 348,566 of record NZ_CP170176.1, on the reverse strand, counting down.
TAGTATATCTTATTGTTTCGCTGATTCTAGCTTATCGAGAATTCGATTTAGAAACAGGTTTCCACCCAGTTTATTACCTGATGGTCGTCATCGCTGATGGCAATGTAGCGCCACTTATCGAAGGTTAAACACGGGTGTGAGGTTGAGAAGGCAATCATGTCTCCTACTTCAATCTCAGAAGAGCCGTCAGTTTCAACAAAAGTATGCTGATCCATCACGGAGGTAGCAGTCAGCCCTTTCACTGAGATCGCTTCGCCGTTGCGATAGCCGCGTTCGGCAATAGGTAAACCCGCATCAAAGGCCACATCACGCTTGCCTAACCCAACCACTAATTTGGTCGGTTCTGGGCGAGAGATTACATACGCCCATACTTCAAGTGCCGATTCCAGATCTCCACCCAATTCACACGCGTAACCTTGGTTTGCTTGGGCACGCTGCAACACTTTGCTTTGTGCGTCTAGGTAAATGCCTGTGTCGTGAATGGCATAGCAGCCCGGGCGGATGATCGCCAAGTAATCGGTTAGGTTCGCCAAACATTCTGCAACCACGTCATACCAAGCAGAACCAGCGCCCGTGATGATAGGTTGCCCTGCAATTAGGCCATCTGACGCGAGGCTTTCGACCGAGGTGAGCGCGTGATTTAAGAAGGTACGAATGTCTTGTTCTGCATTGTCACCGTGAATCACACCTTCATATACCTCAATACCTGCCAGCGAAAGGGCAGGTGTGTCTTGTATGGTTTGAGCCAGTTCTAGAACTTCTTGTGGTGAACGACAACCACAGCGACCGCCCGGTACACCAAATTCGATCAGTACTTTTAGTGTCTGTTTTGTATTAGAGAAATATTGGTTAAGTTGCTGCACGTTTACCGAAGAATCCACACAACAGTAAAAGTCGATATCAAACTCACTGATCAACTGTTCAACGATCGCCATGTTGGTTTTACCCACCAATTGGTTAGCCATGATGATGCGTTTTGCACCCGCCATAGCGGCAACTTCTGCCTGTGCAGGCGTTGCTACTGTAATTCCCCAAGCGCCATTTTCTAGCTGTTGACGGAAGAAATCAGGCGTCATCGATGTTTTGCCATGTGGCGACAATTTAACCTGATGATGATCGGCGAATGATTGCATCCAATTCAGGTTATTGGTCAACGCTGATTGTTTGATAATTGCTACCGGAAGCGAAATGTCTTCATCAACCAGTCGATAAACACCGTTCTCAGATTGTGATACTGCTCTCCCTTTTTGGCCTTTTTCAGTCAAGATGAAACTATCTTTTTGATACTTTATAACATCTTTTTGTGCAGGGTTATGTTTCATTGCTGATTCCTAACATGATTTAAGTGGTTGTTATTTAATGTTTAAATATATCTATGATGTGTTTTGTGATAGAAACTATCACGCAAATTAAAATATTATGTGTGTTTTGTCACTGAAAATAATCGGCTGGATTTCTAATATAGCTCCATCAACACAGTGGATTGAGAGAGTGAAAAATGTTGTTCGATACGATAATCAAAAATGTAGAGGTGTTTGACGGCACCGGCGAACAATCGTTTTGTGCCGATGTAGCAATCCTTGATGGAAAAATCGCCGAAATTGGTCAAATCGATCACGAAGATTGTGGCCAGTTGGTTGAGGGAGCAGGCTTAGCATTGGCTCCTGGATTTATCGATGTACATACACATGACGATACCAACGTAATTCGTTACCCAGACTGCCTACCTAAGATCAGCCAAGGTGTGACAACCGTGATTGTTGGCAACTGTGGCATCAGCGCATCGCCAACGGTTTTGGCTGGCGATCCACCTGACCCAATGAATCTTTTAGGTGCGCAGGCTGATTTTAAATACCCAACTTTTGCGGCGTATGCACAAGCGGTAGAGCAAGCGCAACCAGCGGTGAACGTAGCAGCATTAGTTGGCCACACTACACTGCGTAACCAAGTGATGGACGACCTGCAACGCACCGCAAGCGAAGAAGAAATCGCGGCAATGCAAAGCAACCTTGATTTAGCGATGGAGCAGGGTGCACTGGGTTTGAGTTCAGGTTTGGCTTACGCAAGCGCGAAACAAGCCAACGCCAATGAAGTGATGCAGTTAGCGAAAGTGCTGTCTAGTCATGGCGGTATCTATACCACGCATATGCGTACTGAATTCGAAGAGATCTTAAGCGCGATGGAAGAAGCGTTTGAGACCGGGCAATACGCGAAAGTACCCGTTGTTATCTCTCACCTTAAATGTGCAGGTGCAGGCAACTGGGGCAGAACTGTTGAAGTGCTTGATTTGATGGACAAGGTTTCAGAGCACCAAGATGTGTCTTGCGACTGCTATCCATACTCAGCGAGCTCTTCGACATTAGATCTGAAACAGGTGACAGACGATTTCGACATCTTCATCACTTGGTCTAAAGCAAAGCCTGAACATGCAGGCAAAACGCTTAAGCAGATTGCTGATGAGATGAACCTACCACTGATGGACGCAGCAAAAGCGCTTCAACCAGCCGGTGCGGTTTACCACTGCATGGATGAGAACGACGTAAAGCGCGTATTGAAATACAAGCTGACCATGGTTGGTTCTGATGGTTTACCAAATGACCCGCATCCACATCCAAGATTGTGGGGCACTTTCCCGAAAGTCTTAGGCCACTACTGCCGAGATGAAAAACTGTTTGCGCTGCCAGAAGCGATTCACAAAATGACCGGAATGTCTGCGAAGCGCTACAACCTCGCGGGAAGAGGTGAGATTCGCCAAGACGCATTTGCCGATTTAGTTTTATTTGATCCAAAGAATATTAAAGACACAGCAACATTTGAAAACCCTATTTCAGTTGCTGAGGGAATCGAAAGTGTATTTGTAAATGGTGAGTTAACTTACCAAAAAGGAAAAGTAAAAAATAATCGTTCAGGCGTTTTTATTTACCGTAATTAGAATTTAATTATTTTATTAAATATACAGTAATAAGAAAACGACGAATTAATTTAAATATATTGGAACAGAACCAATATTATCTATAAAGAAGTGGAGTTAAAAAATGACTATTAAACGTTACGGTGTTGAAGGCGGTACAGGTACAGGCGGACAACATTTACCATTTGCACGCGCAACTGAAGCGGGTGGTTTCCTATACGTTTCTGGCCAGACACCGATGACAGGTGGTGAAGTGGTAGAGGGTGGCATTGTTGACCAGTCTCGCCTAGCGATCCAAAACTGTGTCGATATCATGACTGAAGCGGGCTACGGCCTAGAAGACGTAATGCACGTAAAGGTTGTGCTAACGGATTCTCGTTACTTCCAATCTTTTAATAAGGTATTCAAAGAGTTCTTCGGTGCTAACCCACCGGCTCGTATCTGCATGGTCTGTGACCTAGTGGTAGACGTGAAGGTTGAAGTAGATGTGACTTGCTACCGCGCGGATCGCGTTTAGTAATAACCTAATCACAATTACCTACTTAGAGAGTATTAGGGGTTAGTCATCACTGTTATTATCCTTTAATACTCTCACCCTACATTTATAAAAATTACTTTAATTAAAATAGATAAAATCAATAAAGTAATTATATGAAATATAAAAATGAATGAATCATAAATAAAGTTCAAGAATGAACTCAATATTTCACTGAGAGGTGTCAAATGAACAGCACACTTTTTCTTACAGGCTTCGGCGTGTACGTATGTTTTCTAATTTGGTTAGGCTGGTTTGTCTCGCGTAATCAAAAATCTGGCGAAGATTTCTTATTAGGCGGCCGTGGCCTGCCATTATTCTTAGTACTTGGTACAACGGTTGCGACTATGGTCGGCACGGGTTCAAGTATGGGCGCGGTTGGCTTCGGCTACGCAAATGGCTGGGCAGGTGCTCTGTACGGAATTGGCGGTGCTGTGGGCATCCTATTGCTTGCACTTTGGTTTGCTCCGGTTCGTAAACTGAACTTCATGACCATGAGTGAAGAGCTGGCTTATTACGTTGGCGCTAACCGAATCGTAAAAAACGTGGTTGGCCTACTTATCTTTATCGCGTCAATCGGTTGGTTAGGTGCGCACATTCTAGGTGGCGGCATGTACCTAGCGTGGATTGCAGACATCGACCTTAACCTTGCGAAAATTATTATTGCTGCAGCTTTCACTATCTACGTTGTTATCGGTGGTTACACAGCAGTTGTATGGACCGATACGATTCAAGCAATCATCCTTTTTGCTGGCTTCATCCTAATGGCGGTAATGTCTGTTGATCACATTGGTGGCATGGACAACCTTTACGCTGCGATGGACCCTGCTGCTACAAGCTTTTTAGCAATCGATAAACTGGGCATTCTGCCTGCTGTTTCTCTGGCTGTGGTTATCGGTGTGGGCGTACTTGCAACACCTTCATTCCGCCAGCGTATCTACTCTGGTAAAGATGTTTCAACTATCCGTCGCTCATTTGTCGCTTCTGGTGTGTTGTACCTTTTCTTCTCTATTATTCCAGCAATCATTGGTATGGCTGCGCACGCAATCGACCCATCATTGGATAACCCGAACTACTCGTTCCCATACGTAGCTGCAACGGTTCTTCCAGTTGGCGTAGGCATGATTGTTCTTATCGCAGGTCTATCTGCAACCATGTCGAGTGCAAGCTCAGATGCGATTGCCGGTGTATCTATCCTACTGCGTGACGTGTACGTGATGTTCACAGGCCGCGTACCAAACAAAGAATCAATGTTGAACTACTCTCGTCTAGCTTTGGTTGTGGTGATTGGCTTCGCACTACTGTTCGCACTGACGTCAAACGACATCATTGGCTACATCACTAAGATGATTTCAACGGTTATGTCGGGCATGTTTGTGTGCGGTATGTTGGGTAAATTCTGGAAACGCTACAACTGGCAAGGTGCGCTTGCAACACTAGCGGGTGCTTCTGTAGCTTCATTCGTAGTAATGTTAAACGCTGACTACACAGCCTTCTGGGGCAACCCAGTTATCCCATCATGTCTGTTTGCTCTAACGGCAGGTGTGGTTGTGAGCCTAGTGACTCCGGCTAACCAAGTAACACCTGAAATGGCAAAAGCGATTCTTGATGACGAGCGTGCTCTGATGGAGATGGAAATGTCTGAGACTGGCGTACTTGAAGAAGAAGCGGCACCTCAACGTCCTGCAAATCAAACAAGCTAAACCTAGTCTCCACAACTGGTTTGCTTAATTCAGGCCCTGCTTAACGGTAGGGCCTTTTCTAAAGTCAATTATCTCTATTTTTAGGAGCGGCTATGTCGGCATCTTCTCTGTTCAATATTGCTTTCTTCGGCGAATGTATGGTCGAAATCAGCGGCTCTCCATTAACCAAAAAGTTTGGCGGTGACACACTTAATACCGCACTTTACCTTTCTCGCTTAACTCAACATCAAAACCTCTCTGTGCACTATGCGACAGGGCTTGGCAGTGATGAGCTGTCTCAAAATATGATTGATAGCTGGCAACTAGAAGGCATTCAAACCAATTTCGTCGAACGCATTGCGAACAAGCTTCCTGGACTCTACATGGTTGAAACCGACGAGACAGGCGAGCGACACTTTCATTACTGGCGCAACGACGCGGCAGTCAAATCTTACTTTCAAGCTAGTGATCTGAATAAGCTTGAAATCGCCCTGACCGAGAAACAAGTCGATGCGGTTTACATCAGCGGTATCAGTATCGCGATTTTAGATGACGCCTATCGTGAGCGCTTATTCAAAGCTATTAGCGTGTTCTCAAATCAAGGCGGCAAGCTGATTTTTGATAACAACTATCGCCCGCAACTTTGGACGACTGAACAAGCTCAGCATTGGTACGCCAAGTTACTACCATTGGTCGACATTGCACTGATTACCGAAGACGACGACCTGCTGGTTTGGGGCAATGGCGAGAGCGTTCAACAACGCTGCCTTCGCTTAGGCTGCCAAGAGATCGTCATCAAACGTGGCTGTGAGCCATGCAAGATTGTTCAAGTTGAACAAGGCGATGTTGTTGAGAGTTATGTATCCGCGACTCGTGTTTCTAACGTGGTCGACACCTGCGCAGCAGGTGACTCCTTCGCTGCGGGTTATCTGGCGGCGCGTCTTACAGGTGAGAGCACCAATGATGCAGCTGAACTGGGTCACCAACTGGCTTCTACCGTTATTCAATACTCAGGCGCGATCATCCCGGTAAGTGCTATGAATCACTTAATTAAAAAATAGAAAAACAAAGCGAATTTATTATGTCTCAAGAAATGATCAACACACTTAAGCAGTTCAAAGTTATCCCTGTTATTCAAATCAACAAGGTGGAACATGCGATTCCACTAGCAAAAGTGTTAGTAGAAAACGGCCTGCCAGTCGCAGAAGTGACGTTCCGTACCGAAGCGGCAGCGGATTCGATTCGTGCGATGCGTGATGCCTACCCAGAGATGTGTATCGGTGCTGGTACAGTATTAACGCCAGCGCAGATCGACCTTGCGAAAGAGGCGGGCAGCGAATTCATCGTAGCACCGGGCCTGAATCCAAACACCGTAAAACGCTGCCAAGAGATCGGCATGCCAATCGTTCCGGGCGTAAACAACCCAAGCCAAGTAGAGCAAGCGCTAGAGCTTGGTCTTAACTTCTTGAAGTTCTTCCCTGCAGAAGCGTCTGGCGGCATCAACATGGTGAAATCTTTACTCGCACCTTACGTTGATGTGTCGCTAATGCCTACTGGTGGTATCGGCAAACACAACGTTAATGACTATCTAGCTGTGGATCGCGTGGTGTGCTGTGGCGGTACTTGGATGGTATCTCCGAAGATGATCGAGAACGAACAGTGGGACGAGATCGCGGAGTTAGTCCGAGAAGCGGTCGCTCTTGTGAACTAACGAGAAGCGTTTGGAATAAAGATAAGTGTTTTAAATAAAGATAAACAACAGCAGTGGTTGATGGTTCTGTTTTGTGAATTGCCTCCGATAAACAAAACAGAACGCCCGTTATATAGGAAAACTAATAATGAAAAAAACTATATTGTCTCTATTGATTTCAAGTTCAGTAGTGTCCCCAATGGCGTTAGCAATGGCTCCGAATACCGATCTAAATTTAATGCCGTATCCACAAACAGTCGAGCTGCAAGCTGGGCAAGTTAAGGTCGACGGTAACTTCAAGGTTTACATCAAAGGCTTTAACTCTGATCGCGTTGAATACACCGCGAAACGCTTTATCGATCGCCTAGAGCGCCAAACTGGCGTGCCGATTCTAAACTGGCAGGTTGATAGCGCAGACGAAGCGAACCTGATCATTGATATCGACGCGGCGCCAAAGTCTGAAGTACAGAACATCGACTCTGTAGAGTCTTACAAAATTACGACTCAGGGTGAGCAAATCACGCTGAGCGCACCAAGCCCATATGGCGCTATTCACGGCATCGAAACCCTTTTACAGCTCGTTGAAACCACAGCAACTGGCTACCATATTCCTGCCGTAACCATTGTTGATGAGCCCCGCTTTCGTTGGCGTGGAGTCTCTTACGATACCTCGCGTCACTTCATTGAATTTGATGTGTTGATTCGTCAGCTAGATGCGATGGCTTCTGCGAAAATGAACGTGTTCCATTGGCACTTCTGGGACGATCAAGGTATCCGCATTCAAACGGAATCTTGGCCACGTTTGTGGTCTGAAACCGCTGATGGTAACTACTACACCAAAGACCAAGTCCGTTACTTAGTGGAATACGCTCGTAATCTTGGTATTCGTGTTATTCCAGAAGTTTCACTGCCGGGACACTCTTCTGCTGTGGCGCACGCTTACCCACGCTTGATGTCGGGTGGTGAAGGTCAAAGCTACGAACAAGAACGTGGCTGGGGTGTATTTGAGCCATTGATGGACCCACTTAACCCAGAGCTCTATGAAATGCTGGGCGACGTGTTTGATGAAGTGACAGAACTGTTCCCAGACGAGTACTTCCACATTGGTGGCGATGAGCCGAACTATGCGCAATGGAAAAACAGCGAAAAGCACCAACAGTTCATCGAAGAGAACAATATCGATGGCGAGCGCGGCTTACAGTCTTACCTCAACGTAAAAGTTGAAAAGATGCTGGAAGAGCGTGGCAAGAAGATGACGGGTTGGGATGAGATTTGGCATAAAGATCTGCCAACTTCTATCGTGATTCAAAGCTGGCAAGGACACGACAGTATCGGTCGTGCGGCGAAAGAGGGCTACCCAGGTATTCTGTCTACGGGTTACTACCTAGACCAACCTCAGCCAACCAGTTACCACTATCGCAATGATCCAATGCCAAGTGGCATCACGGTTGACGATAAGCTGCACAGTGGTGAGAAGTTTGTGACTTACCAATGGCAAAAGCCTCGCTCTAAAGGCAGCCCACGTAAGGGAACACTGACTATCATTGAAGCGCAAGACGGTACTTTCCGCGCGTTCAGTGATTACAACGGTAAGTCTCGTGAAGAGATCTACATCCTTGATTATGTGCCGGGTAAAACCTTTGTCGGCCACTTCGATAACTTCATGTCGTATACCGAATTCAACCTGAACTTGAATCCAAATGGGTTTGCGGAAGGCAGCTATCAGTTAATTGGTAACGTGCGCTGGCCAACCACAGGCGAAGTGATTGCGAGCAGCGATGTAGAAGGCAGCGTGATCCCTGAGCCAAACGGAGGCTACCCCGCGGAGCTAACCGACAAAGAAAAAGAGCTGATTTTAGGCGGCGAGATCACCATGTGGCTAGAAAACAAAGGCAGCCTCACGGTCGAAAACTACCTATGGCCTCGCAGTTATGCAATTGCAGAACGTTTCTGGTCGGATGCAGAACTGACAGACGAACGCAGTATGTATAAGCGCATGAAAGCAATGGATACATGGTCGGAAGTATCGGTAGGGCTACGTCATCACGCAGATGCTGATATGCTGTTGAAGCGCATTGCCAAAGGCCAAGATATTCACGACCTGCGCGTGCTAGCGAAATACACCGAGCCGGCTCAATACTATGCTCGCAACTGGGAAAAGTGGAACTCCACTGAACCTAAGGGCACCTTGTACAGCCAATACGAGCGCCTAAATCGCTTCGTGGATGCTTTGCCAGTAGAAAGCTACGCGGTGTATGAGATGCAAGACTTGGTCAATGAAGTGGCGACAGGCAATCAGCAGGCGCTAGAGCAACTTGCAGAGCATTATCAGCAAGCAAAATCAGCTGCACTAGCGGCGGAAACTGTCTTCGCTGGTAACGTGTCTTCGGTAGAGACTGTGGTGGTTGCAGAGAAAACCGTTGAAGTTGCAGATTTAGCATTAACTTTGATTGCTAAAGCGCAAGCTGGCGAGAAGGTAAGAGAAGCTGACGTGAATGCCTACCAAGCGATACTGTCTGATTCAGCGAAAATCTACGATGAATCGATCATCGCGATTGTGCGCCCAACAGAACTGTTGTTGAAGCAGTTAGCTGAGTAAGTCGTTAACGGATTAGTGAATAAGTCACACGCCAATAAGTGAATCAAAATCGCCCTCTGTGGGCGGTTTTTTAGTTCTAGCGCTTCAATAGAATGTGGAGTTCAAGGTCTGTGTAAGTAACTACTCACTATCGCTATTGTTTAGTGTTAACGTAAATGTCATGCCTTGGTCTGAATTGTTCTTCGCTATTAATGTGCCTTGCATATCGCGCACGTTGTTCGCTGTGATAGCCAACCCGAGCCCCAAGCCTTCGCCCATCTTTTTGTTGGTATGAAATGGTTCGAAAATGGTTTCGAGTTGATCTTCAGACACACCACAACCGTTATCTTGAACCTTGATGATCACGCGTTGTTGCTCGGTATGAGCGCTGATCACAATGGTTGCTGGTTTCTGATTCTGCGTGGCATCGACAGCGTTTCTAAGCAGGTTACCAAGCACTTGACGAAGTCGCGCCTCTTCTCCCATTACCATCGAAATATTGGAAGCGACACGCACGCGAATATCGACGTTTTCCAGTTCGGCTTGATGAATTCGCAAGGTTTCTTGCAGTGCGTCTGTCAGTGAAACTGGGTAAGGCTTTTCAAGTCTTTGGAAGGCGAACGACTTCAATTGGCTGGTCATGTTAGCCATTCTGTCGATCAGGCTCATGACTAAGTCCATGTTCGCTTTCAACATCTTGGTCTCGCCTCTTTCCATCAGCAACTGGTTACTCGAAAGTAGGGTTTTTAGGCCAGTAAGCGGCTGATTGAGTTCATGAGTAATCGCACTCGACATCCGCCCTAGTGCAGCCAGTTTGCTAGATTCGACAAGTTCTTGCTGCGCATCTTTTAGATCTTGAGTTCGCTCTTCGACCCGCAGTTGTAGCGTTTTATTGGCGTTTTGCACCGCAATTTCGGCTTTCTTACGTTTGCTGATATCGATTACGGTACACAGGTAGTAAGTCGTCGCATGCCAAGGAAAGGCGCTAATAGAGAATAAAACAGGGAAGTAGCTGCCATCGCTGCGTCTTGCCATGGTTTCGACGCTAGTTATCTCGGCCAGCTCTTGATGCTGCTCTAAGTTTTTGAGCAGTTGCAAGGTGGTTGAATTCGGGTTACCTGCCTCAAATAACTGCCACGCCTTGATGTTATTGATCATTGAATCAGATAGTGAAAAGTAGTTCTTCGCCATCAGGTTGATATCGTGAATGCGTCCGTGTTTATCGATCAGTATTAACCCAACATGGGTTTTATTGATCATCCCAGACAGTCGTTTCTCAGACTCTTCGATAAGCTTTTGGATTCTCAGATTGCTGAGCTTTTTCTGGCGTCTTTGGTAAAGAATAACCAACAGTAACAGAATGAAAAGACAGCCAACCGCCACACTCCAGCTGATCCAGTTCGTGGTCTGGTTGAGGCTGGTTAATGGCGTTAGGTAGGTTAAACGCCAATTCAGATCGTCTAACTTGATGGACTGAATTAGGTAATCTTTATCTTGCAATCGCCACACGCGAATATGGGTTTGGTCATACAGCTCACGTTTTGTCGCTGTGGGCTGAGAATTGAAGGTGTCATTGAACCAATCGGCACTCAACCTGTTGTCACTGGAGAGAAAGAACTGATCGCGAGGGTTCTGAAACAGTATCGCCTCACCATCGGCAAACCATTGATCGGTTAACAATGACAAATCGATTTGCACCGCGACAATGCCAACCACATCAGAGGCTCGATATACGGGTGCCGCTATGAAGTAATCGGGTGTCACGCCTTTGTTTTTTGTCACCACTGAAATCGCACCACCTTGTTGGTGGATCTTCGAAACAATTGTACTGGCGTTCTTATTGCTCAGTTTGCTTCTTTCAACACTCGATACCAACAAGTCCCCTTCGCCAGAAAGCAGATACCAGCCCTTGGTGTTGGCGGCTTTATCCAATTGAATCAGCTGCTTCTTAATGCGTTTTTCTAGGCGGGCTTCACCATCAATGAAGCGCACACTGGTTTCATCATTGGTTACTAGGTAGGGCAGATAATAGAAACGCTTAAGGGTTCGCCTTGCTTCGGCAATGTAGCCAAGGAAGCGCTGTTCGGCATAGCGTTGGGCTTGTTCAAGCTTCCACTGGCTGATGCCATTCTTGGTGGTGACCTGCACCAAACCAATCAATAAACAGGTACACAGGAATAACCAATATCGATTGTTATTCATCATTTCTGATCAAATCCCTTTAAAATTAGTGGCTTGCCTCTTTGAGCTAGTGGTTTGACAAGGTTTTATGTTTGCTTTTTAAGCGAATGGAGAATGAGACAAATCGAAGCTAACAAACATTATTAAACTGTTAAAGGAGTGTTATTCAAAGTGGGAGCTAGCTCCTTTTCGTCTGAGGTTTTTTTACATACCGTGGACGATATTAATCAGATGTAGAGTGGCGGAACCAAACTATGCAGCGTATTGCTTTAATTGAAGATGACGCGATTGTGCGTCAAGCAACCAGCCAATGGTTGCAGCTGGCGGGCTTCGATGTCACCGCATTTGAAGTAGGACAAGATGCGTTAAACGCCGTAGAGCAGGGTGATTTTCAAACCATTATCACCGATGTTCGTTTACCTGATATTGATGGTGTTGATCTGCTAGGGCGTTTCAAAGGTCTTGTGCCAGATGTGCCTGTTATTTTGATTACTGGGCATGGTGATGTCGATATGGCGGTGAAAGCCTTACAGCGAGGTGCCTATGACTTCATTGAGAAGCCATTCGACCCAGAGCGTCTGTCTCAAACGGTATCGGAAGCGGTAGATAAACATCAAAGTGGCCAAGACAGAAACAGTCGTCAGAACTATCTGGATAACCTTAAGGGCATTGAACAGGTGCTGATCGGTCGCAGTAAAGTGATGTGTGAACTGCGCGAGCAAATCCAGAAAGTCGCTTCCATAGACACCAACGTGATCATCTATGGTGAAACGGGTTGTGGTAAAGAGCTGGTCGCCTCTTGCTTACATGAATTCAGCCAACGTAAAACCCATCCGTTTGTTCCGCTCAACTGTGGCGCAATCCCAGAAAATCTCTTTGAAAGCGAGCTGTTTGGACACGAAGCCGGAGCGTTTACTGGTGCGGCCAAACGACGCATTGGTAAGCTGGAATTTGCCGACAAAGGCACAGTGTTCCTTGATGAAATAGAGAGTATGCCGCTGTCGATGCAGGTAAAAGTGCTGCGCACCTTGCAAGATAATGTCGTCGAACGCGTGGGGGGGAATCAGCAACAACATGTTGATCTACGAGTGGTCTCTGCCTCGAAAAGCGATCTACTGAATCACCCCGACTTTCGCCAAGATCTATTCTATCGTTTGAATGTTGCCCAGCTGCATTTGCCTCCACTCAGTGAGCGTGAAGAAGATGCCTTACTTTTGTTTGAACACTTCACCCAAGAAGCCAATTCCGAAACACGTATAGCCAGTGAGGCTGATCGCTATGCACTGCTCTCGTATGCGTGGCCGGGCAATGTGCGTGAACTGCGTAATGTTGCGATTCGTTTTGCATTGGATGAAAGCTTGACCGTTGGGGATATTTTGGCGTGTCGTCCCAATTCTGTCACAGAGTCCACAACGGCGGGCATCCCTTTGGCGGTTCAAGTACAGAGCTTTGAAAGGAAAGTGATTCATGATGCCTTAGTTCGTTATAAAGGGCGTATCAATGACGTGATGCAAGATTTGGATTTACCTCGTCGAACATTGAACCAAAAGATGGTGCGTTATGGGTTAAATCGAAGTGACTATGTTGACCCTTAGAGAGCGGCTTCATCGCAGTGCTTGTTGATTTTTAATGAGCAATAAATGGCTCATTGCATATTTATCAATTTACATACATTGATCACACAACTGCAACATGGTGTGACTTGCTTCCCGATCTACAGGTGTTAATTCCGGTAGCCGATAAGCCAAAAATGGCTTACTTAATAACAGGGGAATAAGCAAAAAACGGCTTATTTTGAATAGGCTTTAAAATAAAAATAAATTAAAACAAATAGTTAAAAACTGGCATTACGCTTGCTATCTATTGTTGTTAACAAAAATATAACGTGAATAACCCTACATGGAGAGTAACAATGAAATACAACAAGCTGGTTAAAACTTTAGCGCTAGCAATGGCTTCTCTTGGCCTTATCAGTAATGCGTCAGCTGAAGAAGATCGCAGCTATATTTTAGCGACGGCTTCAACGGGTGGTACCTATTATCCAGTGGGTGTGGCCTTAGCGACATTGAGTAAAGTTAAGCTTGCGCCTAAGCAGCATTTTTCTTTAGCGGCTATCAGCTCTGCGGGCTCGGGTGAGAACGTAAAGTTGTTGAACGAGAACGAAGCTCAGTTCGCAATTCTACAAGGTTTGTATGGTGCTTGGGCTTGGCAGGGTTTGGGGCCATATGAGAAATCTGGCAGACAAACTCAACTGCGTTCAGTTTCCATGTTATGGCAAAATGTAGAACACTTTATTGTGCGTTCAGATCTAGCAAAAACAGGTACGGTAAGCGATCTAGAGAACCTAAACGGTAAGAAATTCTCTATCGGTAAGAAGAACTCAGGCACTGAGAATTCAGGACGCCAGATCATGCAGGGCCTATCGGTTAACCCAGAACAATTTAAACTCGCCTTTATGGGTTACGGTGGCAGTGCTAGTGCACTACAAAACGGCACGATTGATGGCATGAATACGCCTGCTGGTGTGCCTGTTGGTGCGGTAACACAAGCCTTTGCTGCCTTGGGTGAAGATATTCAAATCCTGTCGTTTACCGATGCGCAGATCAAACAAGCGAATGGCGATTACAATATCTGGACCAAGTACGAGATCCCAGCAAACACTTATCCAGGTGTCGACAAACCAATTACTACGATTGCCCAACCTAACTTCCTAGCAGTTCGCGAAGACATTTCTGAAGACGATGTGTATCAACTGACCAAAGCTATCTATGAAAACCTACCTTTCCTACAAGGTATCCATAAAGCAACCAAAGCAATGGCACTTGAGAAAGGGATCGCAGGTCTGCCTGTTCCTCTTCACCCAGGCGCTGCACGTTATTATCGAGAGATGGGCATCGAGATCCCTTCTGAGTTGATCGTTAACTAGCTTATCTTTTGTCAGGTAACTATTGGTTCGTGAGCTAATGATTTGTCGCGAACTAGCTGTTTGTCATCAACTAACCCCTTCGTGACTTAATTGCTTGGTGCACGTTCGCTCAAGAATGTGTTCGTGCACCTCCTCACTTTATGGATTTTCTCTTCGTGTTTGCTGCGGAGAGCAGGAGTTTTCTATGAGCGATTCGCTGCAGCAGGAACTGAAAAAATTTGAACTGCCGACCCGAACGGATTTTCCGTGGGTGGGCAAAGCAATAACGACAATGGGAGTGCTCCTCTCGTTGTTACACATTTGGTTTAACACCTTATCTACCTTGCCTGAGCTTTGGATCTCGGCGACCCACTTCGCTGGCTTTGCGATCATTTGTGCACTCTGGTATCCCGCTCATATCTCGCTGAAAAATAGCAAGATAGCGCTGGCTGTCGACATCGGAATTGCCTTGGCGGCTCTGGCTTGTCTTATCTATATCCCCTTCGCAGAAGACGCCCTTTATGACCGAGGCGTAAAATTTATCGCCAGTGATTGGTTTTTCTCTATCTTGGCGATTGCCATCGTCATCGAGCTGATTAGACGCACTATGGGCTGGTTCATTCCAGTGCTTATCTTAGTGTGTTTAAGCTATGTAGTGCTTTGGGGACAATGGACCAGCGGTATTTTTCATTTTCCGGGTTTAAGCCTTGAGACGTTACTTTATCGAAGCTTTTATTCATCAGAAGGGATGTTTGGTTCGATCTCAAGAATCAGTTGGACCTTCGTGTTCATGTTCATCTTATTTGGCGCATTTTTAGTTCGATCTGGTGTCGGCGACTACATTATTGATGTATCCCGTGCCGCGGCGGGCAAAGTGATTGGTGGCCCTGGTTTCATTGCCGTTATTGGCTCCGGCTTGATGGGCTCAGTCTCCGGGTCGAGCGTAGCAAACACAGTATCGACGGGCGTGATCAGTATTCCCTTGATGCAAAAGGCAGGTTTCCCTTCGCGCTTCGCGGCAGGTGTTGAAGCGGCTGCATCTACTGGCGGGCAGCTGATGCCACCTGTGATGGGTGCGGGCGCGTTCATCATGGCCTCTTACACGCAAATTCCTTATGTCGATATTATTGCGGTTTCCTTCGTTCCTGCGCTTATCTACTTTTTGTCTGTGGCATTCTTCGTGCGCATCGAAGCAAAACGCAGTGGTGTGCAAAAGGTGACTTCTGGCTGTGAGCCTCTATTGAAAGTATTGCTGTCGGGTTGGCACAACCTGATCCCATTAGCGGTGTTAGTGACTCTGTTGGTGAAGGGCTTTACGCCGACTTACGCTGCGGGCATCTCGATTCTGTCTGTCGTGGTGGCTTCATGGTTCTCTAAAAATCACAAAATGGGTCCAAAGGCGATCATCGAAGCGCTTTCTCAAGGCGCAAAAAACATGGCGACCACGGCTGTGTTGCTAGTGGGTATTGGTCTAGTTGTTAATGTCATTAGCACTACGGGAATTGGTAACACCTTCTCTTTGATGATCAACAGCTGGGCGAATGGCGAGTTACTGGTGATGATCGCCTTAATTGCACTGGCGTCTTTGATTCTGGGCATGGGCTTACCAGTAACCGCGGCTTATATCGTGTTGGGTACTCTGTCTGCACCAGCTTTGTATAAACTGATTGCTGAAAGTCAGTTGCTCGACCTGTTGGTTTCGGGACAGTTACCGGAACAGGCGAAAGCTATCTTCATGTTGGCTGCGCCAGATAAGCTTGATTTGCTGAACGCGCCAATGGCACTTGAAACAGCCAAAGAGATGATTGCGTTAGTCCCTGCTGATTTTGTGGAAACTCTGCTTGAACAGAGCCTTGGCTTAGAAGCGATCAGCCTTGCACTGCTTTCTGCCCACTTGATCATTTTCTGGCTATCGCAAGACAGCAACGTGACTCCGCCTGTTTGTTTAACTGCATTTGCGGCTGCAACCATTGCTAAAACACCCCCGATGAGAACGGGATTAATGGCATGGAAGATAGCCAAAGGCTTGTATTTAGTACCATTGTTGATTGCCTACACTAACTTGGTAAGTTGGGATGTGATCTCCGTGTTAGTCACGGGTGGCTTTGCTGTTATTGGTACTTACGCGTTTATCGCGGCGATTGAAGGTTATCTAGAGAGCGAAGTTAATATTATTACTCGAGTAGCGTTGGTTGCGGTAGGTATAGCTCTAGTATGGCCTGATGTTTCAGTCGTGATCCGTTTGGTATGTGTTGCCATTTTTGTTGGCATCTTTATCTACAGCGGTCGTAAATACGATGCTAATCAAGTGAAAATGGAATCAGAAAGTGAGGAAAAAAAGTTACCTCAAACCGGGTCTAACACTGTCGCGTCTTCCCTATAATTAAAAGGATTGAATGTAGGAATATTATGAACTCAATATACGACTATATTATCGTTGGTGGCGGCATTGTTGGCGTGTCGACGGCTTGGCAATTACAGCAAGCTCACCCTGATAAAAGTATCCTTTTAGTCGAGAAGGAACGTGGTTTCGCGCAGCACCAAACTGGCCATAATAGCGGGGTGATTCATGCTGGTGTTTACTACGTTCCGGGCAGTTTAAAGGCGGATTTTTGTAAACGCGGCGTAGAGCGCACCATCGCCTTTTGTAGCCAACACGATATCCCCGTCGAAAACTGCGGTAAGTTGTTGGTCGCGACCAATGAGCAAGAAGTGGAGCGAATGAATGCGCTCTATCAGCGTTGCCACGATAACGATATTGATGTTGATTTGTTGGATCAAGCTCAGCTCAAACTTGCCGAGCCAAATATCACGGGTTTGGGTGCGATTTATGTCAAAACCACCAGTATCGTCGACTACAAAAAAGTCACCGAAGTGATGGCTCAAGAGTTTGTTGAGGCGGGTGGTAAGCTTAGCCTTGGTACGGAAGTGATCATGGCCGATGAGCAAGAAGATGAAGTGCAGTTAACGTGCAAAGTAGATGGTCAGACTCTTCAACTGAACAGTCGATTCTTGATCACGTGTTCTGGCTTGATGGCCGATAGAATGACCAAGATGTTAGACATCGAAACCGACTTCCAAATCGTGCCTTATCGCGGTGAGTATTATCAGTTAGACGCTAAGCACAACCAAGTGGTGAATCATCTTATCTATCCGATCCCTGACCCAGAACTGCCTTTCTTGGGCGTGCATTTAACACGCATGATTGATGGCTCCGTAACAGTAGGGCCAAATGCAGTTCAAGGCTGGAAGCGAGAAGGTTATGGCAAGCTTAACTTTAGCTTCAAGGACACTTGGCAGATGCTGAGCTTTGTGGGTTTTTGGAAAGTGACTGCGAATCACTTGAAAACGGGTTTGGTCGAGTTTAAGAACTCGTGGTGGAAACCGGGATATCTAAAGCTAGTGAACAAATACTGCCCGAGTATTACGGTTGATGATTTTAAGCCTTATCCTGCTGGGATTCGTGCTCAAGCGGTACTGAAGGATGGCACCTTGGTCCATGATTTCCTGTTTGCCGAAAGCCCAAGAAGCTTACATGTATGTAACGCGCCATCACCGGCTGCGACCTCTGCAATGCCGATTGGTGAGTACATCTGTGGCAAGGTAATGAAAAAGACGGCTTGATGATAACTAAAGGTTATTAAGTTGAGATGCTCTCCGAAGACAATAAAAAATCCGCAAGCTCCAATCTATTTATGATCGTGGGCTTGCGGATTTTTAGTTTTAGCCGTGTTTGCTAGGTTTAATTGTTAGTCAATTAACCAACCTTAAAGCCAATCAGGAACGAAGTTAGCGACGATGGTGACATCACTAAAGTTACGGTAACCGCGCACCATGATGCTGAATTCACCCGCTGGCTTGTTCAATACACACTGTTCGTTGCTGCTGTTCTGGTATGGGCGGCAGTCGTAGTTCGCTTTCGATACGGTGCCGTTGTGTTTCACATATAAGTCGGCATCGCCACTTCGAGGGCCGGTTAATGTTACCGTTAACTGACCTGCACTTTGAGTCGTAAATGTGAAGAACTGCTCTTCACCATATCCTGCAGTAAGTCCTTTAACAGGCAAGCCATTTTGCAGCTCTTTAGGGCCTGCAACGGGTGAATCAAGGCTGGTTTCGACAAGGTAAGCAATGGCTAGTTTGGCGAACTTGGTCGCGTGTGTCGCCGTAGGATCGGAGTTCTCAAGCGTGTCGTGCTCAGTGTGAATACTTGGGTTGTAATCATTGAACATGCTTTCGAATGGCATGGCAGCTGGGTAGCCAACATTGTGCCAAGAGGCGTGGTCAGAACAGGCATAGCCACAATCATCGAAACCGTAACTGATGTCGCTCGCGTAAGTGTCGATCAGCTCGCTTAAATAGGCGGTGAGGTTGCTGTCGGTGTAGTCCGTGATGAAGGTGATATCGTGCGCTGAACCGTTGTAGTTGGTCATGTCTAATTGCAATACCGATACAACGTTGGCTTGCTCATCTTTTAAAGCGTTGGCGACATCTTGTGAGCCTCTCAATCCCACTTCTTCGGCTGCATAACCATAAAATTTAATGGTCTTGTCTGGCTGAATACCACTGGCGATCATCAGGCGAAGCGACTCTGTTACCGTTGCAATGCCTGACGCATCATCATCGGCTCCTGGTGAGATGGTGCCTTCGCTTGTCCAAGAACCAACCGTTGAATCAAGGTGTCCGCCAACCACGACGATCTCTGCAGGATATTTCGCGCCAAGCAGTGTCACTTCAACAGATTTTTGCGGATATTCAGCATGTGTGATTTGGCGTGCAGACGCATACGGCACGTCTTTAATTTCTGTTTCCCAACGCTCTAAAAGCCAATCCGAAGCAGCAACACCAGTAGAAGTAGTATAAAAACGGTTGGTGAAGTTGGTTAGATTTTCGATGGTCGTGACCATGTTGTTCGGCTCGACCTGAGCGAGTAGGTCGTTCACCGTATCTTGATGGCTGATAACTGGCTTTTCGAAGTTGCTCATGGTCAGTGGCATAGCTGCCGCTTTGAGTGCGCTTGCTTTGTCTTCGTGCACCATGTAGCCACCACAACGGTGGGTTTCTTCGTGCATGTGGCTAGATAGTTTCGCCAGCTCTTTCTGGTTGATTTTCGCGACGATGGAATGCTTGTTTCCGGTCACGCTTGGATAAACCGTTGCGCCATGCTGAGTCATTATATGCTGTGCGTCAGCATCGGTGGTGATCCAAACTTCTTCGTTCGCTGGTGGTGTGATGCCTAGGGATGCGTAAGCCGAAGTACTGTTGATTAAGGCTAAAGAACCTCCGAGTACAGCCAAAGCTAGCATGCTTTTTTGAATAGCCATTTGTAGTCCTTTTTATGGTGAGTATTGTTATGTTGATGGGGGTGATTTTTGTGTAATACGTGGATGTTTTTGTGTAGATGTTTCATTTTCTGAACAGTTAACCGCGAAAAGGGCCCCTTTCGGAGCCCTGAATTTACTATCGATTATTGTGTTTTAATGAAACGGTAATGCTTGGTTTCTGAACAGATATCGCTTGAGGTACATACTTGGTACTCAACATCTACTGTGCCGTTGTGACGGAACTTGTCGACGTATGAGTTGAAGTCTGTAGCGCCAACATTTTTGCCATTACGCTTAATCACAAAGTAGTCATTGGTGTCGTAATCCCATGCCAGCTTAACGCGCGCCTTACCGTTCGGATTTTTGTTACCAAACTTCAGTTTTAGTGGGAAGCCTTCCGCAGAGTCACCTTCAATCGTGATCGACTTGCTTGTTGATGTTGCAACGCCTGCATCGTCAGTCACGGTCAGAGTCACCACGTAGTCGCCAGCTTCAGCGTAGGTATAACGAGCCACTTCACCGGTTTGTGTGTTGCCATCGCCAAGGTTCCATTGGTAAGAAACGATTTGACCATCGCTGTCTGAACTTGTGCTGCGTAGCTCGACTTCTTTACCGACAATCGTGTGTTCGAAAGAAGAGACGGGCGGCACGTTAGCGCTGCCTGATTCGTACGACGCTTTCAGATTTGCACCTGCGTAATCTGAGTAACCTAGAACGTTAACCGTGTAACGACCTGCGGTTGGGTTTTCAATCACACACACTTCATCGGTCACGGTTTCGCTCTTACAGATATTCTCCTGAGAGCTTGGCGCATAATCTAGGCCGACATAAATATCTGGGTCACCCGTAGACACAGCAAGATCAATCGTCAGTTTCTCTTGGCCTGATGGTACTTCGATATCAAAGTAAGTTTTCGAACCTGTTTCACCAGCAACTGCGGCTTCAACACCATTTTCAAGGCGTTGATATTCCGGTTCTGGTGGCAGTGGTGGCTCTGCACATGGGGTAACACCCACAAGACCGAACGCAGAAACAACGTCATCGGCATTGTAGCCAAGGTCTGTTGCCGAGTTTTTCACGCCACAAGCACCCTGCCAGAAGTCACTGTTTTCTGACCAGTAGATTTGGTTGGATAGCACGAAAAGCTCGAACGCTTTTTTAGTATCCCAGCCTTGCGTGGTTGCAAGGTGGTAGAAGGCCTTGTTGAACACGCCCGAACTGTAGTGCACATTCAAGCCATCGTAGTACTCGGATGCATTATTGATTGAAGAACCATCTCGTGATGGATCGTCCATGTAACGTAGAGCTCCGTCGCCTTTAAAGATATTACGGCCGACCATCCAGTCGTTGGTGCCTTTCATATAGTATTCTGCGGCTTCACCGGCCATGTCAGAGAAGGCTTCGTTCATACCGCCCGATTGGTTTGCGTAGATCAAACCTGAGTTTTGCTCAGTGAAACCGTGGCTCACTTCATGGGCTGATACATCTAGGCTAACAAGCGGGTAAAAGAAGCTCTCCCCATCACCAAAGGTCATGGCTCTGCCGTCCCAAAATGCATTCTCGTAGTTTTCACCGTAGTGAACACGCATCATGAGCTTGAAGGAGAGTGGCGCTGTGTCGAACCAGTTTTTATACATATCGAACACGATGTTGCCAAAGTAATGGGCATCGTTGAGTGGTGAGAATGCGCCGTTCACGGCTTTATATTCGTTACGAGGACATTCATAGCTGTAAGTGGTGTCGCCGTCTGTCGCACCATTTAGGTCAACGGTAACGACATTTTCAGACTCCATCACACACTCTGTGCCATTTTCTGCCACATCAAGGTAGTGGTAGTCGGTGCCGTATTCGTACATGCCGGTTTTTTCGTTGCCGCCAGGGCCAGTACCGATCTGAGCATGGGCAATACCTTCCCAGCGGTCGATGACTTCGCCTGTGTGCGCGTCTAGCATGGTGAACGGTCGAGTCGGCTGTTCACTGCCTTCTACTAGGTAAGAGACAACGTACACTAGTCGTGTTTTATCTACGCTTTGCTGTCCGATGCCTTGCTTCACAGAGCCTTGATAGATAAATAGCTGATGTTGAACGTTGTCTAGAGATTTGCTGGTTAAGCCTTGAGTCTTTAGATCTTTACTTGCGAGTTCAACCGCTTGAGCGCTGTTGATTGATGGCTTAACAAAAGATCGCTCTAAGGTCGTTGTTTTAAGGTAGCGACCTTGAACGGACTTAAGTGCGCCACCTTGGACACTTTGGGTGGCATTTAGGTAATGTCCCCATACCGGTGTTCCCCAGATGTTCTGCTGGATCTTAACTTTATAGATACCACGCTTTTTCAGGTTTACTTCTTTCACCATCTTGAAGCTAGAGGCGTTACTGACTCCTAACTGAGCGTTTAACCCAGAGAAGCTAGTAAAGTTGATCGGTTGATCGATTTGAACGGATTCACTTGCATGCACTGACAAAGACATAGCACTGGCTATAGCAACGGCAACTAAACGTTTTCTTATTTTCATTGTTGTTTTCTCTTTCCATGTAAAATCCAAGAAAACGTAACAAATTAATCACAGCGAATTTACATCATTCGATCTGATTAATTAGTAGCATGGCAATGATCTCTTTTATTCATGAAACTTATATTTCTCGTATTTACAGATAGTTATCATTTCTGTTTATTTTTGAACGCACCTATATGTTTATTTATAAAATCGTGACACTTTTATTAAGTGTTTATTTCTCTTGGAAATTAAGATTTTCGAGTAAATTGATCTGTGCCTCAATTAACGGATTCTGGGTTGATAGAAGGATCAACGATTTGAAAGTGTCACTTTAAACAGAAGGCCATTTAGCGAATTTAGGGGCAATTTTGATAAGAAATCGAAGACTTTTCGGCTTATTTTTCGAATTGTTAGTTAAAAGAGGGAAGGGGAATCGGGCACTTGTTTGGCACAGAGCACAAAATCTGCTGGATGAAAAAAGCCAGCGACGGGTCACTGGCTTAGACTAACTTAGTTTGTGCAGGCTACTGAATATAGGTAGGCAACTGCGACACTTAATTATGGTACGTGGCTAACGTCACTATAGCGAATTACTGCTTTTTACCGCCAACTTGTACGTAGTCGATACCGATAATACGGTTGATGATACCCAGAACAGAGCTCGTATCAGAGTTTGTTGAGCGAATCGTATCAACCGTTGCACCTTCAGGTACTAATTCCATTGCGCGGTCTTGAGTGTTACCTGGCACTTGGAAACCGACAATGTTGAAGCTCTCTGCGTGCGCTGTGTACACTTCTTCGTTGTGGCTGATACCAGAACAACCCGCTAGAGAAACAATGCCTAAAACAACTAATAACTTTTTCATACAAACACCTTAAGAAAGATTGGAATTTAGATTCAATAGGTTCATTGGGAGACAGCATCTCCCGACCGATGTTGAACATTATTCCAGAGGTGTTTTGTAGTTACTGTATGGGTTTGTCAGCTGAATCATTACACAGCTGAATGGTAATTGTGAATACCGCACCCTTTAAGGCTTGGCTCTGACCTACCTCCACGGTAGCGCCGTGTTGAGCACAGATCTTCTCGACGATAGACAGCCCTAAACCATGGCCGCTCTTGGCTTTGTTACGCGCTTTGTCGCCAACGTAAAAGGGTTCGAACAAGCGAGCTTGATGTTCTTGAGCCACACCATCACCGTCATCGTGTACCGCAATCTGTAGCTGATCTTGATGCACGGTCGCTGCAATCGACACTTGTGAGCGTGCGAATTTCATTGCGTTACGCACTAGGTTATCTAGTGCTCGGTTAAATAGCGTTTCATCCGCCATTATTGAGCTAGGTTGCTCTGGTAGCGATAGGTCGATGTTGAGCTGAGTGTCTTTGTTCCAACGCGCCATTGCGTGGTCGAGAAAGTCTCGAATCTCTAATGGCTTTTTTAAGTTTTCTAGGTCAGTGCTATCGAGTTTGGCGTAATACAATAGTTCATCGACCATCTTTTCCATCTCTTCCGTGTCTTCGACAATACTCTCAATCGTGCTTTCTTGCTCTGCGTTTAGCTGGGTGTCTTTCAACATTTCAGCTTGCCACTGAATACGGAATATTGGCGTGCGCAGTTCATGAGCGACAGCATTAGTGAGTGAGCGATTACTTTCTACCAAGCGATGAATTCGGTCGGCCATTAGGTTGAAGGATTTGTTCAGTGAACCAATCGCAATACCACTTGAAGTCTCGGCTCGTGTCGAGAGATCGCCCTCCGCAAAACGCAGAGTGGCAGCCTCAAGCTTTTTAACTCGGCGGAAGATAATAAATAGATGACATAACCCATATAAGATAAAGCTCGCTAAAAAGAACAACCAAATGAGGTCATCCTCCAACTCTATTTTTTGCCTAACGAACGCTTCACTGTTGGGGAGGTAGTGATAGGTATTGTCACTGCTTGCTAAGCGAAACCATAGGTCCCGTTCATCATCGTGAAAAACAAAGGTATTCGGATTCGTGCTGAAGAACTCTGAAACGGGGCTGGGTATTTCATCGTCTGGGCTGAATGTAACCAATTTATTTCGTGTGGTTTCTACAAACTGGTTTATCGCTTGATGAGCCGCTTCAAGGCCTTGATTTTTAGCGATGTTCTCGATCAATTGCTGGTGGGCAGCCGCTTCGTAATCTTCCAGTACGTATTCGTAGTCGGTATTGAGCTGATAGACGCTAATCTCGTAGGCGACAAGGCCGGCCATAAAGCAAACTAACAGCCCTATTAAGGACTCCAAAAAGATACGTCGCATAATCGCTCTCTTTTATTACGCTCGTATTGAGCGAGGTTAACGCCAGGCGGTCGAAACAAATAAGTAACCCTTCCCGCGAATGGTCTGAATTTTCTCTGCTGGTGTGTGGTCGTCGCCCAAAATCTTCCTTAGACGTACAACCTTGTTGTCAATCGTCCGGTCTATTCCGTCGTACTCAATCCCGCGCAATGTTTGCGTCAAGTAGTCACGAGATAACGGCGTGTCTGGGTTGCTTGCCAATAACCAAAGTAGGTCAAACTCGCTGTCAGTGAGTGATAAAACCGCACCATAAAGTTCACACTTCTTATAAGTGTTTTTCAGAACGAGTTGATCGAACTGAAGGGTGTCTGAGTCATCGACTGAAGCGGTATTGGTGTCTTGGCGGCGTAATAGCGAACGAACTCTGGCCAGCAGAACTCTTGGTTTGATTGGCTTGGTGACATAGTCATCAGCCCCTGTCTCTAAACCAGCGACGTGGTCAAAGTCGTCATCGCTAGCAGTGAGCATCAAGATTTTACCTTTATAGTGCGTACGCGTCTGTCGGCAGATTGTAAGTCCATCAGTTACAGGAAGCATCAAATCCAGCAGTACGATGTCAGGTTGCTCCGTGAGGATGGTGTGTGCGGCATCACTGCCATCGTCCAACACCGTGACATCAAAATCTTGCGCGACGAAGTAGTCCTGCAACATTTTCTGAAGTTTCAAATCGTCTTCCACGATGATCATTTTAGGTTTTGTCATTCCATTATCAGCCTTGTCGTTCGTTTCACTTATTGAGATTAGGTGAGCGAGTCTTCGTCGTGATGAACCATTACGATTATACGCTATTGCATATAAGTTCAGATGCTTCGCCAAATACCTAAAGCGAATGATTAAACACTTTATAAGTTAGTTCAATGATGAATTGGCATTTATAGGAAAATAAAAAACATCGTTCAAATAGGCTCGACATTCTCATACATTTCCACGACAGATAAATTCAGCGCTAAACAATAGAATTTTCTCATCAAACATTTTGGGAATAACGGTATGAACGACTATAGAAATGCATTACTGGCGTTACCTTTGATTCTGTTAGCGGGCTGTAATTCAAGCTCTAACTCAGGTAAAGCTGCCACCAAAGTGCAAGCAAAACCTCAAGCAGATTACGTATTTTCATCAGCGAAACTGGGTGAGTTGTATAAAGAGCGACAAGAGGTCCAAGAATCCATAAAACTTGATTACAACGGTGTGCAGTATGAAATCGTTCTGTTTGCGGAAGATATTAGTGATAAGCAAAAAGTGGTTAGGCTTGCGGATAGTTTAGGTCAGAGTGTGGATCTGTATCTCCCTGATGCAGGGGCTGACGATTGTGCGATTTACAGTGAGGGTAAGTTTTTTGATTCATTTGATTGTGGTGTTGCTCAACGTTCAATCGGCAATGACACCACGTTAATTAACACGACGACGAATACTCATAAACCCGTCGAGCTTGAGTATCACAATGAACTGGTTCAATACGTGACTAGCCTTGGGTCTACCATTCTGAGTAACACTAAAAGTGGGAACAAGGTAACGATAACCACCTCGTTTGCTTTCAACGCTTTTTACCGTGATGTGCTCAACGAGACTGGCGCTGTTGATCGCATTACTTCCACTCTAGGCGCATCAACCTATTCTCAGCTTTTTGATATCGTGAAATTGTATCAAGGCAGTGAGATGACGTTGAAGTTTACCAACCATATTGGTGGAAGTGCCGACGATGATATCAATATGTACACCGGTCGCATGATCCACAGTAACAACATGACGACGATCGTAACGCCTACGGGGTCGGTGTTCTCTGGCGGCACGGATCTTTTCGCTGCGGGTAACCCACGAGTTTTGCAACGAGCAGATACCACTAAAGCCATTGAGCTTAATAAGCAGGTTGGTGTGCACAGTTGGGCTGAGGATGATAAAACAGCCAAAGACTTCCCATACACGAACGAAAGCCATCGCAAGCAAGCGACCTACTTTAAAAAGGTAATGGGAGACAAAGGAATCGACTTCTATATCTTCACGTTGGATTCTGCTCCGGCTTCTGGCGAACACTGGGTGACTAAGGCTGAGTCAGATAAATACGACTTCATCACTCGCATTGAGTAGTTTAGGCTTGCAATAACATTAGAAACGACTGAGAAGGTTGGTGATGACGCTGTTGTCGCCAACCTTTTTTGTTCATTTTTTGATTCGTTACCTGTGTTGATTGTGGATTTCCTTGTCTTAAATTTCAGTATGAAAATTCCTTGATACTTCCTTTCCACTCCCTCCCCAAAAAGTTTCTACAAGGACTCTCACTGATTGATTCTTGAACTTTCTAAGCAAAAACATTTGACCAATAACTATCACACCTCAAATCTTTAATTGTTTTCGTTAGTGCTCTAAATGATATTTAATTTATTGTTTTATAATGGTTTTTTTTGATTTGAATGCTGTATTGTTACGAGTTTGTTTTAAATAATCATTTGAACCCTAACTAAATTTCTGTCATTTTATATTTAACTGAACGTTCAATATAAAATAAAAGGACTAAGAAATGCCGAAGGTTGGGATGCCTGATATACGTAAACCACAGCTTGTTCAAGCCACCATGACGGTGATTGATCGAGTGGGTTTGCATGCCGCGAGTATTGCGTTGATCAGCAAAGAAGCGGGAGTCTCCACTGGCATTATTAATCACTATTTTGGTGGAAAGCATGGGCTGCTAGAAGAGACCATGCGTGAAATCCTTCGCCAACTTTCCAATACCATCACCACGTCACTAAAAGCACTTCCTGTTGATGCTCACCAACAGAGAATTAACGCGATCATCGATGGTAACTTCGAAGGTTACCAAGCAGAAAATAAGGTCGCGAAGGCGTGGTTGGCATTTTGGTCATATTCAATGCATGACGAGCAGCTGAAAAGACTGCAACGTGTGAATGAAAAACGTTTGATTTCACACTTACGTCTTGAGTTGAAAGGTATTTTGAATCATGAACAAGCGGATCTCGTTGCTCACGGGATTGCGTCTCTGATTGATGGTTTGTGGCTGAGAGGCACATTAAACCCAGATGGTATCGATGCTCAAAAGGCGCGTGCCATCATCAATGATTATCTAGATAAACAACTTACGTTCTACTCGTGTCACAGCAAATAGATCGCAGTGGTAGCGCTAGACGTTGAGCTAGAGCAAGAGCAAGAGCTAGAACGACCACTATTCGCACCTAATACTCACATATAGACCAGTAGAGTCTAATAACAATAATTAAGTCAGAATCTCAAATGGAAATGAACTCGTTATACATCGATGGCGCAGCGGTTAAAGCAACCTCTGGTGAAACCTTTGATAGCATTAACCCTGCAAACGGTGAACCTATCGCGACGTTAGGCCAAGCATCTTCTGCGGATGTCGACAGTGCTATTGAATCTGCGAAACGCGGATTTGCGGTATGGTCAGCAATGACCGCTGTGGAACGCAGCCGCATTCTTTTGAAGGCAGTGGAAATACTTAGAGCTCGAAATAATGACCTTGCAAATCTTGAGGTTGTTGATACGGGCAAGCCTCTGCAAGAAGCGATTGAAGTGGATGTGGCGTCTGGCGCTGATGTTATTGAATACTTTGCTGGCTTGGCTCCAACGCTACAAGGCGACCAACAGCCGCTGAGCGAATCTCAATTTTTCTACACTCGCCGCGAGCCGCTAGGCATTTGTGCGGGCATTGGCGCGTGGAACTACCCAATTCAAATCGCGATGTGGAAATCGGCTCCGGCATTGGCCGCGGGTAACGCGATGATTTTCAAACCTTCAGAAGAAACGCCGCTAACGGCGCTCAAGCTTGCAGAGATCTTTACCGAAGCTGGTCTTCCTGATGGCGTGTTCAACGTGGTTCAGGGCGATTACCGTGTAGGTCAAATGCTAACGGCGCACCCAGATATCGCGAAAGTGTCGTTCACGGGCGAAACCGGTACCGGTAAAGCGGTAATGGCAGACAGCGCTAAGACGCTGAAATCAGTCACCATGGAACTTGGCGGCAAGTCACCAATGATCGTGTTTGATGATGCGAAATTGGATGATGCAGTTTCCGCTTCGATGGTGGCTAACTTCTACACCCAAGGCGAAGTGTGTACTAACGGTACCCGTGTTTATGTACACGAAAACATCTACAACGCATTCATCGATCAACTTAAAACACGCACTGAGAAGCTGATCATTGGTGATCCAATGGACATGGAGACTCAGATCGGCGCGTTGATTTCTAAAGAACACCTTTCAAAAGTTCTCGAAGCGATTGAGCTGGCAAAACAGTCAGGGGCAACTCTGCTGACGGGCGGCTATCGAGTGACAGACAACGGCTTAGCGAACGGCAACTTTGTTATCCCAACCGTGTTTGTAGATTGCGAAGACAACATGCCTCACGTTCAACAAGAGATCTTCGGCCCTGTAATGTCAGTGTTGAAGTTTACGGACGAAGACGATGTGATTCGCCGTGCAAACGACACCAAATATGGCCTTGCGGCTGGTGTGTTCACGCAAAACCTTTCTCGTGCGCACCGTGTTATTCATCAAATGCAGGCAGGTATTTGTTGGGTGAACACGTGGGGTGACTCACCAGCAGAAATGCCGGTTGGCGGTTACAAGCTTTCGGGTATTGGCCGTGAAAATGGACCAGAAACCCTACTTCATTATACGCAGACTAAGAGCATTCTTATTGAACTTGGCGACTACGCCAGCCCTTATGCCTAACGCGTAACACTCAATTTTATGGGTTAGCTTAACAGAGCTAGCCCCACTGACTTATCTCAGGGAAATCAAAACATGGAACAACGCTACGATTATATTATCGTCGGCGCGGGTTCGGCCGGCTGTGTGTTAGCGGATAGGCTAACGGAAAGCGGTGAACATAGCGTTTTATTACTGGAAGCTGGTGGTACGGACAAGAGTATTTTTATCCAAATGCCAACCGCGCTTTCTTACCCAATGAATACTGAAAAGTACGCTTGGCAATTTGAAACAGAGAAAGAGCCGGGCCTTGATGGACGTGAACTGCACTGCCCACGTGGCAAAGTGTTAGGCGGCAGCTCATCGATCAACGGTATGGTTTATGTTCGTGGCCACGCGTGTGATTTTGACCAATGGGAAGAAGAGGGCGCTGCGGGTTGGAACTATCAAGCATGTCTGCCTTATTTTCGCCGTGCTGAATCATGGAACAAAGGTGGTGATGAATACCGTGGAGACAATGGCCCTGTCGGCACTTGTAATGGTAACGATATGGAGCTCAACCCGCTTTACCAAGCGTTCATCGATGCAGGTAAAGACGCCGGTTACCCAGAAACACAAGACTACAACGGCTACCAGCAAGAAGGCTTCGGCACTATGCATATGACGGTAGACAAGGGTGTTAGAGCCTCAACCTCTAACGCTTATTTACGTCGAGCATTGAAGCGTTCAAACCTGACCTTGAAGAAAGGTATCGTGGCGCGTCGTTTCTTACTTGAAGCACAAGACTTAGAAGGTCAATCAGGCTTGAAAGCGGTTGGTGTCGAGTTTGAAAAGTCAGGCAATACCCAGGTGGCTGTGGCGAACAAAGAAGTGATCTCTTCTGCGGGTTCTATTGGCTCGGTTCAACTGCTGCAGCTTTCTGGTATCGGCCCGAAAGCCGTGCTTGAAAAGGCCGGCGTTGAAGTTAAACACGAACTAAGCGGTGTCGGTGAAAACCTTCAAGATCACCTAGAAGTGTACTTCCAATATCACTGCAACGAACCGATCACACTCAACAGCAAGCTTGGCTTGGTGAGCAAAGGCATGATTGGCGCGGAATGGATTCTGACTCGCAAAGGTCTGGGTGCTACTAACCACTTTGAATCGTGTGCGTTCATTCGCTCTCGTAAAGGATTGAAGTGGCCAAACATTCAATATCACTTCCTGCCAGCAGCGATGCGTTACGACGGACAAGCGGCCTTTGATGGTCACGGTTTCCAAGTACACGTTGGGCCTAATAAGCCAGAAAGTCGCGGTACGGTTGCGATCACTTCTGCTGATCCGCATGCCAAGCCAGAGATCATTTTCAACTACATCTCGACTGAGCAAGACCGCCAAGATTGGCGCGATTGTATTCGTCTAACGCGTGAGATTTTGTCTCAACCAGCAATGGATGCTTACCGAGGTGAAGAGATTCAGCCGGGTCTAAGTGTGACTTCCGATGAAGCAATCGACGAATGGGTTAAACAGAACGTGGAAAGTGCGTACCACCCTTCATGTGGCTGCAAAATGGGCGCTGATGATGATCCAATGGCAGTGCTTGATGAAGAGTGTCGCGTTCGCGGCATTGATAATTTACGCGTTGTCGATTCGTCTGTTTTCCCTGTTATTCCAAACGGCAACCTTAACGCCCCGACCATTATGGTGGCTGAGCGTGCTTCCGATTTGATTTTGGGTAAGCCAATGCTCAAAGAGCAGGACGTTCCAGTGTGGATTGCACCTGAGTGGCAAGAGAAGCAAAGAATAAATAAACCAGTAAGAGAAGCGTAAGTCTCTGTTATTAGTTAAAAAATAGAAAATATTTCAAAAATAGAAAAAGCAAAAAGTAACAACAAAAATTAGTCAAAAGTCAGAAGAACTGCTCTCTATCGGTGTTGATATCGAGCAGAAAAAGGAAAGATAAAAAGGAACCATTATGACGACTCTAAATATTCAGAACATGACCACGAAAACGTTAACAGCACTAGCCATTAGTTCATTTGCATTTGGTGCTAACGCTTCTATTGAACCACAGCAATGTGAAAACGTTCGCTTCGCTGATGTCGGCTGGACTGACATTACCGCAACAACCGCCGTTACTTCTGAACTATTAAAAGGCCTTGGTTACCAAACCAAAACCGACCTACTTTCAGTACCGGTGACTTACTCTTCAATGGCGAACGGCGATATTGATGTATTCCTAGGTAACTGGATGCCAACCATGGAAGGCGATATTGCTAAGTACCGTGAAGCGGGCACGGTTGAAACCGTTCGTGCCAACCTTGAAGGCGCAAAATACACGCTAGCCGTACCAAAATACGTGTACGACTCTGGCGTAAAAAGCTTCGCCGACCTAGCAAAACATGCCGACAAATTTAAAGACCGCATCTATGGCATCGAGCCGGGTAACGACGGTAACCGCCTAATACAATCAATGATTGATTCAGACGCGTTTGGCTTGAAAGATTTCAGCCTAGTGGAATCAAGCGAAGCGGGCATGGTGTCGCAAGTATCTCGCGCTGCTCGTCGTAGCCAGTGGATCGTTTATCTAGGTTGGGCGCCGCACCCAATGAACAGCAATGTTGAGATGGAATACCTATCAGGTGGTGACGACTTCTTCGGCCCTAACTACGGCGGCGCGAATGTTTACACCAATGTTCGTTCAAACTACCTGTCTGAATGTGCAAACGTCGGTCAACTTCTGCAAAACCTAGAGTTCACACTAGAGATGGAAAACCAGTTGATGGAAGAGATTCTTAACCAAAAAGTGAAGCCAGAAAAAGCGGCTCAACAATGGTTGAACAATAACCCTCAACAAGTTGAAGCTTGGTTAGACAACGTAAAAACGCATAAAGGTGAATCAGCGACTCAAGCGGTTACTGAATACCTAAAACAAGTTAAAGCTTAGTTTTACCTACCTATCGTTCTATTTATCAAAGCTCTATAAATAAAAAAGGTGGGCTTGCCAATTGTCTATTGGTTTGAAGTAGCCCACCCATAATAAAAGGCAATATTGTGAATTTTATTACGGAAAACAAAGTCCCTGTTGGTCAATGGATGGAAGCGGGTGTTGATTGGCTAACAATCAATGCAGCAGGACTCTTTGACGCTATTTCGATTTTTCTAGAAACCGTCATTATGTTTTTAGTCGATGTATTTAAGTGGATGCCACCGGCTTTACCAATCGTGATGACCGCGGCGATTGCATGGTATTTACACCGTAAACCCTCGCTTGTGATTTTCGTGGTTGCAGCTTTGCTGACTATTTTAAACCTTGGCTACTGGCAAGAAATGCTGGAAACCTTTGTCCTCGTGTTTGCAGCGACAACGATTTCCGTATTAATTGGCGTACCAGTTGGCATTATGGCCGCGCATCGCCCTTGGTTGTATACGGTGCTTAGACCCATTCTTGATTTAATGCAGACGGTTCCAACGTTTGTGTATCTGATTCCGACTTTGGTTTTATTCGGCTTGGGCATCGTTCCTGGCTTAATCTCGACCATCATATTTGCCATTGCCGCGCCAATTCGTTTGACCTACTTAGGTGTAACCAAAGTGCCTGAAGAGTTGATTGAAGCGGGTAAAGCGTTTGGTGCAAGCCGCATGAAATTGCTGATGAAGGTCGAATTACCGGCGGCTCTACCAAGCATCATGGCGGGTGTAACTCAATGTATTATGTTGTCGCTTTCGATGGTGGTTATCGCCGCCCTTGTCGGAGCTGACGGACTTGGTAAACCTGTTGTTCGTGCATTGAACACAGTGAACATCTCACAAGGTTTTGAAGCCGGGTTGGCGATTGTATTAGTCGCTATCATTCTTGATCGCTTGTGCAAAACACCAAACCAGAAGGAAGCTTAATCATGTCTTTAGTAAATAACGCTATGTCTCAAGAAAGCAAAGCCGTACCTCAAGAACATAAAGCGAATTCTCAAGAGCAGACTGCAGTGGACGCGATTACCATCAAAAACCTTGATGTCGTGTTCGGTAATAAAGCCAATCAAGCACTTGAACTTCTAGACCAAGGTAAAACTCGCCAAGAGATTATCGATGAGACTGGTCAAGTTGTTGGTGTGGATAATGTGTCGTTGACGGTTAAAGAGGGCGAGATATGTGTATTGATGGGTTTGTCGGGCTCGGGTAAATCTTCACTGCTTCGCGCTGTAAACGGTTTGAATGAAATTAGCCGAGGTTCTTTAGCAATCAAAGATGGCGATAAACTGGTGGACTTAGGCGAGCAATGTGACGAAGCGACTCTTCGTCACTTACGTACTCACCGCGTATCAATGGTATTTCAAAAGTTTGCACTGATGCCTTGGTTAACCGTGTTAGATAACGTGGCATTTGGTCTAGAAATGCAAGGCGTAGCCAAAGATGTTCGTCGTGCTAAAGCGCGTGAACAACTTGAAATGGTGGGTTTGGCAGAATGGGAAACCAAATTTCCACATGAGCTTTCTGGCGGCATGCAGCAACGTGTTGGTTTGGCGCGCGCGTTTGCAATGGACACCGACATTCTGTTGATGGATGAACCGTTTTCGGCGCTTGATCCACTGATTCGAGCTCAGTTGCAAGATGAACTGATCACACTGCAAAGCAAACTCAACAAAACGATTTTGTTCGTGAGTCACGACCTAGATGAAGCACTGAAGATTGGTAACAACATCGCGATCATGGAGTCAGGAAAGCTGATTCAACACGGTAAGCCTGAAGAGATCGTATTGACGCCAAAAACAGAATACGTAAAAGACTTCGTTGCTCATACCAATCCATTGAATGTGCTTAAAGGTCGCTCTTTGATGCAGCCTCTTGATTCACTAACGCAAGAGAATGAAAGCTGGAAGATTTGCGATTCTAAAGATCTCTGGATTGAACAGAGCGAAGGTGCTTTATCTGTGAAAGGTGAATCTGCTTTGGCGCTTGTTGAGTGGAGTGAGTCTGACGACTTAACTGCGATCAACGAGTCGAGTGTAGTTGTGGCAAGCCCGGAAATTGGCATGCGTGATGCGATTAAACTGAAACAGCTAAGTAATCACCCGATTTTGCTGGTGGAAGACAATCAACTGGTCGGTATTCTGGATAACAGCGAGTTTTACAACGCACTAACGGGTAATTTTCAGATGAATACAGCCGCGTAAAATTTCGTTTTCCAGCTTGGCGATTAGGGCTGGTTTTTTATTAGGTGGAGAGGGTTAAGTCTCTCTACCTCTATGATTATTAAAATATATTATTCTTTGAACTTGTATTCTCTGACTCGTTATTTTTGCCTTCATTGAAGCTTTCATTTCCCCTTCATTAAGTAAAAGTGCCGTACCACGCAAGTTTAGTGGTATAGAAAAGATTGAGAATAGTATGAACATCAGTACAATGCGGAAAAATCAATGAAGTAATTTATCAATTTACAGTGTAATTCGAGCTCACCTGACGTAAATAATCAGGACATATCATCGCTTCGACGCTGTAAAACCATTCACAGTATATTAGTACAAAGGTCTGCATCTTGGACAAACATGACGAAATCCTGGTCGCTATTCGCCAAATTATTCGCGCTATCGATTTACATTCGAAAAAGCTGAGTAAAGAGTATGGTTTGACTGGCCCTCAATTAATCTTAATGAGAGCAATCCAAGAAATGGGTAATGTGACGATCAAAGAATTGTCTAATCACACCAATGTAAGCCAAGCCACCACAACCACGATCATCGATCGCTTGGAACTGAATGGCTATGTACAACGTGTTCGCAGCTCGTCAGATCGCCGCAAAGTACACGCAAACCTGACTGAAAAAGGTCAAGAGTTGCTAAACAATGCGCCACCACCGCTGCAAGATAACTTCGTTAAAAAATTCCAAAACCTAGAGCCGTGGGAGCAAAGCTTACTGCTTTCTTCAATGCAGCGAGTATCATCAATGATGAACGCAGAAGACATCGACGCCGCTCCAGTACTTCAACTTGAAGGCATTGCAAACGTAGCCAAGAGCTAACCTTATTTATAAATTGTTTATTTAGAACAACAACTTAAATAATTTTCAAATGGTCGAACTAAGCGGCCATTTTTGATCCTGCCATTTAAAATTCTCTATTTGCCTTGCGTGTTAGCTACGCCTTCTTATTTTAAATTCCCCTGACTTTTTGCCCCGTTTGTAGCCGCCTCATTGGATTGTAATCAAAACTCCATTGACGATTCTTTGACAATAAAATTCCAGACCGACCGGTCTGTTGTGTATTATTGTGTGTTCATCTTAACCACGAGGTGATGTATGAAACACGAATTGACGCCAACACAAATGACCATGACGTTGAACAGCATGCAGGGAGCTTTTGCACAGAAACCGATGCCAGCGATATCGGAGAGAATTGAGCAGCTGCTCGCACTTAAATCTGCGCTAATCGATTACACAGATCGTTTGTGTGTAGCCGTGAGTGAGGACTATGGTCACCGCAGCCGACAAGACACTTTGATGGCTGACATATTGCCTTGTATCGGAAATATTGATCACAGCATTGAGTGTTTACCTCATTGGTCGACATCTTCGATTCGTCATTCCGGCCCATTGCTTTCAACCTCTCGTGTTGAAGTGGTTTATCAACCCAAAGGCGTCGTCGGGATTATTGCTCCGTGGAATTTCCCTATCATGTTATCCGTCGGCCCACTTATTTCGGCGCTGGCTGCGGGAAATCGCGCCATGATCAAGATGAGCGAATTTACCCCAGCGACGAACCAAGTATTAACAGCGCTATTGGCGGAAGTTTTCCATGCCGATGAGGTGTGCTTGGTTGAAGGTGAGGTAGAAATCGCAGCCGCATTTTCGGCGTTGCCGTTTGATCATCTTCTATTTACAGGGTCAACCCAAGTGGGTCGCCAAGTGATGAAGTCAGCGGCTGATACGCTAACCCCAGTCACGCTAGAGCTGGGTGGAAAGTCGCCGGTTATCGTGGCAGAAGACATGCCGATTGATATTGCGGTAGAGCGAATTATTTATGGTAAAAGCCTAAACAACGGCCAAGTATGTGTCGCTCCAGATTACGTGCTACTCCCTGAAGATAAGCTCGAAGCCTTCATTTTGGAGTACAAAAAACAATATCAACAGCTATTTGATGAAGGGATCTACTCTGAGAGTTTAACCTCGCTCATTAACCCTCGCCAATGTGATCGTATTGCTGGTCTGTTGAATGAAGAGCAGGAAGCTGGGACACGAATCGTTGCTTGCCATGACGAATCGATGGACCTAAATACTCATCGGTTGGTGACACATTTGATCGTTGAACCAAGCCTGTCATCCAAGGTGATGAACGAAGAAATTTTCGGCCCATTATTACCTTTGATTACGTATCGCAATGTCGAAGAGGCGTTCCAAGTCATCAATAGCAAACCAAGGCCGTTAGCACTCTACCTGATGAGCTTTGATTTGAGTTTACAGGCTCAGGTTAAGCACCAAGTTCATTCCGGTGGAATGTGTATCAATGACTGTGTTTTTCATTTAGCGGTTGATGACGCGCCGTTTGGTGGCATTGGTGAATCAGGGCAGGGCAATTATCACGGTAAAGAAGGTTTCCTTACTTTCTCCCATGCCAAAACAGTCTTGGAAACGGGCTTAGATCATCGAGTTAAGCATCTGTTTTCAAAAGAAGACAACGAATTAAAGACCGCAGTGATGAGCATGCTTGGCAAGTAAATCATTTCTGTCATTACCCAATTTATCTACAAGAAGTTATTTATAAGAAATTATTTTTACGGCGTTATTTTAAGAGGTTATTTTTATGTTGGAACGATTTTTTGAACGAACGATGAAAGCGTATTTGATGGTTACAGGATTCTTAACCGCAACCGCTTTCTCTACTTTCCTTGCGCCTGATTGGAGTATGCAAACGCTGTTCTCGTACAACGATACGATGATGGTGAACAAAGAGTATCTTATGGGTACCTATCAACACTGGGGAGTCATGGTTGGCTGTATTGGTGTGTTGTTGATGTTCTCGGCGAAGTACAAATCGCTGCGTACTTCGACCATGATTTACAGTGCATTTGAGAAGTCGATGTTTGTGGGCATATTCTTATACAACGTGTGTATCAACGATTATGAGTGGTTTTATGGTTGGAGCGGTGTATTTGCGCTCGATGGATTTGTGACTGTCTACTCTTTAGTTTACCTGTATTACTACCTCACTAGAGACAAAAGCAAGGTGCCAGCTCATCTTCGTTAATAGTTAATAGTTAATAGTTAATAGTTAATAAGTTGCTCATGGTGAGTCAATGACACTTATTTAATGATCACTCACTTATTACTACAGCCCGCATTTGCGGGCTTTTTTCGTTTTGGGGCAATGATCCATAAAGATCTTAATTGACATATCTTTGACATTAACACTCTAGACCGACCGGTTTGTATTGGTTGTTGTTTAGTCATCAACTAGAAATGAGGTAAATACCATGACAACCAATAATTTTAACTTTCAACTTAAAACCATTGTTCATGCTCAAGAGAATGGCATTGAAAATATCCCTTCTCTTTTTGGTCGCTTAGGTGCGCAAAGAGTCGTGCTCTTTTCTGATAAAGGCTTGGAGTCTCTTGGCTTTGTTGAGCAGTTCTCGGCGTTGTTTGTAAACCAGAATGCGAATCAGGAAGCGAACCAACAAGCGGTTCAGCTTGTTGGTGTGTACACCGATATCGCGCCAGACGCGACTTGCGACAACATCAACGCCGCAATTGAGTTTGCAAACAGCGTCAATGCTGATGCGATCTTGTCTGTTGGCGGCGGCAGCGTGATTGATGCTTCTAAAGGTGTGAAATACGCATTTCATAAGAAGATAGATGACATTCGCACCGTAATTGCAGGTGGTGGTCATATGGATGTATGGCCAAACAATGAAGATATTCGAGTGCCCCACATTGCGGTTCCGACAACGGCTGGTACTGGCGCAGAAGCTTCTCCTATTGCTGTTTTTTACAACGAACATGAAAACATTAAGGCAAGCCTAGTCGCATCGGGGTTGGAAGCTGATATCGCAATTCTTGATCCAACGGTGACCACTAAGCTGCCTGCTCACCTGACTCGTTCTACAGCCATGGATGCGCTAACACACGCTGTTGAAGCGATTGTTTCGCCAATGAGTAATGCATTCACCGACGCTTACGGCATTCAGGCTGCAAAACTGATTGTTGAAAACTTACCCTTGGCATTGAAAGAGCCAGAAAACCTAACGGCACGTGGCAATCTTCTTCAAGCAAGTACCATGGCGATCTCTGCATTTTATTCGTCTTTAGGCGGTATTCCGATTCACAACTGCGCTCACGCTTTTGGTGCGATTAGCCACATTCCACATGGTGATGCCAACACGGTATTAATGCCGGTTGTGATTGAAGCACTGCCAGAGTTCTACATGCCGAATGCGGCGAAGTTAGCTCAAGCATTCTCTGTCGACAGCACGGGAGCCGATGAAATGATTTACCTACGCGTGTTGGATTTCTTAAATAACTTCCAAACCGGTGTCGGTGCGATGAAGCGTTTCAGCAGCTGGAAGTTTGATGAGCAAGAGAAGAGCAACATTGCAGAAGCGATTGAAAAAGACATCTGTTTTCAGTTCTACCCAATCTCGAAACAGACGATTGAAACCATCATAGAGAAAGCGATTTAAGTCTCTGTCTTAATCGACTGAATGTTATGACCATTTAATTCAGTCGATGATTCAGTCCCTGATTCACTCAACAATCATTACTCGAGAGCCAATTATGAAAATCGAAAACGTATTGCTATCAAGCTTGTGCATCATCGCGCCATTCCTACTTTTCACCTAATTCATTCAACAGGGACGTCGAGACCTTTATTCCCGAGGAGGAAATAAATGCTCAATAAACGTTTAACTACCGTGATTTTGGCGGGTGTTTTGGTTGTTCTGTTTTTTGCCAAGGCAAGCTTTGGAAGCGAGAGCTTTGAGAATGAAGCCACCATGGATCAATCGCAGCAGCATCAAGACGTCGTGCAATTGTTGGATGAAGCTTATCAAGGGCAATTGGATGCCCAGCTCTCTGTCGCTTACTTATATCTGAGCGGAGAGGGCGTAGAACAGGATGATGAAAAAGCCGCGGAGTGGTTCGTCACCGCAGCCAATAATGGTAGCCCTGAAGCTCAAACACAGCTTGGGTTGATGTATATCTCTGGAAGTGGCGTTCAAGCCAGCCAAGCGGAGGCTGTCACCTGGATTGGCATGGCAGCAGCTCAAGAGTATGACCCTGCGCTCGACTTATTACATTGGATGTCGCAAGCCGCGCATTAATTCAAATCTTAACTCAGGTTACTCACAGAAAAAGTTACTCGCAGAAAAGTTAATTACTGAAACAAGTTAATCACAGAAATTGGAGAACGTCTTATGCAGACATTCAAGAAATCTTTAGTGTTCACGGCAATGGCGGCGGCAAGCAGTGCTGCTCTGGCGGCTGAATCAGAAAAACCGAATATTGTTGTAATTGTTGGCGATGATGTGGGCTTTGCCGATACACAGCCTTATGGTTCAGAAGCGGATACCCCAAACCTAATGGCGCTGGCTGAAGAGGGGTTAAGTTTACTAACTTTCACGCGTGCCCAACGTCATCGGTAACGCGCTCTATGATGCTAACCGGAGCAAACAGCCATGAGGTTGGGCTAGGCACCTTCGACTATGCCGTCTATCCGGGCGCGATTGGTAAGCCGGGTTATGAAGGTTATCTCACCAAGAAAGGTGTTACGGTCGCAACGCTGCTTGAAGAGAGCAGCTATAACACTTACCTCTCTGGTAAATGGCATTTAGGACACGAGGATGGCTTCTTACCTGATGATCGAGGTTTTGGTGAGAGTTACGGTATTTTAGCGGGCGGTTCGAATCACTTTAACCGAGATATGATGTTCCCGGCCAAAAACGCTGCGACAGCGGATGCGCTGCAAAAAGGCGATATTCCCGGCGTCGAAGTTGAGCCAACTTACCGCAACGGTGAAGTGGTTGAGGATAAATACAAAGGCGAATACTCAGACCAAGTTTACACCAACGAGATCATCAAGATGATCGACAGCAAAAAAGACGACGGTAAGCCTTTCTTCGCTTACGTCCCATTCACCGGTATTCACCTGCCACTGCAAGCGCCTGAGTCTGCTTATCAAGATAAAGTCGATTACTACGTTGAACATGGTTGGGACTCGGTTCGAGAAGATCGTTTCGAACGCATGAAACAGATGGGCGTGATTCCTAAAGAGGCCGAGATTTCAGGACGCAATTCATTAAGCCGCCCTTGGGACTCGCTCTCAGAGAAAGAACAAAAGTGGTACGGCAAGAAAATGGCTGTGGCGATGGGCATGATGGAAATGCAGGACCAACAAGTCGGTCAGATAGTCGATTATCTGAAAGAAATCGGGGAATACGATAATACCTACATCATGTATCTAGCGGATAACGGCCCAGAAGCGGAGGATATTACCGGTGAAAACATCAGTGACCTGATCCGAACGTGGACCGCTCATCACTTCGATAATTCGACCGAAAACTTAGGTAAGGCGAACTCCAGTGTGTCACTTGGTCCTGAGTGGGCAAGCGCTTCAACCGGCGGCCTATCTTGGTACAAAGCTTACACAGCAGAGGGCGGTATCCGTGTGCCGTTTATCGTTAAGCCAGCCAAAGCGCTTTTAGAAGGTGAAGATGCGTTACAGCCGGGAACTCAAACAGATGACTTATCCCAAGTGAAAGACATTGCAGCCACGATTCTTGAAATTGCAGAGGTAGAGCATCCAGGAACGGAATATCAAGGTCGAGAAGTCGCGCCGATGAGTGGTGTGAGCTTGTTGCCTTACTTCAAAGGGGAAACGGCAGAGGTGCACAGTGCCGATAATGCGATTCCATTTGAATTGTTTGGTAGCGGGATTTTGCTAAAAGGTGATCATAAGATCATTCGAATCTCTACGGGAATGGGTGGCGACAGTGAGTGGCACTTATACAACACTAAGAAAGACCCAGCCGAGCAACATGACTTGAGAAATGAAATGCCAGATCTGTTCCTTGAAATGGTCGCTGAATATCAAGAGTACGAAAAAGCGCAAAACATCGTCCCGGTTGACGAAGCGTGGAACCCGTTTGAAAACGTGAAATAGAGGAAAAAATCACTCGGCCAACCTAATGCCATCAAGCTTGGTTGGCCGATGAACACCGTGTAAAGGAATTGCGAATTGTTTTGGCTAATACAATAACTTTTACATCGAGGCACTCTTCATGACGACATTATCGCAATCAAATTTGAGTTCAGTTCCGCAGTTCAATGGCAAAGCACACAGCAAACTTCAGGCGTTAGCAAAACCGATTGGGGCGGTGTGTAATATCAGTTGCACCTACTGTTATTATTTAGAAAAACAACAGCTGCTTGATTACCCAAAAGGCTCTCAATATACGATGGATGAAGTTCTATTAGAGCGTTATATCAAGCAGTACATAGAAGGGCAGAATACGCCTGAAATCATCTTTTCTTGGCATGGTGGAGAACCTACTTTGTTGGGGCTTGAGTACTTTCAAAAGGTCGTCGAGCTGCAGAAAAAATATTGTCCTAGCTACAGTAAGATCAGCAATGACCTTCAAACCAACGGCACGTTACTGAATGATGCGTGGTGTGAGTTCTTCAAGAACAATGACTTTATCATTGGCGTGAGTATTGATGGACCAGAGCACCTACATAATCACTACCGAACTAACCGTGCAGGCAAAGGCACTTTTTCTCAAACAATGCGTGGCATTCGCTACTTGAAACAACATAACGTCGAGTTCGCGACTCTAAGCTGCGTGAATGATGTGACAGGTAAGTATCCATTAGAGGTCTATCGCTTTCTACGCGATGAAGTGGGTTCGAAGCAATTGCAGTTTATTCCTGTCGTCGATAAGCGCGAAGCTCACACCAACAATAAATGGTTGAGCAACCAACAAGCGGTCATTCCCGTATCAGGCGAGGTTGAACCGTGGAGTGTCGGCTCTGCGCAATGGGGACAATTCCTCACTACCGTTTTTGATGAGTGGTTTGAACACGATTTTGGTCGAGTGTTAGTGCCGTACTTTGAAAATTTTGTCGGTGTATGGATGGGCAGAGAAAGCACCATGTGTACGCTGAGTGAGATCTGCGGAAAAGGGTTAGCAGTTGAACCTAATGGCGATGTGTACTCATGTGACCATTATGTCTTTCCTGAATTTCAGTTAGGTAATATTCAGGAACAAGCACTTTCAACTTTAGCCTTTTCGCCAAAGCAGCAGAGTTTTGGGTTCGCCAAACAGAAGTCTCTGCCGAAACAATGCCAAGCCTGTGAGTTTTAATTTGCATGTCATGGCGAATGCCCCCAAAACCGTATCATCACAAGCCGAGATGGTGAGGCGGGGTTAAATTATCTCTGTGAAGGTTGGCTGAGCTTCTTCAAGCATATCGACCCTGTTATTAAGGACTTATTCAAAGCCAATAATATCCCGTCTCGTCTGGGGTAACGGAGTAAGCGTGAATGGATTCAATCTAGATTTAAAGTTAGATAAAAGGCTCGCTAAATTGTGCGAGCCTCTTGGTATTTGGTATTTGGTATTTGGTATTTGGTAACGGGTATCTAGTCAGCCGATTCTTGGGCTGGGCTCATGGCGAGAAGAGTCTCTTCCATGGCATTGTTTAGAATCGAACGGTTACGCTGCATGGCGGCCATGAGCGTTGAGCCAAGCCATAAACCATAAAGCGTTCGAGATAGCGATTCGGGCTCTGCGATAGTGAAATCACCGGCCTCATTGCCTTCTTCAAACAGCTTTGCCATACGCAGGATTATCTTTTCTGCGCCTTCTGCCATGGTCGATTGCAACGGGTTTGCAGACCCAGATACTTCTCCCGCCAGTTTTACGACAAGACATTGGATATTGAAGTCTTCAGTCAGTTTCGACGCACACCAAAACTCGAAATAGGCTTTAACGCGGTCACGACGAGAAAGCGATTCATCACTTAAAAAGTCATCCAGCTTAGCGAGATGCTCATCAAAGTAGTTAGTAAGAAGGATCTCACCAAAGTGCTCTTTGGATTTAAAGTAGTGGTAAAAAGAACCCTTCGTGCCTTCCGCTTGGTTGATGATCTTCATCAGGCCAACACCAGCAAACCCGTGTTCATTAATAAGGCTAAATCCTGCATCGAGCATAGCTTGTCGCATGTCTTTCATTGCTCTTACTCTTTATGCTGAGAATGAGGAATAGTGTAACGAGCAACATACCAACCGTCCAGTCTAGCGCGTTAGGACGCGGTCTATAATTGACTCGTTTCGTCAAAGTAACTTTTTCTCTTATTGGCACTTCTAAGCGACAAAACTTTTTTCAAGATAAGCACATCCTATAAATCGAAAATAACAACCTTAAAGGGCCTGTTTGGTGCCTTAAAATGGCTAAATTTGGGTGTTTTAAGTTGCTGTTTTTGTTCGTTTTTAATTTGGTGTTTTCTTAAGATCGCAATGGTAGTCTTAGCTTAATTTCTTTAGGGGGCTAAATGGACACCAATAACAGCACTTATCATCACCACAATTTTGCTCAGCAAGACTTATCAGAGCTTACATTTACAGCCTGTACGTTTATCCGTTGTGATTTCAGACGTTCGAACTTACGTGATGCAACGTTTATTAACTGTAAGTTTATCGAACAAGGCGATATTGAGGGATGCCACTTCGATGTTGCAGATTTGCGTGATGCAAGTTTTCAGAACTGTCAGTTGGCGATGGCGAATTTTAGCAACGCGAATTGCTACGGTATTGAGTTACGTGATTGTGACCTGAAAGGGGCGAACTTTACTCGTGCTAACTTTGCCAACCAGGTAAGCAATAGAATGTATTTTTGCTCCGCGTATATTACGGGCTGTAACCTGTCATACGCCAACTTGGAGCAAGCTTGTTTAGAGAAGTGTGAGTTATTTGAAAACCGCTGGATAGGTACTTACCTTGGGGGAGCGTCACTAAAAGAGTCTGATCTCAGCCGAGGCGTGTTCTCGGAAGATGTATGGGGGCAATTTAGTATGCAAGGGGCGAATTTATGCCATGCTGAATTAGAAGGGTTAGATCCTCGCAAAGTAGATACAACAGGAATCAAAATTGTCGCGTGGCAACAAGAACAACTGCTTGAAACCATGGGTATTGTGGTAATGCCTGATTGATAGCTGTAATTTCTAACTACAGGCTATTTGGAATATGTAAGAATTCGCTATAGAAGAAAAGCCCAAAGCTAATAACTTTGGGCTTTTCCGTATTTGGTAACCAGCATTTTATAATGAATTTTTAAAAAGAGAATGCTTGGTGATAGAGAACTGATTGGTTGATTAATGCATGCCTGAGCGCATTTTGTCGGCGAGCGCAAAGAAGACAAAAACGACGAAACAGACTAGAGCAGCACACAGTGAAGTTAAGATGGTTGTGGCGTCTTTTGAAATCAATGGAATGGTGATAGAAGCTAGCGCTATCAACATAACAAGGATATGAACAATTCGACCCGGAATTGGATTTTTATGACAGAATGAAGCCCAGAGGTAACGCATTTTCAACACCAGTATAAAATTAGTGGTTTTATTCTATTTTCTTAGTGAGTATTTTGTAAATAACAATTGGTTACAATTGGTTGTAAATATGATCTAAGTCGAATTAGTATTAAACCA
Source organism: Vibrio sp. F13 (assembly GCF_020806305.2). Taxonomy (NCBI): domain Bacteria; kingdom Pseudomonadati; phylum Pseudomonadota; class Gammaproteobacteria; order Vibrionales; family Vibrionaceae; genus Vibrio; species Vibrio sp. F13. The sequence continues at coordinate 303,590 of NZ_CP170176.1, read as the reverse complement.
GTTAAATAACAGAAGTTTATTGATCTTTTATTGAATTTTAACTTTCAAAATGAACATCATAATATTCCGTATTCTTTGGAATGCTAAGTCAAATATTATTCGAATTTTTGTTTTTTGACTTAAGATCTCATTTATTGAGTGTTCTGTTAAGAGACGCGTTTGCGTACAGGTATTGGTGGCGTAACTATCAAGCGAATTAGAGTCATCCTAGAGCCTGTTATTCGTTTTATGTTATTTATCAAAGTGACTCCTCAAATTGAGAGCGAAGTAATCTTGTGAATTTTTCGGTTTGATATACTCAATATTCATTCGATAAAGATGATGGAGATGATATGTCGAAAACCGCGAAGATCATTAATGAAGATAAGCTGGTAAAAAAAGCAGTTGAAGTCGGTTTTAAGATGGCTAAGCTACAAGGTTTTGATTTGCCAAATTCATCCCAACCGATAAAGGTTAAAGCGGTGTACTTGTTCCTTGTTGAAGTCAATCAGATCACACCGTTACCGGACGATAAGCTTGATGGCGCGAACATCAAGAAGCGTTTAGCACTCTGGCTTCATAAGGCACTGCCGGACAATGACCCGCTGAAGTAAACCTTTTCCAAGTTGATATTTCTGGACTCGTTTCCTCTGAGTTCATTATTCATCGATATGTTAGATAAGAAACCTAGCGAGCTCTCGCTAGGTTTTTTTGTTTTTGAGGCCGATATTTTAATAGTGGATAGCGAGTCACTGCCATTCGAAGCGTTGTTATCTACTCGATAGAATGTTCAACACTGAGAGTGTTGGTGATTTATGCCGCTTGATTGGCAATCTGAGCACATAATTTACTAATGACTCTAACCTTCTTTTGACGCTTATTCGGTTAAAGACATTTTCTTAAGATCTCCACCAATCAAATACATTAGAACTCAAAGTATTATTTAATTCATGTTGACCGCTATTAAATGTGATACAGATCACTAATTTTTGTTTTTTAAAGTTAAGGTGTTGATCTTAGTAGGGGGTAAATGCTCATAATAAAAAGGAATTTAATTAGAGTTCAAAGGAATTTCTCCGTATGATTACATCAGCGCCTTGGGTGTTGTGTCCAGAAGTGATAGAAAAAACGAGTGAAGAATGGAGTTTTCGCGAGCCCAAAGCTTCAGATGGCAACGACATTTATCGACTGATTTCAGAATGTCCGCCACTAGACACCAACTCGTCATATTGCAATTTTTTGCAATCCACTCACTTTAGTAAAACTTGTATTTTGGTTGAGAACAAAGGTGAGCTTGCGGGCTTTATCTCGAGTTATCAAAAACCGAGTGAGCCTAATGTTCTCTTTATTTGGCAAGTTGCAGTTGCCCCTCGATTTAGAGGTCACTCTTTAGCTTACAAGATGTTGAACAGCTTACTTCGTCGAGAGTGGCTGAAGAGTATAGAAGCTATTGAAACAACCATTACTAAGTCAAATCAAGCGTCTTGGGCACTCTTTAAAAAGCTAGACGCAAAAAATAGTAGCACTGGAAAAGTGACCACTTTCTTAGATGAAAATGTTCATTTTAAAGGGCTGCACGATACTGAGTATTTGTATCGAATACCCCTTAAATAATCATTAACTTATAGGAATCAAATAACGGCCTTATCATGGATATTTTTAAAAAGCAGGAATCTAACGTACGTTCATACTCGAATAGTTTTCCAGTCACTTTTGCTAAATCAAAAGGCTGCTGGCTTGAAACAAAACAAGGTGATCGTTACCTCGATTTTCTTGCTGGAGCAGGATCTCTCAATTACGGTCATAACAATCCAATACTTAAGCAAGCTTTACTTGAGTATATTGAAATGGATGGAATTACACATGGCTTGGATATGCATTCAGAAGCCAAAGCTGAATTCCTAGAAGCTCTTAGTCGCTTTATTTTGGAACCTCGAGCATTAGATTACAAAGTTCAATTTACCGGCCCGACAGGAACAAATGCGGTTGAGGCAGCGATTAAGTTGGCGAAAAAAGTAAAAAGTCGAAGCAGTATTGTTGCATTTACCAATGGTTTTCATGGTTGTACGGCGGGTGCATTGGCTGCTACAGGCAACCAACACCACAGGCAAGGTGCGGGCTCAAATCTCAACAACGTTACGCGTTTGCCATTTGAAGGTTACGCTGGAATCGATGGTTTAAAATTATTTGAAACGATGTTAACCGATAATTCCGCTGGTATGGATAAACCTGCTGCCGTTTTATTGGAAACGGTTCAGGGTGAAGGTGGGTTAAATGTCGCTTCAAATGAGTGGCTACAGAAGTTAAGCAAAATCTGTAAAGCCCACGATATCCTACTTATTGTGGATGATATTCAAGCCGGTTGTGGTCGAACAGGAACGTTTTTTAGCTTTGAACCTTCAGGTATAAAACCAGATATCGTTACGCTATCTAAGTCGATAAGTGGTTATGGCTTACCGATGGCTGTGGTTTTATTAAAGCCTGAACTAGACAAGTGGGAGCCGGGAGAACACAACGGCACCTTCCGTGGTAACAACCATGCGTTCATTACTGCTGCTAAAGCGTTAGAAATGTATTGGTCAAATGATGATTTTGAAAATCATATTCAACGTAGCTCAAGCATGGTCGATGATGTCATTCAACGCAATCTCAAGCGTTTCCCTGAGCTATTTGTTCAACGCAAGGGACGCGGAATGATGATTGGCATTGAATGTAAAGATGGGAACACAGCTGATGAGATTGCAAAAGTGTGTTTTGACAAGGGCATGGTAATTGAGACCGCAGGTCCAAACGATGAAATCTTGAAGTTCTTTTGTCCATTAACCATTTCAGAATCGGAATTGATGCAAGGTTTAACTATTTTCGAAGACTCAGTTGAAGTGGTAGCAACCAAGCATTTCAAGAAAGCATCGTAATAGGGAGAGTAAAATGATTGTTAGAACACTTGATGAATGTCGTAATAGTGAAAGACGTATTGTATCGGATAACTGGGAAAGCACTCGCATGTTATTGAAAGATGACAATATGGGATTTTCTTTTCATATCACAACAATTTACGAAGCGACAGAAACACATATCCATTACCAAAACCACTTGGAGTCTGTGTTTTGTATGAGTGGTGAAGGGGAGATTGAAGTCGTTGGTGGTAAAACTTACCCAATCAAACCCGGTACGTTGTACATCCTAGATAAGAATGATGAGCATTATTTACGCGCATATAAAAACAAAGAAATGACAATGGCTTGTGTGTTTAACCCACCAATTACTGGCGCTGAAGTACACGATGAAAACGGCGTTTATCCACTCGTTGATTAACCCATATATTCAGGGGTGATATCTCACCCCGCTCCCTATTATTTAGTCTTTAATCTCTTCAAGAACAAAAGGTCTTTTATGACATTTACCGTAGAAAAAATCGGCGGTACATCAATGACAGCATTTGATGCTGTGCTCGACAATATTATTCTCCGCCCTCAAAATCCTTATAACCGAATCTTTGTTGTGTCCGCTTACAGCGGTATGACGGATGCATTGTTGGAATGTAAAAAAACAGGTAAGCCTGGTGTCTATCAATTGATAGCGATGCGTGACGATTCGTGGAAGGATGCTCTATCTTATATTGAACGCCGCATGCTATTGACCAATGAGCATATTTTTGCGGATCCAATGAATCGTATGAGAGCAGATAAGTTCATCCGGTCTCGTATTTCAGAAGCCAAAAACTGTATTACTAACATTCTTGAAACGTGCCAATACGGACAGTTTTCACTGAGACATTATTTACCACAGATTAGAGAGTTTCTTTCTTCAATTGGAGAGTCACATAGTGCATACAACACGGCTCTTAAATTAAAAAACATTGGTATAAATTCGACCTTTGTTGACCTTTCTGGTTGGGACAACAAAACCCCTCAAAGTTTGGACGATACGATTAGAGAGGCTTTCTCTGACATTGATGTTACTGAGGAGCTTCCCATAGTAACTGGTTATGCGTATTGCAAAGAAGGTTTGATGCATACTTATGATCGTGGTTACAGTGAGATGACGTTTAGTCGTATCGCTACTATTACTGAGGCATCATTGGCGATCATCCATAAGGAGTATCACTTTAGTTCGGCTGACCCAAAAGTCGTTGGTGTAGGTTCGGTTAAACCGATTGGGGCAACTAATTATGATGTTGCCGATCAACTGGCTAACCTTGGTATGGAAGCTATTCACTCTAATGCGGCTGCTGGGTTACGAGAAAGTGGCATAGAACTGCAAATCAAAAACACCTTCGAGCCAGAACATGAGGGAACACTGATTTCTTCTGATTACCGACCAGACACGAATCACATTGAGATCATTGCCGGAAAACAGAAGGTATATGCGTTACATGTTTTTGACCAGGGAATGGTCGGTAAGGCGGACAATGTTAGTTATGAGTTAATGGAGATTATCGCAGATGCTAGAGTGAACCTTATTGGTAAAGAGATGAACGCCAATTCTATTACCTATTATCTAGGTGGTAGCACCGAGAGTTTAAACAAGGTGTCTTATAAGGCTGAGAAACGTTACCCTCAGGCATCTATTTCAGGTCGAATGGTCGCTATAATCTCAGCGATCGGTTCTCAAATTGATACCAATAAAACGCTCGCTAATGGTGTATTGGCTTTGATGAACCATAGTGTTACGCCTATTGCATTACATTCGTCTATGAGAAACGTAAATGTGCAATTTGTTGTGAGTGATGACAAGTATCAACAAGCGATTTGCGCGTTGCATGAAGAATTCTTTGACCAAGATAAAAGAACCGAGACATCGGTGAATGCAGCATAAAATTTAACAGTGGAGGGCTCACCCTCCACTGTTAAATTTTCATGGAAAAGCAAAACATCAACTGCAAATTAACGATCGCCTGTATCTATTTTGATCACACAGCAACATCAGATATGAGTATTACTACTCTTGATACTTATCGAGCTTGTTATAAAGCGTTTTGATGCTGATTCCCAAGTCTTGTGCTGTTTCCTTTTTGTTGCCTTCATTTTCTTCGAGCGTATTGATAATCGCCGCTTTCTCAATCTTCTCAAGAGAAACACCCGCCGGAACCATATCCTCAACGGTAGTCCCTGTTTCTAAAGGAGGAGTATCAAAAATTAGGTGTTCATCTTTAATCGTCTCATCTGCCAATATAAAAGCTCTTTCAATACAGTGTTTTAATTCCCTGACATTCCCTGGCCATGCATGGGCTGATATTTTTTGAAGCGCTGATGTGAAAATGGTCTTCGCAGTGGTTTCATTTGCGTTGCGATGAGCAATAAAATGTTTTGCTAAGCCGACGATGTCGTCGCCTCTTTCACGCAATGGAGGGACATGTATGGGGAAGTGAGCCAACCTGAAATAGAGATCCTCTCTCAAAAACTGTTCTTCAATAGCGACTTGTGGATCTCGGTTTGTCGCTGCAATGACTCGAGTATTAGCGATACTCGTTGCATTACTGCCTACAGGGCGATATTCACCTGTTTCTAAAACTCGTAGTAATTTGACCTGGTGTTCAAGTGGCATTTCGGTGATTTCGTCGAGAAACAATGTGCCACCTTCTGCTTGCCTAAACACCCCTTGGTGTGTGCGATTCGCCCCTGTAAAAGCGCCTTTTTCATGACCAAATAATTCACTATCAACTAACTCAGGGCTGATAGCACCGCAGTTGATCGCAATAAAAGGTTGGTTTTTACGATCACTGGCAAGGTGAATCGTTTGTGCGACTAATTCTTTACCTGCCCCACTTTCGCCGACAATCAAAACATTGGTGTCAGTCTTCGCGACTCTTCTTAAAGTTCGATACAGCTTATGCATGGGCTTAGAAGAACCGACTAACATACCGAACTGGTCTAAATCGCTGGTGGACACTTTACGCCCTTCTTCCTGCTTCTGGAGGAAGTATTGACTGAAGTCTGCAAGGGTATCTTCCAATATTTGCATGTCGACGGGCTTTCTATAATGGAAGATTGCGCCATGGTTCATCATCATGTCTAAATTTTTGTTTGGCGTACCTGTACTGATAATAATCAAGTCCATTTCGTCCAACCCTGTTGCACTCGATAAGGACTTAAAATCATCGTTAGTAAATCGAGAGACTTCAACAATAGCAGTATCTGGTTGCAGTTGTTGTAGCTTGTCAATCCAATGAACATCCATAGTACTTTGAATTATTTCAAAGCTTGATAATTCATCTAGAGAGTTTATTTTAGACCGCAATAATTCATCTTTTAACTCTATAAAAAGTGTCGGTAATGACATGATTTAACTCTCTTTTTGTACGACAGAAAACGACCTTGATAATAACATAATGTCCTTCAAATACGAATCTATCATTTACTATACGCCACCTTTTAAATGTAGTTACAATATTACTGATAGTAGAAGTGGCTAATTAACAGTATTGATATTAATTATTCTAGGATCTCCATTGATGATAATTTTTACAAAATACTCGTGTAATTAATACACCTCCGATTATTTTACCAATGGTAAATTTTCAAAATTAAAGTGTAAATCCTTTATTTTCAGTCAGTTAAAAAGTTGGCATGCTGGTTGCAATTGTACAAGTGTCAGTTAACTAGAGGAGATAATTAATGAGAAATACTGCAAGTAAAATATTATTAGCTACTTTGATTGCAACTTCTTCATCAACTGTTTTTGCTAATAGCATGTGGGAAAAAGAAACTTTCGATGCGTGGATTGATGGAAAAGCAGAAACGACTTTATTACTGAATACTAATTTAAACTCATTTGACATCAACACCTACGTTAAAAATCGAGTGGTTACTTTAACTGGCTCGGTTAAAAATGAAACAGAGAAAGATTTGGCAGAAGAGTTAGTGCTAAGCCTAGATGACGTTAAGTCTGTAAAAAACGAACTTACAGTGATTGATGAAGACAAAGAAAAAACACCCGCAGCCGTACAAGCTTTGACTGATGCTCACATAAAGACACTGGTAATCACTCGTTTATTAATGAATACCAATGTTAGTGGTAGCGATATTCAAGTTGAAACCGAAAACAGTGTGGTTATCTTGAAAGGTTCAGTTTCATCAAGCAGTGAACACGACTTAGCTTTATCTATAGCAAATAATACCCCGAATGTAGAGAGAGTGGTGGATAAATTAAATATTATTTAACCTCTCTACAATTGGTAATTTATTAAAAATTGGGGAATAACGATGATTCGCTGGTCGCTAATATTTTTTATTGTCGCAATTATTGCCGCCCTATTGGGATTTAGTGGTATCGCTGGGGCTGCTGCGACAGTAGCAAAGATCATATTTTATATATTTGCAATATCACTACTGGTTTCAGTGGTAATTATGTTGCTGAATAAAAACAAACATTAGGAGTTTATATGAACATCAAATCGAACGCTTACCGTTTTTTAACTATTGTGGGTATTACATTTGCACTTGCGGCATGTAGTGATGAAGGTCCGATGGAACAAGCCGGGGAAAATGTAGATGAGGCTGTAGAGGATACTCAAAACGCAATAGAAGATAGCTGTGAAAATATTAAAGAGCATTTAGATGCGAAAGATGAAGATTGCTAGAACTGTCATCTAGAGTGCAATGAGATGCCAAAATCCTCATAAAAATAAACCAATGAAGTAGGAATTAGACATGAAAAATATATTTGATGTGCTCAAAGACAGTCATGAAAAGCAACGACTTTTGATGGATGCGTTACTCCAAACTTCGGGAGACACACAAGCTAGGCAAGAACTCTATGTTAACCTTAAGGATGAGTTAACCAAGCATGCGATTGCAGAAGAGCGCCATTTTTATGCACCTTTGATCGAGAGTGATCAATCCATTGACATGACTAGACATGGAATCGCTGAACATCATGGAATCGACAAAATACTCGCTCAACTCGATGATACAGAGATGTCTTCACCAGCTTGGCTTGTTTTAATGAAAACATTAAAAGATAAGGTTGAACATCATTTAGAAGAAGAAGAGCAGCGTTTTTTTCAAACCGCAGGTCGAGTCTTAGATACTGAACAAAAAGAAACATTAGCTCGTAAATATGAAAAAGAGGTTGCTTGAATCACGAAGTAATCAAATTCTTTAAATAAGTATAAAACTGCTTTGTTATCAAGCTAAGGGCTCATTCTTGAGCCCTTCTTTTATTTAATTTAGAGATAGATAAATTTACGGATAAATATATTTAAATTCACGGATAAATTAAGGCGTAACATGTTTATTATTAAATATTATATGCTTCTTGCTATAGCTTGTTTTTTTGCTGCTGCTCTTATACCACAGCTAATAATCCGTGGTGTTTTTGCCTGGTGTAGTTTGTCGATGTTCATCGTTAGTGTTGCCTACATCTTCGATATGCCGTCAATATTTAGGAAGACTAGCGATGGGAAAATAGTGTGGTGGATTAGATGGATCTTCATTCCATTCTTCTTAGGTGTTCGACTGTACAATGCATGGGCAATTAAAAGAGATAAAGTTGAACCAATACAGAAGGTTGGAAAAGGTTTATATGTATCTCGTCGTTTGTTCCCTTCAGATTTATCGTTCTTAGAATCTCAAAACATCCATTGTATTGTAGATGTTACAGCTGAGTTTTCTGGTTTAGAAAGTGCAATGACCGGTGATCAATTTCGCTATTTAAACACCCCGGTTCTTGATCATAAAGTCCCTAAAATGCATAAGCTTAAACATGCTATAAATTGGATCGATACCCAAATCCATCAATCTAGATCGGTTGTTGTGCATTGTGCTCTCGGTCGAGGACGTTCTGTCTTTGTCGTAGCTGCCTATCTTTTAGCAAAAAATCCGTCACTTACTGTAGAGCAGGTCTTGAAAAGTATTAACGACGTGCGAAGTACAGCCCAATTGAACCATCTACAACTAAAAACACTTCAAGCAATCAGTGATAAAGGTTTGCTCACTCTTGGCCATAAAGCTTGCCTTATTGCCAACCCTGTTGCAGGTGGTGGTAAATGGTTGGCGAATGAACAACAGGTTATTCGTGAACTTACGAGAAAGTATAGTTTAGATATTTTTCTTACTAGCCAAGAAGTATCAGCAGAAATATTAGCTAAGCAGGCCAAAGACCGGAATACTGCGCATATTATCGTTGCAGGTGGCGATGGGACGGTTAGTGAAGTCGCAAGGCAAGTTAGGAAGACTGATACACAACTCGGGATTATACCTTTGGGTACCGCGAACGCTCTATGTCATATGCTTTATGGATTGACCTCGAAAATATCGCCTGTTGAAAAAGCGTGTGAGGCTATTTTATCTGGCAACTCAAAAAGAATCGATCTGGCGTTCTGTAATCAACAACCAATATTACTGCTTCTTGGTATTGGGTTTGAAGAACAGATGATCGATTACGCACATCGAGAACAAAAAAATGAAAAAGGGCAATTCGCGTATTTGACTGGGTTCTTCAATGCAGTAATCACCGACGATAATCAACACTTTCAAATTTCAATCGATGACCAACCATCACAAAGTATGAAACTACAAAGTTTGGTCGTGGCGAACTCTTCCCCTTTTAGTACTGTGCTTGCTCAAGGGGGACAGCCTCCTAGGCCGGATGATGGGAAGCTGCATATTACCTATTTGGAAAACACAAATTCACTTAGTAAACGAGCTATCGCTCTATCTGATCTGTTGTTATCGAGTCTCGGAGCGAAAGAACAAGCTAGTTACTTTACTTATGCTTCGGCACAGCTCGTTAAAATTGATTCTGACCGACCTATTTCATACGTGATTGATGGAGAGACGTATTTGGCTGATTCACTGGAGATAAGTATTGATAAGCAAGCCTTAACGGTTTGTATTCCATGAATGTATTGAATAATCCGCATATTGAATAAGAAGGAGACACCATGGAAATGAATCTCTCTTTTAACTTAGAGAAGTTTCAGCATCTGATAGAGGGTAAGTTAGAGCATTGGTTAGTTGAAGCAATTAAACTTATCCCTAACCTGATTGTTGCTTTTGTTACGTTTCTTATTTTTATCTTTGTTGCCAACATAAGCGGCAAGTTGTTTAAAAGATTGAGCAATAGAGTTGTCGACTCTCAAGAAGTCATTAACTTACTGGCTTCTATTGTTAAGGTTACCATTGTTACTATTGGATTTTTTGTCGCGTTAGATTTTGTTGGGCTCCAAGGTACGGTTACATCGTTGCTTGCCGGTGCCGGTATTCTAGGTTTAGCTATCGGTTTTGCTTTTCAAGATATGACTGAGAACCTCATTTCAGGTATTACAATGAGTATTCGTAAACCTTTTAAAATTGGCGATGTTGTTGGTTCCAACGATGTCATGGGTACCATAGTCAAAATAAACTTACGAAATACACTGGTTGAAACGTTCTCTGGTCAACACGTCATGATTCCCAATAAGATGGTTTTCCGAAATATTTTGACGAACTACAGTCGAAAAGGACGAAGAAGGGTCGAGATCCCTGTGGGGATTTCCTACGCAGACTGTCCCAAAAGAGCCGCTGAGGTGATAACCAAAGCGATAAACCAAAAGTCTTATGTTAGTCGGAAAGAAGATACGACGGTTTACGCTTCAAGCTTTTCTGATAGTAGCGTTAACTTATTGGTTTGGTTTTGGATTGAGTACCCAGGAGGTTTTGGTTATATGGACGCAAAGCACGACGGTATTATAGCGGTTAAAGAGTCATTATCAGAGGCTGGAATGACAATACCGTTTCCGATTAGAACACTTGATTTTGATCCCAAAGGCGGTAAAAGTCTGTCTAGAATGATGACTGGGGCTGTCGATGACGCTTCCTAGAATAACATAGCGGTCCCTCTCGTAAAAAAGCGTCAAGGCAATATGCCTCGACGCTTTTTATTTTGAGTGATGTCAGAATTAGATCAGAATTAAACCTAGATTATTCCCACTGTTTAATGATTGTGTTGTAGGCTTTGATTCTCTTCTCAAGTTAATTAATCGTATCTATTTTAGATGGGTTATATCTGTTACAAATGCTTTGCTATCTCATCATTTTCAACTTGCAACGCCGCAACCCAATAGGAGAAAAAAGCAGACATATGTTGATTGTTAAACTTTCTAATAGTGTTTTTGAGGTAAGAAATTAGGCTTAAATTACTCTGGTACATATCGTTATAACTAACAATTAACGCAGGGGGCTGACTCAATATGTCATTGTCATTAACTTCATTGTTAATGCAGAACTTGGTGTTTACTTCGTTTATTAATGAACGTTCAACTTTTATAAATCGATTTGCAGCTCTTGCAATGTTCCCATGTGCTTTCTGTTCAATTAGGTCAACACATGAGAAGTAGTGATCTTTCAATGTACATAGTATTTTTTCTATGCCTTTATAGTGAATTACCTCAAGGGGATCATTGTCCTTTTTAAACAACATATCATTACTCCTTTTTATCTCAGTAGTATTTATAATTTCAGTTGATTTATAATAATTAAAATAAGCCTTTTCTTTGATTCTGATTTCCAACCATCATTCGCTAATAACTAATTCTGACGCATGTTGTGTATTTGGTCTCGACATGATTCCATTTCATTTTTTACCACTTTTAATCTTCTTCTCCCTTCTAAATCAGGGTTAGTTTCTAGCAGTGATTCAATGTCGGAAATGATCTTTGTCTCGACACCTTCTAGGTGCTTTAAATAGAGCTCTTGATTGTTTTTACCTTTTGTATCTTCCGCTTCAATACAGCGCTCTCTGGCATTTATCGTATAACTAGCGGGTATCTGTTCTTGATGTATTTTTGAGTAGTAAGTTAAAGATTGTAACTTTAACTCTACACATTTCTTTACCGTGTAGATATCAAAAAGATTTTTTGCCATCTTTTCACTTCTTATGTTGGATATCGCTTTTTCGTAAATAATATTTCCACTTTTTATCAGGTTAACAATAGATAATATACTTTGGTTTCTCATGAATCCTCATTTGGTTCTAAGCTGTATTTGGTTTATTGCATTTTTTATGCCAATTAATAACCCTATATTCAGCTTGTTTCGTCTAAGGTTTTACTTTGTTTTTGTAAAAAATACATTAATAGATGTTTTCTAGTGAAATTATTACATTGATTAATGCCATTTATTAATGATATGGGAGCTTATCTTCAATTATTCTGGTACTTGTGAAAGTTGGCACGATGCTAGCATTGATTATTAAAGTAGCTAGAGATTAATAGTATTAATATTATTCTCTGGCTTATGATAATCAAATAAGGAGAAAACTTATGCCAAAGTCAAACGCTAAAAATTCAGAAGCCAAACAACAAATTGAAGAAACTTATGAAAAAGCTGAAGAGGCCGCAGTAGAAGTTATCGAAAATGTGAAAGAGGCGGTCCATGAAACTCTCGAGGCCAGCTCTGAAAGTGTGAAGAACACGTCTGAGAAAGCGGAAAACATCATTAAAGAGCGTCCATTATTGAGTGTTGGCTGTGCGTTTCTCGCTGGTTGGGCTGTCTCGAAGTTAATCAAATAGCCATATATCAACATCGCAATTGAGAGAGCACCGTTATGCAGGTAAATAGTCAAAATGATCCAGTAAACTCTGCCAATGATAAATCGAGCGATCGTAAGGTGGATGATCTTAAACGTTCTGCTTCTGAGTTAAATGGATTGTGGAAAGACTTAGCTATATTACAGACACATACCCAGCAATGGTCTCAATCGACCTTAGAGCTTTTCTTATTGGAGTTTCGCAATAGTGTTGATGCATTTAAAAAGCGTCTTGTGTTTCAGCTCCTCTTTGTTGCGTTGTTACCGCTGTTTCTTTTTAGTATCGCCGTCGGTGCTGGAGTAGTGATCTACTACTTCACTTTGAATCTGTTAGCGGGTTACGGCGCGTTTATATTCACACTCGGTTTGATTCTAATATGCTTGGTACTTCGTTCTAGTTACTTAAAGCAATTTATAGGTTTTGAATGTACGAAAGAGCAATTGAAGGAGGGGTTACATGTCAGCACTCAAGAATCGACAAAGACAGATTCAAATGAAAAGACTTGAGGGGAGAAGTAGAGCTCGTCAAGTTGCACTTTGTATGGGACTTATTCGTCACAAAGGAAAAGAGTTTGTTCACAAGTACCCCTTGTATGCTCTTGGCATCACAGGCCTTGGTGTTGTAATTTTGAATCGAACTCATCGTTTTAAATCGTCTGTTTTTGGTTATAAACAGCTATCGCTAATACTTAATTTACTTAAGTAACCATCATTTTTAATTCAAGTTAGTGTTGGCTGACGGTATCGAGTGCCTGATTCAAATTGACGAAGCCTCAAAAACAAAACCTCCTACTCATAGGAATAAAATGACATCAAAAAAATACAGTATTCTTAGACAACGAAGTGTGTTGCAAACTAGTTTTATGCTCCTTGCTGTTCTCATGATGTCTATTTTTACATTACATATCGCCAAGCCATTTTTGTTGCCAATCATCTTTGGTGCTTTTATTTCTTTGCTATGTAGCCCTCTAGTTAACTACCTTACTCGCTTCGGTATCCCTCGAGTCATTAACGTAATGGCTGTACTTATTGGTTTTATTGGCTTTGTTGTGATTAGTTTGAATATGTTGAGTGAGCCCGCTCAGCAATGGTGGTCAAAATTACCAATGTTGGTTGAGAATGTATCTAATGAAGTGAGTGAGGTTACTCAAAACAGTCGCTTAACTGACGCCACCGGGTTCTCCATGAGTAGTACTGTTACCAATGATGGGCTTACCAATAACACGGCTTTTTCCATTATAGAATCAGTGCTTACGACAACACCAACCATTGTTACTCAGTTGTTGGTTGCGTTTCTTATGGCGTATTTCATGATGAATTACGGTCGAAAAATTTATTCTCAAAGCTTATCTCTTTTTGAATGCTTTTCAGATAAGCGTAGGGCTGTTGAATTGGTTAAAGTTGTTCAAAAGGATTTGTCTCGTTACATAGGCGCCATCACCATCATTAATGTTTGCTTAGGACTCACTGTTGGCTTTGCTTTTTATATGATGGGATTGCAAGACCCTTTCCTTTGGGGCGCTTTTGCAGGCTTAATGAATTTTATCCCCTATCTTGGCCCGATGGTTTCAGTTACGTGCTTTGCTTTAGTCTCTTTTATACAGTTTGAGTCGTTTAGCTACGCATTGACGGTCGCTGCGATCTTCCTGGCGATTAATTTGATAGAAAGCCAATTGGTTACTCCTACATTACTGGGGAAAAGGTTTAGTCTCAATCCGCTGATTTTATTTGTATGGCTTGTATTTTGGGGTTGGCTATGGGGCTCTATGGGAATGCTAGTAGGGGTCCCATTACTTGTCTGTGTGAATGTATTTTTTGAACAGTTAAGACATCCAAGGTTGAATGCTCATAAAGGTCAGTAGAGCAGAAGTAAGCCTTGATAACCACTCAGCGTCACTTCTTTCTGTGAGTGTTAGTTCTGTTGCTTTATGACTCCTTTTTGGACAGCTGGCTGAGGTTAAACTCTGTGTGAGATCAAACTAGTATCGCTATAGGCTTCAAAAGCAATAGTTGCTGGTTCTATTTCACTTAGAAAGGTTAAGAGTCGGTTGCGACGAAGCGCCTCCACCTCACAACGGTTATGTGCGATAGCATAGAAGCAATGTTTACCTAGGTCGATACCTAAAGTATGGATAGAAGATATTTGGTTCACCTCACTCTGAGAGCCGACTCTAAGCTTAAGGGCTTGAGAGTGAGGCGGATCATATAATTAAGCCTCACCAAAGTGCTGTGGCTTTATTGTTAGAAATTAAACAGGCTCTGTTTACCTGAATGACATAGACTAGTGATTCACCTGCTCAACAATCTCGCGTGTTAGGCGTGCGATCTCGTCCCACTCCCCGTTTATAACCAGCTTCTTGTCCACCATCCATGTACCACCGCAAGCTAATACTTGAGGCACTGCTAAGTAGTTATCGATGTTTGATGGCGTGATACCGCCTGTAGGCATGAGTCGAATATCGCCGTATGGGCCAACGAGCGATTTCACCATGCTGATGCCGCCAGATGCTTCTGCTGGGAAGAACTTCAAGGTTGTTAGGCCCATCTCTAATGCCGCTTCAACGGTGCTTGGATTGTTCACACCTGGAATGATATCGATGCCGATCTCTTGGCATGCTTTAACTGTGTTCGGATTAAAGCCCGGTGAAACCACAAACGTTGCGCCCGCTTCTTTTGCTGCGAGTGCTTGCTCACGGTTCAAGATGGTGCCCGCGCCGATCAGCATGTCAGGCTGAGCTTCTCGAAGCAGTCGGATAGCTTCAACAGCGGCGTCTGAACGGAACGTAATTTCAGCGGCGGGAAGCCCATTCTCAGCCAATACTTTGCCTAGAGGGATAATATCCTCTGCGTTATCAATGGCGATAACAGGGATAACTTTAAGTGCGTTTAGCTGTTCGTTAATTGTAGACATGTGTACTTCTTAATATCAGTTTGAAAGAGTGTCGGTGATGGATTTTGGGATGATTGCGCCATTATGTTGAATCACCAATCTGGCTAATGCATTACCTTGATGGCAGGCTTCTTCAATAGAACCTCCAGCGAGATAGCAAGATAAGAAACCGCCGTTAAAAGAGTCGCCAGCAGAGGTGCTATCAACCACAGTCTCGACAGGTGTCGTTGTGATTTTTACTGGCTCATTTGCGGGGTTTTCGCTGATCAAGCAGCCTTCAGCACCAAGCTTGACAACAACGGTTTTGACACCGAGCGTATGCAGCCTTGTTATGGTGTCTTGTGGCGTTTGATCGCTCCACAACAGTTGTTCATCATCGAATGTGACTAGGGCTATATCGGTCGTTTTATAGCCTAATAGATAGCATTCTTTAGTTGCGGCCTCTGAGCTCCACAACTTTGGTCGGTAGTTACTATCAAAGGCGATGGTAACGCCACGTTCACGCAGGCCTTCAATGATAGTGAGCAACTTTAGCTGATCGCTGTGTGGCAGTATCGCGAGGGAAATGCCACTCAGAAACACCATATCAACATCGTGAAGTTGGTTGGCTATCTTATCGAAATCGGGGTGCTGTACCATGTAGCGAGCCGCCGAATCGTTGCGCCAGTATAGGAAGGTGCGCTCACCAACATCGTCGAGTTGAATGAGATAGAGCCCGGGTGAACGCTGCTCGTCAATAAGCACGAAGTCGGTTGATAGTCCTTCATCTTGCCATCGGTTAAGCATCTCTTGGCTGATAGCGTCAGAGCCAAGCGCCGAGACATAGCTAGTTCGCATCGCTGGATTCGCAGTGTTATTGCAGTTCATGGGGTTGCTAACCGCAGCGCTGCGGTTCAAGTAGATTGCCGCGTTTAATGTGTCTCCACCATAGCTTTGATGCATGTCGCCAAATGGAGCCCCATTCAGTTCAATCATGCACTCACCGATGATTGCGATGTGGGTCATAATATAGCCTTAGAAAGGAAAGGTTGGGTTTGTTCGTATTGAGGAAAACATGACCATAATGAGATATGGTCATGCTTTTTCGATTCTAATCTTACGGGAGTGAGACTAGCCGATTACTTGTTGTCTAGTTTTACGAACAACATCGTTAGGACGAAAGACAGTGCAAACACACCCACCACGCCCATCAGTGCTTGAATGAAGTTTTGCGTACCGCCTGCAAGGTAAGCTGGCAAGCTGAATACAGAAGAAAGAATGTAGCTTGTTAAGTGCGTATCGATTGTTACCGAGATAGCACCGAACACGCCTGCAGCCAAGCTCGCGGTCATCATCGCTTTGGTGTATTTCGTGAGTACACCGAACAGAGCTGGTTCTGTGATACCTAGAATCGCAGTAACACTTGAGCCCATCGTAATTGAAGATTGCTCTTTAGAAACCGTTTTACGTTGCTTGTGCCAGATAGCCATTGTCGCGCCAGCAATTGCCATGTTACCCAAACACATGATTGGCATAAGTAGATCCTTACCATACAGTGCAAAGTTGTTCAGGCCGATTGGCGTCATGCTGTGGTGGATACCAAATACGATGGTGATCGGGCGAGTTAGACCAAACACAAAGCCTGTTAACGTCGGAGAGATTTCCAGTAGTGAGCTCATCACCCAACCTGCGCCATTACTTAGCCAGATACCAGCAGGGCCAACAAATGATAGCGTGATGGTCGAAGTTACCGTAAAGGCAAGCAGTGGTGTAAATACAGGCTTCGCAGAAGAAGGAACTAGGCGGTCAACTAACGGAGTCACTTTAGACAATAACCAGATTGCTAGAATCGCGGGAACAATCGCGCCGCCGTAGTTGAGCAGCTCAATAGGAACCACGCCAAGAACGGTCAGCTCCGGAGCAGCGCCTGCGTCTTTTAGCATTGTTGCTTTATCAACAAGCAGAGGCGCTAGCATTGCTGAAGAGACAGCAAGCGCAATGTATTCGTTTACTTTGAATACCTTAGCAGCAGAGAAAGAAACCAGCATAGGTAAGAAGAAGAACACAGCAACAGAGATCGAGCGGAAGAAATAAACTGTGTCTGAGGTTTCAGAGATAACATTGGTTGCAATAAGACCAGACAACAGGCCCATCAACATACCCGCGCCAGCGATTGCGGGTACAACCGGACCAAAGATGCCTGCGACAATACGCATCACGCCTTGGAACAGCTTGCCTTTCTCTAGTTCATCAGCCGGATTAGCGTCAGCTTGTTGAGTGTTTGATAGCGCGTTGAACCACTTCTCGACCTCAACACCGATGATGACTTGAGTTTGGCCTTGTTGAAGTACCACACCTTTCACATCTGCGATCTGCTTGATTGCTTCTTCGTCTACCAGCGACTCGTCTGCTAATTTGAATCTCAGCCTTGTCATACAGTGCGTGATACTCACGATATTGTCTTCACCACCAAGTGCAGTGATTAATAACTGTATATTTTCTTTGAAATTTTTCTTCTTCGATGATGACTTCGAGTTATTAATAACGGCATCACTTTTTTCTACCATTTGCATACTACACCTGTTATTGGAATATATTTAACTCGAGCAATCATAACGACAACCAATTTAAATCCAACGGAGTAAAAAGAGATCTCAATCACACTTGAAATCCGAAAAATTATTTTTTCACCGTTTTTGGCCAATTGGTATGTTTTGGTTATCAAAAAAAATCACTTAACGTACCAATTATTTTTACGCAAAATTAGCGCTTGAAATGTGGTTTTTAAAGCGGTTAGATAATAGGAGTTGACTTAAGTTTAGGTTATTTAATTGTGAAAGAAACTATTATATCTGATATCCATTGTATTATTACTAAACCAGACAGACACAACCTCATTACCGTGGTAGTTGAAACGAATGAAGGCGTGACAGGGTTTGGTTGTGCGACATTCCAACAAAGACCGCTTGCTGTAAAAACAATGGTCGATGAATATTTAAAACCTATTCTTATTGGTAAAAACGCCAATAATATTGAAGACTTATGGCAAATGATGATGGTCAACGCTTATTGGCGAAATGGCCCTGTTATCAATAATGCAATTTCCGGTGTTGATATGGCACTGTGGGATATTAAAGCCAAATTGGCGGGTATGCCGTTACACCAGTTATTTGGTGGTAAGTCTCGTGATGCTATTCCTGTATACACACACGCGACGAGCGACACGATGGAAGGGATTTATGAGCTGGTGGAATCTTTCCTAGACAAAGGCTACAAGCACATTCGTTGTCAGCTTGGTTTCTATGGCGGCGTTCCAACGGATTTGCATACCACTCAAAACCCGACTGAAGGTTCGTACTACGACCAAGATCAGTACATGGACAATACTCTAACGATGTTTAAGTCGCTGAGAGAGAAATATGGTAACCAATTCCATATTCTTCATGATGTTCATGAGCGCCTATTCCCGAACCAAGCGATACAATTTGCGAAGGAAGTCGAGCAATATAAGCCGTATTTCATTGAAGATATTCTGCCGCCAAATCAAACGGAATGGTTGGATAATATTCGCAGCCAGAGCTCAGTTTCATTAGGTTTAGGGGAGTTATTTAATAACCCTGAAGAGTGGAAATCATTGATTGCTAACCGCCGCATTGATTTCATTCGTTGCCATGTTTCACAGATTGGTGGTATTACCCCAGCTCTGAAACTCGGCCATCTATGTCAGAACTTCGGTGTTCGTATTGCATGGCATTGCCCGCCAGATATGACGCCAATTGGCGCAGCGGTAAACACGCATTTGAATGTGCATTTACACAATGCTGCCATTCAAGAACATGTCGAGTACAACGAGAATACACACAAGGTATTCCCGAACGCTGCAGAGCCAATTAATGGCTACTTATACGCTTCTGAAATCGCAGGTATTGGTGTTGAAATCGACCGAGAGGTTGCAGCCGAGTTCCCTGTTATGTATCGCCCCCACGAGTGGACTCAAAGTCGCCTTCCTGATGGCGCGATTCATACCCCTTAACTCGTATTTTTAATATCAAATGGTCGCTATAAGCGGCCATTTTCTTATTTAATATACTTACCAGATATTACGTATTATCTGGTAAGTATATTTCTAGTATCATTAAATTAATAATATTAGATGTGAAATAATATTAGTGGCTAATCTATAGAGTAATTAACTTATATCTATAAAAATTAACCATACTAAATCGAATTAAAAGGTTACTTCTTATCTCGGAAGCTCATGCTCTCATTGTTAAAAGGAGTGTGATAGGTGCATTGATATTTGATGTCGATGATATCGCTGACGATGAATAGATCCCCCGATGCTAAGAAACCTCGGTTGGTGATATTCATCGCCGCGGCATTTTTTTTGCAGCCGAGCAACTCCGCGTCTTCTTTAGATACGTTGATCGCTTGATACGTCGTTAAGTAGCTATCGATCTGAAGACCTTTCGCCAATGCATGTTTCTGGATTGAGCTTTCAATGATCTCGGCATTCATCTCTGGGAAGACACTGACAGGGATCTTGGCTTCTTCAATCTGAACTACTTTGTTGTTAATCAATCGAAGCCGTCTAATTTTCCAGATGTAGTCATTGTCGTCTAAAGAAAAAATCTGCTGTTCGTGGTTATCGGGTAGCGCTTTATTCAGTTGGAGCTTTTTATAAGAGATCTCTTCAAAACTGTTTTCAGTAATGGAGTTGTACACCAGTGGTGTACCAATGAGAGAAGTGTTGACGAAGTAACCAGAACCCACCTTAGATTTCACCATGCCAATAGCCTCTAGCTTGGCTAGCGCTTTTCGAATAGTAAATCGAGATAACCCATATATTTCAGAGAGTTCTCTTTCCGCGGGAAGCTTATGATTGATACTGTTTTGACAGATCTTGCTCACAATATCTTGGACAACTAACTCGTACTTTTTCATAGATCAATAACTTTAAAGTGTATTCACTGTGACTAAAGAATAGTGAACTAAATCAGGGATTCAGTACGCTCTGAATGACTCATAATTGTAACATAGAAGGTTAAGTGGGTGATGATAAATAGGGTTAGTTAGGGATACTAGTGACCACCTTTTGCGCTGACTTGATTACATCTTGTGATTCTAGTCCTCATTTTGTAAAACAAGATTATGAACTTTAACGTGCGGCATTTAATGTCTGTGTTGTTGCTATTTTAAGTGACTAATTCAGGAGTAGGGTATGAGTTCGAATCAAATCAAAATGTCGTATTTGATGTGGGTAATGTGATTGTGCGTTGGTCGCCGCTGGAAATTACTCAACTAACGTTTGGTAACATTGCCGACCCTGAAGCCCGAGCGCTTTCGATTTTCCAAAGTGCGATTTGGTCGGATTTGAACAAAGGGTTCTTAACCGAAAATGAAGCCAAACTTCGCTACCAACAAGAGCTCGATTTATCTTCATTAGAGTGCGACCGCCTGTTTTATTACGTTAAGAAAACGCAGATCTTATTGCATGGTTCTGTCGACCTTATCGAGCGCGTAAAGCGTGCTGGGTATGGTGTGTATGCACTTACCGACAACGTGGTCGAGATTGTTGAACACCTAAAAGCCACCTACGAATTTTGGCCTTTGTTTGATGGCGCAGCCGTATCCGCTGAACTTGGCATGCTTAAACCGCAGCCTGAAATCTACCAAGCGCTTTTATCTAATTATGGGCTCAAAGCTTCAGAAACGGTCTTCATTGACGATATGCCTTATAACGTTGAAGGTGCGAGATCTTTGGGTATGGCTGCTATCCAGTTTACCGATGCCGTTCAGTGTGAAAACAGCTTGCAGGCGCTTGGCGTTAATTTATTAGATTGACACCTTGGCGAGTGAGTTAAATTTGAGGGTGTAGAAAATGAAAAGATACCCACCTAAGTCTATCGTTGCATTCTTGTTTTTGACTATATCAGCGGTGGTTTTAGTTGCGGCTGTCGTGCTTCAAATTCGCGGTGAACAAGCGTGCGATAAAACAACGCTGATAATTAGATTAAGAGCCATGCTATTGAAACATCGCTCTTTTTTAGATTTGGATACGCGCTTTCTTGTTTAATCGCGAGTTTGTTCGGCATTCAAATGCCGAATCAACTTGGCTGGAGTGCCGCCGTACAGGCAATCTGGTGGTACATCACTGTTAACCACTGAGTTCGCTGCGATAACAGAGCGAGCGCCAATCGTAACGCCTTGGTTGATGACTGAGTTTCCACCAATCCACACATCGTCTTCGACTGTGATAGGTAGGCAGAAAGTTTCCCACTTACGGCGGCTGAGATAATCCAGTGAGTGGGAGGCTGTGTAAAACTGGGCACTTGGCCCTATCAATACATTGTTACCAATCTTGATATTCGCGCCATCAAGCATCACCACGTTCATGTTGATAAAGGTGTCGTCACCGATCTCGATGGTTTTGCCAAACTCGCAATGAAAAGGAGGACGGACAACGCTGCTTCCTACTTTACCAAACAGATTAGCCTGAAGACTTGGTAGTTGAGTATCGTCTGAACATTGATTCAAGTCTGATAGCGCCTTGCTGGCGTGAGTGCGCATGTGGTCTACCTCATGGTCTGCGCCATCAAAAATCTCGCCGGACAGCATTTTCTCGAGTTCTGTTTTCATTGTTTGCATCCCATTCGTCAACATCGATATTAGAATACGGATAATTGGACATAAAAAAAGAGAAAAGCCTCAGCCTTTCTCTTCCTATTTTGTACCTTTAAGCATTAATGCTAAGTGAGCCCAGCTATTCAGCAAAAGGCGCGCTTTACCAATTAGATTTGCTCAACGAAACCCATTAGGTGCTTCTTCACTTCGTCTGAAGCAAAAGCACTCTCTACAGAGTACTTGTAGATCTCTGCGTAGTCTTCTTGTGTTAGACCGAACGTTTCACATACACGTTTCACTTCGTTAGTCATGGTTGTGTTCGACACAGTGCGGTTGTCTGTGTTGATCGTTACAACGATGCCGTCTTTCTTGAATTCAGCAATTGGGTGGTCGCTGAATTTGTGAATACATTTAGTTTGCACGTTACTTGTTGGGCAAGTTTCAAGCGCAACCTGCTTCTCTTTAACGATGTTGTACGCGTCTTCGTTACCTTGGATGTGGACACCGTGGCCGATACGCTCAGCGTCAAGCAGTGTGACTGCATCGTAAACGTTCTGACCATGCCATTGCTCACCTGCGTGAACCGTCACACGGTAGCCTTGTTCAATAGCGTATTGCGTGTACTCAGGGAATTCAGCGCAGAAGCCCGGCTTTTCACCGCCTGCAATATCAAACGCAACCACGCCTTTACCAAGGTATGGTTTACCAGCGTCGATTACATCTTTGATTGAGTCTTTCGGGAACATACGAAGTACAGACATGATGTAGTTGCCCTTAATGTCGTATTTCTCTTCTGCACGCTTCATGCCTTTAACCGCACTTGCGATGATTGCATCAAGAGACAAGCCCTTGTTTACGTGAAGAATCGGTGCAAAACGAACTTCTAGGTACTTAACGTTTTCTAGTGCTGCGTCTTCGTAAAGCTCAAAAGAGATACGCTCAATCGCTTCTTCCGTTTGCATCACTTGCAGTGGCAGGCTAAAGCAAGCTAGGTACTCATCAAGGTTTTTGCAATCTTCAGGCACTGTTAGAGACTTTACTACCGCTTCACGGTCTTCTGGAAGTTCGATTCCGTACTGTTTCGCCAGATCAATAATGGTGTCTGGACGAACACTTCCGTCTAGGTGGCAGTGCAGATCAATCTTAGGGAGTGCTAGAAAGTTCATGAGTATTCCTTAGGTCTATTATTTTTTGAGTTATTAACTCATAGGTTACATGGGCTTAAATTAACAAGTTTGTGATATGATTTAAAGTGACATAAAGTCATCATTAATCTGAATCTAAGGAATATCATGGTAGATGTTAAAAGCTTACTCAAATGTGATATGAATTTACTGCTGTGTTTACACGTGTTGCTTGAAGAGCGCAGCGTGAGCAAAACGGCAGAGCGATTGTTCCTTAGTCAGTCTGCGGTGAGTAAACAACTCACTAAGCTGCGTTCTTTGTTTGACGACCCTTTGTTTGAACGTGAGTCAAAAGGCCTGTTTCCAACACCGAAAGCCACCTCTTTAGCGCCTAAAATTCATCAAATCCTTCTGCAAGTTGAACAGCTAACCGTGCCGGACATTTTTGAGCCGAAAGACAGCGAACGTACTTTTAATATCGATCTTGTTGAAACCGCTTATACCGCGATTTACCCTAAATTTATGCCTAACGCGCTAGCAGATGCGCCGAACATTACGGTAAACAGCACTACTTGGAGCAGCGAAACCTTTAAGCGCTTACTAAAGCGTGAGGTCGATTTCGGGATTGGAATTTTTGAGCTCGATGAAAGGGCTAGCACCCACATTCAAAATATCCCTGCCGAGCTAAACCACGTCGAGTTGCTGCAAGATTACTCTGTGTGCTTGATGCGAAATGATCACCCAGTACTTCAAGAAGAGTGGAATCTGCAAGCCTTCCTTAAATATCGTCATATTCAGTTGGTGACCGGTGGCGTTGGCGACTGGTTGCTACTGGAAATCTTGCAAGCCAAACAGCTTCAAATTAACAAAGCCGCCAACGTGTCGGACATCACCAGCGCAGTAAAGCTGTGCAAACAAAGCGATTTGCTGATGTGTTATCCGTACAACTCGGTTCGTGACTATATTGAGAGTGGCGAACTGGTGATGAAGCCGATTCCTATTGAGTTGGTTCCCGGTGGTTTGTTTTTGCTTTGGCACCGTTACTTTGATTCTGAACCAAGCCACAAATGGCTTCGCGACCTCATAGTCAATAAGACCCAAGAACCTCAGCTGTAAACCGCGAGCTACGATGATCAAAACGGCGAAATAAGTTTTTTAAATTTATTTCGTCTTTTTCGAATGAGCATTGTCTTATTACGGGTGCCAAATGCCCGCCAAGAATGAGATATCTAAATGAATCCAATGCCATCGATTCCGCAACAAGTCATTGAAGATGCTTGTGAGTGGGCAATTATGCACGGTTCGTCGCACCTTTGAACAACTGAGTTGTCAGCTTTCATCGGGTGATAACCAACGTTTGTTATTGCAAGATGTCGGCGCGGTTGATGTGGTGTACCTAAGAGCGGGCTACCAGTATTCAGATTATTGGGCTCCAGAGCTAAATGAATCGGTGTGTTGCCATACGTTAAGTCAGACTCGCTTGTTTATGGAGCAACACCATGTCGCAATGAACGCGACTATCAGCCAGCAATTAGCGACCAGCAAAACCATGCAAATGCTGCTGACCATGATGTCAGCAGCAGAATACGCCCGCTGGGGTTTAACGCGAGAAGAAGCCGAACTGGTCAAGAGTGTTCTGGCTGATATGAAGCCTATCACCAATGAAGCAATTGAATGGTTTAACACACAAGCTGATAAGCAAGAATGGGTGCTGAAAAACCAAGGTGAGGGCGGTGGTCATTGTGTCTTTGGTGACGACATCAGCGAACAACTGAGCCAGCTTAAACCAGAAGAGTACGACGCGTGGGCATTGATGCAGCGCTTGTACCCGCATGAACGTGACGTGCCGACCATTGCAGTGCGTGACACTCACCAAACGCTCGTGACAGACTTAGTCAGCGAAGTGGGTTTGTTCACCGTTTACTTCAAAGGTGAACCAGTAACAGAGCTAGACGGCTACGCGGGTTACTTGATCCGCAGTAAACCTGCCAGCGAAAATGAAGGTGGAATCCACAGTGGCAAAGGGATTCTCGATTCGTTGGTGTTGATTGATTAGTTGAATCGGCATTAAAAACCAGAACTCATGTTCTGGTTTTTTTGTATCTGAGCTAAGTAAAACTTCAGAGTTTGGATAACAATAATCACGCTGCTAACTTGGTAAAGGCCAACGGGGTTTGTCCGGTTTGCTGTTTGAAAAAGGCGATAAACGCACTGTTAGATGAGAACTCTAGCAAATGTGCCACATCACCGACTTGTCGGTTTTCTGAGAGCAGTTCAATCGCTTTAAACAAGCGCCATTGCTGTCGCCACTCTTGGTAAGTCATGCCTGTTTCGGCTTTGAATAATCGAGTAATCGTTTTGGTGCTTGCGCCAACCGAGTTCGCTAATGTCGAGAGGGCTGGGGCAAGAAAGGAAGCGGTTCGGACTTGTTTGCAAAAGCTTTTAAAGCGGCGATCTGTCGGTAGTGGCAAGATAAACGAGTGTTGGTTAGCACTGTAAAACTCTTCCCAGAATAGGTTGGCGGTATTGGTGGTTTGCTCGCGGGCAACATCCCAATCCCAGAAAGCCATCTTATTGATCAGGGCTTTTAAAAGCTCATTCACTTCCACAATTTCAATCGCTTCTGGGCAGGTGTAAATACTGCTATCAAAATAGAGCGACCGATAAGCAACCACATTGGTCATCTGCGCGCGATGTTTGGTATAAGGCGGGATCCACACGGCTTTAGTCGGCGGCAAAATGCAAATGGCGTTTTCTAAGGTCAAGGTGATGCAACCCTGCGGAGCATACAGCAACTGTCCTTTTACGTGGTGATGTATTCCTGAATCATGCTGACCTAGCTCTGCCGCAATCCCTATTACGGGCGCAGGTAAGCTGTCTGCATCAAACTCAATCGTTTCGCTGATTAATGCCATTTGTCCTAATCTTGTTGTTTTTGGTTTTAATGTTGTTAACGAGCCAAGGTTAGTTTCCCCTAGACTCCTCGTCAAGTTCACTGGTCTTGGAAAAATGATGAAAACAAAACCTTCTTTATGGCAAATGGTGCTATTGCTGATGTTCCCTCAAATCGCAGAAACCATCTATAGCCCGACTCTGGATTCAATATCGAAATCCTTTGATGTGAGTTACGCACAAGCGGCGCAAACCCTCTCGATCTACTTCTCAGCGTTTGCGCTCGGTGTTGTGGTATGGGGCATATTGGCAGACAAATGGGGGCGTCGACCAACCATGTTACTGGGCATGGGGTTATTCGCCTGTTCAGCACTTATTGCTATGCAAACCGACAGCTTTACGTGGTTGATGATAGCCAGAGCCATGGGTGCTTTCGGGCTTGCGGTGGGCTCGGTGGTGACACAAACCATGTTGCGCGATGCCTTTAGCGGCGCGGAACTGGCCAAGGTGTTTGGTTACATGGGGATGGGGCTGTCGATTAGTCCAATCATCGGGCTGCTTCTTGGCGGTCAACTAAGCCAAGCGGGCGGGCATCAATATGTGTTTATTGCCTTGTTTATTATGGTGTTAGCGTTGTTGGCACATAGCCTATGGTCATTGCCTGAAACGCAACAATCTAAGCAGCCATTGCAGTTAAAGTCACTCAGTATTCACATGATCAAAGATAGCAATATATGGATGTCTGCGTTGCTGGTTGCGTCGTTCAATATTGCACTGTTTTCCTATTATCAATTGGGTTCATTTGCCTTCATTCAACTTGGATTTAGCGTTGAGCAGTTTGGCTACAGCGGCATTGTGCTTGGGTTCGGGACTCTGTTGGGAAGCTTGGTGAACAAGACATTGTTGAAGAGACAAGTGTCTTCAATGTCTCTGATTGGTATCGCAGCAGGGCTTCAAACATTAGGTGCGGTGGGTGTGTATTTTTCACAACACACGATCTGGTTCTTGCTTCCAATGATGTTGGTGGTTATGGCGTTTGGCATTGCGATTCCCAATGTATTGAGCCGAGCGTTGGTACGTTACCAATCTCAAGCAGGAAGTGCAGGCGCACTGTTTGGTTTGATGTATTACACCTTGATCGGCTCAGGGCTCGCTTTAGCGGGAATGCTCCAAGATCTAGGTGTAGTGTTGGTACTTTGTGGCGCGTTATCTGTTCTGGTGACGATACGCAGTCGACTCCAGCTTAAACGCTAAGTCTCTCATCTGTATTGATAAATTCCGTGTCCTGTTTGGCGCGGAATTTATCATTTCTTGGTTTGTAAATTTGGATATTGACAGGGGTAGAGTGATCGTTCTACTCTGTAGGTAGAACAATCATTCTACCCTTTGTCGGGTATTGAGAGAGCACTATGTTGAGAGAACAGATTGCAGCAAGCTTAGAGGTGGCATTTAGCCAGCAAGGTTTTGCTGAGCCGAGCGTTGCACAGCTGAAAACGGCGTGCGATGTAAGCCTAAGAACCTTGTATAAACATTTCCCTTCAAAAGAAGCGATGATCGTTGGTGCCTTGGAATATCGACACCAACGCTACTTAGATTTCTTGTTGGAAACGTCGCCTGAAAAGGGGCTCGCATCGGTTACTCATATCTTCAACAAGCTCCAACAATGGTTAGAAGAGTATGCGCCACATGGGTGCATGTCGATGAATGCGATGGCCGCGTTTCCCGATAATGAGCTTATCAGCCAAGCGGTTACACAGCATAAAGAACAAGTTCGTTTGCTAATAGGCAAGCAGAGCCTGCGAGAGGATCTCGCGACACCGCTGTTTTTACTTCATGAAGGCGTATCAAGCGCGTGGCCAGTATTAGGCGAAGAAGCGGTGGCATCAGCACAGAATATGGTGACAAAATTACTCGAGGAAACACGATGAAATTCGAACTACCGAAAACAATGAAAGGCGTAGAGATGTTGGGTCACGGTGGAGCAGAAATGCTTGGCTACCGCGGAGATATCGCGGTTCCTCAAATCGAACCTAATGAAGTGCTGATCAAAGTCATGGCTGCAGGCGTTAATAATACTGACATCAACACGCGAATCGGTTGGTATGCAAAAAGTGATGATTCAGACGATGCCAGTTGGTCGGGTGAAGCGCTAAAGTTCCCTCGTATCCAAGGTGCTGACGTGTGTGGTTTTATCGTGGAAGTCGGCAATGAAGTCTCAGTTGACCGTATTGGTGAGCGTGTTCTGATTGAGCCTTGTTTGACCGAGGTTTATGGACGAGATCTGCCACAGCCATGGTATTTCGGATCTGAATGCGATGGTGGTTTCGCTGAATACACCAAAGTAGCAGCTAAGCACGCTTACGCGGTGAACAGCACCATGTCGGATGTTGAGCTAGCGTCTTTCCCATGTTCTTACTCAACAGCAGAGAACATGCTAACTCGTGCCAATGTGGCTGAAGGTGATCGCGTGCTTATCTCAGGTGCATCGGGCGGTGTGGGCTCTGCGGCTATTCAGCTAGCAAAAGCTCGCGGCGCGTATGTTATTGCCATCACTAGCCCAAGCAAGAACCAACAGTTACTTGAACTTGGCGCTGATGAAGTGATTGCCCGTGATTCAGATTTGGTTAACGCGCTAGGCGAAAGCAGCGTGAATGTGGTGATCGATTTAGTTGCTGGTGACAAGTGGCCAGAGTTTCTTGAAGTCCTAAAACCGCATGGCCGTTATGCCGTATCTGGCGCAATTGGTGGCGCTATGGTTGATCTTGATGTCCGAACTCTGTATCTCAAAGACCTTAGCTTTTTTGGTTGCACGGTTTTAGAACCACAGGTATTCCAAAATCTAGTCGACCGTATTGAGAAGCAGCAGATTGGCGCCATCGTCGCAGAGTCTTATCCGTTAGCCGATATTCATAAAGCGCAAGATGAGTTTTTAAAGAAAAAACACGTTGGTAAGATCGTGTTGGAAGTGGCAGAACGCTAGTTTTAGTCAGCTTCACGGTTTAGATTTATGGAAGAGCGAGCAAGCGTTATGTGCTCGCTTTTTTGTTTCTGGCGAATGCTGGCGGGCTCAGTCTTGCAACCCGTTGAGTAACAGATCCTATACAGCTGAAAGTTAATGATTCATTTATCATTGTGTGGTTTATGAATTAACTGTGCGATAATTACCGCCATTATATATCCCTATCTATGTTGTATTTATCTAGGAGCCGTATTGATGTTTAAAAGGGTATTGCAGGCACTATTCTCACCTTTTGTTGATTCAAAAAACAAACCCTCTGCAGAGCCTGCCCAACAAGAGCAACAACAAATCGTTGCTACTGATTCTGTTCAGTCTTCAATCTTTGTTCCGCCGTCGTCCACTCAGCCATCATCATTAATCGTCGATAATACGCTTAGCCTTCACGATGGTGAGTTCCTTGATTATTTGTTTGGAGAGTCTCGCCTTCGAACGGAGTCAGACCCATTTAGTGATTTTGTCGCTTGTCAGATCGAACGTTTGATTCGCTCTCCAAAAGCCCTGCTTAATGAACTGCCAGTGATGCCAGCCTCTGTAACCACGTTAATGGCAGAATTACAGAGTGATGAGTTTGATGTCGATGCACTGTTAAGAGTGATTGAGCGCGAGCCGAGTATGGCTGCCGATGTGATTAAACTGGCTAACAGCGCCTTCTACAAACGCAGTGAAAAACAAGTTACTGACTTAAAAACTGCTTTCCTCAATATGGGTTCACAAGGGCTCGTTGAAGGGGTGGTGAATAGCTACATGAAGAACTTCACGCCGGGGAACAATATTTACTGGCGTCACTTCGGTGAGAAAATTTGGAATCACAGTGTTCAAACCGCGTCGTTTTCTAAGGAGTTGATGAAAGACTCTTCATCTCAAGAAGAGCAAGCAGCGGCGTATTTTGTTGGGTTAATTCGCAACTTAGGCAAGATGATCATTTTCCAGATGATGGTAGAAGCCTTCAAGCATGTTGATCCTTCTGTTCCACCTAACTCGTTAGCATTGAAGCGCCTGATGAACAGCTACTCCATTCGCCTGACTTACACCATTGCTAAGTTCTGGGAACTGCCAGAGTCTGTGTTGACCGCGATTGGCTACCAAGAGTCTAGCCGATACGAATGCACACCACTTGGTCAAGCTGTGTTTGAAGCTAACTACTTGAGTGAATTGTGCTATTTACGGGAAGAACAAACGATTGAAGTCGAGCAATTTAAGCGTAGATGCAAAGAGACACTGATGTCTCCGGCTGCATACAAAGTGGCTAACCGTATCTATAAAGAGTCTGAATTGGCGCTAGTGAGCTAACCCTTAGCCTATTCGACCTACGCTGTGACTGAACATAATGATTGGTTGCAGCTTGGTTGGGCTAGGTTGTGAAATACATTCAGCTACGAAATACGCTTACAAATGGCTAATCCACAGCTTGTCGAGCTCACACCAACCGAAACCATTTACTTGTGCGCCGTGTATCTTTTCAGAAACCTCTAAGTTGAACGCCTCTTGCTTGAGCTCAGTCACAACCCCAGATTCATGCAACCAATGCCGGAGCGACAACAGTGCATTCATCGCTAACTCAAAGTCTGGTTGGTTTGTTATTGAAGCTAAGCCTTGTTCGATTGTCTCTAGCATCTCAGCAGGCAGCACTAAGTCCTCAAATGGGAAGCGAGTGAAAAAGCTTAACCACGAAGTGAAGGTGTCGTTCTCATCAATAATGCTACACAACACGACGTCTTTGGTAGTTAGGTAGTTAGTTTGGTAGTGACCATATTCCACGCTGGTTTTGTGGTCGCCGGATACTGATAATTGCTCGAAAAGGGTTTGGCATTCAGAGGTGTCTTCAACGGTGAACTCCCGCTCTGTTTTCGACAACGCTGGGTTTTGAATTTTGAAGAAGGTTGAGCCGAATTCCGGTTGGGAAGCATGGCCATCGCAACGCACAGTGGTCGTTTTCTCGGGCAGTTTCACGCACACCTGATTTTGAGCGCAGGCTTTGCTTTGTGCCCATTCTGGATAGACCCACAACTCGACTCGATTGAGAATCGGCGTGCTGTGTGAATAGGCGCTATTACGGCTCAATCTCAACATCTTGCTTGAGAATATGTCTAATGAGAACGCGCCAGATCCAATCAGCCTATCAGTTGGTG
This sequence comes from Vibrio sp. F13, assembly GCF_020806305.2. Lineage (NCBI taxonomy): Bacteria > Pseudomonadati > Pseudomonadota > Gammaproteobacteria > Vibrionales > Vibrionaceae > Vibrio > Vibrio sp. F13. The sequence goes on along the minus strand of NZ_CP170176.1, from coordinate 272,444 downwards.
ATGAGTGATCAAATACGGAAGCTTCAGCTCTGGCAAGTAGGCGTGGTAAATGCCAATCAGGTTGATTCAGTTTCACGACAACCACATTGCCTGCCGAGACAGAGACCTCATCAATATGCTGATAACAACGACGCCATATTTTGCTTTGGCAGAGCGAGTTAAGGTTGCGCGCTATGTCTTGAGGTTCGAGTGTTCTTCCGTTATGAAACTGAACACCATTACGAATTTGAAAGTGCCACTGTGTTGCATCTTGATGAGCCTGCCAATGATAAGCCAGATCGCCGCTGAGTTTGCCGTGCTTAACGGAGGTTAGGCGTTGGCAAACTTGCATAACTAAGAAACGTTCGGTGCGTCTAAGCACGCGTTGAGGGTGAAGCGCTTCGAGTTCTCGGTGAAACGGGATGTACGCGATATTCTGCGCCGACGGATTGGTATTGCTTAGAAAGGCTTGTAACTCAGCGCTAGCATTGCGGCCACTCAATCCAACCTTGTGCTGTCATCGCTTTGAGTAAGGTCTGAACGTGACGTTCACTCACGTGCAGCAGTGTGGCCAGTTGGTTGACCTGACAGTGTGATACTCCAGGCCCAAAAGCCTGAAATATCTTTTCATACCGTTCAAGCTTGCGCTTAAGGTTGCCCAATTTGCTTTTCCTAACGACGAGGTTGAGTTAAATGTGAATAGCCAGAATCAATCAGTGCGTTTTCCATCGTATCGAGAACTCGAGAGGTTATCTCTGAGCTCAGGATATTCGATTCAGTTTTGCCTTGAAGCACCAAATCTGAAAAATGGTCGATTTCAAACTCGAATCCATTCCCTGTCACTCGGTAGTTAATGGTCGACTTTTTGCCTTGATGTTCAATCTCAATAAAGGCCGGATTCCACCATTTTTCGTGAATGGTGATTTTGGTTTCAGGTCCACTCAAGTGTGCTGATCGGGGAAGGTTTTGCACTGTTGATGCCGATATCTTACCGCTTATATCACCAGAGAATGTAAAGCATGCATTGGTATCAACATTCGCTCCCTCATAAAGACACGACATCTCTACCTGAGGTTTTGAAGGGTTCACACCCAGTGTTCGGCATAGATCGTAAAAGAACCAAAGTCCATAGACCCCAACATCGAGCGTTGATCCGCCTGACAAATCCGGATTGAAGATAAACAAATCGGGCTCATAGTCGTGATGGTTACCAAAGCTGGCTTCGATTGAATCTATCTGAATGTTGTTATCGACCAAGAATGATTGGAGCTCACGATATGCGGGAAACACCACGGTTTTCATTGCTTCTAACAGCATCACGCCATTTTGCTTCGCGAGAGCTTTCATCTCAAGCCAGTCAGCAAGGTTGGTAAAAGCCGGCTTCTCGACCAATACATGTTTTTTATTCTTTAGAAACAACTCAGTGAGTGGCTGGTGGTATGGGTGAACCGTAGCGATGTAAACCGCTTCAACACTTGGGTCATTCGCCATCTCTTCATAAGAACCATAAGCCTTGTCGCAAGCAAACTTGTTGGCGAACGTGGCTGCGCGTGAGTGATCTCTGGCGGCAACCGCATCAAGCTCACCATGCAGAGAGTGCTCTGTGACTGCGGTTGCGAATCGATTGGCGATATTGCCTAGCCCTGCGATGCCCCATTTTATTTTGCGTTGCGTGTCGCTCATCTGTTGCTCCAAATCGTTGTTTTGTATCAGTGTACTCAGAGACGTCACATACAAATAGAGAACAGATTTCTCAACCTGTTCTCTATTTATTTTATTCTAGTTGAAGCTCAGGATTAGCTCTGTATTGAGTGTTTCCAATCGGCTAGGGCTTTAATGTGTTTTGGCCCGATGCCACAACAGCCACCGATAATATTCGCGCCCAGTGCATGCCAGCGTTTAGCGTAAGTTAAGTAACCTTGGCCATTCAGCTCACGCATCTCCTGAAACATATCATTCGCTTCATGTTCGTTGCTGATAGGCGCAAAATTGTTGGCATAGACACCAACTTCTAAATCACTGCCTAGCTCATCGATCACTTTCTTGGCATCGATAATGGCTTGATCCATCACTTCAGGCACTGAACAGTTAAACATAATGCCTGTCGCGTTTGATTGGCAGGCAAGTTTGATGGCGTCTGTTACGCTCTCGCCAGAACGAATATTGGCAGAATCGCCCTTGGTATCTTCCAAACTGAACGCGTAGTAACACGGCTTATCTGACTGCTTAAGAACCGCATGAATGGATTCGAATTCTTGCAGGCTACAGATGGTTTCCGCGATCCAAAGATCGATGTTTGGAGCCTGGGCATCGTAAAGCGTTTGGATGATTGGCGCCGCCTCTTCTACCTTAAATAAGTCTGGTCGGTAGCTGCCAAATGGCGGTGGAATCGCGCCTGCTACTTTCACCGTGTGGGTAGCATTGTCTGCAACTGCTTTAGCCAGCTCACCAGACAGTGTGGCTAGTTCAAAACCGCGTTGCTCGAACAGCTCTTCACCCAAATGAAAAGGCACACAGGCGTAGCTATTGGTGATTAGGATTTCAGCACCTGCATCGACAAAGTTTTGATGCGCTTGGCTAACAAATTCGGGTGCTTCAATCAGCGCTTGAGCACTCCAAAGCGGTTGAGAAAATGGCGCGCCAATTTCTTTGAGTTCTCGGCCCATGCCGCCATCAAGTATGGTTAGTGTTTTCATATTTAATACTATCTAAAACAGTTGCTGAAGTTCTGCCGTCACCATATCAGACAACCTTGTCAGACAGAAGCCATCAAGCCAAGGTTCAACTATCGATGAGGGAGTTTCGTTATAAGCCGTCTAGCGGGCTAGTCGTGCCACTAAAGTGTTGCCCAATAACGTGAGTGTAAATCTGAGTTGTCTTAACATCACTGTGCCCCAGTAGCTCTTGAACCGTTCTGATATCGGAGCCTGACTTTAGAAGTTGCGTAGCAAAACTGTGCCTGAAAGTATGACAACTAATTCGCTTGTGGCGCAATTTATTAGAGTTAGTCGCCTTCTTCAGCGTTTTTCGGAGTACCGAATCATGTAGGTGGTGTCGGCATACGATCCCCGACTCAGAGTGTTGAGTGACGGATTTTGATGGGAATAGGTACATCCAAGCAAGTTGTCGATAGGCACTAGGGTATTTTTTACCTAATCGGTGAGGCAAAGATGGCCCAAACCCATTCAAGTTATCTTTAGCGAGCAGAACTGCAACTTGTGAAATTTTGTCTTGTATAGCTTCAGTGAGTGAAAAACTTAAAATTGTCACTCGGTCTTTATTTCCTTTCCCATTGTGAACAGTGAGAGACCCTTGTTTTAGATCTATATCTTGTACTCGAAGCCTCAGGCATTCCGATACTCTCAAACCTGAACCATACAACAAGCGAAAAAACAGTTGATATTTAGGATCTATTTCATTGATCACCGAGATAGCTTCCGCATGATTGAGTACGCTAGGAATTTTTCGAGACCGAGTCGCATAGCTAAACCCTAAGTCTCCTAGAGGTTGCTTAATAAATTGATTGTATAAATAGGCTAGAGCATTGAGAGCTACCTTTTGAGTATTGATGGCTACTTTTTGTTGATTAGCTAAATGAGAAAGAAAGGAGACAACTTCAGCGGCATGCATCTGTTCAGGGTGTTTAAGCTTATGAAAATGAATGAAGTATTTTATCCAGTAACAGTAGGCTTTGATTGTCTTGCGACTATAGCCTCGCATCGTCATATGTTCGCAAATTGCCTGCATGAATTGACTCGCCATATATTCCCCTCACAAAATCTGTACATACAGACAGTTTATTGCTTGTTGAATAATTAATGACTTAAAAAAGAGTGGTTTTTAACTCTGATTGAGCACGAATTTAACGAGAGGCTTATTTTAAAATATTGATTATACTGCAGATTTATGGGTGGTTAAGAATGAGGCCGAGCGTTACATAGTCGGCAATATGTGCTTGCACGTTTTCACACTTATTGTTTAGACCCACTTTTATATTAAATGCATAGCATTCAGTTGGTTATGAGTGACCTTTTTGATATGTTAAGCGGATGGATTCGTGCTTGCACAATATTAAAATGTTGTGCGTACTGAGTCCGAAATTTTTTGCACGGTTCATCAATAGGATCGCGACTTTCATAGTTTTGGCTTAGTAAGCGTTCCTTTCTTCTTTGTTGCCTTTTGGTTTCCGTTATTATCAGGTTCGGCAAATTAGCCCTTATTTTCCTAAGTTCAGGCGTTTCAGCGGCTATTTTACGCTTCAATTGTTCTTTGGTTATGCCTCATTTTAGTTTGCATCAGTGTTTTGCTCGCAGCATTTTTAATCCCAATTGTGGTTAGGATATTTGGTTTATAAGTTCCAAACTAGCTGAAACCAAGTCGTTCAAATGGCGTAAAAATGTATCTGTTTTCCATTTACTTAATCACGCAATTTAAGAACATTTTGTTCGCTTAATTGCTATCGGTAAATTAGAATCAGGGCTTAGAAAATCTTGGCAGGGCAGTTCTTTACCAAGTTGGCCAAGCCGAAAGTAAGCACGCACAACAATCGCATCAACACGATTTATTACATTCGGCGTTCTGGGTTTGCCTTGGGTTTCGTGATTAAGGCGGTTAATTCAGGTTGGTTTGCATAGTAATAAACGTGTTATGCCAGCGTTATGTTTTCGGGAGGAATTAAATGAATCCAAATATCCAATCAGCTCTGAGTTCGAAGGACAATATTCAAACCAAGATAAATGTTGGTGAGCGATATAGGTTGATGCACAAAAAGATAAAATCAGGAAGCCTTTGGATTGAAGTACAAAGGGAAGCGTATCGAGTCAAAGTTACAGGTGACGTTAAGCTTAAGCTACAAAATTTTATCACTAAGTTAGTCGAGTCCGAACCAAGTGATGATCAAGGTAATCCAGTGTGGCACGTACCATTTGGTAGCAGCCTCAAAGCTATTATATGTGAGTACAATCGATTGGCTTAGGCTACAAACATAACAAGGCTACATGGATTCCCCCGGTTGTCAAACATCCGCTAAACTTATGTTGATGGGTTTTGGACTGCCGCTCTACATTCGGCCTACTTATCGACGATTCGCATACGTCGTGGCCCTGATGACTTTGCGCGACTGCGGTGCCTTATTCGTTAGATGACATCTAGTGTGTCCGCCGCATTAACAGGCTCTCCGCAAGTGGTCTTAACCTATCTCCATCATTAGCGTCTGCAATGACCCGGTGGGTTTAACTCTCTATGCTGCTTAGGTTTCTACTTAAGCAGCATAGTTTTCATATTCTGTTTGATTGTGTAAAAGCGACCATATAATTCGTGCGTTCTTCGCGGCCAGTGCCACTATTGCTCGGTTCATTCCTCTTCGTTCTAGAACGCCGCGACACCACTGACTTAACTTATCTTGCTTGTCGCCAAGGTTGGCAATCACGGTCCTTGCGCCATGAACTAATAGTGTTCGTAAGTATTTATCACCGTGTTTGGTTATTCGGCCTAAGCGAGGTTTTCCTCCTGTGGAATATTGCTTTGGTACGAGTCCTAGCCAAGCAGAGAAATCACGGCTTTTATCAAATTGAGAACCATTGCCTATCGAAGCAAGTATCGCAGTAGCGGTTTGCGGCCCAATACCTCGAACTTTCATCACTCGTTGAACATTAGCGCTGACCTTAGCAAAAGAGTCGAAGACTTGTTCAGTATCGGCGATACGTTGATTCAACTCTCCAAGGTGGTGATAAGCATCGGCAATCACCGTTCTTGCGCGATGTGGCAGTTCATTTTCTGCATCTTCAAGCATTAAGGGAACGTGTTTCATTAATGAAGAGCGGCCAACAGGAATGATTAACCCGAACTCAGAGAGTAGGGCGCGCATGCTATTCATAAGCGCGGTGCGCTCACGAACCCAATGCTCTCTCATTCTATGTACCGATAAGATGGCTTGTTGCTCGGGGGATTTTACGGGTACAAAGCGAGTTGATGGACGCTGAACAGCTTCGCAGATAGCGACTGCATCATTAAGGTCGTTCTTCCCTTTAGTTCGATAAGGAACCACGTATTTAACGGCCATGATACGGGCGTCGTGCCCAAGTTTATTGAGTGTTCTTGCCCAATAATGTGCACCACCACACGCTTCAACGCCTATACGCATGAGTGGCATATTTGCTATTGTAGTCAGTAGTTTAGAGCGAGTTACCGACTTATGAAGTATGACCTTACCATTTTGGTCTACGGCATGAAGACTGAAGTGGTTTTTAGCTAGGTCGATACCGCAGAAATAAGAATAATCAGACATGGTGCCTCCGATGCATTTAAGTACCCCATAAGTGTGGCAGATCCTCGGTAGGGGGAATCCATGTCATTCGTTATATGCTTCAAGGATGATGATGAAAAAAGTAGTACTTTCAATATATTGCTTAATGGCGTTTAGTCAGGCTAATGCTGACGTCAAGCTAGACTTTCCCTTCAAGAAAAAGTTTGAAGTGTATGAGATTAGCGGGAATAGTGTTGAAGAAATTGAGCGTTCATTTAACGCTAGACCTGAGTTTCTCGTAAATGAAGGCTTTGACGGTTACACCGCGTGGAAATACGACTTCCATACGGATGATGATTCTTGCGAAATTCATGAATTTGAGCTTGAAGTTACCTATACACTTCCGAAGTTCGAAATGCCTAAGACTTCAGATGAGTCAGCTGAGGAGTTTCGTCCATATCTTGAGAAGCTCTATCGTCATGAACAGATTCATTGTGCGCTTGCAGTTAAGTCGATGCACGAAATGTATTTAGCCTTCAAACGAGGGCAGCGTGGAGGGTGTAGTAGCGCAAATGATAGAGTCATTGAGCTTGAAGGTGATTTGGTGGAAAGTAATGCTCTGTTTGACGTTTATACGTCGCATGGAGAAATTGAATTAGCAGAGTCTCCTTTTGGTGAGGGGCCTTACTTGAAAATATGCGAAATACCTTTCGCGCCAATGTCACCACGCATATAACAATAAATTTAAGAGTGATTCACAACGCTCGGCGCTTTCACTTCAAGCAAGTTTAGTGTTTATGGCGCAATGCTTTAGGTAGGGTTGTTGGCGTTGTTCACACCTTAATTTGGCGTTGTGCGTACTGAGTCCGAAATTTTTTGCACGGTTCATCAATAGGATCGCGACTTTCATAGTTTTGGCTTAGTAAGCGTTCCTTTCTTCTTTGTTGCCTTTTGGTTTCCGTTATTATCAGGTTCGGCAAATTAGCCCTTATTTTCCTAAGTTCAGGCGTTTCAGCGGCTATTTTACGCTTCAATTGTTCTTTGGTTATGCCTCATTTTAGTTTGCATCAGTGTTTTGCTCGCAGCATTTTTAATCCCAATTGTGGTTAGGATATTTGGTTTATAAGTTCCAAACTAGCTGAAACCAAGTCGTTCAAATGGCGTAAAAATGTATCTGTTTTCCATTTACTTAATCACGCAATTTAAGAACATTTTGTTCGCTTAATTGCTATCGGTAAATTAGAATCAGGGCTTAGAAAATCTTGGCAGGGCAGTTCTTTACCAAGTTGGCCAAGCCGAAAGTAAGCACGCACAACAATCGCATCAACACGATTTATTACATTCGGCGTTCTGGGTTTGCCTTGGGTTTCGTGATTAAGGCGGTTAATTCAGGTTGGTTTGCATAGTAATAAACGTGTTATGCCAGCGTTATATGCTTGAAAGGATTAAAATTAATAAGGAGATTGACGTGATCATTAATCATATTTCTATTGGTACAAAAGACGTAGTAGCGGCAGTGGCATTTTATGATGCAGTATTTGAAACTCTATCAATAAAACGCTCCCATTATATTGATGGAATTGCAGCTGCTTATGGTGATAGTTTTGAATTTTGGGTTGGTTGTCCTTGTGAAAATAGTCCGACTAATGGTAATGGCTCTCATGTTGCTTTTAATGCCCCAAATAGTGAATCAGTCGATAATTTCTATAAGGTTGCAATTAAAAATGGAGCCACTTGTTCTGGTAAGCCTAATCTAAGACCTGAATATGGTGAAGGTTATTATGCAGCTTATGTTCTGGATTTAGATGGCAACAAAATAGAAGCTGTTTTTAACCAATTTTAAGAACGCATATAACAAATGCATCAACACGATTTGCTACACTCGGCGTTGTCAGTTTGCCTTTAGTTTCAGTGATTAAGGCGTTAAAATTCAGCTAGGTTTGTATGGTAGCAAACGTGTTATGCAGGCGTTATGTTTACTTGTATTTCAATGGCTTAAAAATTCTTCGATCTATGTTCTTTGTCCCTTTGGCAGTTCGTCCTAGTTGCCTCAGCAAATCCGCATTGTCGGCCCAATTTCGTGAATTTCTCAACCCGTAAAACATGTAAATATTCGTGGGTTGCTTCATTTACAGGTCGTGGTGGTTGGTTTCAAATCTCACTGGCTCTAAGTCGCTTTGAAGGTATTTGCCAAGTAGCATGTCAGCTTGGCAGTTGCCTCGGCAATTTGCCATTGTTCTGCGCTTTGGTTGGAAAGAGAGGGCGCTTGTTGAAGCTAAGTCGGGTTGCCTCATTGGGCAGGGAAGTGGACTTACGCGTTTTATGTTTCGTGCCTCTGGCGGCCAAGTGAGTTTGGGCGTGTGACTGACTTCTTGAAATGCGGTCAACAGTGCAGTTCTTTGCCAAATAAATCAGTCATTTGTGGTAAAACATAACAAACAATTCAAGCAGACCCTCAACGCTTAGCACTTTTGGTTTGCGTTGAATTTAGTGTTTACGGTGTTATGCGGAAAGTGAGCCAGTGCGTTTCGGGCTACTTAATTGGGCTACATGGACTCCCTCTTTTGTCAACAATAGCTCCCGCTGACAACAGTGGATCGGACAGCAGCTCTACATTCGGTGTTTAATCGGAATCGTTCCGTCACCTTGATGATATTCGCTTGATGCCAGCCTCATTCGTTAAACAGTATTTATTACTTCCCAATTAAACAGGTTTAGGCATCTCGGTCTGGTCGTATTGTCATCATTTGCTATTGCTTTGACTCGGTGAGTGTTAACCGTTTACATAGTTAATCTTGTACTCTTTTCCTGTTGTTAATAATGCCCATATTATACGAGCGTTTTTTGCTGCTAGGGCGACAGCTGCTCGTTTATAACCTCGTCGTTCAACGAGTTGATTTAACCAAATACTGTTGCGATCGGTTTTCTCTTTACATCGTGCAATAACGGCTCTTGCGCCATGAATAAGTAGAGTGCGAATGTGTTTTTCGCCTCTTTTGCTGATGCGACCAAGATGAACATGACCACCTGTTGAGTATTGTCTTGGAACCAACCCTATCCAAGCGGTAAATTGGCGGCTAGAGCCAAATTGTTTGGCGTCATTGACGGTTGCGACAATGGCACTTGCACTGTGTTCACCGACACCTGGAATATCCATGAGCGCTTTGGCTGAAGCCATCTCACGAACTAAAGCAGAGACTCTACGATCATAGTGCAATACTTCTAGGTTAAGGTGTTGAATCTTGTTCGATAGATCTTGAAGTAGCTCTCGAGCGAGTATAGGCAAACCATTTTCTGCATCTTCAAGGACACTACCAATAGTGTTTTGAGCCGAGTAGCGCCCCTGAGGCATCACAATACCAAATTCGGAAAGCAAACCTCTGAGCTGGTTAATAGTCGCCGTTCTTGTTTTAATTAGCCCCTGTCGAATACGGTGCAGGCAAAGCACAGCTTGTTGCTCTTCACTTTTTATAGAGACAAATCGTGTTTTGGGTCTAGATACCGCTTCACAGATGGCCTCTGCGTCATTGGCATCGTTCTTCTCATTTTGTCGATATGGAATAACGAATTTGGACGCCATAATTTTCGGGTTATGACCTAGTTTCAGTAGCTCTCTCGCCCAGTGGTGTGCACCAGAGCACGCCTCCATACCGATGAGTCAGGGAGGTAACTTCGCGAATGTGTCTAAGAGTTTGTTTCTTTTGACAGTTTTGCGTAGGACGCACTTGCCATATGCATCAACGCCGTGAATACTGAATACATTCTTGGCGAGGTCAACGCCAATAGTTTGAATGGTGGACATAGTAACCTCCAGTTCTTCAGCGTGTACTAAGTAAGTATGGCACGCAGAGTGTCAGGTAGAGGGAGTCCATATCATTCGTTAGGTGTCAATTGATGGAGTGTCAATTCAAGGAGAGAATATGAAGTGTCCATATTGCGGTGTGAGAGTTAGCTACTTTAAAGCATGGAAAATTAGTCGTTGGAAAAACCATGTCTGTCTAAATTGCGGTGGTGAATCTAGCACAACGACAGGCAATGTTGTCTTGATGGTGGCTTGTGTATTGGTGCCTCTATTTTCGATAGACATGTTGTTTTCGAGCCTGCAACAACCGTTGCACCGAGGCCTGTATCTTGCTCTGGCAATATTATTATCTTACATAGCCCATAGATATATTGGGAAGCTTCAAAAAAGTAAGCAACAAAACACCTAACAAACGCTTCAAGAGGGACAGCCAACGCGTGGCATTTTTACTATGCGTTGGTTTTTGTGGTTACGGTGTTATGCGGAAAGTTCGTAGTGGCGTTGGCTGCCCCTTAAGCGGGCGTTATGTAACAAAAGGTAATGGTCAAAGTCACTGTAATTTCAGTTATTTTGACATCTATTGATGCCCATTAATTTGGTATAGAATAAAAACGTATTAAATGATGGAGGGTATCATGGCCAAGCAAGAGTATTGTTCAATCAAAGGATTTGAACCAAGTAATAGAACAAAAGAATATATCGAACAAATGGAGCACATTACTGATATGTCTTCGGTGCTGGAGAAGATCCTGTTTGCTATTCCCTTCTTCCAAATTTTTGCAGGTAGAGATTCTTACAAAGGAGTAGCTTTAGCATCTGCTTCTTATAATGTTTCAACGTATGATTGGCAGTTGTATGAAAGTGCAGTAAAAGCGATTGCTCCAATTGAAAGAGAACGCTTAGAAAATGTAGCTATGAGAGCAATGTTAGACACAAGTGGTGAGGAACGTAAATTTTGGGAGTGTGTATACAATGCATTATAAAGCTATATTATTAATTGTTAGTTGTATATTTTCGTCTTCTGTCTTATCTGAAAGTTGGGCTGAATTTTTAAAAAAAGATCTTAGCTATAAGTACCAAGCTTTAAATGTAAAAGTAGATGCTTGTAGTAAGCTGCGTGAAAGCTTTGTATTAAAACCAATAAAAAGTGATTGGTTTGGTACTTTGACAGATCAACAAAAGAAAGATGTTATTTTATTTGCAAGTGATTATGCGAGTAAGCAATGTTATAAATTGGAAGAATTAAGTTTTTCAAACGCTCTTTTACGTTATACCGCAGAGACCGGAGATAAAGAGCTTCTGGATAATTGGCTTGGTTTAAATAAATCTAATAAATATACAATTGAAGGCGTGGACTCTGTTGGTGCTGAAAATGTAATTGAATTTATAAATCAAGAGTTCACACAACCATTTCAGCCAATTGAGCTTATTAAATATTTAAAGTTATATTAACAAAATTGGAAAGTTACATAACAATTGCATCAACACGATTTACTACACTCGGCATCTTAGGTTGCCGGGTGTTTCTCGTTTTAAGGCGTTAATTTTAAGTATAATTGCATAGTAGTAAACGTGTTATGCAGGCGTTAGCCGAATCTATTAATCCGATATGTAATATTGTTTCTAAGGGGTATTTATGAGTCTTATATCAGTCAAAGTGAGTTCGAAAGCATTAGAGCATATTCGTTCTTCTACTAGTAAGAATCAAGAGCAGATGGCGCTTAAAGTTATATCTGGCGACCTATTTCATATTGTTGATACTATAAATAAATCTCGTAAAGTTCAATTAACAATGGCAGACCAATTAGCTCTCACTTTAGGTGATACTTCAGCAATTTGGCGTGCTCATCAGGAAGATGCAACCGACTTTGACATATTGTTTAATATGCTAAGCAGTAAGCCAGATAAAGAGTTTGTTTTCTCTTATAAGTTGATCGGCTAACAAGAGCTTTAAACGGAACTAAAACAGTGGGTTAGGTTTCGCTTCGCTACACATTTTAACCCACTATTTTAGTCCGCTTAAGCAGGCGTTATAAGTCACATGGAGTTTGATTTAGTATGAAGAATAGAGAGTGCCCTAATTGTCAACAGAAGATTTCACTTAGTTGGTTTTTATTTAGTGGAAATAGGACAAAGTATCGCTGTACCCAATGTTCAGCTTTGATCGAATGGACACCAAGACGATCCTATTTAGGCATGTTTGTTGGCGGTTCATCAGCGCTGAGTTTTACATTACTTGAATCGTTGATTCCCTCAATGAGTATACGAGTGATAATGATGTTAATTTTGGCAGTCATACTGGCATTTTTAGTACCGAAGCAGTTCAGAATCATTGACGAAAGTGCCTTATAACAAGTCATTTAAACGGAACAAAAACAGTTGGCCGTCGCTTCGCGATTTTAGCCAACCATTTTTGTCCGCTTAATGAGGCTACATGGATTCCCCCGGTTGTCAAACATCCGCTAAACTTATGTTGATGGGTTTTGGACTGCCGCTCTACATTCGGCCTACTTATCGACGATTCGCATACGTCGTGGCCCTGATGACTTTGCGCGACTGCGGTGCCTTATTCGTTAGATGACATCTAGTGTGTCCCCCGCATTAACAGGCTCTCCGCAAGTGGTCTTAACCTATCTCCATCATTAGCGTCTGCAATGACCCGGTGGGTTTAACTCTCTATGCTGCTTAGGTTTCTACTTAAGCAGCATAGTTTTCATATTCTGTTTGATTGTGTAAAAGCGACCATATAATTCGTGCGTTCTTCGCGGCCAGTGCCACTATTGCTCGGTTCATTCCTCTTCGTTCTAGAACGCCGCGACACCACTGACTTAACTTATCTTGCTTGTCGCCAAGGTTGGCAATCACGGTCCTTGCGCCATGAACTAATAGTGTTCGTAAGTATTTATCACCGTGTTTGGTTATTCGGCCTAAGCGAGGTTTTCCTCCTGTGGAATATTGCTTTGGTACGAGTCCTAGCCAAGCAGAGAAATCACGGCTTTTATCAAATTGAGAACCATTGCCTATCGAAGCAAGTATCGCAGTAGCGGTTTGCGGCCCAATACCTCGAACTTTCATCACTCGTTGAACATTAGCGCTGACCTTAGCAAAAGAGTCGAAGACTTGTTCAGTATCGGCGATACGTTGATTCAACTCTCCAAGGTGGTGATAAGCATCGGCAATCACCGTTCTTGCGCGATGTGGCAGTTCATTTTCTGCATCTTCAAGCATTAAGGGAACGTGTTTCATTAATGAAGAGCGGCCAACAGGAATGATTAACCCGAACTCAGAGAGTAGGGCGCGCATGCTATTCATAAGCGCGGTGCGCTCACGAACCCAATGCTCTCTCATTCTATGTACCGATAAGATGGCTTGTTGCTCGGGGGATTTTACGGGTACAAAGCGAGTTGATGGACGCTGAACAGCTTCGCAGATAGCGACTGCATCATTAAGGTCGTTCTTCCCTTTAGTCCGATAAGGAACCACGTATTTAACGGCCATGATACGGGCGTCGTGCCCAAGTTTATTGAGTGTTCTTGCCCAATAATGTGCACCACCACACGCTTCAACGCCTATACGCATGAGTGGCATATTTGCTATTGTAGTCAGTAGTTTAGAGCGAGTTACTGACTTATGAAGTATGACCTTACCATTTTGGTCTACGGCATGAAGACTGAAGTGGTTTTTAGCTAGGTCGATACCGCAGAAATAAGAATAATCAGACATGGTGCCTCCGATGCATTTAAGTACCACATAAGTGTGGCAGATCCTCGGTAGGGGGAATCCATGTCATTCGTTATAACGCAGGAGAGCTATGAGTACACAAGACTTATCCAAGATGGGTTCTGCTAGAGTATCTATTAAGACTTTAGGCGGGGTTAACTGTGTGCTCAAGCAAGGCGCATCAGAAGTGGAGATACATTTTTACCAATCAGCCGCACCGAAATTAAAGGGGATAAACACTCCAAGATTGTTAAAAATAGACAGAAACCATCTATACATAGAACATATTCCAAATAGTATATCGCTCAAAGACTTACGAACTAAGTCTGATTTATTTTCTCAATTGGCAGCCCTTCATTGTTCTGAATATACTCCGACTTTTGAAGTTAAGAAGCATGAATGGACAGCCTTCGCTACTGACGATGCCCTTAAAATATTGAATCTTCCCGATGTTGTGGAATCTTCAATAAAACGGATACAGGCACTCTCCGATAGTATCTTTGAATGCAAGGTGCTGATATCTGGTGATACTAATGACGGTAACTGGGGAACACGAGCTAACGGAGACCTAGTGTTGTTTGACTGGGAGCGTTTTGGTCAAGGTAGCCCAGCTATTGATTTGGCACCTTTAGTTAGCGGTCTTGGTAGCATCGCTGAATACAAGGAAATTGTTACTCAATACATCAAATACAACCCAGCACTATCCAAAACCGAGCTTCTTGAGCATCTTATTATCGCTAAGTGCTGGATAGTTATAGAAGTTGTAAACATTTTAAATAGCCGAAACAACCCAGAACAAGGAAAGTACATAAATTGGTATAGGGCTAACATTCCCAAGTGGTTAGCTTCAGTGGAAGATGCGTTATAACAAGCAATTTAAGAGGGATTCACAACGCTTGGCATTTTTGCTTCTACTTCGAATTTAGTGTTTATGGCACAATGCGTTAGGTTTGGGTGGAGGCGTTGTTCACCCCTTAATTGGGCGTTATGTTTCAGAGTAAAAATAGGCATAGGTATACTCAATGAGTACAGTAAAAACAAGCCATAATCTCGTTGGCTTGATAGATGAATTTGACCGGTTAATTTCAAATCTTGAAGAATGGCTTAAAAAGGTTAGACCTAGAACAAATGTTTTGAATACTAGGTTTGGTCATCTCCGTCGTGATCTTGACAGTATTTTTGAACTTGAACCTCTAGAAATGGCTAAGATTTCTGAAATTATAATTAAGCTAAACCAGTTGAATGTGATCTTTGATAACGGTATTAAATTCAATGAAGAAGATATACTGAAGTTTATTGAAGGGAAATACGATCTTGCCAACGATGACAAAGAAAAATACCATGATTTTGTCTTTGAGTTTCTTATGGGTGTCAGGTTTGTTTTAGCTCTTCGTGAGGGTGATAGAGTAAGCTTATCAGGTCAAGGTGATGTAACAATCGGCAATGAAATTGCCATTGAGTGTAAAAATATCCGCAGCGCAAAGAACTTAGTAAAAAATGTTGATAAGGCTAAAGACCAAATAGAGAAAAGAGCTATCAAAGAGGAAGTTAAGTTTGGTTTTATTGCTTTGGATATCTCAAATATTTTCCCAATGGAGAAAGCCCAGAACTTTGTTCAGGAAATGTTCGAAACATTCGCTGAAAATCATGCAAAGCTGAAAACATTCCAGCGATTAGATCAAAGTGTAATAGACAGCGTTCTTGACGATAGAAATTTTCAAAATTTAATCCAAAGTTACATTATGCATGAAGCAGAAACATCACTCTATAGTGCTTTGCCTCTTCGTTATGCCATGGGGAATTCTGTTTTCGGTATTATGTTTCAAGTTAATAAGTGCTTTGTTATCACATATGAAGAGCAATATGTGCCAATCCCAACTAGAGGTATGACTTACCTCCTAAATCCAGCTCTTCCTGATAAAAGCTACAAAAGAGTACAGCAATATATCCATGGGTTGGCAGTAGGGTTTTAGAAAAAAATAACAAGCAATTTAAGAGGGATTCACAACGCTTGGCACTTTTGCTTCTACTTCAGTTTTAGTGTTTATGGCACAATGCTTTAGGTTTGGGTGGAGGCGTTGTTCACTCCTTAATTGGGCGTTATATGCCTTAGTCAATTTAGGAAGTCGCAAGGATGCATTTGAGAGAAGCAAAAGTTCATGAGCTTGACGCTATTTACGCTATCGGCTTTGATGCGTGGAGTGACGGGCTTTCCTATGAAAAATATTTATCCGCTTGTCGTGGCAGCAAAAAGTATCAAGCTGGAACTTGGCATGTGCTAATAGAAAATGAGCAAATTCTATCGTCCCTCGTTATCTATCAGAATTTATTTGGCCTTAAAGGCGGTTGCTTTGGTATAGGCTCTCTCGCTACACCTCAAAGCTTTCGAGGCAAAGGTTATGCTTCCCACTTGATTAACCTTGTGAAAGCAGACTTGTTCGCAAATCAGAACTGTACAGCCATATTTTTACATAGCGATATTGACCACCAGTTTTATAGCAGGCTTGGCTTCATCACAATTGAGGGGGCCAATTGCATGTATGCCCCAAGTGACTCTTTTGGTTTTGACGGTTCGATACCAAGTTATTTCTAGGTGTGGGTTCAGCATATAACAAAGCATTCAAGAGGGATTCACAACGCTTGGCAGTTTTGGTTTGAACTGGCTTTAGTGTTTACGGCACAATGGTTTAGGTTAGGTGGTGGTGTTGTTCACCCCTTAATGCGGCTACATGGATTCCCCCGGTTGTCAAACATCCGCTAAACTTATGTTGATGGGTTTTGGACTGCCGCTCTACATTCGGCCTACTTATCGACGATTCGCATACGTCGTGGCCCTGATGACTTTGCGCGACTGCGGTGCCTTATTCGTTAGATGACATCTAGTGTGTCCGCCGCATTAACAGGCTCTCCGCAAGTGGTCTTAACCTATCTCCATCATTAGCGTCTGCAATGACCCGGTGGGTTTAACTCTCTATGCTGCTTAGGTTTCTACTTAAGCAGCATAGTTTTCATATTCTGTTTGATTGTGTAAAAGCGACCATATAATTCGTGCGTTCTTCGCGGCCAGTGCCACTATTGCTCGGTTCATTCCTCTTCGTTCTAGAACGCCGCGACACCACTGACTTAACTTATCTTGCTTGTCGCCAAGGTTGGCAATGACTGTCCTTGCGCCATGAACTAATAGTGTTCGTAAGTATTTATCACCGTGTTTGGTTATTCGGCCTAAGCGAGGTTTTCCTCCTGTGGAATATTGCTTTGGTACGAGTCCTAGCCAAGCAGAGAAATCACGGCTTTTATCAAATTGAGAACCATTGCCTATCGAAGCAAGTATCGCAGTAGCGGTTTGCGGCCCAATACCTCGAACTTTCATCACTCGTTGAACATTAGCGCTGACCTTAGCAAAAGAGTCGAAGACTTGTTCAGTATCGGCGATACGTTGATTTAATTCACCAAGGTGGTGATAAGCATCGGCAATCACCGTTCTTGCGAGATGTGGCAGTTCATTTTCTGCATCTTCAAGCATTAAGGGAACGTGTTTCATCAATGAAGAGCGACCAACGGGAATGATCAACCCGAACTCAGAAAGTAGGGCGCGCATGCGATTCATAAGCGCGGTGCGTTCACGAACCCAATGCTCTCTCATTCTATGTACCGATAGGATGGCTTGTTG
Organism: Vibrio sp. F13; assembly: GCF_020806305.2. Taxonomy (NCBI): domain Bacteria; kingdom Pseudomonadati; phylum Pseudomonadota; class Gammaproteobacteria; order Vibrionales; family Vibrionaceae; genus Vibrio; species Vibrio sp. F13. The sequence goes on along the minus strand of NZ_CP170176.1, from coordinate 255,029 downwards.
CTCTGGTGATTTTACGGGCACAAAGCGAGTGGATGGTCGCTGAACAGCTTCGCAGATAGCTACTGCATCATTAAGGTCGTTCTTCCCTTTAGTTCGATAAGGAACCACGTATTTAACGGCCATGATACGGACGTCATGACCCAGTTTATTGAGTGTTCTTGCCCAATAATGTGCACCACCACACGCTTCAACGCCTATACGCATGAGTGGCATATTTGCTATTGTAGTCAGTAGTTTAGAGCGGGTTACTGACTTATGAAGTATGACCTTACCATTTTGGTCTACGGCATGAAGACTAAAGTGGTTTTTAGCTAGGTCGATACCGCAGAAATAAGAATAATCAGACATGGTGCCTCCGATGCATTTAAGTACCACATAAGTGTGGCAGATCCTCGGTAGGGGGAATCCATGTCATTCGTTATAACACAAAATCAGGCTATTGCTCAAAATTGCTATTTGAACTATTATTTGTACATTAAATTGTACCATAGGGAGTTCAACATGAGCCGCATCCATTTTGATCAAGATATTCAGCCTTTGTCTGAATTTCGTGCTGGCGTGACGTCATTTATTAAACAGATTAACGAAACTCGCAGACCACTAGTTATCACACAACGTGGTAAGGGTGTTGCGGTTGTCCTTGATGTTGCAGAATATGAAGCAATGCAAGAGAAGATCGAGTTACTGGAAGAAATGCGTACTGCTGAAGCACAATTAGCTTCAGGTTTAGGTGTTTCCAATGAAGACGCTCGTGCTCAAGTATTGGGGCGCATTAAGAAATGAAAGTAGTCTGGTCACCACTAGCATTACAAAAGTTAGGTGATGCAGCCGAGTTTATTTCGCTAGATAATCCAGTGGCGGCAGAAAACTGGGTTAATGAGGTATTCGATAAAACAGACCTTCTCTCAAGTATGCCTGACATGGGACGAATGGTTCCTGAGCTACCTCATACCAATTACCGCGAAATCTTGTTTGGTCACTATCGAATCATATATAGCCTCAGCCATGAAATTCGCGTCCTTACAGTACGAAATTGTCGTCAGATACTAACGGAAAGTGACGTGTAGCAATTGTGTTATAACAAGCAATTTAAGAGGGATTCACAACGCTTGGCACTTTTGCTCCTACTTCAATTAAGTGTTTATGGCACAATGCTTTAGGTTGGGTGGAGGCGTTGTTCACCCCTTAATTGGGCTAGTTGCCCAGAGGAAGTAATCAATCCATTGGGAACTTTTGTTTCTGGTGGAGCACGCGCATAATTCGGATAATGTCGCCTTCGATCCAATAGGAGACGATCATTGAAATCTCAGGAATTATAAGTAATCGCCCACGAATGCCGTCTCTCTGTACACCCATTAGAGGCTGCTCAAGCAAGTTTTCTACTTTTGTTTCAATGAGGTTGTCAGCGTTTTCTGCCGCATCAGGGTTGAAGTCATAGATAAACTCAAAGATCCTTTCACGATCATTGAGTGATTCTTCTTCCCATAAAATCATTGCTTACCTCGATTACGTATTCTGGCTTTGCGTTCTTCCATTCGAGATTTAGCAGTTTGGTGTTCAACGAAAACGGATTCTCCTGAGTCAAACTTCTCAAATGCTAGGTTTACTTGTTCAGTTAGCCATGCATCGTGAGATAATGTCTGTCTTTGTTGCTCAGCGAGTTGCTCAGTAAGCTCACGGCAAGCACCACTCAGTGTGCGACCTTGGCTCTCAGCCATCTGTTGAGCTAGGCGTTTTGTTTCTTCATCAACACGAAATTGAATTCTAGTGTCCATGATGTATTCCTTTATTGGTGTGTGTACAAATGTTAGCACTCACCTTTGAGATGGGCAACTGACAAGCTACTATGGCGCCAATAACTAACTTTTGGTGCTATGTTTCATCGCACATAGTCCCATATCTCATCAACCATTGCAGAACGTTAAATGATAGGTCACCACAATCTGTAGAGGAAAGTGCATTGAAGTTAACCAATAAACTCGTACGTTACCCGCACATTGATGTTGATCGTGCGTTTGAAAAAGAAGCTGAATTATTGCAGCAAATTCAGGCGGGTGAGATTGGGCAAGCCTTAATGTTGTGGCAAGCAAAAGCGCCGACACTTGTTTTGCCCGCAGGTAAAAAGTGGCCTGTGACCGTAGAGTCTAGAAAACAACTCGCGGCACAAGGTTGGCAACTCACCTCACGTAAAACAGGCGGCGCTCCCGTTCCCCAACTGCCGGGGATCATTAACTTATCGCACATTTACCATTGGCCTCGTGATGAAGCCTACAACATCCAAAAAGCGTATCTACATCTGTGCAATGTCTTAACCCTGTTTTTTAAAGAACTGGGCATCGATGTGGATGTACACGCGACTCCCGGTTCTTATTGTGATGGTGACTACAACCTCAATATCAATAAACAAAAAATAGTGGGCACGGCGCAGCGTGTTTTGCTTAAACAAGGGGGCGGCCAAATCGTACTTTCGCAAGCTTGTATCTTGTTGGATGTCGACCTAGAGAACATCGTTGCACCCGTAAATTTTTATAATCAAGTTTGTGGCAATCCAACCGTGGTGGACGCGCAAGTTCATACTCCGTTGTCCGCACATCTGACAACTCTACCCAACGTAGACTCACTCTTTCAGCAGTTAAGCCAAGCTTTCATCAAGCATGCGTGATACCAACCTTTCGTTAACGCCATGCTAATTTGTCGGATGGGTTGAACTTAAGGCGGTGAGAACTTTATAATGTTACTTGTAACATAATAAAGAGTTCAAATAGTTATGACAGAACAGCAGAAGAAAACTCGAACCACACTTCAAGATGTTGCAGACAAAGTGGGGGTCACAAAGATGACCGTCTCTCGTTACATGCGCAATCCCGATTCAGTCGCAGCCAAAACTCGCGTTAAAATTGCAGCGGTTATTGAAGAGATGGGATACATCGAAAACAAAGCGCCAGCTATGCTCTCTAAATCGTCGAGTAAAGCGATCGGTATCTTGCTCCCTTCGTTATCAAACCAAATCTTTGCCGCGTTTGTTCAAGGTATCGAAACGGTTACTAAAGAGAATGGCTACGAGACGTTGCTTGCTCACTTTAGCTATGATGCTGTGGAAGAAGAGGAAAAGATTGCTTCGCTGCTTTCGTATCAAGTTGATGGGTTGATATTGACGGAAAGCCACCACACCCCCCGCACGTTACAGATGATCAAGAATTCAGGTGTTTCTGTTGTTGAAACGATGGAACTCCCAACCAATCCGATCGATATGGTTGTTGGCTTGGACCATATTGATGCTTCTTACCATGTCGTGAAGCGAATGATTGAAGCTGGTAAACGCTCTATTGCTTACTTTGGCGCTCGATTGGATGCGCGAACCAAGTTGCGTTTGCAAGGCTATGACAAAGCGATGTATGAGGCTGGATTAGAGCCTAAACACGTGTTGACTGAACAGCACTCTAACTTCTCTTTGGCTGAAGATCTGCTTGATCGCGCTCTTGCGGATTACCCAGATCTAGATGGCGTGTTCTGCACCAATGATGACATCGCGATAGGTACCTTGCTCATTGCCCAGCAACGTGGAATCCAAGTGCCGCAACAGCTATCTGTGGTGGGCTATAACGCGTTAGATATTGGTCAAACCATACGCCCAAAACTGACTAGCGTGGATACGCCACGTTATGAAATAGGTAAGAAAAGTGCCGAGCTACTGCTTGCCCGATTGAAAGGTGAGCCAGTTACGGAAACGGTAGTGGATATGGGCTATCGCATCACGGATGGCGAAAGCGTTTAACCAAGTATCGTGGAAACTGAAAGGGGCATCGAAATGATGCCCCTTTTGCTTTTACATTTAAGCGATGACACAGCTAGACGATAAAACTCGCCCCTTGTTCTGCACTCGAAACGCTTTGGCGCATCACGCTAAATAGGTTGCGCCCCATGGTTTGCTGGTTAGCGTCTACCTCAAACACTCTCGCTTGGCGAGATTGCATGTCGTTGAGGTTATTGAGTTCGCCACTCGCGCAATCTAAGCGCAGGATATCGCCTTCGCGAACAAGCCCAATAGTTCCGCCTCGAATAGCCTCTGGTGAGACATGAATTGCGGATGGAATCTTTCCTGAGGCTCCAGAGAGGCGACCATCAGTAACCAGAGCCACTTTAAACCCTTGTTTCTGAACATTACCTAGAATCGGCATAAGCTTATGCAGTTCAGGCATACCGTTCGCAGCTGGTCCATTATTTATCACCACAACAATGCAATCTTTGTTGAGTTCACCTCGTTGATACGCGGCTTCCACCTTATGTTGGCAATCAAAAACTGCCGCGGGTGCTTCGATAACGCGTTGCTCTTCCGCAACCGCTGACACCTTAATCACCGCATTGCCAAGATTCCCTGAAAGGACTCGCGTTCCGCCTGTGCTTTGGAATACCTGTTCTTGGCCTGCAATTACCTCTGCATCTGCCGACTGTTTGCACTTTTTCCACGTTAGCTTTCCATTTTCAAGTTCTGGAATACTCATTTGATCTTCAAACGAGCCAAAGGTAGGTGTGACATCTCGGTGCAGTAAGTTGGCTTGATCTAAACGGCGTAACAGCGCGGGAACTCCTCCTGCCGCTTGGAACGCATTCATATCTGCTGGGCCGTTGGGATAAACTCGAGCAAGTAAAGGCACCACATCGGATAGATCGCTGATGTCTTGCCAAGTCAGAATAAATCCTGCTGCGCGTGCTACCGCGACCATGTGAATGCTGTGGTTGGTACTGCCACCTGATGCGAGTAGGGCAACAATGCCATTGATTAAGCTTTTAGCGGTAAAGACTTCAGAAAGTGGGCGGAAGTTTGCGGCTTGTGGTGTCATTGAAGCAATTTCAATGGCGGCATGCTGAGTGAGTGATGCGCGCAATTCAGAGTCAGGGTGAATAAACGCTGAGCCCGGAAGCATCAGCCCCATCGCTTCAAATACCAGCTGATTGGTATTGGCTGTGCCGTAAAAAGTGCAGGTGCCTGCTGAGTGATAAGCGTTGCACTCCATATCCAGTAAGGCACTTTTTCCTACCTTACCAGCCGCGTATTCTTGGCGAATATGTACTTTCTCATCATTGCTGATGCCCGTTGCCATCAAGCCCGCCGGAACAAAAGCGGTGGGTAGATGTGCAAAAGAGAGCGCGCCCATCAGTTGTCCTGGAGCTATCTTGTCGCAAATACCAAGTAATAGGGTTGAATCAAACACGTTGTGACTCAGTGAAAGAACGGTCGATTGAGCAATCAAGTCCCTTGAAAACAAAGACATATCCATGCCTGGTTGGCCTTGAGTTACCCCATCGCACATCGCGGGAACACAGCCCGCTACTTGAGAGGTGTGGCCGAACTTAGCTAACGCCTTTTTGATCTGATCTGGATAGTGTTGATACGGCTGGTGAGCGCTTAACATATCGTTGTAAGAGCTGATTAACGCCACATTGGATTTAGTGAGATCAAGAATCGAGCGTTTCTCATCGGAGCAAGAAGCTGCGACAGCATGAGCCAAGTTGCCGCAAGAAAGCCCTTTACCACCTTTGCCAGCAGAGGCTTGGTGTTGGGTTCGGTTTAGAAACGCTTCATGAGTCTCTTTGCTTCGTTCAATTAATCGTTGAGTCACCGCTTGGATGGTTGGAAGGGTCATGCTGTTTCTGCCTCATCAGTCATTGAAAGCACAATCGCAGCACAGTCCACAACGTCATCAATATCGCCATCAATGCTGATGACAACCGTATCTGGCTCGTGATCGGGTCTTTCTAATGTTTCGAACTGGCTTTTAATCATGTTCTCTTTCATGAAGTGGCCTTGGCGCTGACGCATTCGATGCAAGATCAGGTCAATGTTGCCATCTAAAAAGAGAAAGGTGAGGTTTTTGTTCCCTTCGCGAATTTGGTCGCGGTACTTCTTCTTCAACGCAGAACACACAATAATGCCGTGCTCATTTTTACTTTCTAGGCTGTACGCTGCATCACGAACGCGTTCCAGCCATGGAATGCGATCATCATCATTAAGAGGTTGGCCTGACGCCATTTTTTGAATGTTTGCTCGAGGATGAAGGTCGTCACCATCAATGAACTTACGCCCAAGTTTTTTTGCCAACTGCTCGCCTATCGTGCTTTTCCCACAAGCACTGACACCCATGACGATGACACTACTACCAGCCATAACTCAATCCTCTTAACAAATTTGCGCGTGATCTCAATTTTGAACATCGCTTGTAAATATGGCTTTATCTTATAAGCGTTACCGGTAACATGTTACCGGTAACTTAAGGAAGTGTGATGAAGGACACAAAACAACAATTCACAACAATTGTGATTGTTTTTGCATCCTACTGACGGAAAATTAGTCACATCTCACTATATTCGCGTTTAAAAATCACTGGAAAGAGATCTTTGGGGGATAAAATGGCCAACGATTACCGCGCAATTGCGAAATCTGTTGTTGAGCATCTTGGGGGCAAGACAAATGTGGCTGCCCTAACACACTGTATGACTCGACTACGATTCGTTTTACACAGCCAAGATGGCGTCGATATTAACAAGCTAAAAGCACTGAAAGGTGTGATGGGTGTTGTTGATAATGGAGACAAAGTACAAGTTATCATTGGTAACGAGGTATCGTATGCATACAAAGAAGTGATGGCGCTTTGTGAGCTATCCACTGTATCTGAGTCAGAGGTTCCTGCTAAAAAAGAGAAGCTAACGGCTAAGTCAATTGGTGCGAAAATGTTGGACGCACTGGTTGGTACCATGTCGCCTCTTATCCCAGCAATCATTGGCGCTTCAATGGTCAAACTGCTCGCCATGGTACTTGAGATGCTGGGCTGGGTTGAGCCAAATGCACCTACCTTGATTATCTTGAAAGCGATTGGCGATGGCGCCTTCTTCTTTCTACCGGTTATGGTTGCCGCTTCCGCATCGATCAAATTCAAGACCAATATGTCTCTTTCCATTGCGATTGCCGGTGTCTTAATCCACCCGAACTTTATGGAATTGATGGCGCAAGCAGCAGAAGGCAAGCACGTTGATTTCTTCGGTATCCCAATCACGTCAGTGAAATACACCTACACGGTTATTCCTGTACTTGTGATGACTTGGGCTCTTTCTTACATAGAACGTTGGGTAGATAGCATTACCCCTGCTGTGACTAAAAACTTCCTGAAACCTATGCTTATCGTATTGATTGCAGCTCCGGTTGCTATCGTACTTATCGGTCCATTTGGTATTTGGGTTGGTACTGCACTTTCAGCGCTTGTTTACACAATTCATGACACATTAGGTTGGTTGTCGGTTGCTATCATGGGCGCACTGTGGCCTCTACTTGTTCTTACTGGTATGCACCGTGTATTTACTCCAACGATTATTCAAACCATTGCTGAGACGGGTCGTGAAGGTATGGTTATGCCTTCAGAAATCGGTGCCAACCTCGGTATGGGTGGTGCGTGTCTGGCTGTTGCTTACAAAACCAAAAACAGCGCACTAAAGCAGACATCATTAGCCGCAGGTGCTTCAGCTATCTTCGCCGGTATCTCTGAGCCTGCATTGTACGGCGTGCTTGTTCGTCTGAAACGTCCACTTATCGCAACAATGATTACTGGTTTTATCGTAGGTGCATTAGCGGGCATGGGTGGCCTTGCGAGTCACTCGATGGCAGCACCAAGCTTGTTTACGAGTGTTCAGTTCTTCGATGTGAATGACCCAATGAGTATCGTTTGGGTGTTCGGTCTGATCGCATTGTCTATTGTTCTGTCATTTGTTCTAACCCTAGTTTTAGGCTTTGAAGATGTTCCAGAAGATGATGCCGATGAGAAAGCAACTTCAGAGTCAGCAAACAAAGAAGCTGGTAAGGCAGAAGACAAGCCGACAGTAGTGTCCGCGTCTTAATTAGAATTGATTAATTTATTCAGTCACCTTACTTCAGCGTAAGGTGACTTTTATTGTTTCCGAGGTATTCGATGTCAAACATTCAATTTCCCGAAGATTTCTTATGGGGTGGCGCTATTGCTGCAAACCAGTCTGAAGGCGCTCACTTAGCGGGTGGTAAAGGCCTAACAACCGTAGATATGATCCCTTATGGTGAGAACCGCATGCCAATTAAGCTTGGTCAGGTTGATAAGGTGACGCTCAGCGAAGACGAGTTCTACCCAAGCCATAACGCGATAGACTTTTATCACCGTTACAAAGAAGACATCGCCTTGCTGGCAGAGATGGGATTTAAAGTCTTCCGCGTATCCATCGCTTGGAGCCGAATCTTTCCAAAAGGTGACGACCTAGAGCCGAACCAAGCTGGCTTAGATTTTTACCGTGATGTTTTTGAAGAGTGTAAGAAATACGGTATTGAGCCGCTCGTTACCTTGTGCCATTTCGATGTGCCTATGCACTTGGTCAACGAGTATGGTTCGTGGCGTAATCGTAAGATGATTGAGTTCTTTAGCCGTTACGCGAGAACCTGTTTCGAAAACTACAAAGGCTTGGTGAAATACTGGTTAACTTTCAACGAAATCAATATTTTACTAGCGAGCCCGTTTTCTGGTGCTGGATTGTTGTTTCAGGAAGGCGAAAATCACGATCAAGTGAAGTACCAAGCAGCTCACCATGAGCTAGTAGCAAGCGCTTTGGTAACCAAGATTGCCCATGAAGTTGATGAGCAAAACCAAGTGGGTTGTATGCTGGCGGGCGGTAACTTCTATCCATATTCATGTAAGCCAGAAGATGTGCTGATGGCTATGGAAAAAGACCGCGAGAACCTGTTCTTTATCGATGTTCAATCGCGTGGTTACTACCCATCTTATGCTCAAAAAGTGTTTGATAACAAAGGTGTGGTGCTTGAAACACAAGAAGAAGATTTCGAGATTCTGAAAAATACTGTCGATTTCATTTCTTTCAGTTATTACGCTTCACGCTGTGCTTCCGCTGATATGAATGCAGGAAATACGAGTGCAGCGAACGTCGTTAAGTCCATCAAAAACCCTCATCTTCCAGCAAGTGATTGGGGCTGGGTCATTGACCCTACAGGTCTTCGAATTACGATGAACACACTCTATGACCGTTACCAGAAACCACTTTTCTTGGTAGAAAATGGCTTAGGTGCTCGTGATACCTTGGATGACAATGGAGAAGTGAACGATGATTACCGCATTGATTACCTTCGTCAGCACATTGTTGCGATGCATGAAGCAATGGAAGACGGTGTACCATTGATGGGTTACACACCTTGGGGTTGTATCGATCTTGTTGCGGCGTCGACCGGAGAGATGAGCAAGCGCTATGGGTTTATCTACGTGGACAGAGACAACCTAGGCAATGGTACGTTAAATCGTATTCCTAAAAAGTCATTCCACTGGTACAAAAAAGTGATCGCAAGCAACGGCAGCGACTTGGCTTAATTTGTCTGTTTGATAATGAGAGAAATGAACAATGAAAACAATTGAACAGCGACTCAGAGATATTCGCATCGTTCCGGTGATCGCCATTAATGACGTTGCTCAGGCTGTGCCGCTTGCGAAAGTACTGGTTGAAAATGGCTTGCCTTGTGCTGAAGTGACATTTCGTACAGAAGCGGCAGCAGAGTCGATTCGTTTGATGCGTGAAGCTTACCCTGAGTTACTGATTGGCGCAGGTACTGTGCTGACTACAGAGCAGGTGGATACTGCCATTAATGCGGGTGTTGATTTCATTGTCAGCCCAGGTTTGGATCCAACCACAGTCAAATACTGTCAGCAAAGAGGGGTTACGATTGTTCCTGGAGTGAGTAACCCAAGCTTGGTTGAACAAGCAATGGAAATGGGGCTTAAGACACTAAAGTTCTTCCCTGCCGAGCCATCTGGCGGTGTCGCAATGTTGAAAGCGTTGACGGCTGTTTACCCGGTTAACTTTATGCCTACAGGCGGTGTAAGCCCAGCGAACGTTGAGTCTTACTTAGCACTGAAATCAGTCGTTGCCTGCGGTGGAACTTGGATGGTACCGACAGACAAAATGGACAAGGGTGATTGGGATGGAATCGCAGAATTAGTCCGAGCGGTCGGCTCCAGATAGTTCGATAGAGAGATACATAGCTAGAAAATGAAAGGGCCAGCTGACACTGGCCCTTTTTGTGGCTGCTTCAAACGATGTAGAGGTTACTCGTTACCAAGCAAAGGTTTTAATGACGTTTTGCTTAGTGATTGGGTTATGCGCGATGTCTTGATTAATCTTATCAAGAAACGGCTTACGAGCCTGAGGCAACATGCCACGCATTGGTGAGATGTTATTGCCGTGGTCACCCCAGTAGTAGCAATCGAAATCTTCTAGGTTTTCGAGCAAGTATTTTTCTTCTTCCAGAATCTGCAATGGCGTTGGTAAAACAAACTCGCCACGGTTTACTTCTTTTTCCAATACCGATCCCGGTTGAACGGCTAAAGCCATCGGTGCAATCGCATCTGGCTGCATGATGTTCAACAAGCTGGTGGTATTAATCGCATGCTCTATAGAACGCTCTTTGCCGCCAAGGCCAAAGATGAAAGAAGCCAGTACCTTGATGTCTGCTTCACGGGCTAGGTTCATTCCTTCAATCGCATGCTCACGCGTCATGCGCTTTTAAATGCGTTCAAGCACAATTGGGTCACCGGACTCCAAGCCTGAATAGGCCATGCTTAAACCTGCCGACTTAATCTCTTTTAATTCAGACAAGCTCTTACGACGGAAGTCATTGAACCCCGAATACAGAGAAATGTTCTTGCTCTCTGGGAAGGTGATCTTGATGTAATCCAGAATCGAAATCAGCATCTCGGTTCTAATCGCCATCACATTACCATCGACCAAAAAGATAGATTCAACATGCGGGTAGATTTTTCTCGCCGCATCAATATCTTCAAAGATGTCTTTGATGTCTCTTACTTTGAAACGCTTATCATCAAACATCGTGCAGAAGGTACACTGGTTATTACTGCACCCCAATGTTGTCTGGATGAGTACGCTCTCTGCTTCCATCCAAGGACGATAAACTTTACCTTCAAAACGCATAAATGCTCCTCGGCCGTAGCCTGTGTTGTTTCGACGGGGGCAAGTTTAGCAATCTGCATCTTGGGTGATAATTGGGCAAAGCGGGGAATCAGTATTAAAGAAATCTTAATAATCGAAAGAGCGCGCAGTTCTTTGTCTGTATAGATAGAACTGCGGCTTGGATTGTGTGTGTGGTGGTGGGGGGGAGTGTTAGTGGTATTTTTATTAATTAATGATCAGTGCGTAACGCACAGCTTTTTTTCGAGTAATTGATTAAGCACTGTCACCAGCTTGTGGTTCTTAGTGTTGTCTAATGCGTCGGCGTGCGGGTCTTTGAACAACCCAGAATCATTATCAAAATATTGACCAGAAGCGTTGGCAAACTCATCACTGAGCGCAGCACGACAAAGAATATCGGCACCAATCGCCAGATCGTTTCCATCAACGCCATAAGCATCTTTCACCAGTTTACTGCCAAGGAAAGAGGCTGGGTTTACAGGGATAATTGCGGTGCCTTTGTCTAAAAGAGTATTGGCTAATTCGATGGACCACATCGTTAGCGCCAGCTTACTTTGCGCGTAAACCGGACCATCAAGTTCACCCGCACTCGGGCTGATTAATGCCTCTAAATCGACGGGTGCTTGGGCTGCTGAAGATAGGTTGACGATACGACCTGTCGCATCAAAAAGAGGAAGCAGCTTTTGTGTCAGTAGATACGGCGCAATGGTGTTTACGACAAAACGCACATCAAGATTGTCTGGAGTGGTGATGTCCGACACCTTATACACACCTGCGTTGTTAATGAGTATATCGAGTCGTTTGTGATCGCTTTTGATTTGGGTTGCGAGCGCCTCAACTTCAGAGAGCGTCGATAGATCTGCGATGTAGCTTTCGATGATTGCATTCTTAGACAGGCGAGACAAAGCGGTCACGACTTTATTGACCTTAACTGGGTTGCGGCCATGAATCAGAACATGGTGCCCTTGCTGCGTTAGTGCTTTTGCGGTCTCTAAACCAATGCCATCCGTGGCACCTGTGATCAGAATTATTTTTTGCATATTCCGTCCTTCAAAAAATAGTTTGAACAACGTTATAACAAAGATTAATGACACATAGTTGCATTTGGCTCACAAGCTGAAGACTCAAATGTGAGTCTATGGGGCAAATAATGACCATTTTAACACTTGGTGGTTAACCGTTGGCGTTTAACGATTAAGTAAGACAATGGGTCAGTTTGTGACTGACCCAAATTAAGAGAAGTGACCGAGTTATTTGATGTCTTGAACGTTCATAACCAGAGTTTCCCAGTTACGTTGGTTTTCCATATCGTGCTCTAGGCCTTGCTCATCGGCAATTTGGAAGCGCTTAACCGCAGGGGTTTTGCTCGTAGCTTGATACAACTAATAAGCTTCCGCTTTGAGTGCTTCGGCTTCGTCAGCATCAAAGTCTCTTGCCCTTGAACATTCACAGTACCGAAGTCAAAAGTGACGGTAAGAATTCCATCCTCGGCTTGAGCTTTAAACGTTGTATAACCTTGATATACCATTTCCATATTCCTTCTGAGAGATTTCATTTCAGCCTATTCAGTGTGAATGCGACCTAAATTCAGGCTAGCGAGGAATGTTCGAACCAACAATTAACCATTAAACGAAACACTATTAACGAATTATTAAGAGTGTTGGCGCGTTTGATAATTTCAATTTATTCAGTGTCTTAGATGGATACTTTAACGTTGAAGGTATCTTGCTAATTCGATTGTCAACGAAATCTAAAAACTCATTCCTTGTCTGGCGCTCTTATCCTTTTCATTTAGCTTCGTATACTGCTCAACTAGGTAATTAGCCCCAAGGTACAGACAAGAGTGAACCGACTTATGCAGATGAGATCCGCGACTTTGAAAACCATCATTGAGAAAACGCTGCCACTGACGCTGGGTGTGTTTGCGATCATGATGGTTCAATTGGTCGATTCGATCTTTATTGGTCAGCTAGGGGTGAATGAGTTGGCGGTTCACGGTATCACCTTGCCATTTCAAGCGGCGTTTACCGGGGTTCAAGTGGGCATCGGTGTGGCGGCAACGTCCATTATTTCTCAAGCGGTAGGGGCAAAAGAACAACGTAAATCTACTTCAATTGCGACGCTGTCGGTTGGATTTGGAGTGTTGGTGATTGCTTTGATCTGCATAGGGCTGATTGTTTTTAGCGATTCTGTTTTTGCGTCGTTTGTGAATGATGTCTCTGACGCTCAATACCAATCCATGCTGTCTATTTTTAATGTGTACTGGCCACTGTGGTTGTTCAGTGCATTGATGGTGGCGGTGCTTTATCTGGCCACCTGCGTTTATCGTGCCAATGGCGATACCAAAACAACCGGAAGCATGTTCTTGGCTGCTAGCGTGATTAACCTAATTCTCGACCCTATTCTGATCTTTGGATTGGATATGGGCATCGCAGGGGCGGCGATCGCATCGAGCATTGGCTACGCTTTCGGCGCAATCTACATGCTAATCAAGTCTCGCGGCAAAGGTTGGTTTGGCTTCAATGGCGCGTGCAGTAACCGAATCAAAGGCTACAGTTTTGAGTTATTCAAGACGGTAATGCCAACCACTGCGAATCAGATATTACCTGCGGTCAGCGCGTTCTTCTCAATGCTATTGATTGCGAGAATCGGAACCGATGAGATGGCTTTTTGGAGCTTACTCGCCCGTGTTGAAAGTTTTATGCTGGTGTTTTCTCTTGCTCTGACGATGTCTATCCCGCCTATGATTGGTCGTTACCTAGGGGCGCAGCAGCGATGCAAAATCCCTGAGCTATTGAATACAACAGCGAAGTTCTTATTGGTTTTCCACACCGTGATGGCAACATTGTTGGCGCTGTTTAGTGGCTGGATTATTCCTGTTATCTCGGAAGAACAAAGCATACGCAGCTGGTTTGAAGTGACCTTGTTATTTATACCGTTCAGCTATGGGCCGCTTGGGCTTTGCATGTTGGTTGCGTCGGTCTTTAATGCCTTGGGTGTGCCGCGTAAAGCTTTGAATGTCTCTTTCCTACGCTTGTTTGTTTTCTACATTCCCGCTTTATGGATCGGCTCGATAACCGGAGACATGGTCAATGCGGTTATTGCTGCGACAGTCGCCAATGTTTTAGCGGGCGCTTTTGCATGGTTTAAGCTTAATGCCTATATTAAAACTCACATTATTCCCCGTGCCGCTGCGGCCAATAAGCAGCGTGTACTCAGCGCAGGCTAGCCATTATTGATGAACATTGAACATCTAAAATTGTTTGTGCGACTCGCGTCTACGCACAATATAGGTCAAGCAGGACAAGAGCGTGGGTTGTCACCTCCGGTAGCCAGTATTCATATCGGAAAACTCGAAGAGAGCCTAGGTGCTATCCGCGTCGATCACGGTGAAGCGGTAAGGGATGTATGTGTCGATGGCTTGGGCATTGCCATGTGCGCGAGTTGGATAGCATACAAGCAGCTCGCGGAAGGTTCGCTGGTTGAGGTGTTGCCGGATTACCCTTTAAAGGATGAGGCGGCTATCTGGGCGGTATACCCGAGTGCTCAGTTACTTGCACCAAAGGTGCGCGTATTTATCGATTACTTTGTTCAATATTATGGTTCACCTTCTTATTGGGATTGCGACGTAAACGGTCAAGCTGAGTAGCTATCAGCTTCAGTAAGAGTAGCGTTCAAGAAGCACTCATTGATAACAAATAAGAAAGCCCCGACCAAAAGGTAGGGGCTTGTTTTTATGTTCTTTATAGAACGTTTTTCTAGCTAACTGCTGTTGTTTTTATTTAGTGTATCTGGCGTTTAATGAGCGTGTACCGCTGAATCTTGGTATAGCTCTGCATCAACTTCTTCGCCTTTGTTTGGACGCGGTACAATCTCAAAAGAGGTGTCAGCTTCTGTCAGTGAAGACAGCAGTTTGTTAAGTGATGTCTTATCACCTTTCACGCCTGCTTGTCCGTCTTCTAACAGTTTTCCTAGGCTTGTTTTCTTAAGCACGATGTCAGACACGTCAGACTTATTGATGATCAGTGTTGTATCGGCGTCTTGTAGCTCGCTCACTTGAATATTGTTCAGGTTACCGTTAGACATTTCAACGTAGTAGAACTCTTGCACGTCTGGTAGCTGAATATTCAACGTAAATGGTGTTTCTTGTGCTTTTAGCGAATCCACTTTAACTGCTAAGTAATCCAACAAGTTCTCAATGGTCATGTTCGCTAACACATCCGGAGATGCAGTTTTCGGTGCGCCCGGTTGTGTGCCAATACGAAGCTCTTGAGCGCCGGTTAGGTAGATGTTTCTCCAACCTGCACCTTCTGATTGATAACCCAACTGCTCGTATGTATCTGCCAATAAGCCACGTGCAACTTTGTTCTCTGGCTCAGCTTGAATCACCTTATTCAGTGCTGTTGCAATGAAGCGGTATTCACCTTCTTGGAAATCTTGCTGCGCTTTTTCAATCACAGCGTCGCTGCCGCCCATGTACTCAACAAACTTCACTGACTCTGGCTTGATTGGTAGTGGGTTTAGGTTAGCTGGGTTCATGTCGAAGTAACCAAGATACATGTTGTACACAGCGCGAGCATTGTGAGAGTAAGTACCGTGGTAACCGTTGGTGTGCCAAGACTGTTGGATGCTGTCTGGCATGACCTTGTAAATCTCGTCACCGATGTCTTGCAGAACCACGCCGTTATTGGCTAAGCGAAGCGTTTGGTTATGAGTAAAACCGTAAGCGTCACGCTGCATTTTTAGGTAATCAGAGATCTCTTGTTCGCCCCAGATTGGCGATGAGTGAGACGCAAACAACACCTCTGTTTCTTCACCCCAAGTGATTAACATCTCGTTGATCTTCTTAGACCATTTCAAGCCGTCACGTACTTTAGCGCCACGCAGCGTGTACAGGTTGTGCATGCCTTGGTAGGTCAGTTCGCCAGTCCAAAGTGCTTTCATGCTTGGAATATACGTCACCATTTCAGAGGCCGCTTCGGTACCTGAAGCATCCATGAATTGCATTTCTAGGCCGTCAATAACCAGAGTTTCAATCTCTTCGTTATGGTTCAGCTCGTAGTCTGGCAGTACGTAAGTAATGCTACCGGTTGATAGGCCTTTCGACAGTGCAGCATCAACAATACCGTGCTCGTGTCGGTTCAGGGTTGCACCATACTGATAAGCGGTACGACGAGACATTGCATTACCCGCCAATACGTTTTCGTCGACGATCTCTTTAGTAATGTTTTTCGAACCGTACACTTTTACATCTGGGTATGCGTCTTTGATTGCTCTTGCGCCACCAAAGTGATCAGCGTGCGAGTGAGAGTAAATCATAGCAACGACGGGCAGTTCGCCGCCATCAGGCACATTGCTCTTGAAGAATTTGAGTGATTTAGCGGCCGCTTCTTTGGTAAGAAGAACGTCGTAAGCGATCCAACCGTTGTCACTACGAATGAAAGAGATAGACGCTAAGTCAGCACCTCGAACTTGGTAAACTTTACCCGGAACAACTTCATATAAGCCTTCTGCTGCTTGGTTCAATACCGCTTGGCGCCACAGTGAAGGGTTTACTGAATCTGGTGCTTGGTCTGCATTCGTCACACTTGGGTCGATAAAGTTAAAGCTATTGCGAATGATGTCGCCCGTCTCTTGGTCGAAGCTAGCAATTAGACCTTTGTTGTTATTGTCGAAAGCGCGAGTGTCGGCAAAGTTAAGTGTTTTTGCGAACTCTTGGTTTGCTTTGGTCGTCATCTCGGTTGCGCTTTTGCCACCTTGGTCGCCAATTTCGCTGAAGTGTGCGTGGTCATGGTTAGCTGCAATTGCCGGGAATGCGAGCGAGATAGCCAGGAACAGTGATGCATTTTTGAACGTGCGAGAAGTTGTCATAAGATCCTCTTCATTTCAGAATTTTGTTTCGTTGAGGCGATTATAGGAATAAGACATATAGCAAAAAATAAAGTAAGCTTTATTTAATACATCACGATTGGCTATGTATTGAATCATGCAATGGTTGGGCGACGAAGACGAATCCTGACCTATGATTGATTAAGACCACATTGACAGGGAGAGTAACGGTGAGCGACGTGGAAAAGTTGGATTTAAATCTATTGAGCGTGTTCTTAGAAGTGTATCGATTAAAGTCGATCACGCTTGCATCAGAATCGCTTGGTATGACTCAGCCTGGGGTTAGCGGGGCATTGAAGCGATTGCAATCTCAGCTTGATACCGACCTGTTTATTCGTGAAGGGCGTGGGATTATTCCGACTAACGCTGCGGTGCAATTGGCAGACCGAGTAGAGCCTGCTCTAGAAGGGATAAGCAGCGCAGTAAGCACTTTAAAGACATTTGATAATCAGCAGCATCATGTGTTTCGTATCCTGGTGAATGAGATTGGATTAACCAAGCTTCAACCTCTCGTCGAGCAAGATGAGACGTTGGGCAATATCTCGATTGAATTCAATATGGTGCCGAACAACGAAGAAGAATTATTGCAAGGCTTGAGCATGCAACAAGCTGATTTAGCGATTGATATCCATTACCCGCAAGTTAACGGCTACATGAAGCAGCCGATGATTGAAGATGAGTTGGTGCTGATAGCTCGAAAGGGGCATCCGAGAATCAATGGCTCTGTGACGCAAGAGCAATAT
The DNA here is from genome assembly GCF_020806305.2 of Vibrio sp. F13. NCBI lineage: Bacteria > Pseudomonadati > Pseudomonadota > Gammaproteobacteria > Vibrionales > Vibrionaceae > Vibrio > Vibrio sp. F13. The sequence goes on along the minus strand of NZ_CP170176.1, from coordinate 237,396 downwards.
TACAACGAAAAGCATGTTACTTTTAGAATGCGTCGAACCCGTTTATACACGGCAGATTATTTTACCAAGTCGCCACTGAAACAGAGAAAAGTGAGTGCCGAGTGTGACTCGCTGATGACCATGTGTGTGCTGGTATCGGGCTCAGATTGTGTCGGCAGTACATCGCGTGATTTTGCCAATCAATTTTCCGAATCCTTCCAGCTTCAAGTCCTTGATCAGCCGTTTGAAATCTTACCTATGCAGCAATACATGATTTGGCATAAAAGAACCGATTTGAACCCTGCTCATCAGTGGCTGAGAAACAAGATTCAGCAATATATGGCTGATTAACGAGCCGCTCTTGCTGCTCGTTTCTGTTTGGCGCTCTCTATCATCTTAGAAGGCGTCATTCCTGTCACCAACATGGTGCCGGTGATAACCAGAATTGAACCAACAATCGTATTGATGCCAATTGCTTCATCTAAGAATAAGTTACCCCATAGAATACCAAATACCGGAATGATGAAGGTCACGGACAGGGCTGAAGGTGCGCCGAGTTCAGAGACGAGATTGAAGTAAAGTAGATACGCTAACCCAGTACATACCGCGCCTAATAAGACAACCGATGTAGTGATCGTAACGTCGGGTGTTTCTCTCATCGGAATAAAGAATACAAACGGCAAAACCAGCAATACCGCAGCCCACATGCTGCCATGAGCATTGTTGAATGCCTCAACTTTAGGGGCTTGTTTGGTATAGTTTGACGCTATTCCGTAGCTAAAGGCCGCCATCACTGCTGCAAAGATAGGAAGCATAGCCTCACGGCCAATGTTCATCGCATCCCAACCGACTAACACGCCAACTCCTGTTACCCCAATCCCAAGTCCCAATAGAACTTTCGCCTCGAGTGCTGTTTTGGTCCATATTGCACCAATGATTGCCGCCCATATTGGCGCGGTAGAGTTCAAGATGGCGAGTGTCGAGGCGTTAAGTGTCTGCGCGGCATAAGCGAAAAGCAAAAAAGGAAGTGTGGTGTTAAACAGGCCGAGAATGAAGAAGTGTTTTGCGTGATCATGAAAAGAGAGCTTCTTTTTTAAATAGAAAGAAACTAAAAGCAGAGTAAGTGCTGCAAACAGAACTCGCGCTTCAATTAAGACTGCGGGCCCTAATGGATTGGCGGCCATTCTCATGAAAAGAAACGAGCCTCCCCATATAGCCGCAAGTAGTATCAGTTTTAAAAAGCTCACAGTTTGAATCTCAGATTGTGTAAAACCTGACTATGGAGGAAAGATAACTATTACACAAACATAGATGCCAATACTGTGCAGTTATGGACATAAAATCGAGCCCGTTAATCAGGAACAATTTCGATGAATTTCGTTCTGTTTATTGTTCCTTATTTGATGAGTAATCTAGCGTTAGACATCAAACTTAGGCAAACAAAATGAAGATTGAACACATCGCAATTTGGACCAAACAACTCGAAGTACTGAAGCGATTTTATGAAGATTATTTCGGCGCGACATTGAACTCAAAATATCACAACCCAACCAAAGGGTTTTCTTCATACTTCCTCTCATTTGAGACTGGAAGCCGACTAGAGATCATGGAAATGGACTCGGTGCCTGAATCGAAAGATGACATCTATGATCAGTTTACAGGCTTTGTTCATATGGCGATTTCACTCGGGTCGGAACAAGCGGTCGATGCACTCACTCAACGCTTGGTCGAAGACGGCTATGAGCGCTTAGATGGCCCAAGAAGAACAGGCGATGGCTATTATGAGAGCTGTGTACTCGATCCGGATGGTAATCGTTTGGAACTTACCGTTTAATGTAGAGACTTAATTGAGTTACTCATCTACTAACGGAACTGAGGTATGACAATGATGAAGCTTGCTGTGACTTTCCTTTTTAGTCTTGGGCTTATGGGATGTGCTACCTCAGAACCGGTGTATGAGCAGGAGGCGGACTCAAAGCCTGAACCATCACAACCCATAGGTTACCTCGGTTTTAAAGCTCACCAAGAGTGGGCGATTCAATTCAATGATTGCACGGTCTACGATTTAATCGGTGCACAACCTTACCAGTGGTTTGATCGCACTTCAGCCTCTGTGAGCTGTTATACGTTTAAGCCAAACGATGCCATCGAGCCTTTATCTGTCTATGCCGACGCAAACTTCGACAGCAATAAGCTAGCCCCGATTAACCTATTTCAAGAGCTGCAGGTATCAGAGTCTGGCTGGGGCAAGTTTCCTACCGTCTATGAGACCAACGGTACCAATTGGCTGAAAGTCAAAGAGGGTTGGATTCACCTCACACTAGCCGATCAGACACTCGTTCAGTTCTACCCTGGCACTCAAGACCAATCTGGCAAATCACTGCATGATCAGTATTTTGAACAGCATTGATCGTAATGCTGACTGTTGATTAGTCTTTAGATCGATCAAAAAAGATCTTTTAACTGTTGCTGAAACCGGTTTCAATCTGTATCTTTGCTTTTATTGAAATCGATTTCAGAGTTGTAATTGCAGCTCAAATTCTGATCTTTTTCACGAATAACTTGTAGTGAGTAATGGTATGAACAACGAATTTTCGAACGATTTTTTATGGGGCGGTGCAGTAGCAGCGCATCAACTAGAAGGCGGCTGGGATGCGAATGGTAAAGGTGTCAGTGTTGTTGATGTATTAACAGCGGGCGCTCATGGTGTACAACGTCGAATCACCGATGGCGTGATTGATGGCGAAAACTATCCTAACCAAGTCGCAGTGGATTTCTACCATCGCTACAAAGAAGACATTAAGTTATTCGCTGAGATGGGCTTTAAGTGTTTCCGTACCAGTATCGCGTGGACGCGTATCTTCCCAAATGGCGATGAAGCTGAACCGTGTGAAGCGGGTTTAGCGTTTTACGATGATCTGTTTGACGAGCTGTTGAAATACGACATTCAGCCTGTGGTAACACTGAGCCACTTTGAAATGCCTTACCATCTAGCTAAGGAATATGGCGGCTGGATGAACCGCAAAGTGATCGACTTCTTCGTTAAGTATTCAACTGCAGTGATGGAACGATACCAACACAAAGTGAAATACTGGATGACGTTTAACGAGATCAACAACCAGATGAACACCTCGGCAGATATTTTCGGTTGGTTATGCTCAGGCGTGAAGTTTCCACAATGCGAAAAGCCGCAAGAGGCGATGTATCAAGCGGTTCACCATCAGTTTGTTGCAAGTGCTTTGGTGGTTAAGAAAGGTCACGAGATCAATCCAGATCTTCAAATCGGCGCAATGTGTGCGATGGTGCCTTTCTATCCTCGTTCTTCTAAACCGGAAGACATTATGGTGGCACAACAAGCGATGCGTGACCGTTACTTCTTCTCAGATGTGATGGTTCGCGGTCATTACCCAAATTACGCTACGCGTGACTGGGCAATCAAAGGCTTCAACATTGAGATGCAGCCTGAAGATGAGCAGATCCTAAAAGAAGGTAAGGCTGATTACTTAGGCTTTAGCTACTACATGTCGAATACCTTGGATTCTTCTTCTCACCAATCTACAGAAGAAGCGATGGACGGCGGTCATGAAAATTCGGTCGATAATCCGTTCATCCAGTCTAGCGATTGGGGCTGGCCAATTGACCCAACCGGTTTGCGTTTCTGTTTAGCGTCTCTGTATGAACGTTATGAAGTGCCATTGTTCATCGTTGAGAACGGTTTTGGCGCTGTTGATACCATTGAAGAAGATGGCAGCATTAATGACGACTACCGTATCGCTTACCTTGGCGACCACATCAAAGAGATGAAAAAAGCCGTTGCGATTGATGGTGTTGATTTGATGGGTTACACCCCTTGGGGCTGTATCGACTTAGTTTCGTTCACCACGGGCGAGATGAAAAAACGCTACGGATTCATTTACGTAGATAAGCACAACGATCAATCTGGCTCACTAGAACGCAAGCGCAAGAAGTCTTTCGAGTGGTATAAAGGTGTGATTGCATCTAACGGTGCCACTATTTAGAATGCATTCCCAGCGCAGTTATGTGAACTGTGAGCTGTCATTTTGCAATGAATTAGTCGGCCTATGTCGGCTAATTTTTTATAAAGGAAAAGAAGCGAATGGTAACCATGCTTGATGTCGCAAACCGCGCAGGCGTATCTAAATCGACCGTTTCTCGTGTCTTAAATGGCAAGAACATCGTGCGCCCAGATGTGGTGAAAAAGGTATTTGATGCGATTCAAGAAACAGGTTATCGACCGAACTTGTTGGCTCAGCAATTGGCGACCAAGAAGACCAACTTCATCGGCTTTGTTATCACCAATGAGTTGTTCAATGGCCCTTACTTCTCTTCCTTGATGTATCACGCGGCTTCTTATAGCGAAAAGTCGAATCACCAACTGGTGATCACCGATGGCAAACACAGCGCTGAAGACGAAATAAAGGCGATCAACTTCCTGCTGGATATGAAGTGCGCGGGCATCATCCTCTATCCGCAATGCTTAACCGAATGTGAGATTGCAAAGATCATCGACAGCACCGACACTCCGATTCTGGTACTCAACCGTGAAATGCCGTCGAAGCCTGAGCATGCTATCACCACAGACCATTACCAAAGTGCTTGTTTGATGGTTGAACACATCATCGAGCAAGGCCATACAGACATTGCAGTGATTCGTGGTAAAGCCGGTTCTTCGACCGATGAGCTGCGTTACCAAGCCTATCAAGATGTGTTAACTAAACATGGTGTTGCATTGGATGAGTCCAACGTTGTTCAAGGTGATTGGACGATGGAGAGCGGTTATCACGCGGCTCAGGCTTTGGCAAAAAGCAGAACCACATTCACTGCTATCTTGTCTGAAAACGATGATATGGCGATTGGTGCGATTAAGGCGTTAACCGAACTTGGGTACTCATTGCCTCAAGATGTTTCGATCGTCGGCTTTGATAACAGCAAAGTGGGGGCGTTTTTAACGCCAAGCTTAACGTCTGTGAGTGTGCCATTAGAGCAAATGACGCAAAAGGCGATCCTGCAAATTGTCGGTGAAACAGAGCAAGCGACCACCATCAATACCACTGGTAGTTTGGTGTTACGTGATTCGATAGCGAAGCTAAATTAGCACTGTTCGAATTTCATATTTTACCTACAAAAAGTGACGAGATGCGCATCTCTTAAACCAAGCTCAAACACTCCTTATTCACTGTTATTTAGATGTGCGATATTGCGTTTTTGGTCGATGAATTGACCACCATTAGTTAAGTAATGTGAAGCTAGATAAGTAATATGAAAATAGCTAATTGATGTGAGAACAGGTAAGTAACGTGAAAACAGAAAAACAAAAAATGCTAGCAGGTGAACCTTATCAGGCTTGGGATAAAGAGCTTTATGCAGCTCGTATCGAATGTCGCAAGGTGCTTCAAAAACTCAATAACAGTATTCCTGGCACATCTGAATGGGAAGCAGCAACGCAAGAGCTCATTCCGGACTGTGAAAATGCGCATTTAGAACCTCCATTTCGTTGTGACTACGGCTCGAACATCAAGCTAGGCAAGAACTTCTACGCTAACTTTAACTGCGTGATTTTGGATGTGGCTGAAGTGACTATTGGCGACAATGTGCTGCTTGGTCCGAACGTTCAAATCCTGACTGCAGGTCACCCACTCGATGTGAAAGGCCGTGTAGAAGAAGGCGTTGAGTTTGGCACACCGATTAATGTTGGCAACAATGTTTGGCTTGGCGGTGGTGTAATTATCTGCCCCGGTGTCACCATTGGCGAAAACAGCGTGATTGGCGCGGGCAGTGTCGTAACCAAAGACATCCCAGCCAATGTGGTTGCAGTCGGTAATCCATGTAAAGTGCTGAAAGCGATCGATAACGAGTAATAATCAGATTGAATTGATAAAGCCCGAACCTAGGTTCGGGCTTTGTTTTTTCTATTCTTGCTAGATGCTAGATGCTAGATGCTAGATGCTAGATGGAACAGCTTGTTGTGCTTGCTTCTTATCTAACGCACCACTGAATCGAGTCAGAACAAGAGCGATCAAAACGATCACAGCACCTACCCAAGGGGTGTTCATTAATCCAGATTTCGCGACAATCAAACCACCACCCCATGATCCCAATGCAATACCGACGTTGAAGGCTGCAATGTTCAACCCAGAAGCGACATCGACGGCGTCAGGTGTGTATTTCTCAGCCAGTTTCACAACATACACTTGTAGCCCCGGAACGTTCCCGAATGCAAATGCACCCCAAACCAAAATAGTCGCAACGGCTGCGTAAGGGTTTACAGCGGTAAAGTTGAATACCACCAGTACCGCGGCTAAACCAGAGAAGATAACGGTCAGTGCTTTAATCGGGCCCATCTTGTCGGCCATTTTGCCGCCCCAGATGTTACCTACCGCTACTGACACACCGTAAACCAACATGATTAAGCTGATTGAGCTCGAATCAAACCCTGATACGTTTTCCAGTATTGGAGCAAGGAAGGTAAACGCTGTGAATGTGCCGCCATAACCTAGTGCTGTGATAGCGTAAACCAACAGTAAGCGTGGTTGAGTTAGAACCTTTAGTTGTGCCGAAATCTTCGCCGCTGGTGGTTGCTTAAGGTTGCTTGGAACCAAGATAGCGCTACCGATAAGAGCAATAAGACCAAGCAGAGCAACGATCAAGAAGGTCGCTTGCCAGCCAAAGGTTTGGCCGATATAAGTGCCCAGTGGTACGCCGGTTACCAATGCAACCGTTAAACCCGTAAACATGATCGCAATGGCACTGGCTGCTTTATCTTTTGAAACCAAACCTGTCGCGATGGTCGATCCAATCGAGAAGAACACACCATGGGCAAGGCCTGTCAAAATTCGTGCGGCGATCAGCGTGTTATAGCCTGGAGCTTGCCACGCCAATAAGTTACCAATGACAAACAATGCCATCACGGTTAGCAATACCGCTTTACGATTCCACTTTCCGGTTAATGCCGTTAATACTGGTGCGCCAATAGCAACGCCAAGCGCGTATAAACTGACTAATAGGCCTGCCGATGGCAGAGATACATTCAAGTCGCTCGCCATGGTAGGAATCAAGCCTACGATGACAAATTCTGTGGTTCCGATGGCAAAGGCGCTGAGCGTCAATGCAAGTAATGCTAATGGCATAATCATCTCTCTTACTGTTCTTTGTTAAATACCGAGCGCGATAAAATGGGGCAGCTTGTGACTGCAATAGGAGCGCTTCGTTTGATGGCGGGGATTATCTAGTAATATATATTTGTGATAAATGACGTTATTAACAAATAACCTTTGTTAAATTTGCAATTATTGAAGAGTTAGCCGATCATTGGATTAAGCTGATGAGATCGAAAAGACAAAGATGATTTGAGCTGTGATGAGCACAAGCGAGATGACATTAAACAAAATGAAGATAGCGAAGGAGCCTTATGTTAACCCGTTCAGATGATTTAGAAATGGTACTCACCGTTGTCGATGCTGGTGGTTTTTCTGCGGCGGCAGAGGCGCTGGATGTGCAGGTCGCCAAGGTATCTCGTTCGGTGAGTAAGGTTGAGTCGCAACTCGGCGTCTCAATATTCAACCGAACAACGAGACGCGTGGAATTGACGGAGGAAGGGCGGCAGTTTGTCGATTCAGTCAGGGTGGGATTACAGATGATTCAGAGCGCGGAAGAAGAAATCGTGTCGCGCGGAGAGTTGCCAAAAGGTCGTTTAAGAGTCGATGCCGCCAGTCCATTCGTATTCCATCAGCTAGTGCCGTTGGTGCAGTCATTCAAAGAGGCTTACCCAGACATTGAGTTGGAACTCACTTCCAACGAAGGCTTCGTTGATCTTCTCGAAAAGAGAACTGATGTTGCGATTCGAATCGGTAAGTTGTCCGATTCAACACTGCACGCTCGCCCGTTAGGAAAAAGTTTACTCCATATTGTGGCGTCACCTGATTATCTCGCTAAGCGTGGGCTGCCCACCAAACCTGAAGATTTGAGTTCGCATCAAATTGTGGGGTTTGCGGGTAACAAAGTGCTTAACCATTGGCCTTTACCAAACCAAAGTGATGTCGCGCCTACTGTGACAGCCAGTAATGGTGAAACCGTGCGTCAACTAGTCTTAGCTGGAAATGGGATTGCTTGTTTATCGGGGTTTATGGTGCAGGAAGATATGGCAGCAGGTCGCCTAATCCCTATCTTGGAACAAGACAAACTTGCCAACACAGACCGAGAGCGAGTGAATGCGGTTTACTACAAGTCGTCATCGGTCTCTAAACGTATCTCGGCGTTTATCGACTTTATTCAGCCCCGTTTGAGCTTGTAGGGAAGGCTTGTGTAGAGACGATAAAGGTTATGCAGCGTGAACAATGTTTTCGGTGTTGATCCTTACATGTCCCTTAGATGAACAACAGCTTTAGCGCTTACGTAAGTAATGCGTTTGCACAATCTCATATAAGTAAGTCGACACGCCTGTTAGTGTGAAATCAAGCGGTGAAACTAGATCTCCAAACAATGGTGAAGCATCACCCAGACCGAACAGACTCACCATCGAAATGGTAGAAAACCCGCTAAGTTTATATTGCCTGACACTCACTCAACTTAGGTGATTTGTAGGTCAATTTACTGATCTTCAAATTTATACTGGATAATTACCTATAAATTTCAGGATTTAGCAGTAATAATCAATGAATAGATCGGAATAGCTTGTTCATTGAAAAGCTGTACGGAAAGTTTCTAAAGACGCATCGTGAAAAGGAAGTCAGATACATGCCTGTGCTCCAACGCATCAGTTTAACGTTAATCTTAATCGCCGTTTTAGGTGGGTGTTCTTCACTTCCTGAAGGCATCGATCATCCAACAGAACCGCCAACCTCTCCTGCACCTAGCTCTTTATCGGTTCTAACCAATGAATTTCAGCCTGAAGCTTTAGAGCAAGGCACCACTGCGGTTCGTCTGCAAGAGTCCGGTTGGGATGCTTTGGCACAGCGATTAGCGCTGGTAGAAAGTGCCGAGCACACCATCGACATTCAATACTACATCTGGAACTCTGACGAATCGGGAAGCTATCTCGCTAGCCGTTTATTAGCCGCGGCTGAGCGTGGTGTGAAGGTGCGCGTAATGCTGGATGATATCAACCTCAACGAACGTGAAGGGTTGCTGTCGGCACTGGATGCACACCCGAACGTCGAGATTCGTATCTTCAATCCAACACCAACACGCCGCGGTTTCAGTAAATGGCTGAGCTTTGTCGGCGACTTTTCTCGTTTAAATCGCCGTATGCACAATAAGTCGTTTACCGTCGATGGTACTTTGTCTGTGGTGGGTGGACGTAATATTGGTGATGAATACTTCGACCTTTCTGATGAAATCAATTTCCGAGACCGCGATGTATTAGTCATGGGCTCGGTAGTTAACACCATCCAAACCAGTTTTGTTGAATACTGGAACAGCCGTTGGTCTTACCCTGTCGATATGCTGGGTGATGACGAGCAACCTGATCTCTCGAAGATAGATAATATTGTCGTTCCGCATTATCAAAATTACCCGGAATTGCCACTAGATCGTAAGGCTGCTGATAGTTTGCTGAAAGAGGTGATTGGTGAGATGGCATGGGTGAATGCGCGTTTTGTTTACGATCAGCCTGTTCCTGATGATTCAGACAATACCGATGAACCGAAAGCGACCGCGATTCTTCTAGGTAAGTTAGCGAGTGAATCGAAACAAGAGATCTTATTGGAATCGGCTTACCTTGTATTCGATGATGGTCAGCTTGAAGAGTGGCAAGTGTTGAACAATAAGGGCGTTGAGATAAAAGCGCTAACTAACTCTATGGCCTCTAATGATCTGGTGACTAATCATTCTGCTTATGCGGGCAGACGTTACGATATGTTGGAGCATGGCATCGATCTGTTTGAGCTAAAACCAGAATCTAAGTTGTGTGAAGCATCGACTCAAGACGTGTCTAAATGTGCGCCTGAGACAGCCTATGGCTTGCACGCTAAATCAGTCGTATTCGACCGCAGCATCGCGAGCATCGGCTCATTTAACTTCAACTTGCGCTCTACCTACCTCAATACTGAATCGGTTTTGATCATCGAAAATAAAGAGATTGCTGAAACGTTAGCAGACACTATTGAGCAAGCAATGAGTGAAGATAATAGCTGGCGCTTGGAATTGGAAGACGGTGATGTGTATTGGTATTCAGGCGATCAACGTTGGGACAGCGAACCTGACACTGGTCAATGGGAACGAATGCAGTCAGGCTTCCTACAGTTGTTACCGATTGAGAAATATCTGTAAGCTAGCCGCCTCCGGATAAATAAAAATGTCAGCGTATATTACGCTGACATTTTTGTTTGTACTGCTGTTTGCTGTGGTTTGTTGCAAGCTCTTAACGGCTTAACGGCTTAACGGCTTAACGGCTTAACGCTTGGTCAGCTGCTTGCTGTTCAAGTAAGGCAGGATATGCGGGCGAGATTCGCCAGACAGCTTTTGCGTGATCTGCTGTGACCAACTGCTCTGTTTTTGGTTGCTTGAACGGCTTGCGTAGTAGCTCTGCATTGAATCATCGTAGCTGGCAATGTCATCTAGGCTCAGCGGTTGGTATTGGTTTTCGTGCATCACCACGTGAGCTGGAAGGCGAGGCTTGACCTCTGGTTGCTGTGCCGGATGACCTAAGCACATCCCAAACAACACGGCGGTATGTTGTGGTAGTTCTAACAGTTCATCGACTTGTTGTGCGCTGTTACGCAGCCCGCCAATGTACACGCCACCTAAACCTAGAGACTCAGCAGCCAACATGCAGTTTTGCGCCATGATGCCAGAATCGACAGCGCCAATCAGGGTCAGTTCAGTAAAGTCGGTTTTCACTTCAGGGTTGATTTGAGCGTGGCGTTGATAGTCGATACAGAACACCAAAAACTCAGCCGCGTTCTCCACGTAAGCTTGATTGCCTGCGTATTCGGCTAGCAGTTTACGCTTCTCTTTGTTTGTCACTCTCACGATAGAAACAGCCTGCAGTAAGCTCGATGACGAAGCCGCGAGACCAGCCTGAATAATCACATCAAGTTGTGCTTTTTCAATCGGTTGATTTGTATATTGACGAATGGAGCGGTGCCCCAGAATAGTTTCAATCGTGCTGTTCATAACTCTCAGACAGTCCTTGTGATGATGGCGTAGAGAATCACAATAACGACAATTACCATGAGCGTAAAGGGCATTAGAGCCTTTCTGGTTGACATATTTCAGCAGCGTCAGCCCAGTTTTTGAGATTCTATTTATAATCGATTAATGCCAGCTGCTATGCCGCTGGCATTTTATTATTGAGTGAAACTTGCTTCGAAATAGGCACCAAATGCTCAGAACTGTCGGATAAAATAGGGCATACTGGACTCAATATATAAACCCAAGAAAGTAACCACGCGCATGAATCCAATCTGCCTCAACGACCCTTTTTTTCTTCCTAATGGCCAAGTGATCAAAAATCGCCTGTTCAAATCGGCAATGAGTGAACAGCTAGGTGATAAACATCATAACCCTAAGCAAGGTTTAGTCACGCTTTACCAGCGTTGGGCTCAAGGAGGAATTGGTCTATCCATGACGGGTAACGTGATGGTCGATAGAGGTGCGCTTGGTGAACCTAAAAACGTGGTGTTGGATGAGCACAGTGATTTAAGCGTATTTCGTGAGTGGGCGAGTGCCGGAACACAGAATGGTTCGCAGATATGGATGCAGCTGAATCACCCAGGTAAGCAAATTCCTAAATTCTTATGTGATAGCCCGGTTGCTCCTTCGGCTATCTCTTTAGAGCGTGGATTAGAAAAAGGCTTTAATACGCCACGAGCTCTGACTGAGAAGGAAATAATCGCAATCATTGATAAATTCGCGCTGAGTGCAAAGCTTGCAAAACAAGCGGGTTTTACTGGTGTACAGATTCACGGTGCTCATGGTTATCTTGTCAGTCAGTTTTTGTCTTCTAGACACAATCAACGCCAAGACAAATGGGGTGAGTCACTCGAAAACAGACTTCGTTTCGTGCTTGAGGTTTATCGCGCGATTCGAAAAGAGGTTGGTGAAGATTTCCCTGTCGGAATTAAGCTCAACAGCGCCGACTTCATGAAAGGTGGCTTCACTGAAGAAGAGTCGATGCAGGTTGTGCAAACACTGAGTGATAACGGTATCGACCTGATTGAGATCTCTGGCGGCACCTATGAAAGTCCATCAATGATGGGTTCAAAGAGCAAAGCTGAATCAATCAAGTCCAGCACAGTAAAACGTGAAGCGTATTTTATGGATTACATGGTTAAGGCGAGAAAACTCGTGAGTACACCGCTGGTGGTCACGGGTGGTTTTCGAACCGCGCAAGCAATGAATGAAGCATTAAACACCTCGGCGACCGATTTTATTGGTATTGCGCGAACAATGGCGGTTGATCCTGATTTCCCTAACAAGTTAATTGAAAACCCTAGCCACGGCATGCCACTAACGGTGCCAACCACAGGAAAACCCGCATTAGACAAGGTGGCGATGGTCGGGCTGGTTTGGTATGAACATCAGATGTGGCGCATTGCCTCTGGCAAGAAAGCCGACCCAAAACTAAGCGCACTCGGTGTGGTGTTAAAAACAATTTTCAGCGCCGGCTGGCACGCTTTCAAAAAGCGCAGAGCGTAAGCAGTCATGGATTGTTAAAGCAGAACTTTGAGGAATTGAAGTTCTGCTTTTTTGTTTGTCTCCTTTTAAGTTCTCGATAAATACATCGCAGAGCACCCTCAGCCAGCTTAGCTGTGGTACTAATCTAATACCAACATGAGCATTGGTTATAGTGTTCATAAGTGGCAAATCAGAGTAGACCAACTAGGATGAATTGAATTAAACCCTACAATTAATTCAACAACATGGTAGTTGCTATGAAGAAAATAACCCTCTTATCTGTCGCGATCTTATCCAGTCTCTCTTTCTCATCTTTTGCTAAAGATTGTGATCCCAACTTGCTGCCTTCTTGGAAGGACAGCGAGAGCAAATCCGCTATCGTCGACTTTGTTGGGCAAGCCACTAAAGCTGAGTCTGATACGTTCGTGGCAATTGAAGATCGCATTGCCGTGTTCGATAACGACGGTACGCTTTGGTCGGAAAAGCCTTATTACTTCCAATTAGCCTTTGCACTAGATCGTGTAAAAGAGATGGCGCCTGATCACCCTGAATGGAAAACCGAAGCACCGTTTAAGTTTGTACTCGAAGATGATATTGAGAGCGTTCTGGGCAGCGGTGAAGAAGGGCTATTGAAAATCATCATGGCGACACATTCTGGTATGACTGTTGAGCAATACCAGCAAGACGTTGAGCAATGGCTGACGGTAGCAAAAGATAAACGTTTCAACAAAGCCTACACAGACCTTACTTATCAGCCAATGAAAGAGATGCTGACTTACCTGCAAGAGCATGACTTTAAGACTTATATTGTGTCGGGCGGAGGCGTTGATTTCATGAGGGCGTGGGCTCCACAAGCTTACAATATTCCTACAGAGCAAATCATCGGTAGTGCGCTTAAATACAACTACAGCTACAACGATGGCAAACCAACGGTGACCAAAGATTCGTTGATTTTGACCATTGATGACAAAGCCGGAAAGGTCACTAACATTCAGCATATTATCGGCAAGAAACCTATTCTAGCGGTCGGCAACTCAGACGGTGACCAAGCGATGATGCAATGGGCAACGAGCCAACCCAATTCAATGGCGATGATTGTTCATCACACTGATGCTGAGCGCGAGTGGCAGTACGATCGTGAGTCTCACGTTGGCAAGCTTGATAAAGCGCTAGATGAGGCGAATTCCAGAGAGGATTGGACACTGATCGACATGAAATCCGATTGGTGTGAGGTGTACTAACGCCAAGTATACCCTTGGTCAAAACTTCAAAGGCTCGGATTTTAAATTCGAGCCTTTTTTGTGAGCGGAGGTTTTGGGAATGAACGGTTTGAAAGCAATCGTTTGAAAGGAATAAGGTGTTATGGGTTCGCTTTAAGCAAGAACGTACTATAAATTTTCAATGCATGACGGTTTAATCGAGTTAGTCGGAAATTAAAGGAATAGAAAAATGAAAACGATCGGTTTGCTCGGCGGTATGAGTTGGGAGTCGACAGTGAGCTACTACAAATCCATCAACGAGGGCGTTAAAGCCACACTCGGCGGGCTCAATTCTGCAAAGGTTTGTATGTACAGCGTGAACTTCGATGAGATAGAAAAGCTTCAACATCAAGGTCGCTGGGCTGAGACGGCGGATATCTTATCGGACGCGGCTTTATCGGTAGAGAAGGGCGGGGCTGATTTCATTCTGATTTGTACCAATACCATGCATAAGGTCGTTCCTGAGATCGAAGAGAAGGTCACGATTCCTATCTTGCACATCGCTGATACCACAGCGCAGAAGTTGCTTGAACAGGGTGTAAAGAAAGTTGGATTACTCGGTACCGCTTTCACCATGGAACAAGATTTCTATAAAGGCCGTCTGACTAACAAATTCGGTATCGATGTGGTGATTCCTGATGAGAGTGACCGAGAGAAAGTCCACAACATCATTTATCAAGAGCTGTGTCGAGGCCAAGTAAAAGAAGAATCTCGAGATGTATACCGTCAAATCATTGAGAAGCTAGGCCAACAAGGTGCAGAAGCCGTTATTCTGGGCTGTACTGAAATCGCCCTCCTGATTCAGCAGCAACACACTGATGTTCCCTTGTTTGATACCACAGCCATTCATGCAGAAGCGGCTGTACGTTTGGCGACGAGTGACTAACTTCTAGTTCTTATTCTTAGTTCCATAGCTGTCCTATTTTCGCTCTTGTACGATTTTCATTCGTTGAAGTGAAAGTTTTTTGTACAAAAGCAGGTCGTTAGTTAAAGAAGCGATGCTTTGTTCATTAACCAAGGCCTTATCGGTAGGTAAGGTTTTAGTTAATGACTGAGGTATCCGCGCTTTTAAGCACTATGCTTTAGTCATGACCGAAAGAGGATTTATTATGAAATGGCTTATCTTATCTGTAACGCTGTTATTCGTGGCAGGATGCCAATCGACGGGGTCTCAAGAAGCACAAGTCGGTGACGACATGAATCGAGTTCATACCCAAGGGTGCAGCAGCTAATCTTCTTTTGTGGAAACACATTTTCAGCTGCTCCGGTAGAGAGTTACCCCTACAAAGCCTTGTGTTGTCACAAGGCTTTTATTTTATACAAAATCTAAAAACTGATTCGACTATATCGCGAATTATCAATGAATACTGGTGTTAATAAACTCTGTTTTATTAAAGCACGCTCTCGTGCTTATAGACCGGAGAAACCAATATGAATTACGAGGGAAAAGTATATCGTCCATGGACAGAGGCGAAGAGCATTCTGATTTAAACCACTTTAGATTGCAGTATCAACACGTGCACGTTCTGTAATATGTTCAGCGATAAACGATTCAAGGTTTGTGATATTGAGGATGTGTTTAAAGATATCGAAGAAGCTCGCCTGATTTATCCTTATGTTGAATCAATTTTCCTTATCGATGGCAACGTGATGGCCGCCCGCACGCACGGATTATCTCCTTAAGATTTTGGATAAGCTTCGTCATACCTTTCCAGAAAGCAGAAAAGTATCGCTCTATAGTGGTTTGAACGATTTCCGTCGTAAAAGCTTGAGCGAACTTAAAGAGCTTAAAAGTGCCGGTCTCACTATGTCTTATGCGGGGTTGGAGTCAGGCGATGCGGTTGTACTCGACAACATCAAAAAGCGCATGACACCAGAACAAGCGATCGAAGGCATGGAATTAGCCAAAGAAGCCGGCATTGAAACCTTACTTTCGTTTATCTTCGGCCTTGGCGGTCGTGATCGATCACGTGAACATATTGTCGAGACCACAAGATTACTGAATATCATGAAGCCTGAGCAGATAGCGCCAATGGCGTTAGCGATTCAGCCAGGAACCGTGATGGAACAAGAAGTAAAAGGTGGCAAGTTCGTTATGCCGACGCAACTTCAGATCTTAGAAGAAGAAAAGTATCTGCTTGAGAATCTAAACATCGACACTTTCTATTGGGGCGACCATGGTAATAACATCGTGACTCAGAAAGGTTTCCTGCTTGATTCAAGAGAGCAATTTTTGGCTAAGGTGAACCATGCGATAGCATCAAACCCAATGGCTAAAGACAGTGTTATTCAGACGTTTGCTTGGTAGCGTTTAGTTAAAAACGATACTTGCAGGCTAAGTAAAAATCGAAAGAAGTATTGTTTTCGAGGCGGGATAATCGCCATAAGCCTACTTCCGTTACTGAGACAATTCAAAATCAGTAAAGCCATTTTCTTGGTGGATGTTGT
Organism: Vibrio sp. F13; assembly: GCF_020806305.2. Taxonomy (NCBI): domain Bacteria; kingdom Pseudomonadati; phylum Pseudomonadota; class Gammaproteobacteria; order Vibrionales; family Vibrionaceae; genus Vibrio; species Vibrio sp. F13. The sequence goes on along the minus strand of NZ_CP170176.1, from coordinate 221,074 downwards.
AAATTTGTGAATCTGAACTGTCTATATTCTAGGCTGTGTACTGGATCTCATTTGTTATTTGAGTCCCTTGCTAAGGTAAATAATGAATGTGTACTACCAATCACTTTACTCAACTTAAGAGGTTTCTATGCTAGGTGAAAATCACTCTCTTGTTCACGAATTTCCTGAAATGAAAGACAAAATTGCTGAGCTTGCTAAAACTGACGATGGCTTTGCAGAAGATATGAAGACATACGACAACCTTGATAAAGAGATTCGTAAACTAGAGCTGAAAGATTCACCCATTGATGACGGCTCGATGCACCAATTGAAACATGATCGTTCTGAACTTAAAGATTCACTGCATGCTCGTTTAACTGGCTAGTGAGTTGGCAATTTTGCTGACTAGCTAAATGGCGAATTACAGACTTAGACAAAAACTCCTTCGGGAGTTTTTTTTCGTTTTGGCTCAATCACTTCTTCACAATTCAACTGAGTTAATACGTTGTATTGTTATGTTAATGACGCATAATGAGGGTTACTGGTACACGATTTTTAAGATTTTATTGGTAATCTCATGAATATTGAACACCTCAAATTGTTTGTTCGTTTAGCTTCCACACATAACATCAGCATGGCTGGGCAAGAGCTTGGTTTGTCTCCTGCTGTTGCAAGCTCGCACATTAGTAAACTGGAAGACAATTTAGGCGTTCGCTTGGTGCATAGAACCACTCGTAAGGTCTCTTTAACCGAAGAGGGGGAAGCGTTCTTGCCTCATGCTGAAGAGGTGTTATCGAGCGTCGATGCTGCCAAATCGGCGGTTGGTGTGGGCTGTGACTCTCCAACCGGAACGCTGAGAGTTACCGCATCTGCGTCTTTTGGGCGTTTGCATCTTGTCCCTGCTTTACCTGGATTCTTAGAGCGCTACCCTGGGTTAAAAGTCGATCTCAGACTATCAGATTCGATGGTGGATGTTGTTGAAGGTGGCTTTGATATCGCGATTCGCATCTCGGAGCTGAAAGACTCGACACTGATTGCCCGAAAACTTGCGACAGACAAGCGTATTGTGTGTGTATCGCCTGATTACTTAATCAAATATGGTAAGCCAGCCACACCTCGAGATCTTAATGATCATCAGTGTATTAGCTTAATTGGTTTAGAAAACTGGACGTTCAATACTGAAAGCGGGCCTAAGACGATTAAGGCATCTGGGTCGTTCAGGGCAGATAACGGAGAAGCACTGCGTGACGCAGCCTCAGGTGGTATGGGTATCACGGTGACATCGAATTGGTGTGCCTATGAACAACTGAAAAGCGGTCAGCTGGTTCAAATATTAGAAGATTACCCATTAACATCAGAGCCTGCAATTTGGGCTGTGTACCCAAGCACAAGGTTACTTGCACCAAAGGTGAGAGCCTTCATTGACTACTTCTCTGAATATTATGGTAATCCGCCGTATTGGGAGAAAACATAGAGACAAACGTTATTAAAGCGCTGACATGGTGAGCGTTTTTAAATGTGTTGTTTCGTTGAGATAAAGAATAGCAACCTTTTGTGAAGTTGATAATCAACCGGATTAATAAAACACTATTTAGTTTTTGTTGAAAATAGAGGTGTGAATAAAGTCTCAGGCTGAGCGGAATAGTAGACAATAAAAAAGCTTAGCGTGGGGAGCGCTAAGCTTTGTCATTATTTATATTCAGGAGCGGATGGTTTTGCTAGAAGAACTAACCGACTTGAGAAAAGTTCACCACAGTGCTTTCAAGATTCTCTTTTAAGTAGCTAGAAACTGCATGCTGCTCTGTTTCACTTAAGTACAGGCCAAGCTTGGTTCTGCGCCACAAGATGTCTTCGTCAGTCATCGCCATCTCTTCATTGATCAAGTAATCGATCTCAGCTTGATAAACGCCGTGTGCTTCGCTTGAGAATTGGGTACCAAGATCAGCTTCGCTCGTTGCACCTTCCAGCAGCTTCCAAGTGTAAGTACCAAATTGAGTCACATAACGTAGTAACAATGCTTCTGATATCCAAGGGTACTTGGTGTGGATCATCTTAGCGAGCTGTTCTCTGCTGCAGCTGAAGTTACCACCCGGTAGTGTGTCGTTAGCTGTCCAAGGTGCGCCCATGTGTTTCAGGTAAGGTTCTAGCTTGTTCAGTGCCGCTTCGCCGAGTTTACGATAAGTCGTTAACTTGCCACCAAAGATAGATAGCAGTGGTGCTTGATCCATTTCTGCATCCAGCTCCAGTGTGTAGTCACGAGTGATCGCTTGTGGCGAGTCAGATTCATCATCACAAAGCGGTCTTACGCCACTGTATGTCCACACAACATCGTCACGCTCTAGTTGCTTAACAAAATGCTGGTTAACGATATCAATCAAGTAATCAACTTCTACATCGTCGATAGCCACTTCGCGAGGATCGCCTTTGTATTCAAGGTCGGTAGTGCCGATGATCGAGAACTTATCTAGGTAAGGGATCATGAACACAATACGATTGTCTTTGTTTTGCAGAATATACGCTTGTGGTTCGTCGTGAATGCGTGGCACAACAATGTGCGAGCCTTTGATCAGACGAATATTACGAGGCGAAGCCTGCTCTAATCCATCATCAAAGAACTGCTTAACCCAAGGGCCAGCCGCGTTAACCAGCGCTTTCGCTTTACGTTCAAAACGTTGGTTTGTCATCACATCAAGAATCGTTACATGCCAAATGTCGCCTTCGCGGTGCGCTTTTTCAACTCGGCAGTAGTTGCGTACTTCTGCGTTGTTTTCTTTCGCCGCCAACACGTTCAGCAATACCATACGAGCATCATCAACCCAGCAATCTGAGTATTCGAAGCCTGTCTTCATTTCTGGTTTCAGTAGCCCTGATTTTGCTAGGTTGACTGTCTTACTTCCAGGAAGAGTGGTGCGCTTACCCAAGTTATCGTAAAGGAATAGGCCACAGCGAATCATCCAAGCTGGGCGTAAAAATGGTCGATGAGGTAAACGGAAACGCATTGGCTGAGCAACGTGAGGCGCTTTTCTTAACAAGACTTCACGTTCAGCGAGTGCTTCCGAAACCAAACGAAATTCGTAATGTTCAAGGTAGCGTAGGCCACCGTGGATAAGCTTTGAGCTAGCAGAAGACGTCGCAGACGCGAAATCATTTGCTTCGTATAAGCCAACGTTTAGACCACGACCTGCTGCATCTGCCGCGATGCCTGCACCATTGATGCCGCCGCCAATCACGATCAAGTCTAAAGTGGAAGATGTACTGTTGTTTGAATTATTTTGTTGAGCACTCATGGTTTTGACCTCTTTCTGAGCGAACGAGCATTTTAGAACATAATTGAATTCTATATGAACTTTCGTTTGCGGTCATTTATTATTTTCGTTTATGCGCGTTTTATGTGATTTGGGCATAAAAAAACCTCTGCTTATGAAAGCAGAGGTTCAAATAAGACTAATTCGAGCATAGAAGCGACAGTGACAGCGAGCAAGTTTTACTTTATTAACTTTTCTATAAAGAATGGTGATTCATTTAAGAAAGTGGCGTCACTGAGCTCTTATGTTTAGTTATTCGCTCATAGGACGAGCGGTATCGATCACTTCTAATGGTATTGCCGAATCTTTAAGGATGTTGAGAATCTCTTCCGGTGGCTGTTTATTGGTGAACACCATGTGTGCTTGAGAGATGTTACCCAGCTTAACCATTGCGTTGCGACCAAACTTACTGTGGTCGACTGCCAGGAAGATGCTGCGGCTGTTTTCGATGATAGCTTGCTTCACTCGAACTTCATGGTAGTCAAAATCAAGCAGTGAGCCGTCAAAGTCGATGCCGCTGATCCCTAGAATGCCGAAATCGAGGCGGAACTGCTTCACGAAATCGAGTGTTGCTTCACCCACGATACCGCCATCACGGTTTCTCACTTCGCCACCTGCCAAGATAACCTTTATCTCGGGGTTTGGTAGCAGGATACTGGCAACGTTGATGTTGTTAGTCACGACTCTGAGTTGTTTGTGGTTTTTGTTCAGCGCGCGTGCCACCGATTCTGGTGTGGTGCCGATATCAACGAACAAGGTTGCACCATCTGGAATGTGTTTAACCAGCTCGTCGGCAATCACATCTTTTTCATTGAAGTTAAGCGCTTTACGCGTGTTGTAAGAGGTGTTTTCTGAGCTAAGAGGAATGGTTGCACCACCGTGATAACGACGGATTTTGTTGCTATCAGCCAGCTCATTGAGGTCTCGTCTGATGGTTTGTGGGCTAACATCGAACTTCTCTACGAGCTCTTCGGTGCTCACATATCCTTGTGTTTTTACCAGGTCTACAATCTGCTGGTGTCTTGGTATCTGCTTCACTTAACTTACCACTCCCTGCACGCTATGGGCTCTAGCGCGTCACAATCGAAAATATTAACTCGCGCTATTGTGCTCGAATTGATGAGGAGAGAGAAGTAATGATAGTAAGGAATTATGTCCAAACCGCAAAAACGTTGATCAAAACATGAAAAATTGGCTCCAAACGCAAAAAAGAGCACAAAATAGTGCTCTTTTTAGTTTCGTTTACTGAGGAACGAACAATTCAATCGATAAGAGAGTGATTATTCGAACGCTCGATTTTACTCTTCGTCGTCATCGTGCAGTTCAGACCAAACCTGTGCACACTTGATTGCACGCTTCCAACCTTTGTAACGGCGGTTACGTTTCTCTTCGTCGTGGTGCGGCATGAAGGTGCGGTTAAGAACGGCTTTGTCTTGAAGCTCGTCAATGCTGTCCCAGAAACCAACCGCTAGGCCAGCAAGGTAAGCGGCACCAAGAGCCGTTACTTCCGTTACTTCAGGGCGGTGAACCTCAGTATCAAGCACGTCTGATTGGAATTGCATTAGGAAGTTGTTCGCTACTGCGCCGCCATCAACACGTAGGTTTGCTAGCTTGATGCCAGAGTCCGCTTGCATCGCGTCTAGTACGTCACGCGTTTGGTAAGCAATACCTTCCAAGGTTGCACGGATGATGTGGTTAGAGTTAACACCACGAGTCAGGCCAACAATCGTACCGCGAGCGTAAGCATCCCAGTATGGTGCGCCTAAACCAGTAAACGCAGGGACTACGTAAACGCCGTTTGAAGAATCTACTTTGGTTGCGAAGTACTCAGAGTCTTCTGCGCCAGCCAGTAGTTTCATTTCATCACGTAGCCATTGGATTGATGCGCCGCCCATGAATACCGCACCTTCCAGTGCGTATGCAGGTTCGCCTTTAGGGCCACATGCCAGTGTGGTTAGAAGGCCGTTTTTCGATGTGACTTTCTCTTGGCCTGTGTTCATTAGAAGGAAACAACCAGTACCATAAGTGTTCTTAGCTTGGCCTGCTTCTACACACATTTGACCGTAAAGTGCAGCTTGTTGGTCACCCGCAATACCCGCGATTGGAATACGAGTACCGCCTTTACCACCAAGGTTCGTTTGACCGTAAACTTCAGAAGAGCGCTTCACTTCAGGCATCATGATTGCTGGAATGCCCATTTCATCAAGTAGCTTCTGATCCCAGCATAGGTCGTTGATGTTGAACAACATAGTACGTGACGCGTTGGTGTAATCCGTAACGTGTACACGTCCTTGAGTCATTTTCCAAACCAACCAAGTATCAACGGTACCGAACAGTAATTTGCCAGCTTCAGCGTCTTCGCGAGCGCCTTCAACGTTGTCTAGAATCCATTTTACTTTTGTACCTGAGAAATACGGGTCAAGGACTAAGCCTGTATTGTCACGTACGTAGTCTTCTAGGCCACGTGCTTTAAGGTCTTCACAGATGTCTGCAGTACGGCGACACTGCCATACGATGGCGTTATAAACAGGCTTGCCTGTCTCTTTGTTCCAAACAATGGTGGTTTCACGTTGGTTCGTGATACCAATGCCCGCTAGCTCATCGCTGCGGATGCCTGCTTTAGCAAGAGCTTCAACCAATGTAGAGCTTTGAGTCGCCCAGATTTCCATTGGATCATGCTCAACCCAACCGGCTTTTGGATAAATCTGAGTAAATTCTCGTTGAGAAGAACTAACGATGTTTGCATCGTGATCGAGGATTACAGCGCGAGAACTTGTGGTGCCTTGGTCTAGGGCAACAATGTATTTTTGCTCGGTCATGGTAAGAATCCTTTTTCTTTTGTTATTTATATTTTAGTAAATGTAGGGTCGCTTAGGAATTAAGCTTGAGCTTGTTCAGCTTCTTCTTCTGTTTCACATTGGTTTGGAATTGTGCAGCCTTGGCCTTCTACTGGTAGGTAAGCACCGATAACACGTGGGTACAACCAACCACCAAAACACGCACCAGCAATTGGAGCAAGAATTGGAACGATGAAGTAAGGAATATCACGAGCACCGCTTAGTGCGAAATCCCAACCTGCAAAGTAAGCGAACAGTTTTGGTCCGAAGTCACGAGCAGGGTTCATTGCAAAGCCCGTCAGTGGACCTAAAGAACCACCGATAACCGCGATAAGAATACCGATCAGTAGAGGGTTCATTGCACCGCGAGATGCGCCGTTGTTCTCATCACCTAACGCTAAAATGGCAAACATCAACACTGCAGTAATCACGAATTCCACAGCAAAAGCGCCGAAGAAAGAAAGTGAAGCATGTGGGTAAGTCGAGAAGATACCAGCAGTTGATAGTGCGTCTTGGCTGCTACGAACGAAGTTATGTGCGATTTCGTAGTCAGTAAATAGGTTGCTGTACAGGCTGTAAACCAATGCTGCAGAGCAGAAAGCGCCAAGCAGTTGCGAAATGATGTAAGGCACCACTTTCGCTTTATCAAAACCATGGAACATGGCCAGTGCAATCGTTACGGCTGGGTTGATGTGTGCGCCTGAAACGCCGGCAGTACAGTAAATTGCAATCGCAACACCGAAGCCCCAGATGATGCTGATTTCCCATTGTCCGAATGTCGCACCGGTTAATACCAGAGCGGCCACACAGCCAACGCCAAAGAATATGAGTAATCCTGTACCGATAAATTCAGCCAAGCATTGCCCAAATAAAGAAGGGTGTTTGTTTGTTGTCATGTTCGAGTCCTTTTTAGTTTTGCTTATCTAGCACGTGTATTGTGCATATATTTGCGAACTCGAAAATAAACGAACATCAAAAGTGAGCGTTTGAGCATAAAATTGTTAATTAAAGTCACTTGAAATGTTAATCCGAACGCTTTTGCTCGAAAAAGATGCTCGCATGAACGTCATTGCTGAATTGATAGGTTGCGAAGCCGCTCAAACTACCTATATGTAAATGAATGCGCAACTGGTACGAGGAGTTTATGTTTGGATTTGTGATGCTACTTCGTGAGTGGTGGATTATTAGACTTAATTAGGGAGGGCTGTGTGATGTTTTTGCTATGTAACAAGTGCGTTAACAAATGAGCTTATATGCATAAATGAATAAACTGCCAACTATGTTGTAGTTTGGCAGTTTTAATTTGGGTGTATGTTCTTGTTATACGAGACGAACTTACCGCTCTAAACCAGAGCTGCCACTTTTCCTTTCGCAACCAATTGATCTCGAACTGAGTCATACGCCCAGTTGAACGCAATCGCGTAAAGTACGAAGAAGATAACTAGGCCGATGTCCATGATCAGTACGGTTAGGAAGTCGAGTTGTAGAACCCACATCAAGACAGGTAGAGTCACTGTCATTAAGCCAAGCTCAAAACCTAATCCGTGCAGGATACGTGTTTTCGTGGTTCTTTTGCTTCGGTCTGCTCCGTAAATTTTGTCGTAGCCATAGTTGTAAACGTAGTTCCAAGCCATCGCTATCAATGATATTGCGAGCGCTAAGCCTGCCATTTCACCTGCGCCGTTTCCTGTAATATAGGTTGCAAGCCCTGCCATCAAAACCAAAGCAACCAATTCAAATAGCACCATGTGCAACATGCGTTCTTTATGTGACATTTTTCTAACTCTCTTTACGATTAAATAGCCGCCGATGGGCTAATGACTTGGCTAAATAATATCTACTTAAGTGATAATATAAAGATAGTTAGTATCACATATAGTGATAGTAAGTTTGGGAGAAACCGAATGTACAACATTGAACAACTGAAAATGTTTGTGTATGCCGTTGAATTAGGGTCATTTTCTGCCAGTGCTCGTCATTTGGGTAAGGTACAGTCGGCGGTGAGCCAAGGCATCAGTAATCTTGAAATCGATTTTAATGTTGAGCTTTTTGATCGTTCGACTCGAAAGCCTTCACTAACCAAAGCGGGTGAGCAGTTATTTAAACAGGTGAAAGCAATCGTGCTTCAGGTTGAAGATCTGAATGTGACGGTTAACGCGATGGGTAGCGGTGAAGAGGGGCTCATCAAAATTGCATTAGATGATTCACTATTGGTCCCGAATCTATCTAAGATCCTTAGTCAGTTCAGTAAACAATTCCCAGCGACGGAAGTTGAATTGGTTGCGTGTACCACGACAGAGGTCAATCCGTTGATTATCGAAGAGAGAGCCGACATTGGATTGATGTTTACCAATTTGGCTTTTGATGTCGGTTCTGAGCCATGCTTTATCGGCCACCTACCGTTTATTGCTGTGTGTCATCCAAGTCATTCACTCGCAAAAACAGGTGTCGCGAAACTCTCTGATTTACTCCCACATCGTCAGTTAGTGTTGAGGGGAGACAAGGGGAAGGTGATGGATCAGTTTCCGATGATTGCCGGTAAAGTGTGGTGGTCAAACAGCTTTATTGTGATCAAAGAGATGGTACTCGGCAGTGATATTGGCTGGGCATACTTACCGAAACACCTTGTTGAAGAAGAGCTTATTAAACAGCGCTTGGTAGAGGTGAATGTGTCATTTGACCATAAAACTTGGTCGCCTCCGGTTGATCTTGTTCTGTCTAAAACACGCTCAAAAGGTCCTGCATTACTTTGGCTTGAACAAGCATTGAAAGGCCTATTAGACGAAACTGAATAAAAGAAAAGGCTCACCGTTTAACGTGTGAGCCTTTCTGTTCAAAGTGATGCTGCTTTTTGTTAGTTCTAGTTCTAGGTGTAGACGTAGATGCTATACGCTAGGTTTAACCGTCTGACCGTTGTAGTACTTGTCTTTCATCTTAAGCGCCACGTTCACAAGGTAAATCAGCACAGGGACTTCAATCAGTGGACCGATAACGCCTGCAAAGGCTTGGTCTGAGTTGATACCGAATACTGAGATAGCCACGGCAATCGCTAGCTCGAAGTTGTTACCTGTTGCTGTAAATGCAATTGATGCGTTCTTGTCGTACTCGATGCCCATCTTTTTACCGATGAAGAAACTGATGAAGAACATCGCAGTGAAGTAGATAGTCAGTGGAACCGCAATTAATAGAACGTCCATTGGCAGTTCAACAATCATTTCACCTTTCAGGCTGAACATCAGAACGATAGTCGCCAGTAGTGCAATCAGTGTGATTGGAGAGATGCGTGGAATAAATACGTCGTTGTACCACTGCTCGCCTTTCATCGACACAAGGATCTTACGGCTTAGGAAGCCCGCTAGGAATGGGATACCTAGGTAGATAAGTACACTGTGTGCAATGTCGATCATCGAGATATCAACCAACATGCCTTCGTAACCAAATACTGGTGGAAGAACGCTGATGAACAACCACGCCATAAAGCTGTAGCTCACCACTTGGAATGCACTGTTTAGAGCAACCAATGCCGCGCCGTACTCTTTGTTACCGCCGCCGATGTCGTTCCAAACCAGAACCATCGCCACACAACGAGCAAGACCAATCAGAATCACCCCAACCATGTAACCTGGGTGGTCACCCAAGAAAGTCAGTGCCAATACAAACATCAGAATCGGACCAACAAGCCAGTTCATGATCAAAGATAGTTTGATGGCTTTCTTATCTTTTACCACAGTGCCTAATAGGTTGTAGTTAACCTTAGCCAAAGGTGGGTACATCATTAAGATAAGGCCAATCGCAAGCGGAATGTTAGTGGTGCCAACAGACATTGAATCGTTCCACTGTTCGATCTGTGGGAATAGGGTGCCGAGTAGTACACCAAGGCCCATGGCAATAAAAATCCACAGTGTTAAGTAGCGATCTAGAAAACCTAACTTTGGTTTCATGATAATCTCTCTTAGTTGATATCGTAAATCGTCGAAAAACGATTGGTTGTGGCAAAAAAACACGCTTAAAAGTAAAGGCTATCAAAGCCGATCATTCAAGCGTGAACTTCTATTTTAAAATGCTGTTAAATATCGATTCGAAGCGTTGAATATTGTCGCGGTCGATGCGGTAACACATCTTCGGCGGAATCGACTCAGCCGTAATAAAACCTGAGGCTTTCAATATTCTTAAGTGCTCTGATACCGTTGATTGAGCTAAACCCAATTCACTCACCAGATCACTGTTCAAGCAGCCGCCCGATTTTTCTAACGTGGAAAGGATACTCAATATACGTATTCTTGCTGGGTGAGCGAGTGCTTTCGCCAGTGCGGCCATTTGCTTTTCTGCTTTAGCATCACCGTGTTCGATGGGCAGAGAACAGCCACCAGATGTCGAGCAAGTTGAGTTCATATTGACGTCTCACTTTCATTAATCGTTAAAAGACGATTAATGATAAGCCTATTTTAAATAGGGGTCAATGCTCACTGTCTATTTGAACGAACTTTAAGGTGGCGATTCAGGGACTATGGTTGAACTCTGCTTTGACTCAGCTACGCAAAATGGCGTGAACATCGATTAAACGCCATTTTGCTCGGTTATCCGCTAGTTAAGAACGGTATAGCCTCGGTTGATCATACAGTTACGATTCACTTGAAACTTCTGCTGCTCAGATAGCTCGGCGGATTGTCTTTTTTGAGCACCGTGCTTTAAAGCGCCGCTGATAATACCGATGCCAGCACCAATTTTTGCACCATCATGACCACTCCCGCCAGAGACGGCTCCACCAACCGCACCCAGCGCTGCACCCTTAGCGGTTGAACCGACAATATCGCTGCCAAGAGAATCGACCTCTTCAGGCTTCACTTGTTGAGCGTATTGCTCACATTCATACAGATCGGCGTGATACTGTGTTTCATCAACACCTTTAGTATCGACAATAATTTGATTAGCAAATACTGAACTTGATGCTACAAGCAATATCGCTGCGATTGGAGAGAATGGAAATTTCACAATATAGACCTCTAGAGTATTCATTGCATTGTTAAAGTGACGTGTAGTTCTCGATGAAATCAAGGCGACGATCGGTGTACTCACCAGAATCCAACATCTTAGATAACCCGCGAAGCGTGTTGTAAGGCTGAGAAACGGCCACCATGTTAATGAGCCAATACGGAATATCGCCACCTGGATCACTCAATACTCGATAAGAGATATGGGTGGTGTTTTCGTCGATTGGTGTCAGGATCCAACTCGCCTCTAATTCAGCCACTCTGATGATTTTTTTATTATTGTTTGGCAGGTAATCAGGCCTACCATGCTGATCAATGGTGACAACCATCGTCTCTGGATCTTGAGTGATGACGTTCTCTACGATAGCTTCACGATCGGCAACTGGCCAAGGTGCCTTGGTATAGGTTTTGGTGATCGTGTGCGCCGCACTAAAATGCTCTATTTCTTCCATGTCATCGATGTTTTCTACCCATTGCGTGCCAACAGAGGTATCGATAAAGAGTGCGATAATAGAAGTGAGGGACGCGTTGATGTCGCCTTCTGCTCGAAATTCTTTAAAGTGACTGCCTTCAATTTTACGGTTATAAACCTCGATGCCTTTTTTATCGCGTGCCAGTGACCAGCCATCGGTGTCTGATGCAAACACCGAAACTGAACAAGCAAGAAGAAGCAAAGTAATAATCTTATTCATCATGTTAATGAGCGCCCTTTCCAGCTGATTTTATTGGTTTTAGATAAGCGGTAACTGTTCAGCACGAGTAGGCTTTGAACACAAATACCGAAGGGTACGGTTAACGCAAATTTTGCGGGAACAAACAGTTCCTTAACCAAAATGAAGTAGGTGACGATCGACACCAAGAGCATCACAGAGCTGACAATGAGCGAATAAGCATGAATGGCAGACATGTCACTGATGAAGGCGTTCGCCGATACCAGCATCAAAAGCGGTCCCGCCCATGCGATGATGTTGGCTTTGATGAAGACTTTTAAAGCTTGTGCTTGCGATTGACAATTCACAATAAGATTCATGTTTTTGGAAAAGCCAGCCCAGATTGAGTTGAAGTCTGAATACATGTGCGTACTCATTAGTTTGTCTGCAAATGCCCAGAAAATCTTAAATCCATTGACCTTCATGACTTTTGCAAAGGCGATGTCTTCCGATATCGCGTTTGCTACTGCGGCGTGTCCACCGACTGCGTCGTAGGATTTTCGGGTAAACAACATCGCCTGACCGTTAGCAATCGCTTCTTCCTTAGTCATGTCGTTCGAGTTTTTAAAGTTCATATAAGATGCGATCGATAGAAAGATGCCCGGCAAGGTCGCTTTTTCTGCCACAGACGCAAAAGTTTGTTTTGGATTAAACGATAAGAGATCAGTTTTTTGTTGGATAGCAAAGTCGATAACGCTCTGTAGCATCGCGGGTGCTGAATCGGTATCTGCATCAATGAAATACACATATTCACCGCTAGCGTTGAGTGCGCCAGCCATACATGCATTGCTCTTACCAAGCCATCCGGTCGGTAACGTTCTACCTGAAATACAGCGCGCGTTAACGTCGAACTTACTGATCAATGCTTCTACTTTTGCACGGGTTGAGTCAGTAGAAAAGTCATCAACAACAATGACTTCAAACTTGTCTTTTGGGTAGCTCTGCTTCAATAGAGAGCCAAGGCTGATTTCAATATTGTCTTCTTCATTTCGCGCAGGAATAATGACGGAAACAGTCGGCCACTCAGTTCTTTTGAACGATATTTTAGGTTCAATGTGAATACGATGGCGCTCTAAGTTCGCAAGTGTGATTAGAAACTTGACGGTAACGATGCAAAGCAAGGTCGTAATAATAGCTAAAATCATAATGACTGTGGTCGGAATAAAGTGATGGAGAGACAGGAAAGAATATAGTGGAGTGTGACCTAACGCACATCTTGTATGTAGGACTTAACCCTTCAAACTGGAATGCGCTTCTGTTAGCGTTTGCCTTGGAAAGATGTGAAACAGTGACTGACAGGCGGTAAAATAAGCATTGTATTCACCAGCGACTCTAGCGATATAATCGAACCCAGAACCGTTACTCAAGATAACGAATGATCATAATCCAATAATAGGTACGCCCGACATGCCCCAACAAAACATCAAATTTATCGCGACTGATATGGATGGCACCTTACTCGATGAGCATGGAAAGCTCGACCCTGAGTTTTTCAATCTTTATGAGCGCTTAGAAGCGCAAGATATTATTTTTGCTGCCGCGTCTGGCCGCCAGTATTACAGCTTGCTAGAAACATTTTCCCCGCTTAAAGATCGCATGATGTTTATTGCTGAAAACGGCACATTAGTGATGCACAAAGGCCAAGAACTTTACAGCTGCTTGCTTGATACCGATGCCATTAAAGAGATCATTAAAGAAGCTCGAGCTATTGAAGGCGCGCATGTGGTGCTATGCGGTAAGAAATCGGCATACATCGAAACCAAAGATGAGCGTGCTCTGGCGGAGATCTCTAAGTACTACCATCGCCGTGAGCAAGTAGAAGACTTACTGGCGGTAGAAGACGATTTCATCAAGGTGGCTATCTGTCACTTCGACGGTTCACAAGAGAAAGTGAACCCAACTATTGATGCCAAATTCGGTGAGAACTACCAAGTGGTTGTAAGCGCAAAAATTTGGTTAGATGTGATGAACGCTGAAGCGTCAAAAGGTGCGGCGATTAAACATCTACAGAACACATTAGGTTTCACTTACGAGCAGACCATGAGCTTTGGTGATTACCTAAATGACTTGGAAATGCTTAAAGAGAGCTACCACTCTTACGCGATGGAAAACGCGCATCCAAAGTTAAAAGAGATCGCGCGTTTTGGCGCGCCAAGTAACGTTGACGCGGGTGTGTTCCAAGTACTTGAGAAGTTGCTAGCGTAACGCTCTTAAGCTAGATTCGATTTTTATCAAAGCCAACTCGTGAAAATGAGTTGGCTTTTTTGTTGGCTGCTGTTGTATTGAGTTAAATTTGAACGAGTGTTCAGCTTGTTGTAGTCTAACCAGAAAGATGGGTATTCACTTTGAATTGGATACGCCTTAGTAACGATATTTGGAATGATTATGAGCAAGAAACTTCAACTTGATATTATTTCTGACGTAATGTGCCCGTGGTGCGTAGTCGGTTACAAAAACTTAGAGCTAGCCGTTGCGGAACTTGGTTTAGAAGACCAGATTGAACTTGAATGGCAGCCGTTTGAGCTTAACCCTGACATGCCGCAAGAGGGCGAAAACCTGCGTGCCCATATCATGAGAAAATACGGTTCTAGCGCAGAAGAGAGCCAACGTTCACGAGAACAGCTTTCGGCTCGCGGCCAAGCGGTTGGTTTCGATTTCAATTTCTATGACAGTATGAGAATGGTCAATTCACGTCATCTACATGTACTTCTCGATTTTGCACTAGCGCACGGCAAACAGACTGAGTTAAAGCTACGCTTCTTTGCTGCTCACTTCACAGAGCAAAAAGACCTGTCCGATCTTGAAGTCATTGCACAAGAGCTTGAAGCGGTTGGCTTAGACTCAACGAAGGCACTGAAGCGCCTAAAGAACACCGACAACTTGAAGCAAATTGAAGCGCAAGAGTTTGAATGGCAACGCATGGGGATCTCTGCGGTTCCTACTGTGGTGTTCAACCGTAAGAGTGCAGTAACGGGCGCGCAGACGGTAGAAACCTACAAGCAGATTCTTCAAGAGCTTATTGCTGAATCATAAACGGATCATTGCTATCAATTAGAGTCTGAATTTCATGGAATCACTGTCACTCGCTCAAGCGCAAAAACTGGTATTGCTTTCGCAAAAGCTGCCGCCTAAGAAGTTGCCACCTAAAAAGCAACGCAATGGGGGCGCTTTGGCGAACACGTTGTCTGCGATTGAAAACCTTGGCTATGTGCAAATTGATACCATCTCTGTGATTCAACGAGCTCACCATCATACGTTGTGGAATCGAAATCAAGACTACCAACTGAACCATCTTGATAAGCTGTTAGAGCGTCGAGAAGTATTTGAGTATTGGTCGCATGCCGCCGCGTATTTACCCATGCGTGACTTCCGATTCAGCCTACACCGCAAGAATGGTTTTGCGAGCGGTAAGCTCAAGCATTGGTATAAAAAGGATGACGCACTGATGGCTCATGTTCTCAAACGTATTGAGAATGAAGGGCCGTTGATGGCGAAAGATTTTGAAGGGGATAGGCCAAACCCCGGCGGTTGGGGCGGTAAACCGGCCAAGCAAGCATTAGAAACATTGTTCATGCAAGGCGACTTAATGGTGCCAAGCCGAGTTAACTTTCATAAGGTGTATGACCTAACCGAGCGAGTTTTACCGAGCGGAATTGATACCTCTGAGCCGACAGAACAAGAGTACATCGAGCATCTGATAACACGTTATTTAGAGGCTAACGGAGTTGGAATAGCGTCGGAAATGAGCTACCTACTCAAGAACACAAAGCCTTTGATTCAGAGAGCACTCCAACAGATGCTTGAAGATAAGCAGGTTCTGAAAGTAGATATTCAAGGCTCTGATTACTATGTCCTGCCAGGTGCTTTTGAACTGCTGAATCAACCTCTTTCCAGAACCAAGCTTAAGATACTGTCTCCGTTTGATAACCTGCTGATTCAACGAAAGCGAATGCAATCATTGTTCAACTTTGATTACCTCCTAGAATGCTATGTTCCAGAGGCCAAGCGTCAGTTTGGTTATTTTAGCTTACCGATTCTGTGGCAAGGTAAGCTGGTGGCACGAATGGATTGCAAGGTCGACAGGAAGAGTGGTTTGCTCAATATCCGTAACTTGGTTGTGGAAGAGCGAATTAAAAACCATGAGTTGTTGGTTCATGCTTTATGCGATGAACTAAAACACTTCATGGTGTTCAACCAATGTGATGAGATGATCGTCCATAACACCACGCCCTCTGATCTTGGCAAGCGCTTGATGAGCCAATGGCAAACAGTCTAGCGGTCTTTGTTGTTTAGAAAGCGCTTAGTTACTCAGCAAATGCAGCTAACAAGAACTCGACAAAGGTTCTGTTCTTCAACGACAGTTGCTTGGTTTTGTAGAGCAAGTGAATCGGCTTTGGTAACGGCGCCATGCCGGGTAGGATTTCCAACAGCGCTCCACGATCAATCTCTTCTGCGACTAAGATAGTCGGTTGCAACAACACGCCCACACCCTGCAGGGCGGCATACCGCAACACATCACCATTATTCGACATCAAGCGCACACGTTCTTTATTCGGTGTGGCGTGAGGAGCTTGGCTGCTGTAACTGAATCCAAGCGATGGGTGCTGCGCCAAGTCTTCCAATACTCTGATTTCAGCATGTTGGTTTAGGTAAGCGGGCGCCGCGCAGTAACACATCTCATAATCCCCTAAATACCTTGCGACCAAGCTTGAATCGGATAGGTCACCAATTCGCACAATCAGGTCAATGTCAGATGAATAAGGATCAACAAGGTCATTATTCAACATCAGCTCAACGTTAATGGTTGGGTGATGCGCGAGAAACTTAGCTACGATAGGGGCGAGTACCTTGTTTCCATAGGTGACAGGGCAGTTTATTTTTACCGTGCCTTGTGGTTGATTTTCCAAGGTTTGAATCAGGTTCTCTGCATTGCTGATGTCTTCGAGAATTCGCTTACACTCACGATAGTAAAGTTGTCCTGAATCGGTTAACGATTGCTTACGCGTGGTGCGGTGGATCAGCTGAGACTTCAAACTGGCTTCTAAGGAATGGACATGTTTGCTTATCATGGTCGCCGACAGGTTGAAGTGGTTTGCGGCGCTGCGAAAGCTACCTTGTTCCACCACATAGACGAAGACTTTCATGCTGGTTAACTTATCCATTGAACACTCTTGGTTGATAAACAATAAACAAAAGGTGAGTTTATCAATTATTAGGGGTTAATTATATTAATGGCAAACCGATAATTAACTAAAATAAGAGTGTGCAATGCCTCAAACGAATGAAACTATCTTTGTTACTGCCGAACTTAAGATCAAAACCAACATAGAACGAGCAGCTGCGCTCGAAGCTATCGAACAGTTTTGTTTAGACATGCAAAGCGAACCGGGCTGCCTACAAGCAATTGCAACCTATGATCAAAGCCAAAGCGATCGTGTGATCTTGCTTGAGCAATACGTAAACCGCGAGGCGATCAATCAGCACTTTGTGATGCCTCATACCCAAGCGTTTATTGAGCGTGATATTACCGAGTTGGTTCAAGCATTCGAAACGCAACGTGGGCCTATCAAAGCACAAGAGCAGGAGATCTAAGACATGAAATGGGGAATCCTAGGAACCAGCTTTATCTCAGGCGTAATGGCGGATGCGATTAAAGGCGATGCTCAAAGTGAGCTGTATGCTGTTGCTGGACGCACAGAGAAAACACTCAATGAGTTTGCTGCCCAATACCAGCCAACACGAACCTTCAACAACTATGAAGCCTTGATTGAAGATGAGTCGGTCGACATTATCTACATTGCTCTACCAAACCACGTTCATCATGAGTATGTGATTAAAGCGGCTCAAAAAGGCAAAGCGATCTTGTGTGAGAAGTCTTTGTCGGTAGATATGGAAAAAACCGAGCAAGCTTTACTAGCCGTGAAAGAAGCGGGCGTATTCTTTGCTGAAGGTTTGATGTATTTAAACCATCCACTTATCACCAAGCTTCATCAAGAACTGGCAACTGGTGAGATTGGCGAAGTGCGTTCAATTCAAGGTTCCTACGTTGCGGCGATTGATCAGTTCGTGAATCCTGCGAGCAAAGGCGCGCTATACAACCTTGGCTGTTACCCAATGTCGCTGATTCACTCTGTTGCGCAGCAGCAATTTGGTGAGAGCGTGTTCGATGACGTGCAGATCTCAGCAATCGGTCGACGAGGCGAAGATGGCAATATCTGTGAATCGTCGGCGATGATGCATTTCAACGACCGTTTTACCGCACAAATCCACACTGCTGAAGACCACGGTTTAAAGCATGGTTTTACGATCCTAGGCAGCAAAGGCTGTATCACGCTAGATACTAATCCATGGCTACCGACGGCAGAAAACACGTTTACGGTAGAGATCTATGAGACGTCGACACGTGAAGTGAAAGTCGAAGCGCAAGGTGATGGTTTCCATTATCAAGTGCGCAATATCCGCCAAGCGGTTGAGCAAGGTGATACACAACTTGCTGCGCCAATGGCAACCCACCAAGACTCTCGCGTAATCATGAAGTTATTAACTGATTGGGAACAAGCGGCGAGCTAATGTTTTAGTAAATTCTATACTCGTCTCATGTTTGATCGCCTCGTAAGCTATCAAACATGAGGCGTTTCCTCTATATCTTCCAGTCGACTCTCCCCAATAAATACTTTGCATTTGAAACCGCCACAGTGTCCAATATCAGGTAGTACGAAACTGACCGAAAAACCTTATTTTTTAAGGTGTTAAATAGGACCTTTGCCGCATGCGTAAATCAGATAAGAAAATCGAGAATCAAATCAGAGACGTGTTAACTGACGTTTGTGAAGACACGCTGAAAGGCTTCGATGGTTTTTTGTGGGTGACTCACTCGGTCAACTTTTCCTCTTTTCCGCAAAGTTTGAAAATTGTCTGTGTATTCGATACCAATCAGGATAGAACGAACTTCTTAAGTGGCGAAGGTCAACAGAGTGTCTCAGGGGCTATTCAACAAGCGTTCAATCAAGTTGGAATTCAACTGAAGAATATCGATAAGCATGTTAGCTACGATACGCAAGAAAATTGCGATCGCGACCATCAAGGGAAGTGGAACAAGAGGCTTTAAGGAGCGTTGTCATCGTTCTTGTTTAGACAGCCTATCCAAATTGAGTTTCAATAGTGTGGCGCTCAAACTGAGATTCGATACAGCAAATCCAAGTCCTATTCTGAGTTCTAGGCTCTGATAACTTCTCATCTTCCAAACCGTATTATTCTCATTTTGAGAAAATCTGAGCTGATTTCTCGTTAGCCGGAGATACTTGGTTTCCAAATAAAATTAAAATCACAAAAACTTATATTTTCCTTAATGCATTGATTTTGAATCGGCATTTGCTCGTTTTACTTGCCACCGATGAAACAAGACAGACGAGCACTTGAACAATAGAGCCATGTAGTCGATACTTTTTTCGTATTTTGATTCCTAAATTGACACGTAAGTTGGCTGACTTTTCGTCTTGTGATTTAAGGCATGACAGTATCGATTAGGAAATTTGAATCATGAAAACCTACATTTCTGGGCTGCTGGCACTCATACCGTCATGTTTAATCGCTGGTTACGCTTTTGCTGTTGGTACAGCGGTTGTGCTGCCAGGGCAACATGAAGTTGGTGTTGATCTTTCGGGCTCCCCACTATCTACGAATGCCGCCATTGATTGGGAAATTTCCAACAGTGATATTGTGTTCGGAGCTTATGCCGACAAAGCCGACAATGAGCGGGCCACGACAATTGGTTATATGTACAACCAAGTCATGGCGATGAACTCGGGTTGGTTGGAGAACGATCTCCGTAACCAAGCTGAGTTAGAAGGCCTCAATTTCGAAGACTATTTCCTGCACTTTTCTGAAGATACTGTCATTGCCGAAGTTGATAAAACTCATGGCGAAAAGACCCTTTTAAACCGAAAACCTATGATCTTGGGTTATACAGCCAGTGAAGACCATGCTGGTTTTTGGTTGTATCAAGAGCCTCCGTGGGATGCCGATGTGTTTGAGAATTTCGAACAGGGTGGGGCTTTGTATGTCTATCATGCTGAACAGTTCGAACGGCTGACCTTTAAGTTCTCACAGTTTGCTGGCAGCGGTGAATTTTGGATTGAATACCCAACTGCTATTGATTCTCAGGGTAGGGTTTCACAATGGGAAAGGCTTGATGTAAAGAAAGACAAAACGCTCAATATGACCAAAAACCAATCGGTGATCTGGAACCTTCCGGATAACTGGTTAAGAGCCACAACTCATGATGGGAGCGGTGCGAGTTATGGCGGCGGCCAGTATTTTGGTTCAACCTTTTTGAGAGGTGGTGGGCGCTTATACGTTGTGAGAGTTCGTTGGCAAAGTGAGAACGCCGACGACAGGCCGCGTTTAAAAGAAGTGAAACTCAAGAACAGCTTTCCAACCGTCAAGTTAACCGACGCTCCGATTACAACGCCGGACGGCAATGCTATCAGCCAATGGCGAAAAATCCGCGGCTTTGATGTGTCTGCAGACCTAGATGGCGATAACTACTTGTCGCCAAGTGAGTATAGAAATCGAACCAATAAGAACGCGACAGCGCGTTTTCGTTGGGAATCAAGAGTTGTGCCATTTGGTCGAATGTGGAGCGCTAACTCATCTTGGTCGCTAACGAACGTCGCAAACGCGGATTATCTATCTGCTATTCATCGCTACTACAAGCAAAGCTGGGCAAGACAAGGTTTGAATGGTGCGTACAACGACGACACAAATAAACTCATTGGCTCGAACCAGTTCTATGTTCACTCTGGCGGGCATGTTCAAGAGTTAGGAGCTGTTGCGGGTTCGAATCAAGCGGATGATCTCTACAAGCAACAATTTTCAGCGTTTCTCAAAAATCTTTCTGCTTTAGAAAGTGATGCGTCGATTGGGTTGAATATCGGAACCGCGAACTTACTGGGTCGAAATGGACAGTCTCATCTTAGCGAGGCGGGCTCTCTGTATTTACGCGAGCACTACATTTTTCCGTCTACTGGGTTTAGTGGTTACTCGGGGATCTCAAAATTCTGGGATAATTCTGCGCTCGCCTACAATGGGCAAAGTGTTATTTTTCAGGCGACAACGCGTTATGGGCGAGTTCAATATCTTGGAAATAGTGAAGATAATTGGAAGCAAGACCAATACTCGACCCTAGCGATCTACCACCTCAATCGACATGCTCAACATAGCTACTTTAATCAGTGGAACAATGGTTACGTCTATGGAAGTGGCAATACGACGGCTGACACTTTCTGGCAAAGTGGTGTCCCTAAAAACATCGCCTACCAACCCAGTTCGTTATTGGCCGTTGACTTGGGAGAGCCGAGTCATCAAATCCCACAAGGCTTTGCGCCGATTCCTTTGATGCTTTCGACAACGACACCTCAGCCTGCTGACTACACCATCGTTGGCGATTCCTCGATGAACGAAATGGTGCATGCTGATCTGCCCAATGGTATCACTCACGTTCTACCGACGTTCACGTACTTTATGTATCAATCTGAAAATCAGGTGGTTGCTGGTGGCCCTGAGGACATGGTGTTAGCGAGAGAGTTCAGCAATGGTCGTGTGTTGTATCGCACGGATTTCCACGGTAAGAATCCGAGCTTTTATGACGCGGCAAAACTCACCATCGCGCTGGATGTTCCAATGAAACTTGTTGATGCTAACGGTAACGTTGGTGACTATGTGAGTGAAATAGAAATTGGCGGTTATGAAGGGCTGTTCTTACTTTATTAGAACTAATGCGAGTGAGCACTCTCGAACCAGAGCAGACTAGAGCTTAGGTTCGGGATATGAGCTTATTCTTTTTACACTGCTTAAATTCTTTGGCGATCCACGATTGCTCGTTTAAACCATTGTCGATTAGAGCAAAAAGGTAGCCATCGACTTTGCCTGAAGCCGCAGGATATTCTTGAAAAGCGTGCTTAGGGTAGCCGGGGTAATCCATCTCGTATTGAGCGTCTAACTGCTTACCGAGTTGACGCCATTTTACGAATAACTCAGAAGAAGATGTCTCAACCTTATATTGGCCCAAAATGCGTTGGTGATGGGTTAACGCCACTTTAGCGCAGTGATTGGTCTGTACGACTTTTTGTATCAATTCAACTTGTTCTTCACTCATGGTTTTCGCCAGTACATTCTCTTGTTCGATGCGCGCCATTCGTTCACCAAACGTTTCAGCATGGGTGGAAAACACAAAAGTAAGCGGTAAAGCCAATACCAAAAGACGCTTGTAGAACATAACCTAACTCTTTGAATGGATTCATGACTATTATGCCGTTGAGTAACAATATTATTAACGAATAAACACGCTTAATTGTAAGAATTATTTTTATCGAGTGGATAAATAGATGATTTTGGAGTTGTGGTATTCAGGCTCTGAATGTTTGGTTATTTTACGAAGCGACACCGATAACAGAATCAACCCAATATCTAACCATCTTGATTATAAATGTTGGATATCAATCGAGTGGTAGGAAAAACCGATTGCTTTAGCGGCGTTCAACAAAGCTTGTTGAGTCTTGAATACCCTGGGTTGCATTTTTCTGTCGGATTCAAGAAAGCTGTTTACTCCCCACTTATGACTTTTGACCATTAAGTAATAACCATTAGCTCCAGGGGACACGACACCAATTGCTGCTTTCAGGTCGCCACGACTGAAATGTTTTTTGAACTCACGTAATACCATATCAACATCCTTATTCGATGATAAAAAAAGGGAGCGCATTGCTCCCTAGTTAGTGCTTTTCTTAATGTTTACAAGAATGCGCGGTATGGCAGTTCTGGGTCATTTGTGAAGATGTCTGCAAAGCCACGGAAGTGCTGGTAGTGCATGCGGCCTTTATCTGTTGGGTATGTGTATTTACCACCAACTTGCCAGAAGAAAGGTGCGAAGCCGTATTGAAGACGTTCTTTCTTCATGTTCCACAGCATTTCGATTTCACGCGGGTCATTTTGGAAGTTAGCCCAAATGTCGTGGTGGAACGGAACAACTACTTCACAGTTCAAAGACTCAGCAGCACGAAGAATGTCTGAAGATGTCATTTTGTCTGTTACGCCACGTGGGTTCTCACCGTAAGAAAGCAGTGCAACGTCGATCTTGTGGTCATTACCGTGTTTAGCATAGTAGTTTGAGTAGTGAGAATCACCAGAGTGGTAAACTGAACCGCCTGTTGTTTCTACTAGGTAGTTCACTGCACGGTCGTCCATTCCGTCTAGAATTTCTTTGTCTAGGGAAGATGTTCCTTCAGGAAGTGTCACTAGAGCTGTACGGTCGAATGCGTCAAGAACCTTGATGTTCACGTCTTTGATTTTGATCTCGTCGCCAACTTTAGCAATAACACACCGATCTTCTGGCACACCCCATTTCATCCATAAATCAACACACGCTTTAGGGCCAATGAATTTAACGTGGTCGCCGCAGTTTTGTAGAACTGCCGCTGCAACGTTGATATCAATGTGGTCGCCGTGGTCATGAGATGCCATAACTGCATCGATCTCTTTGATAGCGAAAGGGTCCAATGGGAAGATCGCGGTACGTAGGTTTGGTTGAAGTGCTTCCACACCGCCCATACGCATCATTTGGTGCTGGTTTTTCATTTTTTGAACGGCTTGTGTTTTTTTACCAGTACCACACCAGAAGTCCATTGATAGGTTTGCACCTTCTTCTGATTTTAGCCAAATACCTGTACAACCCAGCCACCACATAGAAAACGTACCCGGTTGCACAACTGTTTGTTCAATCTCTTCATTTAACCATGTACCCCACTCAGGGAATGTATTTAGGATCCAAGACTCGCGAGTGATTTCGTTTACATTGCTCATGATAATACCTTTTATTTCAATAATTTGATTAATTTTGGATGTAGGGAGCCGAGCGCCTTAATTTGGATTAAGGCACTGAGCTAAATTTATTATTATTGGTGGGCTAGTTAGCCCTGCGATTTAAACTAGGATGACTTGCGTCCCTTGAGCTTCAATCAGTTTTACGACTTCGGGATTGGCGTCTTTACCGGTGATGACAATGTCTATTTGCTTGGTGCTGCAAAAGAGCATTCCGGTACGTTGTCCAACTTTTGAGCTATCGACCACGACGACAAGCTTATCGACCTGTTCGAGCATTTGTTGTTCGGCTACGGCCGTTAACATGTCGGCTTTGTACAGCCCGGCATCGGTTAAGCCTTTACCTGAGGTGAACATCCAGTTTCCCGCATAGCCGCCTAATGAATTAGGGGCAGGGTTTAGAAAGATGTTCTGCGCTTTGTTGTATTGACCACCAATGATGATGACATCGTCATGATCTTCGTTGATCAAGTAGCTTGCGAGTGGAAAGTAGTTCGTTACGATTTGAACGTCATCGCCACATAGTTGCTGACCGAGTAGGAAAGCCGTCGAACCACAGTTGATCACGACTGTATCGCCAGCCTGACAAAGCCCTGCAGCTGCTTGAGCAATCTCTGATTTCTCTTCATAGAACTCAGTGCTGTTGATATTCAGTGGTGACCACTTTCTCTTCTGAGTTTCTACTCGTTCCGCACCATTTCGAATTTTTCTAAGTCGGCCAACTTCATCTAACTTAGCGATATCGCGCCTAGCAGTAGCAGGAGAAACGCTAAATTTATCAATAATATGAGAGACGTTGATTGTCTGCATATCTTCTAACAGCGACAAGATGCCGTTATGTCTTTGTACTTCATTCATATTTATCACTCTTTTTGTCGTTGTGACAATTTAATGATTACTTTTGATTTGTTTTGATTCTAATAATCACCATCATGATTGTCAAACCACATCGCTATAAAAACCAGACATTAATCACAATGTTTTATAAGTGGTTGATTTTATTGTATTTATAATTTTTACGTGTGATCTAAAGCTCAATTAAGCACATTCTGGGTGTGGTTAATTGATATAAATCAAAGTAATCACAAGTGAGCATTGAATGATTACTTTTGATTGGTAAAGTCTAGTTCGTGAGCAAAACTAGAATCATCACATCCTACAAATCATTAAAATTAAAAATCAATCAGGGGTAAAGATATGGAATTCTTATACGATATTTTCTATATTTTTTACAGTCAGGTAATGACCAAAGCACCGTTGCTACTCGGTCTTGTTACTTGTCTCGGCTACATCCTTCTAAAACGTGACGCAACAACTGTTATCTCCGGCTCTATTAAAACCATCGTTGGTTTCATGATAGTGCAGGTAGGTGCAGGAACATTGGTAGCGGGTTTTAAACCGGTTATTGAAAAAATGAGTGAAATACATGGATTAACGGGATCGGTAATTGACCCGTACACCTCCATGATGTCCACCATGGAAACCATGGGCGACAACTACTCTTGGGTTGGGTATGCAGTATTACTGGCTCTTGGGCTAAACATTCTACTTGTTGCCTTCCGACGTATTACGGGTATCAGAACCATCATGCTGACTGGGCATATCATGTTCCAGCAAGCTGGCCTCATTGCTGTTTTCTACTTCGTGCTTGGTGCAGATATGTGGGAAACCATTATTTATTCAGCAATATTGATGGCGTTGTACTGGGGTATCTCCTCAAACATCATGTTCAAGCCGACTCAAGAAGTCACTGGTGGTGCGGGTTTCTCGATTGGTCACCAACAACAGTTTGCTTCATGGGTAGCCACCAAGGTTGCACCGAAGCTTGGCGACAAGAACGACAGTGTTGACCACATCAAACTGCCTAAGTGGTTACACATTTTCCACGACAGTATCGCTGCAACAACGTTAGTAATGACTGGTTTCTTCGGCATTATTCTTCTTTCGTTCGGTCTTGATAACCTTCAGGACATGGCAGGTAAAACGCACTGGTTTATCTACATTTTTGAAACTGGTTTGAAATTCGCTGTTGCCATTCAAGTCATCGTTACTGGTGTTCGCATGTTCGTTGCGGAACTGTCCGAGGCATTTAACGGTATTTCTCAACGCCTTATTCCTAACGCTGTTTTAGCAATCGATTGTGCTGCTATTTACGCCTACTCTCCTAACGCAATGGTATTTGGTTTCATGTGGGGCGCAGTGGGTCAATTCACCGCTGTTCTTGCAATGCTAGCGTTTGACGCACCAATCATGATCATTCCTGGCTTTATCCCAATGTTCTTCTCGAACGCCACTATCGGTGTGTTTGCTAACCACTTTGGTGGCTGGAAAGCGGTGATGAAGATCTGTTTCGTGATGGGCATCATCGAAGTGGTTGGCTCTGCGTGGGCAATCCATATCTTCGCTCAATCAGGTACTGAGTTTAATGGCTGGATGGGCATGGCTGACTGGGCTCTGGTATTCCCACCAATCATGCAAGGTATCTCAAGCTCTAGCATGTTCTTCTTTGTGATTTTGGCTTTGGCTGGCATCTACATGTACTTCGCTTCTAAGCAACTACGAGCTGAAGAAGACGCAGAAGCTGCTGCTGAAACAATGACCGCAGTAACGCCTGAAGGTATTGAGGTTGAAGTCGCGGTTCCACAACAATCGACAGCAACCGCTGAAGCACCATCTGTTTCAACAACGGCAGCTTCTACAACATCAGAAACTCGAATCTCACCAGCCGCTGACCAGAAACCGGTTCGTGTCTTAGTGTGCTGTGGCTCAGGACAAGGTTCTTCAATGATGTGCTCTAAGAAAATCAAAGAGTATTTGGACAAGAAAGGCATCCCAAGCTCGACCTTTAACAGCGCCATCACTGATTACAAATCACACCTTGGTTCATTCGACATCATCGTTACTTCGGTTGCTCTTGCAGCGAAGATCACGGGTCTGCCGGAAGGTAAGCAACAGTTAGCGGTTAAGAACATGATTATGGTGAAAACTTTCGGCGACGAACTTGTTTCCATCATCGAGAACAACTTCCATAAATAATTAAAAACGGCTCAGTGGTGTCGCACTGCTGAGCCAATAAAAACAATTATATAAGTGAGCAATAACATGAACTTAAAAGAATCTCTTATCAAGAATAACTCTATCCTACTGAACGCAAAAGCAGCTGACTGGAAAGCGGCGATCAAGCTTGGGACTGATGCATTGGTGAAAGCGGGTATTGCAGAAGAGCGTTACTACGACGCGATTACCAAAGCGATTGGTGAAGAAGGCCCTTATATCTGTATTCACGATGCGTTCGCACTGCCACATTGCCGCCCTGAAGACGGTGTTATTCGTACTGGGTTTGCGCTAACCGTGCTTGAAACGCCAATTACGTTTGAAGGTGTTGATGAGCCTGTAGATGTGCTGATAACACTAGCGGGTAAGGACTCAGAAGAGCACATCGAAGGCACCATGCAAGTGGCGAACTTGATTGAATTCGATGAAGACTTCTCAAAACTTCGCGCGTGCAAAAGCCCAGAAGAAGTGGCGCGTTTAATTGATGCTGCATTGCTTCAAGCGGAAGCGGCGTAAGGAGGCAACGATGTCTAAATATAGCCAATTGAAACAACGTGTTTTAGAAGCCAATTTGCAACTTCCGAAATACGGTTTGGTGACATTTACTTGGGGTAATGTCTCTGAGTTTGACCGTGTTAACGGAGTGATAGCGATTAAACCATCAGGTGTCGAATACAGTGATATGACGGCTGAAGACATGGTGGTCGTCGATCTCGAAGGCAAGGTTGTTGAAGGGAAACTCAATCCTTCAAGCGATACCGCAACGCACTTAGAGCTCTATAAAGCTTTCCCTGAAGTGAGTGGCATTGTTCACACGCATTCACGCAGTGCCACCATTTGGGCACAAGCGGGTATCGACATCCCAGCCTTAGGCACCACTCACGCTGATTATTTCTACGGTGACATCCCATGTACACGTCGATTGTCTCACTCTGAAATTTCTGAAGAGTACGAGAAAAATACTGGCTTGGTGATTATTGAAGAGTTCAAGCAACGTCGAATCGATCCAATGGCCGTTCCAAGTGTGATTGTTGCAGGACATGCGCCGTTCTCTTGGGGCAAAGATGCCAACGACGCCGTTCATAACGCGGTGGTATTAGAAGAAGTGTCGGCAATGGCGTTGGCAACGCGCACCTTGAATAGCGGCATCAAAATTCAGCCAGAACTATCCGACAAACACTACTTACGTAAGCACGGTGAAAATGCTTATTACGGCCAACAGTAAATCGACTGTTCGTTTAAGTAGGCTGTTTAAGTAAGCCGTTTAACGAGCTTCGACTCTAAGTAGCTTCAATATTGATTAGGCCCGACTTCAGGGAATAAGTAGAGGACTCTATGTATAAAGTGCTGGCGTTAGATCTCGATGGAACCGTGTTAAAGGATGATCACACGATTCATCCAGAAGTAAAAAAGGCGATTCAAGAAGCCAAACAAAGTTGTCACGTCATGATTGTTACTGGCCGACACCACACAGCAGCACGACCTTACTATTACGAATTGGGGCTAGATACTCCAATCATCTGCTGTAACGGCACTTATGTTTATGACTATCAAACTGAAACGGTATTGACTCAAAACGCCATAGAGAAAGATAAGGCACTTACTTTCATTAACATGGCTGACGAGTTTCAGCTCAAGATGGTGATGTATATAACTCATGCCATGACGTACTCACAGTACAACCCATTTGCCTACATGTTGACATTGGAAAGCTGGGCTGAAACGGCACCAGAGCAACATCGCCCACAAATTTACCAAGTGGAATCATTCATAGAAACAGCTCAACAAGCTGAACACGTTTGGAAGTTTGTGGTAGAGGGGAGCCAAGATTCCGTCGACCGTTTAATGCAACACCCATGGATAGGAGAGAACTTCAACGGTGAGCGTTCTTGGTCAAACCGAATCGACTTTGCTGCAAAAGGTAACAGTAAGGGCCTACGCCTTGCTGAATACATCGCAGAACTCGGTTATCACGCCGATGACGTCATTGCCGTCGGTGATAACCAC
This sequence comes from Vibrio sp. F13, assembly GCF_020806305.2. NCBI lineage: Bacteria > Pseudomonadati > Pseudomonadota > Gammaproteobacteria > Vibrionales > Vibrionaceae > Vibrio > Vibrio sp. F13. The sequence continues at coordinate 192,314 of NZ_CP170176.1, read as the reverse complement.
AACGACATATCCATGATTAAGTACGCCGGATTCGGTGTAGCGATGCTCAATGCTGATGACATCGTCAAATCACACGTTCAACGCGTGTGCTCAACAGATAACAACCATGATGGCTTAGCCCGTCTAATACGTGAACAAATTAAAGGATAACAACATGACTAAACCAATGATTCAGATCGCCCTAGACCAAACAAATCTTCCTGCCGCAATTGAAGTGGCAAACAACGTTGAAAGCTTTGTTGATGTGATTGAAGTGGGCACTATTTTGGCTTTTGCTGAAGGGATGACAGCGGTTTCTACCCTTCGTAAAAACCACCCAGACCATATCCTTGTGTGCGATATGAAAACCACCGATGGCGGCGCAATTTTGGCTCGAATGGCATTCGAAGCGGGTGCTGATTGGATAACCGTTTCTGCGGCTGCACACATCGCAACCATTGGTGCGTGTAAGAAAGTCGCTGACGAATTTAACGGTGAAATCCAAATCGAAATTTACGGCAATTGGACAATGGACGATGCTCAATCTTGGGTCGACCTAGGTATCTCTCAAGCTATCTATCACCGTTCTCGTGACGCTGAATTAGCTGGTGTGGGCTGGACTGAAGAAGATCTTGTGAAGATGCGTGCATTGTCTGAAATGGGCATCGAGCTTTCTATCACAGGTGGCATCGTGCCTGAAGACCTTTACCTATTTGAAGGCATTAAAGCGAAAACCTTTATTGCAGGTCGCGCACTTGCGGGTGAAAAAGGTAAAGAAACAGCAGAAGCACTAAAAGCTCAGATCGACCGTTACTGGAATTAGGAGGCGTTATGTACCAAAACTTATTACGCCACCGAGTAGGGCTTTATGAGAAGGCCCTACCTAACGAACTCAGCTGGGAAGACAAACTGGCAACAACCAAAGAGCTCGGCTTTGATTTTCTTGAGATATCGGTAGATGAATCAGACGAGCGCCGTAGCCGTTTGGATTGGAATGACGATGAAGTGTATGTCTTACGTCGCCTGTGTGAAAAGCATGGTGTACCGCTGCAATCCATGTGTTTAAGCGCGCATCGCAAGTTCCCATTTGGATCTGCAGATCCGGTGATTCGTGAACAAGCGGCTATCCATATGGAAAAAGCGATCTCACTCGCTTACAAATTGGGTATTCGTACCATCCAATTGGCTGGGTATGACGTTTACTACGAGCCTGCGGATAAGGTGACTCACCAGAGGTTCATTGAAGGCATGAAGCTTTCTGCGCAGTTGGCGGAAAGGTCGGGCGTTATGCTCGCTGTGGAGATCATGGATACCGATTACTTGAACTCTTTGAGCAAGTTTGAAGTGCTGAGTCGTGAAGTCAATTCACCGTATTTCACGGCGTATCCAGATGTGGGTAATATCTCCGGTTGGAATTACGACATAGTGACGGAACTAAAGTTGAGCAAGCCTCATATCACTCAGATCCACCTCAAAGACACTTATAAAGTGACTGACGAATACAAAGGTCAATTTCGAGACTTAGTGATTGGTGATGGTGAAGTCGACTTTAATGCCATTTTTGAAACATTGAAAGAAACGGAGTGTGTCGTACCACTCGTGATTGAGATGTGGGCTCAAGATGAGCGTTGGAAAGAGAATATTCTGACGGCACAAAAGCGTTTGAACGAGGTATGTGTGCAAACGGGTGTTCCGATGTTGTTTGACCACTAGCTCTACTTAGAATGATTAACCCGTTTCTCTTTGCGTTCTCAATGCTCCTAACGAAAAGAGAAAATGCAGCATATTGCCCCCCAATATGCTGCATTTTTATATCAACATGTCGCTCTAAACTGTTGAAGCTGAGGTTATGTCAATTTCGAAATAGTGGCTGTTCTTAAACAGCAATAGTCACATGATCACGGCCTACTTCAGCCATCTTAATTAGGTAGTCCGTATGGTATTTCTTCTTGATGACGATTTGGCTACCGATTTCAGCAACAATCTTCACGACCTCTAACGCATCAGAAGGATGCAATGAAGAATCTTTTGAAATTTCGATATTAACGCCCAAATTTGCCAGTTTCATAATGTCGCTAGAGTGCATGATAATATCCAATATATTTTATTATGGTGGACTATATCATCATCGATTAATTCAACGCCACTCTGCTAAGCCCAAAGTTTTGAACGATGCCCTCAAACTATGATTTCAATATGCAAGTAGTGAAATTTGATCGCAAACTGATATCATGGTCTTTCTTATGGGATTATGCCAACTTTGGCGGGGATGTTGTTGTTCAGTCTCGTGTGAAGAAATGAACAGTCAACTTGATAGGTTTTATCTATAACAAAGATAAATAGAAACGATTATGTTTATTTTTAATGCCGACCTATTCTTTATCCACACTAATTCAATGGTTTAAATGCTGGGTCTACTTAAATTTACGGTGTCACAACGATTGTGCACATTTACCCTCTAAGGAATCGATCATGAGTAAAAAATTAACTACAGCTGCGGGTTGTCCTGTTGCTCATAACCAGAATGTTCAAACTGCGGGTAAACGCGGTCCTCAACTTCTTCAAGATGTTTGGTTTTTAGAAAAAATGGCGCATTTTGATCGTGAGGTGATTCCAGAGCGTCGTATGCACGCGAAAGGCTCAGGTGCTTACGGCACATTTACCGTTACACACGACATCACAAAATACACCAAGGCAAAATTGTTCTCTGAAATAGGTAAAAAAACCGACTTGTTTGCACGTTTCACAACAGTTGCGGGTGAGCGCGGTGCTGCCGATGCTGAACGTGATATTCGTGGCTTTGCATTGAAGTTTTATACTGAAGAAGGCAACTGGGATATGGTGGGTAACAACACGCCAGTATTCTTCCTTCGTGATCCTCTTAAGTTCCCAGACTTAAACCACGCCGTTAAACGTGACCCTCGCACTAACATGCGCAGCGCGAAGAACAACTGGGATTTCTGGACTTCTTTACCTGAAGCACTTCACCAAATTACTATCGTGATGAGTGATCGCGGTATCCCTGCGACTTACCGCCACATGCATGGTTTCGGCAGTCACACGTTCAGCTTCATTAATGCTGACAACGAACGTTTCTGGGTTAAATTCCACTTCAAATCTCAGCAAGGTATTAAAAACTTGTCTGACGCAGAAGCGGCACAAGTGATCGGTGATGATCGTGAAAGCCACCAACGCGATTTGCTAGACAGCATCGATAACCAAGATTTCCCGAAATGGACGTTGAAAGTTCAAATTATGCCAGAAGCTGATGCGGCAACGGTTCCTTACAACCCATTCGACTTAACTAAGATTTGGCCTCACGCTGATTACCCATTAATTGAAGTGGGCGAATTTGAGCTAAACCGTAATCCACAAAACTTCTTCGCAGAAGTTGAGCAGTCGGCGTTCAACCCAGCAAACGTAGTTCCGGGTATCAGTTTCTCACCAGATAAGATGCTTCAAGGTCGCCTATTTGCTTACGGTGATGCACAGCGGTACCGTTTGGGTGTAAACCATCAGCACATTCCAGTGAATGCGCCTCGTTGCCCAGTACACAGCTACCACCGTGATGGCGCGATGCGTGTCGATGGTAACTTCGGTGGCACATTAGGTTATGAGCCAAACAACGAAGGTCAATGGGCTGAGCAACCAGATTTCGCTGAACCAGCACTGAACCTAGATGGCGCAGCAGCACACTGGGATCACCGCGAAGATGAAGATTACTTCTCGCAACCGGGTGACTTGTTCCGCCTAATGACACCAGAGAAGCAAGCGATTCTTTTTGATAACACTGCTCGCAACCTAGGCGGCGTGCCAAAAGAGATTCAATTGCGTCACCTAAGACACTGTTACAAAGCTGACCCTGCATACGGTGAAGGCATTGGTAAACTGCTTGAAATCGATGTGAGCGAATTTAAGTCGTAATCAATCATCTTGATTCGTTAATTGAAAGGCCGTTGAGTGAATCACTCAACGGCCTTTTTTGATCTCGCTGTTTATTAAGCAACCCTAAATCATTGAAAAATTTAATAATCCACATTGATAGTTTTTACCTATCGAATTGATAAATCTATCCCATTATCTTTGTAAGAGTGATGGGATTATTCTACGACTATCAGTTTATAAAGTAGAAGAGTTTGAGATGAATAAGAGCGCATTAATCGTTGAAGGTGGAGCAATGAGAGGCATTTTTGCTGCCGGAGTTTTAGACGCCTTTATGCAAGACGATTTCCGTCCTTATGACTTTGCCATCGGCGTATCTGCAGGTGTGTCGAATCTGGTTGGCTACTTATCTCATGCACCAAAACGCAGTTATGATGTGATCACCACGATGGCGACGGATAAGACCTTCTTTAACCCTGCTCGCTTTGCCAAGGGCGGTAACTTAGTGGACGTTAAGTGGTTATGGAACGAATCCAATCAACGTTATCCGCTGGACTGTGGCGAGCTATTTTCAAGTATCCCACTCATTGCTGCTGTCACAAATGTCGATACGGGCAGTGCAGACTACTACCATATTAAGCCAGAAAACCTTTCTAATGTTGTTGAAGCAACAACGGCTTTACCTATCGCTTACCGTGAAACTCCGTGTTTCTCTGGTGGCTGTTATACCGATGGCGGTGTAGCCGATTCGATTCCGGTTCGTGAAGCATATCGCCGTGGCGCACGCGATATTACCGTGATTCTGTCTCACCCATTGAGCTACCGAATGAAGCCTCAAAAGCACCAATGGATGCTGAAGAAACTATTAAAGAAATTCCCGAATATTGCTGAGTCGATGGCGGTACGTGCTGAAAACTACAACCAGTCTCTGGAGTTCATTCGTAACCCACCCAAAGATGCGACCATTAAAGTGATAGCGCCGCCAGAAGCGTTCGCGGTTAAGCGTTTAACTATGGATCAAAGCACTCTTAATGCAGGTTACGAGATGGGCGTAAAAGCCGGTGAAGAGCATCTTGCCATTCGAAAAGGCGTGTATGGTTTAGACACCGAAGATTGTCATTTCTGCGTCTAGGAACGTTTTTAGAATACTGGATAAACGACAAAGCCACGCTGTTCACTTAGGAATAGCGTGGCTTTATATTTGTAGACCTAGTTTGTTTTTAACTCAGTCTGCTATTAACTCAATTAGCTATTAAACGAGTTCGTTACCGCTGGTGTTGCCAGCAAAGAAGGCATCAACACTGGTGAGCGTTGTATTGGCGATGTTGAACAGAGCATCTTTGGTCAAGAAAGCTTGGTGACCTGTGAACAATACATTGTGACAAGCAGATAGGCGACGGAATACGTCATCGACAATCACATCGTTAGATTTGTCTTGGAAGAACAGCTCTTTCTCGTTGTCGTAAACATCAAGACCAAGCGCGCCGATTTTGCTTTGTTTGAGCGCTTCAATCGCTGCGGTTGAATCCAGCAGTTCACCACGGCTGGTGTTGACGATCATCACGCCATCTTTCATCTTCTCAAATGCCGTTGCATCCAATAAGTGGTAGTTCTCTTTACTCATCGGACAGTGCAGAGAAATCACATCAGACTCTTGGTAAAGCTCGTCTAGTTCAACATATTTAGCCCCAAGTTCGACAGCCAACGGATTCGGATATGGGTCGTAGCATAGGATGTTCATGCCTAAACCTTTCAGAATACGCATGGTCGCTAGGCCAATTTTTCCAGAGCCTATCACACCTACAGTTTTACCGTGGAAGTTGAAGCCTACCAAGCCCTCAAGAGAGAAGTTTGCATCACGAGTACGCTGATACGCTTTGTGCAGCTTGCGGTTTAAACACATCATCATGCCGACCGTATGTTCTGCTACTGACTCTGGTGAATAAGCAGGAACGCGTACCACTTGCAAGCCAAACTCTTTGGCTGCGTCTAGGTCGACCTTGTCAAAGCCCGCACAGCGCATCGCGATTAACTTGGTGCCGCCTTGAGCAAGAATCTCTAACGCGTCTCGCGATAGGTCATCGTTTACAAACGCACAAACCACTTCGTTGTCGTGCGCCATTTTTGCTGTTGTTGTGGTGAGTCGAAAATCGTGAAAATGAAACTCAGCGTTGAGTTCGCCTTTTGCCAGTTCGAATGATTTTTCGTCGTATGATTTTGAGCTAAAAAAAGCAATGTTGAGCATGGCTTCCTCTCTTACCTAAAATATAAATAACCCACTAATTCATTCTCTGAAACGGGATTAAAACAAGGGCATGTTGACCTTTCGCGGTTAAGTTTTGTTCGAGATAAAATCGTTTTAATCGCGACGAGAGGTTTGCCGCCTAGTCATTCTAAGCAAAACCCTCTCAACAAAGAGTAAAACGATTTTAGCCGAACCCTTCGGGCAGTGTTTGTGGTTCCTTTCTACAGCGTTATCGAATTCTCATGTAGGCGAGCTACACGTCGAATTCTCTGCCTTGTATAAATAACCCACAAACGGCTGCAAAAATCAGCTCGATAGGTCAACATGCCCTACAACTCTGTTCAGTGTGCTAGAGTTTTTTTCTCTTGTCTATCACCATTAGTCATTGTAATTGCTATGGTTATTTGATCTTTTGTCTTCACTTATTGAACATTAAAAATCACATTACGAGGTTGCTTGCTTATAAGTTCATCAATATTGAATGAATCTTACTTTCGGGCGTTGAACGTTGAATTTTCCAGTGTGACGGAATACGTAAATGACTCATATAAAACCTCTTATCTGTCTGTATTTTGAATATAAGCTTTAGCTTTGATGGAATTGGTGACTGTGATTACCAGTAGTTTTCACTGCTGAATTGGCCGGGTTTTCGGCGTAAGTGCTTCTCGAAACCTAAGCTAGTTAGCGCTTCGCTTGTGTCACGAACCATTTGCGGATTGCCGCAAAGGTAGAAAAAACTGCGGGTTTGATTGAAAGCGACAGACGCGGCTTGCTCGAGGTCGCCTCCAAGTAACAAATTTGGGATTCGTCCGCGCAAAGTTCCGGTAACTGATTCTCTAGAAATAATTGGCACATATTTAAGTCTCCCTTGAAAGTGATTAACGAGTTGAGTGATACGATCTCGATAAGTCAGGTCTTGCTCTGTTCTTACAGCATGCACTAGAACCAGATTCTTGAATGAAGAGGCTTTGTCTGAAGCCAACTCATTTTGCTGTATCTGCATGCTCTCAAGTATTGAGATAAATGGGCCTACCGCGGTTCCGGTTGAAAGCATCCATAGATCGTCTGCGATCTCTGGGATCTCATCCAATGTCATAAATCCACTAGGGTCTTTGCCGACAAAGACATCATCACCCACCTTCAGTTGATGGAGTTGAGGAGAGAGCTGGCCGTTTTGATCCTTAACAATCAAAAACTCCAGATGTTGATGACCTTTTGCATGTTCTGGCGCATTCACCATTGAATAAGCGCGTCGAACAAATTCACCTTCACTGTTGCGTAACCCCAACTTTGTGAATTGACCAGCTTGGTAGGATGAAACTGGTGCACTGACTTGGAGTGAGAACAATTGATCGGTCCACTCTATCTTGTGTAGGACTTTTCCGGTTACCAAACCATGAGGAATATCTGTCATATCATCACCTTTACGTAGAGAAGCTATCTCATTAAGGATACTCAACTATCTTACTTTTTGGAGTTGCATGTACCATGCCAATAATGAGAATGCTTATCAGTACTAATTCTTTAGTGGGATATAGGTTTGATTGAGTCAGAAAGACTAGATTATTTTGGTGTCCAAAAGACTCTATTGTGTTTTTTTGTTTCTATTAGCGTTCTGAGAGTTAAGTGAGCCATGTCCGAGATCTGTTGAGTGGTTCGACCCTTAGGATATTCCACCAATAACTAAAGAGAATAATTTGTAGATGCGTATAATGGCGGCTTTCGATCTCAATATAGCCGTGTTTTATGCTTGATAATCTTCGTATGGCCTTGAACGTGTTGTTCGTGACCATCAATACTGCAATGACTGCGTTTACCGTAAGCTTCTTTGGCCTCATTAAACTAATTCTTCCAATCCCTGTTGTGCAGAAGTCATGTACTCGTCTCGCTAACTTCACATTCTGGTGTTGGGCTTCTCTTAATTTATGGATGTTGAACGCCAATAACGATATCGAATGGCAAGTGGAAGGGGGGGAAGATATTTCGACCAAGCAGTGGTATTTGATGATGTCTAACCACCTAAGCTGGGCAGATATTGTGATTTTGTCTTCAATCCTAAAAGACAAAATGCCGATGACGAAGTACTTCTTGAAACATGAATTGTTGTACGTACCATTTGTTGGCTTGGCCTGCTGGGGCTTAGATATGCCATTCATGAGACGCCACTCTCGTGAGTTCCTATTACGCAACCCAGAACGCCGTAATGATGATTTTAATGCAATCAATAAAGCGTGTACTAAGTTCAAATTAGCACCGACAACATTGGTTAATTTTGTTGAAGGGACTCGTGCAAACCACGAGAAACTGGCGTCAGCAAAGACCCCTTATCGCCACTTATTGAAGCCGAAAACTGGGGGCGTGGCATTTGCTTTATCTGCAATGGGCCCAATTTTGGATGGCATCGTGGATGTGACCTTAGCTTACCCTGAAAACCAAACCTCTCCGTTTGAAGATATGCTGAAGGGCAAAATGACTAAGGTCGTTGTGCGTATTAAATTGCATCCAATGGATGAGAACGTGAACGGTAATTACTTTGAAGATAAGGCTTTTAAACGTCGCTTCCACAATTGGTTGAACAGCACGTGGAAAGAGAAAGACGTCTACCTTGATACGGTTTATGGGGTTGATAAGCCTTCTGAGGTAGAGACAGTTGACGAGCCTGATGTGGCTTATAAGAAACAAGAACAGTAAGCTAAAACTGAATCGATAGCATTAATAAAGCCGATAGCTCATTGAACTATCGGCTTTTTTATTAATTTGACTTTCTTAATATTCAAACCATTAAGTTAGTACTTACTATGGCTCAACCGCCTGGTAAGCATCAATAATATGCTTTACTTGGCTAGGTTTGCCTTGCTTCTCTTGTCCTTGATGGATACGTAAGTAGTGCTGCAATGTTTTGGCTTTGTATTGCTGTGATACCTTCACTTGTTCATCACAACTTGGTGTCCAGATCTTGTCACCGACGTTTGATATCTCGCTAACGGTTTGGCTCTTTTCTGAATCACCGCGACTATTACTCACCAATAAAATCTCGTAGTAACGACGGTTCTCTTCAATCAACACTTCATCAATAAGACCAAAATGGATCGCCTTTAAATGGCTTCTCAACTCGAATTGCTGATGCACCGGACAAAGCAAGAAATCGATCGCTTTGTCTGGGTGTTGGCGATGAATATCATCTACGAGCTTTTGAGTAAGATCGCCACCGACGCCCGCAATAATCACCAGGTGTTTGCCTGTATGTTTCTCAAGCGGAATAGCGGCGACATCCATGCAGTAGACTTGCCATTGGCTGCTAACCGTTTGTTCGGCTCTGTTATCTTGCGGAAAGTAGCGCGCTAGCTTGCCTTCAAGCTCACTCATCAGAGACGGGACAATGTCGACAAAGTGAATCTGAGGCGCTTTATTATCCGATAACAGTTGAACACCCAAAAAGCCATGATCACAGCAACAGTCCCAAATATGCTGGTAGTCATTGCTGACAAGGGAGTGGAGAGTTTGCAGTCGGTTACTTAGCTTCATAAGGTTCGCGTCGTTAGAAAAGGGGTGTTGTCTTATCGAAGGCGCATTGTAATGACTTTCTAGAAAAACAAAAGCATCTAGGGTGTGAATCCTAGGTGCTTTGTAGTGGCTACAGAATTGTTAGTATAGGTTTACGATGCTTTGGCAACAGCCCTGATGTGGCCTTCAACTCGATTTTTTCCAAGCTGTTGAGCAATCAACTTTGCTTGCTCCGCCAGTGCTAGAGCTGTATCTGGCTCTCCCTCTATTTGTGAAAAACCGACACTCACGCCTAAAGAGAGGCTGATGTCTGGCGTCACAATAGTTTTCTCTGCTACGCCAATTCGGCACTGGTCTAGTTGGAACTTGGCGTCGTTGCCGTCGTTTGCTTTAAATAATACTGCGAACTCTTTGCCTCCAATACGAGCAAGGCATAGTCCTTTAGGCTTCGGAAAGTACGAGCGTAGTGCTTCTGCTGTCAGCTTGATCATCTTGTCACCCACAGCTTCACCATAAGCACGGTTCACGTGGTCAAAATTATCGATATCGAGTAGAGCTATATAGGTTTCAGGCTGGTTGGCGTAGTTTTCCAGTGCAATATTAAAGCTACTTTTGTTGTCTAATTGCGTCATCAAGTCCTTGCTACTCAACTGGTGCTGAAGCAGTAAGTTGGACAGTGAGACTTCCGTGTAATCTCTGATCATACGCAGAATACTCTGGCTGATCGGTAAGTTTGCGTTTACGTACAACACTGCGATCAACTGCTTGCGAGAGTGCAAAGGAATACAGTAATGGCGTTGGTGTATTTTGAGTTTACACGCTAATGGGTCTGCGTACTTTCCGCTTCGGTAAGCCATGGTGTCCGGTGTAAATCGTTCGGCAAGGGCTTTGTCACAATGTACCGTTGATTTGTTTCCGTGATAGTCGATGGTACTGAATGCGTGGTTCTCAGGCTGATAGAGACAGAATTGAATGCCTTTTTGGTAGGTGAAACTATCCAGTATGGATTTTAATTCTCGTTTAAAGCTTACAAGGTCATCGACTTTATTCAGTTGTGACAAGGACACGTTCAAACGATAAGCCAAATAGTTTGCGCCAATCCACAATAGAAGCAGTGAACCAAGTACCAAGCCAGTTAGCGTAAATTGGTGTGAGCTGGTTAAGATATCGTGGCGATCGGTGCCCGCAATGAACACCCAATTTAAGCTGTTGTCTGCGTCAAATACCGATATTTTGAAGTTATCTTGATAGTAATATTCGTGCTTACCAACGGTTTCACCTTGTGAGAGTTGGTGGCTGATCCCTGCATGGAAGCTGATGGATTTAGAACCGATACGCTGTGGATCCGGGTGGAATACCAGTCGCTCTGTTGCTCTGTCTACAACAAATACATAGCCATTATTAAGCGTTTTTAAATCTCTTAAACCTTGCGTGGTATGCATTAAATCAAACTCAATCCATATTTCTTCGTTGAGCTTTTCTGCAGTGTGTTTAACGGCGAAAACCCAACGACCATCGGGCTTTTGATAAATAGAAGAGATATAAAAATCGTCAACAACACTGTCTATTGGATTCCATTTGATGGAGGCAACTTGTTCGTTGGAAAGAGGTAAGCCACGACTTGATATATATTGTTGAGTTTGAGGTTGGTATCGAATGATATCGGAGAAGTTAGGTGTTCTTTTTAGAATGTTATCACTCAGTTCTCTGAATTTTCGATCACCGATTGGAGCGGTTTGAGGTAAGCCTAAGCTGGTTTCTAAAAAATAGAGCTTGCCAAATGTGGCTTCGATGTTGGAACGAATCGTGGAGCTTGCGATTCGAATATTTGATGATGATTGTTCGGTTGCTGCTGTTTCTACTTTTTCAAGCTGAGCCACAGCAAGATAGAGCATCCCTCCAGTTAATAAAATAATGTATGGTTTAAAAAGCCGAATTAATGTTTTAGGTAAAGCCATGATATCCAAAGACGTTATAGATTCATTTTTATAGTACGGCAATACTAAACAGTTTCATTAACCACATCAATGCAAATGATTCCATATGGATGAATGATTTTTGTGATATTCAGCTAACAAAAAAGCCAGCTGTAAATATAACTAGCTTCTATGGTTTTCGGTGTTTTATTAAGCTGACTAAGCTTTTGCTTTAATCAAATCAGCCTGATCTGGCGAATAGTGCAAAATTGCCATCGAAGTTGGCGACAACAACATTTCACCTTCTGCATGACCGGGTTTAACGTTTCGCAAGTTGGTATCACAGATGGTTACCCAGTTTTGTTCACGGTCATTCGGTAACGAGAAACGTGCTGGCGCATTGGTTTGGTTGATAAGATAAATTAACTCGTCGCCATCTTTACCAATACCTAAATGCAAAGCGACTGAGCTTAAGCGGTTCCAGTCGTCATGCTCCATAAGTGTGCCATCGACACGGCTCCAGAAGATGCGGTTAGAGTTACGCTTTTCGCCACTGAATGCCTTAATAAACGGCACCATGTATTGCTGACGAGCAGAGATCATTTCAGATAACCAAGTCTTGAAGTAAGTCTTGCGCTCTGAATCTTCCCAGTTAAGCCAGCTGGTCACGCCATCTTGGCAGTAAGCGTTGTTGTTACCTTTTTGAGTGTGAGATAACACATCAGCTGTCAGAATATGTGGAATGCCAAAGGCAAACAACAGACTCGCCATGAAGTTACGTTTCTGTTTTTCGCGTGTGGCAACAACCAATAGGTTTTCGGTTTCCCCTTCAACACCGTAGTTATCAGAGCGGTTATCACCGTGTCCATCTCGGTTGTTCTCGCCGTTATTTTCATTGTGCTTGTGTTTGTAAGAGACAAGATCTTGCATTGTGAAGCCGTCGTGATACGTGATGTAGTTTACGGTTAGTCTGTATGGCCAGTGTGCTGCGCTGTAGATATCGCGAGATCCCATTAAGCGCGTCGCAAACTCTTTTAGATAGCCTTGATCACCGCGCCAGAAGCTACGTGTGATATCACGCAGTTTGTCGTTACATTCATTCCAGCCTAGTGGAAAGTTACCTACTTGATAACCGTTAGGGCCAATATCCCACGGTTCTGCAATCAACTTGGTCTCTTTGAGCACAGGATCTTGAGCAACGGCTTTGAAAAAAGCAGCTTCAGGGTTGTAATTATCGCCTTCACGTCCCAGCGTCGCGGCCAAATCAAAACGGAAGCCGTCGACTTTGAATTCACTCACCCAGTAACGAAGCGTATCCATCACTAAGTTGAGTGCGGGCTGGTGGGTAAGGTCGACGGTGTTTCCACAGCCAGTGAAGTTCGCGTAATGGCAGCCATGTTTAATGTAGTAGCGGCTATCGAGTGCTTTTAGGTTGAAGGTGGTTCCGCCTTCCCCACCTTCTGCTGTGTGGTTGTACACCACGTCTAGAATGACTTCGATGCCATTGCGGTGCAGTTCGCGAATCGCAGTCTTTAACTCGTTTACGGCATCTTTCTCTGCGTAGCGAGGGTCAGGCACCATAAACAAGTATGGGTTGTAACCCCAATAGTTCACTTTACCCATGTCTAATAGGTGTGGTTCATGCATGCATGCGGCAATGGGCAAAAGCTGTAGAGAGTTGATATTTTGCTGTTTGTAGAACGCAAGCATTTCAGGGCTCACTAACCCTAAGTAGCGTCCTTTAGTATTGGCAGCCACTTCTGGGTGCAGTTGAGATAGACCTTTTACATGCGTTTCAAAAAGAACGGTATCTTCGCGGCTAATGCGTGGCTTTTCTACATCTTGCCAATCGAAGGTGTCATCAACAACGACACATTTCGCCATAGCAAAGCTTTTTTCATTGGTATATGGCGTGACGTAATCGAGCGGTTCGCTTATTGCTTTGGCATACGGGTCTGAAAGCAGGATAGGGCCATTGTCCGTTTCGGCAATGAAGCCGTATTTTTGCCCCGCTTTAATACCATCAATAAAGACATATCTGATATCAGCGTATTCATTTTCCAATTTATAAGTGGTGAATTCGTCGTTCTCGTCAAAAAGAGCGAGTGAAAGAGATTTACAGTCAGGAGAATAAATAGAGAAGTTGCAGCCAGTGTTACCTAGCGTTGCGCCTAGCGGATAAGGGCGAGCGAGCGTTCTAGTCATTGCTTGATTTCTTGTTCGTTTATCGACATCAGTGAACTATAAGTAAAAAGCTTTGTCACAATAAGGTCAAGCAACTTCACAGATTAATTACGGTAAAAAAAATAATTCATCGATGAAGTTCAAATTATATATTTGAGCTAGATCTCACTTATGTTGAATAATTAGATCTGTGTGCTGTCTACTCCTCCTATATTAAGTGATCTACCTCTTTAAAACACCATTCTGTATATTTTCTACTCCCCTCTAGTCCCCCTTAATTAACTTAGGGGCGGAGGAAGTCAAACTTGTCATCCCCTCTTAATATTGACCCCGTTGAAACGAATCAGGGGAAACCCTAAACCTCTCTATCTTACGACTACCATTACTGCCTTTGGTTGCCGCAAGAGAGCAAAAATATAAAAACCTAAAATAAATCGTCCTTAATGGAGTTAAGAATGAAAAAAGTAAGTTTGATTGCTGCTGCAGTGGCAACTACATTAGCTGCTGGCTCTGCGTTCGCTGTAGATTTTAATGGCTACATGCGTGCTGGTACTGGTATTAGCGGAAATGATGGTGGTGACGTTTCATTCATGAAGAATGGTATTGGCCGTCTAGGTAATGAAAACGACAACTATTCTGAGTTTGGTCTGGCTGAAGAACTAAAAACTGGTGAGCAAACTTGGCGTTTAGAGTCAATGATTGCTTCTGGTGCTGATGGCGCAAATGGTTGGGAAGACGGTGACTTTAACGTTGCTCAGTTTGCTGTTAAAGCAACTGGCGTCTTATCTTTTGATGAAGAAGCGACACTTTGGGCTGGTAAAACATACTACCAACGTAAAGATATTCACATCACTGACTTCTACTTTCTAAATACATCAGGTACTGGTGGTGGTATTGAAAATATTTCAGTTGGTAATCAAAAACTTTCTCTAGCAATTATTCAAGATGGCGAAGATGAGAACGGTGCTGGTTACATGGCTGATGCTCGCCTAGCGAATATCGGTCTGTGGGAAGATGCTAGCTTAGAGCTTGGAGTTGTATACAACTTCGGTACTGAAAACAAGAATGGCAAATACGATGGCGATGACGGCCTACTTGCTACAGGTATCATCCACCAAGGTATGAGCAATGGCTTTAACCAAACGGTCGTTCAAGTAGGTACGGCTGGTTACGGTGTTCAAATGGCTAATTTGTGGGGCTCTGGTGCTTATTATGACCGCTCTGGAGACCAGGATGATGGTTTCGGTTACCGAATCCTTAACTGGGGTGTAATGAACCTTGGCGAGTCTTGGGAAATGGGTCACCAACTTGCCTACTTAGCTGGTTCTGATATCGGTGCTTCAAAGCAAGACATCAACCAATATTCTGTAGTTGTTCGTCCAATGTACAAGTGGAACAACACTATGCGTACTATTTTTGAAGCTGGCTACAATGCGGGTGAGCAGATTAATCAAGCTGGCACTGGTGTAGAAGATTTTGGTGGCGCTAAATTTACTGTTGCTCAAGCATGGGCAATGGGTGACAGCTTCTGGGCTCGTCCTGAAATCCGCGTATACGGTAGCTACCTGATGGATCTAGAAAACGATTCATTCGGTGAAGTTAAAGAAAATGGTGTTGTAAAGGCTAAAGGTGCTGACAACGATTTCGTTGTTGGTATCCAAGTTGAAGCTTGGTGGTAAGCCACTTAGCTTAAAATCCTAAACTGTCCTAATTCATAGCCGGCTTACGTCGGCTATTTTTTTAAGGAATGTACGATTAGTAAAAAGGTTTCCTAGGTTAATTATTTTCGTTATGGTAATTAACTAAGTAAATTTCTTAAAAAAATAAAAATAAGGAAGAACTATGTATTTTCGCGCTCTGATGTTGAGTGGTTGTGTTGCATTGGCTGGTTGCCAATCTGCGCAAGTAGTAGAGCAAGTGCAAGTTGCACAAGCTGAACAAGTTAACTCTATTGCTGGTCTTCAATTTGCTCCTATGAAGCTACCAAGTTCGGCAATTTTTGATGTGACACCAAATAGCCAAGTATTAAATTACCAAGGAATAAACAGCCCTGTAGTCGCGGTTGAACTGCCTGCAGATCGCGGTGAGTACTCGATTAATATCACGAGCATTATCGGCGACACAGCGTTTGTTCCAAATGCGGTCATCTATGACGAAAACGGTCGTGAGCTAGAGCGTTATGGTAAAGAGAGCTTCGAATACGCAAAACCAAGACTACACTTAGGAAACCGCCTCGTTGCTGAGAACGATTTTTACCCACCGACAACAGCAAAATCAGTTTATTTAGTTATCTATACAGATCAAGCTGATCTTGGTGGTTTTACTGATGTGATCCATCCTGCTCGCTTGGACGCGGAAGGCCGTGGTAATTATTTACCTGAAGTAAAAGATATCCCGATTCCAAATGCTAACGTTGGTAAGATAGAAGTTACAATCGATAAAGCGAGCTTCTTCTCAATTGGTTCATCAAACAGTGAATCTAATGCTAAACCTGCTGTTGCTAAAATCGATACTATTCAACCTGAAACGCAAACCTACTATCACAATGCGATTCAAACAGCTGTAACTGAAGACAATATTCCTAAAGCTCTTAGCTTATTAGATGAAGCAAAAGCCCTTGGTATTGAAGGTGCACAAGAAGCCTTTGTGCGAGCCGTCAACGCCAAGTAATATAGATAAAGGGTTCCTTTAAAAGTGCAATGCTTGTAAGTTAAGCATCGGTTAGCATCTTCTAAGGAACCCTATCGAATACCGCTTTAATGTATATGCTTTTTATTTGCAATGTTCAGCAACTTTCTCGCCTAAAGGGACTTCTGTATTTTCGCATTTTGATACGTGACCAGTAGTCGTTTCCCCTGCTTTATCCGTTTCCATATATTGATCAACATTACCGTTGCTTTCAAGTGTTTGCAGTGCCTGTTTGTGCGCGGCATTTTCAGCTTGTATTTGTTGCGTTGTTGCAGTGCTAGGAGTATGTGCCAGGGCGCGAGCAGCGTCGGTAGATTCTACAAGATCAGTGGTATTAGCCAAAGCCATCCCGCCCATCAATGCTGTAGTCACGATGCCCATTTGGATGGTTTTGATGATATGTTTACGGTTCATGGAAGTTTTCCTAATCAAAATTTAACGACACCGCAAACAACTGCGGTGTTTTGCTGTTGATAGAATATTACATCGAGAATTGAATGTATTTTAATCGTAATTGTAGGGCGTAACCCTTCAAAAAAGGCTGCCAGGATTAATTCTGTTCACTTAAGGGAGAGCGGCATTCCTACTATGATATATCGTTAAGATTTGGTTTTAACGGTTCTAAGGAATATCCTTTCCCTTTAGTTCTAAGTTTTCAGCCATGTAATCGAATGTAGGGGCTATAAAGTATGGTTGGAAATGCCCCGAATTTTAATGGGCGATGCAGTTGTTTATTATTTGCTTAAATCTGCTGGGTTCAATAGTTGTAAAAAAGGGAGACTGACGTCTCCCAAAGGCTAGCTTGCACTGGTTTTATTATCTTTTTATTAGAATTCCAAGCTTTAAGACTTAGTTCTTGGTTACTGAAACAACTGGGCCATCTACGTCGTCATCCAGCTCGTGAATCGCATTCAGAGTGAATGTATAGCTACCAGCTTCTGTTACGCTTAGTTGGCAGTTACCATCAGTACCTAGGTCGATTGATCCATCAGCAAGTTCAACGGAATCACAACCAAAGTTAGGTGATACCCAATCAGCATCAGCAAACTTGAAGCCATAGTTACCCGCTTCCAAGTTGCCTGTCACAGAATAAACACCATTAGCGACAAAGCTCATTGCCCAATCATCCGTTGCGCCCCATCCATTCATGTCACCTTTAACGTAGACGGTTGTTTGGCCGTATGGCGGAATGCTCGATACATCCTTGCCTGAGTTATCAACCGGCAAACCAGCACCTTGTGCATCGCCTTGAGCTTGTACAAATACAGCGGTGGTTAGTGCAGGGACTGTGAAGGTTTCAGCGGCGAAGCTTGCACCTTTTACAATGTCATCTTCAGAGCTCTGTTGAACGGTGTGAAGTGTAAAGCCGGTTGCTCCCGTGATTTTGAACGATTGAGATTCATTCGTTGAGTTTACAACTGCGACAATCGCATCATTGGCAGGGTCAAGGTCTTCGCCCGCAGACACGCCATCATCGATCGACATGACAATCAGGCCTTCGACTTGATCTTCGCCAACGTTACGGAAGTCGACACGCTTCATAACTTCGTCAGCTGTATCTAAGCGGAACAGTTCGCTTGAGCTACGGATCTTTAATAGCTCTAGGAATTGCTGCTTAGTTAACTCAATGTCGTCTGCGTCTGGTTTAGCCGCGCTGTCAGCAATGATAGTTTTGATCAGATCCCAGTTGGCACCATCTTTGTCTTCACGTGGTAAGCCAACATTCCAGTTGTTGTTAGTACCATCAAACATTACGCGGTTGTACCAGTCACCAGAATCGTAAGAGTCGCGCTGCATAGACTTTGAACGTAGCAGTTCAGACCCCATATGGATGAATGGTATGCCTTGGCCTAACATCACGGTAGAGAGTGATACAGACTGCATGCGAGCACGCTCTGCAGAGCTAGTACCAGTGGCGATTTTGTAAGCGTTGTTATCCCAAAGCGTTTGGTTATCATGCTTCGATACGTAAGAAATGTTCTCTGAAGGCATCTTGGTGTAACCAGCTGGCGCGCCGTTGTAATCAACGTTTTTACCCAATTTGGTATCGCCTTTGTAATCAATCAGTACGTATTCTGCGAGGTTACCTGCCATCCCCAAACGAACAAGGTCTTGGTTATGTAAACGACCATTGATCGAATCTTGATCAACTTTGGTTTCTTCATTGGCAATCGCTGCGTTACCAAAGCCTTGGTTAAAGCGAAGTGGGTGGTTGCCTGCTGAATCGACGCCACCGTCGAACGGACTACCACCACGAACGGCGTCACGCAAACGGTCTGAGAATGTACCGATCTCAGTACCTGCCATATTGATTTGGTTTGCTTGATCGAAGCGGGCGTTGTTGGCGACTTCACCAAAGTCCCAGCCTTCCCCGTAGAACAGAGTATTCGGGTCGATTTTGCGCACTTCTTCCAATGCTTCGACCATTACATCTTTTGGCTGGTGGCCCATCAAGTCAAAACGGAAACCATCCACTTTGTAGTCGTCAGCCCACACCTTAAGTGAGTCGACCATCAATTTACCCATCATCAGGTTTTCGGTCGCAGTGTTGTCACAACAAGTCGAGTTTTCTACGCCACCAGTGTTGACGTTAAGACGGTGGTAGTACCCAGGGACAATCTTATCCAGTACCGACTTATCGTTCACACCAGACGCATTGGTGTGGTTGTATACCACGTCCATGATCAGCTTAAGATCCATGTCGTGCGTAGCTTTGACCATCTGACGGAATTCGAGAATACGCTGAGAACCATTAGGATCGGTCGCGTAACTTCCCTCAGGCACTGTGTAATGGAATGGGTCGTAGCCCCAGTTGAAGCTATCAAGCATACGAAGGTCATTCATTAATGCTTGTGCGTCACCCGTTGAAGGGTCATAACCATCGAGTACGTCTTCGATGACTTTGTTTTCGTCTTCGCTTCCACATAAGGTAGCTGTCGGTTTTACATCACACAGTTTTCCTACGGTGTCGGTGATATCAACACGGCTCGCGGCATCTTCATCGACGGTAGCGATATCAAATGCTGGTAAGATATGCAGCGTAGTTAAACCTGCTTCTTGGAGAGCTTGTAGGTGTTTGACCGACTCACGATCGGCTTCTGTAAGAGCGAGGTACTTGCCATTTAGGCTAGCTGTGCCGAGCTTATCGCTGAAGCTAAAGTCACGTAGGTGTGATTCGTAAAGTACGTGGTCTTCGTCTTTTTCTACGGTTGGTCGTTGGTAGTTGTCCCAGTTCGCTGGTTTCAAGGTTGAATCATTTAGGTCAATCACTTGAGAGTATGCCGAATTCTTCGATAAGCTGAGAGAATATGGGTCTGTCACTAGGCGAGTCTCAATGTTGCCTGTGGTTGGGTGGTAAACCTTCACTTGGTAGCGATAGTAACTGTTGACAGCGTTAGGTACCGCGTCAGTCGCCCAAATACCCGTCTCAGTGCTTTCTGTCATTGGAAAAACTTGTGAGCTTTTCAGGTCTTCGCTGTAAAGAACTAGCTCTACATCTTGCGCGGTTGGTGCCCAAAGCTTGAAGGTCGCCGCACTGCCTTCAACAATCGCGCCGAGTTCTTCAGCCATTGCATTACCAGCATCTTCGCTAGCAAATACCGCATCAAGCACACCAGGTTTTTGAACCTCAGTTGAAGAGATAACATCGCCATTGGCATTGTAGGCAACAAAAATTATCTGAGATTTTAAAATAGTGCGAAGTGTGCTGTCGTCAACATCGATAGCTAGGGCAGGTAAGCTTGCAAGGTGTCGGAAACGCTCTTTCAATTCAGAAGATAGTTCTCCGTCTTTGCTTAGTTCAATTGCAGTTCCACCGACAATCTCTTTGTCATCGTTCATTGTGATGCTGTTGTCTAGTGCATAGAAAAGCTTCACAGAGTCTGCATTGCTAGCCGCTTCCCAACCAATTGTGGTTGCATCTAGCCAGTGTGCTTTTTGACCATCAATATTGACTGGTCGCTCTGAAATAGGGTCGTAGTACAACTCGCTGCTGCCATGGAAACCAAATACGCCTTGTGAATCGCCAAGCTTAGTTAACTCGACTTTTGAGTTCGCACTGCCAAATGCTTTCTCATCACCATTGTGCAAGATGAAGTTCATGCATTTGTGTGGGTCAGAGGCATCTGGGTCAACTTTCAACACATAATAGGCACCGTAAGTATCGCTGATACCATCGTATTCGTAAGGGCTGTTCCAATCGGTTCCGGTTTCATTCAACCCCATGCCGACTAAGTCTGTGCTGGTACAGCCTTCACCATTCCAAAGGTGAAGCCCCCAACCGTCGTAAGTTGAGCCAGATGAGCTGGCAGCGGCAACATCGCGTTTGTAGTAAATAACGACTTCGTTTTCAGCAGCAGGGTATAAACCACTGTTGCCAGGGGCTGTACCGTTGTCGCTATCATTATCACTACCACAACCCGCGATCAAAGTAGCGGTGAAGAGCGGTAACATTGCTTTGGCCAATGTAGAGCGTTTGAAGCTCTTCTTTTTGGTATTGTTGAAGGTATTTCGTAGAGAGATAATTTTATTAATATTTATGTTGTTCACGTTTTGATATCCATATTTCACTTTTTATGAAGATGAATATCCTAGCTTTAACCAAGGTCAACTATTTGTGATGGCAATGTATAAAGTTATTTTAAATTCGTAAATATAGGAAACCTAGTGTCAATATCACGCTTTGTATTTGGTTATTGTTAAATTAATTGGATCAATGACTCATTTGCATAATATCAATAATGTAAGGCGTAGAGGCTAGGCGTAGTTAATAAGGATGAGAGCTCATCCTTATTATTGTGAGTAATATATCGAATTGAGAGAGTGTTAATTTAATATGGAAATTAAGTTATTTATCAATTAGCTAAAAGCGAGCTGTTCGGTAATTTATATTGATAGGTATATCATCCATTTAAGGATAACACCCAAGCCAAAGACGCCAGCGGTTTCAATTCAATATTAAAACTGCCAACACTGTTCTCAATGTCGAGCACTTGTTGCGCTATGCCTTCAATATATTCATTGAGTATGTAACGACCATCAACTAATTTGAGTTTTTGGATTACATCACTTGGAATCTTTAAGTGAATATTTTCAGTGGTATGTTGGCTGAAATTAGCTGCAACAATGGTTAGCTCTTGGTGGTCAGAGCGCAGAAATGCGTAGACTGAATCACTTAAGTTACAGCACTGGTGTAAGTCTTGGTAATCACCTGTTATCGATGAGTGCTCTAGCGAAAAGTTCATTACCTTTTGATAGAAGTGACGCAGCTGCTTTTCGTTTTCGTCTAATAGCCCGCCATCGAATGCGCCGTGGTTCATCCACTTTTGGTGTTGTGGGACTCCGATGTAGTCAAATATGGAAGTTCGTGAGGGCTGTCCAAAGCCTGCATTCTCCGCGCCCGGTTCGCCGACTTCTTGCCCAAAGTAGATCATGGTTGGAGAACTACTCAATAACGCGCTGACTAGCATTGCAGGCTTCGCTATATTTGGGTCACCTACAAATTCAGGAGACGCGATGCGTTGTTCATCATGGTTATCCAAGAAGTGCAGCATGTGATGTTCAATATCCATCATTTGATGTTGGATTTTGGGGATGATAGCCGTGGAAGTATTGCCTAGCATGATGTCTTTTAGACCGTCGTACAGATCTACTTTGTCATAGAGGTAGTCCATTTTGCCTAAGTGGATATAGTCGCGATATAAGTCCGGTTGGTACACCTCAGCCATTAAAAAGGCATCTTGGTTTTTCATCTTTATAGATGAATTAAGGTAGCTCCAAAATTCGACTGGAACCATCTCAGCCATATCGTAGCGAAACCCATCAACACCTTTATTCAACCAAAACAAGGCGATATCTCGGAATTTAGCCCAAGAGTTAGGCACATAAACAGATTCCCAGAAACGGAAATGATCCATGTAATTGCGTTGAGCATAGTCACTCGGTAGTTCAGGGAAGTCTTTTGAACCGTCTGGTCGCATGCCATAATTGATTTTCACCGTTTCATACCAATCATCGAAACTAGGCTTGGCTAAACGTGAGCCGTTACCTGTCCATTTGGCGGGCGTCTCTATAAACGGGGAGTTTAGGTTGGGATGCTGTTCACCACCTAGCGGCGTAAAGGCGGGCTCTATGTCTGGCAATTCAAAGGTGCTGTTGGGAATGTAGTAGAAGTTATTGTCTTTGTGGTATTCCAGCGTTGTGTCATCTTGAGCGCCGAAGTCACTGACACCTTCTGGGTTGTTTAAGCCTTTATAATGACGCGCAACGTGATTCGGTACGATATCGATAATCACTTTTAAACCATTGTCGTGACTTCTTTTGATTAGTGCCTCGAACTCCTCTAGTCGGCATTCAGGGTTGTCTGCGAGATCTGGGTTTACGGAATAGTAGTCTTTGACGGCATATGGTGATCCCGCACGGCCTTTTACCACGCTAGGGTGATCGTCTGAAATACCAAGGTGCTTGTAGTCATTGATGAGCGCATGATGTGGCACTCCGGTATACCAAATATGAGTCATACCGAGTTTGCGGATTTCAGACAGCGCTTTGTCGGTAAAATCACTGAACTTACCGACGCCATTTTGCTCGATTGTGCCCCATGGAACATGTTGGGTGTTTTTATTGCCAAATAAACGCGTAAAAACTTGGTAGATGGCGTACTTTTGGTTGTACATATTTATAATTCCTTTAACTTCCATCATGTTATGTAGGGATGAAAGGGCTTGTTTATTCTTTGCAGGCTAACCGAATTACAATATGCCTTACTCATCCTTATCAAAATCTACAGGGCGTAATTGCTACAGTATGTGAGCTGTTGCTCAAAAGGAGTCATGTTGTCTTCATCTATTCAAATCGTTATCACTTATTTGGTTCTGGTGGCGGTGTCTGTGTTGTTTGCGGAAAGTTCTAAAGCGCTGTTGGTGTGGTATTTGGTTATCGGTTTCGTGACGTTTTTTGTGTACGCGAAGGACAAGCGAGCAGCGATCAATGGCAATTGGCGTGTGCCAGAGAAAACTCTGCATATTTTTTCTGTTGCTGGTGGCTGGCTAGGGGCGTTGATTGCTCAAGATAAGCTGCGTCATAAAACGCAGAAGCAGCCGTTCAGAGCCATATATTGGGTGACAGTGGCAGTGAATGTTGCGGCGTTTGTGTGGACGTTAACGCCGAGCGGGCAGACGATGTTTGGTCGTTGGCTTAGTGAACTTGTGGGTTATTTATAAAGAGAATAACGGTTAGCACAGGAGTACCAACCGTTAAAATACAGAAGTTATTCGACTAGAGCATCGGAATGATCGATGCTAGAAGCAAGCCTGCCATACCGTAGTTGAAGCTTTTGATACGGACTGGTGTTGTTAACCAGTGTTGCAGTTGTTTACCTGCCGCTGTCCAGAATGTCACGGATGGTAAGTTGGCGAGCGTGAAGATACCTGCGATGATCGCAAGCTCCCACCATGAACTGCCGCTGCTATAGACTGAAATTGCCGTCAGCGCCATCGACCAACCTTTCGGGTTCACCCACTGAAAACTTGCCGCGCCGATGAAGGTCATTGGCTTATAAGCCTCGGTGCTTTTGGCTTTGCCGCTCAATGCTATCTTAATTGCAAGGTACACGAGGTAAGCAAGGCTTAGGTATTTCAAGATTTGGTGAGTAACCGGATAAGCGTTGAAAATGCCCATTAAACCGAAGCCAACTAGCAGCAACATGGCTGCAAACCCTAGAGCAATGCCAAGCATGTGCGGAATAGTACGGGCAAAGCCAACATTTGCTCCTGATGTCATGAGCATGATGTTATTTGGACCTGGTGTGAAGGTCGAGACGAACGCAAACAAGGCAAGTGCGCTAAGTTGTTCTAAAGGCATTATGGTTCTCCAGCAAAAAATGAACGAAGTGACTGACCGGTCATGACTTTCACGTGTTGAGAAACATAGTAGGTGGAAAGTGAGGCAATTATGTGCTTTTATTTCCTCTATTATCACTAAATGCACAATAATAAGTACTTATGGATAGATTTGACGAAAGGATATTGCAAGAGCTTAAATTGGACGGCAGAATCTCCAACATTGAGCTTTCAGAACGGATTGGCTTGTCGGCTTCTGCGACCTTAAGGCGCGTCCAGGATCTTGAGCGTAAAGGTATCATTCAAGGTTACCGTGCGGTTCTGGATAATGGGCTGATGGGGGTAGGTTTTATTGCTTATGTTTCGATTGGTTTATCAAGCCACAGCAAAGCGGCTCAGCTGGAGTTTGAACAGCACGTCAGTATGGAAAAAGAGGTGGTGGAGTGTCACAACATTACCGGTGCCAACGAGTACTTGCTAAGGGTAGAAACCAAAGACCTACCGGGCTATAAGAAGTTTCATGCCGATGTGCTTGGGGAATGTGCTCAGGTGAAATCTATTACGACTATGGTTGTGATGGACACCCCTAAAGACGAACGCTAGTCGAGTTTTATTTCAGGAGAGGCGCAGTGCCAAATACCAATCAGTTGTTATTGTTCTTAGATGTGGTTCAACAAGGGTCGTTTACCAAAGCGGCAACCTTGCACGATATGGACAACTCATCACTCTCTAAACAGATCAAAAAGCTCGAGCAAGATTTAGGTGTTCAGCTGCTTAACCGCTCTACACGCTCGTTTTCGTTGACGTCGGCCGGGGAAGATATTCTCGCACAAACCTATGTGCTGAAAGACACTATCAATCAGATCCAAGGAATTGCAGATTCATACCAGTCTGAACCCAAAGGTGTGCTACGAATTACTTCACCGATCTATTTTGGGCAGCAATATTTGCAACCTATCATCACTCAGTTCATGAGAAAGTACCCAGATGTTCAGATCGTACTTTCACTAGACGATAAGATCGCCAATATCATTGCAGGGCAGTTTGATATCGCGTTTCGCTTCAGTAAGCTTGTTGAATCGAATTTGATTGCGAAGAAGATTGCCGACAGTAATTTCATGTTGGTCGCGTCAAACGATTTTGTGAAGGAGCACGGTGAACCGAAAACGCCACAAGATCTACTCGCTCTACCTGCGGTGATTTATACCAATGGTGATATGACGGTCGACCATCTGCGCATTAGTGAAGAGCCGGGAGGTAATACCTTCCAGAGCCTAACGATTCGTGGCAACTATAAGGTGAGTGATGTTCGCACCATGGTCTCTTGCGTAAAAGATGGCTTAGGCTATGGCTTCCTTGACCAATCAAACCTGTATGCCTCAATGAAAGATCTGGGCTTGGTTACGTTGCTTCCAGATTACCCGATTTCAACGATTGATACTGCAATCTACGCTGTGTATCCGCACCGTAAACAGACCAAGCTGGTCAAAGAGTTTATTACTACAGTTCAAGATTATATTGGCTCTCCGACCATTTGGGAGAAGATGCAGCAAGGTTGAGTAGGAAAGCCTAGGTGTCCCACCTCAACATTCTAGCTGTATATCTGCCTTGCCATCCAAAGATGGGCAAGGCAGATATATGATATAGACCCACTAAATCAGTTACGAACCGTAATGCTTCGGTAAGCAACGTCAGTCAGGTAATCATTTAGTCGATGAGATGCTAATACCGCTTCTTCTGCATCGGTATGGCTTACAGCTCTGAGTACTGCTGCATGAAGTGAAGAAGCTTGCGTTAAATCGGATGTTTGATTTTTGTAAGCAAACCAAAAGCGGCGTGATAAACCTTGTAGGGGAGCCATAGCCAACTCTAGGTATTCGTTGCTTGCAGCTTTTACCAACACAACATGAATTTCTTTGAGAAGCTCTGCGTATTTTAAATCATCTTCGTTTTGCGCGCACATTTCGAGCTCCGATGCTAACTGCATCATCTGCTGCTTTTCATCAATGGTTGCCCTTGCTGCGGCATAACGAACACAAAGCGCTTCAATATCACGCCTAACCTCTAAGATCTTCAACTGACTTTCGATTGAAATCGGTGGGATCTGAATACCACGTCTTGGGTGTATTTCCGCCATTCTTTCATAAGACAAACGTTGCAATGCTTCCCTTACTGGTGTTCTGCCTACCCCAAGGCTTTCTGCTAACTGTTTTTCACTCACCATGCTTCCCGGCTCAAGCTCACGAAAGATGATCATTTTTTCTAATTGGTGATAAGCAACTTCAGTCTTATTTACGGGATTGATCGTCATGTCCTTTTTATTCCCTCGTTAAATTGTTTAGTGAGCAATCTCACGATAAGCATAATATCGATTGTAACATAAAAAACTTAAGCATATATTAAAACCACACATCTGATATATCAGATGAACATCAGTAATCTATTAGCGAGTTTACATATGAAAGATTGGCAAATTATTCGTCGTTTTGAAGAGCTTCCAGACCTCCCAGTATTAGCAGAAGTGGACGTATTAGTGATCGGTGGCGGAGCCGCTGGTGTTGCAGCTGCCGAAACCGCAGGCACTTCCGGGCAAGATACATGGCTCATTGAAAAGTATGGCTTTTGTGGTGGTGCAGCTGTAGCCGGCCTTTCCGGCACTATTTGCGGAATGTATATGGCGAGTGATATTGAAAATGCTCAGCCTGAACAAGTTGTGTTTGGTTTTACTGAGCGTTTTCGTTCTGAACTCGCCAAACGTGGTGGTGTAACAGGGCCTCAACGTTACGGCAAAACATTTACAGTTACTCACGATCCATTGATTTGGCGTGAAGTAGCAGATGACCTTTTAGAGCAAGCGAATGTCACTACGTTATTTCATACCGCTGTAACTGGTGTGATTATGGATGAAGAGACCTTTAAAGGCGTAGTGATTGAGTCTAACGCTGGACAAAGCATCATCTTGGCCAAAATGATTGTTGATGCATCTGGTGATGCTGCGCTGATTGCTCGGGCTGGTATGGATTACTATTTTGGCGATAGAGGTCGCATTCAAAACCCGACGATGTTCTTCCGTGTTGCAGATGTGGATATGAACAAATATCTCGACTATTACGGGGAAGACACTATCTGCCCACCCAAAGTGACAGAGAATATTATATCTGCCAATGCGAGTGGGAAGTTTGACCTACCTAGGAATAAGATCTGGATTTTCCCAACCACACGCCCGAATGAGTTGATGGTGAACGCTACGCGGTTGGCTGGCCAAGATGGGCGCATGCTAAATGTGATTGACCCTAAAGATTTTACTGAAGCAGAAGTTTTTGGTCGCCGCCAAGTACGTGAATACACCAAATTCTTGAATAAATTCGTGCCTGGTTGTGAACGTGCTTACGTTGTTGATACCGGGGTTGAAGTTGGAATTCGACAAACCCGTTCTATTGTTGGCGTCGAAATGCTGACTAATGACGATGTAGTGAACTGCCGTAAGCGCAGTGATGGAATTTGTCGAACGCCATGGCCTATTGAACTGCACTCAGGGGACAAGCCCAAGCTTCATTGGCTCCTCGATGATTACTATGACGTGCCTTACAACACTCTCGTACCTGTTGTGGGCGAGAATATTATTGTAGCGGGACGCTGTTTGAGTGCTGAGCACGAAGCCTTAGCTTCTGCTCGAGTCACCGCTCAATGTTTTGAGTATGGGCATGCCGCGGGGATCGCAGTAGTGAAAGCCATTACCGAAAATAAACGTATCCGAGACCTAAAAGGTCAAGATATTCGCAGTGTCATGATCAACAACGGCAGTGCACTTTAAGGAGAATAATAATGAAAAATACTGTGATCAAGAGAGTTGAGCTGTACGCTGTTGCTGACCGTGATGCCCCGCCTATTCCTTGGGCGGATAATCAAGAACCCCTACTGTACACCAATAATATTGTTCGAATTATTTGTAACGACGGTACAGAAGGAGTCGGCGCAACCATTAGTTATACCGAAAATGATTTTGACCGCTGCATCGTGGAAGCAATGCGCACTATCGTTCCAGGCTTGATAGGTAAGAACCCGTTGATGACAGAAGAGCTGAATACCTGGTTACAAGCTCGTTGTTCATGGGGCGGTCTGCCAGCTAAATCACCTATTGATATCGCAGCTTGGGACATCAAAGCAAAAAAAGCCAATATGCCTCTGTATATGCTATTGGGTGGGGCGCGTCATAAAATTCGTTCTTATGCTTCTTCACCTATGTTCGATAGCGTTGAAGAGTATTACCCATACATTGATGATTGTATTGAACACGGATTCACCGCAATCAAGCTTCATTGTTACTGCGTCTATGAGAAAGACGTCAAGCTAGTTAACGCGATTCAAGAGCGCTACGGTAATAGCGATATTCGCTTTATGCTTGATACGGCAACGTTCTATACACCTGCTGAAGCAATGAAAATGGCGAAGCTAATGGACGGTTATAATTGGGAATGGCTAGAAGCGCCAGTTTCTGATTATGACTACAAAACTTACCAACGCTTGGTTGATAAAACTGATTTGGAAATATCTAGCCATGGTAACTGCCTACTGACACTTCAAGAAGTAACGTACGCACTGGGCAATGGATTTTGGTCGGATGTTCGCCAAGATGCAACGGTTTGTGGTGGTATTACACAATTGAATAAGTGTTTCGCAATAGCAGAAGGCCATTCAAAAAATCTAGAAATTCAAAGCATGGGTTATACCATCACACAAGCGGCGAACTTACATGTCGCACTTGCCCACCATAATTGCAAGTTCTTTGAACAGTTCTACCCATATGAAAGCTTTGAATTAGCTTCTCATACTCAAATCCGTACAGATAAAGAAGGCTTTGTCCACGCTCCAGAGGGCAACGGCCTTGGGGTTGATATGGATTGGGACGCAGTTAAAGAAGCTTCCATTCTAAGTTACGTGTTCGAATAAATTCACGAAATACAAAAATTAAAACAATAACGAACCCTACAATCACTTACGCAGCGTTCGGGCGTAAGTGTTCACACAACATTATGGATAAGAATAATGAAAGGACTAGAACGAACTAACCTCGACCAAATGGCCATTGCGGTCTCTTTGGTTATCGTTGCTGCAGTATCACTCTTTTTTTTAAGTGATACAGAAAATGCGATTAGTATTGCAAACAATATATTTACCCTGATTGCTTATAACTTTGGAACCCCCATTCTTTGGTATGCCTTTGGACTAGTGATCATCGCCGCTTTTTTCATATGCTCAAAATACGGCTACATTCGTATGGGCAATGAGAAGCCGGAGTTTTCCACTTTTGCCTATATCACCATGATGGCACTGGCTGGCGTAGGTTCTGGAACAGTATATTGGGCATTTTTAGAGTGGTCTTACTACATAAAAACGCCACCTTTCAATATTGCAGCAGACTCTATCGAAGCCACCGAATGGGCTGTAACTTATAGCTTGCATCACTGGGGAATTACCGCTTGGGCAATTTATGCCATCACGGCGATCCCTGTCATGTACTCATTTTATATCCGAAAAAACAATTCATTGAAAATCAGCGACATTGTGAGGTCGATGATTAAAAATCCAACGCTTGCCAAAGTAATCGGTCGAGTGATTGACATTACTTACCCTATTGCAATCGTGTTTGGTTTGATCATCGTTTTAGCGTTAGGGGTGCCAATTATTTCTGCTGCTGTATCGCTACTGTTTGGCATTGAAAATACCTTGATTTTGAAACTGTCGATGGTAGCGGTTGTTGCCTTACTACTGACGTTGAGCTCATTTTTAGGCATTGAGAAAGGGATGCAAAAAATCAGCAGCTTTGGTACCTATTTTGTCGTTGGCTTAGCAATCTACTTACTTGTTTTTGGGCCTACTCAGTTTATTTTAGAAAACACCAGTTCTTCTATCGCGATCTGGGCACAGAACTTCATCAAGATGAGCTTATACACAGACGCCATTCAGCAATCGAAATTCCCTCAATCTTGGACTGCTTATTTCTGGGCATACTGGATGATTTTCATTCCCTTGATGTGTGTGTTTGTAACTAAGGTTTCGAAAGGTCGTACTATCCGCGAAGTTATTGTTTGCATGATAGGTGGCGGGACGGCAGGCATTGCTGCACTCTTCTCGATTGTTGGATCATTCATGATGAAAACGCAATTGGATGGTAAAGTTGAAATCAGCAAAATGGTGGCAGAAGGTAATGCAAGCCAAGCGATTGTTAACTCGTTAAATACTTTACCAATGTCATCGCTTATCTTGGTGGTATTTATCATCTCGACGTTCTTATTGTTGGTCACGACAATGGATGGCAGTGTGTTTACGGTTTCTTGTAATACTCAAAAGAAATTGGATGAGCACGCTAATCCATCAATCCCACTAAAAATATTTTGGTGTTTGATTATTGTCGCTATTCCTGCGGTGTTCATCAGTGTCGATGCGCCAGTTTCTTCGATGCAGTCAGCGATCTTGATTTTTGCTCTACCAATACTACTCTTGACTAGCTTTATGCTGATGAAAATGTTCGGCTATATGCGTGAGGATTATGGTCACTTAAGTGCAGAAGAAATCAAGGCAATGCATATTATTAATAATGAAGTTGCCGTGATTGAGGCTCCTGAAGAGATCGAATCACAACCTGTGACTAACTAATATTAGTTGTAAAAAATAAGGTTCATCGCGGCTTTCCGGGGAAAGCCGCTTTTATCTTCAAGAAGAAGTAGTCGGTATCTCGATACCCATACCCCATTCGCTTGATTAGCTTTATCTTGTTGTTTATCCCTTCTAGGGTGCAGGTGTTTAGCGGATAACTTGCCGATGCGATAATACCGTGAAGATAAGGACTCAGTTTTCGTGCGAACTCTTTCAATGGCTTAATTCCACTCTCTTGTACTTGTGCCCACCACGCCTCCCAGAGCCCTTTAGCATGTGCTTCTGATTCACAATACCAAAGCTCTTTGAGTTGTGCCCCGAGTATATAAGTGGTCATTAAGTCCTTATTGATATTCAATATTTCTGTAAGATAGCTGTCTTGCCGTGGATTTAAGTTGCCTCTATTTTTCAACAACACCCAGCGTGAGCGCTTGACCCATTGCCTCGCTTTTTTATCTTGCTTGAGTTTGTTGGCTTGGTCGACTCTGACTCTATCCATTACCTCACGGCCGAACTTAGCAACAACATGGAATAAGTCGTAAACGATTTTGGCGTTCGGGCAGTGCGCTTGAACTTCAAGGTCAAAAGCCGTATTCATGTCCATCGCGACCGCTTCGATATTATTGCCATGCTTGCCTAACAGCTCGAAGAACGGTCGTATGTCCTTGCGGCTACGGCCTAACCCTATCCAAATAACTTGGTGAGTCTTAGCGTCAGCGATGACCTTGGCATACCGATGTCCTTTAAAGATAGCGAACTCATCCATGACGAGTTGCCTTAGCCCCTCCCATTTCACTGACGGTACCACTTGGCGAAGTCGGCGTTTATCTATCTCTTTAATGGTGTGCCAATGTACGCTTGTTAACTGGGAGATATGCTTAATGGGAAGAAGAGGCAGCAGTTGTTCTATATAACTTTTTAAGCGCTTCGTGATGCGAGCATAAGGCTCTAACCAAGATAGAGACTCTGTTTTTATGCCGCAGTCACGACACTTGATTCTTCGTGTTTGAACGGAAAGTTCAACAGGAACACCGAGCAACATGGCCTCTTTTACATGACGCCATTGATACTCATGAATAGCCTCGGCCTCGAGACCACAAAGGCACTTAGCCTCAGAGTTAGGTTTAAGAGTCAGGGTAATAAGTGATGCTGTCTGGTGAGACTTTACTATTTGAAAGCCTTCCCAGAATGAAGATAGGAAAGTATGATTCGGCATGAAAACGGTAGTTTGTGTATGATTTTTGTTTGGCGACTAAACCATATCACTTACTACCGTTTTTGTTTTTAGTTCCCGCTAATCCGCGATGAACCAAAAATAAGCCACACTCATTGAGTGTGGCTATTTGTTTGCCGATGGTGTTTCGGTTTTGATACTGATAAATACTAGTTTAAGTTGTTATTAATTTACAATGTAAACCCTAGCTATATGACGTGTGAACGCCAAATTAGTGTGCGCCGATCACCTTATCACCACTTGGGTAGGCTTTTGAACCCAGAACATTACCGTCGACTTCTTTACCATAGTAACCTTGGTGATTGTGGTAGCGCTTAGCATTGCTAGCAACATCACCCTTGTATCGAGGATCTTGTGGGCGTTCATGACTATTCACAAATGCAGCCACATCCCATGCATCTTGAATCGAAAGTTGCTGGCTCTTTCCAAGCGGCATGTTTTCATAGATGAAATAGGCAGCGGTGTTCACCCGGTGCATACCCGCGCCCCAGTTATACGCGTTTTCGCCCCACAATGGTGGAAAGTATGAACGTCCGTCAGCCCCTTTAATACCTTCACCATTTTGACCATGACAGGTTTGGCAGTTGGTTTGGTAAACCTTTTCACCACGCGCTATCGATGGCTCTTGTTCAGGATTATCAATCTTAGGATAGCCACGCCCTGCCAACTTACTGCGGCCATCGATTGGGTATTTGCTTAACAGCTCTTCAGGGAGAGGGAAGCTTTCCGCTTTACCACCGACTTGTAAGTCGGCATCGCTAATCTCAGGAACGGGTGTATCTTGCATGCCGTTCTTGTCTAAGATGCCGCCCATCGCCAGCCAGTATGAATACGCCGTCAGTGCGACCATCTCTTTTGAACCCTCAGCCGGTGGCAGACCATTCATTGAGTAGGTGAAGCAACCTTGGATACGTTCTGCGTAGCTGTTTACCTTGTCGTTCTTGGAACGATACGCAGGGTAGGCCATGTACGCACCCCAAAGAGGTGCTGCGTTAGGCTTCATGCCCGCTTGCATGTGACAGTTTACACAGTTTTGTTCATTGCCTACGAACGTGCCACGCATCTGTTGTGAATCGACAAACAGCGAATAACCCAATTTTACTTTGTCGCCAAATTCCCCAGCAGGGATATCAACCAAGTCTCGTGGCACCAGATATTTGTTATCTTGAGGCTTCTCAACGGCTGGCAGTTCGGTTTGGCGATCGGGTAACTCACCTTCGGCATAAGCGATTCCAGAGGCAAGGGTTGCGGTAATTAGAAGTAATGTTTTCATGCGAGCCCTTTAGTATCGGAAAGAGGCGAAGTAGTAAGACAGGTTTTTGATCTCATCGTCGGTTAACTTGCCCGCGATATTACCCATCATGTTCAAATCATCACCCTTACGAGTGCCATTTTTCCAAGCGTTGAGCTGAGTTTGAATGTAGTCGGCATGCTGGCTTGCTAGGCGCGGGAATTTGTCCACGCCCATACCGCTTGGCCCATGACAGGTTGCACAGGCTGGAATGTTTCTATCCCAATCGCCTTGGAATACAAGTTTACGATAGGGGTTATCGATATCAGCCTGTGAGCCGCGCTGCTCTAAATCGGTAAATTCGTATGAAGGTAGTGATGCAAAGTATTCTGCGACCTCACGACGAACAGCGGGATCAGATACACCGTCAGCCATTCCCTTCATGATCGCGCTTTGACGCTCACCACTTGAGAACAGAACCAGTTGATGTTCTAGATAGTCAGCATTGAGCCCTGCAAGCATAGGGGCAATGTTGGGCATGCCTTTACCGTCGGCTTGATGGCAGCCGCTACAAGTTTCTGCGGCTTCTGGCATTGGATTGGGTGCTGCTTGTGCAAAAGCGGATAAAGAAAGGCTTCCTAGAGCAGCGATGCAAAGCGTTAGAGTTTGAGTTTTAATTGTCAGCTTAGTCATGAGGCGTCGCTATTGGTTGTAATGCACACATTTTCGACATAATTGGTTGTTCGCGCTATTGTGGATTTCCACATTAATTCACTTGGAACTTGAGGTGAGTCTCACATTAATAACCTCAGTCACCATAATGGTATTGATGTGAACTTCGATAGGCTGATCCAACTGCCGTTTATGAAATGCAAGGGAACTGCCATGTTCGCCTCGGTATAACTGCTTGTTAAGGCTCTTTTATGGCACCGATTGTATAAGCATAGCTGCTTTATGGAGGCGGGCTTAAAAAATTGTGGTGAAATGAAGATTACCTAATGGCTTTGGGTTGATTACTCTATCTAGAGCGGATTCTTTATGTAGATTGGGTACTTTATGTAGATTGGACGTTTATCCAAATAGAGTGCTTTTCTAGATCAAGGGGACGAAAAAACAGGGTAACCTCGAATGACGAAGTTGCCCTGTTGTGTTCTCATCTGCAAATCAGATAAGGAAGTGTTTTGACTCTGTGCCTAAGTTATAGCTTGCTGAGTTTAAGTTAGACCTTGTAGATCTTAGCCGGAAGCGCTTGTCTTGCTGCTGCGCCCACAACCCAATCCAACATCACGCCTTTTCCTTCTCTCGTCGGATCAATCAAGCCAATATCATTGATGTTAACGCCATCGTTTGACTTCATTTTCACCGGTTGTTGTGTGTCACCGATCCAGTGTGCACGCTCGCCGAGTTCTTTATGACCAAAGCCGTGTTCAAAGCCTAATGTTCCCGGTTTGATGCCATCAATCACCATCGCCAAAGCATGTGTGGTTGAGCTCGGTGTTTCAATGGCAAACACGTCACCGGTTTTGATACCCGCAAAAGAGGCGTCTTGCGGGTGGATGTAAACCGGATTTACCCCCTTGATGGATTCTAAGCGTGGTGACAAATTCGATACCGCACTGTGAATATTGGACTTGAAGTTAGTTAGCGTAAATGGCCACTCTGTTACTGGGAACTGTTTAGCCAAAGGCGTGCCGTCTGCCAGTTTTTGTGGATACCATGTCGGGCAACCCATGTACTGTTCGCCACTGATGGTGTTGCGAGAGGTACCCAGCTTTTCATTCCAGATAGCCAAAGGTTTGGTCCATTTGTACTTCATAGTTTCATTGGTGTAGGCATTGGTTGCGTCTTCGAAACGACCGCCACGCGCAAAGATATACGCCACTTTGAGCATCTCTTCTGGTTTAAGCGTTTTGTTCATTACAGGTATAAGGCGCTCAAGACCAGACCAAACAATATCTTCCGCATCCACATTCGGCACACCACCTTTTACGAACGCTAAGTTAGCAGCTGAGCGCAGGTAGAAGTCTTCAGCGCTATGAATACCGTGCCAGTTACCTTGGCTATCTTTGATTACGTTGTCGCCGAAGCCACCTAACCCCAGTGTTTTCGCCAGATCAATAAAGAAGTTCTCTAGGTTAATGGCGCGCCCGTCTTGAGTGCGTGAGGTTTTAGGCTCAACAATCGGCCAGCGAGCGGTGATCGCTTTGGTCGCGACGCCATGCCACGGGGTTGCCATGCCCCAGCTTTCGTAGGTCACCGTGTCTGGCACTAGGTAATCCGATAACGCTGTGGTCTCATTGATGAAGGCATCGATAGAGATGATCAAGCCAAGCTGTTTTGGATCCTTAAGCTTTTCACCCAACAAGTTATCTAACCCCGGAACACCATAAAGTGGGTTCGCCATGTGGTTGATCCATGCCTTTGCACGATAAGGGTAACCGTCAATCGCAGCTGATAAGTGCTCAGTTAAAAGCGGAGCTGATATTGGGTACCACGGCGCGCGGGTCGGGTAAGGTGACTCGCCTGCGGCAACGCGACGTTTGTATTCGCTAGTTTTTTGATACGGGAACTTGCTGCGGGACAAGAATACACCTTGAGGCTTAGTCTTACCTTTAAACTTGGTAAAGTCGTAACGTGGACCAGCAACCGAAGTCGGGTAGCCGCCCGCTTTCGCCATCGCACCGCCTTTCGCGTTGATGTTACCGATCAGCGCGTTCAGCATCAGAATAGAGAACGAGTTGTAGAAGCCGTTGGTGTGCATGTTTCCACCGTGAGTATCCACGACTGCTTTTGTACCGTAACTGGTGAAGCGTTTTGCCAGTGCAATAATCTGGTCTTGTGGGATCTCACACTGCTCACTGTAGTAAGCAAGGTCGTATTTGAAGGCTTCTTCTTTCAATCTTTGCAGAGAAGATTTAACGCGAACAGTCTGACCATCGATTTCTACATCTTGATCGACGAACAGAGCCGCTTCATTCACCTGAATATGCGATGATAATAGTGAAGTTGTCACATTGAGTGCGATGAATCCGTCATCGTCAGACATCGGTTCGCCTGTTTCTAGCAACCCTATATCCGATGCACGAAGCATACGCCCATTTTGTGGGTGCGACTCGTCACTGATCACAAGGTGAGATGCATTACACCAGTGTGTGGTGCCTGCTTTTTGCATCGCTTGTGCGCTTGGGCGAGACAAGAAGTCGTGATTGTATCGTTGGTTTTCGATGATCCATTGGATCATGCCAAGAACTAATGCTGAATCGGTGCCCGGTTTGATCGGTAGCCAGTTATTGCGATCGCCCGCCGCAAGGCTTGACGATCCTGCCGGAAGGCTTGGTGTCACTATGGTGTAGCTGAGTTTTCCGTTGGTACGAGCCTCAGCCAATTGTCTTGCTTGACGCTTGAACGGGTTACCCGCTTGAGCCGGAGACATACCGATGAAAAGAATGAACTCTGCGTTGTTGAAATCTGGTTTTAAGTGCGAGAACTTGTCTAGATCGTTCATGATCGCACCTGAACCCGCACGGAACGCGTAACCACAGTAAGAGCCGTGGTGACCAAAGTTGCGTGTGCCGTAGCTGTTAAATGCAAAGCGCTTCAAGATGTCGTCACGGCCTTCATTACCGGCATTGGTCACAAGCAGTTGGTTGGCTTTTGGTCCGTATTCAGGGTTGTTTGGATCGAGTGGTGTTTCGATGTCACGAATCGATCGTAAGCCCTCAACTTTACCTTCACCGAATAAGTCACCACCCTCGGTGATCTCAGAGATAAGTTGTTCGTAGCTGATCGGCTCCCACTTGCCTTCACCTCGTTTACCAACACGTTTTAACGGTTGAGTGATTCGGTATGGGCTGTTTTGAATCTCCAACATGCCGTTACCACGGGCACAGGCTGTCGAACGGTTATTGATGCCTGATTCACCAGACAAGCCAATGTAGGCGTCTTTTACCGGTGTTTTGAATGGGATCTGTTGGTCACTTGATAGCGGGTGATACGGGTTGCCCGAGATACGCAAGATCTCATCATTGCGATTATCGATACGTACACGCAATCCACACAGTGTCCAGCAACCAAAACACATTGATGGTGCAACGCGTTGGTTTGGATTCGGCGAGATCTTACCTTGCTCATCGACACTGTATTCTGTCTCTAGCGAATTACCGTGATGGATGTGATTGGTTTTCTTACCCGCGGTGCCATCGATAGCACCGTGAACCATGTGTTTTGTGGTTGTCGCATAACCTGCAGCAAAAGCTCCAACACCACCGGCAGCAAGGCCTGTTTTCAAAAATTGACGACGTTTGTTATCCATGATGATTCCTCAGACTACAAGCTATGTGAGCGGTTAAGTGGTGAAGGTGTATTTTGGATTGGCTTCGATGTTGTCTTTGGTGCAGAACCAGTTGTTCGTGTAGAACCAGTAGACACGATCTCAGAGGCGAACAACGCAAGTGCTAACCAAAGACCACACATACCAACGATGCCGAGTAATCCTGCACTACCCATAGGCAGTTCATAAGGGAATGCACCCACATCAAAACGGGGAATGGTTTGAACTTCCATCATGGTAACCCAACGTACCGCCCATGCTGAAACGATGGTCGCAAGTGCAACACAAACAATTCCTAACTTGCTTTGAGATAAACGTTGCAGCGGAAGAACCAAGATCATGCACACCAAAATGCTGGTGGTCATGATGCCTAAATTGATGCCCCAAGCGTCGTTCTCATAGAGATTGAAGTGACCATGGTTAGATGCCCAAATCGACGTGAGAATGATGGCAAGGCCACCTGTTAAGGTAATGGTTCTTTGTATCAGAGCTAGGTCTGTTGGTTTTAAGCTTGGTTTGCTTGAAGGCAGCAGAGCCCAAATCAACAGAGTTAAACCCGTTGCGGCAAAGAATGCGGTCGTGAACCAAAGCAATGGAGAAGCCGGTTGATGCCAAAGCGGTCGGCTCGCCAAAATCGCAATCTCTGCGCCTGTATAAAGCGCGATGCTTAGGCCCGAAATAGCCGTCACAGCAGCGAGTGCAATCATCAGCTTTGATGATATTTGCCATTTACCTAGCGTCAGCCAAGACAAACGTTTTAGAAATGGGTTTTCACTTTGTTTAAGCTGTGCGATGTCGTCACGCAGGTAAACCCAAGCCGTCGTGACAGCCAGACCAGAAAATAAAGGTAGAAACAGAGAGCCCAATGACATCCATGACCAAGGCGTAATATGAGCATAGAAGTGCCACGCACGTCCGGGTTGGTGCAAGTCACCGGTTAATGCTAATGGTCCAACAATCGCGCCAATGGCCATCACAAGCACAAGGGCAGAACGGAATTGGTGACTGGTTGAGTTTTTAAAGATCAGTGCAATCAAGAACAAAATAGCGGCCGCGTAGGCTGAACCTATGTAGAAGAAATATTGAACCGCCCACGGTAGCCAAGCGATCTCTTGAGCGGGGACTAACACCTCAGTGATATTCATGCTGTCTCTCCTTGTTTGCCTTGTGTCGCGATTGCCAATTCTTGTTTGCTAGAGGATGAGTTATCGATGGCGGCTGGATCATAAATCGCAGGTTGGCCTTCAATGTGACTAACGAATCGCTCGTTCATGCCGATATAGAAAACATGGGGGTTGGTATTCTGCTCTGGCTTAAGCACCTTGATGTCGTCTTGGTTTTCATTGAGCAGACGGTTGATCTCGCTGTTTGGATCTTTAAGGTCGCCAATGACACGCGCGCCACCGACACAGGTTTCTACACAAGCAGGCAGTAAGCCGTCTTCAAGGCGGTGTGCACAGAAGGTACATTTGTCTGCGGTAAGGGTGTCGTTATTAATGAAACGAGCATCGTAAGGACAAGCTTGAATACAGTAAGCACAGGCTACGCAGCGTTCATTGTCGACCATGACAATGCCGTCTTCGCGTTGGAAGGTCGCTTGAACTGGACAAACCTTGATGCAGGGAGCGTTGTCACAGTGATTACAGAGGCGAGGTAACATGAAAGATTTCACGTCTTGTTGAGCAGTCGAACCATCATCAAGGGAGACTTCATACTGTTTTACGGTGGTTCTGAACTGGCCAATTGGTGCTTGGTTTTCAACGCTACAGCCAACAGTGCACGCCTGACAGCCAACGCACTTACGTAAATCAACAGCCATGGCGTAGCGTTTACCTACTTCGCCTTTGCGGTCAGGTTGGTTGTTATTGCGAATGGCTGTGCTTGCGACTACGGTGTTGATTCCGGTGATGGGAATGAGCGCAGCACCAGCGGAAACCTTGCCGAATTGGCTGAGAAACCGTCTTTTCAATGAGTCCATGTTGGTACCTATAAATGGGTATTCTATCTGTTGGGCTCATTGTCAGATTTTGGGCGTACGCGGGGTATTGTGGATTTCCACATACCCAGATCAAAGTTGATCTAGAACAAATGTGGTTTTACCAATCTAGCTGTTATGCTTTGTTTAAAGGCTCTATTTAACGTGTCGTCAATGCGTTATTCGAGTGTGAACATGCCATCAGTGTGGAGAAAGAGATTTTAGTGACAGTCCGAAACCTAATATCAATCGTTAGCCTTTGTTGGTTGAGTCTAACTGCAGGAATCTGTTTAGCCGCTCAAGCGGAGCAAGAGATTACAACATCAAACACTGTTGAGTCGGAACAGGTGATTGAGGTCGGTGTGCTGGCTATTCGAGGCAAGCTTTCCGCGCAGCAGCGTTGGCAGCCGACGATGGATTGGTTGTCGGAGCGCATTCCCGGCAAACACTTTGTTCTCAAGCCTTTCAACTTAGAAGAGATGGCGGAAGCGGTGAAAGATGTCACGGTCGATTTTGTTGTCACCAATCCCGGCCAAGCAGTGCGTTTAGGACGTCAATACGCGCTCTCTTGGATGGCAACCATGACCAGTCACAATTACGACGATCAAGGTGTGAGCAGCACGCGCAGTATCGGTTCTGCATTAGTGGTCAGAAGAATGTCACCGTATATCTCGTTTGAGCAACTTAGTGGAAAGCCGATTGCTGCTGTCTCTGAAAATGCGTTTGGCGGTTACCTCACCATGCGCTATCAAGTGATGCAGGAAGGGCTGAACCCTAACCAATTTTTCTCTAATACTCATTTCTTGGGCTTCCCAATTGATGCGAGTCTGTATCAACTGCGAGAAGGCCATATTGAAGCGGCAGTGGTTCCTGCCTGCTTGGTTGAAAACATGATCAGTGAAGGTTTGTTGGTGGCTGATCAATATCGTGTTATCGGCAACAAAGCCCCTGAAGGATTCCGATGCCAAGTGTCTACACCTCTGTATTCCAACTGGTCATTTGCCAAAACGGAGCGAGCTTCTTCTGCACTGGCTAAGCAAATGAGTCAGGTGCTATTTGCGATGCCAAAAAGCAGTGTGCCAGCGATTGCGGCGAATGCCTCGGGTTGGACATCACCAACCAGTTTGCTGCCTATCGACAAGCTCTACCAGCAACTCGACATGCATCCACTGCAACAACCTTGGTGGAAAGAAGCGTTAATCTGGCTCAAGTACAATCAACAGTGGGCATGGGCGTTCTTTATTCTTGTCGTGTCTCTGAATGCTTACCACTTCTGGCTAGAATACAAATTCAGCCGCAGCAAAAAGCAACTAGAAGCGACGCTGTACAAGCTGAAAAGTAAGAGTGAACAGCTAGAGCACTCACAGCGTATCGCGGTAGTTGGTGAACTAGGAAGTAGCTTGGCACACGAGATTAATCAGCCTCTGGCAGCAATTCGGAATTATAGCGAAGGTGGTTTACTGCGGATTTCGAAGAACAAACCGCTGACTGACATAGAGCCTGTATTTGAGAAGATCCAGTCGCAAGTGGACCGTGCTGATGCGATTATCCAACGCTTAAGAAACATGATCAAAAAGCGTTCATCAAATAAATCTCAAATTGATATAGAAGTGCTTCTTACAGATACCATCGAGCTACTGCAATTTCGATTAGAGAAACACAAGATAACCATTGAACGTCATGTCGTGGGTAAACCTATCACGCTACATGTTGACCCTGTCGGATTGCAGCAGGTAGTTGTAAATTTGATCAACAATGCGACTGATGCATGTAATGCTCAGATGCATCGCGAACAAAGCGCTACGTCTGATATTGGTAACAAAAATAACGAACCATCGACAATTAAAGTGATTACCGAGTATCAACCGGATAAAATGATGCTGTCGGTTATCGATAACGGTACGGGCTTAGATTTTACCGAGCAACAAGTCACTCAAGCCTTTGTGAGCAGCAAAGAAAACGGCTTGGGATTAGGGCTTGCGATTTGCCAAGATGTGATTGAAGACCACAGTGGCAAAATGAGCATTACTTCACTGACTCCTCATGGTTGTCATGTCGCGGTGACACTACCTTCCTCTATTTCAAATGATTCATAAGGAATCTTGCTATGCCTGAACTTCATCAAACGTTGCCGGTCTATGTGGTTGATGACGATGAGTCGATGCGTGACTCATTGGTGTTCTTATTGGAAGAGCATGATTTTACGGTGTCAGCCTATGAAGATGGCCCGAGCTTTTTAGACTCTGTGGATCTCACAAAGTCGGGCTGTGTAGTGCTAGACAGCAGAATGCCAGAGATGAGAGGGCAACAAGTTCATGAGTTAATGGTGAAAGCGCAGAGTCCGCTGTCGGTTATCTATCTCACAGGGCATGGCGATGTGCCAATGGCGGTGGAAGCTTTGCAAGCAGGTGCGATGAACTTCTTTCAAAAGCCGGTTAAAGGAGGGGAATTGGCCGAGGCAATCAAGCAAGGATTAAAGGCTTCTGAAAAGCATCTTCACATGAATGTGTATCGCCAAGCTTATGCGTCGCTGACCGAACGAGAAATCGACATCCTTAAGCAGATCATTGATGGTAAGCGTAACCAGAAAATCGCTGATGAATTGTGTATCGCGATGAGAACAGTAGAAGTACACCGAGCAAGCTTGATGAAGAAATTCTCAGCGAAGACGGTTGCCGAGTTGGCTTACATATACGGGCAATTGACTTAACTATCACTGTGCGAAATTCCTGATGGAAACCCATCAATTTCGTCACCAAGCTTTAGGACTTTCCTGATGAAAGGCAGCCTTCATAATTTATCTATATTGAAGCAAGATCACACCATTTATGGAGTGCATACGGATAGGTCTTAGTAGACTTTTTATCGCTATGTATTCCTGAGATACTGAACTGAGTTCATTTTAGGGCGGAACGTTTTAATAACGGCGCTTTTCCCTGTAATTAGAAACATACCATTCACTATGGGTTGATCACTTTCCCGATATCGGGGCTAGTATCAGCCGAGTTAGGTTAAAATATTTTATGAGTACAATGGGAATTGCAATTGGTGCGACGGCTCTTTCGTTAATACTTGTCGCCGTGTGGCTGATCTCTTTATCGCTAAGAAAGCAGCGCTTGGAACAAGAACGTAAGGCTCGTGCTGTCGCTTATCGAAAAGCGATTGAAAAAGCGCGCATACAAGAGCAAAAAGAGCGTCACTTCAAAGCCGAAACTGGGCATGTACCGTCGATACTGTATTTGGCAAAAGAAGCTGAACGTAACAATATTAAGGAAGCTCTGTATTGGTACGACAAAGCAGCGCAACTCGATAATATTAATGGCATGTATGGCATTGTGCGCCTAAGCATGAAGCGTAAAGAAGACCTCATTTTAAGAGAGAAAGCCAACTTTTGGCAGCTAGCAATCTCTGCTTTAGACAATGACGTATCGGCGAAATTCGAGATGGGCAAAGCGCTCGTCTTTGGTCGTGGAACCGATAAGAACATCCCTAAGGGTTATACCTATATTGAAGAGTCTGCGGCTGGTGGTAATACCGAAGCGATGCTGTTTATCGGTGACTGGTGTCTAGATAAAGAAAACCCAGACTACTCTGCCGAAAGCTCTGTCGAGTGGTACCAAAAGGCCGCGGAAAAGAATAGCTTAGACGGCAAGATCAAACTTGGTATGAGTTATTTGAACGGTGTGGGTGTTGAGCCTAACCATGGCGAGGCTGTTTACTGGTTTGAGACGGCCGCAGAAAAGAACAGTGCAGAAGCCATGTTTAGAGCAGGTGAAGCTTGGATTGACCATGGTGAACACGGCAATGCCATTGCTTATATCTGGCTATTTTTATCGGCTCATTTTGGTTACTCAGAAGCCAAGCATTTGAGGGATAAAGTCGGCGGGGAACTTGGTGTGGATGCTGTCGTGGGCTTACAAGCTCTGACTAAACCGATAATGACTAAGTTGACCCAAGAAGCAATCACTAAGCACTCAATCATTAAGGCGCTCAACAAGCTCTACAAACGCAATGTCCCTGTCCCTAAGAAGGTTAAAGAAGCGTCCGATGAAGAAGGTGAGGAGTTAAATGTCGATGGTAGTCATTTAGAGACCAAAGCGTCGAGTGAGCAAGGTTCTAACGTCGATTACAGCCAGCAGGCGACGCCAAACCATGATAGCGGTGCTGCGAATCAAGGGTCACCCAGCGATCAAGCAACGCATAACAAAGAAGCAAGTCCTAACTCTCTAGACTTCAGTCAGGCAGCCGTGGATCCAAGCTGGAAAAGCAACCACTAAAACGTGTTGGTTAGCTTTGATGAGTTAGACAAGAATGACTAAAGCTGTGAAGCTATAAATCTATATAGCTCCTAGCCGTAATCTAGAAAACCAAGACAACAAAAAAGGGAAGCGAATGCTTCCCTTTTTATTTGTGTGCTATTTGCTTTTAGAGCTTAGAGCTTAGAGCTTAGAGCTTAAGCCTAATACCCAAGAGCTGTTAAGCTTTGTTTTGCTCAGCTTTACATACAGCCGCAGTGAACACTACGTCAGTTGAGCTGTTAAGTGCTGTTTCAGCCGAATCTTGAATCACACCAATGATGAAACCAACCGCTACAACCTGCATCGCTACATCGTTTGAGATACCGAATAGGCCACAAGCTAGAGGAATCAGTAGCAGTGAGCCACCGGCAACGCCTGATGCACCACATGCTGAAATTGCAGCAACAAGGCTTAGTAGGATCGCAGTGAAGATATCAATCTCAATACCCATTGTGTGTACAGCTGCAAGCGTTAACACAGTGATGGTGATTGCAGCACCC
Source organism: Vibrio sp. F13 (assembly GCF_020806305.2). NCBI lineage: Bacteria > Pseudomonadati > Pseudomonadota > Gammaproteobacteria > Vibrionales > Vibrionaceae > Vibrio > Vibrio sp. F13. The sequence continues at coordinate 147,853 of NZ_CP170176.1, read as the reverse complement.
GCCATGTTGATGGTTGCGCCTAGAGGGATTGAAACAGAGTAAGTATCTTCATCTAGCTCTAGCTTCTTACAAAGGTTCATGTTCACTGGGATGTTTGCAGCGCTTGAACGAGTGAAGAATGCCGTTACACCAGATTCACGAATACATTGTAGTACAAGTGGGTATGGGTTCTGTTTTGTCTTTACAAAGACAAGCAGTGGGTTAACGACAAGAGCAATGATCAGCATTGAGCTTAGTAGAACCGCTAGCAGTTGACCGTAGCTTGCTAGTGCATCGAAGCCCGTTGTTGCGAATGTAGTCGAAACAAGGCCGAAGATACCGAATGGCGCAAGACGAATAATGAAGCGAACAATGTGTGAAACACTGTGGCTAAGGTCTTCGAAAACCGCTTTGGTTGTTGCAGATGCGTGGTGCAGTGCAAGACCAAGACCGATTGCCCAAGCAAGAATACCGATGTAGTTTGCGTTCATTAGCGCACTAACTGGGTTATCTACAAGCTTGAATAGAAGGGTATGAAGAACTTCCGCGATACCTTGAGGAGGGTTAGCACCTTCAGCGCCAGCAACCAGTGTCAAAGTGGTTGGGAACATGAAGCTCAGTACTACAGCAGTCAGTGCAGCAGAAAACGTACCAATCAGGTAAAGCACAATGATCGGACGCATATGAGTATGCTGACCTTTCTTTTGGTTTGCGATAGAAGCTGCAACAAGAATGAATACTAAAATTGGGGCAACAGCTTTCAGAGCGCCAACAAACAGACTACCTAGTAGGCCTGCATCTTGAGCTGCTGAAGGAGACACCATGGCGAGAACGACACCGAAAACAATACCAGCAAGGATCTGTAGAACGAGATTTCCACGAGCGATGCGGGCGAGCATGTTGTGATTTTGCATAAAATACCTGCAATTGTTAATTTATTATAGTGATGTATCTTTTTATAAAGTTGTACCAAATCCGACTATACACTAGTGGAATGGGCGGTCATATTAGCGGGATCTAAGAGGGTGTCTAGGAATAGTTTACTTTTAGGGTGATTGTTTGCGCTACGTGGTGTTTTTAGAGCTAAATGTTAATCAAATGTGTTTTGATTGAGATATAAATCTACAAAATGACATTTAATAGACTCAATATACTGTAAATTTGGAAATGTAAACGACTATTGGTAAGAACATTGTGTGCATAAATAGTCACACTAAGACCAAATTGAAACAAAAAGCCCCACGTGTTTAACACTAAGGGGCTAAGCTTGTCTCAAATACAACTTATAGTCGTTAACTTAAAGGTTTAGTCAGAAGCTTTTTTAAGATTTCGACTTTCTGATTGAACGGTTTTGTACATCTTCGAAAGCTGCTTACTGTTAGCACGTTGCTCTGCCAATGAGGCACCATTTCTGGCTTGCTCTCGCAATAGCTTTTGATAGTTATTAAATCGTCTTTCAGACAACTCTCCACTCTCAATGGCTTTGCGTATTTTGCATCCAGGCTCTGATTCATGATGGCAATCAGAGAAACGACAGTGCATAGCTAACTCTTCGACATCAGAAAAGGTTTCGCTTACCCCTTCGGCGCAGTCTGCAAGTTGCAACTCTCGCATTCCTGGCGTATCAAGCAGTAAGCCGCCCGATGTCAGTAAATGCAGTGAGCGTGACGTCGTTGTGTGTCGACCTTTGCTGTCGTCTTCACGAATGCCACCCGTGGCCTGCTGAGTCTCCCCAAGCAGCGAGTTGACCAGCGTAGATTTCCCAACACCAGACGACCCCATCAAAGCCACCGTTTTGCCCGTTTTACACCAAGGCGACAATACTTGAGTAGAGTCTTGGTCTAGGCTATTAACGGCTTCGATCATCAGCATTGGGTCTAGGCTTTGTACTTGCTGTACTTTGTCTTGGTAGTCGTCACACAAGTCTTTCTTGGTGAGTACGATAACGGCTTCAACTTGCGCTTCATTAGCGAGAGCGAGATAACGCTCGATGCGGCTTAGGTTAAAGTCGTTATTTAACGAAACCACGATAAAAACCGTGTCGATATTGGCTGAAATATATTGTTCAGCTACGCGACTGCCAGCAGCTTTACGGCGGAAGAGCGATTGACGGTCTAGTAAGCGGTCGAATTGCAGATCAGAGTTCAAAATCACCCAGTCGCCAACGGTCATTGCCGGTTGGTTTTGGTGGATGGGTAGAACAATTTCACCTTGCTCTGACGCTAATGTATAGCCACTACGGTGATGTGCGACGATACGAGCAATGACGGAGTGGTCATAGTCTTCGAGTGTCAGTTGTTGTTGGAATACAGGTTGCCATCCAAGTTGTTGAAGTGACATTGGATGAGAAAATGCGTTTTGTGAATTCATGTCTATTTACCCAGACGTGCGAGCTTTCTTTTCTTATGAGAGCATTAACGTCTTGTAAGATCTCAGGTTGTTGATGAGATCGAAAAGCGTTAGTCATATCAAAAAGCGTCGAGACGTCAAAAATGTTTTGTGCTTGGGTCGAATTCAAATAGATAGGACCCCGGATTTAGTCATGCGTTGTTGGGCATGCAGGTATTGATCACTTATGATCAACAGTAAACCGGGTAAAAGTGTGCGGTCGTCAATGGATGACGATAAGTTGGTAGATCGGTGTTTAAGTTTGATTAACCAAACAAATTAACGCGTTACTTTTACTGCCAGTTTTAGTGTGTTCATTACAATCATCTTCTATTCTCCTTGGTTTATTGATGTGTTCAGGCTTTGAATAAAAAGCGCGCTCAGTTTAACAAAAAGCCACGATGGCGAGAAGTCATCGTGGCTTAATTTATTTCATTGATTATGAATCCGATTAGTGATGATCGTGATTCATCTTTTTCATGCCGCTCATTACTTTCTTAACCGGCGCGTCAAAGGTTTGCGTTTCACCGTTAGCGAAAGTCAGAGTCATTTCGATCTGCTCACCTTCTTTTAGACCATCTTTTAGGTCGAACAACATGATGTGTAGGCTACCTGGCTTTAGTACCGCTTCACCATTTGCAGGGATTGTGATTTGTTGAACTTGGCGCATCTTCATTACGTCGCCGTCAACGATAACATCATGAAGTTCTACCTTTCCTGCTGCTGGCGTTGTCGCAGAAACAATAGCGCGATCTCTATCGCTGTGGTTCATCAGAGTCGTGAATACCGCGCTGTTCACTGCTGAAGGCGGGGTTGCACGAGCGTACGCGTCATGAACCATAATATCGCTATTGGCGTGAGCAAGGGGAGTGAGCAATAAGCCGGCTAGAGCAAGTGCTTTTAACTTCATGTTGTTGTCCTTAATTTTTATGTTTTTGGTCTGGGACCTGACTTTTTTTGAACTTTATTGAGTAAGTTCTTTGTTTTTACGTTTTACTGCGTCAGCTTGTTGATAGCCTCAACAATTGGCGCTGGCGTTAACGTATGCGGCACTTTGGTAATCAAGGTACCGTCGGGCTTTAAAAAATAAAAATATGAGCTGTGGTCAAGGGTGTATTCCAACTCTGAACCTTCCAGCTTGGTCTTTCTGAAAATAACACCGTAGTTGTGTGCAAGCGTGGTTGTCACATCCAAAGGACCACTTAATCCTTCCATCATTGGGTGGAAGTATTGTGCGTATTCGTATGAGGCCTCTGCTGCATCACGCTCAGGGTCGAGAGAGACAAACATCGGGCGAATCTTGGCTTTTGCTTCATCAGAGACTTGGTTAAGTGCTCCGGCCAACATAGCCAAAGAAGTGGGGCACACATCTGGGCAGCGTGTGAAACCGAAGTAAACGATACGAATTCTGTCATCGGTTTGGTCAAAGATTTCCGTTGGTTGGTTGTCTTTGCCGAAAAGAGTCGTTGCGGAGAACTCTTGTTTTGCAGCGTGTTGTTCTTGAACTTCGTTTTGCCCATCAAGATAGCTTTTGACACCAAAGCCAAGTACAAAAGCGACAACCAATGCTAACGACCAATTTCTACTCATCTTGCCATCCTTATTGCAGGTTTTACGGTTTCAACACCATCGGTGAGCTCACCAAGCCAAGTCATGTGATCCATGGTACACACGGGTAAAATGACATCACCTTCATAGATGTTGTTACCAGTATTTTTTAATTGGAAACGTGCTGAGCCCATTTCCATCTCTAAACCGGTCAGCGATAGCATCAAGGTTTCAGAGGCCGCGCCTTCCCACACCACTTTGATTTTTGTTGGGACTAGAGGTTGAGCTGTTTCATGCTCAAGGGTCATAGCAACGCTGTCTTGCTCACACCATGTTGTTGAAAGCATGCAGTAGTCATCTAAGTTGACGTCAGGAGAGTGGCTCTCTACTACCGATTTAAATTGCTCGACTGCCTGTGGTCCATAAAAGCCAGCGACCAGCGCAATACCGAGCGCAGCAACCTTTAATGCTGGGTGCATGTCGTGTTCTCATTTGATTTTATAAGAACGGCGATGGTATCACACCACTCAATACGTGCTTGTATCAAAAAGCAATTTTGTGCGTATGGTAGAACTAAAAAAGCGAAGCCATTGGCTTCGCTTTTGTCTGTTTAATAGATATGTGAGCTTAGTATTTCTAAGTTCTATCCATTCTGAACATGTTCCAGAAATACGTTGAATGATTAGTCAGCGTTACGCTCTGCGAACTTCTCCAGGCCTAAAACCAATGCAATCGCAGCAAACATCATCACAATCGCCATGACCAACTGAGAAGGCTGAGAGGTTACCGCTTCAAAATCAAACGGTGATAGGTTTTCTTGAATCAGAGGAACTTGTTCACCTTTTGAGTTTGTGCGCCAGCTGATGGTCTCTTTCCAAGGCCAGATCTTAGGCAGCGTACCGATCATCAAACCGGTTAAGAATACCAATGTGAAGTCGCGGAATGAACGCAATAGCCAAGACAGTACATGTGAGAAAGTCAGCAGTCCGATCACACAGCCCGCAAGGAATAGCGCAAGTACATCGACTTGAAATGATTTAACGGCGCCAAGCACGGGGCCATACATGCCAATCAGGAGCAGAATAAAGCTGCCTGAAATACCGGGTAAAATCATCGCGCAGATAGCAATCGCACCCGCAATCAATACGTTGATGCTGGTTGGTTCCATTTGCAGCGGTTTAAGCACGGTAATGCTATAAGCGAAAGCAACGCCAAGCAGCAAAAACACGAAGCGAATCATATCGCGTTTCTCTACTTGCTTAAGAATATGGAAAACCGAGACCAAGATCAGGCCGAAGAAGAAAGACCACAGTGGAACAGGGTGGGTGACTAATAACCAAGAAATCAATTTTGCGAATGTCGCAATGCTCGTGAATACGCCCGCGAACAGTGAAATTAGGAAGAAACCATTGATGTGATTAAACGCGGCTTTGAAGCCTTCGCGTTTCCATAAGCCAAGTACGCTAGGGTTAATTCTGCGAATGCTTTCTAGCAGCGTATCGTAGATACCAGTGATGAATGCGATGGTTCCGCCCGACACGCCAGGAACAACGTCTGCTGCGCCCATAGCCATGCCTTTGAAAAAAGTACTTAAGTAGTTCATTGCTTCATAGAGTTGAGGATGATTTTGTGCAGTATACAAACTTTAGTGTAAAAAAAGTATGAATATGCTTTTGGGGAAGGGCTTTTATTACTCTATTAATTGTAAGGCAATAAGTTGAAGTGAATATTTGCCTAACATTTAGATAACAACCACTTAGTGATTTGTCATTAAGAGCAGCGATGAAACTGATCTCTTATCGATATTGCATCTTGGTTGCATTATGCAAATGCACTTTGCAATTCGCATGACAAATTCATGGTTTTTATGCGATGCAGGGCTTATAAAACGTCGAATAAAAGTTGGCACGCTAACTGCATTATATACATTGATCCTTCTTAAGCCGAGGGTCACCTAGCCAACTGACGTTGTTAGTGAACCTATGATTTGTTCACAAATATATAGAGCCAATCGCGATTATTGCGGTTGGCTATTTTTTTGCCTGTCGTTTGGTGATCGTCTTTTTACTTTTCCCATTCCTACATTTTTAGGTTCTAAACTTCAGATGAAAAAAAAGCCAGCCACCATCGGTGACTAGCTTATGTTTTCTCGAATCAATCTCGAATCAATCTCGAATCAATCTCGAATCAATCTCGAATCAATCTCGAATCCGTTTTAGTACCCCATCAACTGCAGCAAGTTTTCCGCTGTGCTGATTGCTTCTTTACGGTTAGCAATATTGAGTTTTTGGTAAAGGTTACGGATGTGAGTCTTGATCGTGGTACCCGCTACATCGAGTTCTTGAGCGATCTGCTCATTACTGAATCCTGAATAGATCAGACCAAGCACTTGCCATTCACGCTGAGTGAGTGGGCTAGTGCGCACCAGCTCAGGGATATTCGGGTGATTAACCAAGTTCTCAACAAAGTCTTCATCGAAATGCACCGAACGACTGCGTTGGGTCGTGGAGATATCCTTCATGATTTGTTGCGCGCGGTGACGTTCTAAATCACCTAAGCCAGGCTTGTTGCTCAACTTATCCAAGATATGCCCGATAGTCCCACCGTCGACTAAGAAGTTACCGACCATACCGGTTTGGTTAGTCATATGAAGCGCTTCTTCAAGCAGTACTCGTGCGCTGTCTTCATCGTTAATTTGTGTACGTAACACGGCTTCAACGATCAAGTTGCGGTTGGTGTCTGTAATCAGGTGCGAACGCTGGGCTTCACTCTTAAGGAAAGTTAGCGCTTCTTCTGCGTCTTCATACTGCTCAAGGATGATGTGAGCACGAACGATGTTTCGCCACTGAAGTTGGCAGAAGTGGTTACTTGCCGATTCAGGTCGAACCGCCACACTCAGCCAATCACGTATCGCCTCTTTATCGCCTTTTACTTGCCAGAACAGAATCAAAGAAAGAGAAGCATTTGCCGTCCAATCTACGTGGTAAGTCGATTGACGCAATAGGTGCTGAATCTGGTCGATAAATTTCGACGCTTTATCAATCTCACCACGGCTCAATGAAATACGAGCCAACATAGAATAGCTGTGCAGGTGTTTACTCGGAGAGTGGTGACCAAGGATATCTAAGCCTTTGTAGCAACACTCTTCCGCTTCATCTAGTCGGTTCCAACACCAGAAGATCTGAGCGCGAACACGCAGCAAGAATTCGTGCAGAGGTACGTATTGCAGCTGATGTTCTTCAATCAATTTGAATGCACTGTCTTGTAGCTCAAATGCAGCTTGAACATAACCTTGAGCAATCAAGATTTCGCTTTGTTGCAGAATCGCCCACAGGGCCTGATGGTAAACCTGATACTGACGTGCCAGTTTTTCTGTTTGTTGCATCATCGGTAGCGCACGGCTTAGGTTACCCATTACGTGATTCACTTCGCCTACAACCGAGGTTGCGACAATGCGGCTACGATAAACGGTGGTGTTCAACTGACTCAACGAAAGCTCAGCCAATTCCAATGCTTTCTCAGGCTCATTGCTGTTGATGGCAACTTGTGCGCGTAAGGCGTTGTATTGGCCTTGCTGCTGAGTATCGAGTTCAATGTTTCGAGCTTGATATTGAGTCTCAGCCTCTTCCAACAAAGTACCCACTTGGTCATAACGGTGCTGACTTTGTGCAAGCCAAGCACGCAACATCGAAAGCTTTGGCTCACTGTATAGTTGATCTTTGGTTAGCTGTTTGATCGCCATTTCTAATGACGAAAGCTCACCTTGGTTGAACATCGGCCAACCGTGCTCAGTCAGGATTTGAATGATCAGTTCTGGATCTTCAGCGCGCTGTGCGTGACGTAGTGCTTGGTGTGGTGTGTTTTGCTTGATCCACGCTTTTGCAGCACTTCGATGCAGTTCAGCTTCTTGCTGAGGAATTCGAGCTTGGCGCTCATGTGCGAGGAATTCACCAAACAAGTTATGGAAGCGATACCAGTTCTTTTCACCTTCAAGCGGGTAGATGAACAAACCAAAACGGTTGAGTGATTCGATCATACCTAACGCATCTTCACGCTGTGTAAGTGCACACACAAGCTCATCGTTGAAGTGATCAAGCACAGAACATTGCATCAAGAACTGTCGGGTTTCTTTGTCTAGCAGGTCGAATACTTCTTCAACCAAGTAGTCCCAAAGATGGGCGTGGTTAAAGTGAGAGAATGACTCTGCGGACTGTGCAAGAGTGCGTTTTTGGTGTTGTGCTTGTAGCGCGATAAGTTGTAGTGCAGAAGGCCAACCTTCTACATAACTACAAATGCTATCTGCCGTCGTGTCATCAATGCCGTCGGCTACGCGTTGGTTGAAAAAGCGTGTGGTTTCTTCGGTATCAAACGCCAACGAGTCATTACCTAATTCGATCATTAAGTCACGAACGCGCAGGTTTGCTGTACCAAGTGGTGGCGTACCACGACTGGTGACAACCAACGTTAGGTTATCGGGCATGTGTTTGAGGAAGAAGCGCATGGCTTCGTGGATGTCGTCATTGTTGACCAAGTGATAGTCATCCAACACCAGAAAACACTCGTGATGGAATTCCGACATCTCGGCAAATACTTCACTTAATAAAGAATGCAGCGATGAAAACTGTCGTTTTTCTGCCAGCTTTTGGGCATTCGGACAGGCATTTTGAGTCGCTTTATTAAGTGATTGAAGTAGGTAGTTGATAAAGCGGAAGGCATCGTTGTCGCTATCATCAATGCTGTACCAACCCACATTGGGTTTATCTACCAACCATTGTGCAGCCATGGTGGTTTTGCCGTAGCCCGCTGGAGAGCGGAACAACACAAGCTTATAGCAATCTGCATTGTGAAGCAGATCGAGAACCCTAGGTCGTAGGATTGCATTATGTAAGCGGCCGGGACGAGTCAGTTTCGAAGGGATCCACATATCGAAGTTTTACACCTATTCCGTGGCTATGTTCTGGAATATCCCAATCTATCGTTGAGTGCACTCCAATGACATGAGCCTAATTACTTAAGTCTTTACTCATATTACGTGAAGCCAAACGTTACCGACTACGATCCTCCTCAGAAACCTTGCACTCCTGCATGTTTTTGGGTGTCTACGCCCTTTATTTGAGACTTTGCTCACGTTGCGGGTTGGTTTGTGAATGTGACTTCGTTCATCCCTACACGGGAATCTATGCAAAAGATGAGAGTTGGAAATTATTTTCGTGATCTGAATATCAGATTTGACAATGACTTTAATCTGGTTAAATAAAAGTCACATCAATTGAAGTTAAGTTATCGAACGGGAGCTTGTGATCTTAGTCACTCCAAGTTTTTGTTCTCAGTCAGAACATGAGAGTCAGATCACTAACCCTAAGTCGGTACGCCCCCTACGCCCTCCCATCTACTCCTAGTCAGTTGCATTAGCGGGAGGATGTTTAGTTTATGGTGACCATGCACGATATGTCACAGATGAATTAGAACTATTAAAAGCGAGATTTCTGAAATGAAACCAACTCAGCAAAAAACTTTCGATAAAGTGTCATTCCAAGAGAGTGTTAAGAAACATTTATCTGCAACCTACGCAACAACCGTTGAAACAGCAGACAGCCGTTCATGGTATCTAGCAATGGGTCGTGCTCTTGCAGAGCTAACGACTTTTGACCTGCTAGAAACTGAAAATGATGAAAAAATTAAGAACGCTAAGAGCGTTAACTACCTATCACTAGAGTTTTTGATTGGTCGTCTAACAGGTAACAACCTGATCAGCATGGGTCTTTACGAACAGATCACTCATGCAATGGAAGAGCTAGGTCAAAACCTAACTGACCTTCTAGAAGAAGAACGCGACCCATCACTAGGTAATGGTGGTCTTGGTCGTCTAGCTGCTTGTTTCATGGATTCTTGTGCCGCTCAAGAATACCCAACAGTAGGCTACGGTCTTCACTACGAGTACGGTCTATTCAAACAATCTTTCCAAGACGGTCGTCAACAAGAAGCACCTGACGCATGGCGTGGTGTTGAAGGTTACCCATGGGAAGTAGCTCGTCCAGAACTAGCACAACACATTGGTTTTTACGGTCATGTAGACGTTGAATTCGTTGACGGTAAAGAAGTTCGTACTTGGGTTCCAGGTATGGAAGTAAAAGCAATGCCTTGGGATCTACCTATCGTAGGTTACGAGTCAAACACGGTTTACCCGCTGCGTCTTTGGGAATGTCAGGCAATCGCACCATTCTCGCTAGCAAGCTTTAACAACGGTGATTACTTCGAAGCGCAACACTCGCTAATCGATGCAGGTAACATCACTAAAGTTCTTTACCCGAACGACAACCACGAGAAAGGTAAGACTCTGCGTCTAATGCAGCAGTACTTCCATTCAGCAGCATCGGTTCGCGATATTCTACGTCGCCACGAAGCAGCAGGTTTCTCTCTAGAAGATCTGCCTAAGCAAGAAACGATTCAGCTGAACGATACACACCCAACGATCGCGATTCCTGAGCTAATGCGCATCCTGATTGACGAGAAAGGTCTATCTTGGGATCAAGCATGGGAAATCAGTGCTCACACGTTCGCTTACACGAACCACACACTACTTCCAGAAGCGCTAGAGACTTGGTCTGAATCTTTAATCAATCGTCTTCTTCCACGTCACATGGAAATCATCTTTGAAATCAACCACCGCTTCATGCAAGAAGTTCGCAAGATGTGGCCTGGTGATGGTGAGAAGCAAGCGAAGCTTTCTATCATCCAAGAAGGTTTCCACCGTATGGTTCGCATGGCAAACCTATGTGTGATTGGTTCTTACAAAGTAAACGGTGTAGCTGCGCTTCACTCTCAACTGGTTAAGAAAGACTTGTTCCCTGAATTCAACGAAATCTTCCCAGGTAAACTGACTAACGTAACGAACGGCATCACGCCACGTCGTTGGTTGAAGTTCTGTAACCCAGGTCTATCTGCGCTAATCACGGGTAAGATCGGCACTGAATGGCCAGCAAAACTTGAGCAGCTAGAAGGCATCGCTAAGTTTGCAACAGACGCGAAATTCCAAAAAGAATTCATGGCTGTTAAGAAAGAAAACAAACAGCGCCTAGCTGATTGGGTTCAAGAGAACATGGGTATCGAGCTAGATACTAACGCTATCTTTGACGTTCAAATCAAACGTCTTCACGAATACAAGCGTCAGCACCTAGATTTGCTACACATTCTATCTCTGTACCACCGTATTCTTAACGAACCTGGTTTCGAGTGTGAGCCACGCGTATGTTTCTTCGCAGCGAAAGCAGCACCGGGTTACCACCTAGCGAAAGAGATCATCTTCGCGGTTAACAAGATTGCAGAGAAGATCAACAACGACCCTCGCATCGGTAACAAACTGAAAGTGGTATTCATTCCTGACTACCGTGTAAGCATGGCTGAAATCATCATCCCTGCAGCAGACGTTTCTCAGCAAATCTCACTAGCGGGTAAAGAAGCATCTGGTACGGGCAACATGAAGATGGCTCTAAACGGCGCGCTAACTATCGGTACGATGGATGGTGCAAACGTTGAGATTCGTGAAGAAGTGGGTGATGAAAACATCTACATCTTCGGCCTAGACGTTGATGGTGTTCAAGCTCTGAAAGCTCAAGGCTACAACCCATACGACTACTACAATGCAGACCCACTACTGAAAGCATCTCTAGACCTACTGACTGGCGATGAGTTCACTCCAGGTCAACCAGGCCTTCTACGTGCAACGTTTGATAGCCTGCTAGACGGTGGTGACCCTTACCTATGTCTTGCTGACTTCGCATCTTACGTGAAAGCGCACGAAGACATGGGCACGCAATACAAAGACCAAGCAGGTTGGGCTAAGAAAGCAATTCTTAACACAGCATTGGTTGGTAAGTTCACATCAGACCGCTCTATCCGCGACTACGTGAACAACATCTGGAAACTTGAAGCGGTTAACCGTTAATACTTCCAAAGTAGCCAAGGCAGTTTCTGCCTTGGCTCAATTAGCTTGTGAGCAAACGAAAGGCTTAAAGGTTTCGTTTATAAACAAGCTGCTTACAAACCGATTGTCACAAGCTAATTGATTAGTAAAAATTAAATTAACAACCCTACAAAATAGAAAGCGTCAGAACGTTTTCGGAGAGAGCGATGAAAGAACAGACCGTATTAAAACAAGTCGCAGAAATGGCAAACATTGCCGACAGTTACGTTAGTGCGTGGGGCGATGAAGCACAAGTATCAGACGAGACGATCACGTCTCTATTGGCTTCGTTGGGCTACGATACAAGCAGCGATGATGCACTGCTTAAGTCAGCAGAAAGAAAACACAAAAAAGATGTACTAGACCCAGTTCTTGTCTTGCGTGACGGTGAGCCAGTAGAAGTGGCGCTTAATCTAGGTGTAAGTGCTCGTGAAAGTGAGTTCAGCTGGCGCTTAGAAACCGAGCAAGGAGAGGTACTTGAAGGCTATCTTCAATCTCAAGTCATTCGTGACGAGCGTGCCGAGGGTGGCCCTTTAGTGTTTGCATTGCCAAGTGATTTGGCATGGGGTTATCACAAGCTCATTGTGAGCCGTAAGCGCCGTAAGAAGCCTTACGAGATGACACTGATTATTACGCCAAAAGCGTGTTTCAAGCAGTCACCAATCGAGCAAGGCAAAAAGCTTTGGGGACCCAGTGTTCAACTTTATACCCTAAGAACTCAGCATAACTGGGGTATTGGTGATTTCGGAGACCTAAAACAGCTTGTTGCGGATATCGCTTCTCGTGGTGGTGACTTCGTTGGTCTAAACCCAATTCACTCATTGTTCCCTGCGAACCCTGAAGGTGCGAGCCCATATAGCCCATCTTCTCGTCGCTGGTTGAACATCTTATACATTGATGTGAGTTCAGTTCCTGAATTTGCACTAAGTGCAGAAGCACAACAAACAGTCGGCAGCGCAGAGTTCCAACAGCGTCTACAAAAAGCGCGTGAAGCACACTGGGTAAACTACACCGAAGTGTCTGAGCTTAAGATGAGCATCTTGCCTCTGCTATTCGCAGAATTTAAGACTCGTCATCTAGACAAAAACAGCGACCGTGCACAAGCGTTCTTAGCCTTCGTAGAAGAGGGTGGCGATAGCCTGATGCATCAAGCGGCGTTTGATGCTCTACATGGTGAACTGCATGCAGAAGATTCTGGCATGTGGGGATGGCCGGTATTCCCTGAGAAGTACCGTACATTCGACAGCCCAGCGACACAGAAATACATCAAAGAGAACTTAGAAAACGTTCATCTGTACATGTACCTGCAATGGCTAGCAGATTGCCAGATCAACGATGCACAGTCTCTTGCAGAAGAGAAGGGCATGGCTGTTGGCCTGTACCGTGACTTAGCGGTAGGTGTTGCAGATTCAGGCAGCGAGACTTGGGCTGACGAAGGCAACCTAGTGATGGATGCGAGCATTGGTGCTCCACCTGATATTCTTGGTCCTTTGGGTCAGAACTGGGGTCTACCTCCGTTAAACCCAGAAGTGCTTCAAGAAACAAGCTACGACGCTTACATCAAGCTACTTCGTGCGAACATGAAGCACTGTGGTGCACTGCGTATCGACCACGTTTTAGGTCTACTGCGCTTGTGGTGGATTCCAAAGGGTGAGAACGCAACTAAGGGCGCGTACATCTACTACCCAGTACAAGATATGCTGTCTATTCTGGCGCTTGAATCTCACCGTTACCAATGTAGCGTTATCGGTGAAGATTTAGGAACGGTACCGGATGAGATTGTCGACATCCTTGCAGATGCTGGCGTGCACTCTTACAAAGTGTTCTTCTTCGAAACATCAGAAGATGACGGTGGTTTCATCTCACCAAAACACTACGCATCACAATCGATGGCGGCACTGTGTACTCACGATATGCCAACGCTTCGTGGCTTCTGGCACTGTGATGACCTGAAAATGGGCCAAGAGATTGGCTTATACCCAGATGCAGAACAATTAGAAACCTTGTTCGATGACCGCCTAGAGTGCAAGCAAGGTATCTTAGATTCAGTAGCATGGCATGGTTTCCTACCAGAAGGTGTGGGCCGCGATGCGAGCCAAGTACCGATGGACTCTTACCTTGCTGAGGCACTTCAACTGCACGTAGCGGCTGGTGGTTCAACACTACTGAGCGTTCAGCTAGAAGATTGGCTAGAGATGGACAAGCCAGTAAACATTCCTGGCACGGTTGATGAATACCCTAACTGGCGTCGTAAACTATCAATGAACTTGGACGAAATATTTGCTCACGAAGGCGTTAATCGTATCGCTTCTAAGCTGACTGACGTTCGAGAAAAAGCCGGTAAGTAATGACGTGAGTGACTTGAAATTAGGTGGTTTTTTGCTTACGCCGTACGAAACTACAACCTCGGTCACTCAATAATGAATGCTCATCTGGTAGAATAAACCGTCGTTATATTGCCCGCACTAATAGCGGGCATTTTTGTATTATGTTTTTTGGATGTTTGGTTAGGGAGAAACGTTTTGGAACTAAGTTCGATTTCAAAGCAAAAACAAATATATACCCAACTATCACAGGCTTGTTTCACAGACCCATTCGCGTTTTTAGGGCCATACCTACCTTCTGAGCAAGGTGCATTACGTGTGTGGATTCCTGGGGCAGATAAAGTCGAGTTGATTGTTGGAAAGGAACCTCGTATTGAGTTAGCGCGAGAGGGTGAAAGTGGTTTCATTCTTAAGCAAGAGAGAGACTTACGTTTTACTCACTATAAGCTTGCGGTTGATTGGGCTGGCGTAGAACAGATCATCGATGATCCTTACCAGTACCACGATCTGTACGCGAGTTATGAAGATCTTCATACACCGAAAGATATGTATCATCACATGGGGGCTCAGTTTATTACGCTAGAGCGTGATGGACAGACGATTTCAGGTACGCGTTTCTTGGTGTACGCACCGCATGCAACTGCGGTAAGCTTGGTGGGTAACTTCAACGCTTGGGATGGTCGCCGCCACCCAATGCAACGCCTAGATTACGGTATGTGGGGCTTATTCATTCCTGAACTGGAAGAAGGCGCTCAATACAAGTTTGAATTAAAAGGACCAAATGGCGAAGGCTTACCACACAAATCTGACCCATGGGGTTTCTACTCTGAGCAATACCCATCGTTCTCATCTGTAACTTACGATCACGCTCGTTACCAGTGGCAAGATACTCAATGGCAAAATCGCCCGGTAACGCAAAAGCGCAAAGAAGCGCTTTCGTTCTATGAATTGCATGCAGGTTCTTGGAAGCGTAACGCTGAAGGTGAATTCTTAAATTATCGCGAGCTTGCGGCAGAGCTGATCCCATATCTAACGGATCTTGGCTACACGCACGTTGAACTAATGCCAGTTTCAGAACATCCATTCTACGGTTCTTGGGGCTATCAGCCTGTAGGTCTATTTGCACCGACTAGCCGTTTTGGCTCTCCAGATGATTTCAAATACTTCGTCGATCAATGTCACCAAGCGGGTCTTGGCGTTGTTCTGGACTGGGTTCCTGCTCACTTCCCAAGTGATGATCACGGCCTAGCAAACTTCGATGGTACGCCATTATTCCATGATCCAGATCCACGTCGTGGTTGGCATCAAGATTGGAACTCGTACATTTACGATTTAGGCAAAGAGCATGTTCGTCGTTTCTTAGTTTCTAATGCACTGTACTGGTTCGAGCAATTCCACATTGATGGCATCCGTGTTGATGCGGTTGCTTCGATGTTGTACCTCGACTATTCGCGTAGCCATGACCAATGGATCCCGAATGCGGATGGCGGCAACGAAAACTACGACGCTATCGCAACCCTTAAGTGGATGAACGAAGAAGTGTATAAACACTTTCCGAATGCGATGACGATTGCTGAAGAATCAACGGCTTTCCCTGGTGTTTCAGCACCGACTTTTATGGGCGGCTTAGGCTTTGGCTTTAAGTGGAACATGGGTTGGATGCACGACAGCTTGTCTTACATTCAAGAAGACCCAATCAACCGTAAATATCACCACGATACGATTACCTTCCCACTGGTTTACGCACACAGTGAGAATTATGTATTGTCTCTGTCTCACGATGAGGTGGTTTACGGTAAAGGTTCTATCCACAACAAGATGCCTGGTGATGAATGGCAGCAAACGGCAAACCTACGTGCTTATATGGGTTACATGTATGCGCAACCAGGTAAGAAGCTGAACTTCATGGGTGCAGAATTTGGTCAGACGGCTGAATGGAACCATGACGACCAGCTGCAATGGTTTTTGCTGGATTACGAGCGTCATCAAGGTGTTCAGCGTTTAACGAAAGACCTGAACAATCTGTACCGCTCTGAAGCTGCAATGCACGATCTTGATTTTGATCCGAAAGGCTTTGAATGGCGTCTACAGGACTCTGCTGAAGCGAGCATTCTTGCGCACGAGCGCATCAGTGAATCTGGTGAGCGAGTATTGATAGTGTCTAACTTTACGCCAGTGCCTCACGAGCATTTCCGCTTAGGTGTTCCTGCAAAAGGTGAATACGCATTGTTGTTGAATACAGACTCTGTCGACTATGCAGGCAGCGGTTTTGAAGTGAAGCAGACTGCTGAGATTGAATCTGTAGAGAGCGAAGGGCTAGACACATCGATTGAGCTGCGTTTGCCGCCGTTATCGACCGTTTTTTACAAGCTAAATTAGGTCTATAAGTTGAGCAGGTCATCGCTGCTCACTTTTCTGAAAGTCTAAAAAAGGGAACCCTAGGGTTCCCTTTTTCTATTTCAGTAAGCTGGTTAGCGTTACTTGAAGTTGGTGAGATAGAACATTGAGCGTCCGACTACCATTTCAAGGATTCGAACTGAGTCGTTGCCTAAACTGTCCAACATCTTTTCACGAAATTCGCCGTTCGAGCTGAGGTTAAATTGCTCAGGGTTCTTTATTTGCGAAGCATGGAAAAACATCAATTTAATCACGTATCGAAACTGCTCATTATCTAGAGCGGCTTGCCAAGATTGGATAAAAAGCGCTTCCGATGAAAAGTCTAGACCGTCTATAACGATCGATAGCATGTGTTCGTGAAGTACTGAACGAATAGCGCGGGTCGACGGATAATAGCCCTGAAGCGTCGTTAAACTAATGCCAATCTCTTGAGCAATCCTTGCATAAGTTAGTGCTTCATGTCCTTCAGCCAGAAAAAGGTTTAGTACGATCTCATCGTAGTTTTTTTGATTTTCTAGTTTTTGTACTTGAGTAATTCGAGCCATTACAAATCTCTACTGATTGTAACATTCTGTAAACGAGTATATTAAGAGCCTATGAATTAAATCTCAAACTCCAAGGGTAAATAACTGGTCAATTTATCGTTAAATATAGTCAGTATTGTGTCATTGGTTCAATTATCAATTAGATTTTGGCATAAACAAAAACACCGCCCTATTGAGCGGTGTGTTATTTAAAGTCTTTGTTTATCAATGCTAATTCAGATGACTAGAACGGATACCAAAATAACTGCGGCTCTAGAATGCGTTTCGCAATGGCTAACACCACGATAAAAGCGATGACACCTAAACAAACAAAGTCGATACGTTTCAAAGGTGCATAGCTATACCAAGTGCGAGCTTTGTGTCGGCCAAAACCTCGTAACGTCATTGCGTTAGAGATCTCGTCTGCTCGGTCCAAGCTAGAGAAAATGAGCGGGCCTAGAACCTTAGCCACATTTTTGATTCGAGTAATTAGAGGCGCTTTCTTTGAGAGCTCTACACCACGAGCCTGTTGAGCATGCATGATATTGATGAAGTCTTTCTTAACTTCTGGCAAGTAACGCAGTGTTAAGCTGACCGCATAGGCGATCTTGTAAGGAACACCGATACGGTTGAGGCTAGCTGCAAACTCAGTCGGATGCGTTGTGAAGACAAAAATCAACGCTATCGGGAACATGCTCATGTATTTGAGCGTCACAGTAACCAAGTAAAACAGAGTCTCTTGGCTCAACGAGTAGTTACCCGGCAATGTCAGCAATAAGGTTTTGCTGCCGATGAGCTCAGTACCTTGCTGTGGAGCCAGCAGATACATGAACAAAGCATTTAGGCTCAATACACTTGCCGTACCCAATAACAGAGGCTTATATACGCGTACAGGCACATTGGTCAGCTTTAGCAGGTATAAACCAGTCACAATAAGCAGTGCAATCAATCTTAGGTCGAACGTAGTTAAGACCACGGTTACCCAAGCTAAGAAGAGCGCAAATTTGGTGATGCCGTTAAGTGCATGAAGCGGTGATTTTGTATCAATGTAATTGATGCCGAATTTTACTTTTGATACGTTCATTGAGCGCTTCTCTCGTAGTCGATGAAGTACTGCATGAATGCGTTGGTGTCGTCGATTTTCATCATAGTCGCGAGTTCATAAATGCTGGTGGTACAAAGATTTGCGCGTTCTAACAGCGATGGCTGACTGAATACTTCCGTCATCGCGGCATTGGCAATCAGCTTGCTGTCAGCAATGACAATTGAGCGTGTGGTGTACTCTAGAACAAGGTGCATGTCGTGTGAAATGATCACGACGGTGATACCTAACTCGCGGTTAAGCTTTTGGATAAACGCCAGCATTGAGGTGTAGTTGCGGTAATCTTGACCCGCTGTTGGTTCATCCAAGATCAGAAGCTCTGGCTCCAATACTAAGATCGAAGCGATCGTTACGCGTTTTTTCTGACCGTAGCTTAGCGCTTCGATTGGCCAGTGGCGGAACTTGCTCAAGCCACACAGCTCAAGAACGTTTTCCACCTTCTCTTTGATTTCCTGCTCTGCAACCCCACGATTACGCAGACCGAATGCAACTTCATCAAAAATCATATGATGAGAGATCATATGATTTGGGTTCTGCATCACGACACCGACTTTCTGGCTTCTTTCAAAGATAGAAAGCTCAGATAGGTCTTCACCATTTAGATAGGAAGAGCCTGAATCGGCATCGATCACACCCATGATGAGTTTAGTGATGGTAGATTTGCCTGAACCGTTTTTGCCTAAGATTGAAACGAACTCACCCTTACCAATCTTAAAGCTGACATCTTCGAGAGCGTTCTTTTCACCATCGTAAGAGTAAGTCAGGCCGTGGACCTCAAGCAAAGGTTGGTACTGCTTCTCGGCAACTGGAGTCGGGCGCTCTGCAAACCAAGCCTGAACCGCAGGGCGGAATCTTTTGTAATCGAGAGCTTTGAGGTTTGATAGCTTATCTTCACTGGTCAAAGGTGCTTTCGCTGCCTTCAGAGCAGATAAATAAAGTGGTTCACGAATACCGTGTGTTTCAAGCAGTTCAGAAGCTAAGATTTCATCGGGTGTCATGTCCGCGACAATTTCACCGCGCTCCATCAAGATCACTCGATCGATATCGCGATGTAGTACATCTTCAAGGCGATGCTCGATGATGACTATAGTCTTGTTGGTTTCTTTATGAAGTTGGTCGATGATTTCGATAGTCGCTTTACCCGTTTTCGGGTCAAGGCTAGCCAAAGGTTCATCAAACAACAGGATGTCAACGTCATCAACTAAGATGCCCGCTAATGACACGCGTTGTTTCTGGCCGCCGGATAAATCATGTGGCGAGCGATCAAGCATATCTGCTAAGTCGACCATTTTTGCTGTCGACTTAACCAGAGGGTACATATCAATGTTCGACACTAACTGATTTTCCAGTGCGAATGCGATGTCTTCGCCAATACTCAAACCGACAAATTGGCTATCAGTATCTTGTAATACTGTGCCAACCTGCTCGGTATAGTCGTGCATAGAAAAATCAGAAATGTTCTTACCGTTGATCTCTAGAGAGCCAGTCACCTCACCTTTGATAGCATGAGGAATCAGACCGTTAAGGCATTGACCTAGGGTAGATTTACCACTACCACTTGGTCCAATAATGACGATTTTCTCTCCTTTCTCTATCCTTAGATTGATATTTTTTAGCGTCGGTTTATCCAGCGACTCATATCTAAAAGAGAAGTTCGAAAATGCTATAGTCATTATCGCTTATGCCTCAGTCAGGTTGCGGCTTTGTTTGTTGCGTTTAGCGACTGATTTTAGGATCAGTAAGCCCACAACAGCGATCAGAACGGTGTTACCCGCTGCGATGATAGACAGCTGAGTGAAGACTTTAGTAAACGGTTCTGCATAAAGGATGGTATCTAGGAATGCAGAGCAGCCGTAACCAACCACATTACCGGCAAGGGCAAGTACCACAAACAGCGCGAAGTCCTTCATAGGCAGTTCACCTTGTTGAAGGCGGTTCTTAGTCATCATTGGGAATAAGCCGATAACCATACCTACGATACCTGAGCCTAAAACCCAAGTTAACCACACGCCCCAGCCTGCGAATAGATCCGTAACCCAGTGACCGATAAAGCCAACTAAGAAGCCAACAATTGGGCCGAACAAAACAGAAAACAGTGCTAGAACTGCCATCGCTGGTTTCAATGTCGTGTTCGCAAACACTGGGACACCAAACATAGGTAAACCACCAATGCCGTACAGTGCCGCGCCAATGGCAATAACGACCACTGTTTTAGCTGAAAAGTTCATAGATAACCTCGAATACTGAAAGATAAAGCTTAATAAAGAACGAATATTCGCCATTATTAATATGCGTCTCAATGAGAACGTTTTTTGGGCAAATATAAAAAATAAGGCGCGCATTATACAGTAGAACCCTTCCATAAGGGAAGGTAAGTGTCTAGATGTCTAAAATTCCATCTGAACACCTAAATATCGTGTAAAAAGCGCAATTTTACGGTTAATCAAGCAACAAAAAAGCCAGAGCGGGTCTGGCTTTTTCATTCGTCTTAACAATGTGTTAAGCGGGTTCGTCACATATCTACGCCCGTTTAGTGGTCTAGGTATAGATAGTTTTGCCAACTCTTCATGCGAATAAGGACCTTACGCATGATAGACACGTGAGTGAAGCTGTCAGAATAAACGGCAACTTCAACCGCGGTACCCATAGGTAAATGGTAGTCAGACAGATCATCAGTGATGCTCAATTTAACAAACACACGACCACTGGTACGCAACGCATCAGTACCTAGAAGCGCGCCTCTAGCTTGGAATTGGCTCTCACCAATAGCTGGAATCACTTCATCAATACGTCCTTTGAATATCTTCCCTGGCAATGCTCTAAACAAGAACTCAGCTTCGTAACCCGGTTGCAGGCGTTGTAAGGAGTTTTGTCTGAACGCAGCGGTATAGAATTGTTCTTCTGTGTGAACAAACGTCATTACCGGAGCTAAAGGAAGCGGCACTGCCATAACGCCTGGGCGCAATGCTAGCTGCGTAACGTATCCGTCAGTGGGAGCTCGAACCACGGTTTGCTCTAAATCAAACTGAGCTTTACGCAATTCAGCCAGTAAGCTTAAAACGGCTGTATTCTCGCCACCAATTTCAGAGTCTAAGGCGATTTTTGCCTGTTCTAGATTAGCATCTGCCACTTTCACGGCGGCTTCTGATGCCTTGTAAGCTTGTCTGCGAGTATCTAATTGTTGCTCAGTGAAGGCTCCGCTGTCATAACCGCGCTTGTAACGAGAGAATTCACGTTGGGCTTTATCTCTCTCTGCGATGGCTTTGATTTTTGCAGCCTCAGCTTCAGCCACTTCAGATTCCATTCCAAGCGCACCTTGGCTTGCTTCCTTTACTTTAGCTTCTAATCTTGCAACTTCAGCTTCGAATGGAACTGGGTCGATTTTGAAAAGAATATCCCCTTCCTTCAGAGGTTTGTTTGCCTCTACTGGCACTTTGATAACTTTACCCCTAACGCCTGAAACGACTGGCGTTGTTGAGTAAACTTGATTACCAATTTGCGTGAAAGGGTGGTTGTAGTTCATCAGTAGGATCAAAGTACCTATGATGACGACACCACCAAGAACGGCGGTAGGCACGGTCCATTTATTGAGCGGGATATTAAATACTTTGAAGATGGTGATACAAAGTGCCGCGTAGGTCATTATCAGCAGTAAATCCATTACTTAGCCTCCTGATCTTGAACGTTGTTGGTCTCTTTCTCTGAACTGTTTTGCCCAGCACCAGCTTGCTTGAGCTGGGCGATTTCTTCCTGAAGGGTACTCACTTGATCGATGAGAATATCGACGCGATGATGAATATCGTGTTGTTCTTCTTCTAATTTAGCGAAGCCCCAACCACGATCTTTGCGCCATAATGTTGCCCAAATCCAAAGAAATGGCCAAATAGTATGTAAAGTGAATAGGCTAACCCAGCCTGAGACGTGAATAGCATCTTGATGAGGGTGATTGCGTTCTTTCGCAATTTCATAGGGAATATCGTGAATAACGATGATGCCGTAAAAGATTACTAATGCTACGAAAATAAGTAAGCCGAGCGCAAAGTAGTCTAAAAACATAACAGATCCTTGTAATGTTAGATATTAGTTATAAATATACTACGCTATCATCCAAGTAATTGTTATAAAAATGATTTACCGAGTTGAAAATAATGTGTTGTCGCTTCTAATGCGAATAAAAGCATTGATGAATCTTATAAAATTTCATCGCGTTTGAAGAGGCTATTTCGGCTTTCTGGTTGGTATTTCAGCTGAAATGATGACAGCTACGATTCTAAATGACGTGCATAACCACAAGGGATAAATACGGATGTATATAGGTGAATTGGCGGCCATTGGCGCTGCAATTGTGTGGGCATGTGCGACATGGATCTATGGGCAATTTGGACATCGCTTCTCTGCGATGCAATTGAACATTGTTAAGGGTGTAGTAGCCTCTGGCATGATGCTGTTGGTCATGCCGTTAATACCGATGCCTGAATTTGAATTGAGTACCAACCATTTTCTGATATTGGCAATTTCAGGTGTGATTGGTATTGCGATTGGAGACAGCGCCTATTTTGCGGCGTTGAAAAGAATCGGTGCCGATAAGACGCTGTTACTGGAATCTTTAGCACCACCTCTTTCTGGTGTGCTGGCACTCATGTTCCTTGGCGCTGTATTGACAGTACAAAGTTGGCTCGGTGTCGTGATTACAACACTAGCGGTGACCTTCGTTGTCTTCCAGCCATCAAAATCGGTGAGCGGTAAATCGAATGACCAAGAGCAGTGGGGTGGCATTGGTTATGGGCTTGTGGCGAGTGTCTGTCAGGCATCTGGTGTGGTTATCTCTCACTACGCGCTAGTGGCGGGTGATATTCCACCATTGTTAGGTGCGCTGATTCGCCTGACGATTGGCGTGTTTGCTGTGATGCTGATTATCCCTTTTGTTGAAAAGAAGCCGTATTCATCGATAAAAAGAGACCTATGGGAAATGACTAGGTTCGATAAACTGTGGTTATTAGGGGCAATCTTTGTCGGAACGTTTCTCGCTTTATGGCTTCAACAAGTGGCGTTGAAAAATGCTAACCCTGCGATTGCACAAACGTTGATAGCGACCAGCCCGGTCTTTATTCTGGTGATCTATGCGCTGAAAGGGGAGAAAGTGTCAAAACAAAGTATCATCGGGACGCTTGCCGCCCTTGCTGGTATTTCTCTGTTCTTTTTTCAATAAGCTGTTGGCCTTAGCTACAGAGTGACATGCCATTACTCTGTACACACTTGATTACGGCCGTTGGCTTTAGCTCGGTATAGCGCTTTATCGGCACGGTAGAAGGTACGTTGAGTATTCTCTCCGTCACGATGTAAAGTGATACCGATACTCACGGTCAAACCGCGCTCCCCAAGTATCTCATGCCAACCGAATTGGAAGATGCGCTCTCGATAATTTTCAGAGTGCATTTCTGCTTTAGGGAGATCAGTGTTCTCTAGAATGACGAGGAACTCTTCTCCACCAAACCTGACACACGATGCGCCTCTAAACTTAAAGTATGAACGCAGCTCTTGAGACACACTAACAATCGCTTTATCACCCACTAAGTGACTCAGTTCATCATTGATAGACTTGAAGTGGTCAATATCAATAACCATCAGGGCGAAAGAGGTATCGTGCAGCAGCATGTCTTTCAATTTCACATCTAACCAGCGACGGTTGTGTAACCCTGTCAATGGATCGGTGAATACGTCTTGTTGAAGCTGAGCCACCGCATTCTTGTGTTGTTCAGTCGTCTCTTTCAACTCTTTGTTCTCTTGTTCAGAGAGAATGAGTTTGAGTTGTAATTCAAAACGGGACAGGCGGCGTAGCTGGCTTGCACCGAGTTCACTGATCGGGATCTGCTTCATCAGATCGGTTTCAATTCGGTAGCCTTTTTTCTCATAGCTTAGCGCTTCTTGAAAACGCCCTTGATTCATACACACATCACTCAGCGAATCGTAGAATCGTTTTGCAAGTACTGGCGACGAGTAGGCTTTCACGCGTTTGTCTGTGCTCGACAAAATCATGCTCGCGTAGTCTTGCTTGCCGGTTGCACTTAGGCAATGTGCGAGCTCTAGACGAGTCATGGTTGCAAGCCAGCTTGCTTGAGTGCTGTTGGCTGGGTATTGAACCTTAGACAGACAGCGTAGCGCTTCATGGTGTTTTTTCTTAGCGCGCAGCACCTTTGCTTGGTAAAGCAGTATTTGAGCTGTGAGCAACTTGTCACTGACCAAAATACTCAGTTCTTCGCACTCATTCAGTAAATCGCTGGCTGCTGTAATGCGATTGAGTAGAAGTAGGCTTGCTACCATATGCAGCTTGAATTTGAGGCGAAGTGAGCGACTGCTTATCGCATGGTCTATGCTGCTGATTTTTTGGTAGTAACGAAGTGCTCTGTTGTGATCGCCATAGGAATCACACAGGTTGCCCATGCCTAAAATAGCTAATACATACTCATCGATATGACCGTGTTCAACCGCGATAGTCGATGAACTGACGAATTCATTGAGTGCTGAGGTGTAATCACCAGTTTCAACTAAGCGGTCACTTAAACTGGTTTTGACTGTCAGAATATCTTCGATATCGGCAGGAAGGTGGAGCAGATCGAGTGCTCGTCTCAACTCTTCGATACTGGTTTGATTTTGTTGTAACTCGGCACGGTATTCAGAGCTAATGATATAGCAGTGCGCTTGCTCTGTTTGCGTTGTCGAAACGTGCTGACGAATGTGGTTCCAGAAGATGATCGCTTCTTCACCTGATACTGATGAAGGGTCTAAACCGGCGTCTGTGATCTTGCTTAATAGAGTTTCCATTATTCTATTACCTCAGCATCGTCTTCTTCTAATTGTTCAAGCGTGAACGGGAACGTCAAAATATCATTGAGGCTGACGGTCGGTTTCGAACCCTTTAGTCCTTTTCTATGCCATGGATAGATATCAAGCATGGTGCTGAGAGTTTGGAAGGTTTGCTCTGCGGCTTCGCCTTTTTCGGAAAGCATAAGGGCCACACGTTCAGAACTTAGCCTTGCGATGAAGTCATTCTGGTTACATAAAGCATGAGCAATCTCGGTACAGACATCTAAGTAATCAGTATCGACATGATGGAACATAATGATGCTGTGGTTTGAACGTTTAAGCTCTGTCTTGAACAGCACCAACTTTTCCCACCAAAAGGTTTCAGAGACAACGTAAGAGAGGTGCTTTTCAGGATCGTACTCGTGCTGACCGCGAATACGATTAATCAGTTTTCGTGCTCTCTGTTCAAGTTGGCGTTTTGAACTGCGTGCTTTGTCCAAACCGACACGTGTCGTTTGCTCTTTGAGCATGCCGATAGAATATTGACGGTACTTTTTAAAGGCGACGAGCGCGGCTTGGAAGTCTTGGTTTTCTTCCGCCACCAAGGATTGTTGGTAACAGATTTGGCTCAGCAACTCGCCATTATCGAACTCGTTTGCGGATTGTTCTGCGAGCCTCAGTAATTCCGCCGCTTGTTCTGGTCTTTTTCTCAGGAGCTCCAATCTAGCTCGGCTGATGTATGAGTGCGCCTTCATCCAAACTAGGTTGTGTTTAACTGCCAGATTGTGCGCTTTGGCCGTGGCGCGCTCCGCGTCATCTAAGCGTTCAAGACCAAGTAGGGCAAGGCCTCGAAAGTCCCATACCTCTGCATGCCAAGTGTTATCTTTATGGTCTTTTAATGCTTCTTCTGCACCGTCCAATACCGACAGCATTTCAACATAGTTGTTGAGCAGGTAGTAATCCCACGCAAGCAGTATTCTGGCTTTACCCTCTAACCAACCAATGCGGCTGTTGTTAGCAACTTTAACGGCAAGCTGGTGGGTAGAACGTGCAAGTTTATATTCGTGGGTCATCCGCCAAATATTGCCAAGGCCAATGAGGCATTCAATTTGAATTTCGACTTCATCAACCAACGCGGACTGCTCTAAAGCATTGATCCAGAACTGTTGGGCGGAATAGTACTTGGCTTGTCCCCAGAACTGGAGCGCGTGTAAATGGAGGATTTCGGGCAGAAAAAGATCGGTATCTAATCGGCTTTGGCGCTTGTAGGCTTCCTTGATGTATTTTAAACCTTTTTGGTAATCCATCAGGTTCCAGCTACATCTTGCCATTAACATTAATGACTGGATGGCACCCTCTTCAAACAGAACTTGCTCTGATCGGACTAGGCACTGTTGGGCAATCTCTAGGATCACCGATGGCTCAGAGTCGACTCGAGTTTTGAGTTTTTCTAATTCTGTTTCAAGAAGGTACTGATTTTTGTCCAAGACTTACATCCATGATTATCGAACATATTGATAACACAATCATTATAAGAGTGTAATTTGAGATAAGCACCAATTATCTTTCGTAGAGCGTCAAAGGAACATCGATCTTTTCTAATTATGGGTGTTACCTCATGTTGTCGCTTTAAAATCAATGAGTTCCCGAATAATTACCTAGAGGCTTTGTTGCTATGAAAGTAGTTGCTTTAGAGTTAATGGCAGCTCCGCTACGCCTAAGCGTTGTGCTGCCGTGAGCCCTTGCTTATCTTGGTAGCACAGATTGTGCCAAGCTCTAAATATGTCGAGCAATGGAAGAATGCCCCCAGGACGAAGCTTACGTCTGGGCTCATTAATAAAGCTATCAAATAACAACTGAAAGCGCTGTTGATAGAACTTAGTTTGTTGAATTGAGGCTGTGTTAAACCACTGTTTTGGTTCTGGATTGTTACCGGTTAGGTAGCAGATACCTTTCTGGTTATCACCCTGATTGGCAATAGCCCAGCGATCTCGCCACCAACTCATGTGAACGATGTCGATCTTTTCAAAACTTTGGTCGTCTTGCCAGCCTGAATCTTCTTCGACATACATGAGGTCAATATTTTGACTCTGAATGCGCGGCAAACATACACTTAAAGCGGCAGATCTTAGTAATGGATCTTGTGGCATATAGATGGCGACATGCTTGTCTTCGTTACACATATCCAACACATGTAAGAAGTGAGCATAAGAGGTATAAGGCGGTCGAATGAGAGCGCCTTTTGAAGGGTAACTAAATGTGGTGAGGTTACCCATAGGGTCCTCAACGTTACCTCTCGCAAGAATCACTTGGTACTGCTGTTCAATGCGCTCTTTTAGTTTGTCAGAGGGCTGAGGCAGTTCGAGATTTGCTTCTGAAGAGTGCTCTTTGGATACAAATCGTGCCACATCATCATAAGGGTTATGGTCGACGTTTCCTGATGGTTCTTCATTTTGAGAGTAGTTAACGTGTTGGCAAAGTATATAGCCAGAATGCGCCTCGCCCGTCGCTATCCACACCACACCGTTGTTACTTTGTGGTTGCAGACGCTGGTAGTGAGATGCGAACTCGTAATCTTTCGCATGGTTAACCCATCGTGCATCGATCATCGCTAATTTACGACGACAACGGCTCGCGATATGGTCAACATGATCATAGAAAGTCTTTGGGTTGATCTCTAATTTTCGGCAGATTTCACGTACGGAATAGCCCATGAACAGTAAGCCCATGAGGTTCTCTTGAAATTGGAGTTTTTTATTGGATCCAGACCATTTATCAACGAAGGTTGTTTGGCAGTCTTTGCATCGATAACGCTGCCTGTCGCCACTGTAGCCGAAGGCATGATAAAGATGTTTATGGGTATGAACCGATAAGCCGAAGTTATCGCAATCATCATTACGACAAGCAGGGAGCCCGTCGCTGTGAAGTTGTCTTAAGCGATGAAGTTCGCTTAACACTTCACGATTGTTAAGTAAGGGGGGGAAAGCTCCACATTCACGACAAACCATCGCTGGACGCTTAGGGTTCGCGTGTTGCAAAACATACCGTTTTGCATCGCTCAAGCCAAAGTTGTCACACGCCAATGTTTTACAAAAGTTGAGTTGCAAACCATCCGCATCTTTTGGCAGCTTGTCGTTAGACACGATCTCCCCCTCGGGATTATTTGAGCAGCCAAGCGAGCCTGGCTGCGGGGTAACGCTTTTCAATGTATCTTTTATCAAATCGTTAGATGTTGATTGCTGTCTCTAGAGCAACTTTCATCATGTCGTTGAAAGACTTTTGACGCTCTTCAGAACTTAGTTTTTCACCACGGATGATGTGGTCAGATACTGTTAGGATAGTTAGTGCTTTAGCACCAAGGTCTGCAGCAACGCCGTAGATACCAGCCGCTTCCATATCAACACCTAGGATGCCTAGCTTTTCCATTTTTTCGAAAAGGTCAGCTTCTGGAGTGTAGAAAAGGTCTGCAGAGAATACGTTACCAACTTTAACTGGAACTTCTTGTGCACGAGCTTGGTTTACTGCTTCTTCTAGAAGACCGAAATCAGCTATAGCAGCGAAGTCGTGGTTGTTGAAACGAATGCGGTTTACTTTTGAGTCAGTAGATGCACCCATGCCGATAACAACGTCCATTAGTTTAACGTCGTCACGTACCGCGCCACAGCTACCTACACGAATAACGTTTTTCACGCCGAACTCAGCGATTAGCTCGTGTACGTAGATGCAGCATGATGGGATACCCATACCGTGGCCCATTACAGAAACTTTCTTACCTTTGTAAGTGCCTGTGTAGCCAAACATGTTGCGAACGTCACAAACTTGCTTCACGTCATCAAGGAATGTTTCTGCAATGTATTTTGCGCGAAGCGGGTCGCCCGGCATAAGTACTGTTTCTGCGAAATCACCAGCTTGAGCATTAATATGAGGTGTAGCCATGGTCGTTCTCCAAAGTTTAAACGGTAATTATAGGAACAGGATTTAATCAATTACCGATTCTGTTGAATTGAATTCGTTTTGTTGAGGCAATATTAGCGAGTTAGAACGTGGATCCATGAGACTTTAGTCACAAAACAGGTCTGCCATTATAGTTTTATTAATATTGATAACTAAATCTGTTGAAAGCGTAAAGGCAATCGATTTTGTATGGGTTAATTGCAAGCGAATGAGAGGAAAAGGCCCACACATAAACTTGTTGTCTATCAGTTTCGAGACAACAATACGTTGTAGAGACGTTTGATCAGAGATAATCTAAACTTTGATAAAAGACAAACCAAGGATTTGTATGTCGCATTGCGCTAACTCGACGCCTTTGCCGTCAATGAAAACACGACTTCACAGGGCGGTGTCGCTTGTTGTAAGAACTACTTTGCTTGCCAGCGGGATAGCTTCATCGTGGGTGTCTGCTGCAACCTTTGAATTGCCACCAGCGGAAAGCCGCATTGTGGGCAGAATCCAGCAGCATGAAGTGGCGGCGGGCGAAACCTTGGCCATCATTGCCAAGCAATACGATATTGGTTTTCTCTCTTTAATGGCAGCCAACAAAGGGGTGGATCCTTTTCTTCCCGCGGAAGGCTATGTGTTAAGCATTCCAAGCCGCTTGATTTTGCCTGACACCCCAAGAAAGGGGATTGTCATCAATCTTGCTGAGTTAAGGTTGTATTACTTTGAGCCTGAGAAAAATCAGGTGCATGTTTTCCCTGTCGGCATCGGTCGAGTGGGGCGTGATACTCCCGAGATGATCACCAAGATAAGCCAAAAAAGACCGAATCCAACATGGACGCCACCAAATTCAATCCGCAACGAGTATCTTGAAAAGGGCATTGAATTACCGAGAGTGGTTCCTGCCGGGCCGGAAAATCCATTGGGAGAGTACGCTTTGAGGCTTGCTTATGGCGCTGGCGACTATTTGATCCATGGTACAAACAAAGATTTCGGGATAGGTTTACGAGTTAGCTCTGGTTGTATCCGAATGGAACCTAAAGACATTGAGTGGCTGTTTGAGCAAGTGAACCGTGGTGAACAGGTCACCATTATCAATGAGCCGATTAAGGTGTCATTAGAGCCTGATAGAAGTGTGTTTGTAGAAGCGCACGAGCCATTAACTCGAAGTGATGGTTCAAAGAAATCATTACAGATCCCTGTGGAACTAAAATGGTGGCTTGAAGACGCAGAACTGCCAAATTCAAAGGCGAAAGCGGTTATCTTTGCTCAAAACGGCGTACCTGTAGAGATAGCACCACCTGTGATTGAGTTTTAATTCGATTGCCTCTTCTGCAACAAGGGGCGGTTTTATCTTGTTTACTCGCATTAGTGTCACCCAAAAAAAGCACCACATCCGATAAGAAGTGGTGCTGTCTATATACTGCTTTTTGCGACTTATTTAATCTACAGCTTAATCGCGATTAGATCTCAAACTACTTAGTGTAAGACTCAGCGATGTTGTCGATACGGTCGTTAGCACGGTCCGCTTCTTCTTTCGCTGCCATTGCGGCTGCTTCTGCTTCTTGAGCCTTCATTTCTGCGGCTGCTTTGTCACTCTTAAGTGCTTCAACTTCGCTTGTTAGTTGAGCGACTTGGTTAGTTAGTTGATCCATTTCTGACACTGCAGCTTCTTCTGGCTCTGAAGAACAACCGGCTAAAATGAAAACTGATGCTGCAGCTGCGATTAACGTCTTATTCATAAGAACTCCTTGCTTATTTATCATCAAAAGATGCGCTATACATTCTTTATCATATAGTCGCTTCATTAATGATTGTAGCGACTAATTTTTTAACTGCAAAAACAATAACTAAAGAAATTGCTAAATTTTTGAGTTAATTAGCTAAGTATCACGTTGTGTCTCATTTATGAGATGAAGGATTTAGAGACGACTTGAAGGTGTTTTTGGAGAGCTATCCCTTTGCTAGCAATGCATACGTTGTTCTAGCTAAAGATAGATAAAGGGATAAATTTACTGTGATCTCTATCCTTATAAAGTACTTTCGCGGTATCATGTCACGTTAAATTAATTTTATTCAATACCATCATGACTGGAGAGTCCTTTGCACTTTAAAGATTTAGGCTTAGATAACCGCTTACTGAAGAACTTAAAACATTACGACTTCAAGAAGGCGACAGAGATCCAATCAAAAGCGATCCCTGTTGCTATTGCTGGTAAGGATCTATTGGCTTCATCAAAAACGGGATCAGGAAAAACATTGGCGTTTGTGTTGCCAATGATACATAAAGCATTAAAAACAAAAGCGTTTTCTGCTAAAGATCCTCGTGGTGTAATTTTGGCTCCTACTCGTGAGCTAGCGAAGCAAGTTTACGGCGAACTGCGTAGCATGCTTGGTGGTCTGTCTTATGAAGCGGCGCTTATCTTAGGTGGTGAGAACTTTAACGACCAAGTTAAAGCACTGCGTAAGTACCCTCGTTTTATCGTTGCGACTCCAGGCCGTCTTGCTGACCACCTAGAACATCGTTCATTGTTCCTAGATGGTGTTGAAACGCTAATCCTTGATGAAGCGGACCGTATGCTTGATCTGGGTTTCGCTCCAGAACTTCGTCGCATTGCCAATGCAGCTAAACACCGTCGTCGTCAAACGTTGATGTTCTCTGCAACGTTAGATCACGCTGAAGTAAATGGCATTGCAAATGAAATGCTAGACGCACCTAAGCGTATCTCTGTTGGTGTTTCTAACGAGCAACACTTAGATATCACACAGAAATTCTACTTATGTGATCACCTAGATCACAAAGAAGCGATTTTAGACCGTGTACTGGAAGAAGCTGAATACCGTCAGGTAATGATCTTCACAGCAACACGCGCTGATACTGACCGTTTAACAGATAAGTTGAACGAGAAGAAGCTTAAAGCGGTAGCACTGAGTGGTAACCTAAACCAAACGCAACGTAATGCTATTATGAGCCAGTTCGAGCGTGCGGTTTACAAGATCTTGGTAACTACCGATGTTGCTTCACGTGGTATTGATATTCCAAACGTGAGCCACGTTATCAACTTTGATATGCCTAAGCATACGGAAGAGTACGTGCACCGTGTAGGTCGTACTGGCCGTGCGGGTAACAAAGGCGATGCGATTTCTTTGGTTGGTCCAAAAGACTGGGACAGCTTCAAGCGTGTTGAACTTTACCTTCAACAAGATTTGACCTTCTCTGTACTTGAAGGCCTAAAAGGTAAATTCAAAGGCATTAAGCCACGTAAACCTGCGTTTGCTAAAGGCGGTCCTGCTAAGAAGAAGACCAACACTCAAGCGAAGAAAACGCCGAAGAAACCAGTTAAGCGCGATAAGAGCTTCCACCAAAATGTGGCCGTGGGTGATACCGTGTTTATCCCTAAGAAGAAAGTCGCACCAAAAGTGGACGACGAGTAATCACCAGCCAGTTTTAAAGCGTTTGCTAGTAAAACTGACATAAATAAAAACCGCCAATATTAGGCGGTTTTTTTGTATCTGACTTTTGTGCCTAAGAGGTGCTGCCTCAGGTTACGGAGTTGCTCTAAAGGCTTTAGAAATCAAATGTTGAGAATGAAAAAGCTAGGATATGGTCGGCAATGTATTTGTGTGTGGCGGTGGTTGGGTGCGTCACGCCCCAGAATACATAACTGTCTGAACCATAGGTCGCACAATCATTAGTTAAGCTGTGGCTTCTTAAATAGTCCGCGGCTGAGCTTCGATTGATATTAAGACAAGCATCACTCGCGTTTCGAAAGCCATGTTGTTCTGGGTTATCGGTAATGCTGGCGAACAACGCACTTGCATCGAACAACACCACGTTTTTCCCTATACCTTGGTAATACTCGGCTTGAGCTTTGATGAACTGGTTGAATTCTAAGATCTTGCCACGAACTTTTATTATCTCTTGTTCGGTAGAGTATTTGAATTGAGGGGCTTTGGTTGCATCGGGTAAGGTGAACAGCAGGATATTGTTCGCACCAGATTCTGTTAAGCGGATCAGCGCGCTGCTAAAGTCAGCCTTTACATCGGCGACTTCTCGGTTGTAATTCATGAAGTCATTGAGGCCAAACTCTAAAGTAAACAGTGAGTTTTCCGGACGATAGTTTTTGGCGACTTTCATGTAGGTCAGATAAGAGGTGACTTGATCATAAACACCAGTCAATGCCACGTATTGGTTGGTACCTGCGGCGCCACCCACAGCCCAGTTATACAGAGGGACATCTTTCGCTTTTGCTAAATACTCCGTCCAGACTAAACCATTCGAAAAGTGCCCTAAAAACCACGAATCTGCGTTCGGAAAAACCCATTGTGAGCCATTAAATAGATTACCAGTGTCGGACAGGCTATCACCAAAGGTGACAATACGATTGATGCTACTGGCTTGAAAAGCGTTGTCGTTGGTCCAGATTGAGTGGTTGTAAGAGAAGCGATTATCTGCGGCAAAGTAGGTGATGTCAGCGGCGTCATGTTGGATGTCGAGCGTCTGTTCGCAACGTTGTTTAATTTCCGATTGCGGGGCATCGCTGTAGAACATGTTTTTGAATGAAACGGAAGACCACCAATATCCGTTGATCGTGTAGTAATCACCACTCTCTTTCTTTGCCCACTTCCAGTCGGTGGCTGGGGAATCATGAGAGGCATCGGTTCGATACCAACATCTAACATATGAATAGGTCTCTGAGCCTTGTGCACTGAGTACTTGTGCAGATGTAATCGATTCAGGTGTTGGTATTGAGTCTTCAGCGGCATAAGCGCCAAAAGGCAGGGCTAACGTGAGTATTAAAGCCGTATTTTTCATCACTGTATTCTCTTTTATATTTAGATGAGCCAAACAGAAACGCTGTTGCTTGTTTCTTGTTTCTTGTTTCTTGTTTCTTGATAAGTGGATAAGTGGATAAGTGGATAAGTGGATAAGTGGATAACTGGTACGACCTATATCTAAAATCAATAATTAGCGTCAATATATTCAGGGTTGTGGTGTGTCGTTAATGGAATAAGCCTCAAGTTATCAACGAGTTTTTGGTTGAAAAATACCTGTTTCCAAACGGTTATTTGTCGAATAATTTTGGTTTATTGAGAATGTTGAATTGATATTTGAGTCGGGATATTGAAAGAACAATCTCATCAACCTTAGTTAAATGTTAATTTAATCAATTGCTTATGTTTTGTTCTCCTGATTCTGTTTGCCTGATGTTCATCGCACCTGTTTAATTCAAGTTCGCCATCACAAATATGAAGTCGTTACTTTCTGTTTTATAAAATCATCATCTACGGTTCTTTTACTCATCAGAGGTCTAATCTGTTTAAGGAAAGAGCATTGAAAAAGATATTAATTTGGACGATAGCCTGCCTATCCAGTTTTGGCGTATATGCCGGAACGAGCGCATCAGCATTAGAAGCCAGGGGATACACTGAAACGAAATACCCCATTATGTTGGTACATGGTCTGTTTGGTTTCGATACATTAGCGGGCGTTGACTATTTCTATGGCGTACCTGAATCCCTAACCAAAGATGGCGCGAACGTATATGTCGCTCAGGTCTCTGCAACCAACAGTTCAGAGGTCCGTGGTGAACAGTTACTCAGCCAAGTTGAAACGCTGTTAGCTGCAACAGGAGCAAGTAAGGTGAATCTGGTTGGTCATAGCCACGGTGGGCCTACGGCTCGTTATGTTGCGTCAGTTCGACCTGATCTTGTTGCTTCAGTGACCAGTATTGGCGGTGTACATAAAGGTTCTAAGGTCGCTGATCTCGTTCGAGGGAACGTATCTGAAGGCTCTGTCACAGAAGGTATCGCGGTTAAATTAGCAGGTGGATTAACGACACTGATTAACCTTTTATCTGGTGGAACGGATCTCGACCAAGACGGCCTCGCTTCTCTTGAAGCATTGACCACAGAAGGCTCGCTAGCCTTCAACCAGTTTTACCCTGAGGGCGTTCCGACGTCTGAGTGTGGCGATGGTGAGTGGCAAGCAAGTAACGGCGTTTATTACTATTCATGGACAGGGTCTTCCACTTTTACCAACCTTCTTGATCCTACCGACGGAGCGATGACAATCCTAGGCTTAGCCTTCAACGAACCTAATGATGGCTTAGTAGGAGCATGCAGCGCGCATTTGGGCAAAGTGATTGGTGATGATTACAAAATGAACCACCTAGATGAGATTAATGGGTTATTGGGAATTCACCACTTGTTTGAGACAGATCCTGTAACTCTATATCGTCAGCATGCCAATCGATTGAAGTTGGCTGGCTTGTAGTCTGCAAAGCCGTTTAATAAGAAAACAAGGGAAGTATGATGAAAAAGACCGCCATTTTGTCGATAACCACGATAGCCCTGATGAGCACAGCGGCGGTCTTTTTATATCTAAATAATCAAGATACACATACTGACGACGAACAACGCGTCTCCTCATTGAAAGTCACCTCTCAGCAAGATACCGACATCGATAACGCATCAGCAAAAGACATGATGGAATATTTCGTGTCAGGTAATACAGAATTAACCCTTGAAGATATTCGAGACAACGTGGCGAAACACCACGAACAATCATCAACAACCGTGGTTGATGAAGCACTGTTTGCCAAATATCTTGAGTATAAGTCGGCACTGACATCGTTGGACGTGCAGTTCGGTACCACATCCATTTCCGCTGATGATCTACGTGCACTCAATCAAGCGCTCCTTGACCTCCAAGCTCAGTTTTTCAGTGAGAGCGAGATAAGTATTCTGTTTACGCACGACAACAGAATGAGAGAAATCGCCTTAGAAAAGTTACTTCTGAAACAGGAGGGATTAGAGGATGAAGAATACCAACAAAGACTCGAATCCTATCTATCTGAGCAACCTGATTATGTTCAGTCGAGTCACCAGAATCAGGTGTTACTCCAACAGCTCTCTAGCTCTGAAGGTCTCGATGAACAGGGTAAATACTTAAAGAGAAGCGAACTTGTCGGTGAAGAAGTAACCCAGAGACTTGAAGCACTTGATAAACAAAGAGCGGCCTTTGAAGACTCGTTAGAGGTCTACTTCGCAGAACGAAATGATGTCTTGAAAGATTCATTCCTATCAAAAACCGAACAACAAGAGAAGATTGCGCAACTTAGGACTGAACATTTCCTACCAGAACAGCTTAGAAGGGTAGAAGCGATTGAAAGAATTCGAGCGGCTGAATCTCGTCAGTAGTGTCTAAAAGCGAAAAACCAGCCATGATGGCTGGCTTTTTGTTTATCGGCGAGTTCTAAAGAGCATACAGCCTGAATCTGTTTGCCTTGAACTTCGTACCTTGAAGCCTATACCTTAAAGTAATCCAACTGCTGCTTCTGTTGTTCTGCTAGGTTAGAAAGCTCGTGGCTTGCTGCAGCGGCTTGAGTAATGCCGGTAACGTTTTGGCTTACTAGGCTGTAGATGTTTGAGATGTTACGGTTGATGTCTGAGGTTACTTGGCTTTGCTCTTCGGCGGCAGAGGCAACCTGAGTGTTAATCTCAGTCATGTCCGTTACCGAGTTAGCAATGCCTGAAAGCGCCGCGCTTACTTCACCTGCAAGAGTTTGGTTGTGTTCCAGCATAGATAATGAGCTGCTCATGCTTTCATTCGCGTTACCGGATTGAACCTGCAAACCTTCTATGATGGTTTGGATCTCTTTGGTTGAATCTTGTGTACGTGCCGCTAGCATTCGAACTTCATCAGCAACCACTGCGAAACCACGACCGCTTTCACCTGCACGAGCGGCTTCGATTGCTGCGTTAAGCGCCAGCAGGTTAGTTTGTTCAGAGATACTTTGAATTACCTCAATCACTTTACCAATCTGTTCAGAGTGCTCTTTTAGCGTGCCCACAACATTTGCGGCTTCGCTTAGCTGAATCGCCATCTGTTCGTTAGCTTTGTTGCTTTCATTAAACAAGCTCATGCTGTGTGTCGCCATTTCGTCAGCTTGCTTAGACGCTGAGTCGGCTTGTACTGCGTTTTCATTAACGTGTGCTGCTGTGCTTTCCAATTGGTTCACAGCAGAAGCAACTTGCTCCACCTCTTGCTTCTCTTGGTCTGAGTTAACGCTGGACTGTGTCATTACAGCCGCTAGCTCTGTCGACGCAGAAGCCACTTCGATACTGATTCGAGACAGCGAGCTTACCGTGTCACGCAGCTGTTCAACAGACTGGTTTACGTCTTGCGCTAGGCGTGAGATTTCGTTGTCGCCATACTCTTCTGCTTTAACTAACAAGTTACCTTTTGCTACTTCCCGCATCGTTTCTTGAATGTTGCTGATCGGCTTAACAATGATACCAGCCAGCGTCCAACTGATAATTAGAGCTACAGACAGGATCACCAACAGTGCAATGGTCGCAGTAGTCAGCGTGCTAGCGTGTTGCTGGCCGTTGATGTCGACCTCTTGAGTGGCAAGCAAGTTCAGCTT
The DNA here is from genome assembly GCF_020806305.2 of Vibrio sp. F13. Lineage (NCBI taxonomy): Bacteria > Pseudomonadati > Pseudomonadota > Gammaproteobacteria > Vibrionales > Vibrionaceae > Vibrio > Vibrio sp. F13. The sequence goes on along the minus strand of NZ_CP170176.1, from coordinate 110,453 downwards.
TTTAGACAGAGTATTGATCGCTTGCACCATTTCATTACCCGCATGTCGGTATTGGTCGATTGCGATCTGGTAGCGGTTTTCAAAATCTGAAGATAGTGATGCATCGCCGTGTTTCGCTCTTAATAGCGGAAGCATGGTGGTACGAGAAAAATCGACATAGTGATTCATCGCTTTGTTCATCGCGGCCACTTCATCTTGCATGCCTGGCACTGTGTCTAATGAATTCAGTAGGCGAGTATTCTGATCGCGTTTTTGGTTTAGTGTTTCAACCAATGTTTTTACGTCATCAGCATTGAATAGACTGTAAATCGCTTTGATGCGCATGCCATAGCTGTTGTCGACGATTTCGCTAAGTTCTTCTTTATGTAAGATTAACTGGTCGGTTGCTACTGACACATCTTTGAATGCACTTTCTAGTTTTTCACCACCGATAATGACACCGGCTAAAAGTAAGACAACGGAAAATAGTACGGGTACAAGAATTTGTATTTTGATTGATAAGCCACTGAGAAGTTGGCGCATGTAATGTCCTTCTTTGAATAAAATAAAAAGATGAGAATTATTATTATTAGAATTAGTTGGCGATTCTAACTAATGAGACTGACAATTCAATCAGTAAAGGCTTTGATTTCGTTATATGCGATAGGTATTTGATATAGATGGTTGTTTATTGTTCTAAATGGCGATAAAGGTGGATCTTTTTATCCATCGTGTTAGGGCTAATTGATTGATAAATAGAGAAATATATTGGTTAGTATTCGATATAAATAGGGAAGGAAATCTAGCTTTTTGGTGCTCAAACGATGGTGAGACCTGCATTCACTAACTGCATCTGATGGGGGCGCGACTATCAATTCATCGAGTAGGAGAGAAATTAGCCATTAATTTGTAGTTGTCATATAGGCTTCAATTAAGTGAAACACAACTGTCACATTCGGATTCTAAAGTAGGCCTCGTTCAAGCAAAACATTACGGCAATAACGCCACTAAAGGAAATTTGTGATGAAAAAGACAGTTATCGGTGCAATCGCACTACTAGGCGCTCTAACAGTGAATACAGCTTCAGCTAAAGAAACTATCTCTGTAGTTGGCTCTAACAGTGCTTCTCCACTGGTTGAAGTTTTTGCAGAAACCTACATGAATAAAGGCGAACCAGTGTTCATCGAAATTCAAGCACCAGGTTCTTCTGCAGGCATCAAAGCAGCAAAAAATGGAAGTGCTGACCTTGGTATCTCTTCTCGTGACCTAAAAGAAGAAGAGAAAACAGCTGACCTGAAAGAGCTAGTTATCGCTCGTGACGGTATCGCAGTTGTTGTTAACCCGAACAACGAAGTATCTGCTCTTACTGCTGAGCAAATCACTTCAATCTACAAAGGCGACATCACTAACTGGAAAGATGTTGGCGGCGCTGATAAACCAATCGTAGCAATCACTCGTGATACTGCATCAGGTACACGTGGTGCATTCGAAGACATCATGAAGCTTAAGAAGAAGATTGGCGATAAGAAAGTATCGGCTATCTCTCAACGTGCACAAGTTGCAAACGGTAACGGCGCACTTAAAGTTTCTGTAGCAAGCAACCCATACGCTATCGGCTTTATCTCTCTAGGTACAGTTGACGAATCTGTTCAAGCTCTAACTATCGACGGCGCTGCTGCGACTGTAGACAACGTTAAGAACGGTTCTTACAAAGTTGCTCGTCCATTCCTAGTTCTTTACAAAGCAGGCGCTCCAACAGCTGAAACTCAACAATTCCTAGATTGGATGGTTGCAGATGAAGCTCAAGCTATCGCTGGTAAGAAAGGCTACATCACAGTTAACTAATCTTAACTGACTCAATCTTAATTATTGCTCAGCCTGCTTTAGGCTGAGCCTTTTCTTTCAACTTTGTTTATTTCGAGCTCTTATTGAGCCACAAAGTTTGAGATTTTATATATGACCATCGCAAATAGTGAAAAGCTTATGAATACTGAAGCGACTCAAATCAACAAGCCAAGTCTACGTGCTAAGAAGCGCATCGACTGGAGAGAAAGAATCTTCCACGGCTTGTTCTTATCGAGTGCTGTAATCGGCATCGTATCACTAGCCGTTATCGCTTACTTTATCGTTGCAGAGAGTATCCCTGCATTCCAAGAGGCCGGTGTTTCTGGCATCGTTCTGGGTGTTGACTGGTTACCTCCAGCTCTATTCGGTGTTGCAACCATGATTGTTGCATCGATTGTTTCGACACTTGGAGCTGTAGTTGTTGGTGTGCCAGTTGGTGTATTAACCGCTATTTTTATTGCTGAGATTGCTCCAAAGCGTCTTGCAGATATTATTCGACCAGCAGTTGAGCTTCTAGCGGGTATCCCGTCGGTAGTTTACGGCTTCTTCGGTCTAGTAATTATCGTTCCAATGATTCAAAACGTTTTCCAAGTACCAGCGGGTAACACTATCCTGGCGGGTATCATTGTTCTGGGTATCATGATTCTTCCTACCGTTATCACGGTTTCTGAAACTTCGATTCGTGCGGTACCTCGTACATACAAAGAAGGTTCACTTGCACTGGGTGCTTCGAAAATCTACACGATTTTTAAGCTACTCGTTCCTGCTGCACGTTCAGGCATTATGACTGGTGTGATTTTGGGTATTGGCCGCGCACTTGGCGAAACGATGGCAATCATCATGGTTATGGGTAACGCGCCAGCAATGCCAGAAGGCATTTTGGACTCTGCTCGTACGCTAACAGCAAACATTGCAATTGAAATGTCTTACGCAAGTGGCGTTCACGCTAACGCACTGTACGCAACAGGTGTTGTACTTCTAGTGTTCATCATGATGTTAAATGGTGCTCTACTTTATCTTAACCGTGAAAAAGCGAAGTAGGCGAGGATAAGTAATATGGATCGCGTAAAACTAAAACAAGCACGTCAAACCAAAGATAACATCCTAAAAGGTTTTATCTGGGCAGCTGCAGCTGTAACCGTTGGTTTCTTATTCTGGATTATTTGGTACATCCTATCGAACGGTCTGCAATACGTAGATTGGAACTTCATCACTGACGATTACACTCGTACTGGTGAAGAACGTGGTATTTTCCCAATGATCATTGCCACGATCTACATGGTAATCGCATCGATTGCGGTAGCCGCGCCACTGGGCATCATGACGGCGATATACTTAACTGAATATGCGAAAGTAGGTAGCCGATTGGTGAAAATGATTCGATTCTGTACTGAGTCGTTAGCTGGTATCCCATCGATCATCTTTGGTCTGTTCGGTATGACCTTCTTTGTTTCGATTCTTGGTCTTGGCTTCTCGATTCTGTCGGGTGCACTAACGCTAAGTATCCTGATTCTTCCTGTAATCATTCGTACTACAGAAGAAGCATTGATGGCAGTGCCACAAACTTACCGCGAAGGCTCATACGGCCTTGGCGCTTCAAAAATCTACACTATCTGGCGTTTGATCTTACCAAGCGCAATGCCAGGTATCTTAACTTCGGTCATTCTTAGTATTGGTCGTGTAATTGGCGAATCAGCACCTGTATTTTTAACAGCAGGTATGGTGGCACGTGTTCCTGAGTCGGTATTCGATTCTGGCCGTACACTAACGGTTCACCTATATAAGCTGACAACAGAGCTATTTACTATCGATGAGTGGAACCAAGCCTACGGCACGGCGACAGTCCTAATCGTACTGGTTCTCTTGATCAACATGGTTACAAAACTGATTGCGAGACGCTTCAACACGGCAACTTACTAAGCTCATTAGCTGGCTCATAAATAAAGCGAGCCCCCGTGATAAAGAAAGCATCAAGTTAGACACGAATTTAAGAATTTAGAGATTACGAACATGAATAAATTTGATATTGAGAACCTAGATCTGTTTTACGGCGACAACCAAGCGCTTAAATCTATCAACCTGCCAATTCCAACTCGCCAGGTTACTGCTCTGATTGGCCCGTCTGGCTGTGGTAAATCAACACTATTGCGTTGTTTGAACCGCATGAATGACCTAATTGAAGGCGTTACGATTAAGGGTAAGCTGGATATGGATGGCACTGACATCTACGGTAATATCGATGTCGCTGACCTACGTATCCGCGTAGGCATGGTATTCCAAAAGCCAAACCCGTTCCCAATGAGCATCTACGAGAACGTGGCATACGGCCTACGTGCTCAAGGGATCAAAGACAAGAAACACATTGATGAAGTAGTAGAAAGTTCACTACGCAGTGCGGCACTTTGGGATGAAGTGAAAGACCGTCTTAAAGCACACGCATTTGGTTTGTCTGGTGGTCAGCAACAACGTCTATGTATTGCTCGTACGATTGCTATGGAACCGGATGTAATCCTGATGGATGAGCCTACATCGGCACTTGATCCAATCGCGACACACAAGATTGAAGAATTGATGGAAGACCTGAAGAAAGACTTCACTATCGTTATCGTAACGCACTCAATGCAGCAAGCGCGTCGTATCTCAGACCGCACGGCTTTCTTCCTAATGGGAGAGCTTGTAGAGCACAACGAAACGAGTGTTATCTTCAGCGAACCAAAAGATGATCGTACTAAAGGTTACGTAAACGGTGACTTTGGTTAATTCGATTAACTCAGTGCTGTTTTAGTTTTTTAAAGGACAGCACGCTAACTGAAACGCAGGTTAGATAATCGAATAGATCGACAGAATTATCACTATAACTATAAGCGATGGAAGTTTTGCCCCACTATAGGTGGGGCTTTTTTATGTGTCTAAAAAATCCCCAATGTCGATGTGATTTTGGGCAGAGAATCCCATTTTTGTCGTCCTTCTCATGCTTGTGATAATGTTAAAGGTGAAACTGCGACCCGCTTAACATCTCATTTTTACTTACATTGATTGCATATCAAGCCTTCTGTATTTTTGCTTTATTCTTAATCGCCAATGGAAGGAAGCTGTGCCTGTTAAAGCCTTTGCAAAACAAATATCTGCGACACGCGACCATCGTCTGTTGGCTGAGTCTCTTTTTGACTATCTGGTTAAGGTACTTACTCCAAAAGGGATAGGAATATTTGCTGAACCGACGCCGGAGAGCGACGCATTACCGCTTTTTTCTTATGGCGACCTAACCTCATTGGCGAGCTACCCCTCTACATTTTGGCCGTGGGTCTCGCAGTTTGATACCGCAGACGGGGTTTTGCCAATGGCTATCAATACCTGCAAGTGGGAACACATGAAAGTGCTTGGTGGGGAGTCGTTTATCATGATGCTCGACAACGCACCTGCCTCCAGAACTTATTTAATTGTTCAAAATTGCAATGCTGAGAAGGTTAATCAAACCTTTGACCAAGATCTTGATGTCCTTCAACTAGCCGCAGCTCGCTGGCAGTGTATTCGTGCGGAAAAGAACGCTGCGCTGGAGATAAAATACAGAGACACACGTGAAGCGCAGTACCTTGATGAAATTAAGCTGCGAGAGCTATTTGTTGAGAACATGAAACTAGTCCATCAGGTCGCGTTAGAGCTTTCTAATCCTGACTCTTTGGATGCTTTGTATAAGGCTTCTGTTGAGGCAGTGCGCGACCGTCTAGGCTTTGACCGTGCGATCTTCATGTTACTCGATATGAAAAAGCGCTGCTTTAGTGGCACTTACGGCACCGATGAGCGGGGAAAAACTAACAGCGAGCATCATACTCAGTACGATTTACATCAACTTGAAGCCGAATACATTGAGGCGTTGTCTGACAATCACATCAACCTAGTTATTATTGAGAAAGCGCCGCTATACACCGAAGGCAAGGTCGTAGGGCAAGGTTGGAATGGCATGTTGATCTTACGTGAAGGGGATAAACCCGTCGGTTGGATCGCAATGGACAATTACATTCACCGTTCACCCATCACTAATTATCAAAAGCAGATGCTTGAATCCTTTGGTTCTCTGCTTTCTCAGATCTACATTCGTAAACGGCAAGAACAGAATATACGGATGTTGCACTCAAGCATGGTGGAGTTGTCTCGTTGCGATAGCGTCAGTGAAGTGTGTAAATCGGCGGTGAGCTTTGCTATTCAGCATTTAGGCATCGACCGACTGGCCGTTTTCCTCACCGATAAACATTGCAGTTACATGCAAGGCACGTGGGGCACGGACATAAAAGGCGACATCGTCGATGAATCCTACTATCGCTCTGAGCTGGTGGAGCGTGACATTGTAGCTGCAGCTCGCGCTTGCCCTAATCAAGTTGCCTTTGAAGAATCGGTGCCTATTTATCACGATTTCAATATTGTGGGTGTCGGTTGGACGGCAATGACGATGCTCACCACCAATATGGGTGAGCCGATTGCGTTTATTGCCGCGGATAATTTGCTAACTCGCAGCCCTTTAACCTCACAACTGCGTGAAGTGATACGTATCTTCGCTTCGAGTTTAGCGGAGGTGCTACAGAGAACTATGGCGCAAGAGGAGCTCAAAAAGCTCAATGAAACGCTAGAGCAAGAGGTCAGTAAGCGCACTCAAGAGCTTGAACGAGCCAATGAGCAGTTGGATATCATCTCTAAGCTTGACCCTCTGACACGCCTTGGAAATCGTCGTATGTTGTCGCAGGTTTTAGATGATCTCAATTGTGATGATCAAGGGGCATTTGCCACAGAGCACGAAGTCACGTTTGGACTCATTCTTGTTGACCTTGATCACTTTGGTTTGTACAACACGGTTTACGGGCATACGGAAGGTGACGCTGCTCTGCGCACTATAGGCAAGATACTGAATGCCCATGTTCACAATGATAAAGAAACCTTCTGCCGGATTGGCGGAGAGGAGTTTATGTTGTTGATGATTGGCACGAATCACTCAGAGACAAAGCAACGTGCAGAGTCGATTAGAAAATGCATTGAAGAGGCAAAAATCCTGCATTGTGAAAGTAGTACCAGCCCATATTTAACGGCATCCGTTGGCTATGCCTCGATAACGTCTGACCAGCATCAGTTCGATTTTGATTTGTTGTATGGCAAGGCAGATAAAGCCTTGTATCAAGCCAAAGACTCGGGGCGAAATCGAATTGTTTCTGCCTTAAAACGTAAAAAAGTCACAGCCTCTCTTTCTTAAAATAAAGGCCGTTGATCTCAAGATGATCAACGGCCTTTGTGTTTTACTGTTCTTGATGAACAGCGTCGACTAAAGATTTTCTAGCGAACTATTATGCTTTTTACTCGCAACTCTCTTGGGCTTCTTCACCGTTTTGATTGCCAGCTCAGGGCTCCATGTTTGGGCTGGTGAACCGGCTTCACCATAAAGGCTTTGGTTTAGCTTGGTGAGTTCGGCTTCAACGGTTTGTAACGTCTCATCACTTAGATCTGTATTTTCATATTTCCATTGCTCAAATAAGGTTCTGGTCATCACGCCATCTTTCGTTCTTAGAGCTTCAATAAGCGCTTCTGCGGTATCTGATTGACGTTCAACAGTGTGTGTTGGTTTTGTCGTTACACCGCGGCGTGACCAGAAGTAGAATGCCAATGCTGAGCTGATTAGCCACAAAGCTGCAAATAGGGCGGTGAGATAAGGCCAGATCCCAGGGCTATCCACAGTAACAACCGTCGGGCTTACTTGTTGGGCGGGCGTAGCAGTTACTGGTGGAGTGCTTGACGTTGCGCGATCACTTGCTTTTACCGCTAACTCTAGCCCCTGCGCTTTGCTTGTTTGTTCTGATTGCAAATCGGTGTTAAACCAAGCTTGAGACACATCAGGAAGCGAGATGTTTCCTGCCTCTTTCGGAATCAAGACTTGCTTGTAAACAACGACAGAATCACCTGACTGAGTTGTGCCAAATTGCGGCTTCTCTTCATAAACACGTACCGAATTAGGGTAGGTGATATTCAGTTTTGGCAGCTGGTGTTGCGTTAAGTTGCTAGCCGTCATCGTGATGGTACGAGTTAACGAATCACCCGCTTCCATTTCAATGGTTTGGTTGTCGCCTTCTAAACCATTACTATTTCCCAGTTGATTGCCTTGGCTATCTGACCATTGTTGAATCAGTTTGAAGTTTGATGTTGGTAACCACTCACCTTGGTAGCCTTTTGGTACGTCCTTCACAGTTACATCTAAGATTTCAACGGGCGTGTCGAGCTGGAACAGACGCGTTGTACTGGAGTTGTTGGTTGAGTAAACAACGGCTCCATTCAGCTTCGGTCCATTCAGCTTAAACTGTCCGGCCTTTTGTGAAGAGATACGGAAAGACTGTTGAACTACCGTCACCTCTTGTCCATTGAGAACGTCTTGAAATTGCTTCGATTCACCAATAGGTTCCACATCTAAGCCTGAAGAGCTCGGTGGCGCGATTTTCGGATCTTGCAGCCTTCTTGGGTCAGCTTTGATGATGAGTTTTACATCAAGCTCAGCCACTTCTTCTGGGTACAGCGAGTTCTTGCTGAGATTAAGCTGGAACTCTGCCATATCATGTTGAGTTGGAGCGGCTTTGTTAATTGCAACATTGATGGTGATAGGCTTGGTTTTTGCCCCTTCAATATCAAAACTCGGGATTTGCAACTTACCCAAACGCAGTGGAGCAAGGCTAATGTTCCATTCACTTGATACCGAACGGCTGCCATTGACGATTCGCATCGAAGACCCAAAGTTTGGTGTGCCAACATAGAAATCCTGCTGGAGCGCTGTTAGATCTAGAGCATCAGAGGAGACCTTTTCATCGGTTGCAACTCTAAGAAGGAACACTTCATCTTTGGTGACACTGTTATGTGAAACGCTCGCCACGGCGTTTGCAGCCAATACTGAGAAGGACGAGAAAGCTCCCAACAACAATGTTAGGAGTACGGATAAAAATGGCTTGTTTAAAAATCGCATGGTTACCACTTTTTGTTCTGGTTGTTAGGAGCACTTTTTTGTCGTGCTTGTAAAATCATTTGCGCTTTAAGCAGTTGGCTCGGGTCACGGGCGCTTTCTACTTGCTCAAGTTTTCGCATGTCAGGGTCGCTCGACAGAGGTTGATCTGAGGTTTGTGCTACAGCTTGCTGACTACTTTGCTCACCATCTTCTTTTGAAGCTTGTTGTGCGCTAGCACTTTGAGGTGTAGCGCCTTCTTGGTCACTCTGTTTCGGCTGATCACTGTTACTTTGTTGCGTGGCTTGCTTGTCGTCTTGTTTAGACTTTTCAGAGTCAGAGTGATTTTCAGGTTGGCCTTGAGATGAGTTTTGGTCTTGGCTACCGCGTTGATCTTGGTTACTGCTTTGATCTTGCGACTTGCCACTGGAGCTTTGTTGTTGATCCTGAGAGCTTTGCGAAGAATCATTTTGCTGACCTTGCTGACCTTGCTGACCTTGCTGACCTTGCTGACCTTGCTGACCTTGCTGATTTTGGTCATTTTGGTCTTTGGAGTCAGAATCGCCTTGCTGTTGCTGTTGCTGTTGCTGTTGCTGTTGCTGTTGCTGTTGCTGTTGCTGTTGCTGTTGCTTCTGAGCCTGTTCGACAATCTCTAGGTTCTTCTTCGCATAAGCATGTTCAGGGTTGCTTTCAAGAATACGTTGATACTCTTGGATCGCTTGGTCGTACTTACCTTGTTGGGCTTGAGCGTTAGCAAGGTTGTAGCGAGCATCTTCACTAGAAAGCTCTTGCAGCGTCTGCTCTGCGGCTTCGAAATCACCGGCTTTGTATTGAGCAATGCCTTTCCACTCTTGTTGGGTGAACTGTTCAGCAGCTTGTTGGAAGTCCTCGTCCTGATACAGCTGATAGCCTACTTGATCATTGGTTTTCCACGGGTTCGCAAACGCAGTATTTGGTTGGCTAAAAGAGATAACTCCAGCTAAGGCACACCAAATAACCCCTTTCCTGAATAATCCAAGTGCCGGAAGTAATAGCAAAGGCAGTAACCAGAAACCGTTGTTCACTCTGGTGTTGAGTGAGTTCTTGGTCTTGGTTACTTCCGATGTTGTTGCAACGCGGTCGAGGTAGCTCGCGATGTGTTCAACATCTGAGTTATCAAATTGAACTTCAGTGAACGTGCCACCATAGCGGCGTGTAAGCTCGCGCATGTTCTTCAAGTTGGTTCTTGCCACCACGGTTTGTCCTGAGTCGCTTTGCAGCATCGACCCCGTAGGTAACGAGATTGGCGCACCGTTTTCACTCCCTACAGCTAGAATCGACAATGTCCAATCGTTGCCAGAGAGTAGGGAGTCGATCTGCTTCTTCTCTTGGTCATCGATGTCATCAGCAATCAATACCAAATCACCTTGGTAGATCTTCGCGCGAGTCATCATATCAATCGCAAGCTTAACGGCTGATGCGGCATCACCACCTTGATAAGGCATGATATCTGGCGATAGGTTAGGCACTAGGTTTTTGATGGTGTTGATGTCTGACGTTAGCGGGCTAATGGTGTAAGCATCCCCAGCATACGCCACCATGCCTGTTAGCCCTTCTTTCCACAATGAAAGCAGATCCAGAGCCTTGTATCGCGCTTGAGTTAAGCGATTCGGCTTAATGTCGGTGGCATACATAGACATCGACATATCCATGATCACAACTCGTGCCTGCGTTTTTTCAAAGCTCGGCTGTTCGTTTTTCTCGAAGCTTGGTCCAGCTAATGCAATAACGCCGACCAGCCACCAAATTCCGACGTAAGTACTGCGATTTTTCGATGGCTTACTCGATTCTGGTGCCAAGTATCGCGCGATGTGTGACGCGAGTAATCCTTGCTTAGATTGTGTCTTGCTCAGCCACCAAATAGCGGGCAGCACGACAAGCGCCAAGAACCAATATGGGTAGATAAAAGTAAAGTTAGACATTGTTTCTCCTAATGGCTAACAGCATAAATGCGAAGAACATTGCCGCCGACAGTGGCCATACAAACCACTCTTGTTGCGGTCGCCAGATCTTAGTGGCGTTCGTCACGGGCTCTAACTGGTTAATGGTGTCGTAAATCGTCGCTAACTCTTTGCTGTCACGCGCTCGGAAGTACTGACCGCCGGTGCGTTTGGCAATTTCTATTAGTGTACGTTCATCCAAGTCTTGAGCAGTATTGACTTTGCGCGTCATGAAGAACTCTTTGACCATCATCTCGCCTGCACCGACACCCACGGTGTAAATCGTTGCGTCGTATTTCTTTGCAATATCCGCCGCTTCTAATGGGTCTAATACCCCGGCGGTATTACTGCCGTCGCTGAGTAGAATCATTACACGTTGGGGCGCATCGCTATCGACAAAGGTTTTGGTGGCAAGACCAATACCATCACCAATCGCGGTTTGAGTACCAATCAGTTTTAACACCGCTTGATTGAGCTGTTGTGAAAGCGTATCTCTATCTAGCGTAAGCGGGGTCTGCAAGTAGGCGTGATCAGCAAATAACACCAGTCCAACTCGGTCGCCTTTTCGTCGCTCAATAAAGTCACTCAATACGCGTTTCACCGCCGACAAGCGGTCGATGTATTCGCCATTGAACTGCATGTCTTCTTGGCTCATCGAATAGGAGAGGTCGACAACCAACATCAAATCACGATGTTTCGGTTGAAACTCTACCGGTTCGCCATACCATACAGGGCGCGCGCTCGCCGTAACCAGCAGAAGCCAGATAATCACGGACAACGCCTTTGGTAAGCGACTGCTCGGTGTTTTGGTATTACTGTCTTCTGGCAGAAATGGAAGCCTTAGGGCATTGCTCGATTCTGACTTTGGTGAGAACAAGTAAACGAGCAACGGCAGTGGCGCGATGAAGAACATCCACCACCAAACGAACTCGATGTTTAGCAAGTCCCTGCTTAGAAACATAGTGCTTAGAAAATCACTCATAACGACCTCGCTTTGGAGGAAGTGCTTTGCGAAGCCAAGTTTCGCAATCATTAACCAATTGCTGTTGAGCCTTTTTCTGTTCGTCGTTCATTAGGGCTACATCTTGATAGAGCGCTTGTTGCCACTGGGATTGTTTTGCTACAAATAACGGCTTCGCCAATTGCGCATCTAAGAACTTCAACCAATCATCACCAGACAAACCTGCAATTTTTTCACGAGGGAAATAGCTCAGTGCTGCTTGACGAACGATGTCTTGAGCTTTGCTCGGAGACAAGCCATCTTGGGACTGACTATTACTAAAGTAAGACAGCGCTTCTTGTTTCGCCTGTTGATTGTTTTTTCTACGTTTTAGAATGAAAAACACCAAGGCAATCAGGAAAATGGCTGTGATAATGACTGCCCACCAACCCCACGCCAAAGGCCACCAAGTCGGGGCGTCTGGCGCAATCACCGGACTTAAATCTAAGGGCTGTTTCATGACTGAGCTCCTGATATCTGGCTCATGAGTGACTGCGCACTCGACAGCGAGCTATAAGGTATCGCGAGAGATAACCCCATCTGTTGCAGCTGCTGTTTCTTAAGCGAAAAAGCATGGTTAAGCTTTTGCTTTTCTTTATTAGAAGAGAAATTAAACCATTGAGTTTTGCTGCCATCGGTGACCTGTTTAGAACCTTTATAGGCGGTTTCACCCTGCTCTAGCGGATCGTAGAAATGCACCAGACGTACTCTGTTGTGTCGGCGAATTTGACTGATAAGTGAGTAGTCACTTTCTTGGTAACGCACAAAGTCACTGAGCATAATAATATCGCTTCCTTTAGGGCAAAGCTGGTGCAGAGATTTCAGTCCATGCTCTAAGGTCGTGTCATTATGATTGTCGTGATTAGTCAGTGCCGTATTATTGATTTCTATGACTTTTTGCAAAATACGCAGTGGAGCATGGTTGCTTGCACTTGGCTTAATCTCAATGACCTCTTTGCCAGTATCGATCACCGCGCCAATTCGATCTTTTTGAGCCACAGTAAGCCAGCACAGTTGGCTAGCAAAGTGTGCAAGTTGAACCGATTTCAGCAACAAGGTTGAGCCGAAAATCATACTGCTTGATAGATCCAAGAATAAAATGACAGGCTGTTCTCGTTCTTCAGAGAAAAGTTTGGTATGCGCTTTGCCCGTTCTGGCTGTTACACGCCAATCAATGCTGCGAATGTCATCTCCCGCTTGATATTGACGAACTTCAGAGAAATTCATCCCGCGACCTTTACGGTTGCTCTCGTGTTGGCCGTTAAGCTGTGACCAAAGGCTCTTGGCGGGAGGCAACCAGCGAACAGACTGCGCTTTGTATTGCAGCAGCTCATCCAGATTTAACGTGACGCCGTCACTATGGTTGGGTAGTTGATTATTCATGCGCGTATCCCTATGCGCTGCCAACCAATGAAATAAGGTGTGCGATCACTTGGTTTGCGGTGACACCTTCAGCTTGTGCGTGGTAGCTGCGCAGTAGACGGTGGCGTAACACAGGGAATGCCATCGCTTGAACGTCTTGTGGCGTGACGTAATCTCGTCCTGCAAGCCAAGCGTGAGCGCGGGCACAACGGTCTAACGCAATGGTTGCACGAGGGCTGACACCCATGTCTAACCATTGATCAAGTTGGTCACTGTATTGCTTAGGTTGGCGAGTCGCCATAACCAGTCTGATGATGTACTGCTCAATGGTGTCTGCCATGTGAATGTTGAGCACTTCTTGGCGCGCTTCAAAGATCGTTTGCTGAGATATCTGTTGTGGCTGAGCTGATTCGTTACCTTGAGCCTCACCACGGTTGAGTCGTAAGATCTCAAGCTCGCTTTCCATATCTGGGTATTCAACCTCTAGGTGAAGCAAGAATCGGTCTAACTGAGCTTCCGGTAGCGGGTAAGTCCCTTCTTGTTCAATTGGGTTCTGTGTTGCCATTACCAAGAACAACTCAGGCAGCGCATAGGTTTTTCGACCGGCAGTTACTTGTTTCTCTGCCATTGCTTCCAGCATTGCCGCTTGAACTTTCGCCGGAGCTCGGTTGATCTCATCCGCTAGAATCAATGAGTTGAAAATCGGGCCTGATTGGAAAGTGAACTCCCCAGTCTCAGGGCGAAAAATGTCGGTACCCGTCAAATCAGCTGGCAACAGATCGGGAGTGAATTGAATACGGTGGAAGTCACCCTCAACACAGTCAGCCAATGATTTTACTGCGCGAGTTTTTGCTAAGCCGGGAGGTCCTTCAACGAGGATATGACCATCTGCTAAAAGGGCGATCATCAGTTGCTTAACGAGCTCTTTTTGACCAATGATTTGAGACTCTAGATAGTTTTGAAGGACTTCGAAATTTGTTTTGTGCATTTTGGACTCTCTGGGTATCCATTTGATTTTTATTTTGAGTATTGGTCACTGATTTCGAGGAAAAAGTTCCAGTACATTTGCGTAATTTATTTTTTCAAAATTGGAAATATTTACAAGTGGTTAGCTAAAAACATCGTTAGGTTGTGATTATTACTATATCAATTGGTTTTTATATACAAAAGCTCGGCGGTGGGGAGTGGTTTGAGTTCGGTTGGGTCTCAGGGGGTGAGAACTAAAATTGACTCTCGACAATGCGGTATTTGCTTAGTTAATTCATGCTCAAGGTGAATGTTTCTAATTGTTACATCATATTTGCAGTTTTTTGAGAAGAAAGTCTCTAGTTTTATTGGTTGTGGCCGATACATCACTCAGATTGTGCATTGCTTGTTGGAGTGCACTAAAAAAGTCCTGTTCAGGGTATACCAATAACGAGCGATTCTTTTTAAAGGTCCAAATATGTTTAAAACTAACTCTCTGAGTATCAAGCAAAAAGTTGTACTTGGAATTACCTTTGCGGTTCTTGCATCGACAGTGATTGTCGGCGCAATGGCACAACAACAAGCAAGAGATGTATTAAGTCATCGATTGATCGATATTGAACTTCCAGGAATGCTAGAGCGAATCAATGGTGAAATTGACCGAGAAGTCTCTCAGCTATTACTAGCGGCGGAGCAAATTGCTTCAAATGAATTTATTTCTGATGCTATCGAATCGACCGATCGCGATCCCGCACTAGAAAATAAACTGGTGAAACAGCTGAACAATGTTCGTAACCAGTATCAGTTGAACGATGCCTCAGTGGCGAACCGTCAAACTGCTTACTACTGGAACCAAAATGGCTTCCTACGTCAGTTAAACCAACAGCAAGATGGTTGGTTCTTTGGCTTTACGCAATCTGGACAGCCGACCATGGTGAGCATGTTCCAAGAAGCCAATGGCGAAGTGAAGATGTTTGCTAACTACCAACAGCCTTCTGGTTTGGCTATGTCTGGTCTATCAAAGTCGATGGATGACATGGTTAACCTGCTGAACGGTTTCAAGATTGAAAATACCGGTTTTGTCTTCTTAACCGATAGCCAAGGTGATGTTCAAATTCATCGCGAGCGTTCTCGCAGTGACTCTTCACTTCAACAACTTTACGGTCCTCAAGCAAGCCAACTACTGAACAAGTCGGGCTTCAACCTGATTACTACAGAAAGCCAAGGCCAAGAGCTGTTCGTGGCGAGCTTGTATGTGTCTTCAATGGACTGGTTCGTTATTGGTGTGGTACCAACCGGTGAAGTGTTTGCTGAGCTTGATGCGACTGCGCAGAAGATGTTGATCATGACTGCGGTTGTGGCGTTAGTCTTTATCCTAATGGGCGTAGTTCTGGCGAACAGCATTACTCAACCGATCAAGCTTTTGGCTAAGCGTTTCGGCGACTTAGGTGAAGGCGACGGTGACCTTGCACAGCGTATCGAAGTGAAAGGCAACGATGAAATTGCACAGCTTTCAAAAGGCTTCAACGGATTCATTGAAAAGATTCACGAGTCGATGAAAGAGGTGTGTTCGACAAGCCAAGCGCTTCAAGTGGCAGCAGAGAGTGTCTCTAACAAAGCCCACATCACCCACGACAACAGCCAAGAACAGCGTGACCAAACGCTTCAAGTGGTGGCTGCCATTAACCAAATGGGTATGACCATCAGCGAGATTGCATCGAACGCGGCAACCGCAGCAGAAACGGCTACCCAAGCTTCAGGCAATACGGAAGTAGGTCGCTCTGTGGTGAACAAAGCAAAAGACGCGATCAGCCGTTTGGCGCAAGATATCGAAAGCACGGGTCAGGTAGTAGAGCAACTGGCTTCTACAACTCAAGACATCGGTTCTATTCTGGGTGTTATCCGTGATATTTCAGAGCAAACTAACTTACTCGCATTAAACGCAGCGATTGAAGCAGCCCGTGCCGGTGAGCAAGGTCGTGGTTTTGCGGTTGTAGCGGATGAAGTACGTAACCTAGCAAGCCGTACCGCAGATTCAACGGAAGAGATTCAAAAGATGATCAACCAACTGCAAAGCGATGCGAAAGATGCAGTAACGGCAATGAGTGCGGGTAAGGTGATTACCCTTGAAGGTGTATCGGCGTCGGATGAAGCGGTAGACGTGCTGAGTGGTATTTCAGACCGTATCGTTGATATCACAGACCGTAACACTCAAGTGGCAACGGCAACGGAAGAGCAATCAACCGTAGTTCACACCATCAACCAGAACATTGAAGAGATTAACGCAATCAACGAAGTGACAACGGGCACGGCTGAGCAACTTGCAGAAGCGAGCCAAGAGCTTCGAGACCTTTCTTCTCGTCTAGATAAGATGGTTGGTTCGTTTAAGCTTTAATCCCTTTAAGCTGTAGCATGGCTTAGAAAGAGACATAAACTAAGAGCTGGATTCATTTAATCGTGAATTCAGATCTTTTTATTTACGGGCTTGTTTTCTTCTAACTGACGTTCGCTTGATCTGGTTTCAGGCTTTGCACTCAATCGCCCTAGCATCATAGGGCGTAAATGAGTAAAATCTCGTTAGGTTTAATATTTAGGTAAGTATCATGAGCGATTTTGAAAAAGAACTAGAGCAGATGACTCAAGAGATGGGCGATGAGCCTGAGGTGAAACTGCCATCACTTGAAGAGCAAAAAGCAATTGTTGCTGAGTTCAAGCGACTAGAAGCGGAAGGCAAACTGACACCTGAAGTGTTAGAGAAGCATTTTGGCCAGTTCAACAAACAGAATGATACGCCAATTCACTAAGTTGATTTAGACAGGTTTCATGTCTGAAAGAAGTGATATTAGCGGTTGGGTTCATAGCCTAACTAACAGATAAAGGTCTAGCGCTTGCTAGACCTTTTTTATTGCCGCTAGCGAAAGACCGAGTGGCTGACTCATGAACTATTCAATGTAAGTGAAACTCGTATCCAACACATAAAAATATCCAGCACATAAAAAAATCCCCCTTACTGAGTAAGAGGGATTCGATATGGGCAAGTTATATCCTAAAAGGCTAAGCGATTAGTCTGTGCCGTATTCTTTGTACAAACGACGACATGCGCGGCCATCGCTGTGGAACAGGTGACAACGGTGCGCTGGAATACCAATCGCCAACTTGTCACCTGATTCGATTTTCAACGTGTCAGGCTGGCGATAGATAACATCAGCATCGGCACTTTCAAGGTTTAGGTAAACCTGAGTTTCGTTACCTAGCTTCTCTACCATCATCACGTCAGCTTCAATCGTCGCGTCACCTGATTCAGCAGACATCAAGTGTTCAGGGCGAATACCCAGAGACATACGATCGCCAGCATTGACAGTCGTACCATCAACAGGGATCCAGAAAGTCATACCGTTAGAAAGTTGAACTTGTACGCGTTCTGCTTCAGCTTGTTCAATGTGTACCGACATGAAGTTCATCTTCGGTGAACCAATAAAGCCAGCAACGAAACGGTTTTGAGGGTAGTGGTAAAGGTCAAGCGGCTTACCGACTTGAGATACATAACCACCATCAAGAACAACGATCTTATCCGCCATTGTCATCGCTTCCACTTGGTCGTGGGTAACGTAGATCATGGTACAACCCAGTTGACGCTGTAGCTTGGTGATTTGCGAACGCATTTGAACACGTAGCGCGGCATCTAGGTTTGATAAAGGCTCATCAAGTAGGAATACGTTTGGTTGAGAAACCAGAGTACGACCAATCGCAACACGTTGACGTTGACCACCAGAAAGCGCTTTAGGTTGGCGCTCAAGAAGGTGACCAAGCTGAAGGATTTCTGCAGCATGTTCAACGCGTTTGTCGATCTCAGCTTTATTTGCGTTTGCTAGCTTAAGACCGAAAGACATGTTGTCGTATAGGTTAAGGTGAGGGTAAAGCGCATAAGACTGGAATACCATACCTACGCCACGCTTTGACGGTTCAACGTCATTCATGCGTTGGTCGCCAATGTACAAATCACCAGACGTAATGTCTTCTAGACCTGCGATACAACGTAATAGCGTCGATTTACCACAACCTGATGGTCCAACGAATACTACGAATTCACCTTCGTTGATGTCTAAGGTTACGTCCTTAGAAATCTGTACATCACCATATGATTTATAAACGTTTTTTAACGTGACACTCGCCATCTAGCTTGTCCTCGATCGATCAAATTTTAAGTTTTACTGCTTATCATTATAAGAAATTTTTGGGTCAGCAGTAACTGTAGGAATTGGTAAGTATTGAGTGAGTAAGAAAAAAGTGGGTGAGACTTGGCTTCTTTAACCAAGCCCACCCGTCATAGCCAAACTGATGCCCATTTCCCCCACATCCAGCTAAACCTCCCCCGTGATTCAATCACAGATTTAGCTCGATGCTAATATAAGACACCAGCGGGCAGTGAAGCCAACTAAATGAATAATGCGTCAACGCATAACACTTGCCGGTAAAGGGTTCTTACTATCCACTCTTGGATGAATGCAGTTTCGGTGAATTGGCGTAAGGGTACATCCTCCTAATGGAAAATTAACTAGGGGGAGTAGGAGGGGAGGAGTAGATAAATGGGGTTATTAATAATTGGCGATCCAGTTCAAATAAATCCACCACGTAACGGTGATGTTGATCACGATGAGTATACGTTTTGTGATTGCAGTCTCTAATCTGACCGGATGGCGATCACGAATTTAAGCCATAATAGCTAGGGCGTAGTGGCTGGGATGATGAGCTAGGGTCTGTTTTCTCAGATCATAACCTCCGAAAACTGGCTCGTCTTGGTAGATGTGCCCTACGTATAAATATAAAAAGGATATTCACATGAAAAACGCTCTAAGCGCTGTAGCTCTAGGTACAATAGTTGCTCTGGGTTCTTTTGGTGCAAATGCTGCTATCGAAGAAGGACAACTAACAATCTGGGTAGGTGGTGACAAAGCTTATGAAGGCATGGCTGAAGTAGGTAAACGCTTCGAAGAAGATACTGGTGTTAAAGTAACCGTCGCTTTCCCTGACAAGCTAGAAGAGAAATTCCCTCAAGTAGCAGCAGCTGGCGATGGCCCAGACATGATCTTCTACGCACATGACCGTTTTGGCGGCTATGCAGAAGCGGGACTTCTTGTTGATATCAAACCTTCTAAAGAAACTAAAGAAGGCATCGTAGACTTCGCATGGGACGCTGTTTCATACGAAGGTAAAACAATCGCATACCCTGTTGCTGTTGAGTCAGTTTCGCTAATTTATAACAAAGCGCTTGTTCCTAACCCACCTAAGTCTTGGGAAGAAATCCCAGCACTTGATGCTGAACTTAAAAAAGACGGCAAGAAAGCGATCATGTGGCCTCTACGTGGCGGCGCTTACTTCACATGGCCTCTACTTGCAGCTGACGGCGGTTACGCATTCAAACAGACTGCAGAAGGTTACGACATTAAAGATGCGGGCGTAGCGACTGATGGTGTTCAGAAGTCTCTAGGTTTCATCGAGAAGATGGTACAAGACAAGGTTATCTCTGCAGACATGGATTACTCAGTTGCTGAGTCTGAATTTGTTGCGGGTAACGTTGCAATGACAATCAACGGCCCTTGGGGTTGGGAAAACATCAAGAAAGCTGGCGTAGATTACGGCGTAACAACACTACCTAAGTTCAACGGTAAAGCGTCTAAACCTTTCGTTGGTGTATGGGCAGGTGGTATCAGCACTGCGTCTCCAAACCGCGACCTAGCTGTTGAGTTCATGGAAAACTACCTACTAACAGATGAAGGTATGAAGAGCCTGAACGACGACAAGCCACTAGGCGCTGTTGCTCTTAACTCTTTCCAACGTCAACTAGACAGCGATACTCGTATTGCAGCAACAATGGACAACGCGATGAACGGTGAAATCATGCCTAACATCCCTCAGTTCACAACATTCTGGTACAGCATGGAAGAAGCGATCGGCAACGTAGTTGACGGCCGTCAATCAGTAGACCAAGCACTAAAAGCTGCTGAAGGTCGTATGGTTAAGTAACACCCAGGCACTACCTTTTAAGGAGAGGGTAACCTCTCCTTACTTTTCTATTTTTTATCTATATCGCTAGCAGGTTCCTCTATGCAGTCAGTTCAAGGTACAGATGCTATCCCAGCACCATCAAGCCTTCCAGGCAGTAAAAGCGTCTTCATTAAATGGGGGTTGCTTGGTAGCGTTGGCTTAATAAACGGCTACGCTACAATTCTAATGTATTCTCGCGGTGAGCTCGCTTTTGCGCTGCTTACAGTGATCTTAACGGCTTTGGCACTTTACATTTTTGGTAGTAAAAAAACTTACGCCCACCGTTATATTTACCCAGGTATTGCCGGAATGATCTTGTTCATTCTTTTCCCATTGGCATACACCGTAGGGCTTGCGTTTACTAACTACAGCGCGAAAAACCAACTTTCTCTAGAGCGTACTCAAACCGTTCTTTTAGACCGTTCTTTCCAAAGCGGTGAGAGCTACCCATTTACTTTGTACAAGACAGATGACGGTCACCAGATCGTTGTAAAAGATGGCGATCAACTGTTAGCGACTGACGTATTTTCTCTAGACAATATGACAGAAACAGAGATGGACCTATCTGTTATTGAGTCTGCGCAAGGTGAAAAAGAGAAGATCAAAGCGATCATTCAAAACCGAGCAGCAATCAGTGGTGTTGATTTCAATCTACCTGACGGTGGTGACATCCGCATGAGTGGCTTACGTAAGTTTGCTTCTGTTGCTCCGCTTTACACGCTACAAGACGATGAAGAAACGTTAATCAACAATGAAACGGGTGAAGTTCTCAAGCCAAATATGGATGTGGGTTTCTACCAGCCTGTTGATGCAAATGGTGAGTTTACGGGTAATACCATCTCTCCAGGTTTCGTGGTTAGCATTGGTACGCATAACTTTGAGCGTGTATGGAAAGATGACGGCATTAAAGAACCGTTTATCAGCATCTTTATTTGGACGGTTATCTTCTCGGTATGTACCGTAGCGTTCACGCTAGTTATCGGCCTTGTATTGGCTAACATCGTGCAATGGGAAGAGTTGAAAGGTCGTTCTATTTATCGTGTTCTACTGATTCTGCCTTACGCCGTACCCGCGTTTATCTCGATTCTTATCTTTAAGGGTCTATTCAACCAAAGCTTTGGTGAGATCAACATGGTGCTCGAGAATATCTTCGGCTTAAGCCCGAACTGGTTCTCAGACCCTATCTTAGCGAAAACCATGGTGTTGATGGTTAACACATGGCTAGGTTTCCCTTACATGATGATTCTATGTATGGGTCTGCTTAAAGCGATTCCTGATGATTTATACGAAGCGTCAGCAATCGATGGTGCGAACTTCCTTGATAACTTCAAGCGCATTACGTTCCCATTGATGATTAAACCGCTTACACCGCTATTGATTGCAGCGTTTGCCTTTAACTTCAACAACTTCGTAATGATTCAACTATTGACGAACGGTGGCCCGAACATGATTGGTACTTCTGAGCCAGCGGGTTACACAGACTTGCTTGTAAGCTACACGTACCGAATTGCATTCGAAGGCGGCGGCGGTCAAGACTTCGGTCTAGCAAGTGCTATCGCAACGCTTATCTTCCTATTGGTTGGTGCACTAGCGTTACTAAACCTTCGTTTCACTAAACTGTCTCAAGATTAAGGAGCACGACAATGGCTATGGTACAAGGTAAAGGCCTTAAATACCGAGTGTGGGCAACGCATGCAGTGTTGTGGTGCTTCTTGGCAATGATTATCTTCCCACTACTGATGATCATCGCGATCTCGTTCCGTGAAGGTAACTTCGCAACCGGTAGTTTGATTCCAGATAACCCATCATTGGAACACTGGAAGTTAGCATTGGGTATGTCAGTAACGAACGCAGATGGCTCGGTAACGTCACCTCCGTTCCCTGTGCTAACTTGGTTATGGAACTCAGTGAAGGTTGCAGGTATCACATCGATTCTGATTGTGACACTGTCTACGACATCGGCTTACGCGTTTGCTCGTATGCGCTTTAAAGGTAAGAACACAATCCTGAAAGCGATGATGATTTTCCAAATGTTCCCAGCAGTATTGGCTCTAGTAGCAATCTACGCGCTGTTTGACAAACTTGGTCAATACATTCCGTTCTTAGGCTTGAACACACACGGTGGTCTAATCTTCTCTTACCTAGGTGGTATTGCACTGCACGTATGGACGATTAAGGGTTACTTTGAGACGATTGATAACTCTCTGGAAGAGGCAGCAGCCCTTGATGGTGCAACGCCTTGGCAAGCATTCAGACTGGTTCTACTACCGCTGTCTGTGCCAATCCTAGCGGTTGTGTTTATCCTATCTTTCATCGCGACAGTGGGTGAGGTGCCAGTAGCGTCTATCCTACTTACAGATGTGAACTCTTACACGCTAGCAGTAGGTATGCAGCAGTACCTATACCCTCAGAACTACCTATGGGGTGACTTTGCGGCAGCGGCTGTACTATCAGCACTTCCGATTACTATCGTGTTCTTACTTGCTCAACGTTGGTTAGTTGGTGGTTTGACGGCAGGTGGTGTAAAAGGATAAGCTGTACTCTATAAGAAAGAAAAAGAGCGACCGTTAGGTCGCTCTATATTGGCATTTTTATTACATCATTTGGTTTGGCCGCCGATCAGTAATAAAAATAACCCTCAAGTTACGCATAGCTGGCTACTAATCAGGTTCCTTACGCTATTAATGATTAGTGGTTTTTGTAACTCTAACCCAGGTATTTACTTGGGTTTTTTTATGCCTGCTACTTTTTGTTTTTTGTGTCAGCGTTATACCAATCCGGAAAATTAACTGATCAGGTCAGTCCAATCTCTTGTACACATTTTTGTGACGCGATCTTTGCACTCAAGAAATCCATTCCAAGCGCTACAGACCTTCGAAACAATATCGTTATAATCAATGAAGTTTTGGTTTGCTAGATAGTGTTGCCTTAACCAACTCCACACTTGCTCTATAGGGTTAAGCTCTGGTGAGTATGGCGGCAATTTGATAATACTGACATTATCAAATGGGTTAGCAATATCATCGGTATGCCATCCTGCGCCATCCATTATTACCACTGAATGACGGTCTTTTTCTGTGACTTTAGATATCTGCTCTAGATGGTTTATCATGATGTCTTTGTTAACCCAAGGGACGACCATTGCCTCACCAATCCCTCTCGATGGGCACACTGAGCCAAACAAATAAGCGTATTCAAATTGCTGCTGTTTTACTACGCGAGGTCTCGTTCCACGAGTAGCCCAAAGACGTGTTGTTGTGTTCTGCTGACCAAACCTAGCTTCGTCTTGAAACCAGACATCAACACTCTCTAGCCCAATATGGCCGGGGATCTTAAGGATCGTTTCGATTTGGAATTTTTTTAAAATCGTCCTGTATTTGCTGTGATTGTTTAGGGTGTTTGGAACGAGAAGTTATCCAAGAAAAACCCATGTGGTCGAGGAGATAATAGATGGAATTAGGGTGGTAGTGCTTGTCAAAGTGTTTAACGATGTAGTCATGTATATCGCTTCCAACAAGGCGGCCACCAGAAGGTGATTCAGCTTCTTTTTTTATGAAGGCACTGAGTTGAGCCCGCTGCTCATCGGTGAGGTATGCAGGCCTACCAGTCCGAGGTTTTTCTTGAAGTCCTTCTAGGCCTTCTTCAAAAAAAATCCGAACCCATTTATTGACACTGGTTCGACTGACTTTGAGAGATTTTGCAATTTGTGTACGAGAGAGGCCGTCTTTAAAGTGTGCTAGCGCAAGTAAACGCATCTTCATCTGAATGGTTTTTTGCTGGCTCGCAAGCTTTTTGAAGTCAGTGTTATTAAGGCTATCCATGGCTAAATTTCACAATAATTCATCAATCTTAATTAGATCACATTTTTACTTTAATTGGTATTACTCGTTAACTATCGCGCTCATATCTACTTTAAAACCCAAAGTTTCGAGTTACTTCTCTCCTAAATACCGACCACTTCATTTTGGTTACTTGTAGAAATGAACTAGTCTCACAAATCAGACACTCAGTATAAGTGGCTGTTGTACTATTGATATGTTGTGAATATTCCAATGCGTGATACTTCAATGATTTGTATGCAACAAAACCTGAAATTGCACTGAAAATGTATGGGTAAGCGAGAGGTAGTTACAGAATATCCAAGTGACATTCATGAGGGTTATGGAGGTAGGTTTATTTATGCTTCTGGTTTTTGGTGGGACTTAGAAGTTAGAACTCTTTACTAGAAGGAGCACAACCTAAGTGTTGCAACAACACATAGATACTTTCTTGATCGAGTGCCACGCGACGAAATAGATCGGCAAATGTCGGATCTCCACCGAAACACGTTTGGATATAGTGGTTGATTTCATTGCTGTCGTAGCCTTCGACGTACAAAGTTCTAACCCATTGGTACTCAACAGCCTTTAAATTGTTCAGTGTAGACTCGCTAAGAGTGGGGCGTATGACGCTCAAGAGTGGCTCCAAGAAATTCAAATGCATCTATTATGATTGGCGGTATTTAATCAGAGCAAAATGACGACTTTATTACAGTCAAAATAAATCAGTGAACAAGTGCCGATTCATTTCAACCTTTGGCTGGGTATCACGCTCTTATCGTCTGTATTGGGTGTGCAGCGGATTTGGCTGTGTAGAGCACGAAGGTATCAAATAGATCAATGCCAAGCAGGCGCTTGGCATTGTAATAAGGTTTTGTAGGGGGAGGGCAGCTGGTGGACCTTACTTAAGGTACTTCACGTGAGCTTCCATCTCTTCACCAATCTGTTTTCGCATGTTCATTAGGCGAATAGCCGAATCTCGTAATTCGATGTCTTCTGGCGTCTCTGGTATCCACTCTGGCACTTTAGTCGGATTACCATTCTCATCGACAGCGACCATAATAACGATACAGTGAGTTGTTAGGCGGTTATTGAGCTCTTTAGGGTCGCTTGCTTGCACGTCGATAGCGATATGCATTGAAGATGAACCTGTGTAAATGACCTTTGCACTTACTTCCACAAGGTTGCCTACATGAATTGGGGCAACGAATCGAATTCCGCCTGCATAGGCTGTTATACAGTATTTACCGCTCCAACCTGCGGAACAAGCGTAGGCTGCTAAATCGATCCACTTCATTGCTGCACCACCATGAACTTTACCACCAAAGTTCACATCCCCGGGTTCAGCTAAAAAACGCAGAGTAACGTCTCGTTTACCATTTTGTCGGCTATTGCTACTGCTCATCTATCTTCCTTCATTATTATTTTGCTGCGTAACATGCTTGTTACTTGCTAGTAACAATATACTTAAGATGACATAAGTTAAAGCGGATAATCTCATGGTTAAGACTATTTTTTTCAAACAGATGATCAGTTGATGAATATTGGTGCTTAAAGGCGTATCAGGCGAATGGCAAACATGGATGAAGTGATATCAAGCAAGAGAATAGAAATACTGATTAAGTCACTAGATAGGTCGATTGCAAAAAAAACACCTAGCGTAATGCTAGGTGTTTCTAAGCCGTGTGGTACTCATGTCGGTACTTTTTTGTGTTAGCCAACCAACCGCTGTTGATTTGGTTTAGTTAAAGTGGCTGTATCTCAGATACCACTAAAGTGGTAGTGATTATTGTTTTCTTATCAGCTCACTTTTACTGTTTTAAAAAGTATAGATCCTTCGCGTAGATATTTCCTTTCGGATTATTGTTTGGGAAGCCTTTTAGTGTATTTCGCACTAATCGTGTGTGATTTTAATTATATAAAGGTATAACTGCTGAAGAATAGTTGAGTAACGACTCATCGTGCTGATATAAAGTAAAGCGTTTAGACTAATCTTCCGTTTTACTCGCTTGCTGTAAGGGCTCATCATAGTATGGATTACAGTAGCCACTCTCATTTGCTGTGTGAAACGTGAGTTTGAATTTTTACCCTAATGTGAGCGTTGGGTAATGCGTTTAGCTTTGTTGAGGGAGAGGAGCCTCAAGCCTTGGTTTTCTTCTGATTTGAGCAAGGATGACACCTGAAATCACCATCACACCACCAATGATGTGGAACTGGTTAATCTCTTCGCCAAGCCATGTCGCGGCTAATACGATCGCTACAACCGGAAGCAAGTTCATGAACATCGCGCTTGAGTCAGCACCAATGGTGTCAATCGCTTTCACCCACATCCAAGGCGCTAAAATCGAAGCGGCAACCGCTGCGTAAGCTATCAATGGGAGCGCTTGTTGCGGTGGTAAAAGTTGTTCGCTGGTAAGCCAAAGTGGCGTAAGCATCGCGACAGCAAACAGACCCTGAATGTATATCACCACCCAGCTACTGATTGGCATTTTCCAGCGTTTCAGTAGTACACAGTAAGAAGCATAAACAAAGGCTGCAATTAGCATATAGCCATCGCCTTGAGTCAATTCTTGATGCATGAAGAATAACGGATCGCCTTTGCCTAACATCAGGGCTAAGCCTGATAGTGACAACACACCGCCAACAATACTCAAACTAGAAATCGACTTGTGCAGCAAAGGGACGCTTAAAAATACACTGACCAATGGAACCAAAGAAGTGATTAATGCCATGTTAGAGGCGGTTGTGGTTAAGCCTGCGTAGTAACCTAGAGATTGGTTCAACACCATGCCCAAAAAGCCGAGGAACGCTAATTTAGATAAGTTTGGCTTAATGACAGCCCACTGCTTCATCACTGGGCGAATACAGAAAGGCGTGAGAATTAACATCGCAAAAAACCAGCGGTAAAAACTCATTGCGCTAGGTTCTATGGTGCTTGCAGCAAGCTTGTTGACGATTGCATTGGCGCCCCAGATACAGACTGTAAAAAATGGTAATAGGTAATGCATGTGAATTCCGTGGCGAATGAGTTGGTGCGGCTAGTTTGACAGGTCGTTATACTTACAAGTATCTTTAGAAAGACATTAAGCGCGATAGGAAGACAAGTTTGAAAAAACACTCCAGAAACCTTCATCCATCCTTATTAATTGATAAGGCACCATCCAACGTATTTATGAATTTTGAAGCGTTTCTTTCGAACACTGAAACCCGAGTTCATAGCCACTCATGGGGACAGGTTCAATTGATCAGTGGTGGTATATTAGAGATGGAAGCGGAAAGCACTCGATTTCTAGCGCCACCACATCTAGCGATTTGGGTACCGGCCGGGGTGATGCATTGCAGTTATAACCGTAAGCCTTTGGACTACTGTTCACTAAATATCGCCCCAGAACTCACGCAACACCTGCCAGATAAAACCAGCCTTATAAAGATCACGCCGATTGTGTCTTCTATTATCGATGATTTTCGCGATCGTGGGATCAATGTTGCGGAAACCGAGCAAGACCAAAGGCTCGTTCAGGTACTGCTTGACCAACTTGCGCAGCGTGAGGTTGAACACCACTTCTTGCCTTCAACCGATAATAAGTATCTAGCGCCTATATTGGCTTCTGTTGAAGAGAACCCAACCGATGAAGTGACGCTGAAAGATTGGGCTGAACGTGTCCACACCACGGAAAGAACCCTTTCTCGCCACTGCCAGACCGAGCTTGGAATGAGCTTTACCGAGTGGCGACTGCGAGTGCGCTACCTATACTCAATGGACTTGTTGAGAAACGGCCAATCGGTTAAAGAGGTCGCTCTTACATTGGGTTATAACCAAGCAAGCCCATTTATCACCATGTTCAAACGTTACGCGAACCAAACGCCAGAGCAGTATAAGAACCGTTTGTTGTAGCTCGGTCTTGTTGCCAAAAGAACGGATGTTTGCGCTAGTTAGTGCGTAGATAGACCACAAGTGAATACGTGCAGTATGAGCTTATGGAATCGCCCTTAACAGCCCATATATTTCGCTCTGTTGTTCGGTGACATCCTCATAGTGTTGGTTCAATAGAGCACTGTTGCTGCCCACTTTGAACAGTATGTACGTTTCTCCGTCGACCTCGAACCAATTGAAGGTTCCATGCTGGTTATACGTGGTCATTGTTTTGTTTATCTTCATGAGATATACATTAGCAGCGCAAGACATGCAGACGTACATAAGCCAAAGAAAGAAAAGAAAAACCACGAGCCTAATACTGTTTTTTCTTTTCCTACCTCTTCATTACTTTGCTGCTAACCAAGTTCACGAACCTGAGCCTTGGTAAGGTTTAAGTCTAGTCTTTCTATGTATCTGTTGAGTTCGTCATTGTGTACTGAGCTAATCATGTTCTATCTCCCCTAAGCATTTGATTGGTATTTTAGGGGAGCTCAGTGTTTGGTTAAATTAGATATTTTGTAACAAGCGTTTAGATAAATAGAACATGATGAATGGCAAAAAGCCTCCGTGGTAGAGGCTTTGGTTAAAAGTGGTTTAGTTGATGGTTATCGCGATGTATTTGTTGTCAGATTCCACCTTTATTAATACACGACTTAATACCCAGTCAACTCCATATAGCCAGCTCCGGAATGAGAACCTTTAATCATGATTGGCCCCTCCCAATAAGGAACCGAAAGCGGCATTTTGGCATTTGGATTGAGTGCCGAGACGGTCAGTTCGATTTGTTGAATTGGAATCGAAATTTGCCATTCTGTCGGGTAATCGCGTCCTTCAATTTCTGTTTGATTAATAGCAGTTAAGCTGATGTCTTGCTGCTTAATCGTGATGCCGGAGCCATCTTGATTCATCAACCTTGCATGGGAATAATTGGCTTTGCCTGTTGTTGAGTTTCGAAGTTGAAATACCACCAAGCTGGTTTCATCACTCAGCCTCAGCGCAAACCAATCCCAACCTTGTTGTGAGTCGAGTAAAAACTGAGAGCTCCACTCTCTGTCTATCCAACCTTTACCAGACACCTGATGCGTGATGCCATCAATGGTTACTTCGCCCGATACATCGATGAATGGTTGGCTGTAGTAATAGGAAGCCACTTTGCCATCGCTACTTTTAGTGCTGTAGCCTTGTTCGCCTTGCTTTTGATAAGGCGCGTTGTTGGTTAACTTAAGCGAATATCCAAATTGACCCGAGTTAGCGACCAATGTAGCTGGGAACAGGTCATCGGTCGTCGACGTCCATTGCCAATCATCGAGGTAAACACGAAACGGCGAATCGCTTACACCCGCCAGTTCAGCTTGGTCACGTGACCATTTTTCATCGGCATAGTGTTTATTTTTAGTGGTGACAGCGCTGTGCGCCATGTAA
Source organism: Vibrio sp. F13 (assembly GCF_020806305.2). Classification (NCBI taxonomy): domain Bacteria; kingdom Pseudomonadati; phylum Pseudomonadota; class Gammaproteobacteria; order Vibrionales; family Vibrionaceae; genus Vibrio; species Vibrio sp. F13. Next base: position 81,157 of record NZ_CP170176.1, on the reverse strand, counting down.
ATCTGCTGACTTTGCCACGTAGTTTCCTTGGTGCTATTGCCACTTTCATGTGGTGCAGCCGCAAAGCGGAACTGTGTCCATTGCACACCTAACACATTGTCTTCTTCATCAATTAAGTTTGCGGTTAAATACCACCATTCATGACGAAAATCTGGATGTGCTTGATGGTCGGCAGGGAAGGCGATGTCGATACCTTTAACTACCGGTGTGAATTGATCAGTCTCTTTTTGTGTTTCATCGTCGGTTTGTTTTCCAGTGCCAAGTATTGAGCCCATATTTTGAGCTGATGGTTGAGTGGATTCATCGCACCCTAAAAGGAGCAAGATGCCAAGTGTGAGAACGAAAACTCTCATTGTTCGATTCATCACAACACCTCACTCTGTAAACTGGATACCACGGGTTTGCTGACCAAACGCCACAGTGGAATCAAGGTCGCAATCACTGCCACTAAAATGGTGATGGTTGCGATGCTGAGTGCATCACTCCAATTCCATACGTAATTTAAGCTCCAACCAAAGGCGCGTAGGGTAACGATGTCCGTCAACACATAACCGACCATAGCGCCGAGTGGTAAAGCGATAACCAGAGTGAAGGCGACCAGAACAACGATTTGCCCGACCACCATTGCCATCAATTTTTTCTGACTAACACCGAGTGCATACAGCCTTGCAATGGCGGCTTTACGTGCATCGAGCAACATGAAACAGGCGCAGAACAACCCAATCACCGCCACCATTAATGTGACGCCATTAAGCGCCCGCGTGATGGCAAAAGTTTGTGAGAAGATCTCTAAAGCGATCGATTTGATCTGTGCTTGATTGTAAAGCTGACCTGGGTGCAGATTGAGTTGTTGGCGTAACTGTTCGTACACCACTTGTGGGTCGCCAGAGACTTTGATTCCCAAGCTGGTGGGTAAGTCAGTAAATCCGCTTTCGATCCACAAATTAGGTGCAAGTAACACTTCGCCATTCGGTGAGCCGTAATCGTGGAAAATCGCCCCGACGATGAGCGCTTTGTCTTGGATCGCGTCGAGCTTGAGTCGGCTTCCAAGCGGCAAGCCGAGCTTCACTGCCGTAGGTTCGCTGATCGCCACGAATTCACCTTGGTAAAAGCGCGTCCAGAAATCATCAAGGTGGGATTGAAATACCATGGTTTGCTCAAGTGTGTCTTTGTCTTTGGTGCCGAGCAAAGTAGGTAAGCCCTGCAAGTTATCATCGACATAATATTGCTTATAAACGGTTTCAACATTTTCAAACTGCTCTAACGCACGTTCCACATTCGCGATTTCACCTTGGGCAGGGCTAACGTAAATATCGGCATGTAAGCGCTGTTCAAGCCATTGCTTTAACGTGGATTCAAAGCTGCCGACTAAGGTATTCATTCCGATATTGGCGGTGACAGCGAGAAGCAACGCCATCATGGCAAGGGAGAGAGGGGAGATAAGTTCACGCAGCTCAGCGAACAGATATTGTATTAACCCCGATTGGGTGCGTTTTTCGCTCCAGTTCGCTAGCACGCTGAGCGTTTTGGGCAAATACAAAGGAATCGACACCACTAACACACCGAGCCATGCCATGGTGAGGCGGTGATGTTCGCTCATCCATAACCCTGCTAACGCTAGAATAGTTAATACTGACCCGATAACAAACAGCTGATTTTCGTTAGACGTTTCCGGCGCTTGATAGAAACCGCCATGGGAAGAGAGGGGTTGTCGCACGCGCTGTTTAAAGTGCTGCCAACACGCGACAAGCGTTGCGGCCAGCGTGAGTAGCAGTGCCTGCACTAACCATTGCCACTGCCATGTGCCGGGAAGCAGTGTTGCACCATAAAGTTGCTCAAGCGTTATCGCGACGGTTGGGTGTAGCCAATGGCTGAGTTGAATGCCGAAAATGAAACCAAGCGACGCGCCTAGTGTGACTAAAAGAGTCAGCTCGACTAACAGAGCTGAAAATACGATGCTTGGCGCAATGCCGGCTTGTTGAATTTGCACCAACAGCCGATTACGTTTCAGCAGACTATATTTCACACCGTTGTAAGCGATGAATAGGCCAACCAAAAACGCCAACAAACTCATGGCGGTGAGATTGAGGTGAAAGCTATCGGTAATTGAACCGAGATCTGTGCTTTGGTTGTTGGAAATCCATTGCCCTTGCTCGCCAATAAGGCTTTGCCATTTATCCTGTGTGTTGCTGTTCGTGTCGCTCTTAGTGTCAAAAATAGCGATGTAGCTCAGTTGCCCTTGCTTGTTAAGCAGTTGCTGAGCGAACCCAATATCCATCAACATTCTGCTACCGAGCTGCCATTCATCTGGTAGCACTACCACTTGAGTGAGCACTTCATCCAAAGTGAGTGCGTCTACTTCGTCCAAACTCTGGTGCTGAGATTGGCTAATCATCACAATGGGTTCACCCGCTAAGAGTTGCGGCAAAGGTAAGGCATTGTCTAACAGGGAAATGTTTGGCTCTTTGGCTTGAGTATTGCTTTTTTCGTCGATGCGAGCGTGGCGAGATCTTGAAGTGAGGGCGGCGATTAGCTCACTGCCTTGTACCGACCAACGACGACCTTGCTCGTCTCTCACTCGTCCTTCAATCACGGGTAGTGCTGCGCTTAATCCATTCTGTCTTAGCTTGAAGTAGAGCGATTCTGGTAAATAGTTTTGCCCTGCTGGTGGAATGATCAGGTTCTGCGCTTGGGCGCTAAGTTGTTCGGTCGATTCTGCATAACTGCGCTTGGCATTGAGGTTGATGGCTTGCACTGCGACAAACAAGGTGACCGCTAACACAATGCCGATCAGAATCGCTGCGGCTTGCAATGGTGATTGACGATAGTGCGCCGCGAATAGATTCAGAGTCAGTTTGGTATGGGTGAGCTGGTTCTGAGCGAAGCCAGTTTGCTTCATTGGATTACTCACAACGCTGCTGCTCTTGGGGTTAGATCGGCGTTCCTTAAACAACCATCATCTAACACCAATTTTGTCTGCATAAAGCTGGCGCATTCTGGGCTGTGCGTAACCAAAAGCACCGCAGTGTTGCCTTGAGTGGTGATTTCACTCAGCAGCTTCATAACCTCTAACCCTGCTTTGTGGTCGAGGTTGCCTGTGGGTTCGTCGACAAGCAATAGTTTGGGTTTATGGGCTAGCGCGCGCGCTATTGCGACTCGTTGTTGCTGACCGCCAGAGAGTGCGGATACATGTCTTTCGAGTAACTCGTTGATACCCAATGCATCAACTAAATAATCGCACCAGTCGCTCCATTTTTGTTGATTCAAATGGAGCGGGAAGGCGATGTTTTGTTTTACGTTGAGTGGGGTTAGTAAGTTGAACTGTTGAAAGATCACGCCTAGCTTTTGATGGCGGAATCGGCTCCACTGTGGATCTCTCCAATCTGATGTGTTCTCGTTATCGAGCCACAACTCGCCACCAGTTAGAGGTTCAAAGCCCGCGATTAGGTTGAGTAAAGTACTCTTTCCACTGCCACTCGCCCCTGTTAAAGCCACGCTTGCGCTTGTCGCCAAAGCGAAGTCGACATTTTCCAGCACGTGATGGGTATCGTTGCCATCAACAAAGCTTTTGCTGGCATGTGTAAGTGTGACAATTGGGCTTTCCATTTCCTTTCCTTATAACCAAAACCTACCATCAAAAGGTGTCGTTACTTGTGGCAATTACTGAAGCGACAAGCTCTATAAAACTGTAGACAACAATTTGAAAAAGAAAGCGATTTATATCGAATAATTAATAACTTGTACTGCGAAAAGAGAGAAATAGATCAGTGTGAGGAGGAATACAGGTGTTTGTGGGAGCTTAGAGTCACCTCAGAGGCTTTCGAATTTATCGTCAGACGGTTCGTGACCACGTTTAAGTGCAATAAATCATGGTTTAACGTGTTAAAGGTTTTCTTTATGAAAGTGTGTTGGGGGAGGGGGATAGTGCTGTTTTTCTAACTTGTTAATGCCCCCAAGTTTCTTAGAGTATTAATTCTCTTGTTTTACCCACTTTAGTTAGCCAAGTTCAACTAATCATTGTTTCATGTTTACTTGGTGGATTCTTATTACTGTCTCTGTGCAGACATTTCGTGTCCTCCCCTCTCCTGAGTTATACGCTTTGGTCTAAATAGGCAAGTATTCGCAATATCATTCAATCTATGTAAGTGGTGATTACAAGCTGTTCTAACAATTATAATTCCTTATTAATGAATGACTGTTTTTATAAGTTTCGGGCATTTGTGTTTAATAGTCCACAATATCAGTCACAAATCGGTCAATAACGGGCTTGATGGCGATTTCGTCACAGTTTTGCCATTTTTTCATTGGTAAATTAATAATCAAGCAAGCGGGAGACCATTATGAGAAGCTTACAAATTGTTGAACTAATAAATGATCAAAGAAGTGCAACCGTCGAAGAAATAGCAGAAGCCTTTAATGTTTCTGTGGAAACCATTCGTCGAGATTTAAAAAAGCTTGATGAATCGGGCGCACTTAAAAGAGTTCATGGTGGGGCTATTAGTGTTCAAGAAATTGATGAAGGTCTTTCTTTTCATGCGCGTTCTAAGGACTATATAGAAGAAAAGGAATTACTGGTAAGCAAAGCGTTAGATTATATTAAAGAAGAAATGGTAATAGGTTTAGACGCAAGTTCATCGAGTTGGTGTCTCGCTCGAGAGATTCCAAATATCAGTTGCACTATTATTACCAATTCTCTTCAGAATGTTATTGCCCTTGAAGGTAAAAGTAATATTAATGTAATTTGTACTGGTGGCAGTTATTCCGAGAAGTACAGTAGTTTCTATGGTCCACTAGCAGTGGAGACACTGGCTAATATGTCTTTGGACGTCTGCTTCTTTTCCTGCGTTGGGTTTGATTATGACTCAGGATTTTGGGATTCAAATGAATATAACTATCAAATAAAAAGAAGTTTTATCGATATATCTGATCAAGTTATTCTAATTGCCGATAAATCTAAATACAAAAAAAGAAGTCTTCTTAAAATATGTGATAACGAATCGGTAGATGTAGTAATAACTGATTTGTAATAACGTGAAACAAAATAAACTTTAAAATAAAAATAAATAATTTAATTAATAAATAAGGATATCTTATGAATGATACTCTCAATATAAGTTCGTCTGAAACACAGAGGAATAATAAAATAGAGGTAATACCAAAGGAAATTAAATTTGCTTTTTGGCTACTATGTTGTTGTTTTGCCATGTGGGGTTTGGCAAATAACATGACTGATGTACTTATTGCACAGTTTCGAAAAGTATTTACTTTAACCGATATGCAATCCGGTTTGGTACAAACGGCTTTCTATGGCGCTTATTTTTGTTTGGCTCTTCCCGCTGCGCTTTTCATACAGCGATACAGTTATAAAGCCGGAGTGCTTTTGGGCCTTGGATTGTTTGCAACCGGCGCACTGCTATTTTATCCCGCCGCGCAAGCAATGGAATATTTACCTTTCTTGCTGGCATTATTTGTTCTAGCTGGCGGTCTCTCCATTCTAGAAACAAGTGCCAACCCATACATATTAGCGATGGGTCCTGAAGAAACCGCAACTCGACGTCTAAATATTGCTCAAGCTTGTAACCCTATTGGTTCGATCACTGGGGTGTTAATTGGCAAATTTTACATCTTATCGCAACTAAACCCTGCAACGGATAGTGAACGTGCGGCCATGGCTGCTGACGAACTAGCGAAAATTCAATCTGACGAACTGTACGCAGTAATGATGCCCTATATGGGCGTAGCAGTTGTTATTGCTTTAATTTGGCTATTGATTCTTAAAACTAAGATGCCGGCCGCAAAGGACACAAGTACTACCGGTGAGTCTACATTTGGTCAGGCGTACCGCCGTATTGTCAAGCGAAGCCACTTCACCAAAGGCGTGTTAGCTCAGTTTTTCTATGTCGGTGCGCAAATTGGTTGTTGGTCATGGACTATTCGTTACGTGATGCAAGAAGTCGGCGGTACAGAAGCAGAAGCATCAACATACCTACTGACATCTATTGTGATTTTCTCTGTCATGCGCTGGGTTTGTGTCGCGCTGATGAAACACATTGAACCACAAAAACTACTTGCTGCTTTGGCTGCGATCGCTGCGATTTTAGTCGCTGTAATCATGGTAGTGGGTGGGTTAGCAGGAGCTTATGCACTAGTCGGTGTGTCTGCATGTATGTCTCTGATGTTCCCGACTATTTTTGGGCTATCACTGAGAGATTTAGGGTCTGATTCAAAGTTTGGTGGAAGCTTCTTAATCATGGCAATCCTGGGTGGTGCACTGCTAACCGCCATTATGGGGCAAATCTCAGATGCAGCAGGCATTGGTGCCGCATTTGTTATCCCATTCATTGGCTTCGTTTACCTAGTGTACTACGGCGCAAAAGGTTACCAAGTTAAGTAAAGAATTATCCACAGGGGCAGCATTAACCTGCCCCCTGAATTAAAGAAATAATAAGGAACATCAATGATGTCACAGTTAGTTAAAATCGGTATTCGTCCTACCATCGACGGTCGTCAAATGGGTGTACGCGAATCTCTTGAAGATCAAACTATGGGAATGGCTCAGCGCGCAGCTCATTTTATTCAAGAGAATATTCGCCATGCTAGCGGAGAGAAAGTGGAGTGTGTCCTTGCCGACTCTTGTATTGGTGGTGTAGCAGAATCTGCTGCGACGGCTGACAAATTTAAACGTGAAAATGTGGGCCTTGTACTGACAGTAACACCGTGTTGGTGTTATGGCACAGAAACCATTGATATGGACCCGCATACACCAAAAGCCATCTGGGGTTTCAATGGTACTGAGCGTCCAGGTGCAGTATACCTAGCCGCCGCGATGGCAGGCCACTCACAAGTGGGTTTACCGGCATTCTCAATTTACGGCAAAGAAGTGCAAGACGCAGGAGACGAGTCAATCCCAAGTGACGTACAGGACAAGATTCTTCGCTTCTGCCGTGCAGGTTTAGCCGTCGCGTCAATGCGCGGTAAATCTTATCTCTCGATGGGCTCTGTATCTATGGGCATCGCGGGCTCTGTGGTTAACCCTGAGTTCTTCCAGAAGTATCTGGGCATGCGTAATGAATATGTCGATATGACAGAAATCAAACGCCGTTTGGATCGAGAAGTCTATGACAAGAAAGAGTTTGAACTGGCACGTGCTTGGGTACGAGACTGGTGTAAAGAAGGTAAAGATTATAACGGCACACCTTTCACCGAAGAGCGTAAAGCAGAGGATTGGGATACCGTCATTAAGATGACCATGATCATGCGCGATTTGATGCAAGGCAACCCAAAACTTGCAGAGCTAGGCTTTGGTGAAGAATCGCTAGGACACAATGCTATTCTGGCTGGCTTCCAAGGTCAGCGTCATTGGACCGATCATTTGCCCAATGGCGATTTTTCAGAGGCCATCTTGAACTCCTCATTTGATTGGAACGGCATTCGTGAACCAATCTGTGTGGCAACAGAAAACGACGCGTTGAACGGCGTAAATATGATGTTTGGTAAGCTACTGACGGGTGAGGCTCAGGTTTTCCATGATGTTCGTACCTACTGGTCTGAAGATGCGGTAGAGCGTGTGACAGGGACCCGCCCAGATTCCGGTTTCTTGCACCTGGTTAACTCTGGCTCAGCAGCGCTCGATGGGGCAGGTAAAGCGAGAACAGCTGATGGTAAGCCGGCGATGAAACCGCACTGGGAACTGACACAAGCCGACGTTGAAGCGTCTCTAAATGCAACGAAATGGTGCCCAGCCATTGAAGAATACTTCCGTGGGGGCGGCTTCTCGTCTCAGTTCCTAACTGAAGGTGGCATGCCATTTACTATGCATCGAATCAACATTATCTCGGGTATTGGTCCAGTGCTGCAAATTGCTGAGGGGCACTCTATCGAACTGCCAGAAGATGTTCATAATACCCTAAATGAGCGCACTAACGCGACTTGGCCAACGACCTGGTTCGTCCCTCGCTTGACTGGCCAAGGCGCATTTAAATCGGTTTATGACGTTATGGCAAACTGGGGCGCTAACCACTGTGTTATCACTTCAGGCCACGTTGGCGGCGATTTAATCTCTCTCGCTGCAATGCTGCGTATTCCGGTATCGATGCATAACGTGGATAGCCAAGACATCTTTCGTCCGCATACTTGGTCTGCATTTGGTCAGGATGTTGAGGGACAGGACTATCGCGCTTGTCAGAACTTCGGCCCTATCTATAAGTAATTCAATAGGTAACTAATTTTGCCTGCCCCAACTTGGGGTAGGCCTTAAAGGGGTGAGTTATGTCGATTGCTATTATTCTTGATTGCGGAGCCACCAACGTCCGCTCTATTGCGATTAACCAGCAAGGTGAAATTGTTGCGTCGCACTATATTGCTAATGAAACGCTACAGAATGGCACTAAACATGTTTGGGATTTTCAACAGATTTGGAAAAAGCTTGTTGAGTGTTCAAAGCAGGTAACGGCTCAAATTAATTCGACGGATATTGTTGCCGTTTCTGTCACTACCTTTGGAGTGGACGGGGCGCCCTTCGATAAAGATGGAAAGCAGATCTATCCCATTATTTCTTGGAAATGTGCTCGTACCGCGCCTGTGATGAGCCAGATCTCGCAAGATATTGACCGCGATGAACTGTATTTGACCAACGGCATCGGGGATTATTCGTTCAATACCTTATTCAAGCTTAAGTGGTTGAAAGACAACGAACCAAAAGTCTATAGCAATATGGATAAGTGGGTGTTTATTTCGTCGATGTTGACACAAAAGCTGACGGGCGAATTAACAACCGATCGAACGATGGCTGGCACGTCGATGATGACGGACCTAGACAGCGGTGACTGGAATGAAGGGGTATTACAGTACCTAGAGCTGACGAAGGCGCACTTTCCTCCCATGGTTGAAGCGGGCGAAATAGTGGGTTGTTTAAAAGACGATGTCGCCTTCCTGCTTGGCATTCCAAACAGAGTTCCAGTGATTTCAGCAGGTCACGACACTCAGTTTGCTTTGTTCGGCTCTGGTGCCAAAGAGAATCAGTCTTTCTTAAGCTCAGGGACTTGGGAGATCTTGATGGCTCGTTCGCCACGTCCTCAGTTAAAACCTGACTATCTCAAAGAGGGCATGACAACAGAGCTTGATGCTAAAAATGATTTGTTTAACCCAGCAATCCAATGGCTCTCTAGTGCAGTAATGGAATGGGTCGCCAACACCTACTTTACGGATATTGCCGAGAGCAGCAGTAAATACGCGGTGATGGTTTCGGAAGGGGAAGCGGCCCCTATCGGTGCAAATGGCGTTAGGTTCGATCCATCCTTTTTACTTGGTGGTGACGGTAAAGGAAATGGTGCGATTACTGGCCTGTCCATTAATGCCACAAGGGGCGAGATATACCGCGCCGCTCTAGAAGGACTGGCCTTCAAACTCAAGAGCAGTCTGCACTATCTTTCCACGACTTGTCGCTTAAATACCGAGTGTTTAATGGTGGTGGGTGGTGGGTCTAAAAATAGACTGTGGAACCAAATAAGAGCTGACGTTGTTGGCATCCCTATCCATGTGGTTGAACAGCCTGAAGCCACAGTGACGGGGGCAGCGATGTATGCCTTTGCAGGGGCTGGGGTATTTATTGATGCCAATCATGCCCAAGAAAATATGAAGCCTGCTTACCAAGTCATCACCCCGTCTGAGAGCCGTGAACAATACGCCCAGTTATTGGAGGAAATACACAATGCTTAAAGGAATCCATCCGGCAATAAGCCCAGAACTGCTTGCCGTATTAAGTCGAATGGGGCATGGCGATGAAATTCTGTTTGCCGACGCCCATTTTCCTGCGGAGACGTTTGGATCGCATGTGGTGCTAAGAGCCGATGGCGTGAATATCGATACGCTGTTAGAGGGCACAATACCGCTATTTGAGCTCGACGTGTACTGCCAAAGCCCGCTGATCATGATGCAAGCAGTAGAGGGTGACCAGCTCGACCCAACAGTTGAATCGAAATACATGGCGGCAATCACAAAGACCACGAAAGACAAGCCTGCATTAGAACACATGGATCGTTTTGATTTTTACGACCGCGCCGAAAAGTGCTTTGCAGTTGTACTGACGGGCGAAACCGCTAAATACGGAAACATCATTTTAAAGAAAGGCGTAACGCCAGCTTAAGGAAGTAATACGATGACAATAACAAGAAATGAACTAGCACAAGACATTATCGATACATGCTTAGAGATGACTAAGCTGGGATTAAACCAAGGCACCGCAGGTAATGTCTCGGTGCGCTATGAAGGTGGTTTATTGATCACTCCAACGGGTATTGAATATGAGAATCTGACACCGGAAAAGATCGTTTTTGTAAGCGAATCCGGAGAATTTGAGGAAGGCAAAATTCCATCAAGCGAATGGGCTTTCCACCTAACCTGCTACCAAGCGAGAGAGGATTGCCATGCCGTTGTTCACAACCACGCCATTAACGCGACAGCAGTGTCTATACTCAATCGTCCAATCCAGGCGATCCACTATATGGTTGCAGCATCGGGCGCGGCAGAAATACCTTGTGTACCTTATGCTACCTTTGGCTCTCCTAAGTTGGCTGATTATGTAGATGCTGGCATTCGTCAAAGTAAATCTATTCTTCTTCAACATCATGGCATGATCACCGTTGGTGAAAATCTGAAGAAAGCATTGTGGTTAGCACATGAAACCGAGGTATTGGCTGAGCTTTATCTCAAGTGTGCAGCGATTCAGCCAGACGTTCCAGTGCTTCCAAACCAAGAGATGGATCATGTACTCGATAAGTTCAAGACGTATGGATTGCGAGTTGAGAAGTAATTGATATCGGCCCGATCCGTCGGGCTCTTACCGTAAAGGAATGACTATGGTGTTTGCATTAAATTTACCAAAACTATCATTATCCGGCGTAGGTGCGGTGGCAGAATCTGTTGCAGTGTTGGACTGTCGACCCGTAAAAAAAGCAATGATAGTGACAGATAAAAACCTTATTGAATTGGGGATATTAGATTCTCTTTATTGTGCACTCGATGATAAAGGGTTCGATTATGTCACCTTTGATAAGGTCACCCCTAACCCGACCGTTAGTTTGGTTAATCAAGGTGCTGAGTTTTACCAACAGAGCGGGTGCGATTGTTTGATTGCGGTTGGTGGCGGTAGCCCTATTGATTGTGCGAAAGCGATTCGTATTGTCACATCAAATGAAGGCGAAATCACCGATTATAATGGGGTCGGCCTGGTTAAGAATAGCGGTGCGTTCTTTATTGCTATTAATACAACGGCGGGAACAGCGGCGGAGATGACGTCCAATTCGGTGATTACCGATGAGAAGAATCTCGTTAAGATGGTGATCGTCGACACCAAACAGATTCCAGATGTTGCGGTTAACGACCCATCATTGATGGTTGGTTTGCCTGCCTCTGTTACCGCTGCAACGGGTATGGATGCGCTGACCCATGCCATTGAGTCGGTTGTGACTCCTGGCGCCCATCGTTTAACACTTCCGACCGCACTCGAGGCGGTTAAGCTAATTGCCAAATGGCTGCCTATGGCAGTAAAGGATGGAGCGAACATAGAAGCTCGGTCGGCACTTGCTGATGCGCAATTTTTAGCGGGGATGTCGTTCAACTCAGCCGGATTAGGCGCGGTTCATGCGTTGTCACATCAGCCTTCGGCAACACACAACCTAGCGCATGGCGTTTGTAATGCTATCTTGCTGCCTGTGGTGAGCGCATTCAATGCTCAAACGATTCCAAGTGCGTTTAGGGAAGTAGCTGAAGCGATGGGTGGGGATACGTCTCAGTTAGACGACACTAATGCAGCCCTATTAGCGGTGGACCTGATTTGCACGTTGTCTCGTGAAGTGGGTATCCCTTCTGGGCTGGCTCATCTTGGGGTTAAGCATGCGGATATTGATGGTTGGGTTCAAAAAGCCATGGATGATGTTTGTATGGGAGGCAACCCAAGAACGTTGACCAGTGAAGACGTTTATCACCTTTACGAGTTGGCGTTATAGCAACCGTGTAGTGGTACTGTAGTGGCTGAGTGAATTTGGCCACTTGATTGGAGGTTTGCAATACTTGAAGTGATTCATAAATCACTAATTTGGGAAACTCGCTGAGAAGATTTTGTCCAACTATGAGTTGGCCTTTGCAGATCATTCATCCAATATTAACCGTTTTACTCAGTACAGATGTGGTGTTGGAAAATGGGAACAAAAACGACCTAACCACGCTCTAAGCGTCGTTAAGTCGTTATTGGTTTGAGGTCAGGGATTAATTGAGCGCTTCAATCAGAGTGATTTCGCGTTTGATCTGCTTACTCTCTTGCTCAGTTGCTTGCGCCAGTTTCTTTTCGCGTGTGGTTATGGCAGCTTGTTTCGCTTCGTCAGATTTGAACATCAGTTCTTTTACGTTGATAGAAGCGATGTTTGTGTAGCGGCCATCGTCACTGGTCGGGATTGATATGGTTTCATCATTAATCAATGACTTCACTATCTCTCGTTGTTCATTATAACGGCTTTCTAAACCAGAAAGTGCCCATCGTTGTTGAGGTTTACCTTCATACTGACCGTTCCTTTCTTCTTTAAGATATTTGATGGTCATATTACGGATTGTGCCTGCTTCTTCTCCATACTCTGCTTCCGTATCAAAAAGTACAGGGAACGATTCGCCTTCTAGCACGCCGCCTTTCTTGGTTAGATGACCCATTCGATAGCTATTCATACCAATACGGATTTCTGTTTGATCAGTAACCGGTGTGCCATCTGCAAACGCAAGGTTGGTGATGCGTGTACCTGCAGGTTGAGTGAGGTCTATGGTATAAGTTACGCCTGCGAAGAAGTCATTGGTTGAGTATTTTGATGCTCTACGGTCAGGGTTAAAGCTGTAGGTTACATCGCCAGGTTGCACTGAGTTGAAGTAGCCCGCAGACCATTCCATGTAGGTTCTTAACTCTTTGCCTGTCATCTGGTAGACAGTGATTTCGCCACCCGCGTATTGGTAGTTGTACGCGATGTCTTTGGCTTTAATTGGGCCAACATCGAGCTCTGCATTGTCGTTGTCTATTTGAAGTGCGATGACATTGGCTTTGGGTGCATAGAAGAAGCTCGCTTCTTGGTATAGCGCACTGATGCCGGTGTCTTGAACGTGGACTTGAGGGATACCGCGGATTTCGTTTTCTGGGACTAAATCAACGCCGGTAAGCTGAGCGACAGGTCTGTTCGCCATTTCTCGGAGTTGTTTGTGATAAGGCTGGTATAACTCGTCCATATTCTCATCAGAATCTATACCTTTAATTTTATAGGTGAAGCTGTCTTTGTTGACGAGAGTGAATGTGCCATCGCGCTCTTCAAATTGAAGATCGATACGAGATAGGGCGCGGCCATATCTGTCGGGTTCAGTAATAATAACGCCATTTACAACGGCTTTATCGATGCGAGTGTGCATGTGGCCAGCGACGATGGCATCAAGCTCTGGGTTTGCATTGGCAATGTCGGTGACACCGGTGTCGGCAATGTCATTCTCGTTCTCAATTCCCATATGGGCAACCAATATGATGGCATCCACTTTATCATCAATCTCTTTGACGATTTTCTTCACTTCCAAGGTTGGATTAGTGAAAGTGACGCCTTCTAAACGGTTGGTACCTTGCGCAAAGACCTCCGTCATTGGGGTATCCATTCCGATCACGCCGATCTTAATGCTACCGCGTTCTAGGATGGTGTAACCAGGCAGGAATGGGTTTCCGTTTTTGTTCTTGATGTTGCCACCGAGAGACTGCCCTTTAAATTGGGTAACGGCCCTGTTGAGGGTTTTGAGGCCAAAGTCGAATTCGTGGTTACCTAAAACCCACACATCGTATTTCATGTGATTAAAGCCAAGCATCATTGGATCAACGGGCTCGTCTTTGAAGGTTTCTACGAAGTTGCCTTGGATGGTATCGCCAGCGTCGACAAGGATAATGTTAGATTGCTCTTTGCGGATCTCACCAACTTTGGTCGCGATTTGGCTCAAGCTACCACGCGTGTTGAGTTTATCTGCCGCGTAATCCCACGCCATAAAATGACCGTGGATATCTGAAGTACCCAGTATCGTGACATCGTGTATATCGCCATCAGCTGCAAAGGTGGGAAAGGCTAGAGAGAGTAGGATGGCGCTTGATAGTATGTGTCTTTTCATAAGTATGTTCACATCGTGGTTTTAAGTATGACGCTACCATATAGAATCGAGGTTATCTTATGGGTGATCAGTATCATATTTCTAATGATATAACTAATTGATGTTTCAAATAAATGTGATTCATGACCATCTCGTAACCACTTAAGTTATGGAGAAATGCACCACAACTCTTCGCTATCTTTTCAATCTTCGATTTCTTTAATCAAACTTCCTAAGCGATGGTGTATTAACAAGCACGCTTGTAAGCTGTTGAACGTCTTGCCTGTTGAAATAAACAAGGTATATATCGTCCAACTCTCACTTACTGTGGCAGTAAGATGATCTTGCCCTCTAGGCGTGTGGTTTTCGATTCAATGAGATCAATCGCGGTTTGCACTTCATCGAATGGTAGATAGCGGTCAACGTCGAGCTGAATGTCGTTTGTGATGAAGTGATCTAGCATGGTCGTGAACTTATCACGGCGAACATCTTTACCTTCTGCTTCCTCCCAATAACGCAAGAAGAAGGTGCTGAAATCGATGTGTTGGTTTTTCGCGTACTCAAAGAAGCGTGGCTCGTAAAAATCCAACGACAGCGTCCCATAGTTGATAAAGCGCCCGTTGTTGCCAAGGGTGTGAACAAGATCGGTTCCGGGTGAGCCGCCAATCGCATCAAAGGCAACGGTTGGCATAGGCAAGCCTAATGCCTTAATTTGAGAAACTAGATCAGCGTTCGCATCTATCACCCAACAGGAAGTGGCAGGGTATTGTGTCTGCTGTGATGTAACGACAATGATGTTGAAGCCGAGTGATGCTGATAACTGGGAGAAGATCTTACCGATGGCTGAACTGCCCGCGTTGATGATCAACACATCCTCTTGGGTCAGCTTGGCTATTTCTGTCGTTAGCACCCATGCGGTTAGCGCATTAATGTACAACTGACAGGCGTAGCCATTGTCTAAATGTTGAGGAATTTGGAACAGATCATCTGGTGATACATCGACATAGTTCTGCCATGTTCCACTGGTTGCCACAAGCACTCGTTGATTCACTATAAACTCAGCACTGCTGGATTCTACAATCCTTCCTACCGCTTCAAATCCCGGTACTCTCGGCGGCTGATGGCTATGTTTGTATTGGCCCACACCATAAATCGACAACAGATCACTAGGGTTGATGTTAGTCGCTTCAATTTGTACGCGAACTTTATCTTTGTCTAGTACCCCTAAAGCGACATGTTCTAACTTGAGAGATTCTTTTGGCTGACCGAAACGGAACTGGCTAATTCGGGTATTTTGCTTAGTGTCAGTCATAGTTTGGGCACCTTTATGGATTATGAGTACTGCATCGATTTTAAGTGTAGCGTGTTCATAAATAATCTTGGGTCGGAAATGTTGCTCAACATGGCTGGTGTTGGCAGACAATCGTCATCAACGTAGTCGACATATTCTGCCGCCGAATCAAAGATCAAAATATCCAAAGCCAAACGATCCAAGCCATATCGGCCTCGGTGGATCATGTCCGCTGAAAACACCAATAAGTCACCGGCGGCTAATGGTATCTGCTTACCACCAGAGATGTCATCGCTGCTCACTTTGCCGTTTTCTTCTTGGCGAACATTGTACTCTTCTTCGTTGTCCCAACGCTTGTGTGTGCCAGGGATAAGTTCCATACCTGGCTCATCAAAAATGGGCACTCGCAGATGCAATACCTGGGTTTCCATGATGACTTTCATTTGGTCATCAACGTCGTAATCGTATTGACAGTCACGATGCCAGAAGTCTTTTTGTTGCGGATTTACTGGGTTGAAGAACAGCTGTGTATTCATGAATGCTGGTTTGTTCGGAATCACCGCATCAACCACGTTCATCACTTGTTTCGAGCTGATGAAGTCGAAAAGCACGCTTCTATCGTCGGCGAGCAAATACTCGCTTCCCGTAATTAAAGACGAGTTAAATGCTTCTTCTTTATAGAATTCTTCGTTGTCTGCTTTCCATGATTCATGAAATTTCAGCACGACTTTTCTAAGCGATGCAATTTGAGCTTCATTGAAATAATTTCTGATAACAAAGTAACCATGTTCGTCGTAACGGTCACTTAATTGTTGGCTGTTTTCTACCACTGACTACCTTCGTTCATTCTTTGCTGTATAATAACTAAGGTCAACAGCCCTAGAGATTTCTTGGGCGCATAATGCCAGACAGTCGTCATTCAACCAAGTAACGAGTGCAGAAGCCTGTAGATTCAGTGATGCGATAAAACTCTATGGGGGCGAGTGTTACATGCCTATCCATATCATGGACTCATGCGATAAAAATCTCCGCATATGTGATCTACCCCCTTTTTTTATAAAATAAAAAGATTCACATGGTGAATGTTTTTGTGGTTTGCATGATTATTGACCATGTTGAAATTTGGTTGCGTATGGAAGATAGAAAATCATGGATGGTTTTTCGCTGGATATGAGAACACTTAATTTTATTATTATTTTGTTCTCTTTCATTTACTGTATTGGCTTGTTGTTATTTCAATTCACTCAACAGTCCATTAAAGGGCTTTCAATCTTTTCCATTTCAATATTTGTTATCGGAACAGGGCCGTTGATGTTGAGCCTAAGAGGGGAGTTCCCTGATTGGGTCACCGTTATTGGTGCCAATATGGTCATTGCGCTTGGTTTTCATCTCGCCTTGTATAGCTTATGTCTGTTTCGAGAATACTCTCTCAAATGCACCTACCTCAGTAGTCTAATGATGTTGGCTCTTTTGCCATGTTTTATTTACTTCACGTTCTATGAGCCTTCCATAAAGGCTCGAATTATCCTCATTAGTTTATATCTGGCTTTTGTGACTCTTTGCACTGCCTTTGCGGTATTAAAGGGCCGGCGTGATGACTTGACTCTAGGTATTCGGATGATGGCCTTGTCATTTACGATATATGGCGGGTTTATGGTTTTTCGAGTTGTGGTGACGCTATTTTCAACTGAGCTCCAGGATTTCATGGCGGCCACTCTCATTCATCAACTTGCCTTTTTAGTGAGCATCGTTCTTATTGTGTCGATGAGCTTTACAATGCTTTGGCTGATTAACGCAAGGTTGCTTAGTTCTATTCACGAGCTGTCCTACAGCGATCCTCTAACGGTACTGGGAAACCGCAGAGCATTAGATGAGATGGTTCCAGTTATCATGAAGCAGGCGGAAACTGCACCTGTTAGTGCCATTATGATGGATATTGATAATTTTAAGTCGATCAATGACCAACACGGACACATTGTAGGTGACCTCGTGATCAAGTCTTTTGCTGAAATGGTTCAAAGTGCGATAAAAACATCGCCTAAAGCCAGTGCGTTTCGTTTTGGCGGAGACGAGATAATGATTTTATTGCCTAATGTCGATTTCCAACAAGCTCAGGTTATTGCCTGCAAGTTACGATTGTCTATTTCAGAGGTATCAGCAGTACAAGAACATGAGATGTTTCTGACATCGAGTTTTGGTGTTGCTCAGCTTCACCCGCATGAGAGTTGGAATGGGTTTATTAGCCGAGCCGACAAAGCGTTATATCAAGCGAAAACAAACGGTCGCAATATGACTTCAATTTGTCCTAGTCATATTAACGAGCTCGTCACTGCCACATAACCAATACTGCTGCGATAGAAAGCAAGATGAGCGCAAGAATGTCTTTGCGCGCGATGCTTTGCCCTAACCAGAAATAGGATATCAACACCATGAAGATCACTTCGACTTGCCCGAGTGTCTTTACGTACGGCACGGCTTGAAGCGACATCGCGCTAAACCAACCCAGAGAACCGATAACACTCGCTAAGCTTGTCATTACGACCAGTTTCGACTTCTTGAATATCAGGCGCAGCGTGTCGCGTTCTCTGAAAAAGAGATACGTACAGATAATCACTGTCTGAAGGGAAATGACGAGGAACAGCACCCAAGCAGCGCTATGAGGGAAGGGCAACCCTATGCTCAAACTTGCTTCCCGTACCCAAAGAGACGTTAAAGCAAAGGCGGTGCTACACGCCATACCTAATAAGAACACTTTCGGGGACAAGCTTCGCCAGCCAGAAGCGCTACTCATGATTAGCACGCCTAAAGTACCAATAAGTACGCCGACCCAACCTGTTAGTGTCAAAGCAGTACCAAAAAACAATACGGATAGCACAGCAGATACGGGGGCTTCACACTTGGCTAAGCCTGCGCCTATCGCATAGTTTTCGAGCTTGAAGAGCATCACCATTAAGCCGGTCGCGAGGATCTGCATGATGGCGGCAGCAACAATATAGAAAACAAACTCACCCGAAAAATCCGGTGCGGATACGGGCTGCCATTGATAGAGGGCGCAGAGGTAAATAAGGGCGATAGGGCTAGCCCAAATAAATCGCGCTAACGTTACGCCAGCCACGCTCATGGTGCCACTTAATTTACTTTGAAAGGCATTGCGCCAAGATTGGCTAAAGGCGGCAAGGAGAGTAAAGGCTATCCAACTAAAAGACATGACGCGTCCATGTGTTATGTAATTTGGTGGTGATACTAACAAAAAATCACTTGATAAGAAGTGTCATTATCTGTTTATAGCCACAGGCTCACCTTTATTCTCTATTCGGCAGTAGAGATATCTTCAACAGTTCGATGCTTTCTTCAGAAGATCGGCTGTTTCTTGTTTTTGAAATAGAACAGCGCGCTGATCGAAATGAACAGTAAGGTGAAGTAATAGAAAAACGAAGACAGTGAGGCCAAGAAGGCAAGGTTCTGTTCTATTTCTTGTTCGGTGAAGCCCTGAGACACCAACTTATAGTAGTAAGCGTACAAGATCCCGATCAGCCCGTATCCGAGGTTAAACATTAAACCTTTGAAACTAAGAACGGTGGCTCGGTTGTGCGATTCGGTCTTTTTATTCAGGTGGTAGCTGATGAAAATGTTCATCGTCATGATGATAAAGATTAACACCAACGCCGGAATGACCCCGTAAATCGACCAACCTAAACTGATCCAGTAATAAGTCGCCATGCTTGCTAAACCCATGACCACAATGAAGGTTTTAGGCTCAATACTCTCTGCTAATCTTCGGCTTTGTCCTGCCAATATAATCTTAAGCAAACTTATACCCGCACCAATAAAACCAAAGTAGATAATTGGAATATCAATCGCCAGATAGTATTGGCTGTTCATGGTTAGGAACATGCGTGAGGTGTGTTCGAATAGGCTGTAGTAGAGCAAGATGAACAGCACGTAAGGCGTAGCGAATACCCATTTACCTGCATCGATCGTCAATTTAAGACTTGAGATGGTGGTTGCCAATTTGCTTTGACCGCTTGGCATCACCTTCTTTTCTTCGCGCATATTAATCGCGGCATAGATAGCGATCATCGCTACAAATAGGGTGGCGAACACAGGAATACGCATCAGATCTTTGGTGCTTTCTGGTTCGGCTAGTCCAAGGAAATGAAAGATGTTCGTCATAAAATTCACGTCGTACATCGCCGCACCAATTAGTGTGACAAAGATACCGACCGTTGAGGCGACACGAAGCTGGATTTGCAGCACTCGAGGCCACAACTCTTCATTGCCTTGTTCTTTTAAGGTGTCATAAGCCAATGCCTCGTCAGCACCGCTGGCCAGTGCCATCGCTAAGCCACTGAGAATCCGGTTAATCAGAAAAACAATGAACACCAAGTCTGGGTTTCCGGTTGGTACGAGCGCTATCATGGCGATCTCAACAAACATCACAATCGAAGACAGCACCACCAGTTTCTTGCGGCCTAAGGTATCGGCGAATGCACCCGACGGTACTTCAGCAAGCACAATGGTGGCCGCCCAAACTACATTGAGCATCGCGAATTGAGACAGGGTTAACCCGTAATCTAAATAAAGTAGGGTGAATATAGGGTAGTAAAAACGCGCAAAGTAGCTGCTTCTAAACATTAAGAAGTAGCGGACATTGGGAATTTTAAGGATCTCTTTGAGCGTCATGATAATTTCAGTAATTTAGATAACACATTATTATGTATAACCCTTTTACTCTTTTAAATCATGAATTGTTGTCAAATCCCTACAATATCTGGTTTGGGTGATCTTCGAGAGCATGGTTCATGGTGGGTTATAGGCTTCTGTTCTCCAAATCACTTCCCCCCATTCATTTAGTTTGTGGTGCTCGTTTCACTTGTTCGACTGATTTTGGTGCAAGATCGAAATTCTACAACGTCGCTCTCGTATTTACATCTTATTGTATGATTTAATTATTGGTAATAACGATACGCAATGAATCCAATGTAATTGAGGAAGCGAGCATGATCTTAGAGTCATTCAGTCTGGAAGGTAAAGTAGCGATAGTGACGGGCTGTAACACGGGGCTTGGGCAAGGTATTGCATTAGGCCTAGCGGAAGCCGGTTGTAAGGTTGTCGGTGTTAACCGAACAGAGCCTGAAGAGACTATTGAGAAAATGAGTGCAGCAGGTCATTCGTTCCTAAACGTGAGTGCTGATCTTCTCGAGCAAGCGTGCATTCCAGGGGTTATAGAGCGCACTTTGGCTGAGTTTGGCCAAGTCGACATTCTCGTGAACAATGCAGGAATTATTCGCCGCCAAGATGCTATTGAGTTCTCAGAGCAAGATTGGGATGACGTAATGAACGTGAACACCAAGACGGTGTTCTTTATGTCTCAGGCTGTTGCAAAGCAATTTAAGGCTCAAGGTACTGGCGGAAAGATCATTAACATTGCATCGATGCTCTCATTCCAAGGTGGCATTCGAGTTCCTTCCTATACGGCTTCAAAAAGTGCTGTGATGGGAGTGACACGTGCTATGGCGAACGAATGGGCGCGCGACAATATCAATGTGAATGCGATAGCACCCGGTTATATGGAAACGAACAATACTCAAGCTCTGCGTGAAGATGCTGAGCGCAATCAAGCGATTCTTGAGCGTATTCCGGCTGAGCGTTGGGGTAAACCGCAAGATATCGCAGGTCCTTGTGTGTTCTTAGCATCATCAGCATCGGATTACATTAATGGCTATACCATTGCTGTTGACGGTGGTTGGTTAGCACGCTAGTTGGTTTTTTATTCTAAATTTTGAGTTTGCAGCAATCTTGCAGGAGAAGATAAATGAAAATCGCTTTAATGATGGAAAACAGTCAGGCAGGTAAAAATGCCATGGTTGCAGCTGAGCTAGAGTCAGTGGCGGGTGGCATTGGTCACGATGTTTTCAACTTAGGTATGACCGACGAGAATGATCACCACTTAACGTATATCCACTTAGGTATCATGGCCAGTATTCTGATCAACTCAAAGGCTGTGGACTTTGTTGTGACGGGATGTGGAACAGGGCAAGGTGCTTTGATGTCACTGAACCTGCACCCGGGTGTGGTTTGTGGTTACTGCCTAGAGCCATCAGATGCTTTCTTGTTTAACCAAATCAACAACGGCAATGCTCTCGCTCTCGCTTTTGCTAAAGGCTTTGGCTGGGCAGGTGAACTCAACATTCGTTATATCTTTGAAAAAGCGTTCACAGGCGAGCGTGGTAATGGGTATCCACTAGAACGTGCAGAACCACAGCAACGTAATGCAGCAATTTTGAATGAAGTGAAAGCGGCGGTGGTAAAAGATAACTTTATTGATTCTCTGAGAGCTATCGACCAAGATCTAGTGAAAACAGCGGTTGGCAGCGAGCGTTTCCAACAATGCTTCTTTGAGCATTGCCAAAACCAAGAAATCGCTGATTATGTTCGTTCACTTTTAGATTAATTAGAGCGTTTAGTTCTGATAGAGCCAGCCTTGTTCGGCTGGCTTTTTGATGAATAATTAAAGCAATGTAATGAGACAAACAGTAATCAACTGGCTAAATTGCGATTCGTGTTTTCCTGCATCTACTCTTCATCTTCGGTTTCTTTGGAAGCATTTGAGGCACAGCCTTTCTCTAGCCAGTTATCGAGCACGCGTTGCAGTGCCTTCAAAGAGGTTGGCTTCTCTAGGCGACCATCCATCAGTTTGCTGATCATATCTAACTCGTGTTGTCCTGATTCGCCAGATAAAGCAATGATTGGCGTTTGAGGAGAGCGTGCCTTGATGATTTGGCTTGCGTCAAAACCATTCATTATCGGCATTTGTACGTCCATTAAGATCAAATCGACCTTGTGTGTTTTGAACAGCTCGACGGCATTCTCGCCGTTTTTAGCTTGTAAGCTATTTACGCCAAGTCGACTCAGGTACATCTGAACAAGCGTGCGTTGCACTTCTTTATCATCGACGATAAGCACGGTTGGAGCCAAATGGTTCTCTGGGGTTAGCGTACTTGTTGGCTCTGAACTTTGCGTTTCCGCTTGGTTATCTGGCTTAACTTCTGCGTTGGGTTTGTTTTCAGTTGTGGTTTGATTACTTTTCCAATCATTGAAGTAAGGCGTACGAAGTGCGTCTGCTTTGGGTGCATTGGGTACTACCGGGAAGTACAGGTGGAACTCAGTAAACTCCCCAAGTTTAGAGTGGCACTCAACTCGGCCGCCAAATGAACGCATCACACGTTGGCAATAGCCAAGCCCTAGGCCGCTACCACCGCTTTTTTGGTAAGAGAAGAAGTCATCAAAGATCTTATGTGCAATGGCTTCGTCAATGCCAGGGCCGGTATCTCGGAATATCAGAACGTTCTCGTAAGGCCCTGTGTTGGTGCTGATCTCAATTTGGCTTTCTGGATAAGAATCAAAGTAATAGATTGCATTACGTATCAGGTTGAAAATAACGAAATTGAATAAGGTTTCATTGAGCTTTGCTACAAAATCAGCGTGTTGTGGTAAACGAATGCGTTCAATGATCTTTTCATTCTCAAAACCATAGTGGCTTACGGCTTGATCTACGGCTTTGTGGATAGAGGTCATGGCCACAGGGCCGTGTTCAGGCGTACTGTCACTGACTTCGCGCAGGATGATATCAATCAGTTGTCGCCCGCGTTGAATCGCCGCTTGGCCATTCTCAATATCCTTTAGGATTTGTTTAGCTGGGGCTTGGTTATCAATGTGCTGTTTTAACACCTCAAAATGCAGCTGCACTTGAGCCAGCGGGTTACGCATTTCGTGTGCGATAGAATTAGCAAGCGCGCGACTTTGGCGAATGCGTCTATCGGCTTCAATGGTGCTTTGTACACGAGTTAACAAGGTTTGCAGTGCAGAGATCTCTTCGTTAGAGAACATCTGATCGTTGCTCTTGTGTGACGATACTAACAAGTGCGTGACCGATTTCCCCTGACCAAACAGAGGCATCACCAAAGCGGTATCGTTGGAGCTCATCTTGTCATACAGGGCTTTGATTGAGCGCTTGGCTGGTGCGGTGTAATCAAGCTCCTGAGACAACTCATCGAACACTAAAACGGACTTGTTGGTAGACAGGTAATCTTCGTAGAAGGTTTCGTTGTAGTTGCTGTTCACCAGACGCAACTTGTCTTCGGGAATCTGCAATAGGCTACCTAATCGACGCATTGCATCATCAATCGACAGCTTGAAATCGTCTTCTAGTGAGAGGATCTGTTGTACTGGCGTTTTCTTGTTTCCGTAGACAAAGAACGAGGCGTAGTGGCTTACGCGCTTGTAGAGAACATGCCACGTGATGCCGATAATCGCGCAGATTGGGATAGCAACAAGCCATTGACTGTCGTCTGTCAGCGGGATAAATATCGCGCCAAAAGGGATCACCAAAATAGCACAAACCAACATCGCATTTAGGCTCATGTACGCCAGGTATTTCACGCTGTAGAAGCGCGAGGTCAGCAGGGCATAGCCAACGAACAACATTTCACTTATCGACAAAGCTGGTGGCAGCCAAGTGAGCGAGAAATCACGCAAGAAGTAGGTCATGCCTAGGTGGATCGTCGCAGTAGACAGCATGAAGACTAAAATGCCGGCGATCATATAGTTGGTTTTGGCTAAAGTTAGCTTGCTGCTGTTGGCGCGCATGGCCACCAGGTTGAGTAGTGTTAGCACTACAAAGCTAATCATCCCAATAAAGAAGTACGGCGTATGCGGGCCAAACTCAATCACGAACTGGCTTGGGCCTGCAATGGTGACGTGTTCAACGGTTAACCCCGGACTTAAATTGATGAAGAAGGAGTAGACGGTCAGGGTGACGAAAATGGCTTGCTGCCACACATGAACCTTACCATTACGTTGTTCAGCGGCGAGTTTGCACGAGAAGTAATAGGCAAAGGCAAACGCAAAGAACGAGGCGAGGTTGGCAAACTTTGCGGCGAACACGGCGGCCGAGGCCCCAAGTTCCGGTAATAAGTCGGTATGGAAATAAGCGTTACTGCTGATCCACGCAACAATGCAGATCGAATACGCGATGTAAGGGGCATGGTGTGTCCCTGCGATCACTTCGTTCTTCTGTTTCAGGCGATAGCAGTAATAGAACAACCACATGACAACCACAGCCACGGTTGCAAGCAGTGTGATTGCTTTTGCATAGATGATCGCCTCTAGGCCGAAATCAAACATGTTCATCCTTTTTCACCGAGCTAGTTTTTCCTGCCGAGCGCGACTTTTCTAATGACTTTCTGCTTTCTCGCACTGCGCGTTTGTAGCTTCGAAAATCGACATTATTGAACGCTTTTACCATCATCTCAAAATTCCAGAATCCACGATAAATTGTCGTGCCATCGTCATTTAATTCGCAATATCCAGAATGGAAGTATGCATTGGAATCAATGGTTTGATAAAACTGAAGCATGAAAGGTTGCTCGATAATAGTGAAGCCAATCTTATAGCCTATTTGGTGTAACACACTCATCAGCTCTTTTTGAGAAAGGTAGAGGGAATAGAGCTTTTGTTGGGTATTGCCACTGACTGTCAGACGTAACACCTCACACAGGGCATCTTTGTCGGACAATTGTAACTGGAATTGTTGGTCAAATTCTGGGAGAGAGTAACATTTTGACAGTGTAGGCGGTGTGAAAAGTTGTAACCCTGCGAGTTCATCGTAGCCGTAATTGGGTAAACAGTATTGCCATTGCTCATTGCTGAACGGCGGTGCGTAACTTAGCCAAGTGTCATTCTTAGACCAGTCTTGAATCAGCGCAGAGGAAACCAGTGTTGGAAAGGCTTCATCGACTGGATGCTTGAGCAGAATAAAATGCTTACCTGCCTGAGAAAGGTGTAATAAAGGCAGCATCTCAAACCATTTCTCGCCCTTGATGAACACCTCGAGATTGCTTAAAGCAATGGCATCGCTGATTGGCATTCCTTGTGGGTGACTCGGTGTTTGTACCAAAAGTGGCTCATGTTCTATCTGTTCGATGATCGCACCGTAATAAGCACTGTCATTGATAGGGAGGTCGACATGAGAAATGGAGCTTGGATTTAATGGAGATTTTGCTTTGATCGCAGCAATTTCACACTCACACCAGAAATCTAGCCAATGCATATAGCACTGCCCTACAGCCTGCTCTAGAAGAGCAATCTCTGCAGATAGTGTATTTGGATAGCGCAGAATCAGATCGCGGTAGTCCATCACCTCAAACAATACAGAGTAGCTTTTGTTTTGATGCTCTGGGAAAAGCAATTCTAATTGGCTTCTACGATATTCAGTCACGCTTTGAAAAAGCTCAGTGCGCTCATGTGGCTGATAAGTGCTGATGACGAGCTCTATCAGCGCTCGCTGTTTTATTTCGATAGACAGACTGCTAGCCAACAGTGAGCCTAAAGACGACGTTAATTTCATGTTTAACCTAGCCTAGGTTTATATAATTATTTTTATTTGATCTGCACTATCTATAGGACACTGATTTTAGGTATGTGTTTGAAGTTACGTTACTTTGAGAGAGCTAATCGTAACTTTACTTGTGTCCATGTTGTGAGAAGTAAGTTGCATAATCGGGTGAGATTTTACTACTTGCACCCACCCTTAACAATAAAGATTTTCCATATTTGAATGAATTCACAGATGAACAAAGTACATTATTATCAACAACTTGTAGGGTTGGATCACAGTTTTAAAATCAGACATGATTAAGTCGAGCATAAACTTTTGGATTTATAAAATAATTTCAAATATCTATTTTTTGAACCAATATCATAATCCACATCAAGATGAGCTCATCTTATTAATCGTGATAGGAATGTTTTTGGTGTGAAGTATGTAATTATCTGATTGATTATGTCTGTATTATTACTCGCTTATTCTCTCGCTACTCATTTTAATGATTTAAATATCAGGTGGATAAAAGCAGAGCTCCAGTGCTCGTCTTGTTTTCCTGACAATCTCCTGTGTTTATAGAGTAGTTACACCATAATCTCTGATGAAGTGATGACATTCGAGGTTTAAGCTTGCCTGCATATGAAACATTATTGCGAGTAATCCCTCGTAAATGATTGAGGTAGAGAGAATTTATGAAGAACGTACGATTAACATCATTACTTGGAACAGCAACCTTGTTTAGTGTCGTGGCGTTAGCTGGGTGTAGTCAGAAATCAGAGGTACCAACTCAACCGCAAGAGAATGCGAACCCCATCTGCAGCACTAAAAACCTGACGGGTGGTTGGTCGAAAAGTGAGATAACACCAGAAGCCAAGCAAGCTTTAAACGCAGTTCTTAGCCAAATGAACACTTCAGCTGAGCTCAAGCAGATCTTGAGTGTTCGAACTCAGGTTGTCGCGGGTTTGAATTACGCTATTGAGTTTGAAATGGATAATGGTGAAGTGTGGAACACCATCGTTTACCGTTCTCTACAAGGTGACATCGAAATGACGCAACCTGCACAGAAAGGTCTTCTGTGCTCATAATCTAGATGCGTCTGTATCTTGTGAGATAGGCTTATAGCAAATAAAAATGGCTCCGTATTGGGAGCCATTTTTGTTTTTAAGAAGACTGATTTGTTGAACGTTTTCAGTCGGCCAACTCGGGCTCAGCTAACTCCTGAACACAAGCACGGCTGATGTCTTCATCAATGTAGGCCATACCGAGTTTATTGAGGTAGTCCATGCGATCAGCAGTGCGAAGCTCGATGTCGGGGCCTGCAATGTTATTGGCTTGATAAATTTCAGTGAGGTGAGACATGAATTGCTCGCCCACACTCATCATCAATAGACTCATTGCTCCTACGTCCGGTCTTACTTTGGCACGTTGCTTTTCAGATAAGTTTACCGCTAATACGATAGGCTGTTCTTCACCTTCGAAGCGAACGCCTCGCTCACGAACGGTTTGTTGAGCCCAGTAGTACGCCAGTTCTTTACTCTGAGTGAGAAACACTGGCTCAACCGATTCGGTATAGTTGTTGCCGATGGTTGCCATAGTTTTTGAAGCTGCTTCGTTGAGCGCTTTGTCTCCAGAACGTTTTAAACCTTGGCCTTGAATCGAAGCCAATAAAGCTGAAGATGTGCCGTGATACCAAGTATCACCCGTCGCGAAACCATTCTCTGATAACAGTGTTTTTGCATCTTGTAGGTGTGTAGGTATTGAAGTCATAGGCACTCTCAACAAATAGGAATCTGAACAAATATGTATACAGTTAGCTTAAACAGAAGTTGTTCGGTTAACCGTGGTGTGGAACACAAATCTGAGGCTTTGAGATAAAGCTGGCAGTACAAGCTTTATCTCAAAGCCTTCCCCCGGATCTTACCTAAGTAAGAGAGAAGGACGGGGGAGGCTTTAGCGTTAGCGATTAATCAAATTGGTTCGATGTATTCGCTTCACCTGCAGCTTTCAGTGCGTTCTCACCAGCAAAGTACTCTTTGTGGTCATCACCCATGTCAGAACCAGACATGTTTTGGTGTTTAACACAAGCGATGCCTTGGCGTATCTCTTTGCGCTGAACATTTGCAACATAGCCCAGCATGCCTTGGTCACCGAAGTATTCTTTTGCAAGGTTGTCAGTAGACAGCGCTGCAGTGTGGTAAGTCGGTAGAGTAATCAAGTGATGGAAGATACCCGCTTCACGAGATGCATCCGCTTGGAATGTGCGAATCTTGTCATCAGCTCGTTTAGACAATTCAGTTTCGTCATATTCAGCACTCATTAGGCTAGCACGGTCGTAAGCTGAAACATCTTTACCTTCTGCTACCATCGCATCGTATGCTTGTTGGCGGAAGTTTAGCGTCCAGTTGAATGATGGAGAGTTGTTGTAAACCAGTTTCGCATTAGGGTGTACTTCACGTACGCCGTCCATCATCTCTTTGATTTGACCGATGTGTGGTTTCTCAGTCTCAATCCAAAGTAGGTCAGCACCTGCATTGATTGCTTCGATACAGTCAAATACACAACGATCTTCACCAGTACCTTGGCGGAATTGGTATAAACCTGAAGGTAGACGCTTAGGTCGAACTAGCTTGCCGTCACGGTTGAAACAAACATCGCCTTCAGCCATATCAGCAACATCAATCTCTTCAACATCTAGGTATGAGTTGTAGATGTCACCTTGGTCGCCCGGCTCTTTCACTACGGCGATTTCTTTTGTTAGGCCAGCACCTTGTGAATCGGTACGAGCAACGATGATGCCGTTGTCGATGCCTAGCTCAAGGAAAGCGTAACGAAGCGCACGAAGTTTTGCGTGGAAGTCAGCGTGTGGAACCGTTACTTTGCCGTCTTGGTGACCACATTGTTTCTCATCGGCTACTTGGTTTTCGATTTGTAGACAACAAGCTCCCGCTTCAATCATCTGCTTAGCCATTAGGTAAGTCGCTTCTGCGTTACCGAAACCAGCATCGATATCGGCAATGATTGGCACTACGTGTGTCACGTGGTTGTCGATTTTGTCTTGAATACGGTCTTGTAGGTTCACATCGCCTGCTTCACGCGCAGCGTCTAGCTCACGGAATAAACCACCCAGTTCACGAGCATCGGCTTGGCGTAGGAATGTGTATAGCTCTTCTACTAGGCCAGCAACGGATGTTTTCTCATGCATAGATTGGTCTGGAAGTGGACCAAAGTCAGAGCGAAGTGCAGCAACCATCCAACCAGAAAGGTATAGGTAACGACGGTCAGTCTTGCCATCAAAGTGCTTCTTAATAGAAATCAGCTTTTGTTGGCCGATGAAACCATGCCAGCAACCCAGAGACTGAGTGTATTGAGAGCTGTCTTCGTCGTAAGCCGCCATGTCTGCACGCATGATATCTGCCGTGTATTGCGCAATATCCAGACCTGTTTTGAATTTGTTTTGAGCTCGCATACGAGCAGCAGATTCAGGGTTAATTGCATCCCATGGAGCACCAGCAGCGCTTTTTGCAACTTCAATCATTTCGATATCTTGTGTAATTTGCGACATAACTATTCCTTAGTTTCACGTGGGGTATGGTTGCCAAATTGGCTTGGATTAAAACTTTGCTATGGACAAAGAATAACCACTCATGTGATAATTTTGTTAATTTATAGTTATTATATTCGGTATTTTTCTTATGAATATTGCTCGTATAGACCTTAATTTGCTTGTGTATTTAGACATGTTGCTACGTGAAAGAAACGTTACACGAGCAGCAAATCAATTGGGTATTACTCAACCAGCCATGAGTAATGGCCTTCGCCGATTGCGTGATCTGTTTGAAGACCCGCTATTAGTGAGAACAAGTGAAGGGATGATACCGACCGAACGCGCGCACAAGTTGCAGCCACTGATTCGAAACATCTTGGCGAATGTAGAGAAGACACTGCAGCCGACCACAGAGTTTAATGCAGAAGACAGTGAACGCGTGTTTCGTATCATGGCGAGTGACTATGCAGAGTCGACCATTATTCAGCCGCTATTAAAAAAACTGAGCGAGATAGCACCGAAAATACGACTGGATATAATGACGCCAAGTGATGTGAGCTATCAGGATGTAGAGCAAGGTACCGTTGATATAATTATCAACCGATTTGACGATATTCCTCAGTCGTTTCACCAGATGAGCCTTTGGCACGACGGGTTTTCTTGTCTATTTAGTTGTGACAACCCGATAGCCGACAATTTCGATATTTTGTCTTATTTAAAGGCGCAACATATTTGGGTAAGTAAGACTGGTATGGGAACGGGAGTCGGGATAAACCCAAGCGAAGCACAAAAGCTTGGTTGGATAGATGAAGCACTAATGCGCATTGGTAAAACCCGTAACATCACGGTGTTTACGCGACACTACTTGTCGGCGATTCTCTTCGCACAACAGAAGAACCTGATCCTGACTATTCCTACCAAAGCCGCTCAACTGCAGCGCAATAACCCTAGATTGTTGATCAAGCCTGCGCCATTTGCGATTGAACCCTTTGAGGTGAAGATGGCGTGGAGTCCATTGTTACAAACCAATCCAGACCACCAGTGGATGCGTCGTTTGATTAAAAGTGTCGCTAACGAAATCGAGAGTGGAGTAACGGAATAACACAGTTTTTAGGGTATTTTTTATATGAATATCCAATATAACCGGCATAAATTAGCTAAATTCATGTCCGTTAAGTAAGTTTAAGTCAGTAAAGTAAATTTGAGCTAGTCACGAAAATTTATTGAGTAGCCATAAATTAGTTTGAGAGAGATTTTATGAGCAGTCGTATTCAACAGGGAAGCTTGAACATTGATAGCACCCTCTACCAATTAATTAATGAGCAGGTGATCCCTGGAACAGGCATTGTCGCTGAAGACTTTTGGCAATCATTTGCAACCATCCTTGAAGATTTGGCTCCAAAAAATCGCGCATTGCTTATCAAGCGTGAAGATCTTCAACATCAAATTGACGTTTGGCACCAAGAGCGTGCTAGGCAAACGCTAGATCCTGTGGAGTACAAACAGTTTTTACAGCAGATCGGTTATTTGGTTCCTGAAGGCGATGACTTTCAAGTGACGACAGCGAGCGTAGAGCCTGAGATCGCAACACAAGCAGGGCCGCAGCTTGTGGTGCCAATCATGAACGCACGTTTTGCACTTAACGCAGCCAATGCGCGTTGGGGCAGCCTATATGATGCGCTCTATGGAACGGACGTGATCAGTGAAAGTGATGGCGCGGAAAAGGGCGGAAGCTTTAACCCAGCCCGTGGCGCTAAAGTAGTGACTTATGCTCGCGAGTTCCTTGATGACGCAGCGCCATTAAACGGCGTCTCCCATAAAGACGTCACCAAATACAGCATCAGTAACGCTAGCATCGGCAATAAATTAATAGCGACACTCGATAACGGCGAAGAAGTCACTCTCATTGATAGCGACCAGTTCATTGGCTATCAAGGTGACGCAAGTTCCCCTTCGTGCATTCTTCTTAAACACAATAATCTGCACATCGAAATTCAAATTGACCCGAGCGCACCGATTGGTAGCGTCGATGTGGCGGGAATTAAAGATGTATTAGTCGAAGCCGCTCTAACAACCATTATGGATTGCGAAGACTCGGTTGCTGCAGTTGATGGTGAAGACAAAGCATTGGCTTACCGTAACTGGTTAGGCTTGATGAAAGGTGATCTGCAAGAATCACTAGAGAAAAACGGCAAAACTATTGTTCGTAACCTTAATCCCGATCGCCAATACACCAGCGTGACGGGTGGTGAGATTTCACTAAAAG
This sequence comes from Vibrio sp. F13, assembly GCF_020806305.2. Classification (NCBI taxonomy): domain Bacteria; kingdom Pseudomonadati; phylum Pseudomonadota; class Gammaproteobacteria; order Vibrionales; family Vibrionaceae; genus Vibrio; species Vibrio sp. F13. The sequence goes on along the minus strand of NZ_CP170176.1, from coordinate 49,524 downwards.
GCCGCAGCATGTTGTTCATCCGTAATGTCGGCCACTTGATGACTAACCCTGCGATTATTGATGCCGAAGGTAATGAAGTGCCTGAAGGCATTATGGATGGCATGATCACTTCGTTAATTGCGATGCATGATTTAAAAGGCAACAGCGCGTACCAAAACTCGACTGCGAACAGTATCAACATCGTAAAACCTAAGATGCATGGCCCTGAAGAAGTCGCCTTTACTAATGAATTGTTTGGCCGTATTGAAGATGCATTAGGGCTAGATCGATTCACGATAAAAGTCGGCATCATGGACGAAGAGCGTCGTACTTCGGTTAACCTTAAAGAATGTATTCGTGCAGCTAAAGATCGTGTTGTGTTTATCAACACAGGTTTCTTAGACCGAACGGGTGATGAGATTCACACCAGTATGGAAGCGGGGCCTTTTGCTCCTAAAACACAGCTGAAAACCATGACTTGGATTGGCGCATACGAAGATCAAAACGTTGATCTTGGCTTAGCTTGTGGCCTGCAAGGTAAAGCCCAGATTGGTAAAGGTATGTGGCCAGAGCCGGATAATATGGCGAAGATGATGGATGCGAAAATCGGACATCCACAAGCGGGTGCTAATACTGCTTGGGTTCCTTCTCCAACCGCCGCGACTTTGCACGCGCTGCACTATCATAAGGTGAGTGTACCAAGCCGTCAGAAAGAGCTTCGTGAGCGAGTGAGAGCCAATGTTGATGATATTCTTACTATCCCGCTACTGGGCAACCAAAAGCTGACTGCGCAAGATATTCAAAGTGAGCTGGATAACAACACACAAGGTATTTTGGGGTACGTGGTTCGTTGGATTGATCAAGGCGTTGGTTGTTCGAAGGTACCTGATATTAACGATGTCGGCTTGATGGAAGACCGAGCGACGCTGCGTATTTCAAGCCAACATATTGCGAACTGGTTACGTCACGGCATTTGCGAGGAAGCTCAGGTAATGAAAACCATGAAGCGCATGGCCGCAGTGGTGGATGAGCAAAACGCTGGCGACCAGAGCTACCGTAACATGGCGCCTGACTTTGAAAACAGCATTGCATTTTCAGCGGCGTGTCAGTTGGTATTCGAAGGCTGTGCTCAGCCGAGCGGTTACACCGAGCCAGTACTGCACGCGATGCGTCTAAAACTGAAAGCACAGGAATAGCGAAGCAACCGAATAACAAAAATAGAGAATGTAAAATACTAAAAAAAGAACCCCCCCTTTAACCGAGCCCAAGGTGCCGCGCTTTTATAGCGCGGCTTTTTTTTGATTCATTTTTGTGAAGGGAAAGGTGGAAAGTGGGTCAGGTTATTGATCACTAAGACTTAATTATTTCCGAGCCCTAATCACTGCCAGAACTTAGTTACTACCAACCTTATTTTCCGCCAAAGCAAAGATACTTAATGTCCATGTACTCATCGATGCCTTCTTTCGCACCTTCACGGCCAATACCTGATTGTTTCACGCCACCGAAAGGCGCGACTTCGGTTGAGATCAGGCCATCATTAATACCCACCATACCGTACTCAAGTGCCTCTGCGATGTTCCATACTCGATGAATGTTCTGACTGTAGAAGTACGACGCTAATCCATAAATGGTATCGTTGGCCATCTCGATAAGCTCTTCGTCCGTGTCGAATTTCATCACAGGCGCGACTGGGCCAAATATCTCTTGTTGAACGATGTCCATGCTGTGTTTTACATCTTTAAGAACAACAGGCTGAATGAAAAGCCCATTAAGCTCCTGAGTTGGCGTGACAGGCGCAGCACCTTGTTCAATCGCTCGGTTTATCAAAGCTTGGATGTTGTTCTTCGCATTCAGGCTGACAACAGGTCCAATCGTGACACCCTCATCTAAACCGTTACCAATCTTAAGCTGCTGAACCGCTTGAGCGAATTTAGCCACAAACTCATCGTACACTTTACTGTGAACGTAGAATCGGTTCGCACAGACACATGTTTGACCTGCATTACGGAACTTCGACGCCATTGCGCCTTGAACGGCCGCGTCGATGTCAGCATCGTCAAACACAATAAAAGGTGCATTGCCACCAAGCTCCATAGAGGTGCGTTTGATGCCTTTTGCAGCTTGAGCCATCAAAATGCTGCCCACACGGGTCGACCCAGTGAAAGAGATTTTTTTGATCAACGGATGCGAAGTGAATAGGTTGCCCACTTGTTCAGGGCTTTCACCAAGCACTACTTGGAGCAGATCCTTAGGGATACCCGCTTGATAAGCCAATTCAACCACAGCAAACGCAGAAAGCGGTGTCTCATCTGAAGGTTTCACGACAAAGCTACAACCCGCTGCTAAGGCAGGAGCCGCTTTACGAGTGATCATTGCAATCGGGAAGTTCCATGGCGTAATCGCACATGCGACACCAATAGGCTGCTTGATGGTCACCAAGCGTTTGCCAGCGACTGTACTCGGGATTGAATCGCCATAGGTTCGCTTCGCTTCTTCGGCGAACCACTCTATAAAACTCGCACCATAAACGATCTCGCCCTTTGCTTCGGCTAACGGTTTGCCTTGTTCAATCGTCATTAGCCGAGCAAGATCATCTTTGTTTTCAAGGATCAGTTGATGCCAGCGATGAAGTAATGCGGCTCGAGATTTAGCAGGTACTTGAGCCCACTCTTTTTGTGCCATGTGAGCGCGTTCGATAGCACTTGTTAATTCAGACTCAGATAAAATAGGTGCGCGGCCTACGAGTTCCCCAGTTGCCGGGTTTGTTACCGAAACAGCGTTTGTTGGTTCTGTCACCATAAAAGAGAGTAAGTGCTTGTTGTTAATGTTTAGCATCGTGTTTCCTTTGTCGTGATTACTTAAGTATGTTGCTGTTTATGATAAATGCTGGCGTTAAAATTATTTCGACCAAACATCGTTTGGCCGAGTACCGTTTAGCCGAATACAGTGACAACGGGGCAACAGGCTTCAATATGTACTTAAAGCCAGATCCTACTGTTAAGCTGAAATTATCAAAACTAACCCCAATTATCAGATTCTATTTTCGCCAGCGCTTTTGCTGCTTTTTGAAGTGCGGGCAAGAATTTTATTGCTTCATCCGGTTTCACTCGAATCACAGGCGCTTGTATCGCTAGGCCTAGGTTTGATTGACCTGTTGGTGATGGGATCAGCACTGCGATACAGACTAAGCCTGGTAAAAACTCTTCGTCATCAATAGCAAAACCTTGGATTTTCGCTTCTTCAATGTCTTTCTCTAGAGTCGAATAGTCGGTAATCGTGTTTACTGTGTATTGAGTCAGCGGCACATTTTCAATTAATCGTCTGCGCTGCGACTTAGACATATGAGCTAAAAACAGTTTTCCAGTAGCCGAGCAGTGCACGGGAACGCGAGAGCCGGGGTGCAGGTGAAAGCGAAGGGGGGCTTCAGTTTCGGCACGATCGAGATAGATGATTTCGCCACTTGAAAGAGCGGTCAGGTTACAACTCTCACCGACTTCTGCTCTCAGGTTCTCAAGGATAGTGCGTCGCGCGCTGTGCATGGTGCTATTCAAAAGTAGGTTTTCGGCAAGTTTTCTGAGTCGAATACCTGAGCTGTAGTGCTTTTCGTCGCCATCTCTTTGAATGATGCCCGCCGCTTCTAACTGTTGAAGCATTCGGTGCAGCGTGGGTTTTGGCAATCCGGTCTCTTCGACTAAACCTTGCAGAGAAATAAACTCGTCTTTTTGCGCTATCACCTCTAATAGTGCAAAAAGTCGGAGGGTCGGTGTATCCCCTTGAACTTGCGGTGTTTCTGTTTGCATACAGTGATTCATCCTTGCGATATGTCTATGCCTAAGAGTGTACATACTAAATCATTATTCTTCAATTATCTGAATAAAATTTGACCTTTTTTGTTATTCCAATAATATAAATATAAATTATGGAACGATTAATCTCAATAAATGGAATTTAAGATGAAGGCGATTGAACGGATTATTGACAAGGCTCACTTAGATCGTAAGCGAGTGGTTTTGAGTGAAGCTGAGGACCCGCGAGTACTAGCAGCCGCAAGAATGGCGATAGACAAACAGCTCGCTCACATCACCCTAGTAGGGGATGAACCAGCGATCATCGCTGCTGCAGAATTACATCACATTGATCTTGTAGGCATTCACATTGTCTCCCCACAAGCGTCATCACTCAAAGAAGTCCTCGCTGAGCGGTTGTATACATTAAGAAAAGCGAAAGGTATGACTTACGATGATGCGCTAGAGCTGGTTCTAGACCCACTCGTTTTTGCCAATTTGATGGTCAGAGAGGGGCTGGTGGATGGCACAGTTAATGGTGCGGTTTATACCACGTCTGATGTCGTGCGAGCTGCGCTTCAGATTATCGGCCCCGCGCCAGACAGTGAATTGGTGTCCAGTTTCTTTCTGATGATGTTGTGTGAGCCTTTCCATAATCTTAAAGGCGGCATGATTTTCAGTGACTGTGGTTTGGTGATTAACCCCAATGAAACCGAGCTAGCATCGATTGCCGTAGCCGCATCAAACAGTGCTCAAACGCTACTGATGGAAGAACCTAAAGTCGCAATGCTGTCTTTTTCGACCAACGGCAGCGCCAAGCACGAATCAGTCGATAAGGTTCGTAACGCGGCTCAACTCGTGAAACAACGTTGTCCCGGAATCGCCGTCGATCAGGACGTTCAACTCGATGCGGCGATTGTCACTGAAATAGCGGCGAAAAAGTTGCCTGATTCAGAGGTCAAAGGTCAATCTAACGTGTTGATATTTCCTAACTTAGAAGCGGGAAACATAGGCTATAAGCTTGCGGAAAGGTTAGGTGGTGCGGTTGCGATTGGCCCGTTGCTGCAAGGGCTGAATCAACCCGCGAATGACTTATCCAGAGGCTGCAGTGCTGAAGATATCTTTAATGTTATTGCCGTTACCGCAGTACAAGCGCAGCAAGGGAAAGCGTCTGACTCTAAGGCTGACTCTGAAGCTGATGGTGAAGAGAGCGAAGAGTCGGAGTTTGAATTCCGGTATTAACACTCGTTGCTTAAACTAACGCTGATATGCGCTCATATTTACCCCCAACAACCTAACTAGGATAGCTAATGGAGTTACCTGTTTTACTCGCCATTCTTGCCACCATTGCGGTAGGTACGTATTTCCAAACTGTCACTGGATTTGGTCTCGGTATCATCGTGATTGGGTTAACGGTCAGCCTTAATTTGGTATCCCTACCCGTTATTGCCGCAGTGGTCAGTATTGTGACTTTGTTCAATTGCTTGGTGGCGTTGATGGGTAAGCCACTGCTTGGGGAACTCAAGATTTTGGTGGTGTTAGTCATCGGTATTATTCCCGGCGTATCGATGGGCGTTTACTTACTGGATGAGTTGAGCGAGTCGGCAACTCAAATCCTAAGAGGGTTATTGGGTGCCATGGTGTTGTTCGCAGGCTTGAGCTTTATGTTCAAACCTAAAACTAGAACGGTCCGTTCGGCAACCGTATCTTTCCTTGTCTCAGGATTTAGCTCTGGGTTAGCGGGTGGATTATTTGGGATGGCAGGTCCACCGATTGTTTATCATCTCTATCGGCAGCCTTTTACGCTCGATCTGGTGCGAAGCACACTGCTGATGGTGTTCGCTTGTACGTCGATGTCCCGTACTGTCAATGTCTATGCGGCAGGCGACATGGAACAAAGCATATTGTGGTTATCGGCTATTGCTGTTCCTCTGGTGGCGCTTGTCACAATGTTTGCTCGACGTTTTCCACCGCCGTTGTCCAATGATCAACTCAGAAAGCTAGTGTTTACGGTGTTAATGCTGATAGGCGGATATTTGATGGCTGTCTCTGCATGGTCGTTGTTTGGCTCCTCGTAAAACCATTCTCGACCAAGGAGGCTAGTGATTCGCTAGCCTAAGCTTCCCTGTTTAAACACGCTTTAGCATCTCAAATATGCTCCTAGATAGCTCAAACAAGCAGCTCTCTTGTACATCTAGCGTGATGTTGCTGCGATAGTACGGGCTCAAATCCACTCCCATTCCCACACCATGAATCTCAATACCGTTTTTGGTCGACTCACGTTCAATCACCTGTTTGAGATGGTTATCTAAATAGAACTGATCGTTGGCGGTACTGGTAGCGGTATCCATCGGGCAGCCGTCTGAGAACACAATCAAAACCTTTCGCTGGGCGGTGTGCTGCTGCAATCGATGACTCGCGAACTGAACCGCTTCGCCATCAATCCCTTCTTTAAAGATGTCGGCTTTACGAAGACTCGCAATGCCAAGTCGAGAACGTCTCCAATGGGTATCAAAATCCTTAAACACGATGTGCCGAACTTCGTTTAAGCGGCCCGGGTGCTTTGGTTGGCCTTGTTTAAGCCACTGCCGATAGACCTTGCCACCGTTCCAGTTATTGGTCGTAAAGCCAATAATCTCGAAAGGGATGTTGGCCAGTCCAACGGATTTGAGAATTGTATCAATCAGTAGGCTTAGCTTGTGACTGTGCTTTTGCATTGAGCCAGAGCAGTCCATCAAAAATGTGATGGCACATTGAAGAGATGTACCGATGTCAGGTTGATAAAAGACAGTGCTATCCAATGGCGATGTGACGAGCTTGGTGATGGTAGTGGCGTTAACAATGCCTTCTTCTAAATGGTCCTGACGTCGGTTCCTCTGTGGTGTGGCAACAAAGCTAGTAAGCATAGCGGCTAAACGGCGAGTGTTGACTTGTCTCGCCATGATGTCATCGGTTAGCTTTTGTCTCAGTTCGAGTAATAGGGTACGCCTGACGAGTTTGTCTGCGGCGATGACTTGATCAAATTCTGAATTAAAGACCTGATAATTGGCGCCCGACAACTCGAATACCTTGCTACTGCCTGTGATGTCGGTATCGACGTCTTGATCTTGAATGTCACCATCAACAATCAAGGCAAGCTGTGCAAGGATCTTGATGTCTTCTTCAACGGTTGGTGTGGGTGAGTTATCACTTTCCTGTTCTTGGATGATTAACTCTTGTGCAAGGGCTGCAAGCTCATTGGCACTGTGTGCAAACTGTTCTTGGTCTGTTCTATGTTGCTTTAAGCGTTTAAAGCTGTGACCGAAGGTAGGCACGATGCCGGCGCGAGTCGATTCAATGGTCTCAGCAATGGGTTCCGAAACCGGAACACCGGTTAAGCGGGTGTGGATGACTTGCATCAGAGTAAACAGCAACATGCCTATTCGTGATTCGGTGAAGCCATTCTGATGATATTGGTCGCTCCAATACGCAAAGTTGAACTGAATGCTGGTGGTAACGCCTTTTAGATAAGATGGAACTTGCGATTCAATTCGCACCTGCTCGCAGAAGTCATATAACAGACGTTCGACCTCGTTTTTCGGTCGCAATGAGTAGTGAAGATCAGCATCTGAAAGCAAGAGTCGTAATGCCGATGAATCGATCTTGCCTTGCATCGAAAGCTTACTGTTTTTCAGCTCGTGGCGAGATACAAAGGTGAGATCGTTGGTGTGGGCAGACTGGTAATAACAGGGCTTATTGCCTTTATAGAGTCGTTCTCCCCGATAGTTCAGATCGAGTTCACCACTGATTGCTCTGGCGACAGACACACCAATATCGAGGATCTTTTTCTGCTGAGAAGAAATATTGGCCATGGTTTACGACTCCGAGTGCGAATAATTTTGAGTATGCGCTTCCAAGGCTTCACCAAAGCAACGGAAATAGTATTCGTTAACCAGTTCTTTCTCTTCGTCTTCGCAGCGATTTAAGAATGAAAGCCTAAATGCCGTCGCTACATCGTCGAATATTTGGATGTATTCAGCCCAAGTGAGCACTGTACGCGGAGACATCACAGTCGAAAGGTCGCCAGCCCGAAACCCGTTACGCGTTAATCCTGAGGTGGCGATCATTTTCTCAACCAGTTGTTGGCCACTTTCATTATTCAGCTCTGGAAGCTTGGATAACACGATCTTAGTTTCATGCTGTGGATCTAAATAGTTAAGTGTGGCGATGATGTTCCATCTATCTAATTGACTGTGGTTAAGCACTTGAGTGCCCGAATACAAACCTGAGAAGTTACCCAAGCCAAGCGTGTTGCAGGTAGCAAACAGGCGGAAAGAAGGGTGAGGCGTGATCACTCGGTTTTGTTCTAAAGAGGTGTATTTTCCGTCTTGCTCTAATAGCTGTTGAATCACAAACATCACGTCAGGACGACCAGCGTCGTACTCATCTAACACCAGTGCGATGGGTTGTTGAATGCTCTGAGGAAGAATGCCTTCCTTAAACTCAGTCACCTGCATTCCGTCTTTAATGACGATGCTGTCTTTACCTATGAAATCCAAGCGACTTAGGTGTCCGTCTAGGTTGATCCGCAAGCATGGCCAGTTCAATCTCGCGGCAATTTGCTCAATGTGAGACGACTTGCCCGTTCCGTGTGTGCCTTGAATCAGTGTGCGACGATTGGAGGTGAACCCTGCCAATATCGCTAGCGTCACTTCAGGGTCAAAACAGTAGTTAGGATCGACTTTCGGCACATATTCGCCCGCATGTTCAAATGCCATCACGGTTAGATTGCTGTCGATCCCAAAGCGTTCTCTCACACTTACCGGTTGCGTTGGTATCAATTCCGCCTCTTTCATCATATTTCCCTCTATATAGCTCATCACTTGTCGCTGCTATCGCGATATGACATCGATTATTAACAGCTCCTCTTAAGTTAATGGCACTTTTTGTACGAAAAACTACCAATAATGTGATCCAGTTTTATTAATTAGAATGAATTATTCCAATTTAATATAAAAAGTTGACGCGCAAAAATTCTACTACTAAGGTGAAAATGAATTCGAAAAAGAGACAATTCATTCCGAAAAATGAAATTTTGGTTAACTCAAGGAGAATGGAAGAATGAGCGAGCAAGAAAAACGTACGGTTGTTTCCGGCACAGTAACAATGACACCATCAGAAGCGTTCGTTGAAACTATGGTTGCTAATGATGTTACCGACATGTTCGGCATCATGGGGTCAGCATTTATGGACGCAATGGATATCTTTGCTCCTGCTGGCATTCGATTGGTCCCAGTGGTACACGAGCAAGGTGCTGCTCACATGGCAGATGGTTACTCTCGTGTATCTGGTCGTCATGGCGTAGTTATCGGGCAAAATGGCCCGGGTATTAGTAACTGTGTGACTGCGATTGCAGCGGCGTTCTGGGCACATAGCCCGGTCGTAATTGTGACGCCTGAGACAGGCACCAAAACAATGGGCTTAGGTGGTTTCCAAGAGTGTAACCAGCTTCCAATGTTCCAAGAGTTTACTAAGTATCAAGGACATGTAACGCACCCAGACCGTATGGCGGAATACACAGGCCGATGTTTTGACCGCGCAATGAGCGAAATGGGTCCGACTCAGCTGAACATCCCACGTGACTACTTCTACGGTGAAATTCAAACTGAGATCCCTAAACCCGCGCGTTTAGACCGTGGTCCCGGTGGCGAGAAATCTCTAAATGAAGCGGCAGACCTGATTGCTGAAGCGAAATTCCCAGTCATCATTTCTGGTGGCGGCGTGGTAATGGCAGATGCAGTTCAAGAGTGTGCAGCGTTGGCGGAAAGACTAGGCGCACCCGTAGTGAACAGCTACCTACATAATGACTCTTTCCCTGCGAGTCACCCATTATGGTGTGGTCCTTTAGGCTACCAAGGTTCGAAAGCAGCAATGAAATTGATGGCTCAAGCGGATGTGGTTATCGCTTTGGGTACACGTCTCGGTCCATTTGGTACCTTGCCTCAACATGGCATGGACTACTGGCCGAAGAACGCGAAAATCATTCAGATTGATGCCGACAACAAGATGCTTGGTTTGGTTAAGAAGATTTCGGTTGGTATCTGTGGTGATGCGAAAGCCGCTGCGGTTGCTCTATCTGAAAGATTGGAAGGCCGCGCACTGTTGTGTGATGACAATAAAGGCGCTCGTCAAGATACAGTCGCAACAGAGAAAGCACTGTGGGAAAAAGAGCTTGATGAGTGGACACACGAACGTGACTCGTTCAGCTTAGATATGATTGAAGAAAACTCTCACGAGACTCCGTTCTCTGGTGGTGAATACCTACACCCACGCCAAGTACTGCGTGAGCTAGAAAAAGCGATGCCAGAAGATGTAATGGTCTCGACGGATATCGGTAACATCAACTCAGTGGCAAACAGCTACTTACGCTTTGAAAAACCACGTAGCTTCTTTGCTGCAATGAGTTTCGGTAACTGTGGTTACGCATTCCCGACCATCATTGGTGCGAAAGCAGCGGCACCTCATCGTCCCGCTATTTCTTATGCTGGCGATGGTGCGTGGGGCATGAGCTTGATGGAAACCATGACATGTGTTCGCCATAACATTCCAGTGACAGCCGTGGTATTCCACAACCGTCAATGGGGTGCAGAGAAGAAGAACCAAGTCGACTTCTACAACCGACGCTTTGTTGCGGGTGAACTTGAAAACCAAAGCTTTGCAGAAATCGCAAGAGCTATGGGCGCTGAAGGTATCACGGTTGATAAGCTAGAAGACGTAGGTCCAACCTTGCAAAAAGCAATCGACATGCAGATGAACGAAGGCAAAACAACCATCATTGAAATCATGTGTACTCAGGAATTGGGCGACCCGTTCCGCCGAGATGCACTATCAACACCAGTTCGTTTCCTAGATAAATACAAAGATTACGTATAAGTCATAGGAAGTTTGTCCGGCCACGGTATTTTCGAGAGTGTTAGAGAAAGTGCAATCGAGAATGTGGTCGGGCAATATTAACGGGTATTGGCAATGTACTTAAGTGAATACCGGCAACCCGTATTTCAATAATCCTTAGTCAAACGTTAGAACATGAATTAAATGACTGTTGTACATATAAGTGGTTTTAGTTATATAAACTTTGTCGTTCCTTATTAATCGACCCTTAGCTAATTTCTCCTTAGTTAATAGTTTTATAACTGTTAGTTATTGATGAGGATATATGGCCATTGATAAAGACATATACCTATTGTCATTTTTAAAATCATTCGTAACGATACTGATTAACCATGATAGTTAATTTTTAATTGTAATAAATTTAAATTAAGTGACCTATTACATGCATGCTGTGAACAATAAACGTTATATAAGCTCACTCGAAGAGCTGTATAAAATAATTGATTCATTAATGAATGAATGCAGTGACCAACGTGGTTTGATGTATAACGTGTGTGATTATGAAAACAGTAATCTAATGCCAAGTTTAGGCCGTTCCAATCGTAAGAACATACGCCGTGTCGAACAAGAGTTGCTTTCAACAGTGAGAGTTTACGGTGGTCACTCGCTGAGTTCTAACGACATAAATGACTGGTTATTGATGTGTTTAGCCAAAAAGCAGGGCTTTCCCACCCGTTTACTGGAATGGACCGATAACCTGTTAAATGCGCTTTGGTCGGTGTGTCACAGCCAAAGTAAAGACTGCATAAACATAATTAAAGCTATTGATTATCAGCGGGTTAGTGTTTTTAGCTCGCCGTGTAATATCAACAAAACTCAGATATTTAATGTGGCGGATTGCGATCAGCAAGAGCCGCGCAAGGACAAGTGGTATTCCATTCACCCATTTAAGGAAGGTGGCAATGATGCCATTCAGCCTCTGTACGATGAGAAAGAATATTCAAACGGTCTAGTGTCCGTTCATATTCTTCCATCAGTAAAAGTAAACCTGATAAAGGAGTTAATATCCATGAACGTTTTAAATGAACCGACTGATTATATCGAAGAGAAGCTAACCGATATAAAAAATGAAGCCCATATAGATAACAATCAAGTTATTAATAAAGGTGAGGGGAATATTGAATTACAAGTGAATACCCATAACCGTAAACTTGAGCAGTATGGCCGAAAGTACCATCAAGATTTTGACTTCGACTAAAGTCTAATATTTCTAATTATTTTATTTAGACCTCGTATAAATCTAGTGAGTGACTGTGTAAATAAAATTAGAACACTAATTAATTTATAAAAAGATGAAATCTGTGAGCTTAAAGATTGTTTATAAAGTAACTCGAAGTTAGAGTGATGAACCTTGTTATCAAGTTGTTAAATTTTCACAGATCTAGTTTAAACACTCTAATAAAAAAGTGGCGCAAAGCTACTGAAATCTAAACCAATAACGAAAACATAAAGGATTCTGGAATATGAATATGCAAACCAATGCAACGACATTCGTGCTGGAAAACCAAGTCGACACCGCCTTTTTACAGTCTTTTAGTGATGCATGGAATAACCATGATATTGAAGCGCTAATGTCGTTTATGACCGAAGACTGTGTCTTCCACACCGTGGCAGGAGAAGGCGAGCTTGGCAACACTATCGAAGGGTACGAAGCCGTTCGCAATAGCTTTGAATTGGTTTGGCAGAACTTTCCAGATGCAGCCTGGAGCGACCCTGTCCACTTTGTGTGTGGAGACCGCGCGGCAAGCGAATCAACGTTCTCTGCGACTAACCCAGATGGCACCGTCATCGAAGCTCGTATGGTTGATGTGTTTACCCTGAAAGATGGAAAAATCAGCGTAAAAATCTAAGCCCTGACGATAAGCCAATTCTTACTGAGATGTTAAATCGAGCCAAAGAAAATGGTCGTGGCGTTTACACCTATCGATGGTTAAATCCGCTGTCGAGCAAAGTGGAAACCAAGCACACTTACTATCGAGTGATCGACAATAAGCTGGTTGGTGTTGGTTATTACACAAATTCAAACAACACGTAAAAGTGTTTCTACTGAGCCCTCAACCCAGTTAGATAAAGGGCTGGGGGCTCAAAATGCCGGTTTGTGTAAAAAAGCAATTTAGTAAAATTAACACTGTGAAATTTTTGTTGTGAAATTGTTTCTAAAATACAAGTAGTATGAAATACATGGAAGCAACACAGTAAAGAACAATTTTGAAAAGGGTCAATCAGGATTTTTGACCTACATGAAATTCAAAGCCGTAAGAGGGAAAGACTATGAATATGCTGACACTAGACAGAACAGAACTTCACAGAAACCATTCAACATTTATTGCTGAAGCTGTCTTTGCCGTAGAAATGGTGAAAGCAGACAAGCAGCTCGAAAAACAAAAAATGGCGAAACAGTTGCTTGATACTCTATTTCCTCTTGAGGCTGGTTCACACGAAGACGCAGTGAGCTATGAGATTGACTACCGACATGTTCAGGTTTACTTCAAAAATGGCGAACATACAGGCCTAAAACGAGCGAAGCACTTTGTTGCTTTCACTGGCGATAAGTCTAAGCCTTCAGCAATCCTATTTCGTGATGAAAGCGGTACACACGTTGAAGTGACAATCGGTGCTCGTAAAGGCACCGGCTACTTGGAATTGGTTGATATTCAAGATATCCAGTTAGAGACATGCACCACGTTTGGCCAAACTGAGGCGAGCCGTTCTTCTGGCATCCGTCACTGGGTGAGCTTAGTGAAAGGCGATGAAAGCGGGCGACCGAACGCTTCAAGTGAAGATAAAGAGTTCACGGCAAAAAATGGCGAAGACTATAACCTAGGTTTTTGCTTCGCCATCTAATGTGCTGTCTTTGAAATGTACTGTCTTTGAAATGTACAGTGCTGCTCTGCTAGACGTAGCACTGACATTTGAATACTGATTTCTCTTTTACCTTTGGTAATTTCCCCGCCCCTATAGCGGGGCTTTTTTGTTAGAGCTATAAATAAATTAGGCTGTTGTTGATTTTATCTTTAGAAAGTTTGAATGAGATTTTACGGTGCGTTATTTTTATTTAAAGTGCTGTATTTAAACATTTTTATTTGTTTATTTTATTCTGTTTTTATTGGCTTAACTATCACTATTGACGGTGGTTTGGGTGACTATTGAGCTAAAACTCAGTCAAAATGCTTTGAGCTGTGCTATAATCCGCGCCTTGGGATTGAGCCAATAAGTCCATTTGTCACCAATCATTGTGATTTTTATCGCCTTTTTATTTAGGTGGTGCGGCGAGCCAATCAAGTAGTAATTGGATATGGAGAGCGTCCTTATATTCGTTAATTCGGATATGCGAACATCATAATTTATGAGTTTTAAATCAAAAAAATACAGTATTGATTCTACTGACTATCAAGTTGGTCAAGACAACGTCAGTAAATGGGGCATGGATGTCCATAACACAGTCTTCGTAGCCTCAGTAGGCTTATCTCTTCTCTTCATCATCACTCTTCTTGCTCTTCCTCCTGCAGATGCTAAAGCTGCTATTGATTCTATCAAGGGTGCTGTTTTATCAAAGTTTGACTTCCTCTTTATGTGGGGAGCTAACATCATGCTAGCGTTTGCCGTTGTTCTCGCGTTTTCACCTTTGGGTAAAATTCGTCTAGGTGGCGAAGACGCGACGGCGGATTACTCCATGTCATCTTGGATAGCAATGCTATTCGCAGCGGGTATGGGTATAGGACTTATTTTTTGGGGTGTTGCAGAGCCAACCGCGTTCTTCACGAACTGGTTCGGAACGCCACTCGGTGCAGAACCTTTTACAGAAGCAGGCCGTGAACTCGCTCTTGGCGCGACACTGTTCCACTGGGGTTTTCATGCATGGGCTATCTATGGCATGACGGCGCTTTGTCTAGCGTACTTTGTTTACAACAAAGGCTTACCGCTATCAATGCGTTCTGTGTTTTACCCAATACTGGGTGAACGAGTTTGGGGTAAAACAGGTGATGTGATCGACGTACTAACGGTACTGGTTACTCTGTTTGGCCTTGCGACTTCATTAGGCCTAGGTGGTACGCAGGCAGCAAGTGGTATTAGCCACGTGTTTGGCTTGGAAAACAACATCTACCTTCAGCAATCTATTATCGTTTTGATTATGGGCTTGGCGATCATCTCTGTTATGCGTGGCATGGACGGTGGTGTTAAGTTCCTAAGTAACCTGAACATGGTTATTGCGTTCGTATTCCTTGGTCTTATCGCTGTTCTGAACTTCACAACCGTGCTTGATTCTGTGGCAACGGCGGTGACGGGTTATGCGAATAACATCGTAGCGTTGAGCCAAAGCTCTGGTCGTGAAGACACAACATGGCTGCATGGCTGGACTGTGTTCTACTGGGCATGGTGGGTTGCGTATGCACCTTTCTTCGGCATGTTTGTAGCGCGTATTTCTAAAGGCCGTACGGTTCGTGAGTTTTTACTTTGTGTACTGATTATCCCAACATTGGTAACGTCGGCTTGGATGGCTATCTTCGGTGGCGTGGCTATCGAGCAGGTGATTAATCATGTAGGGCAACTTGGCCTCGACCAAGGTATTACAGACGTATCTCTAAGCTTGTTCTACATGCTAGATGCTTACTCGTTCGGTAGCATTCTGTCAGTTCTCGCAGTTGCACTGATCATTGTGTTCTTCGTTACAACGCTAGACTCAGGCTCTATCGTTATCGATGGCATGACAGCGGGTGGTAAGCTTGAAGTTCCTGTTAAACAGAAAGTGGTTTGGGCGGTTATCTCAGGCGCTATTGCAATGGTGATGTTGTGGATTGGTGGTACTCAATCTATCCAAGCTCTGCAATCGATCACGATCATTGCTGCACTACCGTTTACGATCATTCTTCTGATTGGTTGTTTCAGCTTGTTGAAAGGTCTACTGACTGAAGTAGATAAAGGACAAGAAAACGTTAGCGAAACCGCTAAATAAAGTAATCAAGTATGGGGAGTAGATAGTTCGCTAGTTACTCCTTATTAAGCATTATTTCAAAGCTCTCTTGTACTGTGTGCAAGGGAGCTTTTTTATGCCCAAGAAGAAATCAAAGACAAGCAGATAAGACAAAAAAAGAGCCACAAGTGAATCGTCACTTGTGGCTCTTTTTAGTTTTAGGGAGCAGCTATTAGCTAATAGCTTACGCGTTCAATTCATGTTGAATTACGTAATCCAAAGCACCGACTACAGCAGCAACTTGAGCGTCATTACACTCTTCGTCTGTCACTTTGTCGCTGTCTGGGTAAACCTCTGTGGTTGTACCGTACTTACAGTCAGTCACGCCGCCACATAAGCCAAGCTTCTTCATTGGGTAGTTGATCACGCCGTGTTGAGTGACGTCTGAACCAATGATCTTGCCTTCGTCATCCGCAGGCGCAATGTGGGTTACTTTTTCAACTGAAGCGATGACAGCAGCTTGGAATTCAGGTTGTGGGTTTTCAGTATCGCCAACAGTGTAGAAACCGTCTGGGATCATACCTTCGATGTACTCAATGCCATCACGAGCTGCGAGTGCAGGTCGGAATTCAGTTTCATCAGAGTCAGTCGTCTCATGCAGGTCAACGTGAACCAATACTTCTGGCAGAGACGCTACTAGAGCTCGTAGGTTTGCTGATTCTTCTGCTGGCGTACCGTCGTAGAAAGAGCGGTTTGGATCAACAGCATTTGGATTCCAGCGGTTGATCACTTCGTAGCCCCAAGGGCTCACACAAGGTGCGACAACAATGTTGAAGTGCGCCGTGTATTTTTCTGCTTGAGTCGCAGCGAATTTGATCGCGCCATGCACGCCACTGGTTTCGTAACCGTGAACACCACCTGTCACCAGAATCGTCGGCTTTGACTCGTCCCAGTTTTTGCTCTTGATAGCGAAGAGTGGGAAGCGAGCTTCGTCGTAGCTCAGTGCGCCGTATTGTTCGATGTCAAAGCGGTCTGCAAGTGCTTTAATCTTTGGTACAACTTCTTGCTGGTATTCACGCTTAACCGTTCGTTGAGCTAACCATGCTTCACGTTCTGCTTGTTGCCATTTTTGCCCTGGCTTACCAATCGGGTAGGTAGATTCACTTTTCATCTATACTTTTTCTTTTATGTTCGTGAAAGATTAAGACAGATTATTCCTGTCTAACAGAGACAGCAATAGAAAACACAACTTGTGACTTTATTTTTTACAGACTCATAACTTTGATGAGTGAATTGATGGTGTTACATTTTATTGATGGTTCAATTCTTTATAAAGAGACAACAAAATGGCTGGAGCAAGTTTACTAACACTGTTAGATGACATTGCAACCGTGTTGGATGATGTCGCATTGATGTCTAAGGTAGCCGCTAAAAAAACCGCAGGCGTATTAGGTGACGATTTAGCCCTTAACGCCCAGCAGGTATCCGGTGTTTCTGCTGAAAGAGAAATCCCAGTGGTATGGGCGGTCGCAAAAGGCTCATTTAAAAACAAGCTGATTTTGGTTCCGGCAGCACTATTGATCAGTGCATTCATTCCTTGGTTGATCATGCCACTACTGGTGATTGGTGGTCTGTTTCTTTGTTTTGAAGGGGCAGAGAAAATCTTAGAAAAGCTTTTTCCTCATGCTCATCAACACGAAGAGAAAGATGAGGAAAGCAGCTCGGGTGAATCTGTTGAAGAGTATGAGAAGCGAAAGGTCTCAGGCGCAATTCGTACCGACTTCATCTTATCTGCGGAAATCATTGTAATTGCGCTGGGTACCGTAACGGGTACAAGTATCGTGACTCAGATTCTTGTGGTGAGTTTGATAGCGGTTGTGATGACGATTGGTGTTTATGGCTTAGTGGCAGGGATCGTTAAGCTGGATGATTTAGGTTTCTATCTCCAACGCACATCAAATGGGAGTGCCATTAAAACCCGATTGGGTAATGGGTTAGTCGCATTTGCACCAAAGCTA
This sequence comes from Vibrio sp. F13, assembly GCF_020806305.2. NCBI lineage: Bacteria > Pseudomonadati > Pseudomonadota > Gammaproteobacteria > Vibrionales > Vibrionaceae > Vibrio > Vibrio sp. F13. The sequence goes on along the minus strand of NZ_CP170176.1, from coordinate 31,900 downwards.
ATGAAGATGCTTGCGGTTGTCGGCACGGCTGCGATGTTCTTGGTTGGCGGCGGTATTGTGGTACACAACGTTCCAGCAATTCATCACTTAATTGAACCGATTATTATGGACTTCAGTGGACATACGATTGCGACTGCGGTGGTACCAACGCTATTAAATGGTGTGATTGGGGTTTTATCTGGATTGATTGTCGTTGCTATTTGGACTGCTATCGGAAAAATTCGCGGTAAGTAATCGTTAAATTACTGCTGGGAATAAGACAGTCTTTTATCGAAACAAAAAAGGGTCACCATAATTACTATGGTGACCCTTTTCGCTAAATGGAGGGTGTCTATTTAACAGCCCAAGTGCTTATTTTACAGACCAAGCAATCGCCTCGCCGCCACGGATTGGCACAACGATGTCTGAACCGAAAGGCATCGTTTCAGCAACATTCCACTCTTCTTTAACGAGCGTAATTGTATCTGAGTTACGTGGCATGCCGTAGAAGTCTGGGCCATTGTGGCTCGCGAATGCTTCTAGGTTCTCAATCTTGCCTTCTAAATCGAATACTTCAGCGTACAGTTCAACCGCAGCGTGCGCTGTGTAAGAACCTGCACAACCACACGCTGACTCTTTTGCACCTTTAGCGTGTGGTGCAGAGTCTGTACCCAAGAAGAACTTCTTGCTACCGCTTGTTGCTGCTTCAATAAGTGCTAACTGGTGTGTGTTGCGCTTAAGGATAGGTAGGCAGTAGAAATGTGGCTTAATGCCGCCAACCAACATGTGGTTGCGGTTATAAAGCAAGTGGTGAGCAGTAATGGTTGCCGCTACGTTCTCGTTAGCGTTCTTAACGAAAGTCGCAGCATCTGCCGTCGTGATGTGCTCTAGAACGATCTTCAGGTTAGGGAAGTCGTTAACAATCGGTGCTAGAACTGTGTCTAGGAACTCTTTTTCACGGTCAAAGATATCAACATCGTGAGCCGTTACTTCACCGTGTACCAGCAGCAACATACCCACTTCTTGCATTGCTTCGAGTACGTGGTAAATCTTTTGAGCTGAAGTTACACCTGAATCAGAGTTAGTCGTCGCGCCAGCAGGGTATAGCTTCGCTGCTACAACAGCGCCAGATTCTTTCGCTTTACGAATTTCATCAGGTGTTGTGTTGTCTGTCAGGTAAAGTGCCATTAGAGGCTGGAATTGCTCGCTTGGCTGCTGTGCCATGATGCGTTCACGGTAAGCAAGAGCCATTTCGGTATCGGTTACCGGTGGGATGGTATTTGGCATGATTAACGCTCGACCATTGTAACGGCTGATATCGCGAACTGTATCTTTTAATACTTCGCCATCGCGTAGATGAACGTGCCAGTCGTCAGGACGAGTAATCGTAAGTTGTGTCATTGAAGGCTCCCACCATTTGAAGTGTTATGTAGTTGGAGCCTAAACTCAGCGAAATCTGTGAAAGCAATCGCTTACGTTTAGGCGACAGGATGATAGTGGAAAAGTACTTTCATTTCATCCTATTTTTAACTCTTCATGGCTAGGAGCTTGTTTTTATGGATATTTTATTCGGTATCTATTTGTTAATAAGGGTTAGCGGGTGGCTACCCACAGACCATGGATCATTCCTGGAACCCAGAAGAAGAAAGTAAGAATGATATTAATCACCAAATCTTTCCCGGCGCCGCGAGCGAAGAACACGCCAACAGGCGGAAGCAGTACACATAAGATGATAATGACGAGTTTGTTCATGATAAATCCTTTTTATTCAATGAAAGTTCAATGCGGTAAACGTGTTCATATTATAGAACGTCTCGAGAGTGTTACTGCATTGCTGCCTTAATGTATCAAGATAGAAAGCTAAACATCTCAAGATACTAGCCTAGTATCAAGTGTTTAATGCCTGCCAGTTCGACTAAAGTTAGATTGGATGTAATAGTGAGGTTTGAGTTGAAATTGTTTAAATTGAAACATAAATAGTGTGCAGTCTAGCGTTAAACTAGTTACGAATAACTAGTTTAACGCTAGCGTCTTAGGATTATTCGGTATCAACCCAAAGCTCTAATCCATTTAGGTAGCTGTCTCCTGTGGCCCTAAAGCCTGTTAACTGCTCATCTGCGGTTAGAGTATATTCATCGCTATAGTGACCTGAGTAAGATTTGTTACCACAGGTTAACAGTAAGCCACCAGATCTATTATATAGAAAGAGTCGAGACATATCGTTTCCAGACCCAAACTCTGTGGGTCCCCAGAGAGCTCTAACTCTACCTATGTCAGCAACGTTTATTGTATGTTTGGCTCCGCCAGTGCCTCCAATATGAGCACCTCCTACCTGCGAGATAGAATCTACAATAAACCCACAGCCAAACGTCACTTGAGCATTGATACGAGTATCAAATAGATAATCATTACCAATGTCATCACCAAGGAATTTAATTGGATGCCCTGGAGGTGTTTCATCGACGCAAGCAGTAAATCGAACACTCGAATTGACATCATTTGTACTAACAACTCTATCTGCCATGTTTACGGAACGATGATAGCTAATTCCACTTGTTCCTTGGTCACTAGCCCAGTAGTTAACGTCAATTGGCCAGTTGTGATTAGTAAACAAACGGCCACTAGTATTGCCATCATCATATAGGCTTTCAAGTTCCATCGCCGTTGGCAATCGTGCTCCTCTAGCTTGGCACAAGTAATTAGCAGTGTGCCAATCGTGAGAAGCCGTGGTGATACCATTTAAAGCGGTAGTACCGTTACCAACTTGAGGTGTGGCGATGATTTCAGCATCTTTAGTATCTGCGTACATCAACGGTGGTAGGTAGATATTCACTGAGACGATTGGCTCATATGGGTTACCGACGTAACCTTGCAAAATTCCTGTGGCATAGCCCCCTTTTCCATCAGACACAACATAGGACACAGATGTTTCTCCAGGTTGGGTACTAGTGAAATCAAACTCAGTATCATTGAAAAGATTACCATCGTTGTTGGCATCGTTTGGAATTAAGATGGTTGCACCAAAGCTATATATGTCAACGAGATGAAGAGTATCACCGTCAGGGTCACTTATAAGATCCGCAACATTGAACCTTAATTGTTTACCATAAGGAATTTTAGCTACCTCGTCACCAGAGTCTGGATCTATATAACTGATTTTCCTAACAGATTCTGCTGTTGGTGCACTGTTTGTGTCTGTTGAGACCGCGATATCAATACTACCAGCTAACACACTTGAACCATCACTATAGCTATATAGGATGCGTTCTACGCCGCTTGGTATGCCATCTCCTGGGGTGTAATCAATCGTATTAGTTGATGTGTTTGCAATAGCAGTTGAATTTGTCGCATCACCATTAGGCAATGTAACCGTGGTTGCTAATGCATATGTGCTTGTGTCTAGAGAGTACCCCGCGTTCCCAAGCTCTTTAGCGATATCTATTTGTACAGATGTGAAAGAGGAGGTTAGTCCTGAAATCGGTGTAAGTTGCTCAGTTGACTCACCGACAGCCGCACGAACTGTCGCTTCAGCAAAACCATCTCCTGATGTTGCTGAAGTAGCGCTAATACGCGCCTCTCCATAGTTACTATGGGAGCTCATAGCGATGTCAGAAGGTAGCGCAGCGCCAACTCGATAGCGGTAGTCGCACACTTTTGCACTTTGAGCGCTAATGGTGAAGCCATTGGCATTTTGGGATACAACATTACAATCATAGCTATTATTCAAAGACGTAACTGTCGTTAATGTAACTGACGAATCATCAGATGACTCCATATTATTCGACAAATCAACAAAAAAGGTATTTGTGGGAGTGCTTTGACGAATTACATCCTGAGCATAGTAAAGGGTATCTCCTGATGTTGGAGATTCGGGTTTGGAGTTAGTAGTCGCTTCGTCGCTAGATGCACCACACCCAAACAGCGCCAATGATATCGCTACTGACAGGGATAATTTATGAAAAGGTGCGTATGTACTTATTCTCATCATGTATTTAATACTCATTAGTGAATGTTATGGGAATTAAGCAAAGAGAGCACAGCCCATTATTTATTTGCGTATTCTAACAAGGCTAAATCACTTTAAATTAGCACGAGCTAGTATCTGGCACTGGTGAGTGCCTAGTTGACAGCTGGCGCTATTAGCAATGATATAAGTTAAAACTCAAACTGTTATACGTCTCTAGTATTTATATTGAAGTGGGGTTGTTCATGTGAATAACTACTTTTATAAGATAAGACCGAAGGTGGGATCTAATACCAGTTACTAAATTAGCGAATGAGTAACCTAAGGAATTAAATGCCTAGGTTATTTTTTAGGTGAATGGTTTTCTTGCTCAAATATCCACTAGGCATATCGGAAGGTCACTTTTCTTTACTTGCTAACAAAAACGTTTATTCATTGCATATCATACACCCGGAGTTAGCAAGGGGCTAACTAATCATATTATGAATATATCGAAGGAAATAAAAGTGAAAAAACTAACACTTATTACACTGCTATCTGCAATTACATCTGTTCCAGCTTTTTCTGCACCTGGCGATACCTCTACTGGTTCTGCAGTATTCAGCGGCTTTGTTCCTGGTTTTGTAACCAACGGTGACATCCTTGTTACTGGTGCGGGCGGTAGTGAAGACTCTGCTTCTTTTGTTGGTACGTTACAGGTGAACGCTGACGGTACGTTCGAAACAACTAAACCTGTTGTTTTGGAAGCGCATGACTACACGGGGGCTGTGCTTGGGGCTTTAACTCCAGCTAACTGGACGGTATCACAAGTAAATGTGCTTCCAGCTTTAATGGGTGAAGTACAGCCTAACATTGTCGTCGGCGATAACCTTTCAGCGACGGAACTTACTGCAGCTGAATACTTAGCTTCAACTCAACTTTCAACAGGCGATACGATTCAACTGTATGTTGCTAACGATACAGCACACTCAACTCCAGATGATATTGCTGGTACAGAAGTTATCGTTAACGTTGATATGATTGCAACTTTGCCATAAGAAAAAATCTCATTATTTGATAGGCACTTAATTAATTAAGTGCCTTGTTTTTCGAGGCTGATGAAAATGAATATCTATATAAATTATTTCTTTCTATTATTGCTTGTTATTTTTAGTTTCAATAGCTTTGGCTATGAAAGCTATTCATTTCCAGTAAATACAAAAATAAATAGAGCGAATTTGTATGACTATTCTATAAATGTAGATTTATCTGATGAGTTTATTGCACTGAAGTATGATGGTGAGAACGAAACCTTTCTAAATGGGCGTTTTTATTCTTATATTAGAACGAATATACCAACAAGCTCTGGGGATTCGTTTGAATACAGTTATAACATATCAGAGTTCACTTCTAAATGTGTTTTCAACGATAGCGGTGAAACTATGTATGATGATTTTGTCGATTCTCTATATCGATAGAAAACATTACTCTGATATTTCAGATATACCAAACTTTGAATTTAATAATATTAAAAATACTGAATATGAAAACTCTACCAATGAATTTGAATTAGTGACAAATAAAAATATACCGAGTGATGAGCCATTAGATTGCAATGGTCGTATTACGTTCAATGTGGAGCTTCAACTATAATGTTTATTAGACTTTGGTTTGGTTTAAACTTAATTATCATATTTTTCTTGGCCATAATATATAGTTCAAAATCCGTCGCAAATATTCCAGATGGATTTGAAGATATGTTTGAAGAGAAGTTGATAAGAATGCCACTAATTCTCTCGGCTGATAACAACAAATTATTCTATTCGGAAGCTTTCATCTCGGGTGATGAAGTAAGAATTCCCACTTCACAAAAACAACTTGTAGCACAAGCATTGGCGAATGAGCTTGGTATTGAGAAAGATGTTAGCGATGCGATGGCAACAACACTGGTAAATGGGGTTGAATCGAGCCTAGATTGTAAAGGTTATCGAAGTGAATGTGGTCTACTACCTGATTTATATGATTTTGTTTATGTGCCAGATAGCCAATCATTGATTATTCATGTTAACTCACAATTCTTAACTGAGATAATAGAAGAGTCAGAAATAAAATTTGTAAAAGAAGAGATTGATCAAAACGCGATCATTATGTCACATGGTTTGAATCTATCTGGTTCTTATAGCGACAACACTGATTATACATCGTCTTATTCTTATCAACATGAAAATTATGCAGGTTTTGGCAAGTATGGCTATTTGCATAATGATCTAAACTTTAGTGATGTCAATGGTTTCAGTTCGGATGACTCATCGTATAACTATGTTGGTGGTAATACTCGTTTCTCTGTCGGGTATAAATACCAAGAACGCTCTTGGAATAGTACTCAGTTTTTAGAAAATGGCAGCAAAACTTCTGGTTACATGTTGTCGATTGGATCGACGAGAGAGCTAGTAAAAAAATCATCTCCTAATTCTAGACGAGTATATTTGAACATTTCAAGAGCTGGTCGACTAGAAATTAATGATGATAGAGGCCGTGTTCTATTAAGTCGTAATGTGGATGCAGGGCAAGAATACTTTGACTATAACGAGCTACCATCTGGTACTTATACTGCGACAATTCGAATATTTGATGGCAGTGAAGAGTTTTACACAGAAGATAGGTTGATAGTCAATACAAGCTCTTCGTCGATTAAAACCGGCGAACTAGATTATCATATTACAGCCGGTTATTTATCAAGAGACCTGACGAATACGGGACTAGAGGACGATTTTGACCAGAAATCCATCAACTTTGCTTATGATAATTATGAAAGTCCAATGTTCACCAATGGGAAATTGAGCTATCAAGTTACGGATTTTTTTGCACTGGGTGCAGGTTCGTTTATTACAGGGGAAGATAATTATAATTATGTTGGTGGTCACTTATCTTTAGGGGAAGTGTCCAGAATATCGGCAGTAACAGGATTATTTGACGATGGATTTAGTTTTTATAATTTTGATGTGGGGATTTATAACTTAAGTGTATCTTACACAAAATTTGATAGTGAAAATGATAATAGTATTGGAGATATTAGTTTGTCTCAACTTTTATTCAGTAACTCGAACTATACATCATTATCAGTAAATTACAACAAGTACTTAACGAGAAATATATCATCATATATATCGGGTATATTAACAAAAAACCAATATAAAGATTTTAGTAATGGTTATAATAATGAATCAGAAAGTTGGTCTGCAAGAAGTGGCGTGCAGATATCATCATTACCACTTGACTCAAAGGTGAACTTAGAGTTATCAGCAAGTGAATCGAGCGATATAAATTATGGTGTTATGGCCTCAATAATTATTCCAATAGGCCAGGAAAACACATACACACATAGTACACAAGCACAAATAGATGATAGTGGTGATGTTGCGCTATCGCATAGAGATACAGTCTCAAGTAGTCTAATTAACAGAAACAATCTAAATGTATCAAGCTCTGCGGGACTTTATTATCAAGATTCTACTGAAGACCAAAGCAGTGCCGATTTATCATTGTCTGCAAATTATAAGAATAAACATATTGACTCAAACTCTTATGCCTATATCAATTCAAGTAGTAATACAAGTGTTTCTGCATATATTGGTACAAGTAATATCATAACTTCTCAAGGAATAGAGTTTACGAGTGAAAAGTCATCTTCTTATTTTATTTCGAATAATGATACAGGGGAACTGTCTTCGGATGGAAAATTCTTGGCGGTAGTTAACTCCGAGCAGAATGGAAAACAAAGCAATGCTTATGTTAGTGGAGATGCTTTGACGGTATATCCATTAAAAGAGTTCTATGAATATGAATTCAAGCTTGATACGGAAGCCTCTGATTTTTACAACAATGGTGAGTCTTATACGTCGGCTACTAGTTATCCAGGAACTGTTATCCGTTTGGATACGTCGTTGTCTGAGTTGAAATCATTTATATCGACGTTTAGTGATATAAATGGAAATCCAATAGACGGAGTTGAATGTATCGGTGGAGGTTGTGTTTCTACTGACAAGCTTGTTGAAGGTGTGTATCAATTTAAGGTGAAAGATAAACAACCTTACAAAATTATATCTAAGGAAAACCAATGTGTAATACCGGAGTTATCATCGGTTAATAATTTGAATTTAGGTAATAACTTCTGTATGCCATCATTCGAAGAAAATAGTGAAGGTTATCAGATAGCCCTAGTTGATGGTGTTTATTATTACTACTTAGGGCAATACAAGGATAGTAATATTGTATTGAACTATCAGAACAAACTGAACAACTCAGGTGTTGAAATTATAAACAAAAAGCTTGGCGGTTATTTGTATATATTCGCTAAGTCTCCTGAGCAACTAACTACGGCAAACAAACTGTATGTTGATGAACTCATTAATTATGCAGTTCATATGGAGATGACGCCATATGCTTATAACTAACATAGAGAAAATTATGCAACGTGTAATATTTACTTCGATACTATTAATGACGACCTCTTTTAGCCATGCATTTAGCATAGATAAAATGCTTCTTATAGCTGGAGAAGATGGTAATGGAGTTTTTACTCTGACTAGTTCGAAAACTGAACCTGAATATATAAAAGGTAACGTTAGCCAAGTAAAGGTTGAAAACGGAGAGTTAGAAAAGGTAGAGCTAACAAAAGATAATTTACCTTTATGGGATCTTGCGCTATTACCCAATAAACTGATATTAAATCCGGGGGAAAGACGTCGTGTATCAGTAAAGAATTTATGTCAGGTTAATTGTGATGATTTAGAGAAGGACAAAGTTTATCAAGTGACTTTCATGCCTAGCGTTATCGATGGAGATAAAAAAGAAAGTATAATTGGTATTAATTATGGTTATGCTCCTTATTATATTGTACCTGCAAAAAATACTAATGTTGACTACAAAGTTAAATATAACGGTTCAGAAGTTTATGTGGAAAATAATGGTAACACATTTTTCTACATGCAGTTTGATAACTGTAAACCGAATTCTGTTAGTAACAAATGTAAACAAACTAATACAATACTATCTGGTCGAAAGAAAACCATAAAATTAGCAGAAGGCCTGCAAAATGTCGATTCGTTATCCGTTAAGGTAGCCAACCATGATTACAGTTATAACAAAAATATCACTATTAAAAAGAAATAGCCTAATTAGTATAGCGCTATTATTCACGGCTTTAGATAGTAGCCATGCTGCAGATGTATACGGAACGATTACAGCAAACAACTCTGTGGTTTGGAACAATGCGGCGTCAAATAGTTATTTCGGTAGTGAAGCTATATCTCCATCTGCATGGACGATAGCGCAAGAGCAACCAACGGTAGAGTGGTATCCCGCAACGATGGATAACCAACCCGTTAATAACGTTAGCTTTGTTAATCATTCTACAGGCGAAAGTTTTAACACCAGCCTGGAGTTGTTAGGCGTTGAGTACAATTTGGGTAGCTCGGCTAGTTATTTCACATCAAAAGACTACGGGTCAAATGTGGGAATGGGAGTTGCCAATGAGTGTGCAGCTACAAATATAAGTGGTTCGAGTGCGAAAGTGGGCCAAGAGTCGACTTTGTGTGTGTCGCGAATGGGTTACACAGCAACAAGCCGAATAGAGCCTTTTAAGTTTTATCGACCTGCTTTCGCTTTGCCTAATATCAGTAATGATGTGTTCGCAGCCCCTGTTGGATCTGGAACTTTTACGGCATCAATTAACCTTTCACCCACTTACTTTTTTACAAGTCAAACCGGTACGATGACTTATACCAGAGTGCCGGAGACGTTAATTATCACGATTGATTATCAAGCTGCGATCCTTGAATCATTAACGGTACTTGGAGACGGGAATATTGAACCCCAGTATGATACTGCAACAAAAAGGATCTCTGGTACAACGAGGTATGATGTTAGCTTGTTAGGGACTTTACCTACAGGCGTTATTATGACATTTAGCCCTACGTCAGGTGACTATGAGCTTACAAATATTGATAACTTGCTAGAAAAGATACCCTACACAATCACGTGTGCCATTGGCTGCGAAAGCCCTGACAAGGTGATTGTCCACGACGGAGTACTTAATACCGCATCTTTTCCTGATTCAGAAGTGATTACAGTGAATGGAGAAGGTAGTAACAAAGTTGATGTAGCATACGATGTTAGTTTTGATGTCGATGGAAATGCACTCAGTTCAGGTAATTACCAAGGGTCGTTTAATGTTGTTTATGAGGTGAACCTGTGAACCGACTAATTAATAATATTTGTTTTATGTTTCTAGTACTAACCAGCGGTGCAGCGGTTGCTGAGAAGCCAACTGCTCATATTTTGGGGGTAGGGGCAAACTATGGCTATAATTTTGATGGAGATATGTATGAAAATTCTCAATCTTTTTATTTTCTCTACCAATATAACCGACTTCAATTGAATCTAGGTATAAAGCACTACAAGTTATTGGGTGATTCAGAGTACATACCTGACCTTGATTTGCTCTATAGTATACATGATGGTGATACTCTTGATTTAAAGGTAGGAGTTGGAATCGAAGACAAATACCCAACAATAGAGTACCTTGTCGAGTATGCTTTGAATGAATATTTCGGTGCGAGTATCGCACTTAATCAAACGTTGAATGATGATTTTGGGAAAAACCAACGAGAAGCCGTGGTTGGATTATCTTATTATTTCAATGACAGCAAGCGTAAGATTGAGTCTGATCAAGTTGAACCTCGCCCTTCTTCGCTTGAAATTACAAAAGCTCCGGATTGCACATCTGACCCAGATGATATGGACTGTGATTTCGATACTATGTCTAACAGTATATCCGAAGTTGCTGTTAAGCCGACATTACCTTATGTCGTACAAGAAGGTGATTGGTTATATGAACTGCGTAGAAAGTTCGGCTTCGATTTAGAAGAGATCATTGAGAGTAATGATATTGAAAATCCGGACTTAATCTATCCCGGCCAAGTCTTAGAATAAGCTCTTACCGGTAACCTGATCAATATTAAAGTATTACTAGACCTATTTCTTATAAGGTATGGTGATGCTTTTTTTTTGCACTCGATTAAATCTGTCTAACTATTCATCTATGATCTTACATAGCTTACGTTGATGTGAATAATCAAGTGTTGCCAAGAATCATGGTTTACATTCCAGATCTTAGGTTCAGGTATTAAATATTACGAAGTTAGATAAAATTTAATTCTCTTAATGTAAAACCATTAAACTACTATGAAGACTTGCAAGATATGTATTAGCGTTTTACTCTTCGGTCTCTCCCTAAGGTTTAACTGCCATCAAATAGCTAACCAGCGCATAATACGTATAAGTCTGGTGAATTGATGTGGCTGTATCCATGCTATATCATGATTATTATGAATGGACTTTTCTGAACAAATTAATGTTTACAAATCTAACATCACGGATGCAAGAGTGGCTGGTAGGCATTAGACTTCTTTTTTCCTGCGAATAAGCTAAACTCTCATATGTAACAAATTACATTTGAGGTGTTTATGAAGTCGTTTGTCAATATTAAGGTCGTTTTATGTTCGTTTTTATTTTTTGCAACCTCAGCGATTGCTTCTATTAGTGCTGATGATGTCACGTTTTCAGGCCGAGTCGATGGAGATATACGAGCAATTTATTCTGACAAAAGTCTAACGAATGTGGATGGCATGCAAAACACGAAAGCTGTAAGAGGCATGACTCAGAGCAGTTATGTAACATTACTAAACAATGAAGTAGATGATGTAATTGTTCGTGAGGTTGACATGTAGTCAAGCGAACATAGCATATTAGATTCTAACTTTTTACCATATGCTTTAATACTCAATCGCTTAATTACATAGTATATAGATTGTACTGATAATTTAAGTGGGAAAATAATGAGGTATATTGGTTCAATAATATCGAATACGAATGTCAAAACTGTAGAGCTGTGTTTTGAAAGATTGAAGCAAGCAGGAGTTCATCCATCAGAACTATCTTTCGATGGATTGGTACTCCTGTTAATGTGCGCGGAAAGAGACCGCTTAGCAACACTGAGAGCTAATTGAGCATGGGTTTGAACAGGTTTGACAGCCTGTAAGCAAGTTCAAGAACTCGGGTTGAGTAAATAGCTGGCTTGTTTTTATGTGCATTAAAGCTTTAGAATAATAGTGTTTACCAATTTTGATTGCACCGTTGGTTGATTTTTTCTCGTACGAAACAACAGAAAATCCCATTTTTTCGAGTACTTCTGCTGAGCTCTTTATAGCAACTGTTGTGTAGTAGTCGGTAATGTTAGCGTGTTTTGCTAGAAACCTGAATTCTCTATTTAATTGTAGACGAAAAGGTCGCTCGTACAGCGAATGCTGGCTCACCGCAAAATAAGCTAATTTTCGGCTTTTATTATAAGGAACGGTTTTTCTTAAATCTATTTCATCAATCGACTTTTGAGAAAGTGTTTCAATTTCGGAGATCATACCTTCAGTCGTGAATATAGTGCCTATGTTATGTCCTAATAGCTCTCCTGTGACGCTGTCGACATATTTATAGGCAATGAAACGTTTTTCATTGCAATAGTTTAAAAAATCGATTTTATAGAGTCCATGCTTAATATTCTCATCAGAGGTTTTCTCATGAAAAACAAGTACAGAATTTACAATCTCACTATCATCAGAATTTCCAATCGGATATTCACAAACAGGATTGTGTTCGATCATCGATGTTGACTGATAATTTGCTCTGGCGATCAAGTTATTTAAACTACGGTATTTCTCTTCCATCAGAGTATTGAATTGATCAACTCTATTTTTAGAACTAGGGTCTTGATGTTGTAAATGACTAACTTTAGATAGATAAGGCTCAAGATCGTTGGTAAATTCTCGCAAAACACGAATACTACGGCTAAGAGTTGGTTTAGTTGTTCCTCTTTCCCATCGACTAAGTGTAACGGTATCAATGTTCGATAAATCTCCTCCGAGTAAGTTGAGCTTTGTAGCTGCTTGACTTTGTGTTAGTTCATTCGCGATTCGATATTTTTTTAAGTATTCGCCAAACACAGTAGTTTTCTCCAATCTTTTGCATAAGGCGAAGTATTATTATGTGTAGAAACTTAAGATGGTAGGCATCTTAATTTAAAGGCTGTTTGGCTATGCCTAATGATTTTTGATTGAGTATTGGTTATCCCACTGGGTTGTTTTTATGAGGGTTATTATTTCGGGTTGAGAAAGAAGTGTCGCTGTATCAATTTCGTATAAGCAATGTTCGAATGAGCGGTTGCCTAATTTAAAACCTCCTTTTTCTGACTCAATATCAAATGCTATTTTCTTAAATCCAAGTTGCTCTAAAATTTGTCCGCTTTCAGGCCATGCATTAAAGAAATAATAACGTTGAACATTTGAATAGTGAATTAGGTTTATAAATTGAGAAACTAACATACATCGAAATATCTGGAAATTAGAAGAGTAACGATTATAATTACAAACCGATAACTTAGTCGAATTTTTATAACTGACAGATTTTGTCAGGTCGATATCAATGATTTTTGAATGAGTAACTTTGTCAAAATAGTCACTTTCGAATATAAAACTAAGTGAGTGACCTACCAACTGCCCGCTTTCTGTTATAAATCTTTTTAAAATAGCTCGTTTGTTTTGTTGGTAGTCATATAGATTAATGTCGAAAAAACCCTTCGGTGTATGGATGGCTGTTTCGTAAAAGATTTTAAGGCTAGATAGTATCTCGTCATCATCTTTCAAAAGAAGTGGCATCTCAGTAATTAAAGCTGATTGTGGCTCTTGTGGCTCTTGTGGCTCTTGTGGCTCTTCATAACTTAATGATGAAAGCTTCGTTACCCTGTTATTAAAACGAAGTTGTTCAATCTCGTCTAGTAGCTTTGTTTCGTTTGGATTAGGTATTAATTCATAAAAGTCACTCAGGTCAACCTGTAAACAACGCAAGATTCTTAGGCATTTTGCAAGTGTTGGTTTGGTTTTTCCTCGTTCCCAACGACTGAGAGTTACCACGTCTACAGAGCGAAACTCTTCATTTGCAAGGTTTAACTTAACAGCAAGCTCACTCTGAGTAAGACCTAGTGAGACTCTCAATTCCTTTAAATAGTCACCAAACATACATTATCCCTAAGCGTAATTTGATCTAATTGAAGTATAGTCATCTATGATAGTTTATGGCGTTTTTAATAACCTATCTAAAAGTAACAGACTCGAGATTACCGTTTTGAAACGGCATTGTGTATTTGTACAGGAGTTCGTTTAACTACTTATGCAGTTTGTCTTCACGGTTAAGAAGTAGGCATGTAAAGCTACATATGATTTGTTCATGCTAATCCTTGCTAGTTATTGATCTGTAGTATGGATTAATCACAAAAAGAGGTTTGTTTATGAATACGAATATGTTGTCTGAAAATTTGCAAGCCGAAGCACTTATTGACGATGTTAATCAGGGATTGTTTTATCCTGTTTTTCAACCGATAACTAATGGCAATGGAACTGTCGGTGCTGAGGTTTTGTTACGTTGGGAAAAAGGGCACGATGTTGAATCGTCAATTCGCTGTCTGTTAGACTCTAAGAAGATTGCATGGTTTACTCAAATATTCTTGTTAAGAGTGTCCGAGGAATTATTGTCTCAGAAGAAAATGATTGATTTTCTGACTATTAATATCTCCCCTGATCACGTTTTAAGTTTCACTTTTCTACGTGATATTTCCCCAATTTGGCAAGCATGCAACAAGTTAGGTATAACCTTATGGATTGAGCTTACTGAGAATGAACAATACCCGGTTGGCATTGACGAGAAAAGGATGATGTCCCAGTTTGGAGTATGTCGTGGTCTTGGAATTAAAATCGCGATAGACGACTATGGCAGTGGTTATAACACTGGTGAAGCACTGATTAGGGTTGTTAAACCGAACATAGTGAAAATAGATCGGTCGTTAATGAGAAACCGGAGTGATAATTCGACCTTTTGGGAGCGTCTTAGATTTTTAGCTCGGAAGTATCAGATTGAATTGTTATCTGAAGGTATAGAAAACCATGAAGATTTACGTTTTGCACAATCGCAGGGCATAGATTATTTTCAGGGCTATCACTTAGGCAAACCTGGCTCATTGAGTCAATTGTCGAAACAAGGTGCAGCATATTGCTGATCTACTTAAAAATAGCGTGAATAAATTCGGGTTACTTTTAGTGTGTAAAGCATCATCGTTAGTTTCAAAGAGTTTTAGGTTTGCCGGAACATAATGCCATTCTATTAGTTTAATCATGCCTACTTAGTATCAAGTGTTTAATGCCTGCCAGTTTATCTATTTATAACCATTTGTTAGCATTGGGACAAACAACAAAACATTGGAATCGTTATGTCGCAGTCACCTTTGGATCAAAAGGCTTTGGAGCAAGAGCTTTCAGGTCAACAGCCCTCCTTATCTCAAATTAATGTGTTTCCGGTTAAATCAGTAGGTGGGATTGCACTCTCTTCTGCTTGGGTCGAAAAACAGGGCCTTACCTTCGACAGACGTTTTATGTTGGCCTTGGCTGACGGCTCAATGGTGACGGCGCGTAAGTACCCTAAAATGGTCAAGGTGTCTTCTAGCTTGCAGCCAGACGGTTTGATTTTTACTTACGAAGGCAAAGAACCGCTGCGCCTAAAATATGCAAACTTCAAGATGCAAGAAGCGCCTGCAACAGTGTGGAAAGATAGCTTCACTGCGTATACCACCAACGACGAGGCGGATGATTGGTTTAGCGATGTGCTTGGTGTTCGCGTAGAACTTCTGTTCTGTGGTGAGCAATCTAATCGTGTTCGAGAAAAGCTTGGTCAGAATGTCAGTTTCGCCGATGGTTACCCGATGTTAATCATCAGCCAAGCTTCGCTTGATGAGTTGAATCGCCGTAGTCCTGAAACGCATTCCATGGATCAGTTCCGCACCAATTTTGTCGTCTCAAACACTGAAGCGTTTGCTGAAGATGGTTGGAAGCGCATTCGAATTGGTGAGGTTGAATTCGAAGCGGTGAAGCCTTGTGAGCGCTGTATCCTAACGACAGTCGATGTTGAGAGCGGCGAATTCAGAGCAACAAAAGAGCCACTCAATACCTTTTCTACGTTCAGAGCCAATGAACGTGGTGGCGTTTTCTTTGGTCAGAACCTTGTGGCGAAAAATGAAGGTCTGGTGAAAGCGGGTGACGTTGTTGAGGTACTTGAAACCAAAGAGAAAGAACACTACGAAGACTCTTGGGTCGAGTCACTGCACTTAACTTGCGTCGAGCGTGAAGAGATCGCTCGCGACTTCACAACCTTTTGGCTAGAGCCAGCGAAAGAAAACAATTTATTACCAAGCTATCAGCCGGGGCAGCATCTACCGATTGAAATGGTGATTAATGGCGAGAAAGTGTCTCGTCGTTACACGTTATCTTCTAGCCCTTCACGCGCAGGTCGTTTGGCGATTTCCGTGAAGCGAGTGGACGATGGTCAAATCTCAAACTGGCTCAATGATCACTTCCAAGTCGGTGACACGCTAGTTGCTCAGAATCCAGATGGCGCATTCTACTTAGAAGATAACCCAACACATCCATTACTGCTGTTATCAGCGGGAAGCGGCATCACCCCTATGTTGTCGATGCTTCGTTACTTAGCCGACCATGGTCAGATTGATGATGTGGTGTTCTATCACCAATGCAGCAGTGAAGAAGATATCCCTTATCAAGCTGAGATTGATAAGATCGCTCGCGAACATGCTGGTCTAAGTGTGATTTATTCACTAAGCCAACCAACGAAAGAGTGGGATGGTTTGTCAGGTCGTTTGAGTGTGTCTCATGTCGCCAAAATTGAGGACCTTCATAAGCGCCAAGCATTCGTGTGTGGCCCTGACGGCTTTATGGATAATGCCAAGAAATTGCTGATTCAAATGGGGCTGAATCCTCAGCATTATCATCAAGAAGCGTTTGGTGTTGCTCAATCAACGGAAGAAGCGGTGAAGCAACTGCAGTTGAGCGTTAACGGCTACCTGTTCGAAGGCAACAACCAATCAACACTACTAGAGCAAGCTGAGTCGGCAGGTGTGTCTATCGCATCAAGCTGTCGCGCGGGTTTCTGTGGTGCTTGTAAAGTGACCCTTGAGTCTGGGCAAGTTCATCAACCTGATGTACCGGCGTTGCAAGAGCATGAACGCAACATGGGGCAAATACTGGCGTGTTGCAGTGTGCCTCAAACTGATATCGAAGTTGTAGACTAACTCGGTAGGTCGGAAGGCCAGAAAGAAAAGCACATTGAATAGAAAAGGCCGGAAGTTCACTGAAATGAACTTCCGGCCTTTTTGATTCTAAGATTAATTCAAACAATTAATCGTAGATCGTTGGGATCGGTTGACGCTTGTGCTGTGTTGCTTTGTAGATGCCTACTAAGCGGTCTGACACGTCTTGAGGGACTTCTTTACCTTCAAGGAAATCATCGATTTGGTCGTAAGAAAGGTTCAATGCTGCTTCGTCGGCTTTCTGTGGATCAAGCTCTTCTAGGTCGGCAGTAGGCACTTTCTTAACCAATAGCTCTGGCGCACCTAGCGTTGCTGCAAGTTCACGAACTTGACGCTTGTTCAGGCCAAACAAAGGCGCTAAATCACATGCACCGTCACCGTGTTTGGTGTAGAAGCCAGTGATGTTTTCTGCTGAGTGGTCAGTACCAATCACAAGACCACCAACGTAACCCGCAATTTCGTATTGCGCGATCATGCGAGCGCGAGCTTTCACATTACCTTTAACAAAGTCGATTTTTGCTGAGTCTGTTGGTAGTAAACCTGTACCTTCAAGTGCAACGTGAGATGCTGCGTGAAGCCCATCAACACCCGCTTTGATGTTTACAGAAACAGATTGAGAAGGCTGGATGAAAGAGAGAGCAAGTTGTGCTTCATCTTCATCTTTTTGTTCGCCGTAAGGTAGGCGAACCGCAATGAATTGGTAGTCGTTGCTGCCAGAGTTTTCATTCAGGCTATCCACGGCCATTTGTGCCAAGCGGCCACAGGTCGTTGAGTCTACACCGCCACTGATACCAAGGATCAGAGACTTGCAGCCTGACTGCTGAAGTTTCGTTTTAATAAAGTCCACACGACGAGTCACTTCGAAGTGAGGGTCAATTGAAGGTAGTACGCGCATTTCGTCACGAATTAACTGTTCCATTCGTATTCCTTTCCTGCAAGCAAATTAAAAATCTAGTGTTATCATACCTAAATCATCCGATTTAAAAACCTCTTTGCACAAGCTTAGAAAGAGAAGGCAGTAATAAACAATGGAAAAAATAGCCATTTTCGGTAGTGCGTTTAATCCACCGAGCCTAGGGCATAAAAGTGTGATTGATTCGTTGGCTCACTTTGACAAAATTCTACTCGTTCCAAGTATTGCCCATGCTTGGGGAAAAGAGATGCTAGACTTTGATACGAGATGTCAGTTAGTTAATGCATTTATCAGTGATCTTTCACTGGATCAAGTTGAGCTTTCGTTGATCGAAAAGAGCCTATTTACCCCAGGTGAAAGCGTCACGACTTATGCAGTGCTCAGTGAACTTCAAAAGTTACATCGTGACGCTGAACTGACGTTTGTTATTGGCCCAGATAACTTCTTTAAGTTCTCATCTTTCTATAAATCAGATGAGATTACCGAGCAGTGGTCTGTAATGGCTTGCCCTGAAAAAGTGAAAATTCGCAGCACAGACATACGTAATGCACTGATAAGTGGAAGCGATGTTGCAAAACTGAGTACAAAGTCAGTTACAAAGATGTTGCAAGATAGTGGACTGTATCAGATAATGTGAGTTCACTAATCAAGAGGTCAGAGGACTATGCTAAAGAGCGCGATACCAGCGACGTTGATCATGGCAGCATGTAGTATGCCTGCGTATGCTGAGTGTGATTTTTTTAGCTTAGATTCAATCATGCTGACTTCTGATGAAGATGACAATTGTCTAGATTTCTCGACCAGCATTGAGTCTTTTGGCCAACGTATGATGGAAATCAGTGGGCTGAGCGATGATGAACCGGAAAGCACACCGGACTATTGGTCTGACTGGGTTCTTCAAACCAAAGACTCGCCATTGCTGACACAAAGCATTGAGTCAAACTATGTTGGCTTGGGTATGTGGTTTCCAGAAGACCTTGAAGATGAGCAGTATGATATGTCGACTGAAGAGTGGTTGATGAATCATGGTCTTCAACTCAGCATCGGTTTTGGCGAGAAAGTCGAAGGGCAGCCGCGTATGCGCTTTGATTATCGTTGGCACGACTCACGTGACGCCGACCTAATGATGCAGGTTGAGTTGCCATTTTAGACAGGCAGATACACAGATAGATTGCTATCTACGTCTAAATAGTAAGAATTAAAAAAGCCGCAAAAACTCAGTTTTTGCGGCTTTTTAGTATCTGGCTTGCGAGTTTTAATACCAGCACTCACTTTCCGGCAAGCTATAAATCTTCACCAAAAACAAGCATACACAGTTGCTCGAACTCTTCTTCTTTACCTGAGAACAGATCATCAATCACAAGTGCACGTTTCTGACCCGACTGCATACGTTTCTTTGCCTCGCGCATTACCATCACCAAGGTGTGTTCTTGCGGTAGGTTCGAGTCATCGATGTTCCACTGATTGAATCGCTGAGACAGAGCACTTTCGCAAAGCAGTGGCTTAAATGCCAACACTTCTTGCTTGAGAACAGAAAGCATATCTTTAAACGCTTGCTCCGTATTATTGGCATTTGAAGCGCGAGCTTTGGTTAGCTCCAACTTTTCCAGTAACGCAGAAGAGAGGTTGGTTTGCGTGATGTATCCTGCTTGTCTCGGGAATGAGTCGGTCAAACGAACTGAGAAATCGACACGATTAACCTGGGTGTTTGGAAAGTAGGTCAGTGATGTTAGGCAGTCATATGGAATCCATACACTCTGGCCTGGCTCGACGGCATACTCTTGTTTACCCAGCTTTATCAAAACCAAGCCACTTTGAACCGATACAAGGCTATGTTTAAGTACTTTCTTGCGAGGTGTGATCACCAAGTGTGAAAAGTAAGCCGATGTATATTCAATAGCGAAGTTCATAGATAGTACCTTAATTTTGGGGCGTCAAGATTACCGTTAATTTTCAAGAATGCCAACAATAACAGGGTATTTTCAATCTTTCTGGTCTGACCTTGTCAAAAGTATGGACTCTGTAGCTGCGAGAAGTCAAAACAACGCGTAGAATGAGCCAGATTTTTATTATTTGAATTAAAAAATGACCTCTCCGACCGATCCATATGTTGATATTCGTCCTTACGGCGATGATGAAATTCCAGCGGCACTAAACCGTCTTATTAATGATGAAGAATTTATCAGTGCGATTCTGCACTATCGTTTTTCAAACCATGCGTCTTGGTTTAAAGCATTAATGAGCCCGATCTTGCGCGTTTACTTGAAAATGAAATGGAGCAAGCTGACCAGCGTTGAATCCATTCAGATTGAAGTTAAGAAATACTTGCGAGATACATTAGCGAAAACCACGAATGGTGTGACATACACAGGTGTAGAGTCACTGGACGCTAGTCAAGCTTACCTGTTTATTTCAAATCACCGTGATATTGCTATGGATCCAGCATTAGTTAATTACGCATTGCATCACAACAATCACCAAACTTGCCGAATTGCAATTGGTGACAACTTGTTGAAGAAACCATGTGCGACTGAACTGATGCGCCTTAATAAGAGCTTTATTGTAAAGCGTTCTTTGAAAGGGCCTCGTGAGATGATGAAAGCACTGGGGCAGTTGTCTTCGTACATCAAGCATTCTTTGGAAACGGGCAATTCTATCTGGATCGCTCAAAAGGAAGGCCGTGCAAAAGACGGCAATGATTTTACTGAGCCAGCAATCTTGAAGATGTTCCACGTTGAAGGTCGTAAGCAGAAAATTGCCTTCCCTGAATACGTGAAGTCGTTGAAGATCGTTCCTGTGTCTATTTCTTACGAAAACGATCCATGTGATATCGCGAAAGCGATCGAGCTTTTTGAAAAAGACGTAAACGGCAGTTACGAAAAGGGTGAATTTGAAGATATCGAAAGTATCATTCAAGGTATCATCGGCAATAAAGGACGTGTTCATGTTGGTTTCGGTCAGGTTATCGACCAAGATTTTGATACGCCTGAAGCGCTTGCTCAAGAGATCGACCGCCAGATCCACGACAACTACAAACTGTTTCCAGTAAACTTGCTGGCAGCGGAAAAAGAAGACGAGTCGATTACAGCAGCGGTTAAGCAGGAGTTTGAAGATAAACTATCTGGCTTGCCACAAGGTGCTCGTCAGTACTTAATCGACAGCTATGCGAATCCAGTGAAGAACATTGGTTAACGAGCGTTAGTTAGCTTGTGAGTTGAGTAGTAACTTGATTTAATTGAAAAAGGAGCCTTGGGCTCCTTTTTTGTTTCTGAATTACTACTTGCTGCTGCATTGGAGCATTGGAGCATTGGAGCATTAGAGCATTAGAGCATTAGAGCATTAGAGCATTAGAGCTTCAGAGCTTCAGAGCAATAGAGCAATAGAGCTTTAGGCTGAATTAGCGAGCGACAGCGCCACCAAGCTCTAGGTTGGTTGGCCACGTGGTAATCGTGTTACCACCTAGGTAGATATTACCTTTGACCGTCATGGTGTCGGGAAATGTTGTAATCCCAGAACCGCCTATATATAAATCGCCATCAATCACTATCCCGTTTGGTAGCTCTGTCAAAGGCGTACGAATCACGCTCAGGTCACCTTTTACTCTAAAGCCATTGGGTAGCCTCTGGAGGGGAGTATCCGTGAGGTTAATAAATCCGCCCACTCTCACACCTCTTGGCCAACTGGTAATCTGACTACCAATCAAGTCGGCATAGCCTTTTATCTTCACTCCCGAAGGAACCCGCGAGAGTTGGCTGTTACCGCCTTTAAGACTTCCGTTTACTTCCAACCCTTTGGGTAGGCGGGTAATCGCAGTGTTCTCAATATTGAGGTTGCCATCAACGATTAACCTTGTTGGCAGTGATGTGTATGGCTTATTTCGTAAATATAAGTTTCCGTAATTATCCAGATGGTTCAATATTTGATACTGATCGAGTGGTTCAGCAGTCACATTTGTTATGGTTAAAGAACCAATAATAAGTGCAATTATTCGGAGCATAACAAGCTTCTTATTACGATAGACGTTAACACTATAAAGAAAAAATTATTCTCGCATAGTGTTTTACTCATTTGTTGGTAGGTAGAAAGGAATAAGAGACATGAAAGGTAAATTTTCGGTTCGAATAAAGCATCAAATTCTAAAATGCTTTGTGATTCTGACCTCTGCGTTTTGTTCAATATCAGTAAGTGCTAATAAAATAATATCAACGCCTGCAAAAGCGGCAGTGGTTGTCACTCAGAGTACTTCACAGCAACGAGTTTGTTATTACAATGATAAGGCATATAGTGTTGGTGCTATCGTTGAGGTCACTGGTGTTTTGATTAAATGTGCGGCTGAAAATGACTTTGAGACCAATGGTGCTCTAGGTTGGGTTGAAATAATAAAAAAAGACGAGTAATAAACTCGTCTTTTAATTATATGAGCATAAGTGCTTATATTAACGCGCTAGAGAGCGAGTCTTAAGTTCGAAAATAATTTTCTCAGCGCTTACTTCAAATTTAAAGCGTGCGTGCAATTCTGTGCTGTCTTCAGTCATCTCTGATGCTTCAAATTCAACATTGCTAGACACCTGCTTTGCTAACTCAACGTACTTAGCTAATTCAGCTTCAATAAGTGCTTTGGAGTTGCCGTAAACCGTTACCTCAGCAACCTCGTCGCCTTCTTTAATGATGAAGCCAATTTCACCTGCGCAACCGCAAGCCTCACATACATCGTTGTTACCAATATCTTGGCTCATAAATAATCCTCTTACAAAGTCTGAGGTTATTCTAACGAGCAATTTGAACTGTATCTACAAAAATTAAAACCTTTGAACTAATTTATACTGGTATGCTATGTTGTTTGTTAAGGTGTTTAATGAATATCTACATTCGCGCCGATAAATATGTATGTGATTTACCTCACGTTTTGTTGAAAAGGAATGTTATTAATTTGTCAGAATATCATTCACTTAGTTGCGTCAGGAATGATTTTATAAGACTATCTATCGCTTGATAGGTATTTATACAATGAATTTTTCGTTGGGTATTTCATATTCGAAGTCGTTATTTAAAATTATCGACTTAGGATTGTAAGGTGATTTTCGAAGAATAATTAGACAAAGTGTCCAAAGAGACATCACTGTAAAATTGTTCGTACATAGTATTTGTGTGCATTTAGTTCTAAATACTTGCGAAAAAACATCTTGCTCACATAATGCTGATAACGATTTTCATTCTGACTTCATTTGATTGAGTTAGATGGATTTACAAAGAGAAGAGCCTGAATATGCCAAAGCGTAGTAAAGAAGATACAGAAATCACGATCCAGAAGATCATGGATGCCGTTGTGGACCAGCTATTGAGATTGGGTTACGACAAGATGTCATACACGACATTGAGTCAACAAACAGGCGTTTCTCGTACAGGTATTAGTCATCACTTTCCTAAGAAAACGGATTTTACTGCTGCTTTAGACGGTCGTATTTTCAAGATGTTTATGGAACACATTGACTTTGAAAATGGCCTTGACGCATTTTCAGCTAGCTGGGTTGCAGCACTTGAAGACGCTGAGTTCCTAGCAATTTTACGTTTACTTTTCCATCATATCGTTACTGCTGAGAGCGCTCATGAGTTCGCTGCAAACGGTATTGACCGTCTATACAAGCTGACTGAAACTCAGTTTGGTGATACTAGCGGTAAAGAACTAGAGTGGTTGATTGGTAAGTCATTGATTCGCATGAGTCAGTAATCAACACACGATAAAAGAAGCTCCTACGGGGGCTTTTTTTGTGTCTGCAATTTCTCTTTCTCTTTCTCTTTCTCTTTCGCTTTTTCTCTCGAACTCATATCGCTTCTGCTATCTTGCTTTGTGCCAAATGAAGTTATTTCTTTTCTTTTTATATGCTTACGCTCGAGTCTTACATTCCACCTTAATTGCGAAAAGCTTAGCAACACTAACTGATTATGTTTATTTCTAGAGCCTCAAACGCTCTGGGTGAGCCGTTTTATAGCTTATTGCTATGGTTACTAACAAAATTGAGTTTAAGGCGAGAGAGAGGCTGTGAGCCAATAAAAAAGCCTCGACTAAATCGAGGCTTTGAATGGTGTCGGCGTTAGAAGGAACGAATACTCTAAATGCGCCAGTTTTTGATTGCGTTTATTGTGCGGGATGAACCTGAGGGAAGCTCATGGTTGGGTGTTTTTCGACGATACTTTTGTATCCGTATACGTCTTCAATCATTGACGGCTTTAGCGCCTCCCAAGGACTTCCATCGCAAACTAAGTGTCCATCCTTCAATACCACTAATCGGTCGGAATATTGAGCGGCTAGGTTTAAATCATGCAAAACTACGATAACCGCGGCATTGTGGTTGTCGGCTAGCTCTCTCGCGATCTTTAAGGTGTTGTGCTGGTGGGCAAGATCCAGTGCTGATGTGGGTTCATCAAGCATCAAGATACATTGGTCACCAGAATAGTGAAGCTGGGTTAGCACTCGAGCCAAATGAACACGCTGTTTTTCACCGCCGGATAGCGAAGGGTAGAGCCTTTCACTCAGGTGAGTCACATCGGCAACATCCATTTTTTGACTAGCGATGTTGGTGAGGTTCTTGTTGGACTCTTGCAGAGGAATACCACCAAGCTCGACAACTTCATGTGCCAAAAATGGGAAGGTCAACGTACTGTGCTGAGGTAGCATAGCCAGATGCTTCGCCAATTTTTGAGAAGGCCACTTGTCTTTGGTGTGTCCAAAATATTGGATATCGCCGTTGCTTGATATCTCTTGGCACAAGGCTTTAAGTAACGTGCTTTTCCCTGCGCCATTTGGCCCAAGCAGTGTAGTTACCTTTCCAGCCTCAATCTCAATAGAAACGCCATCTAATATCACTTTGCTGCCGAACTTCACTTCGATATCGGTCGCTTTTAACGCTGAAGGAAACATTAAAGGATTCTCCCTTTCTGTTGAAATAGAAGGTACAAGAAGAATGGAGCGCCGATAATCGCGGTAACAATGCCCACAGGCAATTCTGCTGGTGCCAGTACCACGCGTGAGAACATGTCTGCGGCTGTTAGCAGTAGTGCGCCTAGTACAGCTGACAATGGTAAAAGAACTCGGTGATCTGGGCCTGCCAACATACGACCTAAATGAGGGATAACGAGCCCGATGAATCCGATCATGCCAGACAGGCTCACTGTGATACCAACGCCTGCGGCTGTCAGTAGAATGAGCTTTCGTTTGAGTTTTTGTACTGGAATGCCAAGGTGTTGCGCTTCTGACTCACCTAAGAGCAGGGCATTCAGTGACATCGCTTGACGGTAAAAAACAATAAACAGTGCTACGAGCGTAACTGCAGCAAGCAAAATGCCTGACCACTTCGCTCCTGCTAGTGAACCCATCGACCATAACGAAAGATCACGCAGCATTTGGTCATCAGCGATGAAGTTCAAGAACCCAATACCAGCCCCAGAGAGCGCACTGATCGCCACACCCGCCAACAACATGATGGTTACTGAGGTTCCGAATTTACCCGTGCCCAGTTTATAGACCAAGAGTGTGGTTAAAGCGCCACCTAAAAAGGCAAACACAGGAACGGCCGCAAAATTCATGAAGGCCGGGTATTGCAATGAGAGTTCAGAGAAAAGAACAATAGCCAACGCTGCACCTAATGCCGCGCCTGCAGAGACACCGATGATCCCCGGCTCAGCAAGCGGGTTGCGGAATAGCCCCTGCATAACCGCACCACATAACGCGAGAATCGCGCCGATTAGCATGCACAAAATAGTTCTAGGTAAGCGAATCTCTTGTATCACTAAATTGATGTGTGGGGCTAAATCATTGTTTGGTTGGAGTAAGCTCGCTGCACTGTCAGCTAAGCTAATGTTCATTGGCCCAACGGTAATTGAGAACAGTGCGACGAAGACTAGGGTAGCCCCTAGGCCTAACATCGATGTTTTCAGTGGGACGGATCGTAGCAACATAAAGAGCCTCAATGTCTATCACCCGCTTCAATACTTATCACCGACTTCGTAAAAAACGAGACGGTGATGAGCATTAAGCAAGCAACAGTGGAAATAGGGTAGTTGAGTTATAGCGGGTAGATAAGTTATAACGGATAGATAAGAGCGTTTAATCGCTTGGCTTCTGAAAGGCTTTCGAGGCCAAGTCCGCCGACTAATGCACTGCCTTTTACGGTAATGATTTGTTTGTTCATGCCAGCAGGAGTCGCTGCTAACATAGGCAGCGATTTAAGAATAGCGTCAGCGCCGCCCATTTTTTGGTAGCTGCGGCCACTCACCAAGATGACATCAGGCTGCATTTCAACGAGTGATTCCATCGATAGTGGCTTGTAAGACGTTAGGCTTTTAGCCGCAGGGTTCACACCGCCAGCCAATTCAATGATTGCGTTTGGTGACGTTTCACCGCCAGCAACGTTCGCCGGGCGACCTTCATGCAATAATAAGAACAGAACTTTCTTCGCTTCGTTGTTGGGTACTTGGTTTGCTTTTAGTGCCGCAATCTTCTTATTTACTTCAGCTTTGACTTGCTGTGAGTGAGCTTCGGTGTGGGTAATTTTTGCGATTTGGTCGATACGCTTTAATAACCCCTCAACGTTTGCTTCGGTATTGACGATCTCGACATCGACACCGGCAGATTTCAATTGAGAAATCGCGTTGTCAGGTCCCATTTCATCTGAGCCAATCAGTGTCGTTGGCTCTAAAGCAATCAAGCCTTCTGCTGAAAGGTTTCGGTGGTAACCAATTTTCGGCAGGTTCTCTGCTTGAGGGAAATGGCTGGTCACATCAATCGCCACTAACTGCTCTTCAGCGCCTAATGCTAAGACCAATTCAGTCACAGCACTGCCTGCACTTATGATTCGAGGTTGTTCTACGTCATTGGCCATTGCCGTTGGCGCAGTCAGTGCCAAGCTGATTGCAGCTACTGAAAGGAGATGTCTCTTGGTCGTTAATTTATTGAGCACGTTTAAGTTGTTCATAATCATTTCTTTATATTATCTACTTGTTTCGCGAAGATTCTCAGTGAGCAGTCCGTTCGCATTGTGAGTTCGTATCGATAGAGAGGTTTAGCTCTGCTTCTTTGGTGTTAGTCATCAAGAGCCAAACTTCATGAAAATAGAGAGTTGTTCTAGCCATCTTCAGTGAGCAATTGAGTCGCTGGTATTCCGTTCTCTTGAAGGAAAGACAGCAATTTCACTAGGTTCTCAACGTTGGCGGCTTTATCTGCACCAATGATGATCGGCTTCTTGTCTGATGTGCCTGTTTCTTCTAGCAATGCAATCTTGAAGTTTTCCCAGTCGATGTACTCTTGGCCGTTAATCGCCCAGTAGGGTTCGTGATCTAAGATATTGACGCTAATCGAATCTTTATGAACTTCAGAAACGTTCTTAATATCAGAGCTCGGCAGTTCGACTTCTAATGACTCCAACTTCACCGATGCTGTCAGCAGCAGGAATACCATCACGATAAAAATGATGTCGAGCAGCGGTGTTAAGTCCGGAGCCAAACTTTGTGTTTGAGATGAGTGGGGCGTTTTAATCATGCTTGTCTCACATCACCGACAGCGACTTTGTTTAATGATGAACCTTTAGTTTCGCCAGACTGATTAGTTTGAATCGACATGCCTTCTAACCACACATTCACATAATTCAAAGTATGTTCTAGCTGCGCCAAAACCCTATCGGCCCAAAGCCCAAGCAGTTGAGATCCTGATATTGCAGGCAGTGCAATCATCAAACCTGCAGCTGTGGTTCTCATTGCTAAGCCAAGGCCGTCAGCTAGATCATTTGGTGTAATACTTCCGGTGGTAGCAGCTACACCTTTGAACATCTCAATAAGACCAAGCACCGTACCAAGCAAGCCAATTAGTGGACTGATCACGCCGATTAAACCAAGCAACCTTAAACCTGCATGAAGCTGGTGGCGTTTTTCTTGTAGCCAGATGCCTGCCGCATCTTCACGTAGTCCTTTCGAAAAAGAGTGGTGAGCAAGCAACATCGAGACGCCCTTGTACAGCAGCGGTCGTTTACCTGAAATAGACTGAGCGAGAGCCTCAATCTCTTTGCTGTTGGTTGGTGATATTTGATTGAGCTCGCGACGAATGGCGCGTTTGCCAACACCAATGCTTAACATCACTTGGAAGACACGTTCAGCGATGATCATTGCGGTTAATGCTGAACAGATAAGAAGAGGCCAAGTCATTAAGCCAAGTTGATCTTGTAAGTAACTGATTTGTTGCATGATTATTCCAACCTAAAACGAACAGGTAGTTGTACTCGGTGAGCAATCGCTCGACCATTGACAGTGTGGGGTGAGAACTTCCATTTTTTAATGGCGTCTAAAGCGGCGTTGTCGAGTATTAGTACGCCTGATGAATTTACTAATGCTTGCTTAATTTGTTTGCCTTCCGCGTCTAACCAGACCTCATAAATTGCGACCCCTTCAATACCACGACGTCTTGCCTGTCGAGGGTAAGTCGGGGGAGTAGGGGGAGCTGAAAACGAAGGCTTAGTGACTAGCACAGGCTCTTGGTTTGATACGCCTTGGTTTACTTGCTGAGGTTGGTTGGCAGACTCAGCCAGATTTCTATCGACTTTCTTGTCGGCCAGTTTTTCTGGTTGAGGCGTTGGTTTGGACTTTGGTTCTGGTTTTAGTTCTGGGCGTTTTTTCTTAACGACCTTTTTCTCTGTCTTTGGTTTCTTTTGAATCGGCTTCTTTTCAACAACCTTTTTCTCTACTTTCTTGGGTTGAGGCTTATTGGTGATCGCTTTTTTCTTTGGCGTCGGTTTGGCTTGCTTTGGCTCAACGGCCTTGGATTCGACAGGTTTAGGTTCAGCTTGTGAGACCGTTTCTTTGATTGGTTCTGGTTCAACCGGCTCTGTGATGGTTTTTTGTTGAGCCGGGGAAGGCGTGTTCTTAGGCGTGAAATTGATCGATACCGTGTTCGATTGGCTACCTGCAGGCATCGCGAATACTTTGGATTCTTGAGCAACAAATAATAGCGCTGCATGAATCACTAACGATGCACCGCCTGCAATAACATATCTAGGAACGTTCACACTCAATCCTTTACCAAATCCAAAATCTGTATCGGATTATTGCTTAGAATCTAAATAAGATCAATTATCAATTGCATTATCATTTGCGTCTATTTATGATTATTTCAGTTTTAGCGAATAGTCTTCCAGACTTTGCTATGTAAGTGTTTAGAGAGATTATATGAGTCTTAATATCTATAAGCATGACGAATCAATCTTGGGTGTTTCTAGCCCTGATCCGCTTCGTTTTGCGTTTGCTAAAAAGCATTCTGCCCATGCCGGAGGAAGTTCAATTCCGGTCGACCCGAGTAAGAAGTTAGAACTCTTTGACGAACTGATGCTGAGTGAAGGGAAAAAACAGGATAAGCGTTGCTTGTATATCCATATTCCTTTTTGTCGTGTGCGTTGTACGTTCTGCAATTTCTTCCAAAATGCCGCCAGCCGTAAATTAGTGGATGAGTATTTTGATGCGCTGATGGTTGAGCTAAAGCAAAAAGCCAAAACGCCTTGGGCTCAGTCTGGATTATTTCACGCCGTCTACATTGGTGGCGGAACACCTACCGATTTGTCTCCTCAACAAGTAGAGCAGTTAGGCAAGGCTATTCGCCAATATTTCCCACTAGCAAACGATGTGGAAATGACCTTGGAAGGACGTATCAATCGCTTTGGCGACGAGATGTTTGATCGTGCTCTTGAAGGTGGTTTCAATCGCTTCTCATTCGGAATTCAAAGTTTTAACACTCAGGTTCGACGCAGCGCCAAGCGCTTAGATGACCGTGAAGTGGTGTTGGAACGTATCAGTGCTTTGAGCCGTACCGAGCAAGCTCCCATCGTTTTGGATTTGCTGTACGGATTACCATACCAGTCTATGGAAGTGTTCCAACAAGACTTAGAAGATTACATGTCTACTGGTGCTCACGGTATTGACCTCTACCAACTGATTGTTGGGGGTAATGCTCCTATGCTTAATCTCGTTGAGAAAGGAAAAATTCCACCACCAGCCAATACGCCAGATAAAGCGAGTATGTACTTGGCGGGTGTTGAGTTCATGGCAAAAAATAAGGTCAAGCAACTCAGCGTGAATCACTGGACTCGTGATAATCGAGAACGCAGCATTTACAACAGCTTAGCGAAAACCTATGCCGAAGTTTTGCCGATTGGTTGTGGCGCTGGTGGCAACATTGGTGGCCACGGTGTAATGCAACATCGAACTTTAGACAGCTACATGGAGTCTATAAAGCAAGGTCAATTGCCTATAGCCATGATGACCAAGCAAAGCTCATTAGAGCCAAGTTTCTCTTCATTGAAGGCCGGTTTTGATTCTGGTGTTGTTAGAAGAAGTACGTTACCGACCTTTATGGGACAAGACACGTTCGATTATCTGAAGCCTCTGTTTTCGCATTGGGAGAAGAATGGTCTGGTTGAGCTTTCAGAGGATTACTTGAGCTTGACTATTGCTGGCAGCTTCTGGGCAGTAAGTCTGGCTCAGAGTGTGATTCAAGTGCTTAACGCTGAATATCAGGCTATGCACCCGGCGCCGAAAGCGTCAAGTTCGGGTGTTCACCCGCATGCAAGCTTGAAGCACGCTTAATATCGAATTTTTAGTTTATAACTTACGTAAATTACTCGTTTATACGGAACATATTCAATGACAGATACAACATTAGAAATGACAGAAACTCTAGAACAACGTGTCGCTCTTATTCTAGAAGAAGAACCTAAGCTACTTCCTACTGCGATTGCTGAGAAGCTAGGCGTTTCAGAAGTTGAAGTAGTGGCTGCTTTTCCAAACGACATGGCGGTAATGCTAGATGGCGGCCGTGCTCAAGAGATTCTAGAAGGTTTAGTGGGCTGGGGCCCTGTGACCACAATTATGCATTCATTTGGCTCAATCTTCGAAGTAAAGGCGCCTTTCCCTAAAGGCAAAGTAGCACGTGGTTACTACAACCTAATGGGCAAAGAAGGCGAGCTTCATGGTCACCTGAAACTCGACAACATCAAACACGTTGGTTTGGTGAGCAAAGCGTTCATGGGTCGTGAAAGTCATTACTTCGGTTTCTTCAGTGAAACGGGCGAGAACATTTTTAAGATCTACCTAGGCCGCAATGAAAAGCGTGAGCTTATTGCCGACCAAGTAGAACGCTTCAAAGCACTAAAAGAATAAGCTTAAGCACGATTAACGGCAAGCTTAACTAAGGTTGCCAACTCGTTTAAACAGTACATCAATGCTCGAGGATTGTTTAGTTCGCCAATGATCGCTCAACCTCGAGCAAAAATAATAAATCAGAGAAAGTGAAGAAAGGAATTACCCATGGAACAGCAAGTAAAACAAGAACGTCTACAAGGTCGCCTAGGTCCAGAAATCAAAGAGTTTCGCCAAGAGCGCCGTACCCTTCAACTTGCAACGGTTGATGAAGAAGGTCGCCCGAACGTAAGTTACGCACCTTTCGTTCAGAACCAAGAAGGTTACTTTGTTCTCATTTCTGATATTGCTCGTCATGCTCGTAACTTGAAAGCGAACCCTCAAGTCTCTTTGATGATGATCGAAGACGAAGAGAGCTCGAAGCAGCTTTACGCGCGTAAGCGTTTAACGTTTGATGCACAAGCAAGTGTTGTTGAGCGTGAAACCGAACTTTGGACTCAAGTGATTGGCCAGATGCAAGAGCGTTTTGGTGAAATCATTGATGGTTTGAGCCAACTTCAAGACTTCTCTCTGTTCAACCTTAAAGCAGAGAATGGCCTGTTCGTTAAAGGCTTTGGTCAAGCATACCAAG